>NZ_LJZS01000002.1 GCF_001314875.1 Halomonas sp. HL-48
CTGACAAATCAAGGTTTTTACACCTCAACCACCGCTGGCAACGCCCTGCGTCCCCGGCAGCGGATGCGTACTTTACGGTGTCGCTGCCGGGTTGGCAAGAGGCGCACGGAAAAAGTTTTGTCATCGTTCGCCCCGCCCGCCAAAAGCGCTTCGGCGACAGCGGGGTTGGCAGTTACACTAATACTACCTATCTTCCTGCCGAGGTCCGCGATGAGCCAACATTTATTAACGGTCGATTCATTAGTCCGCGAGAACGTTGACCACTTACTTCGTGTTGCTGCCCGCATGGAGCCAATTGCCAATCGCCGCCAAGTCACCCGCGTGCTGGAGGGGGCGGTGCTCGGCAACCTGTTCTTTGAAGCCAGTACGCGCACACGGGTGAGTTTCAATGCTGCATTTTGCCGTCTGGGTGGCAGCGTGTGCGATACCACGGGCTTTACCTTTTCATCCATGGCCAAAGGCGAGTCGCTTTATGACACCAGCCGGGTCATGAGCGGCTATTGCGACGCCATCGTCATGCGCCATCCCGACCAGGGTTCCGTCGCCGAATTTGCCGCGGCAACGAATGTACCGGTGATTAATGGCGGCGACGGCCCTGGCGAGCACCCAAGCCAGGCATTGCTTGACCTCTACACCATTGATAAAGAGTTTCAGCGACTGAATAAATCGCTTAGTGGTGCGCATATCCTGCTTACCGGCGATTTGAAGTATGGCCGCACCGTGCATTCCCTAATCAAACTCTTGTCGCTCTACGGCCCGCTGCGCATCACCCTGGTCTCGCCGCCGGGGCTTGAAATGCCGTCAGCACTAACCGACCTGGTGGCTTCACGCGGGCATCGCGTTGAGCAGCGCAATTCATTGGCGTGCGATTTCTCTGACCTGGATGTGGTGTATACCACTCGCATTCAAAAAGAGCGCTTTACCGATGAGATGAACGAGAGCTTTCAGGGACTTTCCGATGACTTTATGGTCAATCGCGATTTTCTTGATCAGCGATGCAACCCAAGCACGATTGTAATGCACCCGCTGCCCAGAGATAGCCGCCCCGGTGCCAATGATTTGAATGTCGACCTTAACGGCGACCCGCGGTTGGCCATCTTCCGTCAGACCGATAACGGCATACCCATGCGCATGGCGATCTTTGCCACCTTGCTGAAGGTAGATACGCTGATTGATGACGACCTGCGACCGGTGCGCTGGTTTGTACCGCCCCAGACCGGCACTCTCGACCGTTAGCCCCCATTTCACGCCTTAATAGGCGTTGCGCCCACCGGGAAGTCCCTCCTGGTGGGCAAACCAGCCCTCCAGAATAAGCACGGCGGCAATGCCGTCGACGCTGTCTTCGCGATAGTTGCCGCGGTGGCCGGCAGCGCGTGCGATTTGTTTGGCTTCCCGCGTTGACCCACGCTCATCGACCATTTCGCAGGGCTTGCCAAAACGTCCGTGGAGCCGATTGCCAAATTTACGCGCACGCGTACTCATGGCCGACTCCGTGCCGTCCATATTGAGCGGCAACCCCACCACAAACAGATCGGGTTGCCACTCCTCGACCAGGCGCGTGACGAGGCTCCAATCGGGAATACCGTCGCGGGCGGTGAGCGGCGCAAGCTCGCGACCGCTTTTAAGCAGCTCGTTGCCCACCGCCACGCCGATCCGCCGCGTACCAAAATCGAACGCCAGCAGTAGGCGCTGACCAATATCAGCCATTGCGCTCGGCCATTAGGCGTGCCCTGCATCACGGGTCATCAGGTTGAGGTCGACCCCGAGAATGCCCGCCGCCGCGGCAAGCCGTTCAGCAGGGGGTGTGTCGAAGAGTACCGATGCTTGGCCTTCTACGGTCAGCCAGGCATTTTCTTTCAATTCCTCTTCAAGCTGCCCCACTTCCCAACCGGCACAGCCCAGACAGACCAGGAACTGTTCCGGGCCTTCGCCATTCGCCAGGGCCTGAAGGATATCCATCGACGTGGTCAGCGAAATACCGTCTTCGACCTGAAGACTGGAGTCCCACGCCTGGCTGTCGCCGGTGTGCAGGATAAAGCCACGGTCTTTATGCATCGGCCCGCCGTAATACACCGGCGCATTACGATACGGGCTGTCGTCACCTCTCAGCTCGAGCTGTTCAAACAGCGCGTCCAGGGTTATCTCCAGGGGGCGGTTGGTAATGACGCCCATGCAGCCATTGTGATCATGGTCGCAGAGGTAGATAAGGCTGCCCGCAAAATTGGGGTCATCCTGGTGCGGCATGGCCATCAAGAAATGATGTTTTAAACTTTGCATGCGTCTCCTGCGGCCAGCTGACAGCGTCAGCCAGCCTAAATTCAATGGGTATTGCGCGTCAGTGCGACAGGCCAGCGCTATGAGGCAAGTCGGCGCTCAATGGCATCCAGCAGCAGGCCGGCGATATCAGTGCCGCGCTGGTCGTCGATTTCACGCACGCAGGTCGGGCTCGTCACGTTGATTTCAGTGATGTAATCGCCGATCACGTCCAGGCCGACAAACATCAGCCCTTTTTCACGGATCATGGGCTGCACCTGCTTGATAAGCCACTGGTCACGTTCGGTCAGCTCGCGGCTGACACCGCGCCCGCCGGCGGCGAGGTTGCCGCGCGTCTCACCCGCTGAGGGAATACGCGCCAGCCCGTAAGGTACCGGCTCGCCATCCACCAGCAAAATCCGCGTATCGCCTTCCTTGATGGCCGGCAGGTAGCGCTGAACCATGATTTGGCGCTGGCCACGCAGGGTGAGCTGCTCAATAACCGCACCGATATTGCGTCCTTCGGGGCCGATGTGAAATATGCCGGTCCCCCCCATGCCGTCGAGAGGCTTGAAGATGACATCGCCGTGCTCGGCGTGAAAGGCACGCAGCACATCGGCACGGCTGGCCACCAGGGTCGGCGCGCAACACTGGGGGAACTGCTGGGCAAACAGCTTTTCATTACACTGCAGCAACGCAGCCGTTGGATTGACGATTAATACGCCCTCGCGCTCGGCAAAACCGAGCAGGTGAACCGCATTGGTGAAGTCCGCATCCAACGGCGGATCCTTGCGCATCAGGACCGTATCCAGTTCGTCCAACGGCCGGGCGGACGGTTCGCCCAGGTCATACCAGTGCTCGGGGTCGCGATGAACCGTCAACGGCCGCATGCGCGCGTAGGCCTGCCCCGCATTCAAGAAGAGATCTTCCTGCTCCATGTAGTGCAGGGCGTAACCGCGCGCTTGCGCCGCCCACAGCATCGCCATGGTGGTATCTTTCTTGTAAGCGATGTCGCTTATGGGATCCATCACGACACCCAGGTGCAATGTTGACTGACTCATCGGGGCACAATCCATACATGAACAATAGATAGGCAGTATGCCGCACTGCCTCTCAGGCTTCTAGCCGCGTTACTCGCTGAGCGCGCCGGGCACCAGACGTATGGCGTCTGGCTCCAGGGTTATCAACCCCTGCTTGTAAAGCCGTCCTATCGCCTGTTTGTAAGCGCTCTTGCTCACCCCCAGCCGCGCCTTGATCGCGTGTGCGTCACTTTTATCGCCCAGGGCCAGATAGCCGCCGCTTTCGCGCAGCGCCTTGAGTATTTTATCGCCCACCACATCCAGGCGGGCAGCACCAGGCGGCAGCAGCGAAATATCCAAACGCCCGTCTTCACGGCGCTGCTTGACGTAGCCCGTCAGCGACTGGCCAAGCCGCAACGGCTGGCTGATATCGTCCTGATAGATCAACCCCCAATAGCGGTGATCGACGACCACCTTCATCCCCAGGTCGGTGCGGTCGGCCACCACAACGCTTACCGCGTCGCCCGTTTCCAGCGCCCAGGCGTCGTCGGTCAAAAATCGATCGAGTCGCATGGTCGCCACGGGCCTGCCCTGGTCATCCTGGTAGAGCATAACCAGTACGCGCTTGCCCGGGTCGGGGCGAAACCGCTGCTCGCTGTAGGGCAATAGCACATCTTTGGGCTGCCCCCAGCGTAAAAACGCCCCGGTGCTGTTAACCGCCGTCACCGTCAAGTAGGCCACTTCGCCCAGTTGGGCAGCAGCATCACTGGCAGATCGGGGCGAGGAATGGGACTCACGGACCATGGGTGCCGTCCTTACAGTAAATAGGCATACATTATGGTGCTTTGGGGCGCCAAGGCAAAGCACGCCGGTATCCGGCATGGCGCGTCGAGGTGAATATCTGCAGAGGAGTAAGGCGGAAGCAATAGAGGGTCAGTGCTTATAGATCGCCGAAATGATGCTGAAGGAGCGTCAACGCCACGAGCGGCGCCGTCTCGGTGCGCAGCACACGCGGGCCGAGCGTGAGGGGCAGGAACTCAGCCGCCAATGCGGCGTCCACATCCGCGTCGCTAAGCCCCCCCTCGGGGCCGATCAACAGCGCCGCTGTTTCCGGCCGCTGCTTGCTGTCAAAGGGGTGATCCGTCGCCAGGTGGAGCATCAGGCGCAACGTTTCCTGCCGCTCAACCAGCCAGGACGTGAGCGTCATGGGCGGATTGACCGGCGGCACCACCGCACGCCCGCTCTGCTCGCAGGCGCTGGCGGCCACCGCCTGCCAATGGGCAAGTTTTTTATCTTCCCGATCGCCTTTGAGACGCACGTCACCACGCTCGGTATACAGCGGGGTGATCGCCGCCACGCCAAGCTCGACGGCCTTCTGGATGGCGTAATCCATCCTATCGCCCTTGGAAATCGCCTGGCCTAAATGCACGGCCAGCGGCGATTCACCGCTGCCCGGCCAGACGGCTTCAACGGTCACCGTCGCCTGCTTGCGGCTGACCTCGGTTAACCGCACCCCCGCCTCTTGGCCACGGCCATCGAACACCACCAGCGGTGCCCCTTCGCCCATGCGCAGCACGCGCGTGACATGACGCGCCGGGCCCTCCGGCAGGGTCAGTTCATCTCCCGGGGTCAACACCACCGGCACATAAAGCCGCGGCATTTTGCCGTGCCTGGCATACCAATCGGCGGCGAGCAGTGTTTCCGACATCGTTTAGTGCGTGTTCTCTTCCGCCGGTTGGCTAGCCTGCTGCTGCTCGCGCTGCTTACGCTGCGCGTACATCGCTTCAAAGTTCACCGGCGCCAGCATCAGCGGCGGGAAGCCGCCACGGTTGACCAGATTATCCACGCACTCACGGGCATACGGGAACAACAGGTTGGGGCAGAAAGCGCCCAGCGTTTGATCAAGCTGAGCGCCTTCGATTCCGGCGATGCGGAACAGGCCCGCCTGCTCGACTTCCGCCAGGAAAGAGGTGGTGCCCGTTTCTTTGTCGTTAACCTGCGCGGTCACTTTGACGACGACTTCATATTGGTCATCGGCAATCTTGCTGCTGGTGGTGTTGAGATCAAGACTCACCTTGGGTTTAAACGACTCCTGAAACACCGACGGCGAATTGGGTGCTTCGAACGAAATATCCTTAACGTAAATACGCTGCAGCGAGAACTTGAGCTGCGGTTTTTCGTCGCCTTGTGCGCCGGCCTGCGGGGTGTTGTTATCTTCCGCCATGGGAGAACTCCTCGTTTGTTGATGCAATAGTCAGTGCAAGTGTTGATGCCGTCAGTAGGATGCGCGGCTACGCTTATTTTTTAACCACCGGAAGGCCGTCAGCCTGCCACTGCGCCATGCCACCTTTCAGTTTCAGGGCGCGTTCAAAGCCGGCCTTGGCGAGCTTGGTCTGCGCCGCGCCAGAGCTCTGGCCGTGCTTGCACACCACAATGATCGGCTTGTCTTTGACTTTATTCAGCTCGCTCATGCGGCTATCCAGGCTGCTCTGGGGGATGTTGCGCGCCCCGGCGATATGGCCCGTCTTGAAGTCTTTACTTTCACGGATATCCACGACAACGGCGTCTTCACGGTTAATGAGCTGCGTGGCCTCGGAGGCCGTGAGCGCATGGGTTGAGGCACTGCGTGTTTCATACACAATCCACGCTATCAGCGCCAGCAAAAACGCCCCCACCAGCAGGGGATGATTCATTACGAATTCGAACAGCTGATCGATCATCGCGACACAATCTCTTGGTCAATACGGAAAAAGGCAGCGTTGCCACCGCTAAAACGCGACAAGTATACACGTCTGGAGGCCACGCGCGCAGGCCTGAGCCATGACGCTTAGCCACTGGCTGCGTTATGATGCCCGATGCATGCGTTAGTCGCGACCCTGATCCACGTTATGTCGTCCGGCTTGCCACTTTATCAGGAGGATTTTATGGACACTGCACGCACTCCCCGCCCCGTCGCGCTGATTATTCTGGACGGTTACGGTCACAATCCCGACAGTGCGCACAATGCGGTGGCCGCCGCCAGCACCCCGGTGATGGATCAGCTCTGGGCGGACCGCCCGCATGCCTTCGTTCACACCGATGGCCGCCATGTAGGGCTGCCGGACGGGCAAATGGGCAACTCCGAAGTGGGCCACATGAACCTGGGCGCCGGACGCATTGTGTATCAGGATTTCACTCGTATCACCAAAGCCATCGAAGACGGCGATCTGGATACCATCAAAGCACTCACCCAGCCCATCGACGACGCCGTGGCCAACGGGCATGCTGTCCACTTACTGGGGCTGCTGTCGCCGGGCGGCGTCCACAGTCATGAAGACCACTTTATCGCCATGGCCGAGTTGGCCGCACGCCGTGGAGCCCAGCGCATCTACGTGCACGCCTTTCTGGACGGCCGCGATATGCCTCCCCAGAGCGCACTTCGCTCCATCGAGCGTGCCAACGCGCGTCTCGCCGAACTGGTCGGCGCCGACAATGGCTTTGTCGCCTCGATTATCGGGCGCTTTTTTGCCATGGACCGGGATAACCGCTGGGAGCGCGTCGAGCAAGCCTACCGGCTGCTCACTGAGGGCCACGCCAACTATTATGCGACCAGTGCCGAAATGGCCCTGCGCGATGCCTACGAACGGGGCGAAACCGACGAATTCGTCGCCGCCAGCAGCATACCGGTCAGCGACGGTTCCAACGACAGCGCCATTACGTTGCAGGACGGTGATGCGGCGATTTTCCTCAACTTCCGCTCGGATCGCGCTCGCGAACTGACCCGCGCTTTCGTCGAGCCCGGCTTCAACGGCTTCGAGCGGCGCGTCTGCCCCAAGCTGGCGGGGGACGGGCTGGTCATGATGACCCAGTATGCAGCGAATATCCCCGCGCCGGCCGCCTTCCCGCCCAGCGATCTGCACGACACCCTGGGGGAAGTGGTCGCCAAACGCGGCTTGACCCAGTTGCGGATCGCCGAAACCGAGAAATATCCCCACGTTACTTTCTTCTTTTCAGGCGGCAATGAAGCCGAGTACGTGGGCGAAGAGCGCATTCTCGTGCCGTCCCCGCGGGACGTGAAGACCTACGATGAAAAACCCGAGATGAGTGCCTTCGAGATTACCGACAAACTCGTCGACGCCATCGATAGCGGCCGTTTCGATTTAATGGTGTGCAACTACGCCAATGGTGACATGGTCGGCCACACCGGCGACTTCGACGCCGCCGTCAAGGCCATCGAGACCGTCGATACCTGCGTGGGTCGCGTGGTCGAGGCCATCGAGCGCGCTGGGGGCGCCTGTCTGATTACGGCGGATCATGGCAATGCCGAGCAGATGGTTCACCCGGAGACCGGCGCGCCGCAAACCGCGCACACCACCTTTACGGTACCGCTGATTTATGTCGGCCAACGCTCGGCTCAGCTCGCCGATGGCCGACTATGCGACCTTGCCCCGACGCTGCTGACCATGATGGATCAGGACGTCCCTGAGGCAATGACCGGTCAACCCCTGATCCGATTAGGTTAGTCCCTAGATGCGAGGACTTGTCGGGATGGCGGCCGGCGTGGCGCTGATGGTCGCCACGCACAGTGCCGCCCAGCCCAACGAAGATCAGGCACGCCAGCAACTCGATGATATTGGCCAGGCCATCGAGGCGGTTTCGGAACGTTTGAGCGACACCGATGACGCCCGCGAGGGCGCCAAGCGCGAGCTACGCGAGGTGGAAACCGAACTGGCCAAGACCCACCAGCGGCTTGATCAGCTGCAGCGCGAGCGGCGCGAGCTAAACGAAGAAACCCGTAAGCTTCGCCAGCATCGCGAGCGCCTCGAGACCGACCGCGAGGCCCAGGTCGACGCCCTTGGCCAGCAGTTAGCAGCGCTTTATCGACTGGGCCCGACGCCCCAGCTCAAGTTACTGTTGAATCAGGGCGACCCCGCCGAGCTTGACCGAATGCAGGCCTATTTGAATCGGCTCACCGACGCTCGCCAGCAGCGCCTGGACGACATTGCCCGGTTGGATAACGCCTTGGCGGATACCCAGCAGGCACTTGCCGAGCGTCAGGACCGTCTGGATACCTTGTCTGAGGAACTTGAAGAAGAAAGTGCACGACTTGCCGAGCGTACCCAGGAACGCCGCGGCGTCGTCGCCAACCTCGATGACCGCTACGGCAGTGAAGCCGACCGTCTGGCCGATTTGAATGAAGACCGCGAACAGGCCGAACAACGGCTTCGTGAAATTCAGGCCGAACTCGCCCGCCTTGACGAGCCGACGCCGAGCACCCAGATTACGCGTACCCAGGGCGACTTACCCTGGCCGGTCCAAGGCGATATCACGGCGGACTTCCAACGTCGCGACGGCGTGCATTATAACGGCATCGTCATTCGGGCCTCAGCGGGCACCACGGTCAATGCGGTGCATACAGGCCGCGTGGTGTTTGCCGACTGGATGCGCGGATTTGGTAACCTGCTGATTATCGACCATGGTGATCAGATCATGACGCTCTATGCCCATCTGCAGCAGTTCAACGCCCGCCCCGGCCAACAGGTTGACAGCGGCGATGCGATTGGCCAAGTGGGCAACAGCGGCGGTCAGTCGCGTGATGCACTTTACTTTGAGGTTCGCCGTCGCGGTGAACCAATTAACCCGCAACGTTGGATTGCACGCCGTTGACGGGATAAGCTGGGCTATTATTGTTGTCACTTCGGGTAGCGGCGCGCGCTACCCACCTATCGCTTCGCGGAGTCCGCATGACGCTATCTGTTACCCAGGGATCGGCCACCGCCAAACGCTTGTTGGCGATCCTGCTCCCCATTGCTCTATTATCGACCCCGATTTCGCTGTTTGCTCAGCCGAGTAGCGATAGCGTCGACAGCGACCTGCCGCTTGAAGAAATCCAGACGTTTGCTGAAGTGTTCGAACGCATCAAGCGCGCCTATGTCGATGATGTCGACGACCGCACCCTGCTGCGTAACGCCATGCGCGGCATGCTAAGCGAGCTTGACCCCCACTCCGCCTACCTCGATAAAGAGGAATACCAGAGTATGCGCGAGTCCACCGAGGGGGAGTTTGGGGGGATCGGTATTGAAGTGGGCATGGAAAACGGCCAGTTGATGGTTATCACCCCGATCGACGATACGCCCGCCTCACGGGCAGGGCTGATGTCCCGGGACATTATTATCAGTATCGACGGCACGCCAACGGAGGGCATGTCGTTGCAGGAAGCCGTCACCCTGATGCGCGGCGATCCCGACACGACGCTTGAGATGTCCATACTGCGCGCGGGCGAGGAATCTCCCCGCGAGTTCACGCTGACCCGCGAAGTGATCCGTAGCGAAAGCGTCAAGCACGAGCTGCTGGAAACCGGCTATGGCTATTTACGGATCAGTCAGTTCCAGTCGCGCACCCCGCAACAGGCCCAGCAGGCGCTGGAACGCATGGCCCGGGAGCAACCGCTGGAAGGACTGGTGCTCGATTTACGTAATAATCCCGGCGGCGTGCTACAAGCAGCGGTCGGCGTGGCGGACCTGTTCTTGGACGACGGCCTGATTGTCTATACCGAAGGCCGGATTCCCGACAACGAGCTGTCTTTCTCGGCATCAGCTGACACCCCCGCCGGCGACGTACCGTTGGTGGTACTGATCAATAGCGGCAGCGCCTCCGCTGCCGAAATTGTCGCCGGCGCCCTCCAGGATCAGCGCCGGGGCATCATCATGGGCACCGACAGCTTCGGCAAGGGCTCAGTGCAGCAGATTATGCCGCTGGGCAACGGCGAGGGGCTGAAACTTACCACCGCGCTTTATTACACCCCCGACGGGCGCTCTATCCAGGCCCAGGGCATTGAGCCGGATGTCGATGTAGTGCGTGGTCGTCTCGAAGTGGCCGAAGGCCGTCGCGAAACCCGCGAAGCCGACCTTGAGGGCCACCTCCGCTCTCAACAGGCCCCACGTGACCGCGAGGAAGTATCGCAGCGGCTGCGCGAAGACTATCAACTGAGCGAGGCCCTTAACCTGCTCAAAGCGCTCAACGTGGTCGACCGTCGCCGGGACTAGGGGCCTGTCTGGCTTGACCGATCGTCGCGAGAAGCACGGATTTTGAGCCAAATTTATCGATCGATTGAGGCGAATAGCGCGCTATTTAACGAAATCGATCGAATAAAGTTGGCCAAAGTACCGGGATTCGCAGTAGATCAGTGTTAAGTCAGACAGGCTCCTAGCGGCAGGCAGCTGGCAAGCGGCCGCGTTCGCCGGTCGCTTGGCGCATGACGATACGCTTGATCGGGGCGAGCTTATCCATGCCGCTCATGCCCAGGTTGCGCATCAGGGTCAACGCCGGGTCGTGACTGCCAAACAGCGACTTAAAGCCTTTCATTAGCCCCAGCATGCTCTGGTTGTCGGCTCGACGTCGACGGGCATAGCGCTTGAGCGTGCTGAGTTCGCCCCAGGGAGCACCTCGCCGCCAGGCGGCGGTGACCTCCTCGGCCAGGACAGCGGCATCCATCAACCCCAGGTTGACGCCCTGGCCAGCCAACGGGTGGAGGCTGTGCGCGGCGTCTCCCACCAGGGCGAAATGCGGTTGCACATAGTCCCGCGCATGACGCTGAACCAACGCAAATCGGTAAGCACGGTCGCAGGCGGTCACCGCGCCCATTCGCGCCCCCAAGGCGTTACCCAGGGTGTCGCCCAGCGCCGCCTGGGAAAGTTGGCAAAGCGCGGTGGCGTGGGCGGGCGTCGTCGACCAGACAATCGAGCAGTAGTGAGCATCCCCCTGAACCGTCAGCGGCAAGAACGCCAGCGGGCAGCCGTCGATAAAGGCCTGACGCGCGGTATCGCCGTGGGGTCTTTCACAGTGCACCGTGGTGACCACTGCGTCCTGGCCCATCGACTCGCTGACCACGTCGATACCCGCCATCTCACGCAGCGCCGAGCGCGCCCCGTCCGCCGCCACGATCAAGGGAGCCTGCAACGCTTGCCCGTTCGCCAGGCGCAGCTGGCGCCCTGATGCTGATGCTTCCAATGCAGCCACCGGCGCATCGAAGTACACACTGGCCTTGGCCTGTCGCGCGAGTGCAACGTGCAACGCCGATAGCGTGACGTCGTTCTCGACAATGTGGCCGAGCACGGGAACGCCCGCCTCGTCGGCGGAAAAGGCAATCTCACCGCTGCCCTCGGCGTCCCACACCTGCATATGGCGGTAAGGGGTCACCCGGGCATTGGCCATCAATGGCCAGGCACCGACATGCGTCAACAACCGCTGAGAGACCGGCGTCAGGGCGCTGACCCGCGGGGCAGGAAGCCCATTTAGCGCTGGCTCAGACGGCGCTGATTGCGCTTCCACCAGCGCTACCCGCATGCCGGCGTTTGCCAGCAACCAGCACAGGGTGGTCCCCACCATGCCCGCGCCGACGATAATGGCGTCATAGCTGCGGCCTGATGCTTGCGATGACTCATTGGGTGACGGCATAACGCTCCTCGGAGTTGGCTTAGCTGGCTCATCGGTCGGCAATACGTCGTGACTCATCGCTCCAGCCCCATTGCCCGGCGCGCCAGCCCTTTACGTAATGGTCCTACGATATTAAGCCCAATCAAACCGACCGCTCGGGCGTGAGGCAACAGCGGGAACGACAGGCCAAACAGACGGATCAGCCCGTCACTGAAGCGAATCACGTTGGCCCGGTCGCGCGCGCGGCGTCGCTCGAACGCCTGCAAGGTGGCCATATCGCCCAGCGGGCGTTTTGCCCACTCACCTTCTTCCAGAGCATCGACCAGGTCCATCACCCCGCGCAGGGCCAGGTTGAAGCCCTGCCCGGCGACCGGGTGCAACGCGTGCGCGGCATTGCCCAATACGGCAAGCCCTGGGCGAACCGGTTCCTGGGCCGTAATCAAGGTTAACGGATAGCTGTGGCGCTGGCCTACCTGGGTAAAGCGCCCGGCACGGTCGCCAAAAGCAGCCTGTAGCTGCGCCAGGAACTCGCTATCAGAGAGCGCCAGGCGCGCCTGCTCCTCGCCGCTGGCATGCGTCCAGATCAGCTCCATGGACTGCCCCGGCAGAGGCAGAAGCGCTATCGGCCCCGCGCGGGTGAACCGCTCGTAGGCGATGCCGCGATGGGGCTGACTGACGCCTACGTGGGCAATCAACGCGGTTTGTTGATAGGCCTCGCGGCGGCTGGCGATACCCAGTTGCTCTTTTAACCCCGAGCGCCCACCGTCGGCCAGCACCGTCAAGGCGCCGTGCAGACGACTGCCATCGGAGAGGCTAAGGTCGTGGCCCTGAGGGGTCGGGGTAATGCTCTCCACCTTGGCAGGACAGTGCCACTCAAGGGGCAGCGTGTTGAGCCGTTGATGAAGCACGCGCCCCATCCAGGCGTTGGGAATCACGTGCCCCAGCGCCTCGACGCCGAGCTCACTAGCGTTGAGCCGCGTAGCTCCCAGCCGCCCCCGTTCACTGATGTGAATTTGCTTGATGGGCGTTGCCTCGGTCTGCATGGCGTTCCAGACGCCCAGTTGACGGAAGCGCTGGGCCGAGCCTTCGGCGATGGCGCTGGCGCGGGCGTCGAAACTCGGCTGCCAGCCCTCATCAAGCGACGCGACGGGGAGCGGCGCCGCCTCGATGATGGCGACTTTCCAACCAAAACGCTCAATCAAGGGGGCCAAGGCACAGCCCAGGCTCGCGCCTACCAGCCCACCCCCCACAATCACGATGTCGTGCGTTATTGCCTGCCCCGCCGCTTGCATTGGCTGCCTCCCAGGGTGACGGATGTGCTCAAGCACACCGTGCCTATTGCGTAACGTAAATTACATAATGAATGATGATCTAACCCTCGCCGGCCATCAGCGCCTCGATATCCGCTATCCGTTTTGGCACCTGATCGGTGAGCACGTCATGCCCCTGCGCCGTCACGACTACGTTGTCCTCGATGCGCACGCCGATGCCTCGAAAGGCGGCGGGGATATCCGGTTCATCGGGAATATAAAGACCAGGCTCAACGGTCAGTACCATGCCCGGCGCCAGTGGCAGTGGCGTTTCTTCGTCCAGCCGGTAGCGGCCCACATCGTGAACATCCAGGCCCAGCCAGTGCGAAGTGGAGTGCAGGTAAAACCGCCGGTAGCGCTGCTCGTCGATACAGGTCTCAAGCTCGCCATCCAGCAGGCCAAGCGCAATCAAACCGACGGTCAGATCGGCCACAACGCCCTGGTGGATCTCAGCGAGGGTGGCACCTGGCTGAATAGCCGCGACGGCTCGCTCCTGGGCGTCCAGCACGACTTGATAGAGTGCCCGCTGAGCGTCATCAAAGCGCCCCGATACCGGGAAAGTGCGGGTAATATCGCCAGCATAGAGTTCGAATTCCGCGCCGGCGTCAATCAACACCAGCTCGCCACTGGTCAGCGGTGCGCTGTTCTCAATGTAGTGCAACACGCAGGCATTGGCACCGCCACCCACAATAGTGCTGTAAGCAGGGCCGCTGCCACCCTGCCAGACAAATTCATGCTCCAGTTCGGCCTGTAGCTGATATTCGCGGAGACCGGGGCGTGTGACGCGCATGGCGCGGACATGGGCGTGGGCAGAAATCAGCGCCGCATGGCGCAGCAGCGCAATTTCGGCCGCGCTTTTAATCTGGCGCATGGCATGAATCAGCGGATCCGTGTCCACCCAGCCCTTGAGCGCGGGCCGTCCACGGCGCTGGCCCGTGGTTGCCTCTGCCAAGGCGTCATCGGCAATGGCCTGCGCTTCAGCGTTTCCGAGGGGCAGGTAAAGCCATTCGCGCCCCGACAGTAACGTTTTCAGGGTAGCCTCGCGCTCGGCATTCTCGAACGCCTGATCAACGCCGTGTTCGGCCACCACGCCCTGTGCGCCCAGCCGTCGCCCGGTCCAGGCTTCCATGGTGGGGTCGCGGTCCTGGCAGAACACCACGCTTTGCCCCGCCTCACGGCCCGGCAGCAGTACCAGCAGGGCATCCGGCTCGGCGATGCCGGTGAGGTAATAAAAGTCGCTGTTTTGGCGGAACGCATACTCACTGTCGTTGGAGCGCGTCACCAGCGAGGCGCTGGGCAAAATGACTGCGGCATTGGCAGGCAGTTGGGCCATGAGGGCGTCGCGCCGCTGGCGATATTCGGCCGGCGTAATCGCCGGCGGCCGGGGAAGTACATCAAGCGACATAGCGTTTTCCAACAACAGGTTAATGAACGGGCGTGTCGGTTTGCTCGACCTGCGGCTGACCGGGATGCTGCTCGGTGTATAGCAGCATGGCCGCCATCCGCGCGTGCTCGGTCAGCGCAAAGAGGTCATTTTCATTCTCGGGCGAGTCGTCGATATCGGTCTCGATCTGGCCGAGCCCTGAAAGGTCGTCCACCGCTTCGCGAAGGGTCTGCGACCAACGCTGGCGCATGTCGTCATCGGCCACCTCGTCGACCACTTCCATAAAGCCCAGCGTCCACTCTTTCAGGCCTTGGGCCTGCTCGGCCAGGCTGAACAGCTCGTCGGGCAGCAGCGGCGCGTAGTTGAGGTCGCTGGCGCTGAGTGCCTCCAACGTCTGTCGCCGCCAGCCCAGCAGCCGCTCGGCGCTGGCCGGGTCACGGGGCTGTTCCACACCAAGGCTCAAACAGACCTCTTCCAGCCAAGTTTGAGCATCCACATCACGCAGGGCCAGCAGTGCGCAAAGCCGCCCATCGAGAAATGCGGGGGACTGCATGCTCCCGTGCAACAAAAAAACATCGGCGACATCCGAAAAATCCTGGCGTTCGTCAATTAGCGACATGGTCTTCACTCGTTGGCATGGGTTCGCGATGATAGGCCGCTCCGGCTTGCGCGTTGACCGCGCGCAAGCCGCTCTCTTATAGTGAACGGCATCGTCCTTCCTATGCAGTGATGTTAACGCATTGGGCATCCTTTTGACCCGTGCCGGAGCTTGTCATGAGTAACACTAAGCGGCCTACTACCGAAATCACCCTGTTAGGGCGTGATTACGTGATTGCTTGCGACCCCGGTGAAGAAGCCAAGCTGGAACGCGCGGCCCGCTATCTGGACCGCGCCATGCAGGGTATACAGTCGCAAAGCAGCCTGTTGGGAAGCGAGCGTATCGCCATCATGGCAGCGCTTAACATCACACACGAGCTGCTTGAGGCCATGGATGAACATCGCGCTGGGGAAGCAAACCTGAACCGGCTTAACGAGCGGCTTGAGCACGCCTTGTCGCAAACCCGCAAGCCGTGATGCCGTTTAACGCAAGCCTTTGGCATTGGTCACCGCTCTGTTAGGATGACGAGGTTCTCTGGGGTGTGCGCCAGTCGTTATAGTCCCTCGAGCCTATGCGTAATACCCAGGGGGCCAAATGCTAGCCAGGCCCGTGTGCATGTCCGTGCGTCGGAAAGCCTGACGGCTTGGCTGCGGCCACCCACCTGAACCAGTAGGTTCAGGGCCAGAACGACAGCGGCATTCTGGGGAACACTCATTATGATGGACAGCCTCCACAGCGCTGACCACAAGCGTACACTGCGGCGTGAATTGCGCCAGCGGCGCCAATCGCTAACGCCTCGCGAGCAACGCGAAGCGGCCTTTCGCCTTTGCCAGCAGCTCAAACGCCTTCCCGAAATTCGCCGTGCCCGGCGTATAAGTCTCTATCTGCCGATCAAGGGCGAAATCGACCCGACCCCGCTCATTCCCTGGCTCCGCCAGCGAGGCGTCACGGTTTATTTACCGGTTTTGCGGCCTTTCAGCACCAATACGCTGTGGTTTGTGGCCTACCACGCGGGCACCCCGATGATTAAGAATCGCTTCGGTATCGCCGAACCCGACACCCGCTTTGCCGCCAAGCGTCCCAACCGGCTGCCTGCCTGGGCGCTCGATACCCTGGTGGTGCCCCTGGTCGGTTTCGACGCCCAGGCTAACCGTATGGGCATGGGCGGTGGCTTTTATGATCGCAGCCTCGCCTTCATGCGCCGGCCAGGACCGAAGCCTACGCTGCTGGGCGTCGCCCATGCGTGTCAGCAGGTGGACACCCTGCCCGTCGAACCCTGGGACATACCTTTAAGCGCGGTGGTCAGCGATCGGCATATTGTGAGACCTGAGCCTGTTTGATCGGCTAGAAAACAAAACGGGCCGACCCTAAAGGCCAGCCCGTTCAATAATCGATGCTTTGTGTTACCAAGCGATGGGTCAGCTTCCCGCCAGCGCTTGCGCGTAGCCAGTCGCCAGCACCCCAAGCGCGAACACAATCATCAGTGCCATTACCATGTCAGGCTTCTTGCGGCGCATAGTGCTTCTCCAACCCCCTAAGCATTGCCAAATTCATTAAGACATCACCCGGCCTGCCTGTCATGAGTCGCCTAATACTGCCTGGATGATGTCTGTCATTAATATCGACTGTGACTATAGGGCCAATAGGCACTCGTTGACAACGGTTTCACGGTCATCTGCCACTAAAAAAATAAACGCACAGTGTTTCTTAACCGTCGGCAGATGGCGCCCTGTGCGTAAGTAAGCGCTTACTCAATGTGTAGGGCATCATTACGCCATGAATATTCGGTACGCCGGGTTATCGCTTTCTCGCCAGTAGCGGTAGCCAATCGCATCCAGATGTTCGTCAACATGCTTGCGGTCGCCGTTGGGCACCTGCATGCCGACCAGGACACGACCGTAGGCAGCGCCATGATTCCGGTAGTGGAACAGCGAGATATTCCAGTCGTGGGGAAGCTGGGTCAGGAAGTTCATCAGCGCGCCGGGACGCTCAGGAAATTCGAAGCGATACAGCTCTTCTTCAAAGTGCTCGCTGGGGCGACCGCCGCTGAGGTGGCGAATGTGCAACTTCGCCAGCTCATTGTCGGTAAGATCCTCGACCTGATAGCCCGCTTCCTCCAGCTTCTCGATAACGGCCCGGCGATCCTCTCCACCGGGCTTTACCTGTACGCCGACAAAGATATGCGCTTCGCTGTTATCCGCATAGCGATAGCTAAATTCGGTCACCATGCGCTTACCCAGCGTACGGCAGAACTTCTTGAAACTGCCTGGCTTTTCCGCAATGGTCACGGCCAGAATCGCCTCGCGCTGCTCGCCAAGCTCGGTCCGCTCGGCGATATGCTGAAGACGGTCAAAGTTGGTGTTGGCCCCGGAATTGATACACAGCAGGGTTTCGCCTTCCGCGCCAGTTTGCTGAATATATTTTTTCAGCCCCGCCAGCGACAGCGCACCCGAGGTTTCCGCGACGGCGCGGGTATCTTCAAAGATATCTTTGACGGCGGCGCACATTTCATCGGCGGTGACGGTAATCACATCGTCGATGATGTCTTTCACCAGCGAAAAGGGCACTTCGCCGATCTGTGCCACGGCGACGCCTTCGGCAAAAACGCCCACCTGGTCGAGCACCACCCGCTCACCCGCTTCCAACGCGGCTTTCAAGCAGGCGCTGTCTTCGGATTCCACGCCGATCACTTTGATATCCGGACGCAGGTATTTGACGTAGGCGGCAATACCGGCGATCAGACCTCCCCCGCCTACCGGCACGAAGATGGCATCGAGACGCCCGGCCTGCTGACGCAGGATTTCCACCGCGATGGTGCCCTGACCGGCGATAACGTCAATATCGTCAAACGGCGGGATATAGATGTAGCCGTGCTCTTTTATTAGCTCTTGCGCATGCTCGGCGGCGGCGGCAAAGGCATCGCCCTTGAGCACCACCTTGGCACCCCGAGCCCGTACCGCCTGCACCTTGATCTCGGGAGTTATCCTCGGCATGACAATGACTGCTTTCACGCCCATCAGCTTGGCGGCCATGGCAAGGCCCTGGGCATGATTGCCCGCCGAGGCCGCAATTACCCCCTTGGCCTTCTGTTCGTCGCTCAGCTGGGCCATTTTGTTGTAGGCCCCACGGATTTTGAAGGAAAATACCGGCTGTAGATCTTCGCGCTTAATCAAAATCTGGTTGTTGAAACGACGCGACAAAAAGGGAGCGGGCGATATAGGCGTTTCACAGGCGGCTTCATACACGTGGGCCTGGAGGATCTTTTTGACGGTAGCTTCTAGCATGCGGAAAATCCCAAGGAAAAGCGTAACCCTGACGGGTGCGGACAAAACTTCTATTGGTAGCAGATTACGCCTTGCGGCGTCTAGCGGCGTTTTGATCGGCAGGCCGCGCTCGCGCCGTTATAATGAGCCCTGCATCCATTCCTCCCAGCGAAAAGGCATACCATGACCCAAGACGAACTCAAGGCCGCCGTCGCGGACAAAGCGATCCGTGAAATTGAACCCTGGCTTGAGAAGGATACCGTGCTGGGCATCGGCACCGGCTCTACCGCCAACCTGTTTATTGATCGCCTAAAACCGCTACGCGATCAGTTCAGGGGAGCAGTGGCAAGCTCGGAGGCCAGTGCGCAGCGCTTGAAATCGCTGGGTATTGACGTGTTCGATTTGAATAGCGTTGGCACGCTGCCCTTTTACATCGACGGTGCCGACGAAGTGAACGCCAACTTACAAATGATCAAAGGGGGCGGCGCGGCGCTTACCCGCGAAAAAATCGTTGCCGCCTGCGCCGAACGCTTCATCTGCATCGCCGACCAGTCCAAGTACGTCAGCCAGTTGGGCAACTTCCCGTTGCCGATTGAAGTGATCCCCATGGCGCGCTCCTATGTTGCCCGCCAGCTCGTCGGCCTGGGCGTCGAGCCTGTCTATCGGCAAGGGGTGGTCACCGACAATGGCAACCAGATCATCGACTGCTACGAATTCATGATCGATGACCCCTTAGCCATGGAGGCCAGGATCAACGCCATCGTGGGCGTAGTGACCAGTGGCCTATTCGCCGAGCGGGGCGCCGATGTGCTGCTGCTCGGCAATCAGGAGGGCGTGGAGCGCATCACGACCAGCTGATTCCACAGTAAGCATTTCAATGTCACCAGGCCAGCCTTTTGTGCTGGCCTTTGTTTTATATCTAATGGCTTGTTAATCCACTTCTGCAGATAGTGGAGCCCAACAGAAGCTAATCCGTTGATACCGAACGCGGCTGGGGTAGCAGCCTGGCCAAGCCGTCCAGCGTGCGGGTCAGCGCTCCCGCCTGTGCCTTGACCACCTCATACCCTGCCTGGCCTTGTCGCTGCGCCTCTACTGGGTCGTCAAAGTGGCGAACTAGCGCCTCGGCAAGCGCCGTCGGGCTATCCACCTGAGTGAGCGCACCCGCCATTAACAGTGGCTCGGCCACATCGGCAAAGTTTTCAAGGGAGGGCCCCGTGAGTACCGGCCTTCCCAGCGCGGCGGGCTCCAGCACATTGTGGCCGCCCAAAGGGACCAAACTTCCGCCCACGTAGGCCACGCTACCCGCCGCATACAGCACGGCCAACTCGCCCAGCGTATCGGCCAGGTAGACGTCGGTCTGGGCCGTTACGGGCTGCTGCTGACTGCGACGGCTTAACGACCAGCCCTCATCACGGCAAAGGCGGGCCACCTCATCAAACCGTTTTGGATGGCGCGGCACCACAACCAGTAAGGCATCGGGATGGCGTTTGGCAAGCTGGCGATGAGCCTGCAACAACAACGTTTCTTCGCCATCTCGGGTGGAGCCAGCCACCCATACGGGCCGCCCACCCCATTGATAGTGTAAGCGCTCACCCTCTTCCAATGCCTTGTCGTGACTGGGCATTTCAAACTTTAACGAGCCAACGACGCTGGTGGCGTCAACGCGGCATCCCAGGCGATTGAATCGCTCGGCATCGGCCGAAGACTTGGCGGCCAGCCAGCTGACGTTCGCCAGGGCGCTGGCCATCAGTGGCCGCCAGCGCTGGTAGCGCGCAAACGCGCGAGGTGATAGGCGTCCGTTAACGACCGCGACAGGCACTCCCTGCCTACTGCAGGCATTGAGCAAATTGGGCCATAGCTCGGTTTCGAACAGCAGGGCCAGCGCCGGCGTTACCCGTGCCATAAAGCGCTTCGCCGCGCCCGGATAGTCAAGCGGCAGGAACCGATGGACAAGACGAACACGGTCACGTTCGGGCTGGTCATTGATCAAAGTGAGAGCCTGCTGGGCCCCGGTGGCCGTCATGGTGGTCAACAGCAGCCCATGGGCGGGATAGCGTTGCAACAGCCCTTCGATGAGCGGGCGCGCCGCGCGTAGCTCGCCAACCGACGCGCAATGCAGCCAGATCGTCGGCCCGGCTGGCAACGGGTCAAGGCGCATACCGAGGCGTTGCAGTCGCGAGTAAGTGGGTACTTGCTCACGCCAGATGCGCCATGTGATCAGCGGTGACAGCGCGTATAGCACCACCGAATAGGCAAACCGAGGCCAGCCCATCAGCGTTCGCGATCCAGAATCGAGCTGATCATCGCCGTGGTGGAAACGCCGTCCTCAAAGCCCAGCACTTTGACTTCGCCGCCGCTGGCTATCACCGCTTCACCTCCGGCAATGTCCTCAGGGCGGTAATCGCCGCCTTTGACCAGTATATCCGGCAGCACGGCCTCGATCAGTGCCTGCGGTGTGTCGTCGCTAAAGGGGACGACCCAGTCGACCGCGCCCAAGCCTGCCAGCACCTGCATGCGCCGATTGAGGGGAT
Organism: Halomonas sp. HL-48; assembly: GCF_001314875.1. Taxonomy (GTDB): domain Bacteria; phylum Pseudomonadota; class Gammaproteobacteria; order Pseudomonadales; family Halomonadaceae; genus Vreelandella. The sequence goes on from NZ_LJZS01000002.1 coordinate 20,774, forward strand.
TGATCGGGCGTGTTGGGCCTTTCAAGCGGCCAATGGAGGCATCATCGTTGACCGCCACGATCAAGCGATCACCCAGACGTTTTGCCTGTTCGAGATACGCCACATGGCCCGCGTGCAGAATATCGAAGCAGCCGTTGGTCATCACGACGCGCTCGCCACGGCGCTGAGCGGCACGCACGGCCTCCACCAGAGAGGTTGGCTCGATGACGCCATACTCGGCAAGCTTGTCGCCGTGCAGGGCGGTGTAAAGCTCAGCAATCGACAGCGTAGCGGTGCCCGGTTTGGCGACCACCAACCCGGCGCCGAGATTCGCCAGCATCATGGCCTCCGCCAGCTCATGACCGGATGCCAGGGCGAGCCCCATCAGACCAATTACGGTATCGCCCGCGCCCGTCACGTCGAAAACTTCCTGGGCCCGGGTAGGTAAATGTAACGGCGCCTGGCCGTCGCCAATCAGCGTCATGCCCTTTTCGCTGCGGGTAATCAGCAACGCTTCCAGCTCAAGCTCGGCGCGCAGCGCTTCGCCGCGACGCGAGAGCTCTTCATCGCTGCTGCACGGACCGACGATTGCTTCAAATTCCGTCAGGTTGGGGGTAATCAGGCTCGCGCCACGATACTTGCTGAAGTCGCTGCCCTTGGGATCAATCAACACACGCTTACCCTGACCGCGCGCCAACGAAATCAGCTTTTCAACCTGGTTCAAGGTGCCCTTCCCGTAGTCGGAAAGAATCATCACGTCGCAGTCGGGGAGCGCCTGCTCAACCTGGGCAAGCAGGTCAGTGGTGTCGACTCCGTCCAGGCGCTGCTCAAAATCCAGACGCAGCAGCTGCTGGTTGCGACTCATCACCCTGAGCTTGGTAATAGTCGGAATATCGTCGCTGTATTGAAAGTAAGTGCTTACTTTTGAATCTGATAATCGTGTGGCAAGCAGCTTGGCATTGTCATCGTTGCCGACTACCCCAGCGAGCGACACCTGCGCCCCCAGGGCCGCAATATTCAGCGCCACGTTGGCGGCACCCCCGGGCCGGTCGTCGGCATTTTCGACACGCACTACCGGTACCGGTGCCTCCGGCGATATGCGTGAGGTACCACCATGCCAATAGCGGTCCAGCATCACGTCGCCCACAACGAGGACGCGGCCGTGCTCCAGGGCGGTCAAATCAACTTTCATCCGTGGTTCCTGTGGTTGACTGCTCTGCGCTATAGGCTAATAGCGCATCAAGCTTGGCGATGACGTCGTCGGCCTTGATCAGATCCATGGCATCGGCATGGCGTACCCGCTGCCCCCAGTTCACGTCTTCCACTGATTTATGCAAAAACGTGCGTACGGCCTCAGGATAGGCATTGACAGCAAAATCTCGCCACAAGTACGGGGCAGCACGCTGGGGATTCGTTGTCGCATAGAGCCCCAACGTCGGGGTCCCCATGGCATTTGCCATGTGCGCAGGTCCGGTATCGGGCGCAATGACCGCGCGGGCACCATCAATCAGCGCTAAAAGGCCCTTTAACGATGTTTGGCCAATGGCATTGATCACACTGTCTGGCTGGCAGAGCGCTTCGATTTGCTCACCAATTTCACGCTCAAGCGAACTGCCGCCTCCGGACAACACGCTTTTCAAGCCGTGCTGCACCCATGCATATTCAATGACGCTGGCATACCCGGTTACCGACCAGTTGCGAAAATTACGCAGCCGTACGTTGCTACAGGGATTAACGACCAGGTAGGGCGATTCGTGGCTTATCAGCTTCGCTTCGTCATACGCCGCCGCGGGAACCGCCATCTGCCACTCCAGCCGGTCATCCTCCACTCCCAGCGCGCGAGCGAAGTCCATAAACGACTCCAACACGTGCGGCTGGGCTCTGGGTGAAATGTGGTGTTGAGTAAACCAATGCTGGGCATCTTTGGCCCGAGCTTTATCGAAACCCACGCGCACAGGCGTTTTTAGCCCCAGCGAAAGCATGCTTGCCCGGATAGACTGCTGCATATGCAACAATACATCAAAACGGGTATCCGCCAGCTCGCGCCAGAGCGCTCGCATGCCTTTGACGCCGGTCGACTTGTCATAGACAACAAATTCGACCCCGGAAAGACCGGCCAGTAAACTGTATTCCCCTTTGCCAATAATCCAGGTAATGCGTGCTTGCGGCCATTGGCGCTGCAACGCTCGCACCGTGGGGACGAGGTTGCACACGTCTCCCAATGCGGAGAGGCGCAAAATGGCAATATGATTAGGCTGAACAGGCAGAGAGGGCTTCATGCGCTTAGCGGCACTCCGGCAGGGAAATAGTCTTATTTTACATGATGAAGACAGTTTATGTGACGAGACCACGACACACCAACCGCATACCGCATTGTTCAGCGCCGATTATTGGCGTGAGCAAGGATTAATCGTGGGTGAAGCCCCCGGCCGTGGCAGCAGCCTCTTTCTAAAAGCTACCGGCAACGAACAGTGGGTGTTGCGGCCCTATCGACGAGGGGGGCTCATTGCCAAGCTCAGCGAAAAAAATTACCTGTGGACCGGCGCTGAGCGTACACGGGCATTTCGGGAACTACGCTTAACGGCATCGTTGTACGATCGAGGATTACCCTTACCGCGACCAGTCGCCTGCTGTGTTACCCGCAACGGTTTGACCTATCAGGCTGGGCTATTAACCGTAAGGGTACCCGCTGCGCGGGCGTTTGCCGCGGTGCTGGAAGAAGGAGGCGTCCACAAGGCCCTACTAATGAGCATCGGCGCCATGATAAAACGCTTTCATCAGGCGGGCCTCGACCACGTGGATCTTAACGCTCGCAATATCCTGATTGATGCCCACGAAACACCTTGGTTAATCGACCTGGATCGCTGCCGCCTGCGCCAGAGCGGCAGCTGGCAAAAAATGAATCTAGACAGGTTGGCGCGATCTATACGTAAATTTAGCCCCGCGACAACGTTCTCACCGATTATCCAGGGCTATCACTCAGCAAACTGACTTATACCTGCTTTGGGGGCCACGAAAAGTGTTCGGGGGTTTCATGAGGATCTAGTGGGCCGGGCTGTTGCTCGGGTCGGCAGTGTTGTAATGCCTGCGCCATATGTTCAAGCGCTTCAGCACCCTGGGTGTTTCGTGTAACGGCTTCCCACCACACTCTATGCACCGCCTTGACCTTTACGGGTACCGTCTGCAAGCCTAAATATTGCGCCATGGCTAGCCGATGTAGACCCCGGTTAATTTTGATCAATTTACCCTCTCGACTGACGGCTACACCGAGGTCATCTTTGCCACGATCCATGTCAAAACCATGCTCGGCCATATCATCCATAAAGGCCAGATAAACACGAAGGTAGGCAAGGATCCGCTCTTCTGAGTCCAGCAAAAGACCCTGCTGATGGGATGACCATGGACGGTTTTCATCAACAAGCCTTTTGAAACGCTGAAACGCCTCACTGCGAATCAAGTCATGGCGATGATGCACCAGGTCACTAACGAAGCGATAGCGCGAGCCATAGCGCAAGTCTCCACGCTGTAAATCCCAATCCCCGTCCCAAATGAACGTCGAAGAAGAGGGTCGCCTGCGCTTCGGCAACTCATTCCAGTGAACACTTCGAATCAGCTCACGAGGATTCACATGAATAATCAGTTTATCCTGCAATGTCCGTTCAACTTCACCGCGTGGAAGGCCCAGATGCTTAACGGCAGAGCGCCCATACATGCCACGCTTCCATAAAAATAATATCGTTCGCTCAAGAGGAATGCCGATGGCGGCCTGGAAGCCTTCACGAACCATAAGCTGCAGACGAGTACGCTGTATTGGCCAGTACATTCGCGCATCATTCAGCGAGGAAAACGCAGGGTCCCATCCGGGCAGATGTGGCAATTTGTGTCGCATACAATTCCCTTTCAACTTATGTCCCTAAAACAAACGGCTATGGCTGCAAGCTGAAAATCTTCACCTTCGCCAGGAAACCACAGTCCTTTGCTTGTTCAGTTTAAATGCTTCTTAGCTCAAGGGCTAAACGCTCGTCTATCGATCGGCCAGACGGTGTGAAACGAATAAGCGATAAAAATCTCGCTGAAGAGCAGGTTGCATGCCATGGCTATACCGCATTGATAAAATGCACGATCCGCGGATGACGAATGGAAGCTTCTATGGCCGGCAGGTATGGGGCAAGATGTGAATAGCGCTTTTCAATAGCATCACAGGCGGTTAGCTGAAAATTCCACTCCGGTGACAGCCGATACCAGCTTCCTGTCAGCACGTGATTCAAGGCATCCTGATCTGAACAGCGAACGCTATCACCTTCTTGTTCAAGATATCTCAGGGCCCTCTCGACCACACGCTTTGCGATACTTCCCTGCTACGCTGCATCGACTAAGTTACTCCTGATATGAGTTGCGCGTCCGTCCAGATGTACCCGCTGGATCGTGCGAACCTCATCAGGTGCCATTAGCTGTTTATTTCAGTGGGACTAGGATATCAGAAATTGTGCTGGCACCTGCCTAATTCACACCGATATAGTCAGTGGCACAATCCCATCTGAGTACCAGCAGCGTGGTTGCAAGCAGAGGTAGGGGTAGATAATATCTCAGCTATTTTTAAATAGCTCTTATGGGTAGCTTTTACCCTAGGCTGCTGATTAAAAAGTGTTTTTAACGTGGGAATTTTCAGATTTTTTCTGTTTCAGGCATAAGATATGCCATGGTGTAGCGAGGCATAACACGCTAACGATCACCTGCTTACTTTCCTGTATCAGTACTATCATTTTTTCATACCCAGCACCTCCTTCAGGGGCTCCCTTGCATCGATACACTGATGTCTGAGACAGACGCTGGCATGGCCCAAAGTCAGCGTCGTGACCATTGGCTCCGACATGACCGGTTATGCAACTTCCGCTACAGCAAAAGGATTCACCTTCATGAAGGTCTTAATTGTCGTGCGTACGCTAAAAATTGGCGGCATGGAAAGAGTAGCGGTGAACCTTGCTGATGCCTTCGCCGAACAAGGGCATGAGAGCCACCTGATGTACTTTAAGCCGCGCCCCCCGCAGTTAGCACCGAGCAATGAGCAAGTGAATGTCCATCATTTCTCACTTTCGCGTGCCATGTGGGCGTCGGGTGTGGGCGGTGGCGTTGAGATCGCAGCACGCTTGTTCAATAGCGTGCTGCGGAAAAGCTATTTTCTATTGTCGGGCTGGTGGGGCGGGAAACTTTTCCGTCGAGAAATACGCCGCCTTGAGCGCCAATATGGTGCTTTTGACCGGATCATTTTCCGCGGCATTGGCACCTTTGAAACGGTATGGTCCTTCCAGGATCCACGCGCCTGTTATGTGCTGGAAAATATCATCAAACCCTCCTCAGGCCATGCTGGCTGGCTGGAACGGCTGAAAGCACGCTGTCTTTTTCATCACAAACACCTGGTCACCGTCTCTCACGGCGTCGAAAAACAAATTGTCACGACCATGCAGACGCTGGCGGTTGAGCCACTATCGTTGAAAACCATCACCAATCCATGTCCGTTAGCGGATATCCGCAATGCTATGCGCGACGACTTCCCTGAGCGGCCCATTTCCCCTTATCTGCTCAACGTCGCTCGCTTAGTACCGCAGAAGAATCATGACTTACTACTGCGCGCATATGCCAAGATGCAAACGCCCCTTCCGCTGGTGATTGTCGGCGAGGGTCCTCTACGCAAAGAGCTGGAGGCACTTGCCATTGAACTCGGGATTGCTGAAAACGTCACGTTTGCGGGCCGCCGGTTAAACCCTTACCCCTGGATGCACCATGCCCGCTTGTTTATCTTGAGTTCAGCCCACGAAGGTCTGGGCATCGTATTGCTCGAGGCGCTGGCCTGCCAGACGCCTGTCGTTTCAGTCGATTGCCCTGGCGGGGTACGTGATATTATGTCCGGCGAGCTGGAAGCTTATCTTTGCGACATGACACCTGAAGCGTTAGCAGCCCGTGTCGACGCCGTTCTTGAAGCGGACGGCTATGCCATTGATGAACGCTGGCTGGAACGGTTTTCTCCAGCACATATTACTTCTGCCTTTTTGCAAGAGGTCCCCGCTTCATGATATCGGCTAATATTATTACCTTTAACGAAGAAGCCAATATTGCGGACTGCATTGCTTCTGCTCGACTCGTTTGTGACGACATCGTCGTCGTGGATTCAGGCAGCCAGGATCGAACCACCGCTATCGCACGCGAATTAGGTGCCACCGTAGTTCAACAAGCTTATCTAGGCGATGGTATTCAAAAAAATATCGCGCTGGCGCATGTGCAATACGATTGGGTGCTCAGCCTGGATGCCGATGAACGCCTGACGCCGCAGATGGTTGAAGCAATCCGACAGCTCGACCTGACGACTACCGAGCATGACGCCTTTGCCTTCCGTCGTCGCAATATGATTGGCTCACGCTGGATACGTGTCTGTGGTTGGTATCCAGATTACTGTATTCGGCTCTACAACCGGCACCATGCTCGCTTTGCGGAGGTCAAACAGCATGCCAGCGTCAGGGCTGCCAACCCTCGGCGGCTTGACGCCGATATAGTGCATTACTCATTTGCGAACCTAGGCCAGTTATTTGCCAAGCCAGGGCGCAATTTCAGCGGTCGTGCGGCCAAGATCATGTTTCAGAAAGGCAAGCGAGCCAATGCTTTTTCACCGTTTGCACATGGCCTGAATGCCTTTGTACGCAAATATATATTTCAGCGAGGCTTCATGGGCGGGGTCGATGGCATGACCGTTGCGCTCAGTGCAGGACTCAATAGCTACCTGAAGTATGCCAAGCTTCTCGAATATCAACGCGACCCGAAAGTACTCGAAGCAGAAGACTTTAATAAGGTTTGGTGATTGATGCATATTACGCATGTCAATTTAGCGCGTGGTTTTCGCGGCGGCGAGCGCCAAACCGAGTTATTGATCAAGGCATTAGCAGAGCATTCACCAGGTAAAATTTCACAAACGCTGGTTTGTCGTCACGACTCCCCCATGCGCCAGCACCTGCAGGGTGTCGAGAAGCTCGGTTTTCAATCCTCCAATCATCAATTGTCAGGACACTTTCAGCTGGGTGATACTCAGCTGGTACATGCCCACGATGCAAAAGCGGTTCATTGGGCCTATTTGCACTACCGTTTAAAAGGCACGCCCTATCTAATTACTCGACGTGTTGACTCACCCGTCAAACGTAAGTGGTTTAACCAGCAATGTTATTCGCATGCCTCTGCCAGAGTTGCCCTATCCCAAGTAATAAAGCGACTTCTGGAAGAGAATCAAGTCGGTAATATTACCGTAATACCCAGTGCTTATGCTCGGCTAACGCCCTCGCCAGAGGCTACGCGTAGTTTTCGTGAGGATTTTGCCGATAAATTTTTGGTCGGGCATGCGGGTGCCGTCGTTGATCGTCACAAAGGCCAGCGACTGCTGCTACAGGCTGCCAAGAAACTTGAGCGACAAGTGCCTGATGTACAATTTATTTTTTTAGGCGATGGTGATGACCTGGAAACGTTAAAGGCAGAGTCTTCATCGCTTGGCAATGTTTACTGGTTAGGCTTTAAAAGCAATATTGCTGATTATCTTGCTGGCCTGGATGTCTTTGCATTTCCCTCACGCAACGAAGGTTTAGGCTCCGTTGTTCTGGATGTTATGCAGCTAGGTATTCCTGTTATTGCTACCGAGGTTGGCGGCATACCCGATATAGTCAAGCATGAGCAAACAGGCTTATTGATCCCACCTGACGATGCCGATGCCTTGGCTAACGGCATTATCGACTTGAGGGAGAATGCGGTGCTTCGTCAGCGTTTAGCTCAAGGAGCGACTAGGCGTTTGGATCAATACAGCCCCGAGTCCATGGCTGAGTCGTATTGGCAACTTTACCAGGCAATTGTGAGTAATTGATTATGCTTGTTGCCCCTGAAAAAACACATAAAAATCTTCACAAGCTGAAATTTTATGCTCAACATGCGGCTCACCGTCTGATACCCGGCGCTTTACTTCAGCGGCAAAGAATAGCCTTTCTTCGTTCATTAAGTAATTTTTCAGAAGAAGAACAACAGCAGATACGCTATCGCGTTGATTACTACAATCGTCTCGAGACAATGACTGGTCTACCTGAACAAACACTCAATTTATCCAATTTTAAACTTGAAAAAAGCGGCACTTATTATTTAGATTTAACTAGCATACTGCGTTACTTTCCGCCTCATCTTTATTTTTGTCATCGCTTTGGCGATGTAACGACCGTTCCCCACGTTCCCACCATAGTAAAAAGCCGCCCCATCAGCGATCATAATCAAAATTCGGTTTTACTTAAGTTAAATCAAGTTCGCCATTACTATATCGTAAAAGACCCACACGACTATAATGACAAGCTTGATCTTGTCGTCTGGCGTGGAGATTGCCATCAAGAGCATCGTCGTCAATTTGTGCAGGGCTTTTACGACCACCCGCTATGTAATGTTGGCGATACCCACAAAAATGCGGCCGGCCAGCCTTGGCATCGACATTTCATGTCGGTTCGGGAGCAGTTAAAGTATAAGTTTGTACTGAGCATAGAAGGCAAGGATGTTGCCACTAACCTCAAGTGGATAATGGCGTCTAACTCGCTGTGTTTCATGAGACGACCACGCTTTGAAACATGGTTCATGGAAGGCACGTTGCGTCCCGGCTATCACTATGTGCAGCTTAAAGATGATTACTCAGACCTTGAGGATAAAGTCTCCTACTACAGAGAGAACCCCAATGAAGCCAACATCATCATCGATAATGCCAATCGCTACGTGGCGCAATTTATGCGTTCCAAGCGAGAACGCTTGATTAGCCTCTTGGTCATGCAAAAATATTTCGAGCATACGCATCAATTTTTTCACTAAGAACGCTATCATCAAAGACCATTAGAACTGCCTCTTGTTTTCACTAGTCAATCAGGTAAATGTCATCATACGTTTTCACTCTTTCACTGCATTAAGATCCGCAAAGCGCGTGCTGCCAGCATTGACCATGACGGGCCTGTGCCTTGGTTATGCCATCACGGTACTGTCACGCCTGCCCTGGTGGACGTTTTTCTTCTTTGCGGCCGTATGGGTAGGTATCGGCATAAAATTACGCTGGGGTCGTCCGCTCAATGCACGCTACCGTAAAGTATGGCCTTGGTCACTCGGGCCTCTGAGCCTATGGGGCGTTTATATCTATCTGGCGGACAGTTTCGGCAATGTCGATCTGGGGGCCGTGTTTTTCCATCTCCAGGCTGGCATGGCCGACCACGGCGGCGCAGGAAAAATGCTTACCGCCGTTCTTTACACGTCAAGTATGCTCGGCGTGCTGGTTTCCGTCACCTGGCTTTCGCGACATGATCAGCGCTGGCGTTTAATGGAGCGTTTTCTCGCACTTGGCTTACTGGCCAGCAACCCCCTGCTTTTCGGGCTGGGGCAGCGCAGCGCAGCGGTGGTGGCAGACGATGCCGATTGGCTTGACTATCGCTATGTCGCCCCCCCTTCATCCGATCAGAAAGATGCCCCAAACCTGCTGGTGCTTTACCTCGAAAGTATCGAGCGTACCTATAGCGATACGCAGTTTGGCGATGCCTACAATGATCTTCAGCGCTTAGGCGAACGCGGCATTGTATTTGAGGGCGTTCGCCAAATGGAAAACACCGGTTGGACCATGGCAGGCATGATTGCCAGCCAGTGTGGTGTGCCCCTGATGCCGGCAGGTCTTCTGCATGACAGCCAGTTCGAACCCTTGGAGAGCGTAGTCCCGGGCATTGATTGTCTGGGTGATATATTGGCTGCTCAGGGCTACCGACTGAGCTACCTGGGGGGGGCCAGCACGGAGTTTGCCGGCAAAGGGTTATTTTACAGCGGCCATGAATTTCAAAGTGTGCAGGGCAAAGACGATCTAATCCGGCAGCTTGATGATCCTGAGTACGTTAATGATTGGGGGCTTTTTGACGACAGCCTCTATGAGATGACGATTGACGAAATTCGTCGGCTTGACGAAGCAGATGACGGGCCCTGGGGAGTGGTGACCCTGAGCATTACCGGCCATGCGCCCAATGGGTTTCCCGCCCAGTCCTGTATCGAACGTCAGGGCCCCTTCGACGGACAAGACATTCTTTACTCGGTCGAGTGTTCTGCCTGGCTGGCCCGTAATCTGATCAATCGCCTGGAGAGTGAAGGGTTACTCGATAATACGCTCGTGGCGATCATGAGCGACCATCTCACCATGCGGGTCTCGGTATGGGATCAGTTGACCATGCTGGATCGCCAGAACACCTTTATGCTGCTGGGTGATCATCTATCGCCGCGGCGCGTTGAGCGTGATGCCACCATGCTGGATGTATTCCCCACGATTCTCGAGTCTCTCAACTTCACCCTGGAAGATCATCGCGCGGGGCTGGGTGCGTCGTTGCTTGGCGACCAGGAAACCCTGGTCGAACGCCATGGGCTGGACACCTTGAACGAGCACCTGCGCGAGGAAACCGCCTTGCAACACCGCCTTTGGGAAGGACTGGCCCCTCAGCGTCGTGAGACGGACAGCAAGACACCACAAGAACAGGTGATCGAAACGCCGGCTGACCGGACGGAAGAAGTCGATATTATGCGTTAGCGATCAGGTTTTCGCGCTGGCGGTCCGCCAATATCGCTTGGTAGACGGACTCCACGTGTAATTCATTCAAGCAGTTGGTATGTCCGAGGGGACAGGTGCGTTCAAAGCACGGCGAGCAGGAAAGCCCCAGATAATGGATCACCGCATTATCGGTAAGTGGTGGCGTATAGGCAGGCGACGATGAGCCATAAAGCGCATGAATACGCGCGCCCACTGCTGCGGCTACATGCATTAAGCCGGAGTCATTGGTGACTACCTGGCGACAGTCGGCCAGCAGGTCGACTGCATCCGCAAGCGCCGTCTTGCCGCACAGGTTGTGGGCCTGGGGCAGCCCTTGCACAATGGTCTCCGCAGCATCGTGATCTTTGGCTCCCCCGAGCACTCGGACTTCATAGCCATTGGCAATAAGCTGCTTGGCGAGTTGGTGAAAGTAGCTAAGCGGCCACTGCTTGGCCGGTCCATATTCTGCCCCGGGCATCATACCGATGGCCGGCCGCGAAGAAAGCGCATGCGCCAGGCGTAAATTGACGAGATTGTCCCGATCGATCGTTAATCGCGGTTTAGGGATAGCGAAATCTCCCCCTGCGGCCTCTTCCAGCGGCAACCCAAGCGATACAAACCGCTTTACGGTTTGATCCAGCACCTGTTTATCGAGTTTACGACGCTCCTTCAGCAGCCCATAGCGATGTTCACCCAGGAAGCCAATACGCTCGGGGATCCGTGCCATGAAAGGCACCAAAGCGGCTTTCCAGGAGCGCGGCAGCACAATGGCACGATCAAAGCGCCCTTTTAGACGGTTAGCAAGATCACGCCGACTGGCGAGCCCGAACTCACCGTGGCCCACCGCCAGAGGGAGCACTTCGTCCACCTCGGGCATGCGCTCAAGGATGGGCTGTGACCATGCCGGGGCGACCACACCGATAGAGGCATGCGGATAGCGCGCCTTCAGCGTCATGAACAGGCTTTGTGCCATGACCATATCGCCCACCCAGGAGGGTCCAATGACCAATAGCCGCATCGCGGTGTTAGCCATTAAGCCACTCCATATACGCTTTTACTCCTTGAGCCACGGTTTTGAACGCCACGTTACAACCAGCATCACGCAGGTTGCTGATATCGGCTCGCGTATAGCTCTGGTAACGTCCCTTGAGCTCCTCAGGGAAAGCAATGTAATCGATCTGGCCTTTACCGTAGTAATCGATCACCGCCTCACCAATCGCTTTGAACGGTTCAGCACGGCCGGTACCCAGGTTAAAAATACCCGATGCGCCGGGGTTATCCAGAAACCACAGGTTCACATCAACGACATCGCCCACATAGACGAAGTCACGGCTCTGCATACCCGCCTCATACCCTGCATAAGCGCCGAATAATTTTAGGGTTTCGTCATTACGAATTTGCAGGTGATTATGATAGGCAACGCTCGCCATCTTGCCCTTATGCTGTTCGCGGGGACCGTACACATTGAAGTAGCGAAAGCCGACGACCTGGGTTGTCAGTTCATTCCAGCGAGAGCGCACATGCTGATCGAACAGCAGCTTAGAGTAGCCGTACACATTGAGCGGTTTTTCGCACTCGGGGATTTCCTTGAATACCTCGCTACCGCCATAGGTCGCTGCCGAGGATGCATATATAAAAGGTATGCCACGTTCTTCACAATAGTTCAGCAGTACCTTTGAATACTCAAAGTTGTTTTCCATCATGTAGTGGCCGTCCCATTCCGTGGTATCGGAACAGGCCCCCTCATGGAAAATCGCATCAATGGACGGCAGATCTACCGACTCGCCATGCAGCGCTTTCTTTACCCGCGCCAGAAAATCATCCTTATCCAGATAATCCGCCAGCGTACAGTCCGCCAAGTTGACAAACTTGGTGCCATCACGAAGGTCGTCGACCACCATCACGTCGTTTCGCCCACGCGCATTAAGCGCTTTGACGATGTTGGCACCGATAAAACCAGCGCCACCGGTTACAACAATCATTGCATTCTCCTTGACCAAAAGCGGTTCTGTTGGCTTACGCGCCTATAACCTGTCTGCCTGGGATTGTATACTTGACGGCTAATGAATTCATGGCCAACGGTGCTTTCCGCGATGAGTGTCTCGACAAACCAATCGACGCCTGATGTGTCGACCTTTCAAGGCTTGATCCTTGCGCTGCAACAGTATTGGGCAGAACAGGGGTGCGTCATCCTCCAGCCGCTCGATATGGAAGTGGGTGCGGGGACGTTTCACCCCGCTACCTTCCTGCGCGCCATTGGTCCGGAGAGCTGGAACGCCGCCTACGTCCAGCCCTCTCGCCGCCCGACGGACGGTCGTTACGGCGAGAACCCCAATCGCCTCCAGCACTATTACCAGTTCCAGGTTGTGATGAAGCCGTCACCCAGCCATTTTCAGGACCTGTACCTTGGCTCACTCAAGCGCCTCGGGCTTGATCCGCTGGTCCACGACGTGCGCTTTGTCGAAGACAACTGGGAATCCCCCACGCTGGGCGCCTGGGGGCTTGGCTGGGAAGTATGGCTCAACGGCATGGAAGTTACCCAGTTTACCTATTTCCAGCAGGCCGGTGGTATCGAATGTTACCCCGTCACCGGCGAGCTGACCTACGGGCTCGAACGCATCGCCATGTACCTGCAAAACGTCGATAGCGTCTACGACCTTGTCTGGGCCATCGCGCCCGACGGCAGTAAAGTCAGCTACGGCGATGTCTATCTGCAAAATGAGCGCGAACAATCTGCCTATAACTTTGAACACGCCGATGTTGACCAGCTGTTTGTCAACTTCGACCATCAGGAAAAAGAGTGCAGCAAACTATTGGCGGCAAGCCTGCCCCTGCCAGCGTACGAGCAAGTGCTGAAAGCGTCGCATACCTTTAACCTGTTAGACGCCCGCCACGCCATATCGGTCACCGAACGCCAGCGCTTTATTCTGCGCGTACGTACCATGGCACGGGACGTGGCCACTGCCTACTTTGAGTCGCGCAAAGCAGAAGGTTTCCCCATGGCCGCTGAATCACTGCGCCGAGAACTATTAGCTGACGAGGGAGAGGCATAATGGCTGTTGATACGCTCTTATTGGAGCTGGGCGCGGAAGAGCTTCCTCCGACCGCACTGGATGCACTTTCCGATGCCTTTGCGGCGGGTATCCAGAAAGGCCTCCAGGAGGCTGATATTCCCTTCCAAAGCGTTAGCGCTTTCGCAACGCCGCGCCGCTTGGCGGTGCAGGTCGCAGCACTTGCGGATAAACAGCCTGACCGTGAGGTGGAGCGTCGCGGACCGGCGCTCGCGGCCGCTTTCAAAGATGGCGTTCCCACCAAGGCAGCGGAAGGTTTTGCCCGCTCCTGTGGCGTCAGCGTGGATGAACTGATCCACCTTGAAACCGACAAGGGCACCTGGCTTGGTTATCGCGAACAGCAGCCTGGCGAGAGCGTCCAGGCGTTACTGCCGGACATCCTTAAAAAGGCGATTACTGCGCTGCCCGTCCCCAAAAACATGCGCTGGGGCAGCTCACGCATTGAGTTCTCTCGCCCGGTACATTGGCTCGTGGCGCTTTACGGCCGCGATGTGATTGCCGCCGAGGCCTTGGGACTGGAGGCCAGTCGCACTACCTACGGCCACCGTTTTCACGCTCCGGATGCCATTCAGCTTGGGCATGCTGACGAGTACCTTGAAGCACTTGAAAACGCCTACGTGCTGGCTGACCGTGATCAGCGTCGTGAACGTATTCGCGAGCAGGTGCTGGCTGAGGCTGAAGTTCAGGATGCCCATGCCGTCATCGACGAAGACCTGCTGGTAGAAGTCAGTGGCCTGGTGGAATGGCCCGTGGCCTTGACTGGTAGCTTTGACGAACGCTTTCTGGAAGTGCCAGCGGAGTGCCTGGTCTCCTCCATGAAGGCCAACCAGAAATACTTCCACCTGCTGGATGATCAAGGCAAGCTCAAGCCGCTGTTCATTACCATCTCGAACATCGACAGCGCCGACCCGCAGCAGGTGATCTCCGGCAATGAAAAAGTCATTCGTCCACGCTTGGCCGATGCCGCCTTTTTCTATGACACTGACCGCAAGCACACGCTTGCCTCGCGCATCCCGCAGCTTGAAAGCGTCGTGTTTCAACAGCAGCTGGGCACCCTGGCGGACAAGGCTCGCCGCAGTAGCGTGATCGCCTCGTATATCGCCGAACAGATTCAGGGGGACGTCTCCCACGCGCAGCGTGCCGTCGCCCTTGCCAAGTGCGATCTGGTCACCGAGATGGTACTCGAGTTCCCTGAGCTCCAGGGCGTCATGGGGCGTTATTACGCCGAACAGGATGGCGAGCCAACGGACGTGGCCCAAGCGTTGGAAGAGCAGTACCTGCCCCGCTTTGCCAGCGATGCCATCCCGCAAAGCACGACGGGCAAGGCACTCGCGCTGGCGGATCGCCTCGACACCCTGGTGGGCATTTTCGGTATTGGCCAGCGCCCCACCGGTGCAAAGGATCCTTTCGCGCTGCGTCGTGCCTCCATCGGCGTGCTGAATATTCTTGTGAAGGGTGAGCTCAATCTTGACCTTCGTGAACTGTTAAGCGTCGCCGCTGAGCAGCATCAAGGGCTGCCTAAGGCCGATGGCCTCGTCGATGACGTCCTCACCTACATGCTGGACCGCTTTCGCGCCTGGGGGCAGGAAGAAAGCATCAGCGCCGAAATGTACCTGGCCGTACGCGCCCGCCCGGTCACCAAGCCGCTGGATTTCGCCCTCCGCTTGCGTGCCGTCAAGGCGTTTGCCCAGCGCGAAGAAGCCGCTGCCCTTGCCGCTGCCAACAAGCGCGTATCCAACATTCTCAGCAAGCAGTCCCATGATGGCAGTACCCAGGTCGACCCAGCGCTGCTCCAGGAGCAGGCCGAACAGACACTGTTCGACGCCGTAACCACCTGCGAAACCAAGGTGTCGCCGCTGTTTGCGTCAGGCGACTACCAGCAGGCGCTGGATATCCTGGCCACGTTACGCGATCCAGTGGATACGTTTTTTGATCAGGTCATGGTCATGGCCGACGAGGATGCCATTCGCCGCAATCGGCTTTCTCTGCTAGCCAGCCTTCAAGCGTTGTTCCTTGCCGTGGCCGATATCGCCCAGCTACCCCAATAGGTAAAACGCTATCGGTTTGCCATCGGCATCTCGGTATTTTTCATTGTTCATCGAAGCCCGGCGAAACCAAGCGCCGGGCTTTTTTATGGTGACGGTATACTCAATGTTTCACGTGAAACATTCGCCCTGTTGCCCCTCCTCATATTAATCTGAGACGCATACGATAGGTTCAACGGCTCAAGGACACCCATGTTCAACGCAAACCAACTGGTCATTCTCGATCGCGATGGTGTGATCAACCATGATTCGGATGCCTACATTAAATCCCTGGATGAATGGATACCCTACCCCAGCGCCATCCAGGCTATCGCCAAGCTATCTCAAGCGGGTTTCAAGGTGGCCGTGGCCACCAATCAATCGGGCATTGCACGGGGCTATTATAGCGAAGCCACACTGCACGCGATGCACGACCACCTAAAGGCATTGGTAAACGCAGAAGGCGGCCAAGTTGCGCATATTGCGTATTGCCCGCACGGACCCGATGACCAATGTGACTGTCGCAAACCGCTACCCGGCTTGCTTATTCAAATTCAGAAGGCGCTGGGATTAGAAACCCTGAACGGTAGCTGGATGGTCGGCGATAGCTTAAGGGATATTCAGGCCGGCGAAGCGATGGGCTGCCATACAGTGCTGGTTAAAACAGGTAAAGGCGAAAAAACGTTGCACGACAATGCCGGCCTGGAAAAGACGGTTGTCGTCCATGATCTTGCTGCGTTAGCTGATTGGCTGTGTCAACAGTAGCGCTCGGCCCTTTGAAGTATAAAAAACGCCACTGCAGCTTGGGGCTGCAGCGGCGTTTTGAATGTTCATCCTATTTACCGTGTTTCACGTGAAACACGGCACAAGACAATCAGATGTCGAGGTTGGCGACCAGCGCATTCGTTTCAATGAAATCACGGCGCGGTTCAACTTCATCACCCATCAGAGTGTTGAACATCATATCAGCTGCCACGGCATCTTCGATCGTGACGCGCAGCATACGGCGGCTATCCGGGTCCATAGTGGTTTCCCACAGCTGATCCGGGTTCATTTCACCCAGACCCTTATAGCGCTGTACGGACAGGCCGCGCTGGCCCTCCTGCATCAGCCAGGCGAGCACTTCAGAGAAGTGAGACACCGGCTTCTGGCGTTCACCGCGGGCGATATAAGCGCCCTCTTCGAGCAGCCCGTTGATGGTATCCCCAAGCGCTGCTATCGCACGATAGTCGGCACTTTCAAAGAAGTCCAAGCCCCATACGTAGTCGTTCGTCACCCCATGGGCAATCAGGGATACGGAAGGCAGATACAGCCCCCGCTCAGTATCCTCATGAAGATAGAACTGGTAGCGCGGGCCGCCTTCATAGGCCACCATATCGTCCATGGCTTTTTGCAGCTCGGCAATCCAGTTTTCCATGGTGACGCGGTCTTTAAGGCTTGACTCACCCTGAAGTCCGGTCGCATGGACGGCTTGCTTCAGCACCTCAATCGGATATACCCGCGCCAAGCGATCAATACGTTTCATCACATTGCGATACTGATTCACCAGGGTTTCCAGCTGCGAGCCCGCTATCCCTGGTGCGTCAGGATTGACGTATAACCCGGCACCATCAAGCGCCGTGGTGGTCAGGTAGTCGACCATGGCCTGCTCGTCTTTAAGGTACAGCTCCTGCTTGCCACGCTTGATCTTGTAAAGCGGGGGCTGGGCAATAAAAATATGCCCGCGTTCGATGAGCTCCGGCATTTGTCGGAAGAAAAAGGTCAGCAGCAGGGTCCGGATATGCGAGCCGTCCACATCCGCATCGGTCATGATGATGATCGAATGATAACGCAGTTTGTCTGGATTGAACTCCTCACGGCCGATGCCACAGCCCAGCGCGGTGATCAGAGTGCCAACCTCTGCCGACGAGAGCATCTTGTCAAAACGCGCTTTCTCGACGTTGAGGATCTTGCCCTTGAGCGGCAGAATCGCCTGGGTACGACGATCGCGTCCCTGCTTGGCGCTACCGCCGGCCGAGTCGCCCTCCACCAGGTAAAGCTCGGACCGGCTTGGATCTTTTTCCTGGCAGTCGGCCAACTTGCCGGGTAGCCCGGCGATATCCAGCGCGCCTTTGCGGCGCGTCATGTCGCGTGCCTTGCGCGCCGCTTCACGGGCTCTTGCCGCGTCCAGCATCTTGTTGACGATCGCTTTGGCTTCGCCGGGTTTCTCAATCAGGTAATCCGCAAACAAACGGCCCATTTCCTGTTCGACCGCTGTTTTCACCTCAGAAGAAACCAGCTTTTCCTTGGTTTGCGATGAAAATTTGGGATCCGGTACTTTAACGGAAATAATCGCCGTCAACCCTTCACGGGCATCATCACCCGCCGTACTCACCTTGGCTTTTTTGAGCAGGCCTTCAGCTTCAATGTAGTTATTCAGCGTACGCGTCAGCGCCGCACGGAAACCTGCCAGATGCGTTCCGCCATCGCGCTGTGGAATGTTATTGGTATAGCAGAAGATGTTTTCGGTGAACGTATCGCTCCACTGCATGGCAACTTCCACCTCGACGCCATCCTCGCGGACAGCATTAAAGTGAAAGACCGGATTGAGGACCGACTTGTTTTTGTTGAGGTGATCAACAAACGCCTTCAGGCCGCCTTCGTAATGGAAGAGCTCTTCCTTGCCGCTACGCTCATCCATCAGACGAATGGCAACGCCCGAGTTCAGGAAGGACAACTCTCTGAGCCGCTTCGCCAGGATATCGTAGTGGAATTCGATATTGCCAAACGTATCTGGTGACGGTCGAAAGTGTACTCGAGTGCCACTTTTGTCGGTGGTACCCACAACGCCAAGGGGCGCCTGGGGCACGCCATGGCGGTAAACCTGCTCAAACACATCGCCCTGGCGCCAGATGGTCAGCCGCAGCTCTTCAGACAGCGCGTTGACTACCGAAACACCAACGCCGTGGAGCCCGCCGGAAACCTTGTACGAATTATCGTCGAACTTTCCGCCTGCGTGTAATACGGTCATGATGACCTCAGCAGCCGACACGCCTTCACCTTCGTGAATCTCGGTCGGCACACCGCGTCCATTATCACTCACCGTGACAGATTCATCGGGGTGGATCACTACGCGGATTTCACTACAGTGGCCAGCCAAGGCTTCGTCGATGGAGTTATCCACCAACTCGAAGACCATGTGGTGTAGTCCAGTGCCGTCGTCGGTATCGCCGATGTACATGCCTGGACGCTTGCGCACCGCGTCCAGCCCCTTGAGCACCTTGATGCTTGATGAATCGTAAGCCTGCTCGCTCATTGACCACTCCGTCGTGAAGTCTGTCTCTATCCGTGTCGCCTACCCTTCCAGCACAAGCTGACTCAACCCGCTGTCACTATGTTTCACGTGAAACATGCTCACGGTTGTATGAGCCTGCCATGCCTCCCTTATCGCTCCGGGTTCGACGCTGGTAATAAATACTTGGCACTGCATGTCTTCAAGTAACTGACAAAACTGCGACCGATGGTGTGCATCGAGCTCGGCAGGTAAATCGTCAATAAGATAAATGCAGTGTCGCTCTGATGCACTTTCCAGAAGCCGGCCTTGCGCCAGTTTTAACGCACTGACTACCAGTTTCTGCTGCCCTCTGGAAAGCACTTCAATAGCGGGCTGGCGATTAAGCTTGATACGCAAATCAGCACGCTGAGGACCCTGCTGAGTAAAGCCCATTTGCAAATCGGTTGTCCGGCCGCTTTCCAATACATCGGCCAGCGATCTTTTTTTATCCCACCCTCTGGCGTAGTGAAGCGTCAGGCCTGGCAATGGAAGCAAGCGATCCAGCGTCTCTTCAAAAACAGGAAGAAACTCAGCAAACCAGGCTCGCCGCAACTTATCAAGTTGCTCACCCCAAGTGGCAAGCTCCTGCTCCCAGACAGCAAGTTCTTTGGGGTCTATTCTACCATGCCTCAACAACGCATTCCGATGTTTCAACGCTCGGCGGGTACGCTTCCATATTTCAAGAAAGCGGTGTTTCACGTGAAACACCCCCCAATCCAGAAACTCACGCCGACCCGAGGGAGAACCTTCCAGCAAACGAAACGCATCAGGGTTGATAAGCTGTAGCGGCATCGCCTCGACTAAATCCGCCAGCCTGGCGTTTTTATCCCCCTTAACGCGCAATTCCAGCTCGCTGGAGCTACGCGACCGGCGCACCCCTAGTGTGCCCCCAGGGTCACCTTCCAGTCGCCCATAAAGCGTCATATAGGGGGCGTCGGTCTGTATCACATTTTTAAGCTGGCGAGTCCTGAACGATCTTCCCATCCCCAAAATATGAATGCCTTCGAGCAGACTCGTCTTGCCGCTACCGTTAACACCATTTATCAGATTGATACGCGGTGAGGGCGCCATATCGACAGACTGCAAGTTGCGTAAACCGTCAAGATTGAGCTGGAGAAGACTCATTAACCATCACTTATGCTGTACGCCCTGAAAAAAGAAGCGGCGCATTCCCAGTCCAGAAGCGCCGCCGTTCGGTGCTATCACCTAAGTGGAACGCTTATAACCGCATGGGCATGACAACGTAGAGCGCATCACCACCACCCGGCTCTTCGAGAAGCGCACTACTGTTAGGGTCGGCAAGCGTGATTTGCACGCGATCTTCGTCGAGTACACTCATGACATCAACCAAATAACCGACGTTGAAACCGACCTCCATGGCGGGACCTGCGTATTCGACGCCAATGTTCTCCTCGGCTTCTTCTTGCTCAGGATTATTGGCCATTACCTTGAGATTGTTTTCTTCCAGGTAAAGACGCACGCCACGATACTTTTCATTGGACAGAATCGCGGTACGTGACAGCACTTGACGGAGTTCGGCACGTTCGGCGATCAGTACTTTGTCGCCGTTGCGCGGCACGACGCGCTCATAGTCAGGAAACTTGCCGTCTATCAACTTGGACGTAAAAGTAAAATCACCCGTATGGGCACGAACGTGCGTCGACCCCAAGGTCAAGCTGACGGGTTCATCACTATCATCTAATAAACGAGACAGCTCGAGGATGCCTTTCCGCGGTACGATCAGCTTTTGCGACTGATCGACCACCACATCGACGGGACGCGAACACATCGCCAGACGGTGGCCGTCAGTCGCCACGGTACGCAGCAAATTGCTCTGGATTTCAAGCAGCATACCGTTGAGATAATAACGGACATCCTGCTGGGCCATGGCAAATGATGTCGCCTCGATCAGGTGTTTCAGCGTCCCGCGGGGCACACTCAGTTCCTGACTTCCTTCCGCATCTTCAATAGACGGAAACTCGGCAGCAGGCAGCGTGGACAGCGTAAATCGTGAACGACCGCTACGCAGCACGGCGCGCCCTTCTTCCACCGCTAGCTGGATATCAGACTGATCCGGCAGCGATTTACATATATCCATCAACTTACGCGCCGGGACGGTGGCCGAACCCTGCGCATCAACCTGACTGGCAACGGTTCGTCCCACCAGCTCCACTTCAAGGTCAGTGCCCGTCAGGGACACCTGGTCTCCGTCCACCTGAATCAATACGTTCGAAAGGACAGGCAATGTCTGACGACGTTCTACTACTCCGGCTACCAGCGTTAACGGACGTAGCAGCGCCTCTCGGGAAATCGAAAATTTCATCAGTACTCCGTTCTATATCCTGAAAGACCTGCTAAAGACAGGTCCGTCCTAAGGGATTAACTGGTCAGTAAGCGTAATAAATTTTTGTAGTCTTCGCGGATATCCGCACTTTCTTCCTGCAGGGATTTTACCTTACGGCAGGCGTGCAGCACGGTGGTATGGTCGCGACCACCAAACGCATCGCCAATCTCGGGCAGACTGTGGTTAGTCAACTCCTTGGCCAGCGCCATGGCCACCTGACGCGGGCGGGCGACCGAGCGTGAGCGCCGCTTGGAGAGCAAGTCAGCCACCTTGATCTTGTAATACTCGGCCACGGTGCGCTGGATATTATCGACCCCCACCTGCTTGTCTTGCAGAGCCAGCAGATCCTTGAGCGATTCCCGGATGAAATCCTGGGTAATGGTCTTACCCATGAAATGCGAATCGGCAATCACCTTCTTGAGCGCGCCCTCGAGCTCGCGCACGTTTGAACGAATCTTCTGGGCGATAAAGAACGCTGCGTCATGGGGCAGGTCGACCTTGGCCTGGTCGGCTTTCTTCATCAGGATGGCCACCCGCGTTTCAAGCTCGGGTGGTTCAATGGCCACGGTAAGCCCCCACCCAAAGCGCGATTTCAGACGCTCTTCTACACCGCTGATTTCCTTGGGGTAACGATCAGACGTCAGGATCATTTGCTGCCCACCCTCCAACAATGCGTTGAAGGTGTGGAAAAACTCTTCCTGAGATCGCTCCTTTCCGGCAAAAAACTGAATATCATCAATAAGTAACGCATCAACGCTGCGATAGAAACGCTTGAAATCGTTAATCGCGTTAAGCTGCAGCGCCTTCACCATGTCGGCGACGAACCGCTCCGAGTGCAGGTACACGACACGCGCATTTTCACGGCGAACGGCGAGCGCGTTGCCGACCGCATGCATCAAGTGGGTTTTACCGAGGCCAACGCCACCGTATAGAAAAAGCGGATTATAGGCGCCGCCGGGGTTTTCCGAGACCTGCCGCGAGGCCGCCCGGGCAAGCTGGTTGGATTTACCCTCAACGAAGGTATCGAAGGTGAAATTGGGATTCAGCCCGCTGGTATGCTTAAGGCTCCCCTCGACCTGGACCTGACGCTCATTGTTGCGCCGTCCGTCATTTCCACCACCTTCCTCACGCAGTTTGTCTATCTCTCGCTCATCGGCAATGTCGCCTCGCGGCGGCGTATGCACAGCTGGCGATGAACGCGGCGCCGGTGACGCAGACACTGGATTGCCCAGGTCACGGGGCTGCGGCGCCGGGGTGGCCGGCCGCCGACTGCCTACCGTGAGGCTTACTTTGGGGGGTTTGGAGGGTGAAAGCTCGCGCATCAGCTCGCTAATCCGCTTGGCGTACTTGTCACTCACCCAATCGCGCACAAAGCGATTAGGTGCCAACAAGCGCAGCTCGTTAGCTTCACTATCTTCAGCCTGCAGTGGACGTATCCATGTGTTGAACTGCTGGGAGCTAAGCTCGTCCTGCAGGTAATCCAGGCACTGTTGCCAAAGCGCGAGTGACACTCATCTCACCATCGGTTGAAAAAGGCCGACCATTGTAGCGCCCAACGCCGTGGTTATCCACACAGGCGGAAGGCGATTTAACAAGCTGTGGAAAACTTTTAATTTCCTGGCAAGCACTGCCTCCCCTGGGTGCGTAACCATAACCATTAGTGAACGATTACTCACTTTTAATTCACAGCTAATCAACCGCTTATCATCTTGTTTTGCGCAACTTATACACAGCAGCGGCTTCATTATAAGGTATTGAAATACGGCAACAATAATAGGTTGCTAACAAAAAGTATCCCCACGATTAGTCACAACGTAACCGCAGGAAAGCGTGGGCATTTTTTGGCACCTTAATGCACGCCTGGCGATGTGGGTCTGGCGGGCGAGCGCCTTCACAGATGGCTTTTTTTGCAAGGAAAAATTGCACGTAACGCAGTAAGCCTCTACAATTTCCGGTCTTGAATTGAATCTCCCGGCTAG
Source organism: Halomonas sp. HL-48 (assembly GCF_001314875.1). Lineage (GTDB taxonomy): Bacteria > Pseudomonadota > Gammaproteobacteria > Pseudomonadales > Halomonadaceae > Vreelandella. The sequence goes on from NZ_LJZS01000002.1 coordinate 44,087, forward strand.
TTCCTCACTGGACCGGGCCTTTTGGAATTCATTTTCCGTCCTAAACCACGTGGGAATAACGAGTTATGAAACGCACTTTTCAACCTAGCGTTCTCAAGCGCAAGCGCGCGCATGGCTTCCGTGCTCGTATGGCAACCAAAAATGGCCGTGCCGTTATCGCACGCCGCCGCGCCAAGGGCCGCAAGCGTCTGAGCGCCTGATTTCGGATTGCGTGTGCCACATCAAGGGTTTCCCCGGCATTTTCGGTTACTCAGTGCTGGGGACTACCGCTACGTTTTTGAGCAAGCAGACTTCAAGGTTCATGGTAAAGGGATGATGGCGCTTGCGCGCTGGAATACCCTAGGGCATTCCCGCCTTGGCCTGGTGGTCAGCAAAAAAAATGTGAAGCTCGCCGTTGATCGAAATCGCTTCAAAAGACTCGTTCGCGAGTCGGTTCGTTTACGTCAAGACCAGCTTCCCGGCGTGGATATTGTGGTGCTTGCTCGACGTGGCGTTCAAGACATGGATAACGATGCTTTATATCGTCAACTCCATGGTATGTGGAAACGACTTCGGCGCGAAACTCAGGCGGTCAATGCGCCTCCTGAGAGCTCAATACGCAACACTTGATGGGCACCTCATCGCTCGACCTCGGCCTGCCGCCTGGCAGGCTTTCGTGTGTCATGGGTCGAGTAATTGACACTGCGCCATTAGCATGTTCACCACCCAGCGGGCAGAACCCTCATGGACGTAAAACGACTTATATTACTGATTCCACTTGCCATTCTGGCCTATCTCCTGGTTGTCCAGTGGAATCAGGATTACGGACAGACGTCTTATCAATCGTCGTCCGAAGAATCGCAAAGCCAGACCAGCAGCAACGATTCAGCGTCTGACGGCGACGATGCATCTCGTGACAGCGACTCGGATGATCTGTCTGTCCCCAGCGGCGACGATGACTCGTCTCAAGAGACGCTCGACAGCGAAGCAAGCGATAGTGACAGCCGTGACTTTATCGCGGTTACCACCGACGTTCTGGACGTGCGCATCGACCCCCACGGGGGCGACATTGTGTACGCCGCGCTGCCCCAGCATAAGCAGTCGCTCGGCTCGGACCGCAGCTACATTCTGCTCTCCGACAACCAGACGCGCAGCTACGTAGCGCGCTCGGGCTTACAGCTTGACGGCGAAGCACGTCGCATTGCGTTCACGCCGGATAGCAGCGAGTACCAGCTGGGCGATGACGAAGACCAGCTTGAAGTGAACCTCACTGCTGAAGTGAATGATATTGAGGTCATCAAGCGGTTGACGTTCGAGCGCGGCAACTATGCCGTCGACGTCAATTATTATCTGGCCAACAACACCGACGAGCCGGTCAGCGCGCGCTTTATCGGTCAGCTTGCCAGGGATAACAGCCCTGATCCGTCAAGCGGTGTCAGCATGGGCATGAACTCCTACCTCGGGGCTGCCTATTCGACGCCCGAAGAACGCTACGAAAAAATTGATTTCGACGACATCCAGGGCGGCAACTTCAATAACCGTGAGGCCGAAGGCGGCTGGATGGCGATTATCCAGCATTATTTTGTCTCGGCCTGGGCGCCTCCGCAGGACGAACAAAACCTCTACTATGTTTCAACGGATTCCCGCGATCGCAACGTCGTCGCCTTTGCCGGCCCCACCAGTGAACTGGCGGCGGAAGAAGAAGCATCACTGGGTGCCACCCTCTATATGGGCCCCAAGGTTCAAGACCATCTTGAAGCGGTTGCGCCCAATCTTCGTCTGACCGTTGATTACGGCTGGCTGTGGTTCCTGGCCAACCCGCTTTTCTGGCTGCTGGACAAGATCCACGACATCGTCGGCAACTGGGGCTGGTCGATCGTGCTGCTGACCGTATTGGTCAAGACCATACTGTTCCCGCTCTCCGCCAAGGCTTACAAGTCGATGGCGCGGATGCGCAAGCTCGGCCCTGAGATGCAGCGTCTCAAAGAGATGTATGGCGATGACCGCCAGAAAATGTCTCAAGAGATGATGAAGTTCTACCAGAAGGAGAAGATCAATCCTCTGGGTGGCTGTTTGCCCATTCTGGTACAAATGCCGGTCTTTATCGCGCTTTACTGGATGTTGTTAGAGTCCGTTGAGCTACGACACGCACCCTTCATGTTCTGGGTCCAGGATCTGTCGGTGAAAGACCCGTACTTCATCCTGCCGATTCTGATGGGCATCTCGATGTTCGTGCAGCAACAGTTGAACCCTACACCGCCCGATCCCATGCAGGCGAAGATCATGAAGATGCTACCCATCATCTTTACATTCTTCTTCCTATGGTTCCCGGCCGGTCTGGTTATTTACTGGGTGGTCAACAACATCATCTCGGTGGCGCAGCAGTATTTCATTACGCGCAAAATCGAGCAGGACCCCAGTATTGGTAAAGGCATGAAAACCAAAAAGTAAGCCACTAGTAAAGACGTCCAGACCCCCGCCCTTGCGGGGGTCTGGCGTTTTAGGTATGAAAAATTCAAACTAGCTATTTTGGCAGCGAGAAACCGCATGGCTGATCGACTCTATACCCCAGACACCATCGCCGCCCTGGCAACCCCGCCAGGGCGTGGCGGCGTCGGTATTATTCGTGTTTCCGGACCGGCCAGCCGAGATATCGCCACCGCCATGCTGGGGCATTGCCCAGCGCCTCGCCATGCTTACTATGGCGAGTTCAAGGGGGCCGACAGCAGCATTGATGAGGGGATCGCGCTGCTCTTTCCCGATCCACATTCCTTTACCGGCGAGGATGTCCTTGAGCTTCACGGCCACGGCGGGCCGGTCATCATGGATATGCTGCTCGAGCGCTGCGTCCAGCTCGGAGCACGACTTGCAAGGCCAGGCGAGTTTTCCGAACGCGCCTTCCTGAATGACAAGCTGGACCTTGCCCAGGCCGAGGCAATTGCCGACCTGATCGATGCCACCTCCCGCTCAGCGGCGGAAAATGCGGTGCGCTCGCTTCAGGGCGAGTTTTCCAACCGGGTGTCGGCGCTGGTACAGCGGCTCATCGAGCTACGTGTGTACGTCGAGGCGGCAATTGATTTTCCTGAAGAAGAAATCGACTTTCTTGCCGACGGCCACGTGGCAAGCCTGCTCGACAACGTCCACCAGGAATTGATCGACGTGCGGGCCGCAGCTGGCCAGGGAGCGCTCATGCGCGAAGGCATGAGCGTGGTAATTGCCGGGCGACCCAATGCGGGCAAGTCGAGCCTGCTCAATGCACTTACCGAGCAGGACACCGCCATCGTGACCGACATCGCCGGCACCACCCGGGACGTGCTGCGCGAGCATATCCACATCGACGGCATGCCCTTGCACGTCATTGATACCGCAGGCCTGCGTGACACCCCTGACGCGGTGGAAAAGATCGGTGTTGCCAGGGCTTGGGCCGAAATCGAGCGCGCTGATCGCGTACTGCTACTGGTGGATGCTTCTACCACCGAGGCCACCGACCCGATGGCCATCTGGCCTGAATTCGTCGCTCGCCTGCCCGATCAGCAACGTTTGACCCTGGTGCGTAACAAGATCGATACCAGCGCTGAACAACCGGGCATTGATTTATCCACAACCCCGCCCACGTTGCGGCTATCGGCTAAAACCGGACGAGGTGTGGATAACTTGAAGACCCACCTGAAAGACATCATGGGATTTTCCGCCAATACCGAAGGGCGCTTTTCAGCCCGCCGTCGTCATCTGGACGCTCTCGATCGGGCAATGCGCGCGCTTGAAACCGGCCGAGATCAGCTCGAAGGAAACGGCGCAGGCGAGCTGCTGGCGGAAGACCTGCGCGACGCTCAACAGGCACTTGGCGAGATCACCGGCGAATTCAGCGCCGACGACTTGCTGGGGGAGATTTTCGGTAGTTTCTGTATAGGTAAGTAAGCACTCACTACCTTTAAAGATTTACTCCGCCACCCACCAGTCCGCATGATAGTGACTTTTCGCACCTAACAGCGGCGTCAGCTGGGCCATGGCGCCGGCCAGGCGTTCTTCAAGCCCCCAGGGCGGGTTGATCACCAGCATACCGCTGCCGAACATGCCGCGCTCAAGGCTGCCCGCCGGGCGCAAGCATAATTCGCTGCGCCATATTTTACGTATGCCACTGTTCGCCAGCGCTTCCAGCAACACGGCGTGGTGCCCGGCAGGCAGCAAGGGATACCAGACCAGGATCACGGCGTGACGCGCCTTCGCGTGCGCCACCCGGAGCGTGTCCGCCACCTCCTGGTACTCGTCCTTACGTTCGTAGCTTGGGTCAATCAGCGCACACACGCGGGGTGTTGACACGGGAAGCCGCTGGCAAAACCCTGCCAGGCCATCACCGTGTATCCGCTCGACGCCATCCACCAGCGCCTGATCGTCCAAATGCTGATGCTCTCCGGGGTGCAACTCGAACCCGTAGAGGCGTTCCTTGGCACGTAGCGCATGACTTATCCACCAGGGAGAGCCGGGATAATGAGTCAGTTGCCCCGGATCAGGCTGCGCGCGGGATAACGTTGCCAGCCAGTCGCTCAGCAGCGGATCGGACAGCGAACCAAACGCCTGCCAGAGCGGCCATACACCTTCGCGATACTCCTGCAGCCGTTGCGTCTCTTTCCCCGATAGCGGATACAGCCCGCGGCCCGCGTGTGTATCCATATAGGTAACCGCTGAGGGTTTACGCTGTAGATATTCGATAGTCGCAAACAACGTCAAATGCTTATGAACATCGGCAAAATTGCCTGCGTGATACGCGTGTTGATATGACAACATGATAAGTCGACAACTCATAAAAAAGCCCGCTAATCAGCATAGCGGGCGTTGCAATGGCTTCACAGCTGGACTTGTCTAGCCAGCCTGGTTTCGGGCTTCCTCGGTAGGCGTCAGGGTGATTTCGACGCGGCGGTTCTGGCTGCGGCCGTCTTCGCTATCGTTACTGGCCACCGGCTGCGATTCACCGTAACCACGCGTGTTTAACCGCGCTGACGACACGCCGTTCTGGCCGAGGTAGCTGCCCACTGATTGAGCGCGGCGCTCGGAGAGACGTTGGTTGTAGTCTTCTTCACCCGTACTGTCGGTATGACCCGCAATATTGACCCGAGTGTCGGCATATTCGCTCAACACGTTGGCGACCTCGTTTAGCGCGCTACGCGCTTCGCTGGTCAATTCGGATGAATCGATATCAAAGGTCACGCTGCTGGGCATGTTCAGCACGATATCATCGCCGCGGCGATCAACTTCAATGCGCGAGCCCTGCAGATTTTCACGCAGTTGCTGCTCCTGGCGGTCCATGTAGGCACCTACCCCGGCACCGGCAGCGGCACCTACCGCCGCGCCAATTACGGCACGGTCACGACGGCTGCTACTGCCATCCCCCGATAGTGCGCCGGCTACCGCACCCACAGCGGCACCAATACCGGTGCCGGTAGCCGTCTTTGAGCGCTGAGTTTCACCACCGCCGGAAGGACTTGTACTTGCGCAGCCAGCCACAAACACGGCGGCCACCAGCGGGGTCAGTAGTCGAGAAATACGCATCGCTCACTCCTTAGCTTGTCTTGCATCTATGAGATTACTCGTCGCTGATCAAGGCCAGCAATTCGTTCAAGAATAATAGACCTTGAGGGGAAGCCTGAAGCCTTTTGGGGATTTCCTTCAAAAGTCCTTTTTTCTCGGCATTATGCAAGCGGGCTAATAACACCTCATCCGTTAGCCCAGTATGCGCAGACCACACCGAGAGCGGAACCCCTTGGGTCAAACGCAAGGCATTCATGGCAAACTCCAACGGCAACTCGCTCTCGGCGATTGGCTGCTTGCCGGCAATAAATCCGCGCGGATCATTGAGGCGTCGCAGATAGGCATCGGGCTGACGCGTTTTCCAGCGCCGCTCGATGTGCCAGCGTCCCTCACGGTCAATATGACTCAGCTTGGCGTGGGCACCCGCGCCAATGCCCAGATAATCACCGAACTGCCAGTAATTGATGTTGTGCCGACTCTGACACAGCGGCCTTGAGTAGGCCGAAATCTCGTAACGCGCAAACCCCGCCTGTTCAAGGCGTTGGTGCCCCAGATCCTGAATATCCCAGAGGGTTTCCTCCTGGGGCAACACCGGTGGGTGGACGTAAAACGCCGTATTGGGTTCCAGGGTCAGCTGATACCAGGAGAGGTGCTCAGGCGCTAACGCCAGGGCCTGGTCAATGTCGGCCAGCGCCTGATCAGCGCTTTGCTTGGGCAGGCCGTGCATCAGGTCGACGTTGATATTTCGAAAACCTGCGGCTCGCGCCTGCTCAACGGCGTGAATCGCCTCGTAGCCGCTATGAATACGGCCAAGTGCTTCAAGCTGAACAGTATTAAAGCTCTGAACACCCAGCGACAGTCGATTGATCCCGGCTTCCCGGTAGCCGACAAAACGCGCCTGTTCAGTGGTGCCGGGATTCGCCTCGAGGGTAATCTCGATATCGTCGGCCAGCGGCAGACGCGCGCTTATTTCATTCAGTAACTGTCGATAAAAACCCGGTGACAGCAGGCTCGGCGTGCCGCCGCCGATAAAAATCGTCTCAAGTGTACGCCCCGCTGCCAACGTAAGGTCTGCGTCCAGATCCTGTAGAAGCGCCTGCAAATAGCGGGCTTCGGGCAGCGCCTGGCTGTGAGGTTCATGGGAGTTGAAGTCACAGTAAGGGCACTTACGAACACACCACGGCGTATGGATATACAGCGATAGCGGTGGCAATGGCTCACCCATGGGCCAACCTTAGCACCTCCACCAGGCCGGCAAGTGCCCGGCCACGATGGCTGAGACGATTTTTGGTCTCGTTTGGCAATTCTGCCACGCTCATTCCCTGATCAGGGAGCCAAAACAGCGGATCGTAACCAAAACCACCGTCGCCCCGCGGGTGGGCCAGCACCTCACCCTCCCAGCTGCGCTGAACGATAACCGGCACCGGGTCATGGGGATGGCGCAGATACACCAGCACACACCAGTAACGCGCCGTGCGCTGCCCTTCGGGGCAGTCCTGCAACGCCTCGAGTAACTTGGCGTTGTTTCGCTGGTCGCTCTTGGGCTCGCCCGCGTAGCGCGCAGAATAGATTCCCGGTGCACCCTGCAGAGCATCCACCTCCAGCCCCGAGTCATCGGCCAGGGCAGGCAATCCACTTTGCCGGCTTGCTTCACGCGCTTTGATCAGGGCGTTCTCAACGAACGTCACCCCCGTTTCGGCCACGTCATGCACCCCAAAATCGGCTTGAGGGCGTACATCCAAGCCAAGCGGTGACAGTAATTCATTGAATTCCTTCAACTTACCAACGTTACAGCTGGCAAGCACAAGCGTTTGCGTGCTGTTCATCTGGCAATCTCCTGAGCAGATAACCAGTTTACGCATGCTCAAGACACGACAAAAGTAACCATAGCGTTACATTATGTTTATTATAAATTTGCTAAAAATAGGATTAATAAAATATTTTTATTACTTATCATGCGCTTAATGAGAGGAGCTCCTAAAAACGATTTTTTCTGTCATTTTTATAGTAACATATATTTACATTTAAGAACTTATAGACAACAATGAAAAGACTACCTGCTCATTTGTTCTTTCTACGAGGATCCTCCAATGCCGCAGGAAAAGGCTACTAAAACGGTATTTGTCGTTACCGAAAAAAGCCCACAATCACAACTATTTGCGGAATATCTGGGGACTCATACCGAGTACCATGTGCAGATTCAGTCGCCCCATGAAAAGGTCACTGTACCGTCAACAGGTGACGCCCTGATGCTGATCGATAGCGATCACATTGGCGTTGATACCCTGCCGGACTGGCAACATCAGTTACCCGAGGCGCTCAGCAACTCGCCTTTGGCCGCGTTCAACATTCGCGATATGGATCACGCGCTCGAAGCCCTGTCGTGCGCGCAATTGAAAGGCGTGTTCTATCGACAGGAGAGCCTGGATGTCATTTGCAAGGGTATCCATGCGTTACTTGATGGAGAGCTGTGGATGTCCCGCGAACTCATGACCCGGCTGATCCTGTTCTATCGCAAATACCAGAACAACGCCTTCCGCCCCGCCTGCGGGCTCACAAACCGGGAAATGGAAATCATCTCGCTGCTGAGTGCCGGCGCGTCGAATCATCAAATCGCCGAGAAACTGTTCCTCAGTGAGCACACCGTCAAGTCTCACCTATACAACATTTTCCGCAAAATCAACGTGCATAACCGCATTCAGGCGCTGAACTGGATTCATCAGAATCTAGGGCCAATTCTGCCCAATCTCGAAACCGCACGAAGTTTGCAACGCCACCGTTAGCGTCTTACAAGAGTGAATTGGCTAAGGTAATGCCACACTATAGCTGAATAGCGATAACCGCTGACACACACCTCGCCAGCATACGTACCAGGTCACCACAGTGTGTGGTGACCAGTTTGAATGTCGGCGGGTATTTAGTTTAAAAAGTCACTAATATTGCAATGAACCGTACCACCTGAGCTTATTAGAGCTCAGGTGGTACGGTTTAATTAAGTTTTAGATTTGGAAAGGTATACGGAAATCCAACGTGAAATCCGGTGCGTCGTCAGTCAGGCCAATACCAATGCTGGAAACGACGGAAGTGGAGTCCGTAAGGCCATAGGTGGCCCCGAGATTGAACGAGGCTGAATTGGCGCTGCTACCAATCACCGTCTGTTCAGGCCCGCCATCGGCAGTGACCTTTGTTTCAAACGCGTGCTGATGCGTAAACGACATGGAAAGGCTGAAGCGCTCGTTCAAGGCAAACGCCGTACCAAACCCCAGACGAACGCTATCGCCCAGATCTACCTCACCTGGCACTTCCTGATCACTTGAGTTGATATCGTCAAAGCTTCGCGCGATGTTATGGGTATAGCCGATATTGGCAAAGATAATCGCCGGGTCGATCGTTTTTAGCAGAGAGAACCCTGTGCTGACACCCCAAACGCCATTCCCCGTTGGCAGATCGGTTGGCACCGTCAAATTTTCAGTTTGCCCCTCACCGACATCCACGATTCTGGTATTGGTCCTGATATCGTAAGGATGCTCGCCGGTCGGCGCCCGAACGGAGAAATTCCACACGACGTCAGGCCGGTCATTCGTCTCAGGTAGGAGGCGATAATAAATACCTGCGCTGATATCTCCGAGGCCACCTTGGCTAACGGTTTCTTCAACCAACCCGCCTGTCGCCCCGCCGGCACCGATGGTCTCGTAGTGGCTGCTACGATAGACATAAGGCAGGTTCAGTTCCAGTTCCAGCCGGTCAGTGAAACCATATCTTGTGCTCAAATCAAACGTGGTGGTATGGCTCTCTACCGTATCGACGTTAATATTGCCCAGAAAGATCGCATCCAGCGCCAAAAACCCACTTAACGCCAGCTCGCTGCGGTCAGAGTACGAGTAGCTAATTCCCGGTTCGATCGTCAAACGGTCAGAGAAAAGGGCATGTTCCTCGCGAAAAACGTTCTGGACACTCTGACTGGGCTGGGCTTCCCGAACGACCTCATCATTTTCGCCCTGCGCCACAGCCGCTGAAGAAACACCCGCAGCCGTTACAAACAATAGCGAAGGCAAAAAATGAGAACCGGAAGATGTTACCTGCCCTGTCGATTTTTTATGATTCATTATTGATCCCCTTGAATATAAGCTCATTGTGAGTCTTGAGCCTTCGCCCGCGAAAGAAGGCCTGTTCTCTTAATAGCCTCATTAAAGCTATCAAGCAATAGTATTGGCTATATAATTATTAAAAGGCCGATAAATATCGGCCTTTTAAAGATGCAATAAGTAAACATTGCGCTTTACTATTGGCGGTCCAATGAGCGAACCGACCTCAGCACACTTTTGAACTCATTGCTGATATCTGCGTTTGAGCCGCTACCCAGTTGGACATGCAGGCGCGTTAAATTGCTAACCTGCTGATGATCGCTGGTGAGCTGGATGGATTGATTGAGACCACGGCCTGCGTTTATCAATTGGCTTGCCTCCCCGACACCTGGCACCGTGACGGTCATCCCTAGCCCGCCAGCCTGACTGCCAATATTGACTAAAGCACCGCTTGATGTTTCCTCCGTTCGTTTATCATTATTGCCAAGCTGGCTGTTGCCGCGTCCAGCATTGCGCCCCACATCTACCCAAAAAGCGTTATTAGCCGTATTGGAATTGCCGCCAGCCTGTACCAGTTGAACGACACCACTGCCGTTGGACAACCCTCCATCAAGCTTGGAAGGGGTATTGGCCATGGTCTGCTGATACTCAGCGTATTGATCCGTTGTAGTAGCAGTGATGTTGGTGGAAAACGTTGGCGATGCCTTTCCGCTCGCCATATCTATGCCCAGATTTGCCCGCGCGCGAATTTCTTCACCCGTCGGCATATTCCAGTTCATCGTCATTTCCACGCCGAAAAAGAGCACTTGGCGGCCGTTGACGGCTTTACCACGCAGCTGTGTCAGTTCATTGTCGGTTAGCTGTCTGCCGTGTTGGTAGGTAGGATCACTGAAATCCGTCGCCACTGTTGCAGCCTGCACCGCAGGCACGGCGGTCAACATCATAGAAACACTCATCAACGGTACGGCCACCGCATCCCCCCATCGCCTTTTACTTTTGCTTTTATGACCGTTCATCCTTCCACCCTCATGATTATTGCGCCAAGCCTTTAGAACACCTCGGCATGACGAAACCCGAAGTCCAGCAACTGTTGCTTGGGCACGGGGGAGAAAACATCTGTGAGTCTGCGCGCCGTAAGAGGCTGGGATGGATTTAGTAATACCGTATGGGTATCAAAATTTTCGCCAATAACTGCAAAGATGACGTCGTTCCACGCCTCGACGAATTCGGAGCGCTCCATTACCTTGTTACCCAGCGCCGGATCACCGATATAGACCCGATCACCGACGACTTTCTTCATCACCACAAAATGCTGATAGCCATCCAGATCGAGCAGCACGATGACAGGAATCGATACGGAATCTAGCGATGCATCGTCTATCTCGTAGCCGCGAGCACGCATGCCGATCGACTCAACGTAGTTGCGCAAGTCAAGCAGTGAGAAACCCATGCGCTGGGCCACTTCGGCGTCAGCCACCTCGAACATGCCTTCCAACACGTTGACTTCAGTGACGTCTGAACGCCCATAGGCGTACTTAAGGATGGTTGCCAGCGAAGCCGCGCCGCAGGAGAAGTCGGTCTCTTGAGGTATAAGGTTCTCGAAGCGACGCTCGCTAATCGATTGAACCTCCTTGGTAACGGTCGTGCCAGGCACTACATTACCCAAGCGTATAGTTGCCGCCTCAGCGGAGTTGCCCCCTACTGATAAAGCAGCAGACACCGCTACCAACAAGGAAACCGTCAAGTTCTTCATCGAACGCCTCCGGTACGGCTTGAATATTCAAAAACCCGACCCGCAAAAGCGGGTCGGGCAATTCACCCGCGTGCGATCACTGGCTGCGAGCGATCGACAGGGTGTTGCTTTGCATATTGCCGTTGCCGGAAGCGATGTTAGCGCCGATGTTGCCGGAAGCGCCGGACAACGCACCGCCGCTTAGCTGAGCGTTGTTAGTATTGTTAACAACATAGACACCGTAACGGGATCCATAAACAACGAGGTCATCGTCAGCAAGGTTATCGTAGGAAACTTGCAGACCGCCGCTGGTGGCATCGGCAGAGCTATTGGAACCCACGGCCAGGGCAAGGCCATTACTCTGTGCATTGCCGGAACCCGCCGCCACGTTTACGCCAATGTTGCCAGAAGCACCTTGCAGTGAGTTATCCAGCACCGCATTGTTGTTTGTGCCGTCATCGTAATAGGTATTATCTGAAGACGACTGCACAGAGAATGTTGCAGCTTTGGCAAATACCATTGCAGCATCATCTTCATCATCTCCCCAGTTGCCTCCTCCTGGGAATACAAATGAAGACGCTGACATTCCCGGTCCACTTTCACCGTCTGTTTCATCTTGTCCTTTGGCAATTGAGGTATCGTTTGCCTGCATATTGAGGTTACCGGCACCTACGTTGATACCGATATTACCGCTGGCACCGTTACCGGAATCGCCATTTACGATAGCATCGTTATCAGTCTTATCAGTGGTAACCGTATTACTGTGGTTCAACTGCTTACGGTCGACAGTAGCGGCCGCGTAGTTGTTGGGATCATCAATACCGAACTCGTCTTCAATTTCGATATCAGCCTCGAATTCGATTTCATGCTCGATCTCGACTTCGATTTCGTTTTCCCACTCTGAGTCAACGTAGCTGTCGGTATCGAAGGTGTTACTGTCGTAAGCCAGCGCATAGGAAGATGCGAACAGGGCAGCGACAGCCAGGGCGAGCGGTGCTTTTGCGAACGTTTTCATGGTCTTTCTCCTGAATGAACCTGCAAAGAGTGCTTTTGATGTTATGAAGGCACGACTACCACTATCAGCGAGCACCGGATGTCATACGGATGCCCACATGGTTCCCAGTAGCGTTACCCCTTCCTGCCGACTGATTCACCTGAATGACACCGCGCGACCCAGAGAAAGCCGAATCCTCGATGGCGACTTTTCGTGAACCCCCACTGTCATCCGACTCACCGGTCGGCTCCTGCGTCCGGGACACCACCTGACTCAGCGATTCGCTGTTCAGGGAACTGCCCCTTATGCCCAGGGCAACACTCAAGGTGTTGCTCTGCACATTTTCTTGCCCCGCAGCCTGGTTGACGGAAATCCAGCCAACCGCCTGGCTCAATGCGTTATCTTTGATAACGGCAGTGGCCTGTTCTGGTTCGAGGCGATTATTCGATGAAACAACCTGAACCACGATGTTGTTAGCCAGGGCGTAGTCGCCCATGGCAATGACACCGGAGTTGTTCTGTAAATTGCTGTTACCGGCGGCTATATTGACGTTGATGGCGCCCTGTACATTGCTGAGAGAATTGCCATCAATCAGCGATGCGGCACGGTAAGTGGTATTGAAAACCCGGTGAAAGCTATCGTCCTGAAGACGCTCCTGACCCCAGGCACTCGCGATGAAGCCAGCCATGACGAGGGTCGATAATCCCTTTATCAGCATGGGCACCGCCTCAAGCCCTTTTTCATGTTGTGCCATCATCGTCTCAACCTTCGACCGTAGGTGGGCAACCGCGCAAAGATACACAAAGATACAAAAAGATATTTAATGAAATATTGATTTACATAGTAGGAGAGGTTTGAAAGCGAGCACACCTGATATTTGTCAAATCAATCGGTGGTTTTTTTAATGCAGAAGGGGCTATGGAAAGATGAGGTTGCTTGAGTTGACCAGCATTAGCTATATCATCAAATATTGAAAAATACTTAAAATACAAAGTGATAAAGAGGACTATATTAATTGGCACGGTGAAAAATCCCGACATTGGTGCCTTGACACGGTTATGATCGATGATCGAATCGAGCTTTTACTGGTCTTTATCGAGAGGTAGGGAGGGTTACAGCGCTAGATCGGCCCAAGAAAGTTGGCCGCATCATTATGTTACAATTGAGCTCGGAGAGGTGCTCTGGGAATTCAAAACGCAATAGGAGCAGAGCAATGCTATCGCTCTGCTTTGAGTCGCCTATCGTCAGGCGGCTGTTCATTTCGCTGGCGGTTTTACTAGCGAATCGATACCGTCAGCGTGCCACCCTTGCCCTGGGTAGACGAACGCGAGCGGTTGCTACCTTTCTGAATATCCACTTCCAAACGATCACCGTCGCTCAACAGCGTTACCGTGCCGTCAAGTGCTTCGCCCTCATAGCTGAATTCAGCCGGTACGCGACCGTTTTCCTCAACGTGTTCGGTGGTTTCGCCCTCGTGGGTCACTTTCCAACGGGCGGAAAACGCAGCGCCCTCCGTGCCTTCCATGGTGATGCGAATTTGAGACATCGATGCCTCCTGTTGCGACTGTGCCGTAATCGGTGGATGAAAGCTCAGTCCAATGGCCAATAGCGCGGCGCCCGGCCACGTAAAGCGTTGTATCATGATGGCCTCCTCCCCCTACAAAAAGAGCCGCTGGTTGTCAGCGGCTCTTAGAGTATAGCGGGATTTCGGTTACTTGCTGTTACATTGAGGCAAAGGCTTTTTCCGCAGCGTCCAGGGTGACCTGAATATCTTCCGGCGTGTGGGCGCTGGACATGAAGCCGGCTTCGAACGCCGATGGCGCCAGGTAGACGCCGTGGTCCAGCATGGCACCAAAGAAGCGGCGAAACGCTTCCGGGTCACAGGCGGTGGCCTGAGCAAAGTTATCCACACGGCGTTGGCCGGTAAAAAACACCCCAAACATGCCACCGGCCGACTGGGTCATCATCGGGACGTTGGCCGCGTTGGCGCGTTCTTGAAGGCCGTTACACAACGTGGCCACCCGCTGCGCCAACGCATCGTGGAAGCCAGGTACCTGAAGCTTGGTCAAAAGCGCAATCCCCGCGGCCATGGCCAGCGGATTGCCTGAGAGGGTGCCCGCCTGATAAATCGGCCCCATCGGCGAGATATTCTGCATGATTTCGCGTTTGCCCCCAAAGGCACCAACGGGCATACCGCCGCCGACGATCTTGCCCAGGCAGGTGAGGTCGGGGATGACGCCGTAGTGGGCCTGAGCACCGCCAAGCGCTACCCGGAAGCCGGTCATCACTTCATCAAAAATCAGCACGCTATCGTGCTCATTGCACACCCTGCGCAGGGTTTCCAAAAAGCCCGGCTGGGGCGGGATGCAGTTCATATTGCCGGAGACCGGCTCAACGATGATACAGGCGATCTCATCGCCCATTTCTTCGAAGCATTCCTCAACGCCTTCGGGGTCATTGTACGAAAGCGTAATGGTATGCGCCGCCAGCGACGCAGGCACGCCTGGCGAGCTAGGTTCACCGTGGGTCAACGCACCGGAGCCCGCTTTAACCAGCAACGAATCGGAATGACCATGGTAATTGCCTTCAAACTTGACGATCTTGTCGCGTCCGGTCGCGCCGCGCGCCAGCCGTATCGCCGACATGGTCGCCTCGGTGCCGGAACTGGTCATACGCACCATTTCCATCGACGGAATCATCTCGCAGATCAGATCCGCCATGGTGGTTTCGACCGCAGTGGGCGTGCCGAATGACAGCCCATTGTCTAGCCGTGCCCGCACGGCGGCGAGTACGTCCTGATCCGCATGCCCGGTAATCATGGGACCCCAGGAACCCACATAGTCGACGTAGCGATTGCCTTCCACGTCGAACAGATAGGCGCCCTGAGCGCGCTCCATGAAAACCGGCGGACGGTGCAGCCCTTTAAAGGCCCGCACCGGTGAGTTCACGCCGCCCGGAATATGGCGGCTGGCAAGTTCAAACAGTTCAGCGGAAGTCGTCATGGCGTCCTCTTCATTAATCGCATGGCGTCATAAGGTCAAAAACGGGAAGTGCGCGGGGAACGGTTGGGTAAACACTGCCCACCTGTCGGCTGATACCCCTGTGACAAGCTATGCCAGGTAAAGTGCTGTGCCTGCTCACAGGCTGTAAGTAAGCGCTCACCAACAGCCAGGCGCGCCGCAATGGCGGATGACAGCGTGCATCCCGACCCATGGAACGACTCGGGTAAACGGGGCCAATGCCACTGCCGGGTGTTATCCGGCGAATGCAGCGTCAACAGGACCTGATGGTCATTACCAGGCAGCGGATCATCCGTGGCCGACACCAATACGGCCTGGCATCCCAGGGACAGCAGCGCTACC
Source organism: Halomonas sp. HL-48 (assembly GCF_001314875.1). Taxonomy (GTDB): domain Bacteria; phylum Pseudomonadota; class Gammaproteobacteria; order Pseudomonadales; family Halomonadaceae; genus Vreelandella. Next base: position 59,765 of record NZ_LJZS01000002.1, read on the forward strand.
GCTCTCGCCGTATCGTCATCGCTTGGCGGACTCTCAGGAGTGAGCATGGCCAGTTCAGCGCGATTGGGGGTCAGTATATCCACCATTGGCAGCAGCTGTTCGCGATATTGCCGACGTAATTCAGGAGTCGAAAGCTCGGCACCGCCGCCAGCCTTCAATACCGGGTCGGCCACCACCGGTACGCCCGGAAAGCGCCGAATGATCGCCACGACGGCCTTGAGCGTCGCCTCATGGCTGATCAAGCCCAGCTTGATGGCTGCCACCGGCATGGAAGCGATCTCATCCACCATCTGGCCCATCAGTTGTGCGTCCGTCGGCACCACGCGGACAACATCCTGGCAGTTTTGAATGGTAAGCGCCGTAGGAATGGTAACGGCCCAGCCGCCACACGCGGTGATCGACTGGCTATCGGCAATCAGCCCCGCCCCGCCGGTCGGGTCATGGCCAGCCAGCACGAGTACAACAGGAGGTAATGGGCGGCGCATCAGAACGGTTTCACCACCGCCAGAAGAATGATCCCGATCAGCGCGATCACCGGTGCCTCATTGAACCAGCGGAAAAACACATGGCTTTTAGTGCAGCGCGCCTGATTGAACTGCTTCAGGTAAATCAGACACACGTGGTGATAAGCAATCAGCAACACGATCAGCAGCAGTTTGACATGCACCCACCCCTGGCTGAGCCAGGCAGGATTCAGATACACAAGCCAACCGCCGAAAATCAGCACGGCGATCATCGACGGCGTCATGATGCCCCGATAGAGCTTGCGCTCCATGGTCGTAAAGTAGCTCATCGCCTGACTGTCGCCCGCATCCCGCGCCTGGGCGTGGTAAACGTACAGCCTAGGTAAATAAAACAGAGCGGCAAACCAGGTCACCATGGCGATGAGATGAATCGCTTTGATCCATAAATACATTGTAACTCCTTAGGCTGAAGGCTCTTTATGAGACGAATCGCTGTCGCGAGGATCGCGGTAATGGTAATAACGTTCGATAGCGCCCCGGGTGATGATACCTGAAATGCGCTGTTGTTTCGGTCGATATCCGTGAACCACGTAAAGCGCATCCAGGGTGTTGTCCTGGAGGGCCAAAAAGGCTTCGGATAGGGTTGCCTGCAGCGCGACAGGCGCCATTTCTAGCCGCTGACCGGGAATTTCCAGCAGGTCGATCATTTCATCCGCGGGGGCATTGATACCGTGCGATTCGTCGTGTTCGATCAGCCAGCGGGCCAGCTCGGCCGCTTTGAGGCCGAGCACCGGTTTATCGTCACTGGAACGCTCGATCACCAACCACACCGGATTGGTTTCCAGTAAGCGTCGCGCCTGGTCAGGGCTTATCATTCGCGTTGTCCGCACCAGGTTGCGCTCCATCACTGCCGGCACCGATACCCTCGACAGCGCCTGCATCAGCGGTTGCTGAAGCGGGTGCAGGCCATAGCGTATGCTGCTGATGAAAAACCCCTCGCAGCGGGTGAGCTGACGCGACGTCAAGCACGCCACTACGACCACGAGCATGCCCGGCAACATGATACCCGGCGTATGCGTGAGTTCCAGTAGGGCCATCAACGCCGCCAGCGGTGCCTGGAGCACCGCGCCCATCATCGCCGCCATACCCAGCATGGCATAGACACCGGGATTGGCCGCCTTGGCTTCCCAGATCCAGGCGCCCAGCAAGCCACTCAGCGCCCCGGTCGCCGCCCCCATCACCAGGACCGGGCCAATAATTCCGATCGGCACACCGCCGGCCACCGTTAATCCCGTGACCACCAGTTTGACCGCCATCAGCGCCAGCAACACCTGAACCGTCAGCTGGTTATTGAGCGCGGCGGCCACGCTGTCGTAGCCGATCCCCTGCACCTCGGGAAACCAGAAGGCGGCAAGGCCCGTTACCCCAGCCACCGCGCCCAAACGGCACCACAGCGGCCATTGCTGGAAACGCTGCAGCCGCGATAAATGAATGAATCCGCCGGCTAGCAAACCAATCACCAACCCCAACAGGATCACCCAGGGCAGATTCATCAACGAGCCCAGCGCAACATTGGGAATATCAAACGCCGGCTGGTTGCCGTAGACCAGTTGCGCCACCAGGGCGCCCATCATCGACGCCAGGATAACGGGCATGAAGCTCATCAAGGTGTATTCCATCATGACTACTTCCATGGCAAAGATGACACCGGCAATCGGCGTATTGAACGACGCTGAAATCGCCGCCGCCGTGCCGCACGCCACCAACACCCGCAGGCTATTGTTGGGCAAGCGCATCCGCTGACCCAGGCCACTCGACGCGGCGGCGCCCAGATGAATGGCAGGTCCTTCACGGCCCGCCGATAGCCCCCCGAGCACCGCGATCACCCCTACCCACCATTGGTTGAGCCAGTTACGCAACGGAAAACGGCCCTGATGGTAGGTCAAGCGTTCAATGACATGACCCACGCCGAGCTTGCGGGCAGCCGCTTTTTGTCGGTAGAGAAAAACCCCGATCAAGGTGACGGCGAGAAACGGCAGTCCGGCGCGCACCCACGGCGAGAGCCCCTCAAAGGCTTCCGGGTCGCCATCGGGCATCAACAGCAAGCCACCTGCCGACAGCAGCAGGCGGAAGATGACCATCAGGGCGCCAGTGATCAGTCCCGATATCAGCCCCAATACGCATAGCTGCGGCAGCGCATCGACGTTTGCCAACTGGCGTCGGAAACTGTCTAAGGTGAAGTCGGACCGAGAAAAACGCGCCACAGGCAACCTTCCATGCTCTTGTGTCTATACACTCTTGTGTATCATAGCTGGATACGCATAAACAGCTTGGTATCCTATGCTTAAGCCGTTGGCGATTCGATTTCCGCTCAGAGATCCGCAAGGAGTATGGTGTGATAAAGGTAGGTATTGTTGGCGGCACAGGCTACACCGGTGTTGAGCTGCTTCGGCTACTCGCCCAGCACCCCCAAGTCAGCGTGGCAGCGATCACGTCGCGCTCTGAAGCAGGCGTAAAGGTCAGTGACATGTACCCCAATCTGCGCGGCCATTACGATACGCTGGCGTTCAGCGAGCCCGATGCCGACCAGTTGGGCAGCCTGGATGCGGTGTTTTTCGCCACTCCCCATGGGGTCGCCCATGCGCTGGCGGGAGAACTGCTGAACAAAGGCACCCGCGTCATTGACCTGTCGGCGGATTTTCGCCTGCGCGATGCTGACGAGTGGGCGGCCTGGTACGCCCAGCCCCACGGCGCCCCTGCCCTGTTGGAAGAAGCCGTTTACGGGCTGCCCGAGTTGCATCGCGAACGCATCAAGACCGCGCGGTTAGTCGCCGTGCCGGGTTGCTACCCCACCGCTGTTCAGCTTGGCTATTTACCGCTGCTGGAAGCAGGCCTGGTGGACGCCGGGCGGCTGATTGCCGACTGCAAATCCGGCGTCACCGGTGCGGGTCGCGGCGCCAAAGTTGGTTCGCTGCTCGCCGAAGCCAGCGAATCCATGAAGGCCTATGGCGCCTCAGGACATCGCCATCTGCCCGAAATCCGTCAAGGCCTGAGCGATATGCATTCAGCGCCGGTGGGGCTGACCTTCGTTCCCCACCTGACGCCAATGATCCGCGGTATTCATGCCACGCTTTACGCCACGCTCAGCAAAGCACCGGACGATCTTCAGGCCCTTTTTGAACGGCGCTTCGCAAACGAACCCTGCGTGGATGTCATGCCGGCCGGCAGCCACCCCGAAACGCGCAGTGTAAAAGGCATCAACACATGCCGTCTCGCGGTCCACCGCCCCGAGAATGGCGATACGGTCGTTGTACTCTCGGTCATTGATAACCTGGTCAAGGGCGCGTCAGGGCAAGCTATTCAGAACCTTAACCTGATGTTTGGCTTTGACGAAACCGCCGGACTCAGCGCGCCGGCCGTCATGCCCTAACATCGATTGGATCGGGTAATAGTTGACCCTTTTGCTGGGTATTACGCATAATCATTGCTAATACAGACTAATTGTTGAGGGGCGAGCGTTTTACACCAAGCATTAGCCGCCCCACTCGCTCACGGGAGGTAGCCATGAGCAGCGCAGAATCCTTCGTTCCCACGCCATTATTGTTGTCCGATAGCGCTCAAAAGCGCATTAACGCCCTAATGGCCGAAGAAAAAAATTCCACTCTGAAATTACGCGTTTACGTTACCGGTGGGGGCTGTTCGGGATTTCAATACGGCTTTGACTTTGCCGATACCGTTGCCGATGACGACACGGTGATTGAATTTGGCGATGCCGCCCTGGTGGTCGACCCGCTTTCTTACCAGTATCTGGTGGGTTCAACCGTCGACTACGAAGAAGGCCTGGCCGGTGCTCGCTTTCGGGTACAAAACCCCAACGCCACCACCACCTGCGGGTGCGGCGCCTCGTTCATGGTATAGCCCTCTCAAACGGCTTTAATCGTGGTCAGCATCGGCCCAACGTTTATCAGAAGCCTCTCCCGTGACTTGACGCCCTGAGCGTTTCTCGCCAAGGTTATACAGTCAATAACAGACTCAGATACCTGCTATGAAGCAGCATCAGCTGCTCTGGCAGCACTGAGCCATACAAATCACGGGAAAACTCATGAAATCACTACTACGCACCACCCTTCCCCTCTCGGCACTTGCGCTGGCATTGAGCGGCGCGGCCCACGCCCAGGAAACTCCCAGCGTTAGCGTCGCGACGGATCCGAGCTTTGTTCCGTTTGAAATGATGGACGAAGACAGCGGTGAAATGGTTGGTTTCGATATCGATATCATCAATGAAGTCGCCGACCGTGCCGGCTTTGAAGTCGATCTGACCACCATGGACTTCTCGGGCATTATTCCTGCGGTGCAAACCGGCAACCAGGAAATTGCCATTGCCGGTATCACCATCACCGAAGAGCGAGCGGAAATCGTCGACTTCTCTGATCCCTACTACGATTCCGGCTTGCAGATCATCGTTCGCGCCGATAGCGATGTCGAAGATATCGATGACCTGGAAGGCATGACCATCGCCACCAAGACGGGTTCTACCAGCTACGACTACCTGGAAGACAAGTTTGGTGATGACGCCGACATCACTCCCTACCCGGGCACGTCGGACATGTACATGGCGCTGTTGGGCCGTAATGTGGACGCCGTCTTCTACGACGCACCCAATGTCGCATACTTCTCCCAGACCCGCGGCGAAGACCGCACCAAGGTCGTAGGCCCGCTCTACGAAGGCCAGCAGTACGGCATTGTCTTCAACAAAGGCAGCGAATGGGTGGAACCCACCAACGAAGCCTTGGCTGAAATGCGCGAAGATGGCACCTACGATGAAATCTATGAAAAATGGTTTGGTGAAGCGCCCAGCGACGATTAATCAGCGCTGATCATTCTTTGACCATTTCATCAGGGCCGGGCGGCCTAGCCCCCGGCCCTGTTCGTTTGTCTTCTCATCTCTCAGGAGAACACGCGTGGATCCTAGCTTTGAGTTTAATTGGGAAGCGACCATCAACTCGATTCCCCACCTGTTGCCGGGGATTCCCTATACCCTGCTGATTTCATTTGGCGGGCTCGCCATCGGCTTCTTTATCGGCATCTTTTTTGGCCTGCTGCGGATCAGCCCGCTTCGCTGGCTGCGTTGGCCTGCCATCGTCTACGTTGAGGTGTTTCGCGGCACGCCGATTCTGGTCCAGGTACTGTTCATCTTCTATGGCCTGCCGCAGATTCTCGGAGGTCCTATCAACGCCCTGGTGGCCGGTATTGCCGCCATTGCAGTCAACTCCGGCGCCTATATCTCGGAAATTGTACGGGGCGGCGTCCAGTCCATTGAACGCGGTCAGCGCGAGGCCTCCCTGTCGCTTGGCCTGTCGCGTACCCAAGCATTTCGCTACGTCATCTGGCCGCAGGCGTTTCGCCGTATGATTCCTCCATTGGGCAATCAGGGCATTATCAGCATCAAGGATACGTCATTATTTTCAGTGATTGGGGTCGGTGAGCTGGTCCGCCAAGGGCAGGTATATATCTCCAGTACCTTCACGGCGATGGAGGTTTATCTAATGGTCGCCATCATGTACCTCGCCATTACCTGGACCCTTTCGATTATCCTGCGCCAGCTTGAAAACAAAGGCTTGGTAGGCCAATAAGGAGACGCACAGTGAACGACAGTGCTCAGCAGATTGTGCGTATGCAGAAGCTCAATAAGCATTTTGGCAGCCTGCACGTACTCAAAGACATCGACATGGAAATTACCCCTGGCGAAGTCGTCGTGGTGATTGGTGCCAGTGGCTCGGGTAAATCCACCTTGATTCGCTGTATCAACGGGTTGGAGGAATTCCAGGCCGGTAAGCTGGTGGTCGACGGCAACGAGTTGCTGCCCAATGGCAAAAGCGGCAAAGCGCTGCAGACCATCCGCACCGAAGTCGGCATGGTGTTCCAGCAGTTCAATCTGTTTCCACATTTGAGCGTTATCGACAACATCACCCTGGCCCCGATGAAAGTGCGCGGCTGGAGCCAGTCTGACGCCCTCGAGACCGCCAAGCGACTGCTTGAACGCGTCGGTATCTCGGACCAGGCCGACAAGTACCCAAGCCAGCTGTCAGGCGGTCAACAGCAGCGGGTGGCACTGGCACGCGCCTTGGCCATGGAACCGCGGCTGATGCTGTTTGACGAGCCTACCTCGGCCCTTGACCCGGAAATGATCGGTGAGGTGCTGGATGCCATGCGCGAGCTGGCAAAAGAAGGCATGACCATGGTGATCGTTACCCATGAGATGGGCTTTGCCCGGGAAGTGGCCGACCGGGTGATATTTATTCACAAAGGCGAAATTACCGAACAGGGCCCTCCCGAAAAGCTGTTCGATATGCCTCAGCACGAACGTACCCAATCGTTTTTAGCCCGGGTGCTCAAACACTGATTTAGCTAATTTTCCCTCTCTAAAACCACGTTTTATGGCCTGTGACCCTCACAGGCCATTTTTTTTGCCTGTGGATAGTATTTTTTGTCGCTCCATGCCCAACGGCTGCCATCCGGCGCCACGCTGGCGTTGGACATGGCACTACGTGCTGATTGCCATTTGTTCACAAGCACGGTAACAACCCCGGTATGCAGCGGTGGACAAGCCGTGTTTTATACCATCGGTGGATAAGCAGCCATTTCATCCACAGGCCCAACACCGTTTCTACGCAGCTAGTACGCCGTTTAATCACGTAAATGTCAACAATGCAAAATATTGATATTTATGAGGTAAATTAACTTATCAACAGATTTTGTCCACACCAATAATTACAACATTAACAGAACTTCTCTTATTTTATATTTATGTTGTTATTAATAATGGCTCAGGAACAAATCGGGGTGTGGAAAAACCTGACGGTTACCCACAGGGGGTTTATACTTGCCGACCTAGTGAATTAAGGTGCCTGTGCACCGACTCAACTCATCCGTGCCTCTGGGCACAAGACGAGGTGTCTCTTGAATTACCCCGACCGCTTTGACGTGATTGTCATCGGCGGTGGCCATGCGGGAACCGAAGCCGCACTGGCCTCTGCTCGCATGGGCTGTCAGACCCTGCTGCTGACCCACAACATCGAAACCCTTGGCCAGATGTCGTGTAATCCGGCGATTGGCGGGATTGGTAAGAGCCATCTCGTCAAGGAAATTGATGCCCTGGGCGGCGCCATGGGGCTTGCCACGGACATGGGCGGTATCCAGTTCCGCGTGCTGAATGCCAGCAAGGGACCTGCCGTACGCGCCACTCGGGCCCAGGCCGACCGGGTTCGTTACAAAGCGGCTATTCGCGGGATGCTGGAACATCAGCCCAACCTGACCATCTTCCAGCAGGCGGCAGGCGACCTGATGGTGGACAACGACACCGTGCGTGGCGTGGTCACGGAAACCGGTATCCGTTTTCATAGCGAGACGGTCGTGCTCTCGACAGGGACTTTCCTCGGTGGAGTGATTCACATTGGCCTTGACCAAAGCCGCGGTGGCAGGGCGGGAGATCCGCCGTCGAATGCCCTGGCGGAGCGACTGCGCGCATTCCCATTCCGGGTGGATCGACTGAAAACCGGTACGCCGCCGCGCATTGACGCCAAAAGCGTTGATTTTTCACAGCTTGAAGAGCAGCCCGGCGACACCCCAACACCGGTAATGTCCTATCTGGGATCGCGAGACATGCATCCCCGGCAAATGAGCTGTCACATTGCGCACACCAATGCACACACCCACGAAATCATCATGGCGAACCTTGAACGTTCGCCGATGTACTCGGGCGTCATCGAAGGGATCGGGCCGCGCTACTGCCCGTCTATCGAAGACAAGGTGCATCGCTTTGCCGATAAATCGAGCCACCAGGTATTCATTGAACCCGAAGGCCTGGATACCAATGAGCTGTATCCGAACGGCATTTCCACGTCGCTGCCCTTTGATATCCAACTGCAGGTCGTGCGTTCGATAAAAGGCCTGGAAAACGCCCATATCACCCGGCCGGGCTATGCGATCGAATATGACTTTTTCGATCCGCGGGATCTGCAGCACTCGCTGGAAACCAAATTTATCCACAACCTGTTTTTCGCCGGCCAGATCAACGGCACCACCGGTTACGAAGAAGCCGGCGCCCAGGGGCTGCTCGCCGGGTTGAACGCCGCACGCCGTGCCAAACAGCTGGAAGCCTGGCACCCGCGGCGTGATGAAGCCTACCTTGGCGTACTGGTGGATGATCTGATCACCATGGGCACCAAAGAGCCTTACCGCATGTTCACCTCACGTGCGGAATACCGTCTGCTGCTGCGCGAAGACAACGCCGACCTGCGACTGACCGAGAAAGGTCGTGAACTCGGGTTGGTGGACGATGAACGCTGGACGGCATTCAGCAAGAAACGCGAGGCGATCGAGGCCGAAACGGCTCGCCTTGCCAGCATATGGATACAGCCGAAAAGTGCCGCTGCGGCAAGCGTTGCCGAGTACACGGGCCAACCGTTGAACCGCGAGTATCGGTTAAGTGACCTGCTAAAACGCCCAGAGCTTAACTATGCGGCCTTGACGACGCTGCCCGGGGTGGAAGGGTCGCCGGTGACTGACGAAGCCGTTGCCGAGCAAGTCCAAATCCAGGCCAAGTATCAAGGCTACATTGACCGGCAGCAGGACGAGATAGCCAAGCTCAAGCGCCATGAAGCCATGCCGCTGCCCGCTGATCTGGACTACCAGCGGGTGGAAGGCTTGTCCCACGAAATTCGTCAGAAATTGAGCGAGGCGCGGCCGGAAACCCTTGCTCATGCCGCGCGTATTTCAGGGGTTACCCCCGCCGCCGTGTCGATCCTGCTGGTGCATCTCAAGAAGCGCCGCCTGGTATCGACATCAGCGGTGGCCAACGGATGAATGGCATCACCACGCTGCTGAACAGTTTGCCGGCGCAGGTTGCTCCGCGCCTGACGCAAGGACTGAATGCCTTGGGCACCCCGGTCACCGCCGAGCAGCGGGACCAACTGCTCGGCCTGCTTGCGCTATTGCACAAGTGGAACCGGGCTTATAACCTCACAGCGGTACGCGACGTTAACGACATGGTGTCGCGCCACGTGCTCGACAGTGCCGCGGTATTGCCCTACGTTGAGGGTCCAACGCTGCTCGACGTCGGCGCCGGGCCAGGCTTGCCTGGGCTCGTCCTTTCGATCCTCAAGCCGGAGCTGGCCGTGACGTTGCTGGACAGCAACGGCAAGAAAGTCCGTTTTCAACGCCAGGCGGTGATGGAACTTGGGTTGACGAACGTCACCCCGGTTCAGGCACGTGTTGAAGCGTTTACCGGAAGCAGCTTTGATCAGGTGATTTCGCGCGCGTTCGCAAGCCTGGTGGACTTTGTTAATCTGACCCGCAAGCTGCCCACCGTCCAAGGACAGTGGCTGGCGATGAAAGGCCCGGGCGCCAACGACGAACTACGTGATCTGCCGGACGGTATTCAGCTTTACGCCCGACATACGCTGGATGTCCCCTTTGAGACGGCCGAGCGACAGCTGTTGATCCTGACCCCACAAGGAGTTGAGTAAGTGAGCCAGATCATTGCCCTAACCAACCAGAAAGGCGGCGTGGGCAAGACCACTTCAGCCGTCAACCTGGCGGCGAGCCTCGCCGGACTTGACCGCCGGGTACTGCTGGTGGACCTTGATCCGCAAGGCCACGCCAGCATGGGCAGTGGTATCGACAAGCACAGCTTGGATAAAAGCGTTCTCGACGTTCTACTGGGTGAGGCGACGGCCGCCGATACCATCGTTCGTAAGCTGCCGGTAAAATTCGATGTACTTCCAAGCAACGGCGATTTGACCGCTGCGGAAGTGGAACTGATGCATGCCGACCAGCGTGAGAGTGGCTTGAGCAACGCGCTTGCCAGCGTTTTCGCCGAGTACGACGTGGTGCTGATCGACTGTCCGCCGTCGCTCAACATGTTGACCGTCAACGCGCTGGCGGCCGCGCACGGGGTGTTGATTCCGCTACAGTGCGAATTCTATGCGCTTGAAGGGCTGTCAGCGCTGCTCGATACGGTTGAGCAAATCAAGCAGAGCATCAATCCCGATCTGGCGGTGTCCGGTATTCTGCGCACCATGTACGACAAGCGGACCAGCCTGACCCGTGAAGTTGACAAGCAGCTGCGCGATTACTTTGGTGATGCCCTGCTGAAAACCACGATTCCGCGTAACGTCAAGGTGGCCGAAGCGCCCAGTCATGGCCTGCCGGTTACCCAATACGCGCGTTTTTCACGCGGAAGTCAGGCTTACCGTGTGTTGGCGAAAGAGCTAATTCGACGACTCGCGCTATAATCACCGACGACGGATTTATTTATCACGAGGGAATGCCCATGACGCGTAAACCCGCGCTAGGACGAGGCCTGGATGCCCTGATTGGTGCTGGTGCCCGCCGCCGCGATAGCCTGGAATTTGCCGCGGGCGCATCCCCGACGCCGGCCGAGGGCGAGGGTACCCCAGAGGTGGCGCCCGAGCAGCGTCAGGAACGCCTTGAGCGCTTGCCGCTCGGCCAGCTCACGCGAGGTAAATATCAGCCGCGTCGGGATATTCAGCCAGAAGCGCTCGAAGAGCTGGCCGATTCGATTCGTGCCCAGGGGGTCATGCAGCCCATTGTCGTGCGCCCGATCGGCCAGAACCGCTACGAGATCGTGGCAGGTGAGCGCCGCTGGCGTGCCGCTCAGCTGGCCGAATTAGACGTTATTCCGGCGGTCATCCGTGACGTCAGCGATGAAGTCGCCCTGGCCCTGGCGCTGATCGAGAACATTCAGCGCGAAAACCTTAATGCCATTGAAGAAGCGCTGGCGCTGAAACGGTTAGGCGACGAATTCGAACTGACCCAACAGCAGATGGCCGATGCGGTGGGCAAGTCACGTACCCAGGTGGCCAACTTGCTGCGCCTGCTGGCGCTGGATAACGAGGTCCAGACGCTGCTCGAACGCGGCGATCTGGATATGGGCCATGCGCGCGCCCTGCTGACGCTGAACAGCGCCCAGCAGCGCCAGGTAGCGCATGAAGTCGTCAACAACGACCTGACCGTACGTGCCACCGAGGCGCTGGTGAAAAAAGTGCAAAGCCAGCCGGCAGCGTCAACGTCATCGAAGCGTCAGACCAAAAGCGCTGATGTGGAGCGACTGGAAACCCAACTGGGAGAACTGCTCGGGGCGCCGGTGTCCATTGACCATGGCCAGCGAGGCAAGGGGAAAGTCACGATTCGCTACACAAGCCTTGAAGAACTGGACGGTATCCTTGGGCATATTAAATAGCAGGCTTCGTTTTTATTCATAGCAGGCTTATTAATAAAACGACGCAAAACCGCTAATTTTTCCCCCTTTGGTCGCAAGACGCCGCTTGAACGCGCGAAATACCCGCAACTTCGGTTGAAGGTGTGATAGCCCTTCCCTATAATCGCGCAAGATTTGTGCAGGCTGCCCATGGATGTTCATGCCTGTGAACGTATTTCAACGGGCCAGAATGTCATGCAGCGATTGGAAACCTTACGGCGACAGGCCTATGTGATTCGGCTCTCAATCGCTCAGTTGCTGGTCGCGTTGGTTGGCTCACTGCTAGCGTGGATGGTAATCGACAGTGGCAGTGCAATATCGGTAGCGTTGGGGGCGCTGGTGGCGTTTCTCCCCCAGGTTTTTTTTGTTCATCGGATGGCGATCTTCCAGCAACGTGCGCCTGCATCGCGCAATGCACTCAGGTTGTTTCGCGCCGAAGCAGGCAAGTTTGGTTTGACGGTGGCATTGTTTGCCATAGTGCTGAGCACAGTACCTCCCTCAAACCCCGCTTTCTTTTTTAGTGCTTATGTCGCGGTTGTTCTAATGCATTGGTTAGCACCCTGGCTGATGCCTAGAGAATTGCGCAACTGATCGAGGTGACAAGTCTATGGCCGCAGGAAACGAAGTCTCGCCGACTTACTATATCCAGCACCACTTGCAGAATCTGACCTTTGGTAAACATCCGGAAAACGGTTGGTCACTGGCAAGTTCTGCTGAAGAAGCACGCGAAATGGGCTTCTGGGCGGTACACCTGGATACCATGGGCTGGTCCATTGCCATGGGGCTGTTGTTCATCTGGCTGTTCCGTAAAGCCGGTAAAATGGCCACGACGGGCGTGCCTGGCAAACTACAGAACGCTGTCGAAATGGTCTTCGAGTTCATCGAAAACCTGGTTCAGGGCGCTTTCCACGGCCGCAACCCGATTATTGCCCCGCTTGCCTTGACGCTGTTCGTGTGGATTCTGCTGATGAACACGCTCAAGATCATTCCGGTCGATTATTTCCCGGAGCTGTTTATTCGCTTGGGCGTTGATTACATGAAAATCGTGCCGACCACCGACCCCAATGCCACCCTCGGCATGGCCTTCGGTGTGTTCTGCCTGATTCTTTATTACAGCTTCAAGGTGAAAGGCGTGGGGGGCTTTGCCAAGGAGCTTTCACTGACACCGTTCAATCACTGGGCGCTGATTCCCTTTAACCTTCTGCTGGAAACCATTGCGTTGCTGGTCAAGCCGTTCAGCCTGGCAATGCGACTGTTCGGCAACATGTTTGCCGGCGAAGTGATCTTCATCTTGATCGCCATGTTGCCCTTCTGGGCCATCTGGCTACTGGATGTGCCGTGGGCCATCTTCCACATTCTGGTAATTGTCCTTCAGGCCTTCATCTTTACCGTGCTGTCCGTGGTATACCTGAGCTCGGCCCACGAACATCACTGATTAGAGCAATGCTTGCACGTTAACCCTTAACCTCAACCCTCAACCTTGACCTTAAACTTGAGAAACTAGGAGCAATACCATGGAACTTATCTACGTTGCCGCTTCGATTATGATTGGCCTGGGTGCCCTGGGTACCGGCATCGGCTTTGCCATCCTGGGTGGCAAGCTGATCGAATCGACTGCACGTCAGCCGGAAATGAGCGATCAGCTGCAAACCAAAACCTTCCTGATGGCGGGTCTGTTGGATGCGGTACCGATGATCGGTGTTGGTATCGCGATGTACCTGATCTTCGTTGTTGCCGGTTAATGACAGCTTAGCCGAGCGGCATACCGCTCGGTTTAGTTTCACTCCGGTCGCCACGAACTTGTCAGAGGTACATCCCTGTGAATATCAACATGACGCTAATCGGACAGACGATCGCCTTCGCGATCTTTGTCTGGTTTTGCATAAAGTATGTGTGGCCGCCGATCAGCAACGCGCTTCATGAGCGTCAGAAGAAGATTGCTGATGGCCTGGACGCAGCCAGCCGTGCTTCGCGCGACCTTGAAGTCGCCCAGGAAAAAGCCGAGCAAACGCTGCGTGAAAGTAAAGAACAGGCGTCTCAAATCCTCGAGCAGGCCAACAAGCGTTCTGCCCAGATGATTGAGGAAGCCCGCGAGCAGGCCCGCGCTGAAGGCGAGCGCCTAGTGGCAAGTGCCCGTTCCGAGATTGAGCAGGAAGTGAACCGTGCTAAAGAGGATCTTCGTGCCCAAGTCTCACACCTTGCCATCATCGGTGCCGAGCGTGTCTTGGAAGCGTCGGTCGATGAACAAGCCCATCGCAAGTTACTCGATGAGCTTGCTGCCGAACTGTAAGGAGGTGATCTATGGCGGAATTACTGACCGTCGCTCGTCCTTACGCTAAGGCGGCGTTTGAATACGCGCGTGATCATGAGGCGCTGGATAGCTGGTCAAAAGCGCTTGCATTATTGAGCCAAGCCGTCACCCACAGTGACGTGCATCGTCTGTTGAGCAGTCCAAAACTAGAGGCTGAGCAGAAGGCCGAGTTGCTGGCGGGCATGTTGCCCGAGGAAGGCGACAACGCCCTGCGTCGGTTTTTGGACAGCCTGGCGGATGAAGGTCGGCTTAGTGCCCTGCCGTCAATTGCTGATCAGTTCGAGCGCCTGCGCGCTGATCATGAACAGCGGGTTGAGGTCATGGTGACATCGGCCTACAAGCTTGATAGCAAGCAGAAGACCAAGCTAAAAAACGCGCTCAAGAAACGTCTGAATCGCGAAATCTCCATTACCACTCAGGTGGACAAAACGCTGATTGGCGGCGTCATCCTGCGTGCCGGCGATACCGTCATCGACGGATCGGTACGTGGTCGATTGAACCGCCTTTCCGAAGCGCTAACCGCTTGAGTCTGAGGGACATGGCATGCAGCAACTGAATCCTTCCGAGATCAGCGACATCATCAAGCAGCGAATTGAGAAGCTTGACGTCGCATCCGAAGCCCGTAACGAGGGCACCATCGTCAGCGTTTCCGACGGTATCGTGAAAGTTCACGGCCTCGAAGACGCGATGTTTGGTGAAATGATCGAATTCCCCAACAGCATCTTTGGCATGGTACTCAACCTGGAGCGTGACTCCGTGGGTGCTGTCGTGCTGGGTGACTACCTGAAACTCGAAGAGGGCATGACCGCCAAGTGTACCGGTCGTATCCTTGAAGTGCCGGTAGGCCCCGAGCTGATTGGTCGCGTGGTCGATGCGCTGGGTAACCCCATCGACGGCAAGGGCGATATCAACGCCAAGCTGACCGATGCGGTGGAAAAGGTCGCCCCGGGTGTTATCACCCGCCAGTCGGTCGATGAGCCGATTCAAACCGGCCTGAAGTCCATCGACTCCATGGTGCCGATCGGCCGCGGTCAGCGTGAGCTGATCATCGGTGACCGTCAGATCGGTAAATCCGCCATTGCCATTGATGCCATCATCAACCAGAAAGGCAAGGGCGTGACCTGTGTTTACGTGGCGATCGGTCAGAAGCAGTCGACCATTGCCAACGTGGTGCGCAAGCTCGAAGAGCACGGCGCCATGGATCACACCATCATCGTCGCGGCCGGCGCTGCCGACCCGGCGCCGATGCAGTTCCTGGCCGCGTACTCCGGTTGCACCATGGGTGAATATTTCCGTGACCGTGGTGAAGACGCGCTGATCGTTTATGACGATCTCTCCAAGCAGGCCGTGGCCTACCGTCAGGTATCGCTGCTGCTGCGTCGTCCGCCGGGTCGTGAAGCCTATCCCGGTGACGTCTTCTATCTCCACTCGCGTCTGCTCGAGCGGGCTGCCCGCGTGAACGTCGATTACGTCGAGAAGTTCACCAATGGCGAAGTGAAAGGCAAGACCGGTTCCTTGACCGCGCTGCCGATCATCGAAACCCAGGGTGGCGACGTGTCTGCGTTCGTTCCGACCAACGTGATCTCGATCACCGACGGTCAGATCTTCCTGGAAACCAATCTGTTCAACTCCGGTATTCGTCCGGCGATTAACGCAGGTCTGTCGGTTTCCCGTGTAGGTGGTTCGGCACAGACCAAGATCATCAAGAAGCTGGGTGGCAGCGTCCGTCTGGCGTTGGCTCAGTATCGCGAACTGGCGGCGTTCTCGCAGTTTGCCTCTGACCTTGATGAAGCCACGCGCAAGCAGCTCGAACACGGCCAACGCGTGACCGAGCTAATGAAGCAACACCAATACTCGCCGATGTCGGTAGCCGAGATGGCGCTTACGCTGTACGCCGCCAACGAAGGGCACCTGGATGATGTCGAAGTAAACAAAGTGCTGGACTTCGAGCGTGCGCTGCACGACTACATGAAGGCCGAGCACGGCGATTTGCTCGATAAGATCAACCAGACCGGCGACTACAACGACGAGATCAAAGACGGCTTGAAGTCGGGTCTCGAGAAGTTCAAGGCGACTCAGAGCTGGTAATGCCCCAGCCCGCCTGTCAGGCGGGCTTGCATGCTTTCTGAGAGCCACGAACGAAAGGTAGATCGCTATGGCAGCTGCAAAAGAGATACGCACCCAGATTGGGAGCATTAAAAATACGCAGAAGATCACCAGCGCCATGGAAATGGTGGCTGCATCGAAAATGCGTAAAGCGCAAGAGCTGATGAAGGCTAGCCAGCCTTACGCCAAGCAGATCCGTAACGTGGTCAGCCACTTGGCCGATGCCAACCCTGAGTACCGCCACGACTATATGCTCGAGCGGAGCGAGGTGAAGCGGGTCGGTTACATTGTGGTGTCCACGGACCGTGGTTTGTGCGGCGGTTTGAACCACAACCTGTTCAAGGCCGTGGTGAAAGATGCCAAGGCCTGGCATCAGGAAGGGGCTGGGCTCGACTTCTGCGCCCTGGGCTCGAAGGCCAGCGGCTTTTTCCGCAACTATGGAGGCAACCTGGTTGCCGCCAAGAGCGGATTAGGTGAGTCGCCAACGGTCGAGGGTCTGATTGGCAGTATCAAGGTCATGCTCGAAGCGTACGATGAAGGCCGTATTGACCGTCTGTATGTGGTGCATAACGAGTTTATCAACACCATGACGCAACAGCCGGTGGTACGTCAGCTTCTTCCGCTGACGACCGATATTGGCGAAGACGCAGAGCAGGACGACGAAAACGCCCGTCCCGGAAGCTGGGACTACCTGTATGAGCCGGATGCCAAGGCGTTGTTGGATAGCCTGCTGGTTCGTTTCATTGAATCGCAGGTGTATCAGGCGGTCGTGGAAAACGGGGCCTGCGAGCAGGCAGCCCGTATGATCGCCATGAAGAGTGCTACCGATAACGCGGGCAATCTGATTGACGATCTGGAAATGGTCTACAACAAGGCCCGTCAGGCCGCCATTACCCAGGAAATTTCCGAGATCGTCGGCGGCGCTGCTGCCGTATAACGCCTAGGGAGCCTGAATTGCTTTCGGCTCCCGGCAGACAGGTTTCATTTGCAGGTTTTTGAGAGGAACCAAGATGAGCGGACGTATCGTACAAATCATCGGCGCGGTGATTGACGTAGAGTTTCCGCGGGACTCTGTGCCCAAGGTCTACGACGCGCTGAAGGTCTCTAATGTAGAGACCATCCTCGAAGTCCAGCAGCAGCTGGGCGACGGCGTGGTGCGCACCATCGCCATGGGCTCCACCGAGGGCTTGAAGCGTGGCATGGACGTGACCAGCACAGGTGCTGCAATTTCGGTCCCCGTGGGTAAAGCCACGCTGGGCCGCATCATGAACGTGCTCGGCGAGCCCATCGACGAAGCGGGCGACATCGGCGAAGAAGAACGCATGCCGATTCACCGCAAGGCACCCGGCTATGCCGACCAGGCAGCGTCTGAAGAGCTGCTGGAAACCGGTATCAAGGTTATTGACCTGGTTTGCCCGTTTGCCAAGGGCGGTAAGGTTGGCCTGTTCGGCGGTGCCGGTGTTGGTAAAACCGTTAACATGATGGAGCTTATCCGCAACATCGCCACCGAACACAGCGGCTACTCGGTATTCGCCGGTGTCGGTGAGCGTACGCGTGAGGGTAACGACTTCTATCACGAAATGACCGAATCCAACGTTATCGATAAGGTATCGCTGGTTTATGGTCAGATGAACGAGCCGCCGGGTAACCGTCTGCGCGTGGCGTTGACCGGCCTGACCATTGCGGAAAAATTCCGTGACGAAGGCCGCGACGTACTGCTGTTCGTCGATAACATTTACCGCTACACCCTGGCCGGTACCGAAGTATCCGCGCTGTTGGGTCGTATGCCGTCAGCGGTAGGTTATCAGCCGACGCTGGCCGAAGAGATGGGTGTGCTGCAGGAACGTATCACCTCGACGAAGACCGGCTCGATTACCTCCGTACAGGCCGTTTACGTACCAGCGGATGACTTGACCGATCCGTCGCCGGCGACCACCTTCTCGCACCTGGATGCCACCGTGGTATTGGCGCGTTCGATTGCCGAGCTGGGTATCTACCCGGCCATCGACCCGCTGGATTCCACCTCGCGTCAGTTGGATCCGTTGGTGGTTGGTCAGGAACATTACGACACTGCACGCGGCGTACAGAACGTTCTACAACGCTACAAGGAGCTTAAGGATATTATCGCGATTCTGGGTATGGACGAGCTGTCTGATGAAGACAAGCTGGCCGTTGCCCGCGCGCGTAAAATCCAGCGCTTCCTGTCGCAGCCGTTCTTCGTGGCCGAGGTATTCACCGGTGCCCCGGGTAAATACGTGTCGCTGAAAGACACTATCCGTGGCTTCCAGGGCATCCTCGAAGGTGAGTACGATGACATGCCGGAACAGGCCTTCTACATGGTTGGTTCGATCGAAGAAGCGGTCGAAAAAGCCAACCAGATGAAGAAGTAATCCCGTCCATTAGGGGGATTCGCTATGGCGAATAGCTTCACTTGCAATATCGTCAGCGCTGAAGCGTCCATCTACTCGGGAACGGTCGAGATGGTGGTTGCGTCAGGCATCACGGGCGATCTGGGGATTTTACCCGGACACGCTCCGCTGTTGACGGAACTCAAGCCTGGACCGGTACGGGTGATTCACGATGGTGGGGAAGAAGAACACTTCTTCGTCACGGGCGGCTTCATGGAAGTTCAGCCCAACATCGTGACCGTTTTGGCTGACGCCGCATCGCGGGCAAGCGACCTCAACGAGGCGGCTGCCGAAGAAGCACGTCAGCAAGCGCTGAAAGCCTTTAACGACAAGTCATCGGAGCTCGACTATACCCGGGCTGCCGCGGAACTTGCCGAAGCCGTTGCCCAGCTGCGCACGATCCAGCAGCTGCGTAAAAAGGCGGGTAAAGGCTAAATCTCACGCTTGGCGTGAACGATAACGCCCCTTGAACCTGAACAGGTTCAAGGGGCGTTTTTTTTGTCTGGTAGAATGGTGTAAGGGAATATCGGCTGCGTAGCGCTCGTCAGCGTAAAGGGGAATGCCATGTCATTGAATGATGAAACCTTGCAAGCACTAAAAACGGAGCTGCTTGACGAGCTGGAAAAGGAATCGCCCGACAAGTCGATGCTGGCAGAGCGCCTGTCCGAAATCCGCTCGGCGGATATCGGCGAAATCCTCGAGGACCTTATCGAAGAGGATGAAGCGCTCAGCGCAGCACTGGCATTACTCGATATTCTGTCGACCGAGCGTGCCGCCAACGTGCTGGGTTATCTGCCCGGCGAAAGCCAGCTGGAAGTGGTTGGTGGACTTTCGGATACCCATGTCCTCAAGCTGCTGGAGGAAATGGGCTCGGATGAACGGGCCGACTTGTTCAACCTGCTAGACGAAGACCGTCGCGAGGCCTTGCTTCGGCGCATGGCCCATCAGGAACGGGAAGACCTCAAGCGGTTGGCAAGCTACGAAGAGGGCACCGCCGGGGCCATCATGACCTCGGACTACGTGGCCATTGCCAGCGGTATGACGGTGTCTCAGGCCATGATGCGCGTGCGCCAGACCGCCCCTGACGCGGAAACTGTCTATCAGCTCTATGTGCTGGACAGCGAAGGTCAACTGATTGGCACCATGTCGCTGCGACAGCTGATGGTCGCCCGCCCCGGGGCGCTGGTCGACGACATCATGATCAAGGATGTGATCAGTACACCGGTGGATAAAGAGCAGGAAGACGTTGCCAGGATCGTGGCACGTTATGACCTGCTAGCGTTACCGGTGATTGATGCGGATGGCCGCATGGTGGGGATTGTGACCCACGATGACGCCATGGACGTCGCCGAGTCGGAAGCCACCGAAGATATCCACAAGGGGATGTCCATTGGACAGCTGGAAGACGGGGTCAGCCGGGTACCACTTTGGTCGCTTTACCGCAAACGGGTCTTCTGGCTGGTATTACTGGTGTTCGCCAACCTGTTTTCCGGCGCGGGAATTGCCTATTTCGAAGATACCATCGCCGCCCAGGTGGCCCTGGTCTTCTTTCTGCCGCTGCTGATCGGCAGCGGCGGTAACGCGGGCGCCCAGGCGGCGACCCTGATGGTGCGCGGTATGGCCACCGGTGACGTTGGCGTGAAGGACTGGGGCAAAATGCTGGGCCGCGAGCTTCTGGTCGCGGGCGCCCTGGGGATCACCATGGCGATTGCCGTGGCGCCGATCGGGGTGATTCGTGGCGGCGAGGCGGTGGCGATCATCGTCGCGCTGAGCATGGTGACTATCGTGTTGTTCGGCAGCCTGATCGGCATGTGTCTGCCGTTCGTACTGGAACGCTTTAAGGTGGACCCGGCCACGGCCTCGGCGCCCTTGGTGACGACGCTTATTGATGCCTCGGGGGTGCTGATTTACTTCAGCATTGCCACCGCCATTCTCACCCCGCTCTGACAGGCACCTAGCGCATGCTGTAGCTAGCCGCGCGGGTAATGAACAGCACTTCCACATTGCCCAGCCACTCGATATCGCTGGCCAGCGCTTTCAGCTGGCTGGCAAGGCATTGAGGTGGCTGGTGGACGGCATCGCCAATGATCAATGACACCGAGATTTTATCGTTCAGATAATGTAGCTGCAGCTCGCTGAGCGTGCGCCATACCGGGTGCTTATACCAGCGCGCATCCAGCGCTGCCTCGACTTCCGGGCGCAGCGGCAGGCCGGGCAGCCGGCTCGGGTCGCCTTCTCCAGCGTCGTCCTCTGGGTCGATATGAAAGATCACGTCGGTCAACGCCGGGAACTGATGACGCAGCCGGCGGCTGACCTCGTTACCGATCTCGTGGGCTTCGGAGACGGTAATCTTGGGGCCGACTACAATGTGCAGGTCGACCATGACCCAGCCGGCGGACTGGCGGGTGCGCAGGTCGTGTACGCTGTCCACCCCGGGCACCCCGCAGGCGACATCGTGCATCTGCTGTTGGGCGTCTTCTGGCAGTGCGGTATCCACCAGCTCACGGGCCGACTCCCACAGCAGGTCCCAGCCCACCTTGCCGACCAGTAGCCCGACGATGATGGCGGCCACGGCGTCAAGCCACCCCAGGCCGAACTGAGCACCCAGCAGAGCGACCAGTACGACCGCGGTGGACAGCGCATCGCTGCGCGAGTGCCAGGCGTTGGCCTCGAGCAGTTTAGAGCCGTACCGCTTGGCGATGCGCATGGTATAGCGGTAGATCCATTCCTTGGCAAACAGCGCGATAATCGTGATGACAATGGCGATAAGCCCTGGAGCGGAGACATGCGTACCGCTGAACAGTCGATCCAGACTTGACCAGGCAATACCCCCGGCGACAAAGATCAGCACGCTACCCAGTAATAGTGTGGTGAGGGTCTCGATGCGACCGTGGCCGTAATGATGGTCTTCATCGGGGGCCTGGCGGCCGTAATGAATAGCGGCGAGCACAAAGCCGTCGGTGACCAAATCAGAAAACGAATGGACCGCATCGGCAATCAACGCCGCTGAACCTACCCAGAAGCCGACGAGGAGTTTGACGATGCCTAGCAGTCCATCCAGCCAGGCGCCGATGTAGGTAACGCGCTTAGCCTCGCGGCTTTGCAGCTGCGGGTCCTGGCTTATCGAGGAGTCGACGCTCTGAGTCATGAGGTACCTTAAAGGAACGCACACTGGCTGGTAGGCCGCCATTGTAGCGCACTCAACCGCGTGCCCTGTAGTCCTTCGCTTTATCGATGTCACTGGGCGCCATGCGAACGGCGGACAAGTCTGCCAGGGAGGTGTATCCTTAGGCGCCATTATATCCCCTCAACAAGGTATCGATGAGGAACCTCCATGGATTGGCTTCAGATTGTGGTACTCGCCCTGGTTCAGGGGATCTCCGAATTTCTGCCAGTGTCCAGCTCCGCCCATTTGATTTTAGTGCCGGTACTGACCGAGTGGCAGGACCAGGGGCTGGCGTTCGACGTGGCGCTCCATCTGGGCAGCCTGCTGGCCGTTGTGATCTATTTTCGCCGCGAACTGTGGCAGATGATGTCAAGCTGTTTGGCGGCGGTAAAAGGCCAAGGCATCGATCGCGATGCGCGCCTGGCCGGCTGGGTGATCATTGCCACGCTACCGGTCTGCATCGTGGGTTTCCTGCTGCGCGACGTGGTGGCGGACTACATGCGTTCTCCACTGATCATTGGTTTTAGTCTGGTCGTCTTTGGTCTGTGGCTTGGCTATGCCGACTGGCGCAAACGCGGTAAACGCAGCGAGTATCAACTCACGCTTAACGATGCGCTGTTGATCGGCGGAGCCCAGGCTCTGGCGCTGATTCCCGGCACGTCGCGCTCAGGGGTCACCATGACCGCAGCGCTGATGCTGGGGATGAGCCGCGAAGGCGCGGCGCGCTTTTCCTTTCTGCTCTCGATTCCGGTGATTGTGCTGGCAGGGGGCCTGGAGACGATCGAACTCATCGGCCAATCCAATCCTGTCGATGGGTGGGCAATGGCGGCAGGCGCGCTACTCTCCGGGCTGAGCGCCTACGCATGTATCCACTTTTTTCTGACATTGATCAAACGGGTGGGGATGCAGCCGTTCGTGTTATATCGCGTGCTTTTCGGTATTTGGCTGCTATGGTTTTTTCATGGTTAGGGTGGGGTCACGATGATGCGAGAAAAGAGGTTTTTGTGGCGCTACGGCCTGTGGCTCGTGGTATTGCTGATAGGTCTGGCAGGCTGTTCGGAAACGGATCGGCCGTTGGAATCACCGGTCAAACTGGAAGGTAATATTTTCGGCACCTTCTATCAGGTGACGATGGCCGACAGGCTGACGCAGGGAGAGGCTGACGAGATCGAAGCTGGGATCAAGACGGAACTGGAAAGCGTGGACAAGTCCATGTCGACCTACCGTGACGACGCCGAGCTGATGGCGTTCAACCAAGCGCCGCTGGGAGAGTGGCAGCCGTTGTCCGACGGCCTCATCGACGTTTTGGCGATTAGCCAGTCGATCGCCGAGGCAAGTGACGGCGCCTTTGACATCACCATTGGTGACCTGGTCAACCTGTGGAGTTTTGGTCCTGAGGCGCGGCCCGAGGAAGTGCCTTCGGATCAGGAGCTCAACGAACGGCTGGCGCGGGTAGGCTATGATGCTATTGACCTTGATCTGCAATCGCTTGAGGCACGGCGCACGCGGGATGTGTTTGTTGACCTTTCGGCCATTGCCAAGGGCCATGCCACCGACCGCGTAGCAGCGTATCTGGATCAGCAGGGCATCGAGAATTACCTGGTCAACCTGGGCGGTGACTTGATGACCCGAGGCTATCGCGATGAGGATGAGCAGACCGCCTGGCGCGTCGGCATCGAAGTGCCGGAAGACGGTGAGCAGCGTGCCCAGCACGTGTTGCCTCTGGATTCAATTTCAGTGGCAACCTCGGGTGATTACCGCCATTACTTTGAAGTAGACGGCCAGCGCTATTCGCATACCATCGATCCACGTAACGGCCAACCGATTACCCACGATCTGGCATCGGTGTCGGTCTTTCACCCCTCCAACGCCTGGGCCGACGGATGGGCCACGGCGTTAACGGTGGCGGGCGATGAAGAAGGCATGGCCATCGCCGTAGAGCAAAATCTCAATGTGCTGATGCTGGTGCGCGAGGGGGACGAATGGCAAAGCGTGGCCAGCCCCGCTTTTGCCGAGCACTTTGGTGAAGAACTCGTCGAATCCTCGGCGATAGAGATTGCGTCTGCCCGCGCGGACGATGGTGAAACCGCGACAGGTGATTAACATGCAGGAACTCGATATTGTCATTCTCGCGGCCGGTAAAGGCACGCGAATGCGCTCTCAGACGCCCAAGGTGCTGCATACGCTCGCCGGCAAACCGATGGTTCAGCACGTGCTGGATACAGCCGCCGGGCTATGCCCGACGCGCACCCATGTGGTTATCGGCCATGGGGCCGACCAGCTGCGCGAGGTGCTGATCGATTACCCCGTGCAGTTTGCGCTTCAGGCCGAGCAAAAAGGCACCGGCCATGCGGTTGCCCAAGCGCTCCCAAAGCTTGGCAATGGCAAGGTGCTGGTGCTTTACGCTGATGTACCGTTGATTCATCGCGATTCGCTTGCGGCCTTGCTAGCGGCGGTAGACGATCAGCACATGGGGTTGTTGACGGTGACCCTGCAGGACCCGACGGGCTACGGCCGCATTGTCCGGAATGCGGCAGGCGAGGCCGAAGCGATTGTCGAGCAGAAAGACGCCAGCGAAGAACAACGGGCGATTACCGAGTGCAACACCGGCATGATGGCGATGACCTGCGAGCAGCTGAAGCGCTGGATGCCGCTGCTTTCCTCAGACAATGCCCAGGGTGAGTATTATCTCACCGACGTGATCGCCATGGCCGCAAGCGATGGGATCAAGGTCAGCACTGTGCAGCCTTCAACCGCCATCGAGGTGGAAGGGGTCAACAACCGTGCGCAAATGGCCCGCCTGGAGCGCGCTTACCAGCGCAAGGTCGCCGAAAAGCTCATGCAGGACGGGGTGGCGTTGGCCGACCCCGCGCGGCTGGATGTTCGCGGTAAACTCACCTGCGGGCACGACGTGTTTATCGATGTGGGCTGCGTGTTTGAAGGTGAGGTAGAGCTGGGTGAGGGGGTTCACATTGGCCCCTACTGTGTAATTAAAAACAGCACCATCGGTGCGGAAAGCCGCGTGGACGCCCATAGCTTGGTGGAAACCACCGTTGCCGCCGGGCTTAACCAGATCGGGCCCTTTGCACGTCTGCGCCCCGGCACCCGGTTAGCTGTGAAGGCGAAAGTCGGCAACTTTGTCGAGACTAAAAATGTTGATGTGGGTGAAGGCAGCAAAATCAATCATTTGAGTTACGTAGGTGATGCAAGCCTTGGCCGTGGCGTCAATGTTGGTGCGGGCACTATCACCTGTAACTATGACGGCGCGAACAAGCATCATACCGCCGTGGGTGATCATGCCTTTATCGGCTCCAATACCGCTCTGGTGGCGCCGGTGACGATTGGAGAGGGCGCCACGGTGGGCGCCGGTTCCACCATCGCCAAAGACGTCAGCGATCATGCCCTGGCCGTATCGCGGGGGCGTCAACTCGAGAAAAGCGATTGGCAGCGTCCGCGTAAGCGTCACGAATAAACAAGGAGAAGGCCTATGTGTGGCATTGTTGCCGCCGTTGCCCAGCGCAACGTCCAGGGTATCCTGCTGGAAGGATTGAAGCGCCTCGAATATCGGGGTTACGACTCCGCCGGCATGACGATTTTTGATGGCCAGGAGCTGACACGGCATCGTGCGGTCGGCAAGGTAGCCGCGCTTTCCAGCAAGCTCGAGACGTCGGGATTACCCGGCACGTCGGGTATTGCGCATACCCGCTGGGCGACCCACGGAAGGCCCTCGGAAGCCAATGCTCATCCGCATCACAGCGGTGACGACGTCGCTGTTGTGCATAACGGCATTATCGAAAATTACGAGGTGATTAAAGACCAGCTGCAAACAAGCGGCTATCCATTTACTTCGGAAACCGATACCGAAGTTATTGCTCACTTACTGGCTGATAAGCTGGATAGCGGTCTTAGCCTGTTTGAGGCAACTCAGCAGATCGTGAACCGCCTGGGCGGCGCCTACGCGCTTGGCGTGATCAGTGCCAAAGCGCCGGGGGTGGTAGTCGGCGCTCGTCAGGGTAGCCCGCTAGTGGTGGGCGTAGGGATTGATGAAGCCTTTTTGGCGTCGGACCCGCTGGCGCTTCTACAGGTAACCGATCGGTTCATTTATCTCGAAGAAGGCGATCTGGTCGAGCTGCGCGAGAAGGGCGCGATCCGTATCGTCGATCGCCACGGCAATGACGTCGAACGGCCTATCCAGGCGTTCGAACACGGCGATGGCGCCGCGAGTAAAGGCGATTACCGCCACTTCATGCTCAAGGAAATCTTCGAGCAGCCCGAAGTAATTCGAGCCGCGCTTGAAGGCCGTCTGAGCGATGACCATGTGCTGGTGGAAAGCTTTGGCCCCGATGCCCAGGGTATTTTCCAGTCGACAAAGCAAATTCATATTATCGCCTGTGGCACGAGCTATCATGCCGGGCTGGTCGCGCGCTACTGGCTGGAACGCTATGCGGGCATACCGGTGCAGGTGGAAGTTGCCTCCGAATATCGTTACCGCTACCCCGTGGTGCCCGAAGGCACGCTCTTCGTGACGCTTTCCCAATCCGGTGAAACCGCCGATACGCTGGCCGCGCTGCGCTATGCCAAGCAACTGAACTACATCGGTTCGCTGGCGATCTGCAACGTACCCGGGAGTTCACTGGTGCGGGAATCTGACGTCACCCTGATGACCCGGGCGGGGCCCGAAATCGGCGTGGCGTCGACCAAGGCATTTACCACCCAACTGATTGGACTGATGCTGCTGACCCTGGCGATTAGTCGTGTTCAGGGCGGTCATCAGCAGCACGCAGAGATCGTCGCGGCGCTCAAAACATTGCCTGCCCTTTGCCAGCAGGTGCTGGCACTGGACCCGGCAATCGAAGTACTGTCTGAGGCGTTTGCCGAAAAACACCATGCGCTGTTTCTGGGGCGCGGTGCCCATTTCCCGGTAGCGCTCGAGGGGGCGCTCAAGCTCAAGGAAATTTCCTATATCCACGCCGAAGCCTACCCCGCCGGTGAGCTTAAGCACGGCCCGCTGGCGCTGGTGGATGCCGACATGCCGGTGATTTCCGTGGCGCCTAACGACGAGCTGTTGGAAAAACTCAAGTCGAACCTCCAGGAAGTGCGTGCGCGCGGCGGGCAGCTGTTCGTGTTTGCCGACGAGCAGGTGGGGATCGGAGAGCGCGACGATATCCGGGTGCTACGCTTGCCGCATATTCACGAAGCCCTTACGCCGCTGCTCTATACTCTGCCGCTGCAGCTGCTGAGCTACCACGTGGCGGTGCTGAAAGGCACCGATGTGGATCAGCCGCGTAACCTGGCGAAGAGCGTCACGGTAGAGTAACGTCTTGCAAAAGGGCATCCACAATACAATGGCTGCCCCTTTTTTCATAAATGTTATTACCCTCTTCCTTTAATAATTCAGTCAAGTTTTCCCAGTGGCTTATACGTCATAGCGTATGTTTTTAAGACTTTGCTAATCCCAGTCAAAGTAAAAGTGATATTCCCTAGAACTTCTCTTCCGGCTTTATGAAAGTTCCAGGGCCAGTGACTATTCATTGGCACTTTTTTATTAGCCAAAAAATCATCTTTCTGATCAATGATCCAGTCAGTTTCCCCTTAATTGGTGTAACGTTATTGTTGCACCTTGTGGAATTTTGTTAATCAACTGTTTTTAAATAGAATACTCTTAAATTTAGGGCTTTAATCGCTCCACTGTTCCATGGATGAAACACTAATCATCAAATTACAAACGCCCTGGTAAGGCCTAGATGGGATTAAAGTGTCCATTATTTAAAAATTTTCTTTTCTTATAATTGGTTACATCCAGTTGAATATCAACTGGCATAGATCATGCTCTGGGGTTGGTGGCTGCGAGCAATAAGCGTGATTCAAGGGTTCAGAATTGAACGTTAAGGATGACGGCGAGAGTTCGCAGACTAAAAAACGGAGACATGAACATGAAAAAGTATCTCGTAGTAGCAGGTACACCTCTGCTGGCCATTGTGATGGCTATTTCTTCGGTGCATGCCAACCCGAGTGCAGGATTAGCCGAAGAGGTGGATCAGACCGTGGATTCCCAGGCCACCGCGACTGGTGGCAACAGTGGTAGCGCGACTGGTGGCAGTGGATCTGGTCAAGGCACCGGAGGCAGTGTCTATGCCAATATCGATGGCGACTTCGATGAAAGTTCGGATGACAATGATCTCACAACGGGTAACGGCACCGGCGGATCTGCCAGCGGAAGCGGCATGGGGGGAGCCGGTGGCACCACTGGTCGTGGCGGTGATGCATGGGCCATGAGCGAATCCTACAACACCTCCACCAATGTCATCTCGATGCAAGATATGAGTTCCACAGTCAGTGGCGCTCGTATCAATGTTTATGGCGGCAGAGGAGCTACCGGAGCTGAAGGCGGTGCTGGCGGTGAGGCTTATGCCGATAGCTATGGCGAAGGCACCGGTGGTGACGGCGGCCAGGGGCAGGGTGGCTACGGCGGTAGTGCCACCGCCGATGGCGGTGATGGCTACGAAGGTGGCGATGGCGATGGTTATGCTGAAGGATACGGCGACGGCTATGGTGAAGGCGGTGATGCAGGTGCTGCCAATGATGATACCGATGCCCAGGGTGGCACTGCTCAAGGTTATGCGTCTGTCACCGCTGATGATGTCGATGACGACAACACAAATACGGCCACTAACGGTGATAACACCAACGGTGACGCTACCGCTAGCTCTGCCGTGGCGGGTGGAACTGCAGGTAACGGTTCCGGCACCGGTTCCGGAACCGGTTCTGCTTCTGGAGCAGGCGGTGATGGCGGTGATGGCGGCCTAGCCACAGCTAGCGGTGGTAACGGCGGTGCAGGCAGCGGCGGCAACGGTGGCAGCGGCCAGGGAGTTGGCGGTGATGCCGCTGCATTGGCCGGCAACGGTGGCAATGGTGGCAACGGTGGCAATGGCGGTGCTGCAAGATTGGCAACGGGTGCAGCCAGAGTGTCCGTGGCGGCTGGGGTCTTCGGCGGCATCAACAATATGAACGTGACCACCGGCTTGTACAACGCTCAGGTATCGGGTACCAACGTCGCGGCTCACAGCAATGTGAGTATCGGCAACTGAGTTAGAGCGCTAATGGTGCTTTGATGAACCGGGAGCCGGTGGGTGCAAATCCATCGGCTCCCTCGATGAACTGTCCGTATGGATAGGGTGCCGGGAGCCAGTGCCATGAAGGTGTCTTCAGTCAGTTCAATTCAATCCGAGTTACTTTGTCCCCAGCGTACGCTGATGGTCATTACGCTCGTTTCTTTAATGACCTTCCTGGGAATAACAGAGAGTCAGGCCGACAATAGTCTTGTGCTTAACAGCAATGGTTTTGAAGCGATGCAACGGATGGATATCGAGGAAATGGATAGGGCCAGGGCAAGAGAAGGTGAGGCGATCGTCAATTTCAATACGGTAAAAAGCATCCAGAATATGAAAGCATCGGTGACGGATACCTCCTTCAATATTGGCGGAAATATGGTCTCAGGCAATATCAGCTTTGCTTCTGATGCCTTGGGGAGCTATAGCGGCACAGGCATTTTCAGTGCCGTGACGGGTAATGGGAATTCCATCAATAATGCCGTGGGTATCAGTGTATTTATCGCCAACTGAGTCTTGACCGGGTTTGGATAAACGACTCCCCAAGGAGTGATGCGCCATGAAACTAGATAGACATCTTTGCTGTGGTATGGCGTCACTCATTCTTATAGGCAACGTGATGGTTGCTCATGCCGGACAGGTCGCCATATTCAATCGTTTCGGTAGTTTTCAGGTCGAGGCTCAGAGTCTGCAGGAAAAGGGTTGGGACAGGGTGGTTCGCCAGCAATACGACTTCAGCTGTGGTTCTGCGTCTGTCGCGACCTTGCTGACGTTTCATTATCAGCGAGAGACCACCGAAGCAGAGGTGTTTGAAAGCATGATTCGGGCCGGGGATGCCGAGCAGATCCAGCGGCATGGCTTTTCCATGTTGGATATGAAGCGATATCTGGATGCTCAGGGGCTCAACTCCGATGGGTTTAGAATTGGCCTGGATGACTTTATCCGTATTGGCGTGCCCGCTATTACGATGGTGAATACGGCGGGTTACAAGCATTTTGTCGTTGTAAAGGGGGTAGACGCCAATAATATTCTGATTGGGGATCCCGCGACAGGTACCCAAGTGGTACCCAAGGATCACTTCGAATCGCTGTGGGACGGAACGGTTCTGGGCGTGCGCGAGGAAATCGAGATTGCCCGGAAAAACTTCAATAACGAGCAGGATTGGGCCGTGCGCCCCGATTCACCTCTATCGGTAGGAGTGAACCGTTCAAGCCTAGGTGCCAGTCTGCTGACCCTTCCCGCCAGAAATGAGATGGGTCGATGATGAGGAAATACGAAAATGCCATCTCAATCAAGCACCAAGCTTAGGCGAAGGGGCAGGCGATGGATCGTTGCAGCGCTGATGGTAGCGGCGATCGGCACTGGGGCAGCTTTCCCAAAGGCAAGCAATGCAGCGTCAGAATCATCAAGTAGCCATTGGGAAGCTTCTTCAGGTTATCCAGTACCCGTGAGTCTTTACACTGAGGTTGTATCTTCATTGGCTGTAAATGATGAATTTAGTCGAGGCGTCGTTATTGCAGAGATAGAGCTCGATCAATTGCGAGCGGGATTCAGTCTTGGGGGGCTCGATGTAGACTTCGGAGCCAGGTTACAGACCATGATCGATAGCAGCATTGAGCTGGTGTCGGTTATCAACTTTACCAGGGCGGGCGTCGACGTTGTGTCCCAGACATTTCGCGCTCCTTCTGGTTCAGTCAGTCAGGTGGGGCCTGGTACGGGAGTGCTTGTCACTGATCTGACACCAGCTGGCGTGGATTTATCGGGTCTGGCAGGTTTTTCTGGCGTTACGTTGAGCGATGCCAAAGGCTTTACGGCAGCCTTGCAAAATATCACTCGTGACGCCATCGTCAGCGGCGTAGTGAGCAATGCTTATGGACGGAATATACAGCAGCGGATCAATGTTGATGTTCAACTCAACAACATTGGAGCATTGAAGGCAGCCAGACAACGGGCCGCGATTGTTGATTCCTTTTCAGGTATCTTGCGCTGATACGACAGCTGCCGATGCCGATGAGGCAGCTGTCGACGTTTCTTCTTTTAGCTAAAAAATGCCCATTCCGATAGGCATACGCAATGTCAGGGTTGTATCCGGCGCATCATCGGTGATGCCCAGCTCCAGGCCCAGATTGAGCGAGACATCCGGATTTAACTGGTAGGACCACCCGAGGAGCAGGGATCCTACGTTCAAAGTGTTTGAGCTGACCTTAGTCGTGTTACCGGTACTGTTATTGACAAACTTCGTTGTCGTCTCGCCGATGAAGTCGTTTTTGTAGCCCAGCGTAAAGGACGTTTTTGGATTGATCGAGTAGGCCATGCCGAAACTCAGTCGAATGGTATCTCCAGGATCCACCTCGCCTATGATCAAGTCTTCATCATCTTGGGTAACTTGCTGATTGACATCATCTTCAAGATTGAAGACGTAGCCAAGATTGGCGAAATAGACAGCAGGCGCGGAGGGTACCAGCATGGTGAGGCTGGGCTCGAAGGAGTGAAAGCCTGTGCCGGTGGTTAATTCCAGCGGAGTGCCAGCGCTGTTACGGCGAATATCGAAGGGGCCTTCACCGGTGGTGCTCTTATAACGCAGATTACCAATGAAGAAGGGCATGCCATTCAGGCCACGGTTCAACTGGTAGTGGGCGGCTAATTCAATATCGCCCAGCGCATTATTGGATAACTCACGGTTCAACGTAAAATCGGGATTAACTTCTGAGACTGTGACGCGGTTCGACTCATCTCGATAGACATATGGCACTTTCATCTCAAGTTCCAGGCGGTCGGTAAAACCCAGCCGCCCTGTCAGAGACGCCGTGTAACTATCGCGGTCGACATCCTGTGCGGTGAACACCCCGATCAGCAGGGTGCTCAATACCTCGATACCCTCGAAGGTCGTTCGGTTAATGCTCTCGTGGGAATACTGGAATTCGGGCTCCAGAACCAACCTACCTTTGGGGGTCAATACGCCTCCATATTCCGCCATTGCCTGGACGTCTAGCTGGATCTCCTGCTGGTCGGGCTCCTGACCAACGGGCTGGATCTGCGAGTCTCCGGCTGTCTGTTGGGCCAGTACCGGCGCGCAACTGATAAAAGATGCCAAGCCGGCGGTAAAGAGGATGTTAGTGCCACGTAGAGTCATGGTTTCTTTCCTTTTTTCTTTTTTGCGTAGTGCCTCGTCCTAACAGGAAGAGACATGGATCACTTGTCGTTCATCGGGGCAGCCGCTTTTTCGATACCGTGCTTTTCGATTAATCGGTATAAGGTGACGCGTGAAACACCCAGTTCGAGCGACGCACGCAGCACATTGTGTTTGTTGCGTACTAGGGCCGCCCTGATAGCATCGAACTCTGCCGTCTCGCGAACCTGCTGAAGAGTATCAATATCCCGGGAAAGTCCATGTCGTCTTTCCAGCCCCATATCAGCGGGTGTAATGAGCCGGTGCTCGCACATGACCATGGAGCGTCTAACCCGGTTGACCAGTTCGCGAATATTGCCTGGCCATTGGTGCTGACGCATGACAGTGAAGCACTCATGACTGAACCCACAGACTCGAGTTGGTTTTTCAGTCGAGAACTTCTGAAAGAAAAAGTGGGCAAGGGCTTCTATGTCTTCAAGATGTTCCCTCAGCGCCGGTACTCTGACTTGAAGCACATTGAGCCGATGATAGAGATCTTCACGAAAATCTCCCCTGCCTACGGCCTCGTCAAGGTCGACATGAGTGGCTGCCAACACCCTGACATCGACAGGGATCTCCTGACGCCCACCGACTCTAAGTACCTTGAGGTTTTCGAGAAAACGAAGCAGATTAACCTGTAAATCCAGCGGCAGGTCTCCGATCTCGTCGAGAAACAGGGTACCTCCCTGTGAATTCTCTATTAGGCCGATCTTGCGCTGATTAGCCCCAGTGAAGGCTCCTTTCTCGTGACCGAAGAGTTCGGACTGGATAAGCCCCGAAGGCAGAGCGCCACAATTGATAACGTTAAACGGACCATGGCGTCTGGATGAATGGGCATGAATGGCATGGGCTGTGAGTTCTTTTCCAGTACCCGATTCTCCGGTAATGAGAACAGGTGCACTGGCAGTAGCCACTTTGGCGATCGTTCGATAGAGCAGCTGCATGGTTGGGCTATCGCCAACGATATGATATCCGTCGTCCAAACAAGAAAGTTCTGGTACGAAGAAAGTGCTTTTGAGGTTGGCCATTGCCAATGCACTCTCCATCAAGGTATCGAGTTTTCTTGCATCAATAGGATGGACTTGATAAGCGTAGCAAGTATTAAAGATCTGCTCGCGAGACTTCTCGTGGTTTAATCCATTACGTTCAATAATGGCTACCCAGGAGATGTCTGCAAGCCGTGGGGAACTAGCGATTTCGAGGGGAAGGATGGATGTTGACGAATCGATAGCAATCAATCCAACCCGAACAGGCTCTTTTTCGAGCAACTCTAGTGCTTTATGGGCATTAACAGCATGGTTAATTGACCAGCCATACCCTAAAAGCTGTTTTACGGTGTTCTGAAGAAACTTCGTGCTTCCTGTTGTTATAAGTTGCCTGGTTGGCTCGATCATGACGTTACCTCATGGTTACTGGCAACCACTGTAAATAGTGATCAAGCCCTACGTAAGGCAAGTTCTTACGACGGTTTTTCAATCGCGCATCATCATTTTTCAAGCCCCGATAGAAAGCATTCTTTTCAAGTTTTAGGCTGAGAATGCATGGATGAGTATTTTTAACATACGGCACTATCGCAGGCTGGTATGTGACTAGTGTTGGTCGATCCTGGAAGAATGTAAAGTCAAGTTACAGTGTGTTACATAGGGGTGTGTAAGTATGAAATTTCTCAGTAATTACATTAAATATATTTTTTAACAAAGCGTTATAGAAAATTTTGCTATCCCAGTAGAGTAAAAGGACTTTCGGGTTCATTAATAAAATGGTACCCACACTAAAGTTCCTGACCTATGTCATCGACCAAACTAAGCAGCTTGTCCTGCTGACTTACCTGTTACGCTTCTTTGACTGTAATGTTGCATTGCCACATTCCATTAGGCGGCTTATTATTATGGCGGTTTACCCTTCCTTCGTTCTACCGCTGGGATTTCTCCGCCATGAAACCACCCGATTACCTCACCGCCGGGCGCCATAGCCGCCGAGTGATGTGTCTGCTGTTCGCGTTTTGTTGTCTTGTCGTTCCTTCCCTTTCTTTTGCCGCTGCTGGGTCACTCGACCTGACCCGCTCTTTTGCCGGCATCCTTTCCGTTGCCATTTTTGTCCTGGCGTATGCGCTGGTGATGGCTGAAGAGCTGTTGCATATGCGCAAGTCGAAGCCCGTGTTGATTGCGGCCGGCTTGATTTGGGCACTGGTCGCGTGGGTGTATGTTCAGGCTGGCTTGCCCGACGAAGCAGAAACGGCGTTTCGCGAAACGCTGCTTGAGTACACCGAGCTGTTGCTGTTCTTGCTGGTGGCGATGACCTACATCAACGCCATGGAAGAGCGACGGGTGTTTGATGCCTTGCGGGCCTGGCTAGTGCGCAAGGGGTTCAGCTACCGAAGTCTGTTCTGGATCACCGGCGTGCTTGCGTTTGGTATCTCGTCGATCGCCAACAACATGACCACGGCCATGCTGATGTGTGCCGTGGTGCTGAAAGTCGCCGAGGGGGATGACCGCTTTATCAGCTTATGCTGTATCAACGTGGTGGTGGCCTCCAATGCCGGCGGCGCCTTCAGCCCCTTTGGCGATATCACCACCTTGATGGTATGGCAGGCAGGCCAGGTTGCCTTTACCGAATTCTTCAAACTGCTGGTACCGTCGATCGTCAATTTCATGGTGCCTGCGGTGATCATGAGCTGCTTTATCCACAACCGAAAACCCGAATCGCTGTCGGAAAACGTCTGGCTCAAGCGCGGCGCACGGCGGATTATCGTGCTGTTTTTGATTACCGTAGCGATCTCTGTTCTCTGCCACTCTGTGCTGCATCTACCGCCCGCCATGGGCATGATGTTTGGCCTCGGGCTGTTACAGTTCTTTGGCTATTATCTGCGTCGCAGCCTGCCACGCTCCCTGGAGCGCAAGCGCGAACGTTACTCGCGCCGCGGCGACTGGAAAAAGCTCGAGCAACTGGGCAGTGTGGTGCCGTTTGATATCTTCAGCCGGATTGCCCGTTCCGAGTGGGATACGCTGCTGTTTTTCTACGGGGTCGTGATGTGCGTGGGCGGCCTTGGGTTCATCGGCTATCTCGGCCTGCTGTCAGAAACCCTTTACGGCACTTGGAACCCGGTGTGGGCCAATGTGGTGTTAGGGCTGATTTCAGCGGTGGTCGATAACATCCCGGTGATGTTTGCGGTGCTCTCGATGGAGCCCGACATGTCCACGGGCAACTGGTTGCTGATCACGCTGACGGCCGGCGTCGGCGGCAGCCTGCTGTCGATGGGCTCAGCGGCGGGCGTTGCCTTGATGGGGCAGGCGAGAGGAATTTATACCTTTGCGCGGCATTTGCGATGGGCACCGGCCATCCTGCTCGGCTATATTGCCAGTATTGGCGCTCACCTGCTGATTAACGCCGAAATGTTCTGAAACGCGGCGTGGTAGGCCCCTAAAAACGCCCTTTAGCGAGAGATCGCTAAAGGGCGTTGCTGGTTAAAGGGCGTTCTGCGTTGACGACTTACAAGTCGTGACCGGTAATGACCTGGCAAATTTCAGCAAAGCTTTTCGCCCTCGGCACTGGGTTGATCTCCTTGCCTACCGCATTCTGGATATCGGTTGCAGAGATAAGACCGCGAATTCTCAGTTCGTGGTCATCGTTGTGTTCGGTGATCAACAGGTGCTGATCGGTGACCGCTTCTATCGACAGCACCAGATCTTCGATGGTCAGCGAGGCCAGCTGGGCAACCGGCATGGCGCTGAGCTTGTGCCATGGCGTCATGATCATTTGCGCGGTGATGTCTTCGCGAGGAAGATCGCGCTGCTGCATGGCAAGATTGATACGCCGAGTGCCAATCACTTCTTTCGAGGTAACAATGCCGATGCAGTGGGCCTGCTTGTCCATTACGAATAGCAGTCTCACACCGCCGTAGCGCATCTTGAGGTGCGCTTCGTCGATAGGCGTGTCGGCCTCCACCGATTGAGGTACCACCTGGGCAAAGTCGGTCAATACGGTCATGGCCGGGCTGGTGGGCGCTAGGCGTCGCGCCGCCGGCATGGCCAGCAAAGGCGTTGAGCCAAGCTGAATCAATGGCTTGGGTGAAAAGGTGACCTGGTTCATTGGGAACCTCCTTGTGGAGAAAAGGGCAAGCCGTGACTTCTGGCTCACTATGCACTTCCACAGTTGCACGCAATTCTTATGGCAACCTTAAGGGGTCCATCAAATAAATGAATAGGCTGTTTAGGGGGGTTCAGCCGCGGGGTGCGGCAGCTCAATACGTACCCGCAGCCCTCCGCCGGGAGCCTCATCAAGCTGCAGGGTGCCGCCGTGACGGGCAACCAGCCGCTCAACGATGGAAAGGCCTAGCCCCGAACCGGCGCTGGGCCCTGCGCGCTGAAAGCGCTCAATGACTCTTTTACGATCGCTGAGGGGTATGCCAGGGCCTTGATCGTCCACCCACACGACAAAGCCGGACGGCGCCGTTACCAGGCTGATGCTGATGGCGCTCTGGTGAGGAGAGTGCTGGATGGCATTGCCCACCAGGTTCTGCATCAGTATTTCCATGGCGCCGGGTTCTTCCACTATTGACCAATCCGCCTGCTCGTCCGCGTTGAGCAATAGCTGCTGCCCCCGCTCGGCGGCCAGCGGTGAAAGCTTGGCCAGGGTCTCACGGACCTCGCTGAGCAGATTGGCGGTCCGGTACTCGACGCGTGATGTGTCTTCAGGCGCCAGGCGAGCCAGGGTTAACAGCTGGGTGACCAAGCGCGTCGCCCGGGCAACTCCCCCGCGCAGAAGGTTGAGGGCTTCTTCACGATCCTCCCGGTTATCGGCAGCCAGGGCATTCTGGGCGTGTAAATCAAGTACCGCCAGGGGGGTGCGCAGTTCATGGGCGGCATCGGCAATAAAGCGCGTCTCACGCTCGCGCATCCGGCGGATTCGTGCCAACAGCCGGTTGAGGGCGCCGGCGATAGTGCCGAGTTCCTGGGGGAGCGGGCTAAAAGACAGGGGCTGCAAATTGTGCGGGTTACGCTTGCGTATCTGCGTGGCCATGCGCGATAAGGGCGCCAGCCCCCAGCCAATGGACCACCAAAGCAGGGCGGCGAGAAACGGCAGGCCAATCAGGTCGGGCATCAGCGTACGCAATGCCACCTCGCTGATAATATCGCCGCGCACATCCTCCCGCTCGCTAATCACGATGCGCCGGTTCGAACCGCGGATGTCATGGATATAAAGGCGCCATTCGTGTTCGCCGACGGATTGGCGGGTGAAGCCTGCCGGGTGATCGGGAAGCGCCACCTCAGGGGCATTGCCAGAGCGCATCAGCAGACGCTGGTTCTCCCACAGCTGGAAGCCCAATTGGCTATCCTCGCGGCGCGCGGTCGTGGTTTGCTCGCCGCTGGCAACATTACCAAGCGCCTCTTCCAGGCTGCCCAGCAGTTCATCCTGCGTTGCTTCCGGCAGCGGGGCTTTCAATAAGCCTTCCAGTAGGCGAGCGGTTTGCACAAGGCTTGAATCGTACAGCGCTTCGACTTCGTGGGTGGCGTAACGGTAGCTGGTAAACCCAATCACCAGCATGCTGATCCCGAACACCAGCAGCGCCAGCCCCAGCGTGCGTTGGCGAATCGAGGTCATGTATCGTCCTTTGGCGGCTTATCCATCACGTAGCCGATGCCGCGCACCGTGCGAATGACCCCGGGAAACAGCTTGCGGCGTAAATGGTGGATATGGACCTCGATGGCGTTGCTTTCGACATCTTCGTCCCAGCCGTAGACCAGACGGGCCAGCGTATCGCGGGTAAACACCCGGCCGGGATGGCTCATGAACTCCTGCAACAGCGCGAGCTCACGGCGTGATAACGTCACGTCTTTACCCTGATAGCTGACGATCAGGGTATGCGGGTCAAGACGAATGCCCCAGCCGCTCAGTACGCTGCTGATTTGGCCCTGGCTGCGGCGTAGCAGGGCGCGAAGGCGGGCTTTCAGCTCGGCCACTTCAAACGGTTTGGTCAAGTAATCATCGGCGCCGGCATCCAGCCCGGCGATCAGGTCGTCTACCGCATCGCGGGCGGTCAGCACCAGAATGGGCACTTGGCTGCCGTGGTGTCGAACCGCCTTCAGCACCTCTTTTCCGTCGAGATGAGGCAGGCCCAGATCGAGGATCACCGCGTCAAACGGCTCGCCTTCGGTCAAGGCATTCAATGCGGTCGCACCGTCGCTTATATGGTCGACCGTGAAGTGTTCGGGCTTTAAGGCTAACCGGATACCCGAGGCTAAACTTGCGTCGTCTTCTACCAGCAAAATGCGCATGACGCGGTGGTCTCTTAGCCGAGCCTGGGGATGCCGCCTAATAAGAAATGGCTGGCATGCCAAGGCGTAGACGGTCAGGATAAACGGATAAGTTAATAACGTAGCACGCTTTGTTGCGTATTCGGAGCCTGCATTGATGGAATCGTATAAGCACGCCGCCGGTTCTCGCCGGGTAATCCCCTGCCCGCCGGATCAACGTCGTGAGGCCCTGCTGCAACTGGCGGCCGCCCACGACCCGGCACAGCAAGCCGCGCTTAGTGCCGCGGTAAAGGCCATGCAGCATCAGCCTGATGCCCAGTGGGGAGGGCTATGGATCAGCCTTGAAGGGCAGCAGCTAAGGGGCGCTATCTGGGTGCAACCTCTGCCCCTGAACATGGCACAGCTGTGGCTGCCCAACGTCCAGGGCGATCATCGTGACGCACTGATTGAGGCGGCACGCGCATGGGTAATGGAACGGTCACTGACGCTTTGCCACATCGAGCTACCCCACGATGCTACTCGCACCAGGGCGCAATTACTCGCCCATAGTATGGAACCACTCGTGTCGTTGCACTGTTTGAGGGGTGCCACGGACAATCGCCTCGCCGGGCAGACGCCGGCTGCCTCACTTCACTGGGCGGCCTGGGAAACGCTCACATCGGGGCAACAGCTCGCGCTGTTGGCGGCAGTTGGGCATGAATCGAAGGACTGCTGCCTGCTGCGCGAGATCCTCTCGGTGGAGGATTTGCTTGCGGGGTTTTACCATCAGGATGCCCACGCCCCCGCGCATTGGCATGTGCTGTGGGCGGATGATGAGCCGGCACCGGTGGGCGTGTTGCTATTGGCGCCGCGTCACGAGGTTAACCGCTGGGAACTGATGCTCATGGGCGTGGTGCCCGCATGGCGCCGTCAGGGGCTGGGCCGCTACATCCTCAATGATGCCCTGACGCTGGCCCAGCAGGCGGGCGCCCTCGAGCTGCTGCTGTCGGTGGATCAAGCTAATACGCCGGCTTTCGATCTCTATTCACGTGCGGGTTTCAGCGAATATGCCCGCCAGCAGGTACTGACCTGGCGTGGATGAGCGGACGCGCTTGCGGCGTCGTTATCGCGTTGACCCGCCAGTGGCGGTTGGTTTTGTCGCGCTTTCAATTGCCACTATACTGCTAGGGCCTGTTGACGTTTCATTCACGGCCGCGCTGGAGCCCGTTTTTATTCGCGGCAAGGCAGGAGGAGAGATGTTTGGTTATTCCAAATGAACGACGACTAACGCCGCCGCGGGTAAAAACGGGCCCAGCCCTGCGGGTTGCAACACAAAGCGCGCCATACGGCGTTGCAAAACTTGAAAAGGGAACCACCCTTCCCAGCGTTTTGCGCCTTGTCTAGCGCGCTTTGTGGTGCAACGCGGTTCGCGATGAAACGTCAACAGGCCCTAATATTCGTTGACGAGGCGTCTCGGCAGCCCAGGGTATAAACGCCGACAATAATAACTATGAGGTGGTGCGAGTGAATAGTAAATGGGTAGTGAGGGGGCTTTTCGTGCTCGGGGTCGCCATGATGAGCGGTCCGGGCTTGCTGGCCGATACGTCAGACGAGGCCATTGCCGAGCGGCTGGCGCCGGTGGGCAGCGTTTGCCTGCAAGGCCAGGATTGCGGCACGGCTGCCGCCGAAGAACAGGCTGAGGCAGACGCCGAAAGCGGCGGCGGCGAAGCGGATGGTGCCTCGCTTTACGCTAGTACCGGCTGTGCAGCGTGCCACGATAGCGGTGCGGCAGGCGCGCCCGAGCTGGGCGATAGCCAAGCCTGGTCGGCGCGGCTGGAGCAGGGCACCGAGGCGCTCTACCAAAGCGTGTTCGAAGGTAAGGGCGCAATGCCGGCGCGGGGCGGCAGCAGCGCCTCCGATGAAGAGATCGAAGCGGTCGTCGATTACATGGTGGCCGAGGCGGAATAAGCTATCCACAGGGGCGTCGCAACAACCCTCTGTGGATAAGGTTGTTTCAACCAAGCGCCCTCAGCCCAACAAAGAACGCAGCCCGGCAATGGCATCCTGGCCTCGGGCCTGTTTTTTCTCGGGATTTTCCTTATCCGCGCGGCCTTCCCATTCCAGATCGTCAGCGGGCAGCTCGTCCAGAAAGCGGCTGGGCTGGCAATCCATCAGCTCCCCATAGGCCTTGCGCTGGCGGGCAAGTGTCAGGGTCAGCGAGCGACGGGCCCGGGTAATGCCCACGTAGGCCAGGCGCCGTTCTTCTTCCACCGTGCCCATTTCAATGGCGTTGCGGTGGGGTAGCAGGTCTTCCTCTAGACCCATCAAATATACGTGAGGAAACTCCAGTCCCTTGGAGGCGTGCATGGTCAACAGCTGCACGCGATCGGAGTCATCCTCCTCGGCCTGCTGCTCGAGGATATCGCGCAGAACCAGACGGGATATTGCCGCCTCGACGCCGTCGGTTTCGGTGCTTTCAGACGCCGTATCGTCTTCCGGGTCGCGGTTGAGCGATTTCTCCAACTGATCGATCAATATCCACACGTTGGCCATGCGCCGCTCTGCAACGGTCGGTGCGCTGGCGTTTTGATACAGCCACGCCTCGTAATCCATATCGCGCAGCATGTCGCGAATCGCGGCAATCGCATCGCCCTGGTCCATGCGCCTGCGCACGCCGTCGATAAAGTGAGTAAAGCGCGACAGACGTTCCACTGCCCGGGTGGGTAACACCTGCTCCAGGCCGAGCTCATGGCAGGCGGCAAACAGCGAAATGGAACGCTCTGTCGCGTAGTTTGCCAGCTTCTCGACGGTGCCGGGGCCGACTTCCCGGCGCGGCACGTTGACGATGCGCAAAAAGGCGTTATCGTCGGCGGGATTAATCAGCAGCCGCAGATAGGCCATGGTGTCCTTGATCTCGTTGCGCGAGAAAAACGACGTGCCGCCCGACAGCTTGTAGGGAATCTGGTAGTGCTGCAGCTTGAGCTCCAGCAGCCGCGCCTGGAAGTTGCCCCGGTAGAGCACCGCAAAATCCCGCCATTCGGCCTGCTCCTTGATCCGCCGGGTGAACATTTCGCTGGCGACCCGCTCGGCTTCGGCTTCCTCGTGGCGATTGACCACCACCCGAATGGGGGCACCGTCGCCCATGTCCGACCAGAGGGTCTTGTCGTAGACGTGGGGGTTGTTGGCGATCAATGTGTTGGCGGCGCGCAGGATGGTGCCGGTGGAGCGGTAGTTCTGCTCCAGCTTGATGACCTTCAGGCGGGGGAAGTCCTCGCCCAGGGTGATCAGGTTTTCCGGTCGTGCGCCGCGCCAGGCATAGATCGACTGATCGTCGTCGCCGACCACGGTAAACGTCGCCCGCTCGGCCATCAGCAGTTTGACCAGCAGGTACTGGGACACGTTGGTGTCCTGGTACTCATCCACCAGCATGTAGTGGATCTTGCGCCGCCAGCGCGCAAGCGCGTCGGGATCGCGCTGCAGCAGTACCACCGGCAACAGAATCAGGTCGTCGAAATCCACCGCGTTGTAGGCTTTCAGGTGGCGCACGTAGGCCTCATAGACCCGGGCGGCGAAGTGCTCGTCGTCATCCGCGGCAAACGACAGCGCGTCGCTGGGCAGCACGAGATCGTTCTTCCAGGTGGAAATCTTGCTCTGCACGGCGTTGATCTGCTCGGCGTCCACCTGGGCGTCCTTGTTCATCAGATCACGCAGCAGTGCCTTGGCGTCTTCCGGGTCAAACAGCGAAAAACCCGGCTTGTAGCCCAGGGTCTTAAGCTCGCCGCGGATGATGTTCAGCCCCAGGGTGTGGAAGGTCGAGACCGTCAGCCCGTGGCCTTCTTTACCTTTCAGCATCTGGCCCACGCGCTCTTTCATTTCCCGGGCGGCCTTGTTGGTAAAGGTCACCGCGGCAATCTTGCGCGCGCTCATGCCGCATTCCTGCACCAGGTAGGCAATCTTGGTGGTGATCACGCTGGTTTTGCCGGAACCTGCGCCCGCGAGTACCAGGCAGGGACCATCGATATAACGCACCGCTTCCTGTTGGCGTGGGTTCAGCCCGTTAATGCGGCTAAGAATGCTTTTTGGCGGTTGGGGCGTCATGGCGAAGCGTGACCTCTACAAGTGTTCCTAGAAGATATCCATTACAATCGGTGGCGCTGGTCGAATGCACAATGCGTCAATAATAGGCAGGTGGTGATGTTTGAAGTAGCGCTATTTGAACCGCGCATGGCCCCCAATACAGGGAACATCATGCGCCTGGTGGCCAACAACGGCTGCCGTTTACACCTGATTGAACCGCTGGGCTTTGATCTCGAAGAGAAAAAGCTGCGCCGCGCCGGACTGGATTATCGTGACCTGGCCAACGTTACCCGCCACGCGGATTTTACGGCCTTTCAAAACGCCATGCAGGGGCGCACCCTTTGGGCGATCACGACCCAAGGCCGCCGCACCCATAGCGACGCCACTTTTGCCCCGGGCGATGTGCTGCTGTTCGGCTCGGAAACCGCCGGGCTTTCCCCCGAGGTACACGCTGCGCTCCCCGACGAGCAGAAGCTGCGCCTGCCCATGCAGCCCAATAACCGCAGCCTCAATCTCTCCAACGCCGTCGCCATCGTCAGCTATGAGGCGTGGCGCCAGCAAGGCTATGCCGGTGCTGGGCTAGCCTCACCCTAACATCTAGCCCGCGATGCCGTAGCGGTCGCGGTAGGCGCGCACGGCGTCGGCGTAGTCGAGCATCTCCCCACCGGCATGCGTTTCAAGATACGTAAGTACTTGCTCAAGGGTGACGATGCTGACCACCGGCATCCCGAACTGGGCCTGGACGTCCTGAATGGCGCTCTGCTCACCCTGGCCGCGCTCCTGACGGTCAAGCGCGATGATCACGCCGCCCGCCCGGGCGCCGCTTTGTTCGATCAGGTCCATGACCTCACGAATGGCGGTGCCGGCGGTAATCACGTCGTCGATGATCAGAATATCGCCAGCAAGCGGTGCGCCGACGATATTGCCGCCTTCGCCGTGGGTCTTGGCTTCCTTGCGATTGAAGGCATAAGGCATGTCGCGGTCGTGGTGGTCGGCAAGGGCCGCCGCGGTCACCGCCGCCAGGGGAATTCCCTTGTACGCCGGGCCGAACAGCACATCGGCCTCAAGGCCGCTATCGACGATCGCCTGGGCGTAAAAGCGGCCCAGCTTGGCCAGAGCACGGCCGGTTTGAAACAGACCAGCGTTGAAGAAGTAAGGGCTCACTCGCCCCGACTTGAGCGTAAACTCGCCAAACTTGAGCACGCCCTGCTCGATGGCAAAGGCAATGAAATCGCGCTGGTAGGGTTGTAGAGTGTTGGCCACGGCGGTCTTCTCTTGTCAGTCAGCATGTAGGGCGAAGGCAACAATAAAAGCCAGGTAAATAGCAAGATTGGGTTTGTCTATTTACCCAAACGTCTAAACGTCGGGTATCATACAGCAGCGACGCAAAAGGGACGATTTATGAAAATTGCCAGCATCAATGTCAATGGTATACGTGATGCCGTTGATCGTGGCTTCCTGGACTGGCTGGCTCAGCAGGATGCCGACGTGGTCTGCGTGCAGAACATCAAGGCAAAAAGTTTTGAACTGGGCGACCATATTCTCTATCCGGAAGGCTACGAAGGCTATTTTCTGGATGCCGAGGAAGACGGTTTCTCCGGTGTGGGGCTGTACTGCCGCAAGATCCCCAAGGCGATCATGTACGGCCTGGGGTTCCCCCAGTGCGACCACGAAGGGCGCTTTCTGCAGGCGGACTATGACCGCTTCAGTATTGCCACCTTTCTG
Organism: Halomonas sp. HL-48; assembly: GCF_001314875.1. Lineage (GTDB taxonomy): Bacteria > Pseudomonadota > Gammaproteobacteria > Pseudomonadales > Halomonadaceae > Vreelandella. The sequence goes on from NZ_LJZS01000002.1 coordinate 103,814, forward strand.
ATGCCCGATGGAAGCGACCAGAAAGCCAAGCAGGCGTTCATGGAGCAGTACCAGGAATACCTGACCAAGATGTCGCGCAAACGTCGCGAATACATCATTTGCGGAACCTGGAACATTGCCCACAAAACCGTCGACCTGGCCAACTGGTCGGATAACCAGCTCACCCCGGGGTTTCGACCGGAAGAGCGCGCCTGGATGGATCAGGTGCTGGGCCCAACCGGGTTTATCGACACCTTCCGGGAAATCAACCGCGACGCGGGCGAATATACCTGGTGGCCGAAGCTTGACCAGGAAATGCCGCGTGAGCGCCAGGAAGGCTGGCGGATCGACTACCAACTGGTCGGCCCCAACTTCCGCCGCCACGTGGTCGACGCGTGGATCGATTACGAGGCGACCTTCTCCGAGTTCGCCCCGTTGATCGTCGAGTACGACCTGGCGCTTTAAGCACCAGACAGCGTACTTCCCCGCGTCGCCGCCTGGTTAATGGGCAACAAGCAACAAGCCGACTCTTGAGTCGGCTTGTTGCGTTGTGGCTGTGTGTTAGGGGTTAGCCACGAATGCCCAGCGCTTCGCGCTGCTGCTCGCGTAGCTCGCCGCCCGCCTTTTCGGCCAGGTCGAGCATGGCATTCAGCTCGGCGCGGTTGAATGCCCCCGCTTCCGCGGTGCCCTGCACTTCGATCAGCTCGCCGCTTTCGGTCATCACCACGTTCAGGTCCGTGTCGGCTTTGCTGTCTTCCGGGTAGTCCAGGTCCAGTACCGGTACGCCTTTATAGATGCCGACGGAAATGGCGCTGACCAGCTGCTTGAACGGGTCGCCCTTGATCTTCTTCTCGCGCTGCAGGTAGCGGATCGCATCCACCAGGGCGACACAGCCGCCGGTAATCGCGGCGGTACGCGTGCCGCCGTCGGCCTGGATGACGTCGCAATCCACGGTGATGGTGAACTCGCCAAGCTTTTTCAGGTTCACCGCGGCGCGCAGGCTGCGGCCGATCAGGCGCTGAATTTCCAGCGTACGGCCGCCCTGCTTGCCGCGGCTCGCTTCACGGTCGCTGCGCGAGTGAGTGGCGCGGGGCAGCATGCCGTACTCGGCGGTGATCCAGCCCTGATTCTTGCCACGCAGCCAGCGCGGTACGCCCGCTTCCACGCTCGCGTTACACAGCACCTTGGTATCGCCAAACTCGACCAGCACGGAGCCTTCCGCGTGGCGGGTGTAGTCGCGGGTCAAGCGAATGTCACGGAGCTGGTCGGCTTCGCGACCGCTGGGGCGAACAACATCAGGACGCATAGCACCTCACATCAAATCTTGGAGTGGGAAAGCCTTCCATTGTACACGTCAACGCCACCGCCGATGGGCCTATTCAAGGCGGACATCGCAACAGGCACCAGATCGGGTAAACTGGCGTAAATGCGCGATTAACAGGAATCCCCCATGGCCAGCACCCGTCACGTCCACAGCATGACCGCCTTTGCCCGCGCCGAGCAGGTCGCCCCGTTCGGCACCCTGCAGGTGGAGATTCGCTCGGTCAATCAGCGCTACCTGGAGCCACATTTTCGCTTGCCCGACGCCCTGCGCGAGCTGGAACCGCTGCTGCGCGATGCCCTGCGTCACCGCCTAGCGCGCGGCAAGGTCGAATGCAGCCTGCGTTTTGACGCCGCTGAGGAAAGTCAGGCACCTGCCGTCAACACCCGCCGGCTGGCGGAAATCGCCGAAGCGCTCAGCGTGGTGCACCATCAGGTTCCCCACGCCGGCGTACCCACCACGCTCGACCTGTTGAATCAGCCCGGCGTAATGGAGACCCAGCATCTCGACCAGGAGGCCATCAAAGCCGCTGCTGTCACGCTGTTTGAGCAAGCGCTGGACGAGCTGATTGACGCCCGAGCACGAGAAGGCGCAAAGCTTGCCGAGATGATCACCACTCGCCTGGACGCCGTGAGCGAACAGGTTGCCACCGTTCGCGGCCTGCTGCCGCAGATCCTGGAGCGCCAGCGCAGCCAACTGCTGGAGCGGCTGGACATCGCCAAGACTGAACTCGACCCGCAACGCCTGGAAGCCGAGCTGGTACTAGTGGCGCAAAAAGCCGACGTCGACGAAGAACTCGACCGCCTCACGGCCCACGTGGAAGAAGTGCGCCGCCAGCTCGCTCAGAAAGGCCCCAAAGGCCGCCGCCTGGATTTCCTCATGCAGGAGCTCAACCGCGAAGCCAACACCCTCTCGTCCAAATCCGTGGTCGCCGACACCACCCGCTGCGCGGTGGAACTGAAGGTGCTGATTGAGCAGATGCGGGAGCAGATTCAGAATATTGAGTGAGGGATCGGTGTTCACCACTTACGATTATATTTAGGTATCAGCTATGGGTAGAGTGTCTATTAATTGGTTAACAGGAAAATATGGTCCTATAATCTGCTTTACCGGATCGCTTTACTGCGCAGGAGTCGCTCGTGAACCAAGCAGAACTGAACAAAGAAGAGCTGTGCCGCTTTATTTGCCAGCAACTACCTATCCATCGCTTGCAACAAATGCTCGAAAGCATAGAAGTGGCTTTTCAGAAGAGCGATAGCCACCTCAAAGAGACGTATAAGCACGTGCCCCTGGCAGGGCCAGGGCCGCAGTCACATCATTTCACCGTGCAGGAAGCACTGCTAAGCCTGCCAAAAGATGAAAAATTCGAAGCGAGTAACCAAGCGACTAAGCCTGCGGGCGGCTATTACGCACTTATTCGTGCCGGTACCATGCAAATCACTACTAGCGTTATTACGATGGGTAGGACACCCCCTATTCGGGATGCTAAATTCCGGCGCGATCTTAGTAGGGAAAATGAACGGCTGGAGAAACAACATCCTGATCTTTTTAAGGCATCCGCCTCACCTTTAGGGCCTAGCCAAGAGAATCTTCATGCGTTATTGCTGCCTCACACAACAAAGTGGTCAGAAAGTGATCACAGTAGCCCAATCGGCGTGACGATAGCAGTTCCCTACAGTGATCCTCGGGCAGGGTTTCATTTGTATATGGATGTAGGCCAATTGTGGCAGTACTACAGCGAAGCCGGTGATGAGGTAGAAGATATTGCCTATCCGACCCTGCGTGATAGGATGCGTCGCGCAGAGAACCGCGATCAAATCGAAGGTGGAAACGAGTGACATGAGAACAGGGGTTGATGGCTTTCAAGGCCAGCGGTTGAACCAACTGCGCATGGCTCAAAATCTGACCCTCGCGGAGCTGGGAGAGCAAGTAGGGCGCTCTTCCAGTACGGTTTCGGCCTGGGAAAAAGGCACCCAGCTACCTGAAGCCGAGTCATTTGATCGCCTTTGCCATGTGTTTCAAGTCTCTCGCATGTGGTTTTTGAAGCCTGTTCCTCCTGTTGTTCAGGAAAGCCAGCGACCATACTTTTTCCGTTCACAAGCCTCTGTTCACAAGCAGGCACGTGAAAGATCACAGTTATATTTGGCGTGGCTACAAGAGATTTCTGACTTCTTTCAAGATGCGATGGAGTGGCCAGAAGTAAATGTGCCGATGCTGGACGCGGACGATTGTCGATTGATCAGCGATGAAGAAATAGAAGACATCGCCAGAGAGTGTCGTGAGGCTTGGAAGTTGGGTTCTGCTCCTATCCCAAATGTTATCCAAGTGATGGAAAATGCAGGGATCATTTGCACTCGCGCCACCCTGGGGCACGTCAAGATGGACGGTGTTTCCCATGTCTCCGTTTTAGATGGCCGACCCTATGTGCTAATCGCGGAAGACAAAGCAAATGCGATCCGTAACCGTTTTGATGCCGCACACGAACTTGGGCACGTCGTCTTGCACTCCAAAATACCGGCTGCGCAATACGCTAAAAAAGAGCTGTATGACCTGTTAGAAGGGCAAGCGCATCGCTTTGCCAGTGCTTTCTTAATGCCGCCCGAGAGCTTTGCGCAAGAGGTCGTATGGCCAACGCTTGATAACCTGCTTTCGCTTAAGTCACGCTGGAAAGTCTCGGTAGCGTCAATGATCGTACGCTGTCGTGATTTATCACTGCTGACTGAAAAGTTAGAGCTAAGGCTGTGGAAAGGGCGTTCAGCCCGTAAATGGACGAAAGGCGAGCCAGGCGATGATGCCCTGGCTTTCGAGCAACCCAAGTTGATGATGCGCGGCGCCCACCTTCTGGTAGATAACGGCATCTTTGAACGAACTGAGTTAGCACATCAGATCGGTTTATCGCCAGCAACTATCGAGATGTTGTGTAATTTACGCCCAGGTTACCTAAGTGTTCAGTCTGATGCTGGGGATAACGTAGTGCCTCTTAAGCTCAAGCGCAATGCTGCCAGGACTAACCGTTCAAAGCAGGCAGAGGTTCTGCCGTTCCAACAATAGAGAGGACATTTGGTCGGAGGCTTAAGTTCGACGTTATGGTCTATCCAGAAACACAATAGGTTTACTGGGCGGCCTCAAGTTCCAAGTGCAACACTATTGAAGCGTGCTCGGGCCGGCGACGGATTTCTTGAGCACCTCGGCGCAGACTTCCAGCGGCGTGCGCCAGTCCAGTGTCTTGCGTGGCCGTGTATTGAGTGAGTCGGCGATTTCACAGATCCGTACCATTCGGCAGGTACTGTCTCAACAGCCCGTTGGTGTTCTCATTGGAACCCCGCTGCAATGGGCTATGCGGGTCGGCAAAATAGATTGCTGTCCCCGTCTTCTGAGTGATCTCGGCATGCTTCACCATCTCTTTGCCCTGGTCATAGGTCATCGATAGGCGCAGGGAGCGCGGCACCTCATCGAGCTTGGCCGTGCCTACTGGCGCAGCATCGTTTTAACAAAGCGGCTGGAGTCATCCAGGTTTTTGGCCACTACCCAGGATAATAACTCGGAGTTTACCGAGCACCAGGGGCTAAAGCGGTCACGGCAACGACCTGCTGTGGTGATCCCTGCTGCTCAGGCGAGCAATAGCCCCTTGTTTTCCTGCCAAGCCTCGTTCAATCGCTGGGTGATCAGTTTAATGGTGCTGGGTTCCACACCAAGATCTTTTGCCACTGCCGGGAAGGTGTCAATCACGTCCACGATCTCTTGAACGTGTGGCTGCGCCTGTTTCCAGCTCGCGAAACCTGCATGCGTCGCCAATTGTTGAATCGCTTTGAGAGGTGGCTGCTTACCGTAGCCTGCATAGGCAGTGGCGTGTTCTGCAAAAGGATGAGGGCTAAAGGTCACGTCATAGAAGGGGGCTGGTTTCCACTGGCCTGCATCATCCTGTAAAAACGCCCAGTTTTTACTGTGATCATCCTGATTGCAGGCAAACAGGTTAAACAGTGCGCGTCGGAATTGAAGCTGCCCTACCGCAGGTGATTGACACAGCTGACGGCTGGCTTTGATAAGGTCGGCGTAATCCAGGCTAGGGGTTCGGAAGTCGGCATCCAACAGCCCGCAGGCGCTGTGCATATGGAGGCGCCCCGCAGGGTTTGTCTGGTGGATCCAATCAAACCGTTTGTTAGCAAGCCAGGCGCGCTCACCCTGCGCCGTAGGTATGCGCAGCAGCTGCCATTCGGGCGGCTCAAGGCGCGCTGTTTTAGCTAACTTTAAGTACGCCGCTTCGCAGAGCCCTTCTTCGTGACCCAGTGGCAAGTGTTGGGATGTGAACTTGACCAGCCAGGCGTCATCCTCTGGCTCGGCATAGGTTCGGCACGCTTTCGTTTGGCCTGGCGGCATGAAAAGCTGTGCTTTCGGCCTTGCCCCACCGGAGCTACCCGCTGCTACCAAGGCGCTGAGCACATCTTCCGTTTGCCCATCGAAAACAGCCTGTGCCTGGAGGCCGAGTGTCGCCAGGTCTTCGTTATCGTTCTGTGTCGGCGCTGTCTCTGATGCTGGCGCAAAGTTCAGTGCACCCATGCCGCGCTGGCCAACAAATGCCAGCCGATCCATCGCCGTCAGCTGCGAAGGCGTTATGCCATGCTGACGAAAGACGCGGTCTTGCAGCAGCAGACCCCAGCCATCGGGTAAGCAGTCGCCAAATACGCCGTGAAGCCCTTGATGCGGCGTTCTAGGAGCGCGTTGAAGCGCCAGGTCGTGCTGCAACGTAAAGGGCGATAGATTGCCATGCTGTTCCACATAGCCTTCCGCGTACTGAAAGAATACCCCTTGGCGGTTTTGTGCCAATACGCCAACCGCGACCTGTTCACCGGTTGATAGCGTGCGCGTCACGTCTAGCCGTTGCGTAGGCTTAAAGGCCATCTTTGAGTACCTCATCAATTGAGGCAGGCATCTTTGCGTTGTCTGTTTCGCGCTGGGTCAGTGCGTATAGCCGTGCCAGGTCGTCCAGGCTTTGCCATAGCAATAGCAGCTGGCGAAACGATATTTGCCCGGTGAGCTCAAATTTTTTGATGGTGGGGGCGGGCACGTTGCTGCGCTCTGCCAGTGACGCCCGGGATAGCTTGGCCTTTTCGCGTAACTGGCGCAGGTGAGCAGCAAAGGCTTGCTGTACATCGGTATCGTCTAGAAGCAGAAAACGGTGCATAAGCTAACATTCCTGGAATGGATGCTATTATGTCCATTATAGCTTTTTTTAGGATTTTTTGGATATTATTGTATCTATATTTATTTTTAATTAATTACTCTTCCGCGCCAGCAAGTGGCTTCGCTCCTTCCCAGCCGCTCAGCCAGCTTGGCGATAGGATAGTTGCCAACTATCAGAAAAGTAATTTCAGGCGCGGTTGGTTATAGTAAAAACCAATGAATACCGCGTTGGAGTCGCCAATGAAAGCCGTTGTTTTTGAGCAATTTTGCGCCCCTCCCCACATACAGCAGGTGCCTGATCCGACGCCAGAATCGCATGGGGTTGTGGTGAAGGTGATGGCGAACGGGGTATGCCGCAGCGACTGGCATGCTTGGGTAGGACACGATACCGATATCCAGCTCCCCCATGTGCCGGGGCATGAGCTTGCCGGCGTGGTCGAAGCGGTTGGCAAGGACGTAAAACAATGGCGCATTGGCGATCGCGTCACGGTGCCGTTCGTCGGTGGTTGTGGCCGCTGCCCTGAGTGCCACGCCGGCAACCAACAGGTGTGTGATAGCCAGTTCCAGCCCGGCTTTACCCACTGGGGCTCCTTTGCCGAGTATGTAGGCATTCATCATGCCGATGTGAACCTGGTTGGATTGCCGGAGGCGCTCGACTTTGCCACGGCGGCCAGCCTTGGCTGTCGTTTCGTCACCTCATTCCGGGCGGTAGTCGATCAGGGCCAAACGTCGGCCGGGCAGTGGGTGGCCGTTCACGGCTGTGGGGGTGTGGGCCTGTCCGCCGTGATGATTGCCAACGCCATCGGCGCTAACGTTGTCGCCATCGATATTTCGGAACAGGCGCTTACCCTGGCCCGTCAATTGGGTGCCACTGCCACCGTGAATGCCGCCAAGGTGGCCAATGTGGTAGAGGCGGTGGCGGACATAACCCGGGGAGGCGCGCATGTCTCGCTGGATGCGCTAGGGCACCCGACCACCTGCTTTAACTCCATCAGCAACCTTCGCAAACGTGGCAAGCATATTCAGGTCGGACTGATGCTGGCCGACAACAGCACACCGGCTATTCCCATGAGTAAGGTGATTGCCAACGAGCTGGAAATACTCGGCAGCCATGGCATGCAGGCGCATCGTTACGGCGCCATGCTGGCGATGATCGAGTCAGGCAAGCTGGCACCTGAGCAGCTTATCGGCAAGCGCATCACCCTTGAGCAGTCGATTGAGGCGTTGATGAACATGGATAAGTTCGAAGGCGCGGGCGTGACGGTAGTGACGGCGTTTTGAGAAAGCGGTCGTCAGTATCGTTGCTGATGAGGAAGGTATCCTTGCGTTGAATGGGGTTGGCTGGCTTGGCGCGTACCGCCGCGCCAAGTCGTTTAGGCTTTTGCATAGCAAATGCCTGCCGCGTCTTGCAGTGAGAAGGTTGGTGACTATCGCATGCCTCTCGCCTTTGGCTTGGCCAATACTTCATCAATGATTGAAGGACAACCTCTATGCCTGCCCTACGTTATCTCGCGTTAACCCTATCGCTGGGTGTACTGGGCATGTTGCCCATCGTCGCTCAGGCCAACGACTCCACCTGGCAGTCGCTTGAGGAAGGTGGCCTAGTGATTCTGATGCGCCATGCACTGGCGCCGGGGCTTGGTGACCCGCCAGAGTTCGAACGGGATCGCTGCGAGACCCAGCGCAATCTGTCGGAAGAGGGGCGTGCCCAGGCGCGGGCGATTGGTGAGACGTTTCGCGAGCGGGATATTCCTATCGGCGCGGTATATTCGTCGCGGTGGTGTCGGGCGCTGGATACCGCCGAGCTCATGCAACTGGGCGACGTCGAGCCTGCGCCGTGGCTGGATTCGTTCTTTCGCGGGCGCGGTGATCGGGAAGCCATCACCCAAACCGCCCGCGAGCGGATAGCCGCCTGGGAACAATCGGGCAACATGCTGCTGGTGACGCACTAGGTGAATATCACGGCGCTGGCCGGGCGCGTCGTGGGCTCGGGCGAGATGCTAGTCGTGCGCCCGGCAGCGGATGGGCTGGAAGTGGTGGGCCGACTGGACGTTCGCGCGCCATAACCGGCTTCTACCAATTTCCTTCAACGAATCGGGGCAAATTATTCGCTCCTCATGGGCGCGTTGGGGTTTTACGCTGGGGGTATTGATAAGGAGATAGTGATGTCATCTGATAAGACCTTCACAACGCGTCATGTCATTGCCCAACACCCGGCCAGGCGCGACGATATCGGCGATTTGGTCACCCGGCGGCCACTGCCGGGGCCGCAGCTTGAACAGCTCGATCCGTTTCTGTTTCTTAACCATCACGGCCCCCAGACGTATCCGGCCAATAACCAGGGCCTGCCGTTCGGCCCGCACCCGCACCGGGGCTTCGAGACGGTCACCTTCATTTTGGAAGGCTCGCTGGCCCACGCGGACAGCGCCAGCCATCAAAGCGTGATCCATGCAGGCGGCGTGCAGTGGATGACGGCGGGGAGCGGTATCGTGCATGCGGAAGTGTCGCCGCCCGAGTTTATGCGCGAGGGTGGCCCGCTGGAGATCCTCCAGCTGTGGGTCAACCTGCCGGCGCGCCTGAAGATGAGCGCGCCGCGCTACGTGGGCCTGCAGCAGCAGGACATACCCGTCATTGCGTTGCCGGGCGGCGGCGAACTGAACCTGATCGCCGGGCAGTGGCAAACGCAAACAGGCCCCATCGACACGCTGACCAGGGTATTTATGTCGACGCTGCGGCTGCCTGCCGGGTCGCGGGAACAGCTACCGGTAGCGCCTGGGCGGCAGGTATTTCTCTATGTGGTGGAAGGCAACGTTGAGGTGGGCGGCGAACCTGTTCAGCCGCACCACTTGATCGAAGTAGACCGCGCAGGCGATAGCTTAGTGATTGAAGCCAGCAGCGACGCGCGGCTGCTGTTTGGTCACGGGGACGTAATAGACGAACCTGTCTACTCCCACGGCCCGTTCGTGATGACGAACCGCGAAGAGATTGTCCAGGCGGTGGAGGATTATCAAAACGGCAAATTCGGTGGCCTCGATCCATGACAGGCGCGTCAGCAGCATCGACGGCGTTTGGCGCTCCAATCCTCTGCGGGCGGGCGCAGGCCGTGGTTGCCGCGATAGTTAGGTGATTGTGGCGGCGACCAGCCTTTCAAAAGCTCGTCGTTGAGCGCGTAAATCTCGATGCCGATGGGGTGGCAGGTCGCCAGCAGGTCATCGTCGGTGGCATCGCTGCCCCACAAATCAACCGAAAGATCGCCGCCTGGACAGCAGGAAAGCGCACAGAGCAGGTCGATTTCGGCAAACAGCTCCAGATAATCGCCTTCTCTTGCCGGGCAGGCTTTCATGAAGTACTGGTCCTGTTCGTTCAGGCCGGTGCACTGGAAAACGTTGAGCACGTCGTGGATATCGAATTCGGTGAGACCGAACGGCGCCACGGCCCGGGTCAGGTTAGAGTGGCAGTGAAAGTCGAAATCCTCACCGGTCAGCAAATGGTTCACGTAGGGATCGCAGCGTGTACCCAGCAGATCGTGAACACGCCCGCCATCTTCGTCGACACCGTAGTGCTCGAGCGTGTCGGCGGTGATGGTGGCCATGGGCCGAAGATAGGGTAGCGAGGACCACAGGCGGTCGTGGACGCTGACGTGCGCGCGCTGCATCTGGCGGGTGCGCGAGGCCCAGAAGCGCTCGCGGGGGTTGTGCAGCGACCAGAGGTTGAAATCGCCTACCTGAGGGCCCTGACGGGTGCAGATGCGCATCACGTGACCGGCGGGCACCTTCCAGGCGCGCGCGTCGCGAATCGGCACCTCCAGCGTTTCTACCCGCCTTCGCTGGTCCTTGGCGTTGGCAATACGATTGTAAAACGCCGGGTCAATGCTCAGGGGCGAGCCGGGTTTGGCGCGGTAGGCGGGGGCTGGGTTGGCCATGGTGAGTGACTCCTGGAGATGGCAATAAAGCGAGCACCGGGTGCTCAGCGGTGGCGTCCCTACAGCGGTTCGCCGCGATAGTAGTGCCACAGGAACAGCGAGCCCACGCTGCGCCAGGGCGACCAGTGTTCGACCAGTTGGCGCGCTTGCTTGGGCGTGGGTTTGTCGTCCATGCCTTTCAAACGCCCCAGCGCCACCCGCAGGGCAAGATCGTCGGCGGGGAAGATATCCGGGCGCTTTAGCGAAAACATCAGGTAGATCTCGGCGCTCCAGCGGCCGAAGCCGCGCAGCTGTGTGATCGCGGCAATCACCTCGTCGTCGCTGAGCGCGGCGAGGCCGTCGGCGCTGAACGTGCCGGCCAGTTCCGCCTCGGCCAGCCCCTTGGCGTATTCGATCTTGCGCCAGGAGAGTCCGGCATCGCGCAGCGCCTGTCCCTCCACGTCCATCACGGCCTGGGCGTGCAGTTCGGGCAGCAGCGCATTGACGCGTCCCATGATCGCCCGGGCAGCGTCGGTGGAAATCTGCTGACTGACGATGGTAGAGAAAAAGGTCGCAAAGCCCTGATCGCGCTGCCGTGGGGTGGGGGCGCCCACCAGCGGGTAAGCGCGGCCGATGTCCGGGTCGGCGCTGGCCAGTGCCTGCATGGCCTGTTCGATGGTGTCGGGCGTCATGGCAACCTCGCGCAGCTTGATTGAGCCGTATTGTGGGCAGACTCGACGTCAAAGCTCAAATCATGGTCGGGTGGTTGACTAACCATAGGCTATTTCTTCGCCCGCTAATTTTTTTGCCGCGTTGTGTTTATACTTTCGTCTAGTCCTGCGATCATTCCGCGCTAAAGGCCGTTTTGTCAGCGGGTGCCGAGGTGCCCGGGGGAGTGTTATGCAGGCATCGTCATCGGGGCTGGCGCGAAATCCGCGGCTGGCCGAATTTGTATTGGCGCTGGGTGGCTTTGGTATCGGCACCAGCGAGTTCGTGATCATGGGGCTGATGAACCGCGTGGCGGGAGACCTGGCGGTCAGCGTGCCCCAGGTGGGCTACGCGATCAGCAGCTACGCGCTGGGCGTGGTGGTCGGCGCGCCGCTGATCTCAGCGCTGGCGGCACGCGTTCCCAAGCGCGCGCTGCTGATTGCGCTGATGCTGGTATTTGCGTTGGGCAATATTGCCAGCGCCATGGCCCCCGGGTTCTGGTCGTTTGTTGGCCTGCGTTTTATCGCCGGATTGCCCCACGGTGCCTACTTTGGCGTGGCGGCGCTGGTCGCCGCCGGGGCGGTGCCGGTCGACCAGCGCGCGCGGGCCATTGCCCGGGTGATGATGGGCCTGACGGTAGCGATCCTGATCGGTGCGCCGTTGGGTACCTGGGCGGGCAATCTGTTCGGCTGGCAGGTGGCCTTCGGCGCGGTGGGCGGTATTGCGCTGCTCACCGCGTTGTTGATTCGCCTGTGGGTGCCGGTGCAGCCGTTCGATGCCCATGCAAGCCCGCTTCGCGAGCTCTCCGCGCTGGTCAAGCAGCGCGTATTGGTCACGGTGGCCATTGCGTGCATCGGCTGCGGCGGCATGTTCGCGATTTTCAGCTACGTGATGCCGACCCTGACGAACCAGGCGGGCATGAGCGAAGCACTGGGCCCGCTGGTGCTGGTGATTTTCGGGCTGGGCTCGATCGCTGGCAACCTGATCGGCGGCCGCGCGGCGGATAAAAACCTGATGCGGGCGATTCCTGCCACCCTGGTGTGGTGCGCGGTGATTCAGGGGCTGTTTTACTTTGCGGCCAACAATGTGTGGACTGGACTGTTGTTCGTGGGGCTGGTGGGTTCCAGCATGGCGCTGGCGCCGGCGTTGCAAACCCGCCTGATGGACGTCGCCGAAGACGCCCAGACCATGGCCGCCTCGCTCAACCATGCGGCGTTCAATGGCGCCAATGCGTTGGGCGCGTGGCTGGCCGGGCTGACCATTAGCGCGGGTTTCAGCTGGTCGAGCACCGGTCTGGTGGGGACCGGCCTGGCGCTGTGCGGGCTGGTGCTGTTTGCCTGGGGCCGCTGGCTGGAAAAACGCTATCCGCCGACCCGGGTGACGGTCGCGCATTAACGGCAGAGGCGGAAACCGCGCATGCCGAAGTGAAAATGGTCGGCGTGCGCGGCGTTGTAGTCGGGACCCAGGGTGTTGCCGAAGAAATCACAGGCGTCGTCGCGAATGTCGCGCAGGAAGACCCCTTTTGGCGCCTCACTATCCCAGTCTTCTAGCAGGCTGATTCGCTGGCCGTTTTCCAGCTCGAAGCCGATCACATCGAGCGCCTCGGCGGTGGCGTGCTCGCTGCGTCGTCCGCTTTCGCGACCGTAGACGTTGCGACAGGCAAAACTCCCTACATGGTTAACCTGGCGTACCTGGCTGCCGAGTATGGCCTCGGCGCTTTGTTGCAGCGCGTGACGCTCGAACATGACCCAGGCGAGCGCCAGCGGGCAGCTGGCGACAAAGGATTGGTTGAACGCCACCCCGCTGGCCTGGAGGCGCACGACGTTCTCGAGCGGGCAGCTCTCGACCGGCGTGTAGTCGGCCAGGGGTAAATAGCGCAAGGTGTCGTCCGGCACGCTATCCAGCGCCGCCAGGCAGCCGTCGCGGTCATTGTCCAGGCGGCGAAGCTTCAAGGGGGTCACCGGGGTGATCGGGTCGTCGACGTAAAGCGGTGCCCACGGCGCCCAGTGACGTGGAATCTCGATGAGGCCCTTGTCAAACGCAACGCCCAGCGCAATCAACGCCACTATCCATAGAGTGCTGCGCATGGTGACTCCCTGTTCAGCGAAACGCTACAGTCACAGCATCGGGTATGCGATACTGCGTGCCTTTTCTACACGGCTCTGATTGAACGCGTTGTCGTCGCCAACCCATGAGCCTACTTCGCCAACAAGGGAAGCGCGTATGTCCCAAGGTACACTGTTTATCGTTTCTGCCCCATCGGGGGCGGGTAAAACCAGCCTGGTACGCGAGCTGATCGAAAGCCTCGATGGTATTCAGGTATCGGTATCGCACACCACCCGCGCCAAGCGCGATGGTGAAGTCGATGGCGTGAATTACCATTTCACCGATGCGGCGACCTTTGAGGCGATGATCGAACGCGGCGAGTTTTTTGAGTACGCCAAGGTATTCGACAACTACTATGGCACCTCGCGGCAGGCGGCTCAAACGGTGCTGGCGGCGGGCCAGGACGTGATCCTTGAGATTGACTGGCAGGGCGCGCGCCAGGTGCGCGAACAGATGCCCGAGGCGGTGTCGATCTTCATCCTGCCGCCCTCGCGCAGCGAGCTCGAACGGCGCCTGGCCAGTCGCGGCACCGACGAGCACGCCATCATTGCGCGACGCATGCGCGACGCGATCAGCGAAATGTCGCACTATGACGAATACGACTACCTGGTGGTCAACGATGACTTCACCACCGCCCTGCAGGAATTGCAGTCGCTGGTCATCAGTCGTCGCCTTACGCGCCCGCTAATGAGCGAACGCCACGCGCCCTTACTGGCAGCGCTCTTGTCACAGGCGCCCGGCGTCGAGTAATCTACACGGTTCTACTACCCTCTTTAGCTGGATCGGCCCGTTTGACCCCTTACGGACGCGATCCAGCGTCGTTATTACAGGAAGGCACCCCATGGCTCGCGTCACCGTTGAAGACTGTCTTGATCACGTAGAAAACCGCTTCAAGCTCGTGATGATCTCCACCCAGCGTGCCCGCCAGCTGGCGCGTGGTACCCGCGATTCCCAACTGCCCTGGGAAAATGACAAGCCCACGGTCATGGCGCTGCGTGAAATTGCAGCGGGTCTGGTCGATCACACGATCCTTGACGAACCGGTAGAAGCGCCCGTTCGCACACGTCCGGCGATGGCTCCCAGCGCACAAATCGACGACTAGGATTCACGACCGATTAGAGGCGCGGTGAATGTTTACCATTGATGACCTGGCCGACCGACTCGGCGGTTACTTACCCCCCGACGAGATTCAACAGGTCAAACGCGCCTTTTACTACGCCGAACAGGCCCACGACGGCCAACGGCGGCGCTCCGGTGAGCCCTACGTCACCCACCCGCTGGCGGTGGCCAACATCCTCGCCAACATGCACATGGACCATCAGAGCCTGATGGCCGCCATGCTGCACGACGTGATCGAAGATACCGGGGTGTCGAAAAAAGCCCTGGGCGCGCAGTTTGGCGAGCCGGTGGCCGAGCTGGTCGACGGGGTCTCCAAGCTGACCCAGATTACCTTCGAGGATAAAGCCGTCGCCCAGGCGGAAAATTTCCAGAAGATGGTGCTGGCGATGTCCCGGGATATCCGGGTGATCATCGTCAAGCTTGCCGACCGGCTGCACAACATGCGCACCCTGGGCGCCCTGCGGCCCGACAAGAAACGACGTATTGCCCGCGAAACGCTGGAGATTTATGCCCGCATTGCCGGGCGGCTGGGGATCAACACCATTCGCGTTGAGCTTGAAGACCTTTCCTTTCAGGCGATTCACCCGATGCGCTCCGAGCGCATCAAGCGCGCCGTCTCCAACGCCCGGGGGCATCGGCGTAGCGCCATGCGTGAAGTCCAGGCCACGCTGCAGAAGAGCGTCGATGACGAAGCGCTGAGCGGCACGGTGGTCGGTCGCCAAAAGCATTTACTGTCGATTTACCGCAAGATGCGCGACCAGCGCAAACCATTCGCTGAAATCATGGACGTGTTCGGTTTTCGTATCATCACCGAGGACGTGGCCAGCTGTTATCGCATCCTGGGCGTCGTGCACAACCTCTATAAGCCGGTACCGGGGCGTTTCAAGGATTACATCGCCATTCCCAAGGCCAACGGCTACCAGAGCCTGCACACCACGTTATTCGGTGCGCGGGGGATGCCCATCGAGGTGCAGATTCGCACCCGGGAAATGGAGGCCATGGCCAATAACGGCATTGCGGCGCACTGGTTGTACAAAGCCGGGCAAACCGCGCACCCGATTGCCGAAGGCAGCCATGCGCGGGCGCGCGCCTGGGTCAAGGGGCTGCTCGAGATGCAGCGCCACGCAGGGGATTCGCTGGAGTTTATTGAACACGTCAAGAATGACCTGTTTCCCGATGATATCTACGTGTTCACACCCAAAGGCGACATCATGGAGCTGCCCCAAGGGGCCACCGTGATCGATTTTGCCTACAGCGTGCACACCGATATCGGCAATAACTGCATCGCCTGCCGGATCGACCGCCACCTGGCGCCGCTTTCCTCCCGTCTGGAAAGCGGCCAGACCCTGGAAATCATCACCGCCCCCGGCGCACGTCCCAACCTGGCGTGGCTTAACTTCGTGACCACCGCCAAGGCGCGCTCGGCCATTCGCCATGCGCTCAAGCACCAGCAGCACACCGAAGCGGTGATGCTCGGGCGGCGTTTGATGAACAAGGCGCTGGCGCCGTTCAACACCAGCCTTGAAGAGCTGGATCCGACGGTGCTCACCCGCGCGTTCGAGCATCTCGACGTGTCCTCGGAAGAGGCACTGCTGGAATCGCTGGGACTTGGCACCCGCGTGGCTCACGTGGTGGCGCAACGGCTGATGGATGTGGCTGACGGCCATCCAAGCGAACGGGTCAGCGAGGGCACCACCCAGAAACCGGTGGTGATCAGTGGTAGCGAAGGCATGGTGATCAACTTTGCCCGCTGCTGCCACCCGCTGCCTGGCGATGCCGTCGTCGGGCATTTATCAGTCGGTAAAGGACTCGTGGTGCACCGGGCGGAATGCAAAAATCTGGCGGATAGAGACGACCCGGACAAGGTCTTTGCCCTCGAGTGGTCGGCGAACATCGATGAAGATTTCCCGGTGGCGCTGCGCATCGAAATTGAAAGCCGCCGCGGCCTGGTCGCCGAGCTTGCCGGTCTGGTCACCGACGCCGATGCCAATATCGAGCGTATCGGCATCGAAGAGCGTGACGCGCGCCTGGCTACGGTGAACCTCACCCTGTCGGTCAAAGACCGCGTTCACCTTGCCCGCATCATGAAACGTATTCGCAACCTGCCCAACGTCGGCAAAATCACTCGCATGGCAAATTAAAGCGCCCACTATGGCTTTCCGCTAGCCACTGGCTGGCCAGCGTTAGCTATGGCAATGGCCAAGATAATCAACGTTGAGTGCATCAAGGAGCATGACATCCAATGAGCAATAAAGCTGTTATCAATACCGACAAGGCGCCGGCCGCCATAGGCCCCTATTCTCAGGCAATCAAAGCCGGAAATACCGTCTACCTATCGGGTCAGATTCCCCTCGACCCGGTGACCATGGAGATCGTCTCTGACGATTTCGAGGCCCAGGCACGCCAGGTGTTCACCAACCTGCAGGCCGTGTGCGAAGAAGCTGCCGGCACCCTTGGTGACATCGTCAAGCTCAACCTCTACCTGGTCGATCTGGATAACTTTGCGATCGTGAACAAGGTCATGGAAGAGTTCTTCTCGACGCCGTTTCCAGCTCGCGCAGCGGTAGGCGTGAAAGCGCTGCCCAAGGGCAGCCAGGTGGAAGCCGAAGCCGTCATGGTGATTGGCGACTGATGCACTGCCGCCGTGGGCGCGCCGACGCGCGCTTACGGCGGGGTGACGTTATGCTTTCTGCACCTGCCAGAAGCCGCCTTCTTTCAATACTTGGGCGTAGCCTTCGCGAAAGGTGGGGTAGCGGAACTGGTAGCCGGTCTCAAGCAGGCGGCGGTTATCGCAGCGTTTGCTGGTGCGTCGCCGCAGCGGGGACTGCATGGTTTCGGTGGACTCCACCTTCAGCTGCTTGGCGATCCAGTTCATCACGTTATGCAGGGTGACCGGCTCGCAATCGCTGCCCAGGTAAAGATCCGCCAGAGGCTGGTCGTTTTCCTGGCAGTGGATCAGGTGGGCAAGAATGCCGGTGCAGTCGTCGCGGTGGATGCGGTTGGAGTAGATCACCGGGGTCACCGTGGCCAGCCGCCCTTCGGCAACCTGATGAATCAGGCGGTCGCGGCCGGGGCCGTAGATGCCCGAAAAGCGCACCACGGTGCCGGGGATGGGATGGTGGATCAGCGCCTGCTCGGCCTCGCACATCAGCGTGCCGGAGAAGCTGGTTGGCTCGGTGGGGCTTTCCTCGTTGACCACTTCGCCTTCCTGCTGGCCGTAAACGCTGGTCGAGGATACAAAGAATACCCGGCGCGGCGGATTGGCGTGCTGCTCCAGGACGCCCAGTACACGCTTCATGCCGTCCGAATAGGCGCTTTGGTAAGCGCTTTGCTCAAAGCGATCCGCGCTGACCGTATAGATGACGTAGTCCGCTTCGGGGAGCGCGCTTGCGTCAGCTTCCTCGAGCGAATTGAGGTCCAGGGCCAGGGGCTCGATGCCGGTATCCCGCAGCGCGTCGACGTGGCGGCGAACGCCAATCACGCGATGCCCTTCGCTCAGCAGTTCTCGGCCTAGCGTCATGCCGATATCGCCACAGCCGATAATCAGTACCGTTAGCGTCACCTTGCTTACTCCTATTGATAAATAATCCCTATTAGATACAAAGTCCCTGATCTACAATTCCTTTATAGAGAAGCCATCGCAGAGACGATATCGTCAGCAGGGTTTGCCTGTCCTTTCCCTTCTCGCTATTTGTCACGCTAGTTAGTCACAAGCTGCTACGAGAGGATGCCACTGGCACCACCATGACTTTAACAGAACTTCGTTACATCGTAACCCTTGCCCAAGAACGCCACTTCGGACGTGCCGCCGAACGCTGCCACGTTTCCCAGCCCACGCTATCGGTGGCTGTCAAAAAGCTGGAGGACGAGCTTGAAACGCCGCTGTTCGAGCGCTCCAAGGCCACGGTTCAGGTCACGCCCTTAGGCGAGAAAATCATTGCCCAGGCCCAGCGCGTGCTGGAGCAGAGCAGCCTGATCTTTGACATGGCAAGCGCCGGGAAAGACCAGCTGGCCAACCCGCTGCGCATCGGGGCGATCTACACCATTGGCCCCTACCTGTTTCCGCACCTGATTCCTGAGCTGGCCAAGGCCGCGCCGCAAATGCCGCTGTATATCGAAGAGGGGCTGACCGGTGCGCTGCGTTCCAAGCTGCGCAACGGCGAGTTGGACGTGATTATCGTGGCCCTGCCGTTCACTGAGACTGATGTGGTGACCAAGCCAATATACGATGAAACCTTCGAAGTCCTGATGCCTGCCAAGCACCGCTGGGAGTCACGCGAAGCGATCCATAAAGAAGAGCTATTGGAAGAGCGACTGTTACTGCTGGGCGAGGGGCATTGCTTCCGTGACCAACTGCTGGAAGCCTGCCCGGCGATCACGCAAAAGCTCAACAATCCCAATAACACCCTCATTGCCGAAGGCGGCTCGCTGGAGACGATTCGCCATATGGTGGCCTCGAAGCTGGGCATTACCGTACTGCCCCAATCGGCGCTGGGCACCGACCAGTACGAAAACGCCATGCTGATCAGCCGTCCCTTTGTAGGCCCCGCACCATCGCGGACGGTCGCCATCGCCTGGCGGGCCAGCTTTCCACGGCCCAAAGCCATCGATGTGCTGGTCAATGCAATCAACCAGTGCCAGCGGCCCACCCAGGCGGCGACCTCGGTTTCATGACCACGCTGTCGGCACCGGTCACGGCCCTCAAGGGCGTTGGCGAAGCGCTGGCCCTGAAGCTTGCCCGCCTGGGGATCGAGCAGGTCAGCGATCTGCTGTTCCATTTGCCGCTGCGCTACCAGGACCGCACCCGGCTGACGCCGATTGGCGAGCTGCGCGCGGGCAGCGAGGCGGTAATCGAAGGTGAAGTCACCGCCTGCGACGTGGTGAAAGGACGGCGGCGCAGCCTGCTGGTGCGGCTGCGCGACAACAGCGGCATTCTGAGCCTGCGCTTTTTCCACTTCTCGCCCGCCCAACAGCAACAGCTACGCCCCGGGGCCGTGGTGCGCGCCTTTGGCGAAGCCCGCGCCGGGGCCACGGGGCTGGAAATCTATCACCCCGAATACCGGCTAAGCGGTGGCAGCGATACCCCGGTGGACGAGTACTTTACGCCAATCTACCCCACCACCGAGGGGCTCCACCAAACCCGCCTGCGCGCCCTGACCCAGCAGGCGCTGGGGCTGCTTGAAAGCGATCCTGACGCGCTGCCCGAGGTGATTCCCGACGCGCTGCGTCAGCGCTTCCGGCTGCCGGGGCTGCACGCCAGCCTGCAGCTGCTCCACCAGCCGCCGCCGGATGCGGATATGGAGCAGTTGAGCCACGGTCATCACCCGGCGACGCGGCGTCTGGCGTTGGAAGAGCTGCTGGCCCACCAGCTCAGCCTGCGCGAGGTGCGGCTGCGCATCCAGGCCGATGGCGCGCCCGAGCTACCGTCCGGGCGGAACCTGCAAGCGCGCTTTCTGGCGCAGCTGCCCTTTGCGCTCACCGGCGCCCAGGGCCGGGTGCTTGAAGAAATTGCCCTCGACCTTGCCCGCCCTGCCCCCATGCTGCGTCTCGTCCAGGGTGACGTTGGCTCGGGAAAGACCGTGGTCGCCGCCATGGCGGCGCTCTCGGCTCTGGCCGGGAACTGCCAGGCGGCGATTATGGCGCCGACCGAAATCCTCGCCGAGCAGCATTATCGCTCGTTTAAAGCCTGGTTCGAACCGCTGGGCATCGAAGTGGCGTGGTTGGCAGGCAAGCTCAAAGGCAAAGCCCGGCTGGATGCCAAGGCGGCAATTGCCGACGGCCGCGCGCGCATGGTGGTGGGCACCCACGCGCTGTTTCAGGACGATGTGCATTTCCAGTGCCTGGGGCTGGCGATTATCGACGAGCAGCACCGCTTCGGTGTGCATCAGCGCCTGGCGCTGCGCGAAAAAGGCGAAGCGGGCGGGCTGACGCCGCATCAATTGATCATGACCGCCACGCCGATCCCCCGCACGCTGGCCATGAGCGCCTACGCGGACCTGGATGTCTCGGTGATCGACGAGTTGCCCCCCGGTCGCACGCCGGTGAAAACCGTGGTGGTGTCTGACGAGCGCCGCCCCGAAGTGGTCGAGCGTATCCGGCGCGCCTGCAGCGAAGGTCGCCAGGCCTACTGGGTATGCACGCTGATCGAAGAGTCCGAAGCGCTGCAGTGCCAGGCGGCGGAAGTGACCCGCGACGAACTCACCCACGCGCTGCCGGAGCTGGCGATTGGTCTGGTGCACGGGCGCATGAAGTCCAGCGAAAAAGCCGAGGTAATGGCGGCGTTTAAAGAAGGCGAGCTGGATCTACTGGTCGCAACGACGGTGATCGAAGTCGGCGTGGACGTCCCCAATGCCAGCCTGATGATTATTGAAAACCCCGAACGCCTGGGGCTTTCCCAGTTGCACCAGCTGCGCGGCCGGGTCGGGCGCGGCAGTACCGAGAGCTTCTGCGTGCTGCTCTACCACCCGCCGCTGTCCAAAACTTCCCGGCAGCGTTTGGCGGTGATGCGCGAGACCACCGACGGCTTCCGCATCGCCGAGAAAGACCTGGAAATCCGCGGCCCCGGCGAAGTCCTCGGCACCCGCCAGACTGGCCTTGCCCAAATGAAAATCGCCGACCTGGAACGCGATGCCGACCTGCTGGACCAGGTGACCGCCCTGGCCCAGGCGCTGCAAGGCAACAAGGACATCACCACCGTGCTGGTGCGTCGCTGGCTGGGCGAAGCCGCCGGGCGCTATGGGCAGGTGTGACCGCCGTGCTAGTCAGCGGGCTTTGACGTACTGGTAAGACGGCTCGCGGCATCGCTGAGCGGGGCCAACTGGTGGGCGATCAGGCGCAGCTGGCTTTGAATGGGCTGGTAGCGCACAACGGCACTGTCTTGCGTTGCGGCGACGCCTGGTTCATCCAACTGCACCAGCAGCTGCTCGGCCTGGTCCGACAGCGGGGTGACCGGCTGGCGGTTATGTAGCTGCTCGGCAAGCTGGTCGAGCAGTTCGCACATGCGCTTGGCGGCGGGCACCAGGGCGCTGTCGTCCTCATCCTCCGCCAGCCGGTGGCGGTGCGCGCCCAGCGCTGATAGGTGGCTCAGCAGGGTGTTGGAAAGCACCAGAAATCTTAGCCCATTATCGGCATCCTGCTTGCGGTAATGCCCCGGTTCGTGAAGCATATTGGTCAGCAGCGTGGACAGCGCCGCATCGGCATTGTGCGCGTTACGGCGGGCCAGCCGATAGGCTAGGTCGTCCTGCTTGCCTTCCTCGTACTGGTGAATGATCTCCTCGAGATAGCGGCGATGGGTGGTCAGTACGTTCGCGGCCTCGCGATTGAGCCGCCGCCCTTGCCAGTCGGGCAGAATGAAGAACACCGCCAAGCCGGCAATCAAGGCACCGATCAGCGTATCGAACAGGCGCGGCCAGATAAGGTCGAAGCCGTCGCCCACCTGGTTAAAGCTGCACAGTACCAGCAGGGTGATAGACGCGGTGGCCAGCACATAGTGCTTTTCGCGGTTGGCGAAAAACGACACCCCGGCGGCCACGGCGATCATGCTCTGCACCAGCGGGTGAGGGAAGAGGCTGATCGACGCCCAGCCGACCACCAGGCCAAGTATCGTGCCCATGATGCGCTGGGAAAGAAACCGCCGCGTGGTGGCAAAGTTGGGTCGGCAGACAAACAGCGTCGTCAAGAGTATCCAGAAACCCTGCTCAGGATTGAGCCAGTGCAAGAGACCATAGCCTGCCACGAGGGCGGTGCTCAGCCTGACGGCGTGGCGAAAGGTGGGTGATCCCAGGTGTAAATTGAGCCGCACGCGCTTCCACGCTTCCAGCAGGCTGGAGGGCGAGCGATCAAACAGGGCGCTATCCCGGCGTTCGTCCTCGGCGTCTGGGTTATGCGCGCTGGCGATCTGGGCTTCCAGCGTGGTCAGGTTGTCGGCCAGGGCGTTGAGCGGGTGCATCAGCGGTTGCCATTCGGGTCTCCCCTGGTCGCGCAGGTTATCGATCGAGGCGCGAAGGTCGGCCAGCGCCTGCTCGCTCTGTTCGTGGCCAAACGGGCGGTTGAGCAGCAGCGACTTGGCGAGTTGGCGACAGGCACGGCCCTGCTGGTCGAGCAGCCGCTGGCAGCGAAACAGCACGTCATGGTGGAAAAACGCCTCGGTCAGGGCGCTATAAGGATAGTGGGTAGAGCTTGCCCGCTCGTGGATATCCTGGGCGATAAAGTAGATGCGCAGGTAGCGGTTGAGCTTACGGTCCCCCCGCTGGCCTTCAAGACGGCGAAAAATCATCTCCTTGGCCTGGTTAAGCGCGCTCACGACCTTACCGTTCTGACGGGCCAGCGCCACCCGACGGGCCTCGACATCCCCGCCCCGCACCGGCTCGAACAGCGCTGATTTCAAGATCAGAAATTCACTCAACGCTTTATACACCCGCGCCATGCTTTGCTTGACCGGCTGGCGCGAAAAAAGCGCACACCAGACGACCGAAATGATGCCGTACCAGGCGGCACCCCCCAGCAGCAGCCATTGACGGTAAGCGACGTCTTCATCCACCCCGCCGTGCTGTTCAATGTTGATCATCGAATAGATCGACAGAATCAGCGTCCCCGAGGCGATGGTGGCGTAGCGCTGGCCAATGGCGCCGAGCATGATCAGGGTAAAGGTCGACACCGCAAGCCCCAGGGCGAACAGCCACGGCCAGGGGAACAGCCACTGCACGATGAATGACGCTGAGGCAAAGCAGGCAAGCGTCACCAGCAGGGCCTGAAAGCGACCCTCCCAGCTGTCATCGGTTTCCGACAGGGCGCTGGCGATAATGCCCAGAAACAGCGGTATGACCAGTGCCACGTCGCCGGACAGGGCGCTGACCAGCAAGGCACCGCTGAACGCGATAAAGACGCGCAGGCTGTAGGCGAACTTATCCAGCGTCCAGAGACGGCGGAGCGGTAGGGCAAGGGGCATAGGGGCTCTTAGTCATCGCTGTTATTAGACTTTAGTCGTGCCCTTAGTATAAAGGGTTAGCATAGCGATTGTCTTGCATGGCGGGCGGTTGGCGAGCCATGGGGCTCGGGCATCAAGGGGAGAGGGGCGACAACGACGCGGAACCTGAGGACAAGGCCCCTCGGACGTGAAGATTGCCGTCGGGGCCGTCAGCTACAAATACTTAAGCAGTTTTTGCAGCTTGTTCATATCGGCGGAGTCACCTACTAGGCGGACCTCGCCGTTAATCATGCCGTCTAGGAACGCCTGCTGCGTAGGTTTCTTAAGTATGCGTAACGCGGCTTCTTCGTCGCGAAAACGCAGCTCAAGATCCAGATCGACCGGCAGCCCTTTATCCGTGGTGACGCGGCTGGGCGTCATCCGGTAATGGCGGGCAACCCGCAAATCTTCTGTGGCAATGCCCCAGTTGAGGCCGCGCATCCGTTCCAACTGTTCACGAAAGCGCGGCTTGCGGCGCAGGGCCCGTTTGAGCAAAAAGCCCAGTAGCCACAGCGTCAGCTTGAGCTTCATTACGAGACAGCGTCCTTGAGCGCTTTACCCGGCTTGAAGGCCACGTTTTTGCTGGCCGGAATCTGTAGCGGGGCGCCGGTTTGCGGGTTTTTACCGGTACGGGCAGCCCGCTCGCGAACGGTAAAGGTACCAAAGCCAATCAGCGCAACGTCTTCGCCCTTGGCGACGCTGTTGGTGATTTCATCGAGAATCACGTTAAGGACTTGGCCCGCTTTGTCTTTGGACAGGTCGGCATTTTCAGCAATAGCGGCTGCAAGTTCAGGTTTACGCATAAGGAAACTCCCTTTGATAATGATGGTGCAAGATACACTGTCGTGTTGTTGGTAAAGCCACCGCCGGATTAGCCATCGATTTAGCCAAGCCGTCAGTGCCGCGGCATTCAGCCTAGCAGCGCAGGGGCTGCTCTGGAAAGCTCCACTTTCCTTCTCACGCAGCCGCCTGTCAATGCAAAACCAATCAAACGTCCGTCTATATCTTCAGCGATCGCCGTCATATCACGGCCTTCGCCTTCGATCCGCCAGCGTTCGGGAGGCTGGAGAGGCGGGTAGGCCACCACCGGTAGCAGCGGCGTTTTGACGATGACCGGCCATGCGCCGAAGCGCACCGGCGTGGGCGCACCGGCTAGGGTGGCGGCGAGCGCCTGGGCGCTGGCTTGCAGCGGCTGCACGTACATGGCGTTGACGCCGTCGACGCAGGCGGCGTCGCCCAGCGCGTAGATGGCCGGGTGCGAGGTTTGCAGCTGCCGGTCGACATGGATACCGCTTGCGGAGACGTGAAGCCCTGCAGTGGCCGCAAGGGCGGTGCGCGGGACCAATCCGGTTGCCATCAACAGCACGTCCACCGTGAGGGATGCGTCGTTATCCAGCGTCAGCGTCACGCTATCGTCATCGTCGAGCGCCATGGTCTTGAGCGTTCTGCCAAGCGCCAGGTAGATGCCCGCTTCGGTAAACGCCTCCCCCAGCGCGTGCCCCAGGGGGCCGGGCAGCAGACGGGGAAGCGGCGCCGTGTCGGGCGCGATAACGCTGACGTCATGGCCCCCGGCGTGCAGGTCATTGGCAAATTCGCAGCCCACCAGGCCCGCGCCGATCACCGCCACGCGGGCTGGTGTTGCCCCCAGGGCACGGTGAAAACGCCGATAGTCGTCAAGATTGTTGACGGTAAAGCAGCGCGGTTTGAGCAAGTCGGGGATGGTCATGGGTACGCGTGGCTCGGCACCGGTGGCCAGCACCAGGCGGTCGTAGCCAAGCGCCTGGCCGTCTGCCAGCCGGAGCGAGTGATGCGCGGCGTCAAGCCTACTCACGGTGGTCTGGGTGAGCACCCGGGCGTCCAGCGAGTCGGCTAGCTCGTCGGCGCTGCGTTGGGCGAGACGCTCCGGCGGCAGGCGCTTGGCAAAACCGGTCGATAGCAGGGGTTTGCTGTAGTCATCGCCGCTATCGGCGCTGATCAGGCAGATGGAGCGCGTATCGCCCTGGCGACGCAGCGCGCGGGCAAGGCCGATGCCCGCCATCCCGGTGCCGACAATCATGAGTTCAGCGTGTGATGAGGGCATGCAGTGGTCCAAAGGTCAGAGTGGGACAAAAGCCTTTACATGGCCTCATGTTACACTAACGCACCGTTAAATTGCCTGGAGGCTCTGGTGTTGCGTCGCTCTGTTTGTTCAGCTCCCGATTGGCCGTGTTGGCACCCGGTTAGCGCGCTGCGCCCGGCCATGAGTGCCGCGTGGTGGCAGTGGGTGGCCTCCACGGATTCACTGACGGCACGCCTGGTGGAGGCCGGCGGCGAGCGGTCGTTTCGCGTGCGGCTGTTGCGCCAGGGCGTGGCCCTCCCCCAGCCGCATGAGGCCCAGGCGCTGGGCATGGCGGCTAGGCGTTATGCCTGGCAGCGCGAGGTTGCCCTGTGCGTGAATGAGACCCCGTGGGTCGTGGCGCGCTCGGTGGCGCCCCTTGAAGCCCTGCGCGGCCAGCGACTGGAACGCCTGGGGGAGCGGTCGCTGGGCAGTTGGCTGTTTCGCCAGCCCGATCTGGTGCGCGGGCCGCTTTACGCAACGCGGCAGGTGCCTGAATTCAGCTACCCGGGCGATGGTGTCGTCACTAGCCAGTGGGGGCGACGCTCGGTTTTCCAGCACCGCGGGCTATCGTTACTGGTGCAGGAATATTTTTTATCGACCATGGCGGATGATCTTGCGCTGCCTTCGCGCTAGGCTAACGCTGCGTCTCTTGGATGGGTGAGGTAAGCATGGATCGTTCTCTTCTACGGCCAACGGGAATGGGTCGCCTGATGGATTTTGTTCGGCTGATGCGTCTGGATCGGCCGATTGGCACCTGGCTGCTGATGTGGCCCACGCTCTGGGCTTTGTGGATGGCCGCTGAGGGCGTGCCGGCGCGTAACGTACTGCTGGTCTTCATTGCCGGGGTGTACGTGATGCGCGCGGCCGGATGCGTGGTCAATGATTACGCCGACCGCCACGTCGACGGTCACGTCAAACGCACCAAGCACCGCCCCCTGGCTACCGGGCGGATCAGTGAGACCGAGGCGCAACTGCTGTTTATCGGGCTGGTGGCCGCGGCCTTCATGCTGGTGCTGTTGACCAACTGGTTTACCGTGCTGCTGTCGGTGGGCGGCGTGGTGCTGGCCTTCATCTACCCGTTTATGAAGCGTTATACCCACTTCCCTCAGGTGGTGCTGGGGGCGGCGTTCTCCTGGGCGATTCCCATGGCGTTCGGCGCGGTGCTTGGGTATGTGCCGGTGGAAGCGTGGTTGCTGTTCCTGGCCAATGTGCTGTGGACCGTCGCCTACGATACCCAGTACGCCATGGTCGACCGCGACGACGATATCAAGATTGGTATCAAGTCCACCGCCGTGCTGCTGGGCCATGCCGACTGCTGGGTGATCGGGCTGCTGCAGCTTATGACCCTGGCGCTGCTGGCCTGGGTGGGCGTGCGCATGGGGCTGGGCGGTTTTTTCTGGCTGGGCATGGCGGGGATGGCGGCGACCTTCGTCCACCAGCAGCGTCTGATTCGTCACCGTGAGCGCGATGCCTGTTTCCAGGCGTTTTTGAATAATCACTGGTCCGGTCTGCTGGTGTTTGCAGGGATTGTGCTGAGCTGGTGGCCAATCACTGGCGAATCCCTGGCAATGTCATAGAATTGTCATCAAGTCATGGTGTGATCGTCATTGACATGTCACTGGATTTCTTCCTATCGAACACCGTGAGGCTCTGGAATGACCGCCAAGACCGTCTTGATCGTCGATGATGAGGCACCTATCCGCGAGATGATCGCGGTGGCGCTGGAAATGGCTGACTATCGTGTACTTGAAGCGGATAACGCCCAGGATGCCCATGCCATGGTGGTCGACCATCAGCCCGACCTGCTGTTGCTCGACTGGATGATGCCCGGGACCAGCGGTATCGAGCTGGCGCGGCGCCTCAAGCGAGAGGAAGCCACCGCCGAATTGCCGATCATCATGCTCACCGCCAAAGGCGAAGAGGATAACAAGATTCAGGGTCTGGAAGCCGGCGCCGACGACTATATTACCAAACCGTTTTCCCCCCGCGAGCTGGTGGCGCGTCTCAAGGCCGTACTGCGTCGTGCGACACCCCGCGGGGTTGAAGATCCCATTGAAATTAATGGCCTGATGCTCGACCCGGTCAGCCACCGGGTAAGCGCTTACGGCAAAGCGGTGGACATGGGGCCCACCGAATATCGTCTGCTACAGTTTTTCATGACTCACCAGGAAAGGGCCTATACGCGCAGCCAACTGCTCGATCAAGTGTGGGGAGGCAATGTCTACGTGGAAGAGCGCACCGTTGATGTGCATATTCGCCGGTTACGCAAAGCGTTGGGCGATGCGCATCAGAACCTGATTCAGACAGTACGCGGTACCGGTTACCGCTTTTCCGCGCGGGCCTAACCGTGCGTTTGTGGAGCCGTGAGCTGTGGCGCCTGATCGGCTGGGCGGCGCTCGGCATTTGCCTGGGGTGGCTGGTCGGCATGCCGGGCCTGGGGTTGGCGGGAGGCTTCGCGGTCTGTTTGATCTACCACCTGCGGCAGCTGCGCGCTGCCTATCACTGGCTGACGCAACGCCCCCAGGATGAACCGCCCGCCGCTCGTGGCCTCTGGGGCGAGCTGTTCGACCGCCTCTACCGCTACCAGAAAAGCCAGCGGATTACCCAGAACCGCCTGCGTACGACCCTGGCGCGTATTCAGGAATCCTCCGAAGCCATGCGCGACAGCATCGTGATGCTCGATCGCCACGGCGACCTGGAATGGTGGAACAGTGCCGCCAGTAACATGCTGGGGCTGCAAACGGCCCACGACCGTGGTCAGCATATCACCAACCTGCTGCGCGACCCGCGGTTTATCAGCTACTTCAATGCCCGCGATTACAGCGAGCCGCTGACGCTCACGTCGCCGATCGACGAACGCCGTATTCTGCAGTACCAGATTACCCTTTACGGTGACGACGAGCGCCTGGTCATGGCCCGCGATATCACCCGGCTGCATCAGCTGGAGCAGATGCGTCGCGATTTCGTCGCCAACGTCTCCCACGAACTGCGTACGCCGCTGACCGTGCTATCAGGCTATCTCGAGACTTACGGTGAACTGGCCGACCAGTTGCCCCCCCGCTTGGGTCGCGGTATCAACCAGATGCAGGCCCAGACGCAACGTATGCAGAACCTGGTCAACGATCTATTATTGCTGTCGCGGTTGGAAATTGACCAGGGCGGGCAGGATCATCAGCACCTGGATGTGACGTCTTTGTTAAACAGCGTGGGCGCCGATGCGCTGGCGCTATCTGACCACCGGCATACGCTCAGTGTCGAAAGCGACTACGCCGTGCAGCTGGTAGGCAGCGAACAGGAAATCCGCAGTGCCGTCTCCAACCTGGCGTTTAATGCGGTGCGCTATACGCCGGCAGGCAGCGTTATCACATTGCGCTGGAAAGCGTTTGGTTCAGGCGCCTGTATCGAAGTGAGCGATAACGGCGAGGGGATCGATCCGGTGCATATTCCCCGCCTTACCGAGCGGTTTTATCGCGTTGACAAAGGGCGCAGCACCGCAACCGGAGGCACCGGGCTCGGGCTTGCCATCGTCAAGCACGTGCTGTTACGCCACGACGCTCAATTGCACATCGATTCACGCCCGGGGCAAGGCGCCCTGTTCCGCTGTGTTTTCCCCGCCACCCGTCTCATTACCCCGGCGACGCCCTCGCGTAACGCCGCCTCCGTTACCTAGCACGGCTGGATAGGCACGGCACATGTGCCATAACGACACATATCAAGCGTATCCAAATGTCACGCTCTGGGTGTCAGTAACCGCGGCGTAATAAAAATAACCCACTGTTATTTATGTTGATTTTTAAAAAATATTGATTTCTGGCACAGAGTCTGCGGTTGTATTGGTCAAGACAGCCAATCCGCATTGTAAAATGTAGATAACTGTTGATACTTTTCTTTACGAAAAAGAGAAAAGTAACTACACTTTGATAGTGAACCGACGCAGGGCAAGGATGTCCAGTGTTAACAGGGATGATTGAAGATTCACAGGATGAATCAAGAAGGCGGTCACACTGCCAGTCAGGGTAACGTCCAAGGTTGGAATCCCGCAAAAGGATTGGAAGCTGGTACGCATCACCGCCTAAAAATGATCACTGTCGAAGACCCCGCCACGGCGGGGTCTTGTTTTTGCTAGCGACTAATTGTCTGCCCATCGCGGTAGTGGTCGTCCCACATCAGCACGGCTCCGGCCACGGCCCCGGGAATCAAGAACAGGTTGGCCAGTGGTATCCAGGTCAAGAGCGTCACCACCCCCCCGTAGCTGAGACTTTGCCACCAGCGCGCCGACAGGCGTCCGCGCATGTCTCGAAACGATACCTTATTGTTATCCATCGGATAATCCAGATAGGTAATGGCCATCACCCAGGCGGAAAACAGCGCCCACAGCAGCGGCGCGAAAAGGTTGAGCCCGGGGATCCAGCCAATCACAAACAAAAGCGCGGCCCGAGGCAGAATGTACCCCAGCTTGACCAGCTCGCGGCCTAGCGCATCGAGCGCCGTTTTGGTCAGCCCGCGGTCATCAAGGGGTTCCCTGCCGACCACCTGACGCTCCACCTTGGCGGCGAGAAAGCCGTAAAATGGCGCGGCGATAAAATGGGTGACCAGGGTGAAGGTGAAAAACACCACCACCAGCAGGCTTAAGAAAAATATCGGCCAGATCAGCCATGACAGCCAATCGAGCCAGCCGGGGACGGCACTCATCCAACTGGCCAGCCAGCCCGAAAAGCGCTCGAGCACGACGTGCAGCATGGTGCCGTAAACCAGCACGTTGACCAGAATGGGCAGGAAAATATAGCGCCTCAGCCCGGGGCCGTACACACAGCGTGTACCCCGGCTGATGGCAGTGACCGCGTCTAGCACAATGTAAGACTCCTCGGTGATCGCAATGCCCTGGCTGCCGCGCAGCCAGGGCGTATTGCATGAGGAATCCAGAGGCAGGTCAAGACTTTTTCGGTGCCGCCTGCTGATCCAGGGTGTCGGGATCGGTATGACGGATATCCAGCCCTTTGACGAGGTAGACGACGTGTTCGGCCAGGTTGTTGGCGTGGTCACCGACGCGCTCCAGCGCACGCAGTACCCACATGACGCTGAGTACCGAGGTGATTGAGCGCGAATCCTCCATCATGAAGGTCATCAGCGAGCGCATGGCGCTGCCGTACTCGCCGTCGACAAACTCATCCTCGCGGATGACCTGCATGGCAAGCTCGGTGTCGAAGCGGGCAAACGCCGTCAGCGAGTCACGCAGCATCTTGCGGACGTGTTCGCT
This sequence comes from Halomonas sp. HL-48, assembly GCF_001314875.1. Lineage (GTDB taxonomy): Bacteria > Pseudomonadota > Gammaproteobacteria > Pseudomonadales > Halomonadaceae > Vreelandella. Next base: position 134,449 of record NZ_LJZS01000002.1, read on the forward strand.
GATGTGGCGGACTTCGACCAACCCGCGAACCGTATTGCTGTTTTCGCTCAGCGTCAGGGCGTTGCGGGCGATCTTGCTGGCTTCATCGCCAATCCGCTCTAAATCGGAGGTGGCGCGGATGACCGCCAGCACCAGGCGCAAATCCGAGGCAGCAGGCTGGCGGCGCGCCAGTACGCGGGTGCACTCATCATCGATTTGGATCTGCAGGTCGTTGACCTGGCGGTCGTTATCGCGGACCTTTTCGGCCAGCCGCGAATCGTTTTCCAGCAGGGCAAAAACCGCATCCTGCACCTGTTTTTCCACCATCCCGCCCATGGCCATCAGGTGGGTCTTGAGTTCTTCCAACTCCTGGTTGAATTGGCGCGAGATATGCGTGCTGTGGGTATCACTGGTAATGTCCATGGAGCCCTCCTAACGGGGTTGCTGCAACCTAAGCCATACGGCCGGTTATGTAGTTTTCGGTTCGTTGTAAACGAGGGTTAGTGAAAACGTGGTCGGTGGGGCCGTACTCCACAAGCTCACCCTGTTGCAAAAAGGCGGTGTAATCCGACACCCGGGCCGCCTGCTGCATATTGTGAGTCACCAACACTAACGTTAGCTGAGATTTCAGATTACGGATCAACTCTTCGATCTTGAGCGTGGAAATGGGATCCAGCGCCGATGCGGGTTCATCGAGCAGCAGGACATCGGGCTGAACCGCCAGGGTACGGGCAATCACCAGACGCTGCTGCTGCCCGCCGGACAGCTGCCAGGCAGAGCGATGCAGGCGGTCCTTGACTTCATCCCACAGCGCTGCGGAGGTAAGTGCCCACTCGATGACGTCATCCCGCTGACGCTTGGCGAGCCGCTTTTGCAGGCGCAGGCCAAAGGCCACGTTTTCGTAGATCGACATCGGAAAGGGGTTGGGGGTTTGAAACACCATGCCCACCCGGCGCCTGAGCTCTGTCACCTTCATGTCTGCGGCATGAATGTTGTGCCCCTCAAGGGTAATATCACCGCTATGGCTGACCGACTCGTTCAGGTCGTGCAGCCGGTTGATGGCCCTTAACAGGGTCGACTTGCCACAGCCGGAGGGCCCGATGAAGGCGGTCACGCGATGCCGGGGGACCTGCAGCGTAAGCTCCTGCAACGCCGATTTCCCCGCATAGGCGAGGCTGAACCGGTCAATGGTCAGGCAGCACTGCTCCGCAGGAAAAAGCGTCACGGGCGCCTGGTTGGCGTGATCGACATGTCGAGATGCTAGCATTCGCTTCCTCGCTGACGCCGTAGATGATGACGCAATAATATGGCAGTTAGGTTAAGCACCAACACAATCAGCACCAATAATAAGGCGGTGGCATACACCAGAGGGATCGCGGCCTGGACATCCTCGCCGTGAAAGGCGGTGTCGAACAGGTGGTAGCCAAGGTGCATAAACTTGCGCTCCAGATGCAAGTAAGGGAATTCTCCGTCAAGGGGCATTTGCGGCGCCAGCTTGGCCACCCCGACCAGCATCAGAGGCGCCACCTCGCCAGCCGCCCGTGCGACCGCCAGAATCACGCCGGTCAACATGGCCGGCATGGCCATGGGCAGTACCACGCGGGTCAGCATTTCTAGCCGGGTGGCCCCCAGCGCCACCGCCCCTTCACGCTGCGCTTCGGGAATGCGGGCGAGCCCTTCTTCGGTGGCGACGATCACCACCGGCAGCGTCAGCAGGGCCAGGGTCAACGAGGCCCATAGTAAGCCGCCGGTACCGAAGGTCGGCGAGGGCAAGGCATCGTCGAAGAACCACTCGTCCAGCGAACCGCCGATGCCGTACACGAAGACTCCCAGGCCGAAAACGCCGTAAACGATCGATGGCACCCCCGCGAGGTTGCGCACGCCAATACGCACCAGCCGTGTGAGCGGCCCCTGATGGGCAATCTCATTGAGATAGATGGCGGCCAGCACGCCAAAGGGGGTGACGATCACCGACATCACGATGACCATCAGCATGGTGCCAAAAATGGCCGGCCAAACGCCGCCGCCGGTATTGGCGGCCCGGGGCCCCTGGCTCAAAAACTGCCAAACCTCGCTTCCCCACGCGCGCAGCTTTTGCCCCAGGTGCATGGCGTTGGGCGCTTCGACGTTGATCACGGTGGCCAGCGACTGGCGCAGCGTTTGTCCCTGGGGCGTACGCAAGGTCAACTGATAGTGTGTGCGCTGCGCGGTAGGCAGAGCCAGTGCCTGCTGAACCTGCTGCCAGGCGTCATCGCCGGTAAACCGCTCGCCATTGACCTCTACTGCCTCCAGGTAGCCGATAAAGTCACCCCAGGCGCGCCGCTCAAGCCGCAACAGGTCTGCGGGCTGGGTCTGCCGGGCAATGGTATCGATGGCGACCCAGCGCCAGCGGGCGTCGTCGAGGTCGCGATTGCCCGTGAAGTAGAGCCGTTCGCTTCCGGTCTGGTCGGGAAGCGGCATTTCACGGACGGCCTCGCCGGCTACCACCTCGCCGTTATTCAAGGTGATTTCGTCAAGCCCGGCGGGCCAGAAATGGCCCAGGCCACGGGTCAGCAATAACGCCAGCAGGGCGCCCAGCATGAGCAGCGAGATAGCCACGCTGCCGGCACATAGCCAGGGCCATACGCCCTGCTGCATGGCGTTTTTCAGCCAGGTCACGCGCCACTCCCCATGCGCTGATAGCGTCGACGCAGCCGTTGACGTACCACCTCCGCCAGGGTGTTGACGAAAAAGGTGAACAGAAACAGCACCAGCGCCGCCAGCACCAGCATGCGATAGGTGATGCCGCCAGCGGCGGCTTCGGGCAGTTCAATGGCGATGGCAGCCGCCATGGTGCGCATGCCCTCGAAGGGGCTGGCACTCAGCAGCGCCGTATTGCTGCTGGCCATCAGCACGATCATGGTTTCGCCCACCGCTCTGCCCGCGCCAATCATGACGGCGGAAAACAGACCCGGCCCTGCGGCGGCAAGTGCTACCTTGGTCACCGCCTGCCAGCGGCTGGCACCCAACGCCTGGGCGCCTTCCATCAGCGGGCGGGGCACCTCGTTGAGCGCGTCTTCGGCCAGCGAGTAGACGCTTGGGATCACCGCGAAGCCCATCGCCAGGCCGACAATCAGCGCATTGCGGGTGACGTAGTCGAGTCCAAAGGCATCGTACAGGTAGTGGCGAAGATCGCCGCCCCACAAGGCCTGCTCCGCCAGTGGCGTTAACCACAGCGCGAGGAAGAACATGGCGATAAGCCAGGGAATCAGCCATAGCGCCGCCCACGAAAGCGGCAGGCGACGCTGCCAACGGCGAGTCGCCAAGTGCCAAAGCAAGCCAGCAAGACCAGCGCTGAGCGGTAGCCAAAGTAGCACTACCAGAGTGCTGGCCAAGTGCCGCTCGACCCAGGGAGCAAGCACCATGCCGGCAATAAAGCCGACAACCACACCGGGGATGGCCTCCATCATTTCCAGCGTCGGCTTGATGCGGCTGCGCAGCCGCGGCGACATGAAAAACGCCGAGTAGGCGGCCGCCCCCAGCGCCAGCGGAAGCGCAAACAGGAGCGCGATCAGGGCGGCTTTTAGCGTGCCCCAGGCCAACGGGGTCAGCATGCTTAGCGAGCCAAGCTCCTCACTCAGCAGCAGAGGCGCCGCTTCCCAGACCAAAAACACACCGATGCCTAAGACCGCCAACAGCACGCCGATGCCCCCAGCGGTAATCAGCGCCGTGGCGATGCGGTCTTGTAAGTGGCGAAGCGGCTGGGATGAGAGCCGGGTGCGGGTCATGTGACGATCATGGGCAAGTCAGCGGTCGGATCGGCGTGTGGGATGGCATGAAAACTCCTTACGTTACGTGACCTTTATGACAGATAAATGACAGTGCTTGCTCACCATGCCCGCTGCGCCTCCAGGGCGTCCAGGGGCAGAGGTACAAAACCTGCGGCGCGGGTAATCTGCTGGCCTTCGGCGGACATGACTAGGTCCAGAAACGCACGCTCGGCTGGCGGTAGCGATGCGTCCGGCGGTAAATTGACGTAGATATACAGGTAGCGCGATAGCGGGTAGTCGCCGTTTTGAATGGTCGTGTCGCTCGGCATCACCGGGCTGCCCTGGCGATTGGTTAGCGGCAGTGGCCTTACCGAGGGCGTCAAATGGTTATAGCCGGAGTAACCCATGGCCGTGTAGGACTCGCCCACGGCCGCCACAACCGCCGAGGCGCCCATGTGCTTGCTGACCTCGGGCCGGAACTCGCCGTTGCACAACAGGCGCTGACGAAACACCCCGTAGGTGCCCGAGGTAATATTGCGCCCGTGCAAGGCAATGGGGCCCTTGGGGCCAGTGTCATCTTCGGCCAGTGTTTCCCAGTGCGCTATCGATGATTCACTGCCACACGCCTGTGTGGACGAAAAAATCGCATCCACCTCGTCGAGCGAGATGTCAGGCAGCGGGTTATGCCGATGGACGATAACGATGAGCGCATCGCGGGCCACGCGCAGCTCGAGCGGTGGATAGCCGTAACGCTCGACAAAGGCGTCGCGTTCGTCGTCGGTCATACGTCGCGACATGGGGCCGATACGGGTCGTGCCGGCCAGCAACGCCGGGGGGGCGCTGGCCGAGCCGCTGGCTTGAAACTGAACGTTGATATCCGGATGTTGGGTGGTCAGCGCCTCGCCCCAGCGCAGCATCAGCCCGGCCATGGTGTCCGAGCCAACCGTCCCCAGGGTGCCGCTTGCCGAAGGCCCCTGGGATTGAGCCCAGCCGGTAAGCGGCAGGCTCAGTAACAGCCAGGTCAGGCCCAGGGCCGCGCCATATTTCATGCGTAAAGCGAAACCGTTACTATTCAATCGGATGCTCTCTTGTGATTAACTAGTTGTCTATTGCGATGCAACAAGGTGCGCCTCTGGTGACGCCCTGATTTTCACAATAATAAACTGACAAAGCGACCGACACATGACACTGCTGGATACCGATTTGGACGATGTGCCTGCTCCCCAAGGACAACTGAGCCTCAAACTGCTGGCCTCGCGCCAGGATACCAATGTTTATGGCGATATTTCCGGCGGCTGGCTGGTTAATCAGATGGACCAGGCGGCCGAGCTGGCAGCCGGCCGAGAGGCAGGCGGTCGAACCGCCACCGTCGCCATCGAGGCGATGGATTTTTTAAGCCCGGTGCGCGTCGGGTCGGTGGTGAGCGTCTATACCCAGCTGAAGGAAGTGGGGCATAGCTCGATGACGATCGACGTCGAGGTTTGGGTGCGTGCGCCCCACGAGCGGCATTCGGATGAGCGTCAAAAAGTCACCGAGGCCCGCTTCGTGATGGTGGCGCTGGACGACAACGGTCGTATCCGCGCCGTACATGGCTAGCCAGAACGCACAAAGGGCGCTCGTTCAAGCGCCCTTCATGGCTCCATCCTGCTTCCAGCTTAATCGCGAACGCTGTCACGACTCTTCAAATAGGCGAATTCGCCTACGTCGCTGAAGGGGCGCAGGGCTTTCTGGAACGCCGAATAGGACTCATACACCCGGCGTGATTCCTCATCGTCGTCCACCTGGCGCTGAATGGCTTCCTGTGAGCTTTGGTAAAGCGCTGCCATGACGTCTTCCGGGAAGGTACGCAGCTGCACGTCGTGCTCGTCCACCAGGGCTTCAAGGGCCTGGGCGTTGCGGAAGGCAAACTCGCTGTACATGGCCAAGTTCGAGGCGCGGGCGGCTTCGGTCACGACCGCCTGGAGGTCCTCGGGCAGTGCGTTCCAGGCATCCAGATTGATGGTGCCTTCCAGCACGGCCGTGGGCTCGTTCCACACCGAGGTGTAGTAATAGTCAGCCACCTGGTGCAGACCAAAGGCCAGGTCGTTGTAGGGGCCGACCCAGTCGGCGGCATCCAGCGCACCGGTTTGCAGCGAGGTGAAGATCTCCGAGCCCGGAATATTGACGGTGCTTACCCCAATGCTGTTCATGGCTTCGCCGGCCAGGCCCGGCAGGCGCAGCTTGAGGCCCTGCATATCATCCAGCGAGTTGATCTCTTTCTTGAACCAGCCGGCCATCTGCGGCCCGGTGTTGCCCACCGCAAAGGGCTTCAGATTGTGCTGTGCGTAAATCTCATCCCACAGCGTCTGCCCGTCGCCGTGGTAAAGCCAGGCGTTCATTTCGGTCGTGGTCATGCCGAAGGGCACGGCAGTGAAAAACTGCGAGGCAGCGACTTTGCCGCGCCAGTAATAAGACGCCGAATGGCCCATTTCAGCCGTGCCGGCGGCGACCGCGTCAAAGACTTCAAGGGCCGGCACCAGTTCTCCCGCGCCGTGAACGGTAATCGTCATGCGGCCGTTGGAAAGCTGTTCCACGCGGCGGGCGAAGTCACTGGCACCGGTGCCCAGGGCGGGAAAGTTCTTCGGCCAGGAGGTGACCATGTCCCAGGTGTAGGTGTCGTCAGCGCGCGCACGTGACGATGATATGAACGGGGCGGCAGCGGCCCCAGCGACGCCAAGGCTGGCGGTTTTGAGGAAGTGACGGCGTTGCATAGTGAGCAAGACTCCAAGTGTTATCACGCTGTTGTTATAGGGGCGCGTTGTCCACCTATCAGTATGCGTTGAAGCGAATTTTTCCAGCAAGTTTACAGTCAATCATCGCTTGCGTCTTTCATGCAGTTGGCATGACGAACCAGCCAATAACACCCCCCCAGGGCCAGCACAGCCGCAGCCAGCGCGCCGATCTGCCATGGGTCAACAGTTTCCATCTCCAGCACCATGAACTTGCGGACAAGCGCCATGATCGCAATCAGCACGACGATTTCGACGTGGATAAAGCCTTTGCCGCTGGTCATCGTGCGGATGATCGAGTTATTGAATTCCATGGCAATCAGCACGGTGAGAATCATGTCGAACAGCGCTTGAAACACGCGGTAGTCGAAGGGGTCGCGGCTCTGAATGAATAACAACTCCACCACATGAATCACCAGATGGTACATGGCGACCAGCACTGCCCCGCCGATCGCAATGGCGAGCACCAGCGAGACCAGGCGTTCAAAGCGATGGTAGCCGCTGAGTTCTGACCAGCCATTACACACTTCGGGGAATAGGCGTTTTAAGCGTTGTTTCATAAGGCCCTCTAAACGGCGCACGGGGCGCGAGTAATGCCGCGTAAGCGACGGGTCGTGAGTAGTTTACAGCGGCGTTAGCTTAGCAAACCCCAGCACCAGCCATTTAACGCCTTCGCCTTCGAAGCTGACCTGCACCCGAGCGCGGGCACCCTCGCCTTCCGCGTTGAGGATAATGCCTTCGCCGAACACCGGGTGTGCTACCCCCTGGCCGACGTGCAGGCTGGGCAGGTCGTCGTAACTCTCGACGCTTTGCTGGGCAAACGAGGGACGCGAGGCGGTCACCGGGCGGGACACATGCCCGCGCAGGCGCACTTCTTCGAGCAGGTGCGGGGGCAATTCGCGAATAAAGCGCGACGGGCGCGGAAACACTTCCTTGCCGTGCAGGCGGCGGGTCTCGGCATGAGTGAGGTAAAGTTTCTGCATCGCCCGGGTAACGCCCACGTAGCAAAGCCGGCGTTCCTCTTCGAGCCTTCCCGGCTCTTCCAGCGACATTTTGTGGGGAAACAGGCCTTCTTCGACGCCGGCGATAAACACCACGGGAAACTCCAGCCCTTTGGCCGAGTGCAGCGTCATCAGCTGCACGCTGTCTTCAAACTCCTCGGCCTCGTGATCGCCGGCATTGAGGGCGGCTTCGGACAAAAACGCCTCCAGCGCCGCCATGCCTTCACCGGCTTCCGGCGTTTCAAAGGCATCGCCGTGGGTGAAGGCCCGCGCGGCGTTGACCAGCTCTTCGAGGTTTTCCACCCGTGCCTGGCCTTTCTCGCCGCGTTCGCTCTTGTGATGTTCGATCAGGCCGGTATGCACGGTCACGTGGTCGATGATTTCGTGCAGGGGGAGCCCGGAAGCGTCGTTGTCCAGCTGCTCGATCAGGTTGGCAAACGCTTGCACGGCGTTGCCCGCGCGGCCTTTCAGCGTGCCGTCGTGAATCGCGTCATGCAGCGCCTGCCACAGCGGGATGCCCTGTTCGCGGGCGCGCAGGCGGACGATTTCCACCGTGCGGGTGCCGATGCCCCGGGTGGGCACGTTGATCACCCGCTCAAGCGACGCATCGTCGTCGCGATTGAGCAGCAGGCGCAGATACGCCAGCGCATTCTTGATTTCCAGCCGCTCGTAGAAGCGGTGGCCGCCGTAAATGCGATAGGGCATGCCCTGGCGAATCAGCGTTTCCTCCAGCAGCCGCGATTGGGCGTTGGAACGGTAGAGAATCGCGATATCGCGGCGGTTGAGCCCTTCGTCGACTTTTTCCTTGATGGTGTCGACGATGAAGCGCGCTTCTTCAAGGTCGTTGAAGCCGGCGTAGATCGAGATGGGCTCGCCTTCGACGCCCTCGGTCCATAGCTGTTTGCCCATGCGTTCGCTGTTGTGGCTGATCAGCGCGTTGGCAGCATCCAGGATGGCGCTGGTCGAGCGGTAGTTCTGCTCGAGGCGGACGGTGTGGGTCTCGGGGAATTCCTGCTCGAAGCGGCGGATGTTCTCGACCTTGGCACCGCGCCAGCCGTAGATCGACTGGTCGTCGTCGCCGACCACGGTCATCGGCGTCTGCATGCCGGTGAGCAGTTTCAGCCAGGCGTACTGAAGCGTGTTGGTGTCCTGAAACTCGTCGACCAGCAGGTGGCCGAAGCGCTCGCGATAGTGGGCCAGCAGCGCCGGGTTGTCGCGCAGCAGTTCCAGGCTCCTGAGCAGTAGTTCGCCGAAATCGACCAGCCCGCCGCGCTCGCAGGTCAGCTGGTAGCGTTCGTAGAGCTCGACCATCTGGCCCAGGTAGGCATCGCCATCGACATTGACCTGGTGGGGGCGCAGCCCCTCTTCCTTGCAGCCGGAAATGAAGTGTTGTACCTGGCGCGGCGGAAAGCGTTCGTCGTCGATGGAATAGTCTTTGAGCAGGCGCTTGACCAGCCGCAGCTGGTCGTCGGCGTCGATGATCTGGAAGTGTTGCGGCAGCCGCGCATCCTGCCAGTGGGTGCGCAGCAGACGGTGGGAAATCGAGTGGAAGGTGCCCACCCAGACATGGCGCAACGACAGTCCCAGCAGCGCTTCCAGCCGGGTACGCATCTCGCGGGCGGCCTTGTTGGTGAAGGTCACCGCCAGCAGCGCGTAAGGCGACAGCCCCTCCGCCTGCATCAGCCAGGCAATGCGGTGCACCAGCACGCGCGTTTTGCCCGAGCCCGCGCCCGCCAGTACCAACAGATTGCCCTGGGGGGCGCTGACCGCTTCGCGCTGGTCGGAGTTAAGCTGATCGAGTATCGCCGTGACGTCGTCCATATAAGCCGCTGCCGGGTCGAAAAATGGGCCGTCAGTTTAGCACAGCCACGACGATAACTTGGCGTTCACGACTCTTCGGGAAAGCGCAGCGAGTTAAGGCTCTTCTTCACCGATTTGAGCTGCTCGGCGAGTTTCGGACCGCGAGTCTTGGCCACGCCCACCGCCAGCACGTCGACCAGTACCAGGTGTGCGATGCGCGAACTCATCGGCGTGTAGATTTCGGTGTCTTCGTGCACGTCAATATACAGCGGCAGCGTGACCTCTTCCGCCAGCGGTGAGTCGCTGGGGCACAGGCCAATCACCGTCGCGCCCGCTTCCCGGGCCAAGCGCACGCTTGCCACCAGCGCCTTGGTGCGCCCGGTTTGCGAAATGGCCACCACCACATCGCCTTCCTTGAGCGTCACCGCCGACATGTTCTGCATGTGGGGATCGGCATAGGCCGAGGTGGAAATCTGCAGGCGGAAAAACTTGTGCTGGGCGTCAAAGGCCACCGCGCCTGAGGCGCCGAAACCGTAAAACTCAACGCGATTGGCCATCGCCAGGGCATTGACCGCGCGGCCCAGGGCGTCGTTATCCAGGCGGTCGCGCACCGAGAGCAGCGTGCCCACCGTCGAGTCAAAAATACTGTGCGAGAACTCCGCGACAGAGTCGCTATCGTTCATCGAGAACTGGGCAAACTGGCTGCCGGTGGCCAGCATCTGCGCCAGCTGGAGTTTAAAATCCTGGAAACCGTTGCAGCCCAGCGCGCGGCAGAAGCGCACCACTGTGGGCTCACTGACCTTCGCCTCGGTGGCGAGATCGACGATCCGCATGTGGATGACGTCTTCCGGGTTGCGCAGGACAAACCGGGCCACTTTCTGCTCGGAGCGTCGGAAGTGCTCCATGCGGCGTCTCATTTCATCAAACAGGGCGCGACTCACGTGTAGCTCCTTTAATCAAGCGGCGCAGCGTTATGTGCCAAGCGTGCGCCCAGTATGCCTGAGTGACGCCCTGAATGGGCAAGCATCGCATTGCGCCCACGTTAGGTTGACACGGCGTTAGACGATTGTTTTTCGAATTGGTCATCATTTTGTCAAGTAGGTTATAGTAAGAAGTGAAGTGCCGCACTGCATCATCACACAGTCGTCACCGATGCAGGTGGACGAAGGCATATTCACCTGGAGGAACGTCGATCATGCGAAACGTCGAACGAATCACCTCGTTTAAGAGCGAATTGCTCGATATTTTCATGAGTATGGAAGTGAACGAACACGCCGAGCGCCGTCGGAGTGCCGCGCAACGTAATCTGCGCGCACGGCGGGGGATAGAGCTGCACCGGGAATTTCAACAGCTATCGCGGGATATCGCCCCCCTGCCGGACGAAGACGAACGGCAAGAGAGCGAACTGCACTGATTGACCGTCCCGCTGGCCAGGCCGATTAACCGGCCGGGCCGTTGCAGGAACGCTCATCAAGGCGCACAGCGCCCTGCGTCACGCAGGGCACAGATGGCCAGTGGTCAGAGAATGCCGGTCAGGAACACGACGATAACGCCAATCGGCGCGATGAAGCGTGCGACGATGTTCCATACGTTCATGCCCGTCGCGGACAAGGCCAATTCCTGTTCCACGCCCTTGCGCTCCAGACACCACGCCACGAAAACAACCGCTCCAAGACCGGTCAACGGCAGCAGAATTTTCGCCGTGAAGGTATCCAGCAGATCGAAGATATTCAGCCCGAAGATCAACACGTCTGACCACAGGTTGAACGACAGCAGCGCGGCAACCCCGAGCAGCCATACGGCAATGCCGCTGACCAGCGTCGCGGCGATGCGCGATAGCGACGTACGCTCTTCCAGCATCTCCACGGTGGGTTCCAGCAGCGAAATCGCCGAGGTGAGCGCGGCAAACGTCAGCAGCAGGAAGAACATCAGCCCGAGTACGACACCGCCGGTGATGTTGCCAAACGCGATAGGCAGGGTGACGAAGATCAACCCCGGGCCTTCCCCAGCGCTCAGGCCATTGGCGAACACGATCGGGAAAATCGCCAGACCGGCCAGCAGCGCAATGACGGTGTCAATAATAATGACCGTGCGCGCTGTGCTCAGCAGGTTGACGTCTTCGCCAAGGTAGGAGCCGTAGGCCATCATGATGCCCATGCCCAGCGACAGCGTGAAGAATGCCTGGCCCATCGCAGCCAGTACCACGCCGCCATCCAGTGCGCTCCAGTCGGGGCTGAACATAAACGCCAGCGTTTCACCAAAGTGGCCCGTGGTCATGCCGTAACCCACCAGAATCAGCATCAGGATGACCAGCGCAGGCATCAGGGAGCGCACGGCACTCTCAAGCCCCTTGGTCACGCCGCGGGCGACAATGCCGATGACCAGCAGCATGAAGGCGCTGTGCCACAGCAGCAGGGTGCCGGGGCTTGCCAGCATGCCGTTGAAGATCTCACCAACGCTGTCGGCATCCTGGCCGCTGAAGGTGCCAATCACCGAGTTCAACGTATAGTTGAGTGACCAGCCGCCAATCACGCTGTAGAACGACAGAATCAAGAAGCCGGCGAGAACGCCGCTGATACCGACCAGCGCCCACCCCTGGGAGTGGCCGCTTTTCTTGGCCAGCTCGCGCATACTGTCGATGGGGTTTTTCTGGCCGCGCCGACCTATCATCCACTCAGCGAGCAAAATAGGCACACCGACCAGCGCCACGCAGGCAAGGTACACCAGCACGAACGCGGCACCGCCGCTTTCACCCACCATGTAGGGAAATTTCCAGATATTGCCTAGGCCTACTGCAGAGCCTGCGGCGGCGAGCACAAAGGCCATTTTTGATGACCACTGTGCATGTGCAAGTTTTGCCATACATCACCTGTTAATTAATTGATTGATTGTAATGAGTCGTTGTCGGCGCGTTGCGCCGCGTTTCGAAAGCGGCAAGAACAGCGAATTGCCCCCGCCATGTTTCGAAAGTAAGCGCAATTTATCCGATCAGTGGCGTGCATGCCAGTCAGCTGCTCTAAAAAGCCAGGTCAAAACAGTTGGCTCTGCTTTTCATCCGCAAAAGGGCCAAGGGGTGGCAGTGAGGTGTGGGATTGGAGGTCGTGATACAGCCGTCGGGCAAGGGCCGGAGACTCGCGATTATCGGCAGTATGCACAAATAAGAAAGGGGTTTTCCCCTGATTTATCCACAGGGAGAGCTGTTTTTTCCAAGCGTTGAAGTAGTCAATATTGATCGCCTTGTCAACATGGCCAATAAAACGAATCACAGGATGATTCGCTGTTGAAAGCACGTGTAATGGGACTTTCGGCTTTTCCTGCTGGGCGTGCGCCAGGCCTAGATAGTCATTCGCCGGCGTCGAAAACAGCGGGCGTACATCGAGCATTACGCGGTCCGCCCGATAAGTTATCAACAATCGGTTAAGGGTCTTCTCGGCGGCGCCCTTGTGGAAAAACTCAGGATGGCGTACCTCCACCGCGCAGGCCAGATGGGCGGGCCAGGCGGCCAGCAAGGCTTCCAGCTGGGGTAATTCATCCGGGCCAAAATCGCGCGGTAATTGGACCATGGTGGGGCCCAGGCGATCGTGAAGCGGAGCAAGGGCCGCTAAGAAGGCCCAGGCATCCTCAAGGCGCGTCAGGCGCTGGTCGTGGGTGACGCTGGCCGGGAGCTTAAAGCAAAAGCGGAAATGCGCGGGTGCCTGGCGTGCCCAGGCCGCCACCGTTTCCGGCTTGGGCGCACCGCTATAAAAGGTGGTATTGCCTTCGACGCTGGTAAACACCGCGGCATAATCGCTGAGCAGTTCGGTTTTGGCGTGGCGCGGATAAAGCGTGCCCAGCCAATCCTGGTTGGACCACATGGGCAAGCCGATATAGAGCGGGCACGTCATGGTAGGGGTCTGCCTCAAGGAAGGTGGCCGCTTAATGTAGCAGCCGGGCGGTTAACGTCCCAGTGCTTGTCTGGCGGGCAAGGTGCTCTGATGGCATTTTGGTGAAGCTATGGGCGGAAAATATGCAATTGCTGGCGAGGCAGGCGCGTTACTATCACTTAAGCTCTTACTTACCGGTTTCCAAGGAGTGCACGATGAGCGCAGCGCACGTCAGCAGCGACGACATTCGCGATCAATTTTCCAAGGCCATGTCGGCCATGTACCAGCAGGAAGTGCCGCAGTACAGTGCCCTGCTGTCGCTGGTCGCCTCGGTCAACGAAGAGGTGCTGGCGGCGTCTCCGGCGCTGCGCGAGACGCTCTCCGTGCATAACGAGTTGGCCCGCCTCGACGTTGAGCGACACGGGGCGATTCGCGTGGGCACGGCCGAGGAGCTAGCGCTGCTGCGGCGCATGTTCGCGGTGATGGGCATGCATCCCGTGGGTTACTACGATCTGGCGCCTGCCGGCGTGCCGGTCCACTCCACGGCGTTTCGCCCGGTCGACGATGCGGCGCTATCGCGCAACCCCTTTCGGGTCTTCACGTCGCTGCTGCGCCTGGAGCTGATCGACGATCCCGAGCTTCGCGAGCAGGCCCGCGAGATTCTTGAGGCGCGGCGTATTGTGACCCCGCAGGCCGTGGCGTTGATAGAGCGCTTTGAACAACAAGGCGGCCTCAACGCCGAACAGGCGGCGCAGTTTGTCGATCAGGCGCTGGAAACGTTTCGCTGGCACGAACAGGCCACGGTCGACCTGGCCACCTATCAGCGCTTGCAGCAGGAACACCGCCTGATTGCCGATGTGGTGTGCTTCAAGGGGCCGCATATCAACCACCTGACCCCGCGCACCCTGGATATCGACGACGTCCAGCGGCGCATGCCTCAGGTAGGCATCGACCCCAAGGCGATTATCGAAGGGCCACCGCGTCGCCGGTGCCCCATTCTGCTTCGCCAGACCAGCTTCAAGGCCCTGGAAGAGCCGATATCGTTTGCCGATGACGCCCGGGGGCGCCACACCGCGCGTTTTGGCGAAATCGAGCAGCGCGGCATCGCACTCACCCACGCCGGCCGTGCGTTATACGACCGGCTGCTGAGTGAAGCGAAAAGCGCGGCGGCGGCGGATAACGAGGCGCACCAGGCCCACCTGGCGGCGGTGTTTGAGGCCTTTCCGGATGACGAAACCACCCTGCGGCGCGAGGGGTTGGCGTTTTTCCACTACCACGCCGTCCCCGGTGCGCATGTGGCCGGGCCGGTCGATGAAGGTGACGTGGAACGGTTAGTGGAACAAGGCGCGCTGACGGTCACCCCAATGATCTACGAAGATTTTCTGCCGGTCAGCGCGGCGGGCATTTTCCAGTCCAACCTGGGCGACAAAGGCCATGACGGTTACGCACGAGAGGCCAATCAGCAGCAGTTCGAGCAGGCGCTTGGCGTGCCGGTGGCCGACGAAGTCGCCCTCTACGCCAAACGCCAGCAGGCATCGCTTGAGCAGGCGCTGGCGCAGTTGACGGGTTAAGTGATAGAACAGGCCATAACGTCGATTCATTCGTCACTGAGGCTTGGAGGGGATAGCAACATGAGCAAAGGGAAAATTCTGGTATTGCATGGCCCAAATCTAAACCTGTTAGGCAGTCGTCAGCCGGAAATATACGGGCACGAAACGCTGGACGATGTGAACAACGGCCTGCGGGAAAAAGCGGTGGTCGCCGATTGGGATATCAAGTGCTTACAAAGCAATCACGAAGGGGAACTGATCGACGCGATCCATGCTGCCCGTCTTGACGGCACCCAGGCGATTATCATCAACCCCGCCGCATACACCCACACCTCGGTGGCTATCCTCGATGCGCTCAATGCCTTTGATGGTCGAGTGATCGAGGTCCATATCTCTAATGTGCACAAGCGTGAAAGCTTCCGCCAGCATTCCTATGTCTCGCTGCGCGCCGACGGTGTCATTGCCGGACTGGGAACCCAGGGGTATCAGGCCGCCTTGGATGCCGTCTTGAAACCCGCCGTCTGACGTCGCGATACCGCCATCAATCCGCATATTCAAAGGGCAGCATAATGGCAAAGATTTTCAAGGAATTCCGTGAGTTTGCTGTTAAAGGCAACGTCGTGGATATGGCGGTGGGGATTATCATCGGCGGCGCGTTTACGCTGATTGTGCAAAGTCTGGTGGCCGACGTGATGAACCCGGTCATCGGTTTGCTGGTGGGTGGCATTGATTTTTCGAACCTGTTTATCGTGCTGCGCCAGGGGGGCACCGAGGGCCCTTACGCAACGCTTGCCGAGGCCCTGGCAGCGGGGGCCGTGACCTTGAACATTGGGCTGTTCATTAACGCCGTGGTCAGTTTTGCGATCGTCGCCTTTGTGGTATTTCTGCTGGTGCGAACCATCAACCGCTTGAAACGCGAAGAGGCGGTGGCCCCGGCGAGCCCTGTGGAACAGCCCTGCCCTTACTGCCTGATGATCGTGCCTATCAAGGCCACGCGCTGCGGTCATTGCACGGCGACGCTGCCGGGTGGCGTCGCTGAGCATCAGGCCGACAGCTGAGCGATTGCCAGCCATAAAAAAAGGTGCCCGCAGGCACCTTTTTTTGTGGCAACCGAGCGGCGCTAAGCGCGCTTGGCGGCTTTCTTGCCCGGTTGGCTGTCGCTGGCATCGCTTGGCTGGGGCAGCGAAGGCAGCGATTTGGCCAGCATTTCCACGCTGTGGCGGTAGTACAGCTGGCTTTTGTTATGCTCGCCAAGGCTTGCATAAAGCCGGGCAAGTTCGGCGCAGACCACACCGCTGGGGCGTTGACGCTGGCTGGCTTCAAAGTACTCCTGCGCCTTGGTCCACTTGCCGGTGCGCAGCGAAAGCCGCCCGCAGGCGAGCAGCAGCTCGGGGTCGTTGGGCCGCTCCTGGAGCCACTTTTCGGCCTTGGCGAGCTGGCGCCCGGGGTCCACATTGAGCAGGCCGTAACGTTTGACGAGGCGGGCATCCCAGTGATGGTCGAGAGAATGGTTCAGCAACCGCTCGGCGATGCTGTCTTCGTTGGCTTGCAGCAGCGCTTCGGTGTAAAGCACGATGAGCTCGGTCTTGCCACGCAGGTAGTCGGGCATATCGGCCCAGAGGCTGCGCACGCGTTCGATATCGCTGGGGTTTTGGGCCTCGAAGATAATCAACTCGCGATACGCCTTGAACTCGAGCTCTTCGCGCTCCTGCTGAGAGATCAGCTTTTGCGCTGCCAGCCTCGGAATCAGCCGGCGTAGTCCGTCCCAGTCGTTGACGCTCAGGAACACCTGCTTGAGCATCTTAAGCACCTGCGGATGATTCGACAGCTGCTTGTCCAGGCGGTTGAGAATCGCCAGGGCTTCCTCGGGCTGCTGGCGGTCGATCAACAATTGCGCCTGCATCAAGCCGATGGCGGTGTCGGCGCCTTCGGTGGTCAGCTGGGCCTGGTTAATATGTTCCTGGGATTGGGTGTAGTTGCCCTGATAGTGGGCGGCCAGGGCGGCCGACAGGTAATTGACCAGCGGCGTGCTGGAGTCGTCGGCGGCTTTCACCAGGGTTTTTTCGGCGCGTTTCCAACGTCCTTCGGTCATTGCCACCAGCCCCCGCACGGTGCGTTTCATGGCACGGCGGTTGCGGGCGCGGCTGTTCCAGGTGCGAAAGCGGCCCATCGGGCGAAAGATGCCGCTGAGCAGGCGCAGCGCGAAATGTACTACCACGAAGGCCGCCAGCAGCAACACCAGGCCGAACCAGAACGAGGTTTGCAGCGAGGTGTCACCGACGCGGATCAGCCAGTAGCCGGGTACCGACATCATCAGGTGACCAAACAGTGCCCCGACGGCGAGTCCGGCAACAATCAGCAGGATGAGCTTTCTCATGACTCACCTCCCTCTTGCGTTTGCTGACGCGACTCGTGACGGTTTTCGATAAAGTCGGCCATGGCTTGCTGCGATCCGCTGATATCGGGCAGCTCGGGTTCAACGGTCACCTGCTGGAGCTCTTCAAGACGCTCGACGACGCGCTGGGCTTCTTCGCGTGAGGTGTCGTAGTAGCTGTCGAGCAGCTCGAGCGCCTTGTCGATGCTCGCTTCATACAGACCCTGTTCTTCTTTCAGCAAGGCTAGCTGGGCCTGCTCGATGACCAGCCGCAGGCTTTGACGCAGGTAGGATTCCTGCTCGGGCGTTACCAGCGCTTCAAGGGCTTCGTCATGATGGCGAATCATCACCAGGTCTTTTAGCTCTTCGCCAAAGCGTGCCAACTGGCGCTGGAACGTGCCGGTGGGGGGCTGTTCGATGCTCGAGGTCACGGCGCGCTCTTCCACGTCCTGGGCAAGGCGTAGCCCGGCAACGCGCTCCTGCTGGGCATTGAGCGTCAGATACACCCCGGTGCGATCAAGGCGCGGCACCGAATCCAGTGCGGCCAGCTCGTTGGCGATTTCGCGCCGGACAGAGGTCAGGGCCGGGTTGTCGGCATCCGCCAGGCGTTGATCGGCGGTGCGCAGCAGGGCGGCGGCGCCTTCAACGTCACCTTCCAGCTGCAGACGCTGGTTGGCCACGCGCAGCAGATAAGCAGTCTCGGCATGCAGCCAGTCGCGCTCGTCGGTTTCCTGCTCCTGGGAGAGCTGATCCAGCACGTTGTCCAGCGTCTCGTCGACGTCGCTGCGATAGTCGGCAAACTCATCGCGCAGTTCGCTGGCGGTGCTGTCAAGCTGATCCTGGCGGGCGGCTTCGTTGCTTTCAAGCTGGGCGGCAAGGTCGTCGACCGACTGCTGGGAGGCGCTGCTCTCGGCACGGTCGCTGAGGTCAGCGAGCTGTTGCTGCTGGGCTTCCAGACGCTGCCAGCCCTGCCAAGCCACGATGCCCACGGCGATCGCCAGCAGTAGCACCAGTACGATGGCGATACCGCCCTTGCCTTTGCCGCCACCCCCACTGGTCGAAGTGTCCTTGTCTGGGGTACCTGATTTGCCGCCGGAGGACGACGTCGACGCATTGTGGTTGGCGGTATCCTTTGCAGGGGTGCTCGGTTTGGGCTTGCTGCCCGCCGACGATGACGATGTTGCGCTGGTTTCCCCACCGGCTGGGCTCTCGGCGGACGTGCTTTGCGGCGCTGCTTTTTGCTCAGCCGGATTCTGGGAGGCGCTCTTGGTATTTTTCTGGTGACGCCGTGAACGCCGGCCGCTGGATGTGGACGGCTGCGACGACGAAGAGGCCGGCGTGTCGGTTGTTGGGCGGGAATCCTCGCCACCGGAGTGGCTGGCACCGTTGGTTGAGGATGACGACGCGGTCGTCTTGTCCTCAGGACCGGTGTCCGCTGTGTTCTTCTGGGTGTCGTCCTGATCGCTTGTTTGTTTGCTCATCTGTCGCTAGCCCTTATATAAGTTCCTTGATCGACATCGGCACCCGCTGGGTCTAGGCCCGAGCCAACGCGGCGATTAACGCCGGTGGTGTGGCTCCTGACGCCACGATGGGGATACGAAACCCCAGTCTTTCAGCCAGTGTAGCCAAACGGTGGCTGGAAACGATTAGCGGTTGGTTCAACGCTGCCGGTTGGCACCATTTTGCCAGATGTTCTAACAGTTCGCCGCTGGTGATGATCAACGCCCGATAATCACCCGCTGCGAGATGTGATTGCATGGGGCTCGACGGTGCCAGCAGGCGGCGCCGATACACGGCGAGGCGCGTGACCTGAGCGCCGCGAGCGGCCAGTGTATCCGCCAGCAGCGGACGCCCGCCTTCGCCCGCCACTATCAATACGCGCTGGTGAGTCAACGCCTGCAGCGAGGCCAATCGCAATAGCGCTTCGCTGGTGTCTTCGCCGGCGTTTGCCGGCGGCAGGTGTACCCGCACCCCTAGCTGTTCGTGAAGGGCGGCGGCGGTGGTTTGCCCCACGCTGTAATAATCGATGCCCACCGGCAGCTGCGGCCAGTAACGGTCCAGTGCTTCACTCAGGCAGCCGGCGGCGAAGGGACTTACCACCACAATCTTATGGTAGTGATCTATCTCCAGCCACACCTGGCGCATGGCGGCGTCTTCAGGCAGCGCCTGCAGCTGCATGGCCGCCAGCGCCTCGACCGGATATCCCGCCTGGTGAAGCGCCTCGGCGAGGGCGCTGCCGCGAGGCCCCGGCCGAGTGATGAGTACCGGAAGCGTCATACCTCGTTGCCGTACACCTCGGCCAGAATCTTGCCCGCCCCCTGGTCAAGCAGGTCTTCAGCAATGCGAATACCCAGCGCCTCGGGCTCGTGCATGGAGCCGTGGCCTTCTGCCCGCAGCACCTCGGTACCCTCCGGATTGCCCACCAGCCCGCGGAGCCAGATGGTTTCGTTCTCGAGGTCCAATACCGCGTGGCCGGCAATGGGCACCTGGCAGCCGCCTTCCAGGCGGGTATTCATCGCCCGCTCCGCGCGAACACGGGTTGCCGTATCAGCATCGTCCAACGGCGCGAGAAGTGCAATTAATTCAGGATCATGAAGGCGACACTCAATGCCCAGGGCGCCCTGGCCGCAGGCCGGCAGGCAGATTTCAGGGGGCATCGCCTGGGTGATGCGGTCATCAAGGCCTAAGCGTCTCAGCCCCGACGTGGCGAGGATGATGGCATCGAATTCGCCGTCATCCAGCTTGCCCAGGCGGGTCTGCACGTTGCCGCGCAGGTTCAGAATGCTCAGGTCAGGCCGAGCCTCGCGCATTTGCAGGCCGCGACGCAGGCTGGCCGTGCCGATGCGTGCGCCTTCGGGCAGCTCGACAAGACTACGGTAATGGTTGGAGACAAACGCATCGGTGGGGTCGGCGCCTTCCAGGATCACTGACAGTCCCAGGCCTTCGGGAAAATGCATGGGCACGTCTTTCATGGAATGCACCGCAATATCGGCGCGGCCATCCAGCATGGCGTCTTCCAGTTCCTTGACAAATAACCCCTTGCCGCCAATTTTGGAAAGCGGGGTATCGATGATCTTGTCGCCCTTGGTCGAGAGTGGCACAAGTTCAACCTCAAGCTCGCTGTGCACCGCCATCAGACGGTCGCGAACATACTCCGCTTGCCACATCGCCAACTGGCTTTTCCGCGTGGCGATGCGTAGTTTGGTGATAGATGCCACGTTATGCTCCTTTTGCCGCTGACACGGCCCTTTGAATTATGATAAGTCTCATCATAAAGCACGCAGCTACCCAGTAAAAATAACCAATACCGTAAGTAGTTCGATGACGCGCCACGCTGTTTACCCCAGGATACCCTATGACGCCCGCCACGCCCCATGGACAGCTGGATCAATTTTTCTTGCTTTCCCATGACCTGTTTTGCTGTATCGACCTGGACGGACGGCTGCTGCTGGTGAACCCGGCGTTTGAAAGCCTGTTGGGTTATACCGCCGACGAACTGCTGGGCAAAAGTGCCGGGAAGGTGATCGATAAGCGCGACCATGCCTTGATTGAGGCGATGCTGGCCCGCCTTGTCGCGGGGCAGGAGGTCGCGCCCTTTGAGGTGCGTGCCCGCTCGGCATCCCAGTCGTTGCACTGGCTCGAGGTCGATCCTTCCCGGGGAGACGAGATGGTCTACGTCGTGGCCCGGGCAGTCACCGGACGCAAACGCGTGGAGGAGCAGCTCTGGCGGACCCAGCAGCTGTTCAAGATCGTTGGTGACACGGCATTGATTGGCGGCTGGTATGTGGATCTCGACGAGGGAAGGCCCACCTGGTCCGACGAAGTCTGTCGCATTCACGGCGTGGAGCCGGGGTATCAACCCACCTATGAAGACGCCGTGGCGTTTTACACGCCGGCATCGCAGCCGCGCATCAAGGCTCGCTTTGCCGCCTGCTGTGAGCAGGGAGTCGACTTTGATGAAGCCCTGGAAATCATTACCTGCGATCAACAGCCCATCTGGGTGCGCGTGATCGGCAAAGCGGTCCGCGATAGCGATGGCAACGTGACTCGGGTGCAAGGCTCCACCCAGGATATCACCGCCCGCAAAGCCACCGAGCGCCAGCTGCAGCTTCTGGAACGCAGCGTTGAATCAAGCACCAATGGCATGCTGATCGTCGATGCGAAACATGCCGATCTGCACATCGTGTATGTCAATACCGCATTCGAGCGGATCACCGGCTATACCCGCCAGGAAGCAAAGGGCCGTAACTGCCGCTTCCTGCAAGGGGAGGAGACAGACCCAAGTACCGTCAAACGGCTGCGCCAGGCAATAGCAGCCGAGTCCGAAGTGCACGTGGTGATCCGCAACTACCGCCGCGGCGGCGCGCCGTTCTGGAACGATCTGTACGTGTCACCGGTACGCGATGACCTGGGACAGGTGACCCACTTCATCGGTGTGCAAAACGATATCTCCGAACAGCGCGAATATCAGGCGCAGCTGGCCTATAACGCCAGCCACGACGCGCTCACCGGGCTGCCCAACCGCATGCTGCTGACCCAGCGGCTGGAACAAGGCTGTTTGGTGGCGCGTCGCTACCAGCGTCATCTGGCCGTGCTGTTCATCGACCTGGACGACTTCAAGCCGATCAACGATACCCTCGGCCACGAGGTCGGCGATTTTATCCTCGTGGAAGTGGCCAAACGGCTGGAGGAAGAGCTGCGACCCTGGGATACCATCGCGCGTTTTGGCGGCGATGAGTTCGTGGTGCTGCTCCCCGATCTGGCCCACGAAAACGACGTGATTCAGGTTGTCGAGCGGATTCTCAACCGGCTGGCCACGCCTTACTGGCAGCGCGGTAGCGAACTGCGCATCACCGCGAGTATCGGCGTGGCGATGAGCGATGGGACGATCAGCGATCCGCCCCAGTTGATCCAGCAGGCTGACCTGGCGATGTACAAGGCCAAGCGGCGGGGGCGCAACACCTGCCAGTGGTACACCGAGGACCTCAACCGCAAGGTGAGCGAGCGGGTCAGCCTGCGCAACGCGCTGCAGCAGGCCATCGAGCAGGAGCAGTTCGAACTGTATTTCCAGCCGCAGATGCACGGCCCCAGTGGCCGAGTGATTGGCGTCGAAGCGCTGATACGCTGGAACCACGCCGAGCGCGGCTTTATTCCCCCGAGTGATTTCATCGGCCTGGCGGAAGACACCGGGCAGATCATCCCTATCAGCGACTGGGTGCTGGCCACTGCCTGCCGTGCCGCCAAGCAGCTCAATGAGCTGGGCCACGGGCCGATCACCATGGCGGTGAACGTGTCGCCGATGCACTTCCAGCGCCCCGGTTTTCTGGCATCCATTCAGCGTGTGCTGGAAGACAGCGGGCTGGCGCCAGGACTGCTGGAGCTGGAGCTGACCGAAGGCGTGCTGATGGACAGCGCCGATCAGGCCATTCAGGCGCTTCAGGACCTGCGCCAGTTGGGGGTCCACATTGCCATGGATGATTTCGGCACCGGCTTTTCGAGCCTGAGCTACCTCAAGCGCTTGCCGATCAACAAGATCAAGATCGATCGCTCGTTCATCAACGACGTGATCAGCGACCACCGCGACGCTGCGATTGTCGAAGGCGTGGTCACCATGGCCGCCAAGCTCGACCTGGACGTGCTGGTGGAAGGCGTGGAAACCGCCGCGCAGTATACCTATCTGCGCAAACAGCTGTGTGAATACTTTCAGGGCTATTATTTTGCCCGCCCCATGCCGCTGGAGGCACTCAAGGGCTTTCTGACTGAGGAGCAGCGCCATCAGCAGTTGACCAATCTGGCCGGCGCCCAGGGCGATGGAACGCGTACCTTGCTGCTGCTGGATGACGAGCCCAATATTCTGCGCGCCCTGACCCGCGTGTTGCGCCGTGACGGCTATCGAATCATTGCGGTGGAGGACGCCAACGCCGCGTTCGAGCATCTCGCCATGAACGATGTGCACGTCGTGATCAGCGACCAGCGGCTGCCCGGCATGAGCGGCACCGAGTTTCTGCGCCGGGTGAAGGAGCTTTACCCCGACGTAGTCCAACTGATTTTATCCGGCTACACCAACCTGAAAACCGTGACGGAAGCGGTGAACGAAGGCGCCATCTACAAGTTCGTCACCAAACCCTGGGACGACGAAGAGCTGCGCGCCCTGGTGCAGCAGGCCTTTCGACATGCCTCCCGTCTGCGCCAGGCCCGCGAGGCGGGGGCCGTCGTATTGCCGGATCGCTAAAACGGCGTGCCGTTCCCGTGGGCGACTCTGTTACACTTTCCGCTATTCGACTCTAATTGTTTTGTCAGCAGGATATGCCTCCGATGAGCCAAGCTACGAACCAGTCCTGGGGCGGTCGCTTTAGCGAGCCCACCGATGCCTTTGTGGAACGCTTCACCGCGTCCGTTACCTTTGATCAGCGCCTGGCGCGCCAGGATATCCAGGGCTCCATTGCCCACGCGACGATGCTGGCTCGCGTGGGGGTACTCACCGACGACGAACGCGACGCGATCATTACCGGCTTGAGCGAGATTAAAGGCGAGATCGAGCGCGGCGAGTTTGAGTGGTCGGTGCCCCTGGAAGACGTGCACATGAACATCGAGGCGCGGCTGACCGACAAGATCGGCATCACCGGTAAAAAGCTGCACACCGGCCGCTCGCGCAACGACCAGGTGGCCACCGATATCCGCTTGTTCCTGCGTGACGAAATCGACGTCATCGAAGCAGAGCTTGTTCGCCTGCGCGAAGGCATGATCGAGCTTGCCGACCGCGAAGCCGAGACCATCATGCCGGGCTTTACCCACCTGCAGACGGCGCAGCCGGTCACCTTTGGCCACCACCTGCTGGCCTGGCATGAGATGATCGCCCGCGATCACGAGCGCCTGCTCGACTGCCGCAAGCGCATCAACGTGATGCCCCTGGGCGCCGCGGCGCTTGCTGGCACGACCTATCCGATCGACCGCCATGTCACGGCAGAACTGTTGGGCTTTGATCGCCCGGCGGAAAATTCGTTGGACGCGGTCTCCGATCGCGACTTCGCCATCGAATTCACCAGTTTCGCCAGCATCCTGCTGATGCACCTGTCGCGCATGAGCGAAGAGCTGGTGCTGTGGACCAGTGCCCAGTTTGACTTTATCGACCTGCCCGACCGCTTCTGCACTGGGTCATCGATCATGCCGCAAAAGAAGAACCCCGATGTGCCCGAGCTGGTGCGCGGCAAGACGGGGCGCATCTATGGTCACCTGATGAGCCTGCTGACGCTGATGAAGTCCCAGCCGCTGGCTTACAACAAGGACAATCAGGAAGACAAGGAACCTCTGTTCGACGCCGTGGATACCGTGCGTGACTGCCTGAAAGCCTTTGCCGACATGGTGCCGGCCATTGAGCCCAAAAAAGCCAGCATGTTCGAAGCGGCCCGGCGCGGCTTCTCCACGGCAACAGATTTGGCCGACTACCTGGTGCGCAAGGGCGTGGCCTTCCGCGACGCCCACGAGATCGTCGGCCAGTCGGTGGCTTATGGTCTGAAAACCGAGAAAGACCTGTCGGAAATGACCCTTGAGGAGCTCAAGCAGTTCTCCGCCACCATCGAGCAGGACGTCTTCGAGGTGTTGACGCTTGAAGGCTCCGTGGCCGCGCGCAACCACATCGGCGGCACCGCGCCGGATCAGGTGCGTGCCGCCGCACAGCGTGCCCGCGACGCGCTGGCCGCCGTCAAAGGAGGTGCGCAATGAAAAAAATTGCCATGCTCGCCGTGGTCGCGCTGCTGCTGGTCGGCTGTGGACAAAAAGGGCCGCTCTACCTGCCCGATGACCCTAACGCTGACGAACAGGAGGGCTAAGTGGATCATTTCAACGACCGTGACGGCCTGCTGTTTGCCGAGGATGTGCCGCTTGACCAGATCGCCGAGACGCACGGCACGCCGTGCTATGTCTATTCGAAGGCGACCCTGACGCGTCATTTCCGCGCCTACACTGAGGCGCTGGGCAGCCATCCGCACTTGATCTGCTACGCGGTCAAGGCCAACTCCAATATTGCCGTGCTGGGCTTGCTTGCCAAGCTGGGCGCTGGCTTTGACATTGTCTCGGTGGGCGAGCTTGAGCGGGTGCTCAAGGCCGGCGGCGACCCGTCGAAAGTGGTGTTTTCCGGCGTGGCCAAGCAGCCCCATGAGATGGCCCGGGCGCTCGAGGTGGGCATCAAGTGCTTCAACGTTGAGTCGCGCCCCGAGCTCGAACGGCTCAACGCCGTCGCGGGCGAGCGGGGCCAGGTGGCCCCGGTATCGCTTAGGGTCAATCCCGACGTGGACGCCGGCACGCACCCGTATATTTCCACCGGGCTCAAGGACAACAAGTTCGGCATCCCCGTCGATGATGCCCTGGCGGTCTACGAGCTGGCGGCGAGTCTGCCCCATCTGCAGGTCAAGGGGCTGGACTGCCACATCGGCTCGCAGCTGACCGAAACCGCGCCGTTTCTGGATGCCCTGGAGCGCTTGCTGGTGCTTATGGAGCGGCTGCGCGAACGCGGCATCGAGCTCGACCACCTGGATCTGGGCGGCGGTCTCGGCGTGCCCTACCGCGATGAAACCCCGCCCCATCCGTTTGACTACGCAAGCCAACTGCTGGCCAGGCTGGCGCGCTGGGAAGGCGGCGAGCAGCTTACGCTGCTGTTCGAACCGGGCCGCTCGATTGCCGCCAACGCCGGGGTCATGCTCACCCGGGTGGAGTTTCTCAAGCCCGGCGAGACCAAGAATTTCGCGATTGTCGACGCCGCCATGAACGACCTGATCCGCCCGGCGCTGTACCAGGCGTGGCAGGCCATCGTGCCGGTGGACAGCCGTCGCGAGCGCGTCACAGCGACCTACGACGTCGTCGGCCCGGTATGCGAAACCGGTGACTTCCTCGGCCAGGGGCGCGAGTTGGCGATTGCCGCCGGTGATCTGCTCGCCGTGCGTTCCGCCGGAGCCTATGGGTTCGTTATGGCCTCCAACTACAACAGCCGTCCGCGGCCCGCCGAGGTCATGGTGGATGGCGAGCACTGCTACGTGGTGCGCGCGCGTGAAACGCTGGAAAGCCTGTGGGCCGGCGAGGCGCTGCTGCCCGAAGGAGCCTGCTGATGCTTTTGCACTTCACCAAAATGCACGGCCTGGGCAACGACTTCATGGTGGTCGACCTGGTCACCCAGCGCGCCCGGCTGAGCAACGAACAGATCCGCCAACTGGCCGACCGGCGCTTTGGGATTGGCTTTGATCAGCTACTGATCGTCGAGCCGCCCCGCGACCCCGATATGGATTTCCGCTATCGGATCTACAACGCCGACGGCAGCGAAGTCGAGAACTGCGGCAACGGCGCGCGCTGTTTTGCGCGCTTTGTGCGCGAGCAGCGCCTGACCCACAAGCACGAAATCACCGTGGAAACCGCGGGTGGGCCGCTGGTATTGAACGTCCAGCATGACGGCATGGTGCGTGTCGACATGGGCCAGCCGCGCTTCAATCCGGCCAGCGTGCCGTTCGACGCGCCGGGCGATCAACCGTTGCACGAGGTCGAAGTGGCGGGTGAAACGCTGGCGCTGGGCGTCGTGTCGATGGGCAACCCGCACGCGGTGTTGCAGGTGGATGACGTTGACAGCGCGCCGGTCGAGCGTCTTGGCCCGCTGCTCGAAGCCCATCCGCGCTTTCCCAAGCGTGTGAACGTGGGGTTCATGCAGGTGCTGTCGGCAAGCGAAATCCGCCTGCGGGTGTTTGAACGGGGCAGCGGCGAAACGCTAGCCTGTGGCACAGGGGCTTGCGCCGCCGTGGCCAGCGGTATCCGTCAGGGGCTGTTAAAAAGCCCGGTACGCGTTCACTTGCTGGGCGGTGAACTGAGCATCGAATGGCCGTCTCCCGACGCCCCGCTGATCATGGTGGGTCCGGCCACCCGAGTATTTGATGGTCGGGTGGCAGTCAACTAACCACAGCGCTTGCTAACGGGCCATAAAGCGAACAGTCTTTGACTAACCCAAGGAGAACGGTGATGTCTCAAGCTCCAGAACCGCGCAAAACGCTCGACCCCGATCAAGTCGCGTTTTGGCTGGCGCGTCATCCCGATTTTTTCGTGGGTCGGGAAGGGCTACTGCAGCAGCTGCAGGTGCCGCATCCGCATATTGAAGGGGCGGTGTCACTGCTCGAGCGGTTGGTGATCGATCTGCGCCAGCGCGCCGAAAGCGCCGAAGGGCGCCTTGAACACCTGCTGGAAACCGCCCGCCATAACGAAGCCCAGTATCGTCGTCTGCG
This sequence comes from Halomonas sp. HL-48, assembly GCF_001314875.1. Taxonomy (GTDB): domain Bacteria; phylum Pseudomonadota; class Gammaproteobacteria; order Pseudomonadales; family Halomonadaceae; genus Vreelandella. Next base: position 161,789 of record NZ_LJZS01000002.1, read on the forward strand.
CGAAACGCTGCTGGCGCTGGTGGAGGCCGATACCCGCGATGCCCTGGCCCAGGCGCTGGCCACGCAGTTAAGCGAGCGCTTCAACACGCCCGCCATGGCGCTGTGGTGCCCCGCGTCGTTGAGCGATGCGGAGCCGTCGCCTCCCCAGCCGCCGCGCCATGTGCTGGACCAGCATGCCAGTGCCCGGCTGGCGGCGCTGCTCGATGGGCGTACAAGCCGCTGTGCCAAGCTCAGCGTCAGTGACTGGAAGTGTCTGTTGCCCCATGTGAAAGCGCCGCGCAAAGCAGGTTCCTGCGCGATTTCGCGGCTGTCGGCGGGTGAGCCGTTAGGCTACCTGCTGCTGGCCAGTCCCGATGCTGATCAGTACCGCGCCAGCATGGATACGCTGTTCACCGAGTACCTGGGCGACATTGTCGCCCGGCTGCTGATCCGCCTGACCCCGCATGAATGACACGACCCTACGCCAGCACGCTGAGGCGTTTCTCGCCTCGCTCGGGCGTCATGCCAGCCCGGCGACCGTGGCCGCTTACCGCCAGGATATCGAGGCGCTATGCGCCTTTGTCGACCGCCAGGCGGAACCCACCATCGCCTTCGATCAGCATCTGATGCGTGCGTTTCTGGGCGCCGAGCGGCGGCGAGGGCAGTCTCCGCGTAGTCTGGCCCGGCGCCGTGCGGCGCTCTCCCGGTTTGCCGACCACCTGGTCAAGCAGGGCGAGATCGCCGATAACCCACTGGATCTGGTGCGCACGCCCAAGCAGCCGAAACACTTACCGCGCCCGGTGGATGTCGACACCCTGGCGCGTTTTCTGGATTCCCCCCACGACGATTCACCGCTGGCGCGTCGCGATCAGGCCATGCTGGAGCTTTTGTACTCGAGTGGCCTGCGCCTGGCGGAGCTGGCGGCGCTTGACCTTGACGCCTTGCAGGACCGTCGTGTCCGCGTGCTGGGCAAAGGCGCCAAACCCCGTCAGGTGCCGGTAGGGGAACGCGCCCGGCAGGCACTGGCGGCGTGGTTGAGCGTGCGCTCCCTGCTGGCAAAAGACGCTGAAACGGCGCTGTTCGTCGGCCAACGAGGCGTCCGCCTGGGCCACCGGGCGATCCAGAAACGTCTGGCAGCACTTGCCATCGAGCGGGGGCTGCCGGAGCATTTGCATCCTCACCGGCTTCGCCATTCGTTCGCCAGTCATCTGCTGGAATCCAGCCAGGATTTGCGCGCGGTGCAGGAGTTGTTGGGCCACGCCAACCTCTCGACCACTCAGGTCTACACGCGGCTGGACTGGCAGCATTTGGCGACCAGCTACGATGCCGCCCATCCCCGGGCGAAACGCCGCCCGACACGGAGCGAACCATGACCTCTCTCAAAGCGATTACCTTTGATTTAGACGATACTCTCTGGGATAACAGCGGCGTGATGGCGCGCACCGAGACCGGGCATTACGGCTGGCTGCTCGAAAAACTCCCGGCGTGGTTGGCCGAGCGTCGCTGGCCGTCGTGGGAGCTAAGCGTTGAGGCGGGGCTTGAAGATTACCTAAAGCGACGCCAACGGCTTGCCACTGACGTGCCCGAGCGGCGTGGCGACTTTACCTGGCTGCGCCTGCGTGCGCTGGAAGCCCAGCTTGAAGCGCAGGGCCTGCCACGCAGTGCCGCCGCGCTTTGGGCGGCAGCGGCCATGAACGAATTCCATCGCCTGCGCGTGCAGGTGACCCCGCACCCCGAAGCGGCCGATCTGCTGGCGGCCCTGGGGCGACGCTACCGGCTGGCGGCGATTACCAACGGCAATATTCACCTCAAGCGCCATCCGCTGTCGGGTTATTTTCCGGTGGCCATTGCCGCCGGTGAGCTACTGACCCCCAAGCCTGACCCCAAGGCATTTCTCACCGCGCTGGCGCGCCTTGACGTGGCGCCGCAAAACGCTATGCACGTGGGCGATTCGTGGGAGGAAGACATCGTGCCGGCCAACCAACTGGGCATGCATGCGGTGTGGATCAGCGAGGCACGTAGCACCGCGCTACCCGAGGGCGTCCATCAGATTGCCCATATCAAGGAGCTGCCCGGCGTGCTGGCGAGGTTGAACGCGCCCTACTGAGAGGGCGTTTCCAGCCACCCATCCAGGCGCTTGGCAAGGGTGTCGACGCCGTCGCGCTTGAGCGATGAAAACAGCTGCACCGAGACCAGATCTTCCCATTCCTTCAGGCGCGACCGCACCTGTTGCAGCGCCGCGCTGGCGGGGCCTTTTTTCAGTTTGTCGGCCTTGGTGAGCAGAATATGCACCGGCATGTTTCGCCCGTCGGCAAAGCCCAGCATCATCTGGTCAAACTCGGTCAGCGGATGGCGCACGTCCATCAGCAGCACCAGCCCGCGCAGGCTGAAACGCCCTTTCAGGTAGTCGGAGAGATGCTGCTGCCACTCGAGCTTGACCGCTTCCGGCACTTTGGCATAGCCGTAGCCGGGCAGGTCGACCAGGCGACGCGACTCATCATTCATGACGCTGAAAAAGTTGATCAGCTGGGTACGGCCCGGGGTGCGTGACGTGCGTGCCAGCGCTTTCTGCTGGGTCAGCGCATTGATGGCGCTGGACTTGCCGGCGTTGGAACGTCCCGCAAAGGCAACTTCGGCGCCGGTATCGTCCGGGCAGAGCGCAAGCGTCGGTGCGCTGGTCATAAATTGCGCCGTGGGGTAATTAAGTCGCACAGCTGAACTATCATGGTGGGTAGGCATGGCATTGATCCTGACGAACAAAGATGAAAACAATGAATAAAAGGTGGCCATGAATGCGCGGCGACATTGGCGAACACGATGGATGACAACACAGGCGAGCGGCCGGATGACGAATTGCCTTGAGCGCCGCTGGGCAATAGCATTTCCGCTATCCCGAGGCTTCGTTATACTGCTTTTAGGGTCGTCTGTGACCGGGGCTAGTGTACCACCGCGCTTTGCCGAGCAGCGACCAACGTGAACAGTTGTTTATCTTGGTGGCGGTTCATCACGCTAGTGCGTTCACCCATCGTGGGAATGCCTAATAACGTTAACCACAAATAAAAATGGACGAGCGATGAGAATGCTACTGGCAAGCCTGGCTATTACTCTGGGTGCCGTGGGCACCGCTTCCGCTAACCCCAGGGCGGAGGCCGACGCCGCCGCGGGTGAATCCCTGGCGACGCCCTGTGCGGCGTGCCATGGGCAAGCGGGTATCAGTCCGACGTCGACCTTTCCGCATCTGGCGGGTCAGCAGATGTCTTACCTCGCCAAACAGATCATGGATATTCGTGATGGTCGCCGCGAGGTGCCGCAGATGGCGGGTCAGGTAGATGATTTTGATGATCAGGATGCCTGGGACGTAGCGGCGTTCTACGCCGAGCAGGAACCTCACCTCGGCCAGGCCGACGATGATGCCGAGCTACTGGCCCGTGGCGAAGCCCTGTACCGGGCCGGCGACCAGCAAAAAGGCATTCCCGCCTGTAGCGCCTGCCACTCGCCAACCGGAGCGGGCATCGGCAGCGCTGCCTATCCGGCGCTGTCGGGGCTGCAGACCGACTACACCGTCTCGACCCTGCAAGCCTTTGCTGACGGTGAGCGGGAAAACGACCCCAATCAGGTCATGCGGGATATTGCCGCGAAAATGAGCGACGACGATATGCAGGCGGTGGCGAACTATCTGTTGGGTTTGAATTAAACGACCAGTCTCAATAAGCTGGCGATTATTATCGCATGCTTGGTCAGATGCGGAACCCTGGTCGTTTACTGGGGTCTCACGCTGGCTTTCCCACGGAGATTAGTCACTATGTTGAAAACGTTGATGGTTGCGGTTGCCGGTTTGAGTCTGTCGGCAGCAGTCAGTGCTCAGGAACTGGTTGAAGGTCAGCATTACGAGGCGCTCGAAGAGCCGGTTGAAACCCAGGTGGACGACGGTCAGATCGAGGTATTGGATGTCTTCTGGTACGGCTGCCCGCACTGCTATCGCCTGCAGTCACACGTTAACGAGTGGGAAGAAACCCTCGATGACGATGTCACCATGGCCAAGATGCCCGCGACCATGGGCGGCGACTGGAACACCCACGCCAATGCCTACTATGCCGCCGAAGAGCTGGGAATCGCCGAGGAGCTTCACGCGGATTTCTTCGACGCCATCCACCAGGATGAGCGTTCGATGACCGACAGCGACGATATTGCCGCCTTTTTCGCTGACTATGGCGTCAGCGAAGACGAAGCCAAGGAAGCCCTGAAAGCCTTCAACGTACGCAGCAACGTCAACAAGGCCAACAGCCGCATGCGTGACATGCGCTTGATGGGCGTCCCCGCGCTGGTCGTCGATGGCCGTTACGTGGTGACGCCGAGCAGCGCCGGCAGCCTCGAAAACATGCCGAAGATCGCCGATGCGCTGGTCGAGAAGGTGCGCGAAGAGCGCGATGAGTAACGCCATTTGACCGTCGGGTTATGGGGTTGACCATGAACGAGCTGGAGGCCCGCAAGCCGCTGCTGAGCAGCGGCCATTTGCGTCTGCTGACCTTTAATCTCCAGGTGGGTATCCAGACCTCGGCGTATCATCACTACGTGACGCGTAGCTGGCAGCACTTCCTGCCTCATCCGCGCCGCCTGCAGCGTCTTGAAATGATGGGCGAGGTGATGAGCAAGTTTGATGTGGTGGGCTTGCAGGAAGTTGATGGTGGCAGCTTTCGTTCTAGCCGCATCAATCAGGTTGAATACCTGGCGACCCAGGCGGGCATGCCCCACCACTTTCAACAGCTCAACCGCAATCTTGGGCGCATTGCCCAACACAGCAATGGGCTGCTTTCACGCCTGGTGCCGAGCCAGATAGAGGAGCACCGCCTGCCGGGCGCCATGCCCGGACGCGGCGCCATTCACGCCCGCTTTGGTGAGGGGCCGGATGCGCTGCACATTTTTGTGGCCCACCTGGCACTCAGCCACCGAGGTCGGGTGCGCCAGCTCAACTACCTCAGCGATATTATCCAGCCGCTGCGCCATGTGGTGGTCATGGGCGATCTGAACTGTACGCCGGATCAGCTTCATGCCCACGAGCGTTTCAACGATGCGCTGCCGCTCCACCCGGTGAAACCCCTGCTGAGCTACCCCTCCTGGCAGCCGCGCCGGGCGCTGGATCACATTCTGCTGTCCCAATCCCTCGAGGCGGTGGACGTTCAGGTGCTGGATCACCTGTTTTCCGACCATCTGCCGATCGCCGTGGATCTGCCGCTGCCGGCCGCCTGTCTCGCCGCGATTCGCTCAAGCGTTAAATAAATAGCCGTGAGTGGCGCCTGTGAGCGCTGTAATGTTCGCGTATATGCGCTATTGTCTGGGCGCTGACTCCCCTGGCCGTATGACGCGAGACACTTCCCATGTCGGACACTACACAACTACCTGCCTTTATCGGTGCGCTGGACCGCGCTTCGGAGTGGTTCGGACGTACCCTTGCGTGGCTGATCATCATCATGATGCTGATTCAGTTCGCGATTGTATTGCTGCGCTATGCCTTCAGCGTGAACAGTATCTTCATGCAAGAGCTGGTGATGTACATGCACGCCAGCGTCTTCATGCTTGCCGCTGCCTACACCTTTCGGCACGACGGGCACGTGCGGGTGGATATCTTCTATCGCGGGATGACGCCGCGCCGTCAGGCGCTGGTCAATATCGTGGGCATCATCTTACTGTTGATACCGGTGATGGTCTTCGTCATCGCCTCCAGCCTGGGTTACGTGGTCAACGCCTGGAGCATCCTGGAAACCTCGCCGGATCACGGCGGGATTCCTGCCGTCTTCTTGCTGAAAACCATGATCCCCCTGTTTGCCTTGCTGATGATCGTCCAGGGCGTGATCGAGCTGGTGCGCAACGGCTACGTGCTGACCGGGCGTATTGCACCGTCCGGAACGGATGATACCCATCTTCAGGAGCGCGTTTGATGCTGGAATTCATGCCGATTATTTTATTTGCCGTTATCTGCATCGTGCTGATGTTCGGCTTCCCCGTGGCGCTTTCGCTGGCGGGCACGGCGCTGCTGTTTGCCGGCATGGGGTTGGGTCTCGAGGCTATGGGTGTCGATGCCAACTTCGATGCCGGCTACCTGGCCGCCTTGCCCAACCGCTTGTACGGCATCATGACCAACCAGACGCTATTGGCGGTGCCCCTGTTCGTCCTTATGGGCGTGCTGCTGGAAAAGTCCAAGGTCGCAGAAACCCTGCTCGACGCCATGGCCCTGCTGTTCGGCGCCATGCGCGGTGGCCTGGGTATTTCGGTTACGCTTGTGGGCATGCTCATGGCGGCGTCTACCGGTATCGTCGGGGCCACCGTGGTGACCATGGGCTTGATGTCACTGCCTACCATGCTGAAGCGTGGCTACAGCACTTCGCTTGCGACCGGGACGATCTGCGCCACCGGCACGCTGGGTCAGATCATTCCGCCTTCCATTGCGCTGGTACTGCTCGGCGATGTGTTGTCATCGGCGTACCAGCAGGCGCAGTTGGACATGGGTATTTTCAGCCCCAAAACGGTGTCGGTGGGTGACCTCTTCATGGGCGCGCTGGTGCCTGGGTTGATTCTGGTCGTGATGTACATGATCTACGTGGCCCTGGTGGCGTGGCTGCGTCCCAGTATGGCGCCCGCCGCGGATCGCCAGGAACTGATGGAAGAGCTTGGCCACACTACGGGGCTGGGCATGCTGCTGCTCAAGGGCCTGGTGCCTCCGGTGGTGCTTATCGTGGCGGTGCTGGGGTCGATCCTCAGCGGCGTTGCAACGCCCACCGAGGCGTCTGCCGTGGGTGCCTTCGGCGCACTCGTGCTGGCGCTGGGCTATCGTCAACTCGATTGGGCGACGCTGAAGGACGTGCTGCGTTCGACGATGAACGTCACCACTATGGTGTTTCTGATCCTGATCGGCGCGGCGCTGTTTTCGCTGGTGTTCCGGGCCTACGGCGGTGAACACATGGTCACCGAGCTGTTTGAAAGCATGCCCGGCGGCGTGGTCGGCGCGACCATCATCGTGATGCTGGTCATCTTCCTGTTGGGGTTCATTCTCGACTTTATCGAAATCACCTTTGTGGTGGTGCCGATCGTCGGGCCGATTCTGCTGGCCATGGGGCTTGACCCCATCTGGCTGGGGATCATGATCGCCATCAACCTGCAGACCTCGTTCCTGACCCCGCCATTTGGTTTTGCGCTGTTTTATCTGCGCGGGGTGGCGCCGCCGTCGGTACCCACGTCAGCCATCTATCGCGGGGTGATTCCGTTTATCCTGATGCAGTTGGGCATGCTGCTGGTGCTTGCCTTCTTCCCGCAGCTGGCGACGTGGCTGCCCGCGCAGTTCGGCTAGCTATAAATTAAAAGGGGCGCTGCTATCAACGCAAGGACGTGAGAACCTAGTACTAAAGCATGTGAATAACTAATCAACAATTTGCAGTAAGCTGCTTGGTCCAGTGCCTGAGGCACTTGGCCGAGCGGTGCTTTCCTACCCATAACAGTAATAATAGAAAGCTAGAGGGTTCATGAATGAACGTTAAAACACTCCCCGTCGCCATTGCCATGACGACTGCGATGTCCGCTGGCCTGCTGGCGGTATCGAGCCTCGATAATCACGCCCAGGCTCAGGAAGAAGAATTCCGCTGGAAAATGGTCACCTCCTGGCCGAAAAACTTCCCCGGCGTAGGCCAGGGGCCTGAACGCCTTGCCGAGCTGGTCGATGAAATGTCGGATGGCCGCCTGACCATCGAAGTATTTGGTGCCGGGCAGTTGGTGCCGGGCTTTGAAGTCTTTGATGCGGTTGCCGATGGCACCGCCGAGCTTGGCCATTCCGCTTCCTACTACTGGAAGGGCAAGGCGCCGGCCGCGCAATTCTTTGCGGCCGTGCCGTTTGGCATGAACGCCCAGGAAATGAACGCCTGGCTGCACTTTGGCGGCGGCATGGAGCTGTGGAACGAGCTTTATGACGACTTCGGCGTCGACGTGCTGGTGGCCGGGGCGTCCGGCGTCCAGATGGGCGGCTGGTACAACAAGGAGATCAATTCGGTCGACGATCTGGACGGCCTGAAAATGCGCATGCCGGGCCTCGGTGGTGAAGTGATGAACCGCATGGGCGTGGCGATCGTCAACATGCCGGGCGGCGAGATTTTCACCTCGCTGCAGTCGGGTGCGATCGATGCCACCGAGTGGATTGGTCCGTACAACGATCTGGCCTTTGGTCTGCACCAGGCGGCCGATTACTACTACTATCCGGGCTGGCACGAGCCGACCGTGATGTTCGAGGCTATCGTCAACGAAGAGGCCATGGCCGAACTGCCTGCGGACCTGCAGGCAATCCTCACCACGGCCGTGCGTGACGTCAATGCCAACGTGCTGGACGAGTACACCGCGCGTAACAACGATGCGCTGGTAACGCTGGTTAACGAGCACGATGTCGAGCTGCGCCGCATTCCCGATGACGTCCTGGCCCAGGCACGCGAGCACTCCGAAGACGTAGTGGCCGAGCTGGCAGAATCCAGCGAGTTGGCGACGCGTATCTACGAGTCCTATAGCGCTTTCCAGGATAAGGTCGAGGACTACCACGCGATCTCCGAGCAGGCGTACTACAACGCCCGTAACCCAGAAGGCGACAACGCCGAGTAACACGCGCATCGCCGCATGACATGGCCGCCCTCGGGCGGCCATTTGCGTTTAAGGGCAGCACAAAAGCGATAGCTTGGGTATCCTAGCTAACTATCGATGATCTTGCCGGAAGGAACGCCATGTCTACCGATTCCCGCCTTCGTAACGTGCTCACTATCGCGGGCTCCGACCCGTCCGGCGGCGCGGGGCTTCAGGGTGATCTCAAAACCTTTTCAGCGCTCGGCGTGTACGGCACCAACGTGATCACCGCGGTCATCGCCCAGAACACCTGCGGCGTCGCCTCGGTGTATCCCGTATCGCCCCAGGCGATTCGTGAGCAGCTCGATCACCTGCTGGATGACGTCGCCATCGATGCGGTCAAAATCGGCATGGTCGCCAGTCGCGACGTGGCCGAGGTGATCGCTGAGACGCTGAGTCGGCGGCGGCCACGCTGGATCGTGCTCGACCCGGTGATGGTGGCCAAGAGCGGCGATATCCTGGTCGATAATGAAGGCATCCGCGCGGTGCGCGACGTTCTGGTGCCGCTGGCGGACGTGATTACCCCCAACCTGCCGGAGGCCGCAGTGCTTCTCGATTCCCCCTCGCCGGTCAGTCTAGATGAGATGGAGGCGATGCTACCGGGCTTGACCCAACTGGGCGCGCCCTACGTGGTGCTCAAGGGCGGACACCTGCGCGGCGAAACCTGCCCCGACCTGCTGGCGACACCCCATGAGCACCGCTGGCTGCCGGCCTCGCGCATCGCCACCGAGAACCTGCACGGCACCGGCTGTGCGCTATCGTCGGCAATCGCTGCCTGCCTGGCCAAGCTTCCCGCTGACGCCTCGGCAGAGGCCCCGGTGGCGGCGATTAGCGACGCCAAGCAATGGCTGCATGCCGCCCTTGAGGCCAGCGTACGGCTGGAGGTGGGGCGCGGACGTGGCCCGGTACATCATTTTCATGCCTGGTGGTAAGCGGTTGGCGTGTAGACGTTTCGAGCGTGTCTTGTCTAGCTTGCGCAATAGCCCGTTGCGCACCATGCTGAAGGGTGTTCGCATGCAGGCTGGCTAAACAAGGCTGAGTTGCTCGGCCGAGGAGCGTTTGCGATGACCCGTACCGTGCTGTTTGCCACTGATCTCTCCGCCGATAACCGCGCCGCCTTTGCCAGAGCGCTGCGCCTGGCTTACGCCGACGGCGCGCAGCTGGATATCGTCCATGTGCTCGACCCCTACCTGCCCCGCCGTGTGCTCCACGATGTGGAAGCGGCGGTGGTGGATGATATCGCCGCCACCCTCAAGGATATTCGCGAAGACTACGCCCTGGAAGAGCCCAAAACGCTGATCCAGACCGTTGCTGGGGCGCCTTATGTGGAGATTATCCGCGAAGCCCACGAGCGTCAGGCGGACCTTGTGGTGGTGGGCATGCACCGCAAGCGTGGCCAGAAAGACCTGCTGTTGGGGGCCACGTCAATGCGCATCATCCGCAGTGCCCCTTGCCCCGTCGTCGTCGCCTCGCAGCCCCCCACCCAGCCGTGGCAGTCGATACTCGTACCGGTCGACTTTTCGCTGACGGCCCGGCATAGCCTGCGCGAGGCGTTGCAGCGCTTCCCCGACGCCTCGCTGACGCTGTTGCATGCCTGGAGCTTGCCAGGAGAGCGGGAGCTGGGCTCGCATCCGTACTACGCCCAGTGGCGCGACCACGAGGTGGCGAGGCTGCGCGAGCATTTATCCAGGGAAATCGACAGCCTGATGAGTGAGCTTGCCGGCGTGCCCGACGTTGAGTTGGTGCTCGAACACGGCGCGCCGTGTGAGGTGCTGAGTGGCTACATCAAACGCCATACCCCCGACCTGGTGGTGGTCGGTAGCCGTGACCAACCGCATCATGCCAGCGAGCTGACGGGCATGCTGCTAAGCGAGCCGCATTGCGATGTCATGCTGTGCCGCGGGTGATTGTACGGAACTTTTATTAGAATGGAGAGTAGTATAGGTACTGTCTTGCATAACCAAGAGGTACCTTGCCATGTCATCACTCTCAAAGATCGTGCCGCGCGGTGTCGGCGTCTGGCTTGCGGGCGCCATGCTGCTCCTCGGATCAAACGGGCTCTGGGCGCAAACGGTGAGCGAAGAGGGTGAGCGCTTCGAGCGCAGCCTGGAAGAGAATGGCCAGCGCTACGAGCTGATCGGCAGCGGCGTGTTCACCTACATGATTTGGACCGCCTACGCCGGCGCGTATTACCAGGCGGAAGGCGAGACCGATCCACAGCCGCAGCGCGATATACCGCGGCGTCTTGAGCTGGCCTACTTCCACGATATCGAGGCCGACGAGTTCGCCGAGGCGACCACCGATACCCTTCAGGAGTCGCTGAGCAGCAGTGACTTCCGCTCCCTCGAAAGTGATATCGACGCCTTTAACGATAGCTATCGCGACGTGACCCCTGGGGATCGCTACGTGCTGAGCTGGGATGGTGATCAACTGCGCCTCGTGCTCAACGGCGAGACGCTGTATGAAGGCGGCGATGCCGAGTTAGCCAATGCCATGTTCGGCATCTGGCTGGGCGAGGAACCGCTGGGCGACGACTTTCGCGATGCGCTACTGGGTAAGTAATCACACGGCCTAACGGCGCGTTATACTGGTGCTTTTGCGGGAGGAAGCGGCGTGAAAGCACTTATTCAGCGGGTTAATCGCGCAAGTGTCGATGTAGATGGGCAATGCGTTGGTGCAATAGAACATGGTCTGCTGGCGCTGGTCGGCGTCGAAAAGGGTGATTGCGACGCCGACGCCGACAAACTACTCCACAAGCTGCTTCACTACCGCGTCTTCAGCGATGCCGATGGCAAGATGAACCAGAATGTCCAGCAGGTCGAAGGCGGCCTGCTGCTGGTATCGCAGTTCACCCTGGCCGCCGATACGCATAAAGGCTTGAGGCCCAGTTTCTCAAGCGCCGCGCCCCCCGCCGAAGGCGAGCGGCTGTTCAACTACCTAGTGACCCGGGCGCAGGCTGCCTGGCAACACGTAGCCACCGGCGAGTTCGGCGCCAACATGCAGGTCTCGCTGGTCAACGACGGGCCGGTGACCTTTCTGCTGGAAAGTTAGTGGTTGCTTAAGCGTTTTCGCTGGCCTGTAGCTCGCCCTCCATCTCCTCCAGTGCCTCCTCGGCCGCCAGCCACTGGGCTTCGGCGTCGTTGAGGCGCGTCATGATGTCCGCCTGTCGGGCCAGGGTGTCGGTCAGTTCCGCCTTGCGCGCGTCGTCGGTGTAAAGCGTCGGGTCGGCAAGGGTTTCTTCCAGTTTGGCAAGGGCCGCCTGTTCGCGCTCCATGGCTTTTTCTGCCTGGTCGCGTTCCTTTTTCAGCGGGCGCAGCTTTTCGCGCAGCTCGGCGGCGGCTTTGCGCGCCGCCTTGCGGGCATCGCGGTTATCGCCGCCAGCCTGCTGGCCCTGGCGTTCGCTTTTCTCACTACGGCTGTCCCGGCGGCTTTCTTCCAGGCGCGCTTTCAGCCAGGCCCGGTAATCGTCGAGGTCACCGTCGAAGGGTTCGACGCGGTGGTCGGCGACCCGCCAGAACTCATCCACCGTGGCGCGCAGCAGGTGGCGGTCGTGAGACACCAGGATCACGGTGCCCTCGAAGCTGGCCAGTGCCTGGGTCAGCGCCTCGCGCATTTCCAGGTCCAGGTGGTTGGTCGGTTCGTCCAGCAGCAACAGATTGGGCTTCTGCCATGCCACCAGCGCCAACGCCAGGCGGGCCTTCTCACCGCCTGAAAAGCTGGCGACTTGGCCAAACGCATCGTCGCCGCGAAAACCAAACCCGCCCAGGAAGTTGCGAATCTCCTGATCGCTGGCGGTGGGCGAAAGCCGCTGCACGTGCACAAACGGCGTGGTGGTAACGTCGAGCCCTTCCAACTGGTGTTGGGCAAAGTAGCCGATCGCCAGGTGTTCGCCCGGTACGCGCTCGCCTTCCAGAAGATCTAGCTCACCGGTGAGCGATTTGATCAGCGTTGATTTGCCGGCGCCGTTGGGCCCCAGCAGGCCGATACGGCTGCCGGGTAACAGCGTGAGGTTGACCTTTTCGAGCTGGGCGATATCGCCCGCCTCCCCCCGGTAGCCCAGCGTCGCCTGGTCGAGCACCAGCAGCGGGTGCGACGTCTTGTCCGCTGCCGGAAGCGTAAAGTGGAACGGCGAGTCGACGTGGGCAACGGCAATGTCTTCCATGCGCTCGAGCATCTTGACGCGGCTTTGCGCCTGCTTGGCCTTGGTCGCCTTGGCCTTGAAGCGCGTGATAAAGCGCTCGATTTCTTCGCGCCGCGCCTGCTGCTTGGCGGCTTCGGCCTGCTGGAGGGCAAGCTTCTCGGCGCGGGTGCGCTCAAAGCGCGAGTAGTTGCCGCGGTAAAGCTCCAGCGTTTGATGATGCATGTGCACGATGTGGTCGCACACGGCATCCAGGAAATCACGGTCGTGGGAAATCAGCAGCAGCGTGCCGGGATAGCGGGTAAGCCACTGCTCCAGCCACAGCAGCGCGTCAAGGTCGAGGTGGTTGGTGGGCTCATCGAGAAGCAGCAGGTCCGAGGGCATGAACAGCGTGCGGGCAAGATTGACGCGCATTCGCCAGCCGCCGGAAAACGACGACAGGGGTCGCGTGAGGTCCGCCTGGACAAAGCCGAGCCCGACCAGCAGCTGGGCTGCGCGCGACTCGGCCCGATAGCCATCCAGGGTTTCGATCAGGCCGTGCAGTTCCGCTTCACGGTGAGGATTGTTGGCGTCCCGTGCCGCCTGCAAGTCGGCTTCTGCCTGGCGAAGATCGACATCGCCGTCCAGCACATAGTCGATGATGGGCCGGTCCAGGGTCTCGACTTCCTGGGCCATGTGGGCGATGCGTTGCCCGCCGCTCAGCTCCACGTCACCCTGATCGGGGCCGAGCTCGCCCAGCAGCAGTTTGAAGAGGCTCGACTTGCCTGCACCGTTTGCTCCGATAATGCCGGTCTTCACTCCGCTGGGCAGGGTCAGGTCGGCGTTGTCGAGTAGCGTTTGCGTGCCGCGTTGCAGGGCGACTTGGCGCAGTGCGATCATGCGTTCTCCCGAAAAGGATGGGTCATACAATGCTGGATTCTACTGCGCTAGATTCTACCCGATTCGCGGCGTTACAGCAGGCACCGCTGTGGGATTTCGCACTGGCATTCTACGCCCGCCCCGGCGTCGAGCAGGCGTGCCTCACGCTTCAGGATACCGCTGCGGTGGACGTATGTGAGCTGCTGTTTCACGGCTGGCTCTTTGCTCACGGGCTTGAGGCGCGGCCAGAGGTGTTATCAGGGCAGCGTCAGCTATGTATCGAATGGCAGGCCGGTGTTACCGAGGTGCTGCGCGGGTTACGGCGTGACCTGAAACGCGCCGAACATCCCAGCGAGACGCTCTCGTTGCTGCGCGAGCGGATCAAGCAGGCCGAATTACTCGCCGAGCGTGAAAACCTTCAACGTTGGCAGCGGTGGGCGTGGGACGCTGATCCGGCGTGCCTGCGCTTGAAAAATACGTCAACGATGCCGGACGATGCCGGAAGTTGGCTGCAAAAACGCCTATTATCGCCTCAGGAGTGGCAGCAGCTAACGCTCGATGAAGCGGCTATTGCCTCCCTGCAAGATGCCTTTGACGTGCTGGGTCATCAGCTTGACCCCTTACAGCGGGCGCGCTAGCCTGAAAATTAGCTGCTTTTGAATAACTGATTGTTATTCGGTCTTGAAACGCGCCGCGCTTCCTGGCGCAGGCATCATTGCGAATAACATAGCGCGTTTGTATGGCGCGCCGAGAAAGCAGATTCTTGCGCACTCGTACAGCGCGCTTACCACTGCAAGGGGAACTCCGCATGAAGGCAAGCAAGTTAGTAACGACGGCGAGCGTCAGTGCACTATTGGTTGGTATGTCGGGCGTCGCTCAGGCTGAAAACTGGCGTTACGCGCACGAAGAATATGAAGGCGACGTTCAAGACGTGTTCGCCTATGCGTTCAAAGAGCACATCGAAGAAAACTCTGATCATACCGTTGAGGTTTATCGCTTTGGCGAGTTGGGCGAATCAGACGACATCATGGAGCAGACCCAAAACGGGATTCTCCAGTTCGTCAACCAGTCGCCCGGTTTTACTGGTTCACTGATTCCTGAAGCGCAAATCTTCTTCATTCCTTATCTGCTGCCCACGGATGAAGAAACCGTTTTAGAGTTCTTCGACGAGAGCAAAGCCATCAACGAGATGTTCCCAGAGCTTTATGCGGAGCAAGATCTCGAACTGCTGAAGATGTATCCAGAAGGTGAGATGGTGATTACCACCGATGAGAAGATCAGCTCGCCGGACGACCTGGATAACAAGAAAATCCGCACCATGACCAACCCGTTGCTGTCGGAAACCTACGAGGCCTTTGGCGCGTCGCCAACGCCGCTGCCTTGGGGTGAAGTCTATGGTGGCCTGGAAACAGGCGTGATTGACGGCCAGGAAAACCCGATTTTCTGGATTGAGTCTGGTGGTCTGTACGAAGTGTCTCCGCACCTGACCTTTACCGGTCACGGGTGGTTCACTACCGCCATGATGGCTAACCAGGAGTTCTACGACGGATTGTCTGACGAAGACAAAGAGCTGGTTCAAGAGGCCTCAGCTGAAGCTTACGACCACACCATTGAGCACATCAAAGGTTTGGCCGACGAAGCACTGGAAAAAATCCAGGAAGACTCCGATGAAGTAACGGTAACTCGCTTGGACGAAGACCAGATCCAGGCTTTCCGTGACCGCGCGCCGCAGGTTGAAGAAGAGTTCCTGGAAATGACCGGTGATCGCGGTAAAGAGCTGCTTGAGCAGTTCAAAGCCGATCTTGAAGCGGTAACCGACGACGAATAGTAGCGCTCGCTTGGTTAGGCGCTTTAACTGAAGTACCAAAGGGGCGGCCAGCGGCCGCCCCTTTTACTTCTTATCGATGGCTGCATAGTATCGTGGCGCTATTCGGGCGTTAACATGCGATAACATTCGTTCATCTAACGTTGAACCAGTGGCACGGTGATACCGTTAGGCTGAAATGAATGTATTGTGTGGTAGACAGTTCAGCAGCGCCCAGTGTTGAGATCGTTGTGGAAACGTGAAGTCGGCAGCAACAGGCTGCCGTGATAAAAGGAGTCCGGCCATGACTGAAGAAGAGTCCGAGAAACATTACCGCTCTGGCTTGCCCGGTATCCTCGGGACTTTGGATACCACGATCAGCAAAATCGAGTCGGTAATTCTGGCCCTTGGCGTGCTATTGATGGCGCTGAATACCGTTACCAATGTGGTATCTCGCTTTGTGTTTGGTAACAGCATCATGTTCTCAGAAGAGCTCAACCGCATTCTGATTATCATGATCACCTTCGCGGGTATCGGCTACGCGGCCCGGCACGGGCGGCATATTCGCATGTCGGCGATCTACGATGCGCTACCCACCGGGGGGCGCAGGGTGTTAATGATAGCCATTGCCCTATTTACCTCGTTGGTGATGTTCTTTTTGTTGTATTACTCGGTGGTCTACATCCACGGTATGTACAGCAAAGGGCGCGTGCTGCCTTCCTTGGGGATGCCGATTTGGATTATTTATTTGTGGGTGCCTCTGGGGTTTTTCATTACCGGGGTCCAGTACCTGCTTACAGCAATCAAAAACATGACCTCCCGGGATGTATGGCTATCTACCGGGGTGGTGGATGGCTATAAAGATACCGAAACAGAAGTCTGACGCAGGGCACAACTTAAGGGAATCGCTATGACGACGATAATGGTCTCTACGATGATTGTCCTGCTGTTGCTGGGCTTTCCAATGATGATCCCGTTGATCACCGCCTCGGCCATCGGGTTTTTCATGATGTTCGACGGGTTTGGCCAAATGGATACCTTGATTCAGCAGATGATGGCGGGTGTTCGTCCGGCCTCGCTGATCGCGGTGCCGATGTTTATTCTGGCCGCGGATATTATGACCCGCGGCCAGTCGGCCGGTCGCCTGATTGACATGGTGATGGCGTTTATCGGCCATGTAAAAGGCGGCCTGGCTGTCAGTACGGCGGCCTCGTGCACGCTGTTTGGAGCCGTCTCGGGTTCTACCCAGGCCACCGTAGTAGCAGTGGGTTCGCCGCTGCGCCCGCGCATGCTGAAAGCGGGGTATTCTGATTCGTTCACTCTGGCCTTGATTATTAACGCCAGCGATATTGCGTTTTTGATTCCTCCCAGCATCGGGATGATCATTTATGGGGTAATTTCGGGCACCTCGATCGGCGAACTATTTATTGCCGGTATCGGGCCTGGCTTGATGATCTTGATGATGTTCGCCGCCTACAGCATGATTTATGCGACGGTGAAAAACGTGCCTACCGAACCGAAAGCCAGTTGGGGAGAGCGTGGCAGGGCCGTGCAGAAAGCATTATGGCCGTTGGGTTTCCCGGTGATTATTGTGGGTGGTATTTACGGCGGTATTTTCAGCCCCACAGAAGCCGCTGCCGCCTGCGTGCTGTACGCCTTCTTTCTTGAGTTTTTGGTGTTCCGTTCGCTGAAAATGCACAATATCTACGCGATTGCAAAATCCACTGGCCTGATTACCGCCGTGGTATTTATCTTGGTAGCGGTGGGCAATAGCTTCTCGTGGATTATTTCGTTTGCGCAAATTCCTCAGACCATTCTTGAGGCAGTGGGCGTGAATGATGCAGGCCCCACTGGCGTCTTGATTGCTATCTGCGTGGCCTTCTTTGTGGCCTGTATGTTTGTAGACCCGATTGTGGTCATTTTGGTGTTAACGCCGATTTTCGCCCCGGCCGTTGAGGCTACTGGGCTCGACCCGGTACTGGTGGGTATCTTGATTACCCTGCAGGTAGCGATTGGCTCGGCAACGCCGCCCTTTGGCTGCGATATCTTCACCGCGATTGCCATCTTCAAGCGCCCTTATTGGGACGTGATCAAAGGCACTCCGCCGTTTATCTTTATGCTGATTTTGGCGGCGACGTTGCTGATTATGTTCCCGCAGATTGCACTGTTCCTGCGCGATGTGGCCTCTGGCTAACGGGCGGAAAGGAGAACGCCAATGTTTAACCGCATTTTAGTGCCGGTGGATGGCTCCAAGGGGGCCTTGAAAGCGCTTGAAAAAGCGGTGGGGCTACAGATGTTGACCGGCTCCGAGCTTTATTTGCTGTGTGTGTTCAAGCACCACAGCCTGCTGGAAGCGTCGCTTTCGATGGTGCGGCCCAACAAGATGGATATTCCCGACGATGCGCTGAAAGAGTACGCCACGGAAATTGCCGTGCATGCCAAGTCCCACGCCATTGAAATGGGCGCCGATGGCGGACGCGTGCGGGCCTTTGTCAAAGGTGGCATGCCCTCCCGCACCATTGTTCGTTTTGCGCGCAAGCGCGAGTGTGACCTGATCGTCATCGGTGCCCAGGGCACCAATGGTGACAAGAACCTGCTGCTGGGCAGCGTTTCACAGCGGGTGGCGGGCGCGGCGCGCTGCCCGACGCTGGTGGTATAAACCGCGCCGTCTCTTCAATGTTGTAGGTGATCAATACCCGTCGTCCTTGGCAGATGCAGCCTGGGGCGGCGGGTGTTACTCTTTTAACAGTCCTCATTACGGTGCCTTGCACCCTGAAAAAAAGGTGTTTTATGAAAGTAGCGATTTCCTCAACGGCGCTGGTTGGTTTGCTGCTGGTTGCCCCCTTGGTGGCCGCCGCCCCGGAAACAGAAGAAGAGCGCCTGGCTTATAGCCTGGGCGTCACGCTTGGCGAGAGCATGCAGGCCGACGTTGAAGACCTGGATCTCGACACCTTCACCGAGGGTATGCGCGACGTATTTGAAGGCAACGACCTGGCGATGGATGAAGCGCAAATGAGCGAAGCGCTGATGACCTTTCAGGAGCAGTCCATGGCATCCCGGGAAGCGGAAGCTGCCGAAGCCGGTGAAGCCAACCGCCAGGCAGGTGAAGACTTCCTTGCGGAAAACGCCGAGCGCGACGACGTGACGGTAATGGAATCAGGCCTGCAGTACGAAGTACTCGAGTCGGGTGATGGTGAGTCTCCTGGCCCGCAGGATACGGTCGAGGTCAATTACGAAGGCACCCTTCTGGATGGGACCGTATTTGATAGCTCCTTCGAGCGCGGCGAGTCGGTGAGCTTTCAGGTCAACCAGGTGATCGAAGGCTGGCAGGAAGCCTTGGAGGAAATGAGCGTCGGCGACAGCTGGATGCTGTATATCCCGGCCGACCTGGCTTACGGTGAAAGCGGCCAGGGGCCGATTGGTCCCAACGAAGTGCTGACCTTTCGCGTTGAACTGCTGGACGTTGAGTAACGCATGCGTGTCCCTCCGCGTCATCTAGCCCGTGGGCTGTTGTTCATGGGCGGTACGCTGGCAGCGACGGCGGCTCTGGGAGCTTCCGAGGCACTGCCGTCGCTGGACGCTGGAAAAGAGAATGCAAGCGTGGTGGGCATTTCGTCAGGTGGTTACATGGCGACCCAACTGGCGGTGGCGTTTCCCGAGCGCTTCGCCGCCGTAGGGGTTCTGGCAGCCGGTCCCTGGGGGTGCGCGGAGGGCTCGCTGAGCCGGGCGCTCAATCGCTGCATGACGACGGCAGATGGCGAGCCGTCGTTGGATCAGTTGGAAAATCGCCGCCGCCGTTACGAATCCGCGCAGCAGGTAGGCCCCCGGGAGGCGCTCAGCCAGCTCAGGGTGTATCTGTGGCACGGTGAGGGTGACGAGGTGGTAGCGCCCGTGTTGGGGGATCTGTTGGCCGAGCAGTGGGAACGCTGGCTGGCTTCGTCCGAGCAGCTTCGCATCGAACGGCGCGAGGAGACCGGACACGGCTGGCCGGTGCGCCTGGATGATGAGTCGCCGCCACCCCAGCGTCTCGGGGACTGTCTGCAGGGCGGTGGCAGCTATCTCCTGGCCTGCGACGACGATGTGGCCGGCGACATGCTGAGTTTCCTATATCCCGAACGCGAATCGCAACGCGATGGCCAAGGGCAGTTACGCGCGTTTGATCAGTCGGACTTTGCGGTTAACGGCATGGCGGATCGCGGTTTTGTCTTTATCCCTGAAGGCTGCGAACAGGGGGGCTGCGAAGTCACGCTGGCGCTACATGGCTGCCAGATGAGCGTAGACGCGATAGATGATACCTTCGTGCGTCGTAGCGGACTCAATGCGTGGGCGGCAGCGCATCGTCAGATCGTGCTGTATCCCCAGGCCGAGAGCAGCATGATGAACCCCCAGGGTTGCTGGGACTGGTGGGGGTATGCGGAGAGCTCATCCCAGCTTACCCCGCTACACGATACCCGCGAAGGCGCGCAGGTGGAGGCGCTGATGGCGATGCTGACACGCCTGCAATCGGTGCCAGGGCGTGATTAACCCCCCAGTTCATCCATCAGTGCGGCGCTAAGCGCTTGGGGCGTCGACGAGTACAGCACGCGCTGCAAAATATCGCCGTCACGATCGACAAGATAGAGCGCCGAGCTGTGGTCAATGGTGTACTCAATAGCCGAGTCGGGTGCCTCTACGCGACGGCTGACGACGCCATACCGTGACATGACATCCTCGAGTTCGGCAGCGTTGCCCCGCGCGCCGATCAAGCCTTCATCGAAAAACGCCAGGTACTGCTCGAGCCGTTCCAGCGTGTCGCGTTCGGGGTCGACCGTGACCATCACGGGCACCACCTTCTGGCGCTGTGACGGCGAAAGCTCGGCCAGCGCCTGGCGCTTGACCGACAGGGTCATGGGGCACACATCCGGACAGTACGTATAGCCGAACGACACCAGGGCGAGCTGATCGTCGTCGAGCTGGGTAAGTGAAAAGTCTCCCTGTGTGGACGGCAGCTCAATCGCACCGCCACTGGGCATGTCGCTTTGCGGCGATAGCGTCCTAACGTAGAGCCAGGCGCCACTGCCGATGATCAGCATGGTAATGAGGCCGATACCTAGCCAGCGTTTTGGGTAGGTCATGGTAATCCCCCGCAGGCGGTGAGCCAGTGCCTGTTGGCGACTGGTTAACTGCGTTTATAGGTCATAGTAACAGTAAACCTGCGCGTGTCACGGCAGGGCGGCGAGACGGATAAGGAAGCCCGATGGAAAGCATTAACGGTGCCCTAGGCCCTCTGTTCCTGTTGATCCTGCTGGGAGCGGTGCTGGGCGTAAAGCGCTGGCCCAGCGATACGTTCTGGCCGCACATGGAGCGGCTAATCTATTTTTTACTGTTCCCTGCCATGCTGGTGGCGACGCTTGCGACAGCGGATGTCAGCCAGGTGCCGGTGACCCGCCTGGCGCTGGTACTGCTCGGCGCGATGGCCGCGTTCGGTCTGCTGCTCTGGCGGCTGCGAGTCCGCTTGAAGCTGACCCCGGCGGCGTTCACGTCGGTGTTTCAGGGCGCGGTGCGCTTCAATACCTATGTGGGCGTTGCCGGGGCGGCGGCCCTACATGGCAGCGCCGGCGCCACCACCGCAGCCGTGGCGGTGGCGCTGATGGTGCCTGTGGTCAACGTCATGTGCGTGGCCAGCTTTGTGGCGGCCGGGACGCTAGGTAACGCCAGTATTGGCAAAAGCATCATGGCCTTGGTCAAGAACCCCTTGATACTGGCGTGTTTACTGGGCATTGCGCTGAATCTTTCCGGCGTCGGCTTGCCGGGCTGGAGCCATGACACCGTCGAGCTGTTGGGGCGTGCCGCCTTACCGCTGGGGCTGGTCGCCGTGGGAGTGGCGCTTCGCCCCGCGGCCTTGCTGCGCCTTGACCGCGGCGTGCTGGCGACTAACAGCATCAAGCTGTTGCTGATGCCTGCCCTGGTGCTGGTGCTGGGATGGGTAGTGGGGCTGGACGCGGTGAGTCGTGACGTGGCGCTGCTGTTTGCGGCGCTGCCCACCGCCACGTCAGCCTACATTCTGGCGCGCCAGTTGGGGGGCGATGCCGAGCTGATGGCGGCGATTATCACCGGCCAGACGCTGTTGGCGATGCTGACGCTGCCCGTCTGGCTGCAACTGGCAGGAGGCTAGAAATAAAAAAGTAAATAAAAAGTGTTCGCATTCGTGTTGACAAGATAAATGAGAATTATTATATTGTGATTGTGGCGTTTGATGAGACGCCACAGACCACGACAGCGTTGGTCAACGCGACCAGTTACCTGTCATGGTTTCTCCCTCTCATTGCTAGTCACGGTCTTTTGCCGCTCCACTGGAGCGGCTTTCTTTTGTCTGCTCCCCAAATCGATAAGTCGCTGTTAACTGGATTTTTCCCGGGCGAGGGCCCCGCATATGGCAGCGCCAGGCCTCAATCCTGCCGGTTAAACTTTGGTTGTAATTTGCAATGGCCCGCTTGCGCAAGCCCAGCGTGACGATTAACTTTCTAGTTGTATGATGTATGACAACTACCGCGTTACGAGGCAAAACAACCTCGGCGAGACGCACCCCGACGAGGACGGCATGAGGATGGTGGCGTGAAGTTTTCCAAACAAGACGTAATACAAGCAATCGGCGATGGCCTGCTGTCGTTCCCGATTACCGACTTCGACGACAACGGCCAGTTCGATGAGGCCAGCTACCGTGAACGGCTGGCGTGGTTCATTAGCCATGATATCTCGGCAGTCTTCGTGGCCGGTGGTACCGGAGAATTCTTTAATCTTTCACTGGAAGAGTATCGCCGGATCGTGCGCGTTGCCGTTGAGGTGGTGGATGGCAAGCTTCCCGTGATTGCCAGCGCAGGGCTAAGTGTTGTGACTGGCAAGCTGTTTGCCGAGGCAGCGGAACAGGCCGGCGCGGACGGTATCTTGCTGATGCCACCCTATCTGACCGAGTGCCCGCAAGACGGCCTGGTCGACTACGCCCGGCAGATCTGTCAGTCCACTGATATCAACGTGATTTACTACAATCGCGGTAACGGAATTCTCAATGCCGCGTCTGTTCAGGCGCTGGCCGATGCCTGCCCCAACCTGATTGGCCTGAAAGATGGCAAAGGCGATATTCAGGCGCTCAACAAAATCATCAAGACGGTAGGCGACCGCCTGACCTATATCGGTGGCGTCCCCACCGCCGAAATTTTTGCCGAAGCGTATTTATCGATTGGGGTTAACACCTACTCGTCAGCGGTTTTCAACTTTGTTCCTGACATGGCGGTGGCGTTTTATCGCGCCCTCCGTCAGGGCGATAGCCAAACCGTCAAGAAGATTACCCAGGACTTTTTTATTCCGTTCATCGATTTGCGGGATCAAAAAGCCGGGTATGCCGTGAGCCTCATCAAAGCCGGTGCCGAACTGATCGGCCGCCCGGCGGGCGATGTGCGAGCACCCTTGACCATGCCAACAGTCGAGGAGGTCAACCAGCTTCAAAAGCTAATTGATCGTATGAAGTAATCAAGCCATTAGGCTCAACCACTAAGCCACAACAACATCACAACGAGCAAAAGAGGTGAAACATGATGGTTTCAAAAAAAGTAATGACCGGCGTAGGTTCTGCAGCATTAATAACCACAATGGCGATGGGCTCTAGCCTTGCCGTGGCACAGGAGCTACAGGGTAATGTCCGCGTTGTCATCGGCTCTACGTCGACCGGGGCAGACACTTACCAGAATTCCAGTTTCGTGGTGGACGAGCTGGCCGAGCATCTCGATATCAACATGAAGGTGGATGCGGTTGGCGCCAACGCGGCATTTCGCACTCTGGACCGGGATCCGCGCGGTAATACCCTGATGATCTTCCATGACTATGCCTATCTGGGCCATTTATACGGGGTGGAAGGCTTCAGCGATATCTTCGAGAAGTACGCCATTGGGCCTGCCGTGTCTATTAACCCAGGCAATGCCTATCTGGTGCCCAAGGACTCGCCCTACGAGAATCTTGAGGACATCATCGCTGCCGCAGGTGAAGGCGAGACAATACGTGTTGCGATCCAGCCGGGTGGTGTTTCCGAGATCGGTTTCAGCGCTCTGAAGAACGCTATCGCCATTGAGCATCCTGGGCAGGAAGATAATCTGGTTGCTGTGAACACCGGCTCTCAGTCAGATAAGAACCAGCAGCTTTTTGATGATCAAGTCGACGTTATTAACGGCTCGGTGCAGGCTAACGAGCAGTTCACACGCCTGCCTGAAGATGATCAAAAGGCCATGCGTTTCGTTTGGTTGACGGCGAGTGAGGAAACCATAGAACAAGCGCCTGAAGATGGGCTGGGCGAAACATCGCGTGAACAGTTACTGGAGTATGTGGAGCCTAACGTTAACGTCACAATGGGCGATGACGAAAGTTTCACTTTCGATAAGGAGTTCTTCTTCCTCTACAACAAAGACATGGATCCTGCCATTGTCGAGCAAATCGATGAGGCGCTGGCCGAGATCTACGAGGAAGGCGAGATTCAGGAAACCCTGAAAGACAGCTTCTTTATCCCCAACTTCATGCCCTCTGATGAGGCTGAAGCACATCTTAAAGAAAAAGCAGAGCGTTACGCCAGCATCATTGAAAACATCAAGTAAATGGTATGGGCACTGGTGGCCTGACCATCCAGTGCCCATTTTCAGCTTGAACCGATAGAGAATAATACCGAGCAGGGCACTTCCTGCTTGCTTCCGGAGCGATTATGGAAACAGGTCTATCAAGTCTGCTCAGCATCTCGGTCGATTTCGAGAACTCGCACTTGTTCTTCCCGACGATCGTCAGTTGGATCATGGCCGTTTTGTTTGTCATTGTTCTAGCAACAAAAGTAGCTCCTTTTCTAGTCGCGGTTAAGAAAGGCGAGCGTTCTTTGCCCATTTTGGGTGAGCCCATGGATGCTTGGCGTTTTTTCGGCACGCTGGCATTGATCGCAGCTTATTTCTATTTAATGGCAGTAGTGGGCAATTTGTTCCCCTATACAGGGTATGGATTTCTAATTGTCTCAATAGTGTTCGTTCTGTTGATGTCTCTTATGTATATGCATAAGTGGACAAAGAAATCACTCATTATTGTGGCCACTAATGCCGTTGTTGCACCTAGCTTAGTTTGGCTAATTCTAGCCAAACTGTTCGCTATTACCCTGCCGTGACTAAAGCGAGTGCCCTATGGAACTCTTATCCTTATTTGACATAACATTCTTCCTGCTGGTCGCGTTTGGTACGCTGGTGGGGATTATTTTCGGTGCCATTCCTGGTATGACGGCCACCATGGCAGTCGCCGTATGTTTGCCGTTGACCTATGCCCTGGGGCTTCATAACGGCCTGGCGTTACTACTCGGTTTGTATGTGGGGGGGATATCAGGTGGCATGGTGCCGGCAGTACTCATTAATATTCCCGGTACACCATCATCTATTACGACTACTTTTGATGGCTATCCGATGGCGCAAAAAGGAGAGGGTGAGAAGGCCCTGCGAATTTGTGTCATTGCCTCTGTGTTTGGTGGCCTAGTAAGCGCCGCAGTGCTCTTTTTGTTTGCGCCATTGCTTGCGGATTTTTCTATTAAGTTCTCCTATGTGGAGAAGTTTTTGATCATCCTGTTGGCTCTGAGTGTCATTGCTTCGCTGTCGAACAGCATGCTGGTAGGAATTTTCAGTGGTGTGATTGGAGTTTGGTTGAGTCTGATTGGCGACTACAGCACGACCGATGGTGGTAACGGCAAGACTCGGCTGATGTTTGACTTCATGGAGCCCTATCTCTTTGAAGGCTTTTCGCTTCTACCTGTGCTGATAGGCATTTTTGGTATTTCAACCATTTTGCTAGAGGCTGAAAAGGGAATTAAAAGCGAAGTATCGGGAAAGAGTGTCAAAGTTAGTAAAGACGCCGGTTTCTCCCTATCCATCTTTAAAGGTAGCCTGACCAACCTTACACGGTCTTCATTTATTGGCACCTTTGTGGGTTTGTTGCCAGGCGTGGGTGGCAGCGCCGCCTCAGTACTTGCCTACACGCAAGAGAAAAACTTGTCGCGTGATTCTTCTCAAATGGGCAAAGGGGCGCCCCAAGGCATTATGGCGTCAGAGTCAGCCAACAATGCGTTAACCGGCGGTGCGCTGATTCCATTGTTATCGCTTGGGATTCCAGGTGACTCTACCACAGCGGTTCTAATCGGTGCTTTCACGTTGCAGGGTATTCAGGTAGGACCATTGTTCATTCCTGAAAATACTGAAACATGGTACGTCATGATGACGGCATTAGTGTTTGCCAATATCGTCATGTTTTTCCTGATGTTCTATGCCATCAAGCACATTGCCAAGGTCGTGCTGGTGCCCAAGCATATTCTCTTCCCCATTATTGTGATGATGTGTGTTGTGGGGGCTTACGCCATCAATTACGGCATTATGTTCGATGTCTGGACGCTGCTGATTTTTGGTGTAGTGGGGTACCTGATACAGAAGGTTGGATTGGAAGTGGCACCTTTGATCATTGGTTTTATCCTCGGTAGCCAAGCAGAGGTCTACTTTGTCAAAAGCCTCGAGTCGGCTGGCACATTTACCACCTTCTTCACTAAAAGCCCCATCGCCGTTGTGCTTTGGCTTCTTATCCTCGCCTCCGTGGTGTTTTCGGTCCTGATGAGCCGGAAAAACCGCGCCAAACAGCTTCAGAATATCGCCAGTTAATCATGCTGTTGGAAAAGTGAATAGGTAAGCTGATGACAGATTTAACAGGCAAGATCATTCAGGTACATGCCGACGATAATGTCGCCATTGTTGTAGAAGCGGGTGGGCTCGAGAAAGGCCAGTGCTTGCCTGATGGCCTTGTGGTCGCCGAGCCGGTGCCCCAAGGGCATAAGATTGCGCTGACCGCGATTGGCAAGGATAAACCGATCATCCGCTACGGTGAGGTCATTGGCGCGGCGGTGGTGAATATTGGTCAAGGCGAGCATGTCAATGAGAGCAATGTGAAGCTGCCTCAGGCACCAAGCCTTGATGAGCTTGCATTGGCCACACGATCGGTTCCTGAGCCAGCACCTTTAACAGGCTATACCTTTGAAGGGTTTCGCAACCCTGATGGGAGCGTGGGAACCAAGAATGTGCTGGGCATCACCACGAGTGTACAGTGCGTCGCCGGCACGGTTGACTATGTCGTGGAGCGTATCAAACGCGAGCTGTTGCCTTTGTACCCCAATGTCGATGATGTGGTGGGCCTGAATCATTCCTACGGCTGTGGCGTCGCCATTAACGCCCCTGCCGCCATTGTGCCGATTCGCACGCTCAAGAACATCGCGCTGAATCCTAACTTTGGCAACGAGGTGATGGTGATCGGACTGGGCTGTGAAAAGCTGCAGCCCTCTACATTACTGGACGATCGGCCGGTAAAAATCTACGAAAACACCGAGGCTGCGGACCCCGAGGCCAATGTGTTAAGCCTTCAGGATGACTCCTTTCACGGTTTCAACGACATGGTGGAAGGCATTCTGGCAATGGCTGAACGCCATCTTGAGCGATTGAATCGCCGCCGTCGTGAAACCTGTCCAGCATCTGAGCTGGTAGTGGGTATGCAGTGCGGGGGTAGCGATGCCTTCTCTGGTGTGACGGCCAACCCCGCAGTCGGTTTTGCTACCGACCTGATTGTACGTGCCGGTGGCAGCGTCATGTTCTCCGAAGTGACCGAAGTGCGCGATGCCATTCACTTGCTAACGCCCAGGGCCGCTAACGAGCAGGTAGGCAAGACACTGATCGAGCAAATGGCCTGGTACGACGACTATCTATCCCAAGGGCAAGCGGACAGGAGCGCCAACCCTTCCCCCGGCAACAAGAAGGGCGGCCTGAGCAATGTGGTCGAGAAGGCGCTGGGATCCGTTATCAAGTCCGGTAACTCGCCGATCATCGATGTGATTGGCCCAGGGGAACGATTACGCCGCAAAGGGCTGACCTTTGCGGCCACCCCCGCCAGCGATTTTATCTGCGGCACCCTGCAACTCGCCGCCGGCATGAATTTACAGGTATTTACCACCGGCCGTGGCACCCCTTACGGATTATCGATGGTGCCGGTGCTAAAAGTGTCCACCAACTCGCAGTTGGGAAAGCGTTGGCACGACATTATCGACCTGGACGCAGGGCGTATCGCCACCGGGGATGCCAGTATCGAAGACGTTGGCTGGGAGCTGTTTCACCTGATTCTCGATGTTGCGAGTGGCCGCAAGCAGGCGGCCGCCGACCGGCTGGGCATCCATAATGATTTGGTGCTGTTTAATCCCGCACCTGTGACATAAAGCCGGGCAATATTCCGACGGCGCCAATTCTATACGAGGCTAATCTTTTATGTTTCCGACGATTAAAAAAATGCGTGTTGTGCCGGTGGCCGGCTATGACGGTTTTTTGCTGAACCTGAGTGGCGGTCATGCCCCTTGGTTCATTCGCTGTGTGGTTATCCTTGAAGATGACGCAGGCAATCAGGGCGTGGGGGAGATTCCCTCCAGCGCGGGTATTCTCAAGGGGCTTGAGCAATGCCGGTCACTGATTGAAGGCTCCAAAGTTAATGAGGTAAAGCAGACGCTCAATAAAGCGCGTCGACTGTTGGCCAAGAACGGCCGAGAAGAGCGTGGCCGTCAGACCTTTGATTTGCGCGTTGCCGTGCACGTCATTACCGGGATTGAGTCGGCGCTACTAGACCTATACGGTCAGGCACTTGGCATGCCGGTGGCGGATTTGCTGGGCCAGTACGGAAGACAGCGGGACGAAGTGGAAGCCCTGGGCTATCTTTTCCTGCTCGGCGACCCTGGCAAAACCGACCTTCCCTATCCGAAAGCCGCAAACCCGCAGGATTGGTGGGATGAAGTGCGTTACCAGGAAGCGCTGACCCCCGACGCAGTCGCCACCTTGGCCAAAGCCGCCTATGAACGTTATGGCTTCAAGGACTTTAAATTAAAAGGCGGTGTGCTGCGCGGTGAAGAGGAGGCCGATTGCATTCGCGCGCTTCATGAAGCGTTCCCAGAGGCGCGACTGACGCTTGACCCGAATGGTGCCTGGAAGCTAGATGAAGCGGTACGCGTCCTCGAGCCGATCAAACACCTGCTGAGCTATGCTGAGGACCCCTGTGGTCAGGAAGAGAGCTACTCTGGACGTGAAACCATGGCCGAGTTCAAGAAGCGTACAGGCCTGCCTACCGCAACCAATATGATTGCCACGGATTTCAAACAGCTCCAGTACGCCGTACAGCTCAATGCGGTGGATATTCCGCTGGCCGATTGCCATTTCTGGACCATGCAAGGTGCGGTCATGGTGGGCGAGCTTTGCAATGAATGGGGGATGACATGGGGCTCACACAGCAATAACCACTTTGATATTTCGCTTGCGATGATGACCCATGTGGCAGCCGCGTGCCCAGGTGATATCACGGCCATCGACACGCACTGGATATGGCAGGACGGCCAGCGCATCACTCAGCAGCCGTTCCAGATCAGTGGAGGCAAAATCCAGGTGCCCTCTAGTGCTGGCCTCGGCGTGGCGCTGGATGAAGAGCAACTGATGGAAGCCCACCGACTGTATAAAGGTCTGGATACCACGCAACGCAATGATGCGATGGCCATGCAGTATTTAATTGCCGGCTGGGAGTTCGATCCCAAGCGGCCTGCTTTGGTGCGTTGATCGTTATGCCGGGCACAAGCCCTTGTGTTGCACTTACAAGGCTCGGTGCTTGTCATCAGGATGACAAAAATGGCGGAATTTTTTTCAATAACCTCAGAAAAAGCAGTAAAGCCTTCCTTTCTTGCCGCCAGGCGCTTGGCGAGGATTTATTGCTTGAATGATTTTGAGGCGGCCGCTAGGCGGCATCTTCCCAAGCCCATCTTTGGCTATGTGGCGGGTGCGACCGAGACGGAAGCCTCGTATCGAGACAACCGGGCGGTTTTCGAAGAATACGGGTTTATGTACCGAGTGCTGCGTAACGTCAGTAAGCGCGATACGTCCGTCACGCTTTGGGAGCAGTCCTACGCCGCCCCTTTTGGCATTGCGCCGATGGGTATCTCGTCGCTGACAGGCTACCGAGGCGACCTTGCGCAGGCGCAAGCGGCAGAAAGAGCGGGCATCCCGATGATATTGAGTGGCTCTTCCCTGATTCGCCTGGAAGAGGTGATGGAAGCTGCTCCGAATACATGGTTCCAAGCCTATCTTCCTGCTGAGGAGTGCCAGATCCATAAGTTGATTGATCGGGTCGAGCAGGCGGGCGTCACAACGTTGGTCATTACTGTGGATTCTGCCGTGGTGCCCAACCGGGAGAATAACCTGCGTACCGGCTTTAAAACGCCGATCGAGCCCAACCTGAAACTCTTTTGGGACGGCGTCACTCATCCGACTTGGAGCGTTGGAACTTTCCTGCGCACGCTGGTACGTCATGGTATGCCGCATTTTGAGAATAATGCCGCCGAGCGTGGTGCAGCCCTGCTATCGCGTAACGCAGCGCGCGATTTTTCCGGGCGAGAGCATCTGGATTGGGAAATGTTGCGTAGCATCAGGCGCCGATGGCAGGGGCGTTTAGTCATCAAGGGAGTTTTGCATCCCGAGGACGTCACCCTCGCCAGGCGATTTGGCGCTGACGGCGTGATCCTATCCAATCACGGGGGGCGGCAACTGGATGGCGCCATTTCCCCCATGCGGGCGCTGCCCTATGCGATGGAGGTGGCGGGCGACATGAGCATCATGGTCGATAGTGGCTTTCGGCGAGGAACCGACGTTATCAAAGCGTTAGCACTGGGCGCATCGTTGGTTTTTATTGGGCGCCCGTTCAACTATGCCGCGTCGATCGGCGGAGAAGCAGGCGTAGAGCACGCCATCAAATTACTAGTATCTGAAATACGTGCCAATATGGGGATGCTGGGTATCGTTCGATTAGCAGAACTAGCGCCTCATATGCTGGTTAACAGGACAGCTAGCCAGCACAAGACACAATGGCATAACTAAATGTATTGCGACGGTAAAAATTGGAAAGATAAACAGTCCATGTGCAATGAGGCACAAATCTATCGAAGCGATTTTCAACGCGAATTAACAGTCAATTAAATTGTTAATAAATATTTTCTGCTGAAATTTTTGATAGATGATGTTGAGAATTAATATTTTGATTTAACTTGTTTTGTACGGAGGAATATAAGAATGGAAACGACTTCATCAACACCAAAAATTACTGAATACAAAGTTATTCCGGTCGCTGGTCGTGATAGCATGCTACTTAATATTGGTGGCGCTCACGCTCCTTTTTTTACTCGTAATATTCTTATTTTAAAAGATAGTTCAGGGAATATTGGAGTTGGCGAAGCCCCAGGTGGAGAAACCATTAAGCGTTCCCTCGAGCAAGCAAAGCCTTTTATCGAAGGCCAAACTATCGGAAAGTTACGCTCACTTGTGTCTGCTGTCAGTAGACAAGGGCAACAGGCAGATTTTGAAGACTTTGGTAGTGGAAGCTGGACATTTGAGCTAAGAGTAAATGCTGTTGCTGCACTGGAAGCAGCCTTACTGGACCTTATGGGAAAACATCTTGGTGTACCGGTTGCCGAGTTACTCGGTGAGGGAAAGCTAAGAGATAAAGTCGATGTGTTGGGTTATCTATTTTTTGTAGGTGATGAAAGCAAAAGCCCATCGGATTTTCGCAAGTGCGAGGCGTTATCAGGTCATGAATGGTATCGACTGCGTGATAGAGAGACCTTGACACCATCAGGCATTGTCGAGCTTGCGCAGGCCGCCAAGGATCGTTATGGGTTCCGTGACTTTAAACTAAAGGGTGGCGTGTTGTCAGGAGAAGATGAAGTGGTTGCTGTCACGTCACTTGCTAACGCCTTCCCTGATGCGCGAATCACTATTGACCCAAATGGGGCCTGGTCTCTTGCCGAGGCGTTGACGTTATGCCATGAAATGAAAGACGTTATTGCTTATGCTGAAGATCCATGCGGCCCAGAGCAAGGTTTTTCAGGAAGAGAAATACTATCGGAGTTTCGCCAGGCGTCAGGCATACCAGTAGCCACTAACATGGTGGCAACGAACTGGCGAGAAATGGCGCATGCATTAATGCTTAGGTCCATAGATATCCCCCTTGCAGATCCTCATTTCTGGACGCTATCAGGCGCCGTTCGTGTCTCTCAGCTTTGTGCCAATCACGGCATGGTGTGGGGGTCTCACTCGAATAACCATTTTGATATTTCACTGGCAATGTTTGCTCACGTTGGGGCGGCTGCCGTTGGCGAAATTACCGCGCTTGACACCCATTGGATTTGGCAAGAGGGAGACGCTCGGTTAACAAAAAATCCGCTTGAGATTCAGCATGGTTACATCGAAGTCAGTGATGCGCCTGGGTTAGGGGTTGAACTGGATATGGAGGCTGTGATGGCGGCAAACAAAGTTTATTGTTCACTACCTCATGGGGATAGAAATGACGCAAGGACGATGCAGTACTTGATTCCGGGATGGGAATTCGATCCCAAAAAGCCAGCACTGGTTCGGTAAACGTTCATTCTTTACACCATCTATTGTCTGACCGATAACAGGATGGTCTACCAGAAAGGATAATCATTATGCCCGCGGACATTGCACACTTTAACGTCCACAAGGTCGCGAAGCAGGGCAGTCTGTCTACGCACGTCGCCGACCAGCTTGAGTCGTTGATTGTTCAGGGCGGTATATCGGTGGGTGAAAAACTGCCCACTGAAAATAGCCTGTGCGATTCGTTTGGCGTCAGCCGGACGGTGATCCGCGAGGCGATCACACATCTTAAATCGCTGGGGCTAGTCGAGACGCGTCGGGGCGTGGGCACTACGGTGCTGCGCGCGACCGCGATTGAAGCGCGTCCCGCCGAGCGCATCAACCCCACCACGGTGACCGACATTCTTCACGTGCTGGAGTTGCGCCTGGCCATGGAGCCGGCCGCGGCCGAGTTGGCGGCGCTGCGCTATGACGCCGACGATGAGCGGCAGTTAAGGCGAACCCATGCCGCCTTTATCGACGCCCATGCGGCCAAAACCCAGGCGCGTGTTGAAGACTTTGAGTTTCATCACACGATCGCCAAAGCCACCAAAAATCCGGTTTTCGATACCTTTTATGAGCAGCTTAGCCAGAGCGTGATACCCCGTGCCAAGCTGTTGAGTATCGATATCAATCCGCAGGCCGCCGAGCGTTATCTGGAGCGCGTCCACGAAGAACATACCTTTATTCTGGAGGCGATCCTGTCGCGCGATCCGGAGGCGGCGAAAGAAACCATGTTTCAGCATCTGAATCGAGCGCGAAACATGTACGCGCAATACAAGCCAACCGAAGGGAGTAACACATGACACTGCAAGGCACATCGCTGATTGGTCAGCAGGTGCTCAACGGAGATCGAGCGGCCATCCAGGCGGTCGACCCCTCAACGGGCGCCCCTCTGGACCCGGTCTATCACGGGCTGAACCAGGCAGACGTTGCTCAGGCGTGCGCGCTGGCCGAGGCCGCCTTTGATACCTACCGCGAAACGTCGCTCGAGGCGCGCGCGACCTTCCTCGAAACCATTGCCAGCGAAATTGAAGCCACCGGCAGTGAGCTGGTCGAACGTGCCATGGCGGAAACCGGCCTGCCCCAGGCGCGCATTGAAGGCGAGCGTGGCAGAACCTGCGGGCAACTGCGCCTTTTCGCCTCGGTCGTTCGCGCTGGCGAATGGCTGGATGTGCGGGTCGATCCGGCCATGCCTGAGCGGCAGCCGATGCCGCGTGCCGACCTGCGCCAGCGTCACATTGGCCTGGGGCCGGTCGCGGTGTTCGGGGCCAGCAATTTCCCGCTGGCTTTTTCGGTGGCCGGTGGCGATACCGCCTCGGCTCTGGCGGCGGGCTGCCCGGTGGTGGTCAAAGGGCATTCTGCGCATCCGGGCACGTCCGAGCTGGTCGGCCGCGCCATCCAGAAAGCGGTCAAGGCCTGCCAACTGCCGGAGGGCGTATTCTCGCTGCTGTTCGGCGCGGGCAATGAAATTGGCCAGGCGCTGGTGGCTGATCCGCGCATCCAGGCGGTCGGTTTCACCGGCTCGCGTAGCGGCGGCACGGCCCTGATGCAGACCGCGCAGTCGCGGCCCCAGCCCATTCCGGTATACGCGGAAATGAGCAGCATCAACCCGGTCTTTCTGCTCCCCGAGGCACTCAATGCCCGTGGTAAAGCGCTCGGCGAGGCCTTTGTCGGCTCGCTGAATATGGGCGCCGGGCAGTTCTGTACCAATCCCGGGCTGGTGATCGGCGTCAAGGGTGCAGGCCTTTCTGACTTCCTTGATGCCGCCCGCATGGCCGTTGAGCAAAGCGGCGCACAGACCATGCTGACGCCCGGCATTCACCGTGCCTACCAGGCCGGCGTGTCGGCACTGAGCGAGTCGGGCAGCGTGCGTGAAATTGCCCGCGGCCAAACCGGCGGCGAGTACCAGTGCCAAACCGGCTTGTTTGCCGCTACAGGGCGAGACTTCCTGGCCTCTGAGGCGCTGCAGGCCGAAGTATTTGGCGCCGCGTCGCTGGTCATCGAATGCGATGACGTCGAAGAGATGAAACAGGTCGCCGAGCAGTTGGAAGGCCAACTGACCGCTACCCTGCAAATGGATGACGGCGACGTCGAGCAGGCTAAGGCCTTGTTGCCTACGCTTGAGCGTCGCGCCGGGCGAATTCTCGCCAACGGCTGGCCGACAGGCGTTGAGGTGTGTCACGCCATGGTCCACGGTGGCCCCTATCCGGCGACCTCTGACAGTCGCACCACCTCGGTGGGCAGTGCGGCCATCAAGCGCTTTTTGCGCCCGGTATGCTACCAGTCGCTGCCGGCAGCGCTGCTGCCCGAGGCGTTACAGGACAGCAATCCACTCAAGGTTAGCCGCCTGATGGACGGCAAGCGCGAAGTGTAAGCCAGTCGACGGCGCGCCCTGAACGCGCCGTTTGATCTTTCATTAATGAAGCGGCCTACAGGCCGCTTTTTTGTGTCTATCCGCCTCTTGCGCCGGGGCCCTTAGCCAAGCAAGCTGCCGGTAGGTTTATTCAAGGAGACCATGATGCAACTCTACCTGAACGCGACGTCCCCCTACGCCCGGGTGGCGCGTATCTGCCTTTACGAGAAACAGCTGATCGAGCGCACCGAGCTGTGCTGGTGTGATCCCTGGGCGGCTGACAGTGAGCTATTGCAGGTGAACCCGCTTAGCCGCATTCCTACGCTGGTGACCGAGGAAGGCGATGTTCTCACCGAGTCGCTGTTGATCGCCCAGTATCTGGATGCCGTGGGGGAAGGGCCCTCTTTGTTGCCGGGCAACGCATTGGCGGACACTCTGGCCCTTGCCGGGCTGGGTCAGGGCTTGATGGATGCGGCGTTTAACGTGGTGATCGGCCGTAAACACGGCGGCAGCGAGGTGGATCTGACGCTGCTGGGTAGCCGTCGTTTAAAGGCGATCGAGCGCACGCTGGTCACGCTCAATGCGCACCCCAGCGTGCTGGCGGGTAAAACCGAACGCACACTGGGCGCGATTGTGGTCGCCGTGGCGCTGGCCTATATCAGCTTCAGGCTGCCGGCATTTGACTGGCCCAACCGCTTCCCGGCGCTGGATGCCTGGTACAGCGAGGTCGTCGAAAGCGAGAGCTTTGCCCTGACGACCTTCGCATAGCGGGGGTTAATCGCGACGCTGGTAGATGAGATCCCACACGCCGTGGCCGAGTTTTTCGCCGCGGGCCTCGAACTTGGTCAGCGGGCGGAAATCGGGGCGTGGCACGTAAGGCGCCGTCGCAGCGTCGGCGGTGTTGGTATAGCCTGGCGCGGCGTCCATCACCTCGGCCATCCACGCGGCGTAGGCCTCCCAGTCGGTGGCCATGTGCAGCGTGCCGCCGGGCGTCAGGCGCGTGCGGATCAACTCCACAAAGGCGGGCTGAACGATACGCCGCTTGTGATGCTTCTTTTTCGGCCAGGGGTCGGGGAAGAACAGCTGCAGCGTGGTGAGCGACGCTTCCGGCAGGCACTGCTCGAGCACCGCCAGGGCATCCTCGCGATACACCCGCAGGTTGGTCAGGCCGCGCTTGTCGGCTTCGTCGAGCAGCTTGCCCACGCCGGGGGCGTGAACCTCGATGCCGATAAAGTCGGTATCCGGGTGGCGCTCGGCCTGTTCGATCAGCGAGTTGCCCATGCCAAAGCCAATCTCGGCGACGCGCGGTGCCTGTCGGCCAAACAGGGCGTCCAGGTCCTGGCGACCGTCGGCAATGGTGAGCCCGAAGCGCGGCCATACTTCTTCCAGGCCACGGGTCTGTGCCTGGGTGGTGCGCCCGGCGCGAATCACGTAGCTTTTGATACCCCGGCGATGGAGCGGTGCGTCGGTGCTTTCTGGGCCCGTGGAGGCCTCGGCGATGTCGGGCGCGGTGTCTTTCGTATCGGTCATGGTGTCTCTGTATCAGCCGTTAATCCGGCCTGCAAAAGGCGAAGAAGGGTCAGCACTCTGGCGGCGCGCCATGCGCCCCGCCAGGAAGGCATCGCGGCCGGCTTCAACGGCGAGCTTCATGGCGTTGGCCATGCGCAGCGGTTCGCGGGCGTGGGCGATCGCGCTGTTGAGCAGCACGCCATCACAGCCCAGTTCCATGGCCATGGCGGCATCCGAGGCGGTGCCAATGCCCGCATCCACCAGCACGGGCACGCGGCTTTGCTCGACGATCAGGCGCACGTTGTAGGGGTTTTGAATGCCGTGGCCTGAACCAATCAGCGAGCCCAGCGGCATGATGGCGCAGCAGCCCATGGCCTCAAGCTCGCGTGCCACAATAGGGTCGTCGCTGGTGTAGACCATGACGTCGAAGCCGTCGGCGAGCAGCGTTTCGGCGGCCTTGAGCGTTTCGACCACGTTCGGGTAGAGCGTGGTCTCGTCACCCAGCACTTCCAGCTTGACCAGGTTGTGGCCGTCGAGCAGCTCGCGCGCCAGGCGGCAGGTGCGAACCGCATCCTTGGCGGTATAGCAGCCCGCCGTGTTGGGCAGCAGGGTATAGCGCTTGGGCGAAATCACATCCAGCAGGTTGGGCGCCTCGGCGTCCTGGCCCAGGTTGGTGCGGCGCACCGCAAAGGTGACGATCTCGGCGCCGCTTTGCTCGATGGCGGCGCCGGTTTCGGTAAAGTCTTTGTATTTGCCGGTGCCGACCAGCAGACGCGAGCGGAAGTCGCGCCCGGCAACGGTAAAGGGTGTATCGGTCAGTGGCGTCATAGCAATTCCTTGATAAAGCACAAGCGATATAGCGGGCCTAGCCGCCGCCGATGGCGTGGACGACCTCGACCTGGTCGCCACTGGCTAACGGGGTGTCGGCAAGCTGGCTCTTGGGCACGATCTGCTCGTTGATTTCCACGGCGATGCGGCGTCCCCCAAGGCCGAGCTGTTCCACGAGATCAGCGGCTGTCGCCCCCGCCTCGAGTGAGTGCGGATCACCGTTGAGCGTAAGCTGTATCGACTCGTTTGAGGTAGACATAAACTGGGCGCGTTCCATGGTGTGGCAACAAAAACGTGTGGCATCTAATGCCTTCTATTGTAGCGGTTTCGCAACGCACAAGGTATGTGGCAAGGTCAAAACGCCACGCTAAAAGCCCGTCAAACCGATCAAGGAGAGTAATGTGCAGCGAACAGACACGCCCTGGTGGTGTTGGGTAGCGCTTTCAGGGGCGCTGATGGTCATGCTCGGCGCCTACGCGGCCCATGGCCTGGAGGCACGCGCCAGCGCCGAATTGGTCAGCGCGGTGGAAACCGGCGTGCGCTACCAGGCCTGGCATACCCTGGCCATGCTGGCGGTACTGGTCTGGCGAAGCAGCCGTCCACTGGCCGGGCAGCGCTGGGTACTGGCGCTATGGGCGCTGGGCATTGCCGGATTTTCGGGCTCGCTCTACCTGATGGCGTTGGCGGGCCTTAACCTTGGCATCGTGACGCCCATCGGCGGGCTGCTGCTCATAGCAGGCTGGCTGGCGCTGGGGGTAGTGGCGCTGCTATCGCAGCGCCGTCATGCGTAGTCGTAACGCGTTGCCAATCACGCTTACCGAAGACAGCGACATTGCGGCGGCGGCAATAATCGGCGACAACAGAATACCGGTAAAGGGGTACAGAATCCCCGCGGCAATGGGTACGCCCGCCGCGTTGTAGGCAAAGGCAAAAAACAGATTCTGGCGAATATTGCGCATAGTGGCTTTAGAGAGCCGGTGCGCGGTGGCTATGCCGGTAAGATCGCCCCTTAATAGCGTGACCCCAGCGCTTTCTATCGCTACATCGGTGCCGGTTCCCATGGCAATGCCGACATCGGCCGTCGCGAGCGCGGGGGCGTCGTTCACGCCGTCGCCCGCCATGACCACGATACGGCCTTCATCGCGCAACCGCTGAATCACTCGGCCTTTATCTTCCGGCAGCACTTCGGCCTCAACCTCGTCAATGCCCAGCCGCCGCGCCACGGCCTCGGCAGAGGTCCTGTTATCGCCCGTCAGCATGACCACGCGAATGCCGTCGGCCTGTAGCGACTGGATGGCCTCTTCGGTGGTCTCCTTCACAGGATCGGCGATGGCTAGAAGTCCCGCTAATCGCCCGTCGACACTGGCAAAAATGACTGTGGCACCGTCGCCTCGCAATTGATCGGCATGGGCGTCCTGAGAGCGGGTGTCAACGCCTTCGCTCTCCATCAACAACCGGTTGCCAAGAGCCACCCGCTTGCCATCAACCTGGCCGATCACGCCCTTGCCGTTGGGGGCTTCGAAGTCTGATGCTTCGGCTAATTTAACCTCTGCCTGCTTGGCCTTCTCAACGATCGCATGGGCGAGAGGGTGTTCGCTGCCGCGCTCAAGGCTAGCTGCCAGGCGCAGCAGCTCTGCTTCAGCGATGCTTTCGGTGGTCACCAGTTCGGTTACCCGCGGCTTGCCTTCGGTTAGCGTGCCGGTTTTGTCGACGACGACGGTGTCGACCTTTTCCAAGCGCTCCAATGCTTCGGCGTCGCGAATCAACACGCCTAACTGGGCACCGCGTCCCACGCCCACCATAATCGACATGGGGGTGGCGAGCCCCAGCGCACAGGGGCAGGCAATAATTAGAACGCTAACCGCCGCAATGAGCCCGAATGCCATCGGCGGTGCTGGACCCCACACCGACCAGGCAATGAAAGCCACTATGGCAATGAGAATAACGACAGGCACAAAGACACCAGCGACTTTGTCGGCAAGCCCTTGAATAGGGGCGCGACTGCGCTGTGCGCTGGCGACCATTTGCACAATTTGCGACAGCATGGTGTCGCGGCCGACCTTGTCGGCGCGCATGACAAAGGATCCCTGGCCGTTGATGCTGCCGCCAATAACGCTATCGCCTGCTGCTTTTTTCACCGCCAGCGGCTCGCCGGTGACCATGGATTCATCGATATTCGAGCGGCCTTCCAGCACTTCGCCGTCCAAGGGCACTTTGTCACCCGGGCGCACCCGCAGCCGGTCCCCCACCTGAACGTTGTCGAGAGACACATCCTCTTCATTGCCCTGCTCGTCTAACCGGCGTGCGGTAGCGGGGGCCAGGTCGAGTAAGGCACGGATTGCCCCAGAGGTTTTTTCGCGAGCGCGTAGCTCCAATACTTGCCCAAGCAATACCAGAACGACGATGACCGCCGCCGCCTCAAAATAAACCGCGACCGAACCGTCGGCTTGGCGAAAGGTATCGGGGAAAATGCCGGGGGCAAGGGTAGCCAGCAAACTGTAGATCAGTGCGGCCCCGGTGCCGATGGCGATCAGTGTGAACATGTTGAGACTGCGCCGCACAATAGAACGCCATCCGCGCACAAAGAACGGCCAACCTGCCCAGCCAACCACCGGTGTTGCCAGTACCAGTTGAACCCAGTTGGAGGTTTGCTGGGAAATGAGGTGGCTAAGCCCAATCAGGTGGCCGCCCATTTCCAGCACAAGCACGGGTAGGGCGAGCGCCAGCCCAATCCAGAAACGCCGGGTCATGTCCTTGAGTTCTTCCGACGGTCCGTCGTCGGCAGACACGGTCTCGGGTTCCAGTGCCATGCCGCAAATGGGGCAGTCGCCAGGTCCTTGCTGACGAATTTCTGGGTGCATCGGGCAGGTATACATAGTGCCCGGCGGTGCAGGCGCTGCCGAGGGTGCGCGTTCGCTTAGGTACGCCTCAGGTTCGGCAACAAACTTTTCCTGGCATTTTTGTGAGCAGAAGTACCAGGTTTTGCCCTGATGACTAGCGCGGTGGTGGGTCGTATGGGGATCCACCTCCATGCCGCAAACCGGATCTTTTACCTTGTTATCGGTGTAGGCATCAGACATCACTCATTCTCCCCGTTTGGCGAGAGAGCCGCATGGCTTCGTGCTCTTCCAGCGCCAACAGTGCGTCTACCAGTTCTTTGGCCTCAGGGATTTCCGCTTTACCGGCTAGTATCCGATATAGGCTGATGGTTTGTTCATGTAGATCAAATACTTCACGGCAAATTTCATCAAAACTAAGCGTTGCATAGGGAGCGTCGCAGGTGCGGTGCGTTTTGATGGGCTGATGCTCTAGATAATCATAAACATAAGTTTTCAATGCCTTTGTGTCAGCACGTTCCTCAAAGCCCGCGACCACGCGCTGCATCTCGGCTTCGTGGGAAGCAAGGTAATTGAGCAGCATGCGGGCGCGCTCTTCTTCGTGTTCGTTGGCACAATGGGCAAGGCAGTCAGCAAGATGTTGGTGTAGCTGGCGCGTCCAGTCGATCAACTCGCCAAAGGTTTTAATGTCCATGTATTAGCTCCTATGCCGCCCAGTCAGGAATTAGTCAGGTCTCATTGTTTAGCTTGTAAGACTCACCTGAACGCAACCTGAATATCACCCGATGAAAACATGACCTCGATCAAGCGTTATGCGAATAGGATGGGCTCACCCGATCAGCATGCGCAGCGGCATCCACAGGCCCATGGCCATCATGACCAGATTTTCGGTCAGCGACACAAAGCCCAACGGGACGTTGCTGTTGCCGCCCACGCAGGCGCACTTGAGCTCGCGCTTGTCGATGTAGACCGCCTTGAACACCGATATCGCCCCGACGGTGCCGACAAACAGCGCGAGCGGCGCGGCCAGCCAGATCAGTGTGCCCGCCAGCATCAGCAGACCCGCCAGCGTTTCGGCGTAGGGGTATACGTAGCTGTAGGGCACATAGCGCTGGGCGAGCAGGTCATAGTTGAGAAACATGCTGCTGAAGCTTTCCACGTCCTGCAGCTTTTGCAGGCCTAGTAGCACCATGGCTGTGGCGACGGCGTACTCCGGCATGCGTGCGGTCAGTAACGCGCCCTCGGCGGCCCAACTGATGGCCAGACCGATGCACAGCGCGGTGGCAAAGATGGCCAGCACCGGGCGATAGGTGGTCGCTTTGGCGTTAGGGACGCTCATCCCCAGATGCGCTCGCAGCTCCTCGTAGCCGCCGATACGTTCGTCACCCAGGTACACCTGAGGCGTTGTATCGACGTTTTCCCGCTGTTTGAAGGCGTCAATTTCTTCCCGCGAGGTCAGGGTG
Source organism: Halomonas sp. HL-48 (assembly GCF_001314875.1). Lineage (GTDB taxonomy): Bacteria > Pseudomonadota > Gammaproteobacteria > Pseudomonadales > Halomonadaceae > Vreelandella. The sequence goes on from NZ_LJZS01000002.1 coordinate 202,733, forward strand.
TTGTCGTCGACGTCAAAGCCCTTGCGCTTGAGCAGGTCAACGGTTTTCAAGCCGAACGGGCACAGGTGCTCCGCCGTTTTCATGCGGTATACCCGGGCAGTGGTGTGCGGGGTCGATGCCATGGTCAGCCTCCTTGTTGCGAACCGGCACAATACCTAATACTAGCCTAGAACCCGGTGTTGCCCTTAGGTCAAGTCGTTGGACAAGACTGCGGCTCAATGGTGATGTGAACCAGAGAGCTGCAGCGAGCTTGAATTCGCTGTTTGTAGGTAGCGGGTGATTCAGGGCTGTGCGCTACCAAGGAGACAATGGCAGCATGCAAGTTGGGGCCAATCGACCAGATATGCAGGTCGCTGATGCGTGTGTCGTCGATCTCAATGGCTTGGCGAACCTCCGCTTCCAGCTCACTGCGCTGTTGATCCAGCAACACCTGGGATGTGTCTTTTATTAGCTGCCACGCCCAGCGTGTGATGAGTATCGCGCCTACGATGCCCATGGCGGGATCCAGCCACTGCCAGCCTGCGTACTTACCTGCCAGCAGTGCGGCAATCGCCAGTAGCGATGTCAGCGCATCGGCCAGCACATGTAAGTAGGCGGACCGACGGTTGTGGTCGTGGTGTTCATGTGTATGGCCATGGTCATGTCCATGATCGCTGCCAAGTATCCAGGCCGAAATGCCGTTGACCAAGAGGCCGATAATCGCCACAAAAATGGCCCCGTTAAAGGAAATCGCTACGGGATTAATAAAGTGATCAATGCTCTCGATAACCATATAAAGCGCAAATACGGCCAGGAGAATTGCGCCTGTAAAGCCGCCCAGCGCATTCACCTTGCCAGTGCCGAAAGAGAAATTTTTATTGCCCGCGTTGCGCCGTGCATAGCGGTAAGCAAAAACGGCGATGCCCAACGCTACCGCGTGAGAGCCCATATGTAGCCCATCGGCAAGCAGGGCCATGGAACCGTAAACGATGCCCGCCAGGATTTCCCATACCATCATGGTCAGCGTCAGGCCTACGACGATAAGCGTGCGTGATTCGCCGGGCTGTTTTTCATCCTGGCCGAACACGTGGTCATGCTGCCATGCTTCAAGACGGCGTGGGTGCATTGGGCGTCCCTCTTTGCGGTGTCGTTATACTGCGTCAGGCATGCATGCGTGCACCGCCTAGCCGGGGATGCTAGGCTTTCTGCCGTGCTATTGCCAGCGATGGCGGTGGTGGTCAATGCGCCTAAGGATGCGCGCTGTTTTTCGTTTTAACGGTGGTGGCTTTTATGCTCTGTCATGTACGACATCGCCTTGGTTGCCTGGTATTACTGCTACTTGTAATTCAGGGGCTGGTCGTGTCTGGCGTGGGGGAAACGCTGGCCCATGGGCTGGAAACCGCCGCTGAAGCTAGCCATACGCACGGTGCTACTAGTCACCAATCCAGCAGCCACCATACAGAGGGGCGCGAGCAGTCAGCAGAGTACAGCCCTCTGCATTTTGACGGCGGTAGCCACTTCCATGAATCGGCAGATCGCCTGGCCATGAGCACGTTGCCCGAGCCGATACTTGCCGACTCCCTTCAGTTAGGCGAGCGGGGTGGCTCCCCGTTGCGCCGTATGTTCCGCCTGGAACGGCCTCCACGTTTATCAATCGCGGTATGACACACCGGTTGTCCGCCGGACAACCATGATTGATCAAAAATATGTGGAGGTTATATGTTGCCATCTATATGGGGTGGGGCGTTCGATGTGCCTGGAAAGGTGCGGCGGCGCTGTCTGCCTGCCATAACGTTGTTGTTGGTGCTATTGAGCGCCAGTGGTGATGCCCTGGCCCATGCGGTCGCCGAAGGCGACAAGGGGTATATCCAGGAGATATACGGCGTTCACCTGATGTCATTTATGTACCTCGGTGCCAAACACATGGTGACGGGCTACGACCATCTGCTGTTTCTGCTAGGGGTGGTCTTTTTCCTCTACCGCATGCAGCACATTGCCATTTACGTCAGCCTTTTTGCTATTGGCCATTCCACCACCATGCTGCTGGGGGTGTACTTCGATATCGGCATCAACAGTTATCTCATCGATGCCATTATCGGGCTCTCGGTGGTGTACAAAGCGCTGGATAACCTGGGTGCCTACCAGCGTTGGTTTGGCTTTCAGCCCAACACCAAATGGGCAACGCTGATATTTGGATTTTTCCACGGTTTTGGGCTGTCGACCAAAATCATCGAGTACGAGATTGCTCCCAACGGCCTGCTGCTTAACCTGTTGGCCTTCAACGTGGGGGTGGAAATCGGCCAATTGCTGGCCCTTAGCGCCATCCTTATCGTCATGGGATTCTGGCGACGCACGGATGGGTTCCTGCGCCACGCTTACACCGCCAACGTGGCCATGATGAGTGCTGGTTTCATGTTGGTGGGCTATCAATTGACCGGCCTGATGGTTTCCTAAGTCACGGAGTTTTTACATGTATAACACCGATATGCCTGGCCGCGCTGAGCTGCCTTCCACGGCCAAGTTGCTGCGCTCTACCGTGCTCGCTGCTGTTATTGCGGGTGCTTTACTGGTCACCGTTGTGTTGCCCTCGGAATATGCGATTGATCCCACTGGGGCAGGCCGTTTGTTGGGGCTGACCCAAATGGGCGAGATTAAGAATCAACTTGCGGAGGAAGCCGAGCGGGACCAGGCCAACGCCAATTCGACGCAAGCCCCCGAACAAACCTCCCAGCCTGCTGAGATACGCATCGTCACTGAGGCCGAGGAAAACACCGACCCCGCTACTGAGCAGGCGGCGTCAGCATCTACCGCTGATGACCAGCCGCAAGAGGTTCAGCCTGAAGCGAGCGACGACTTGGTGGATGCGTCATCTGCTGATGAGTCGTCAACGGAAAGCGAAGCATCGTCTGAGCCGACGTGGCGTGAAGAGGAAAGCTTCACGCTGGCTCCCGGCGAGGGCACCGAGTACAAGTTGACGATGGATGAGGGCGCTATCGCGATGTTTGCCTGGTCATCAGAGGGGGGGCCGGTCAATTTTGATACTCACGGCGATGGCGGTGGTAATTCCATCAGCTACGAAAAAGGGCGTGGTGTCCCTGAGGATGAAGGGGAACTGGAAGCTGCCTTTACAGGCAACCATGGCTGGTTTTTCCGCAATCGTAATGATCAGGAGGTAACCGTTACGCTACGTGTCAACGGCGATTACGGTGAACTGAAACGTATGATGTAAGTGGTTAGCAATCAACGCCTCACCGTGCTGGTAAACGGTTGAGGCGTTGTTTTCGCTAAGATGAGCCCAGCAGCGGCGTGCGGGGCGCGGGCGAGACGGGCAAGATAAAGCCGCCCACTACCTGCATCATGGCGTCGGCGGTCTCGGACAGCTGCTCGGCCATGCTGTGGGAGTTATCCACCGCTTCGCGGGAAAGCTCGAGGGCGTTGTAGATCTCGTTGACGCTTTGCTCCAGCTCTTCAACGCCCTGATGCTGCTGCTGAACGGCGTTGTCCATATTGGTCAGTCGCATCGCCACCTGCTCGAAACTCTGCATCAGCGACTGGGTGGTCTCCGCGAGGGTGGACGTCTGGTTGACGCCCAGGGAAACCTGGTCGGTCGTGTCAGCGATGGTTTGTCGAATCCGCGACGCGGTATGCTGGGTATTTTTCGACAGCGTACGCACTTCGTTGGCCACGACCGCGAATCCCCGCCCGTGCTCACCGGCGCGCGCGGCTTCCACTGACGCGTTAAGCGCGAGCAGGTTGGTCTGGAAAGTGATGTTATCGATTTCGCTGAGCATGTCGTGAATCTTGCCCGCGTGCTGTTTGAGTCGCTGCATCATTTCGCGCATTTCTTCGACCTGCACACCGTTCTGGCGTGCAATCTCTCCGGCATGACTGGCCAGCTGACGAATGTGCTGAGATTCTTCCGCGGTTTCACGGGTCGTGGCGGCAAGCTCAGCGGTGCTCGTGGAGATGCGCTCGGTCTGGCTGCTGTTGCGCGCCGTTTGCGTGCGCAGCTGTTCCTGGGCAGCGAACAGCTGCTGACTGTAATCGGCGACGTGGCTCGCGGCGGTCTGTGTTTTACGCAGGCTTCCGGCGACTTGATCGCGCATGCTGACCACCGCGGCGACGGCGGGAAGCTGCTGCTCTTGATCACTGAAGCCCATATCCAAATGACCGCCGCCCGCCGCCACGGCAAAGCGCGTCACATGCAGGCCTTCCTTGACCATGCTCTCCAGCACCTTGGCAAGATAGCCGAGAATGATGACCTGAACCACCACGGCACCGCCGTGCATTAGCAGGCAGTAGACCAAGGCGGCGGCGCCATGGCTGGCCTCACCGCTGGTCATGCTGCCCATATCGCCCATGCTGGTGTAGAGCTGGACAACGCCTTGGTATTGGAGCCAGGTGAATAACGCGTGGTGCAGCGCAATCATCAGGCCGCCAAACGCGATGACCCGCCAATCGCTGTAGAGAATCAGAACCGAGAGCAGGATAAAGATACTGAAGTGGGCCTCGATCACCCCACCGCTTTGTTCGATCAATACGCCGGCCCAGGCCATCATGACGGCGGCTTTGACGAAGCCATTGATGATATGACCGTGCCAGTGGTGCTGGACAAGATACGTCAGCGGGAGTGTTATCACCGCTGCGATCAACGCCAGCCAAAGCGTTTGCGTGAAGATACCGACGACCAGGCACAGAAAGGCGACGAAGCCCAACGGCAGCCACATCAGCCGATCAGTGCGTGCAATATGGTTTGAAAAGGATGCATCTGACATTGTTATTGTATCCTTGCGTTTCAGGGAGGCATAACAGGGGATAGATTCTTTATCGACGCATTTTGAAATAACTTTAAAAAACCAATTAATAACATTTTGTTATATAAATGTGCAATTATTGATACTCAAGTTATATTTTTATATGGTCCTGTATAGTCTTTGATAAGCTTTCTGGCGGGACGGGGCGCCCAAACAGGAACCCCTGGTAAATACGGCACCCCAGGTCGGCAAGTACCATGCGCTGGTCTTCGGTTTCCACGCCTTCGGCAATGACACCCAGCCCCAGGCTCTCGGCGAGCGCCACGATGGTGGCCGCTATCGGGGTGGCCTGCATGTCCCGTGTTAAATCCCTGACGAAGGTAATGTCGATTTTCAGCGTATCCAGCGGTAACAGCTTGAGGTAGGCAAGGGAGGAATAGCCGGTGCCGAAATCATCCAGCGCAAAGCTGACGCCTCTTTGCTGCAGCTGCTGCATTTTGCAGATGGTGCCATCGGGGTCGCTCAGCAGCAGCGACTCGGTAAGCTCCAGCGTCAATCGCTCAGCGGGCGCATCATACTGCTTGATGACCGCCAACACCTGGTCGGCAAAATCGGGCTGCTGAAACTGGCGAATACTGACGTTCAACGACAGTTTTAAATGGCGAAAGGCGGGTTGATGGCGCCACTCTCCCAGCAGGCGGCAGCCCTCCTTCAATACCCAATCCCCGAGCGGCAGAATAAGTCCTGTTTCTTCGGCCACGGGAATAAAGCGGCCGGGTAAAATCATGCCGCGTTCCGGGTGCTGCCAGCGTACAAGCGCCTCGGCGCCGATCACCTGCCGATGGAGGTCTACCTGCGGCTGTAGATAGAGGCACAGTTCGTCGTGGTCAATGGCGTATTTCAGCTCGCGCTCAAGGGTCAGGCGCTCTTCCAGTTCATCTTCTTGCGCCTGCTGAAAGAACTGAGGCTTTCCATCCCGCTGGCGCTTGGCCTCTAGCAGCGCCAGGCCCGCCCGCTTGAACAGCTGGGCGGCCGGTGCGCTTTCCTGAGAGCGGAAAACGAGCATCCCTACGTTGAGTCGACAGGGATAGGTGTGGCCCTGAAGTAAATAGTCAGCCGTCAGCGCGGTGATGATAGCGTTGATGCGCTGCTGCGTTTCGCGCTCGCTACCGGCGCAGTCGCGGGCGGCAAGTTCGCCGACCAGCGCGAATTCGTTGCCATCCAGGCGTGCTACGTATAGTCCTGCTCCTGACCATTGGTGCAGTCGCCTGCCCAGCTGACGCAGCAGTTCATCGCCAATGTCCTGGCCCAGACTGTCATTGAGTACCTTGAAGCGGTCAATATCGAGCAGCGCCAGAAAGGCATGCGCGTCGGGTGAGGCGGGATGTTGGGCGAACGTGGCTAAGTGTTCCTGCAGCGCCCGGCGGTTGGGGAGCTCCGTGAGCATGTCATGGTAGGCGAGGTAGCCAATGCGCTGCTGGTCGCGCTGCTCTTTTGAGCGGTCGCTTAAGAGCGCGACATAATCGCGGTCGTCGCTATTCGCATAGGTGACCCGGCTGACGTTCAGCCACGCCGGGAACCCGCTACCATCCGCCCGCAGGGCAGTGATCATCCCGCCCCACTGGCCTTTTTCATCCAATGCCTCGCGGATGTGCTGACTCAGCGTCTGGCTATTCTCGGCGTAGGCAAGCTGTGATACCGAAAGCCCCATCAATTGATCCGAACGCAGCCCTACCTGGCGTTCAAACGCCGCGTTGCACAGGCGAATACGGGCCTGCTCGTCCAGCAGGATCACGCAATCCTGAAGCGAGGAGACGACTTCCAGCAGTCGGGTGTGGGTCATGCGTTCATGGCGTTCGCTGGCCTGAAGCCGCCGTTGCACGCGGGTCGCGATCAAGGCGAGCAGGGCGGTCATTACCGCCACACCGCTGATCAGGTAGATAAGCCAGTGAGAGGCGGGTGATGAAGACGGGGTGTTGGCGGCCTCCGGCAAGGGTAAAAACCAGGCGGCCTGCATGGCGACATAATGCATGCCGCATACCGCAATGGAAACGCACAGGGCGGCAATGAAGGCGCAGGTTCGGGAGCGTTGCATGCCCCACTCATGCTGGCAGAGGCGGTAGGCGTAGACGCTCAGCATCCCCAAGCCGATCGCCACGAGCAGCGACACCAGGAAAAGGCCCAGGGCGTGATACAGCTCGGCGGGCGCCCGCATCGCGGCCATGCCGCTATAGTGCATTACCCCGATACCCAGCCCGAGGCTTAGCCCGGCCAGCATCAGGGCGCGATGTGAAGGGGCATCGCGGGCAAGTACCTGCATGGCAATAAAGCTGCCAAGAATGGCGGGAATGATCGACAGTAAGGTAGGCACCGGTGCGTGGCTGACCTGAAAATCAAGCCGGTAGGCATGCATGCCGATAAAGTGCATGCTCCAAACGCCCAGCCCCATGGCGCTGGCCCCTGCCCAGAGCCAGGCACGCCGCCACGCCGGGTGTGAGCCTTTGCTCACCAGCTTGATGATATCCAATCCCGCGTAGGATGCCGCCAGCGCCACCAGCCATGAGAGCAATACCAGCGAGGCGGCGTGCTCCCCCTGAATGGCATTCAAGGATTGAGGATCGGGCAAGATATTGAATGGCATCTAAATACGAACAACCCATTATGTATTGTAAAAATCAGCTGTACTGGCAGTAACGCTGGCGTGGTGATGGGTCGCTGGGGCGATGGGCAAAAAATTGCCCGCTTAACGCCATTGGAGACTAACATGAATAACGCCCCAGCGGCGTCGTTACACCGTTGGGGCGTCAGAGAAGGCGGTTCAACGCAGGGGGGTTGACGGCGGGGTCAGAACATCAGCTTGACGCCCGCGACGACGCCGGTATCTTCGGTGCTGTCGCCGCTGGCGCGGGACAGGTCGGCGGTGTCGCCGTATTCTTTCTCCCAGTAGGCACCCACGTAAGGGGCGATCCGGCGGGTCACTTCATAGCCTAGACGTAGCCCGGTGCGAACCGAGTTAAGCCCTTCGCCGACGCCAAATTCTTCCACCTCACTGGCGGCCACGGCAATTTCCGTGCGCGGCTGCAGATAAAGCCGTTGGGTCAGGCGTAAATCGTATTCGCCTTCAAAACTTGCCGCCACGTCACCTTCATCGCTGACTTGCATGGCCAGGTCGGTTTCAATGCCGTAGGGCATCACGCCTTGCAGGCCCACCACCCCGTAGGTGCGTTCGGCATGGTCATCAGAAAATACGCCGCCCTGGTAGCCCACACCGCCCTGTAACTCCCAAAAGTCCGCAACCAGGCGGCTATACAGGAGTTCCAGAGACTCAAACTCGGCGTCTTCGCCGTCGCCCTGGACGTTCTCGCCTTCCGATTTGAGGTACACGCGATTGATATCGCCGCCGTACCAGCCTTGGAAGTCCCATACCACCGCCTCTGGGCCCTTGTCGGGTACGGTGTATTCCAGTCGGTCGAACAGACCCATGCCCATGTTGTGTTCCTGCATGGGCGCGGGCCAGTCATCCGGGGCGTCGTAGCCGTCTTCGGCGTGTGCTGTGGCGGCGGCCAAGGCCAGCAATGTGCTGGCAAAGGTTACGTAGCGTTTGGCGTTCATATGGCCTCCTTAAGAAACTTGCACAACGCGGAACATGCCAGCGTCCATGTGGTAGAGAAGGTGACAGTGGAAGGCCCAACTGCCCTCGGCATCCGCAGTGATCAGCGCTGACACCCGCTCGCCGGGCTTGACGTTCAAGGTGTGCTTGCGCGGAATCAGCTCGCCTTGGCCGTTTTCCAGTTCCATCCACATGCCGTGCAGGTGGATGGGATGCTCCATCATGGTGTCGTTGACCAGGATCAGGCGCAGGCGCTCGTCCTTTTCAAAGTGAATAGGGCCGTCTACTTCGCTGAATTTTTGGCCGTCGAACGACCACATGTAGCGCTCCATGTTGCCGGTCAAATGCAGTTCCAGCTCGCGGCCGGGCTCGCGGCGGTCGGGCCAGGGCGTAAAGGCTTTTAAGTCGCGGTAGACCAGCACGCGGCGCTCGTCGGGGTCGATGCCAATACCCGCCTGGTCGTAGCGCGAGCCAGGCTGGGCTTCGCCAGCCACCAGCATGCCGTTGTCGCGGGTCTTGGCGCTTTCTTTCTCCATCCCGCTGCTGCCGTGGTCCATGTCACCGTGGTCCATGTCCTCCATGTCACTGTCCGACATATTGGAGTGGTCCATGCCCTCCATGTCACTGTCTGACATATTGGAGTGGTCCATGCCCTCCATGTCACTGTCCGACATGTTGGAGTGGTCCATACCCTCCATGTCGCCGTGATCCATGCCGTGAGCACCCATGGCCTCCATGCCACGGTCGGCAATCTGGCGGCGCTCCGGAATCTCCGCCTGCATGCCTTCGCGAGGGGCGAGAGTGGCGCGGGCGTAGCCGCTGCGATCCATGGATTCGGCGAAAATCGTATACGCCTGATCGTCTTCAGGTGACACCAGAACGTCGTAAGTCTCGGCAACCCCGATGCGAAATTCATCCACGGGCACCGGTTGAACTGGCTGCCCGTCGGCGGCCACCACGGTCATTTTCAGCCCGGGAATACGCACGTCGAAGTAGGACATGGCCGATCCGTTAATCACCCGCAGCCTTACGCGCTCGCCTGGCTTGAACAGCGCGCTCCAGTTTTCCTCGGGGGAGTGACCGTTGAGCAGATAGGTATAAGTGCTGCCGGTAACGTCGGCAATATCCCGCGAACTCATGCGCATCTTGGCCCACATGCCGCGCATTTCGGCAGTCTGAGACAAGCCGTTTTGGCGAACGTCGGCGAAGAAATCGGCCACCGTGCGTTCCTGGAAGTTGTAATAGCCCTCCATGGTTTTCAGGTTACGAAACACCGCCATGGGATCTTCGAACGTCCAGTCGGTAAGCAACAACACGTGCTCGCGGTCGTAACGGAAGGGTTCGCGTTCGGCGGCGTCAATAATCAACGGCCCGGCGTGGCCAAGCTGTTCCTGCATGCCAGAATGGCTGTGGTACCAGTAGGTGCCGTTTTGGCGCACCGGGAAGCGGTAGGTAAAGGTTTCGCCGGGCTCGATACCAGCAAAGCTGACTCCCGGCACGCCATCCATCCCTGCAGGTAGAATTAGCCCGTGCCAGTGAATCGAGGTGGGCTCATCTAGCAGGTTGGTAACGCGCAGTACCGCGTCCTGGCCTTCTTTCAGGCGTAAGAGGGGACCCGGGCTGGTGCCGTTAATGCTGAAGGCGCTAGCGGTCTTGCCGTCAATCGGGAGACTTTCACGGCGGATGGCCAGCGCTATCTCAGGCCCTTCTTCAACGCCTTTGGAATAGACGTTGGAGCGGCCCCAGGGGGTGGCCCAGGCGGGGCTCATGCCCAGGGCGGCAGCCGAACCCAGCCCCAACGCCGCGCTGCCTTTCAGCACCTGGCGGCGTGAAAGCGGGTGACGGATAATGGTCGAACGCGACATATGAAACTCCCCTCAATGATCAATAGCCTCATCATGGGGGAGTAAGCTGAATCAAGGCTGAAAAACCGTCAGGAGGGCTTAACGTCCGGCAATGGCAGGCGGGTAACGATCCGCAGGCCGCCTAGCGGGCTGCGCTCGAACCGGCAGTGGCCAGCGTAACGCACCACCAATTGCTCCAGGATGGCAAGTCCCAGACCGTAGCCGGGGTGGCGCTCATCCAGCCGCGTGCCGCGCTCGCCGAGGCGTGCCATGTCTTGGTCGGCAACGCCGGGGCCGTCATCATCGATTGTCAGGGTCAGTGCTTCAGAGGTGGCGCTTACGTGGCATCGCACCTCGCTGGCGGCCCATTTGCCGGCATTATCCAGCACAATGCCCAGCATCTCAGCGTAATCGTGAACGTCGATGGGTACCTGCTCGCGGTCGTTGAGCGACGTTGTCAGGGCGAACGAGGGCTGCGGGTAGAGGCTACGAAACATGTCCATCAGCCGTTGACTGTCACGCGTCAGGTGCGTCATGTGTCCCGCATGGGGACCGGCAATGCGCGCGCGACGCAGTTCGGCATCCAACTGGGCGTTGATGTCCTCGATGCGCATCAGTAGCTTGCGGCGGCGTTCGTCGTCTATGGGTCGGCCACCTCTGAGCACCTGGGTGATTGCTGCCAGCGGGGTTTTGAGGGCATGGGAAAGGTTAGCGACCGACTCCCGCGAGCGCTGCAGGCGCAGGTCGATATCGTCCATGAAGCGATTGAGCTGGGCGACGAGGGCGTCAAGTTCGGCGGGGGCGGTGAGTGATAGGCGCTGGCGCTCGCCTGCCTGCAGGGCTTCCAACTGGTGGCGTAATTGCCAGAGTGGTCGCAAGCCGCGATTGACGGCCAGCATATTGAGCGTGACCAGCACCGCGAGCAGACCTGCCGCAATGCCGCCGACCCACCAGTGAAGGGTGGCCAGGCCCGCTTCGACCTGGGAAAAGTCCTCCCCAATCAGCAGTACGCCAGAGGTGTCTTGCCACTCGAAGTGGCGGCGATAGACCAGCAAATGGTCCCCCCTGTGTTTCACCTCAATCAGCGCATCACCGTCATCGTCAAGCAGCGGGGCAAGCTGGCGCTGCCAGATCGGATCAGAGGCGCTGATGTCGTCATCCAGGCGTAGCACATAGAGGTGATGGAATACCTGATAGCCTTGGCTGGCCGAAGCAAGCGATGCGGGGACCGCCAGGCGGTCTTGCTCGAGCTGATCTACCGCGTGGTCGGCTTCACGCATGAGGCGCTCGCCCAGAAAGTCCTTGGCCAGGTTCTGCAGAAACACCCCGTGCAACAGCCATGTCAGGCCGACCACCAGCAGTGCGACGCCGCCTAGCCAGGCCAGCAGTCGAAAGCGCAGGCTACGCTGATCAATGTGAAGCAAAGAGATACCCCTGGCCGCGGCGGGTCTGGATGATCGACTTGCCAAGATAGCGGCGCAGCCGGGCTACGTACACCTCGACCAGGTTGGGCGCCGCTGCGTCCTGCTCAAGTGCGTAAAGCTGCTCCAGCAACCGCTCTTTGGAGTGAATGCGGTCAGGGTGGTGCATCAAGTACCGGAGCAGACGAAACTCAGTGGCGGTCAGCAAACGCCACGCGCCGCCGTTGCTTGAAACGCGCTGACCGGCTTCATCCAGGGACACACCATTGAGCGTGATAACCTGGGATAACTGGCCGGATTGCCGACGTAGCAGGGCTTTCAGGCGGGCCATGAGTTCGGCTTCGTGGAAGGGTTTGGTGAGGTAGTCATCGGCACCGGTTTCCAGGCCAACCACCTTGTCTTCCCAGGTATCGCGCGCAGTGAGTATCAACATAGGGATGGCATGTTTTTGCTGTCGCCACTTGGCGAGCAGCTCAAGTCCCGAGCCATCCGGTAGCCCGAGGTCAAGAATGGCAAGCGCGTATTCTTCGGTGCTCATGAACGACGTGGCCGCCTTGATTGAGGCGGCCACATCGACCAGATAGCCGTTGTCTTTCAGACTCTCTGCAAGGCTTTCCGCCAGCAGGTCATCGTCTTCTAACAGCAACAGTTTCATCGTATCGCGTCACAAGTTGATATCGCCGTACATGCCGGACTCGTAGTGTCCTGGAATGTTGCAGGCATATTCAAGGCGTTCGACGTTTTCTGGGGCTGTCCACACCAGTGTTTTGGATTCGCCTGCGCCAATGGTCACCGATGGCATTTGACCGCCATGCTCGCCTTCGGCCATGTCGTGGCCGCCGTGGTCACCATGGTCGCCGTCCATTTCCTGCATCATTTTACGATGTTCTTCTTGTGCGGCTTTGTCGCCAATCACAAATTCATGTTCCACGTTACCAGTATTGTTGATTTCGAACTCGACAGTTTCGCCTGGTGCGATATCCATCTCCTCGGGGTCGAACCACATGTCGCCTGCTTCAACGCTGATGGTGCGTTCAACATCGGCGGCGTTGGCCTCGGTGTGGTCGCCACTATGCTCGCCTGAAGCCCAGGCGGTGGATGCCACACCGCTCAAGGTTGCGGCGAAAAGGGCTAGCGTAAGGGATGATTTGCGCATAGGGGTAGTCTCACAAAGAAAAGTTTAAAAAGCTCACCGTGAGTTTATAAGCTATCAACCTGAACGGAGCCTGAAACCCACGCCGACATATTGATCCGCATCAAGCAATACGCGGACTCCACTGCCGTCGCTTGACCTTGGGGTAACCCATAGGTTGTAAGCTTTAGACGAACACGTTCATCAAGCAACTGTCAGGAGGCTATCATGATGAATGCAGATTGTTTCGCGCTGATGGGGTCAATGGGCTGGTTGGGCTGGCTCATGCCACTTACAGTTCTGCTACTCGCCGGGCTGGGTATCGCTTCGCTGGTCAAATACCTGTTCAGCCGGACGAATTGATCACGTCGCTACCACTGAGGAAATACTCATGAATCGAAAAACTGCCTCGCTATGGGTGTCGGGCGCGCTATTGCTGGGCGCCACCACGGCGCATGCTGCCTTGCCAGACGAAGCCACGATGTACAAGAATCCCCAGTGCGGCTGCTGCGATGGCTACGCCCGCCACCTGGAAGAGCAGGGTGTGGACGTCACCATTGTGGACGATGTCGAGCTTGGCGAGATCAAGCAGCAGGCGGGTATTCCACATGGCCTGGGCTCATGCCATACCATCGAGATGGGCGAATACTGGATCGAAGGCCATGTGCCGATGGAGGCCGTCACCAAGCTATTTGACGAGCAGCCCGATGTTGACGGTATCGGCCTGGCCGGAATGCCAACAGGTACGCCGGGCATGCCCGGGCCGCAGGAAGAACCCTACGACGTCTACGCATTTAGCGATCAGGAAGATGAGCCATTCATGACGCTAGAGCCGTGAAGTAGGTTAGAGTTTACGGCAGCACGTAGCTTGCAGTGACGTGGATCACCGGCTTGGATTCATCGGCGGCGGAGACAATCGACACCTCACCGACGGCCAAGCGGCGGCCGAGCTTGAGCAGTTTGGCATGGGCGATGATGTCGTGGTCGCCCGATGCCGCGCGCAAAAAGTGGCAGTTCAGGTCGCTGGTCACGGCCATGGGCTCCGGGCCAATTTGGGCCAATATCGCCACGTACATAGCCACATCGGCAAAGCCCATCATGGTGGGGCCGGAAACGCGGGGGCCTGGGCGCAGGTGTTCATTGCCAATCGCCAAGCGCATGGTGGCGCTCATTTCACCTACCTGTTCGATCCTGCCCATCCGCTGGGGAAAGACATCGTCCAGAAAGTGTTCGATCTGCTCGGCGGTCATCACCGTCATCGCTGTTTTCCTTTCGCCTGTGACCTGATTTTCATCACGCTAAACAAAAGCCCCTTGAGGTGCGAGACCTCAAGGGGCTGTTAGCGACTATTGTCTAGTGCGCTCTTTGTCAGGCGTTTACTTCGCCTTGTGCACCTGACGCCACTCGTGGAGTAGCGGCTCGGTGTAGCCAGACGGCTGGACGCGGCCCTTGAAGATCATGTCGGACGCCGCCTTGAAGGCCGTCGAGTCGGCAAAGTTCGCGCTCATGGCGGTGTAGGTTGGGTCGCCGGCGTTCTGCTCGTCGACCACCTTGGCCATGCGCTTGAGGGTTTCTGCTACCTGCGGCGCATCGACAATGCCGTGGTGCAGCCAGTTGGCAATGTGCTGGCTGGAAATACGCAGCGTGGCGCGGTCTTCCATCAGGCCGACGTTGTGGATATCCGGCACCTTCGAGCAGCCCACGCCGTGTTCTACCCAGCGCACCACGTAGCCGAGAATACCCTGGCAGTTGTTGTCCAGCTCTTGCTGCTTCTCTTCATCGGACCAGTTGGCGTTTTCGGCCACCGGCACGGTGAGTAGGTCATCCAGGAAGTCCAGCTCGCCCTGGCCTTCCAGTTCGCGCTGGACGTCGGAGACGTTGACCTGATGGTAGTGCAGGGCGTGCAGTGCCGCCGCGGTGGGTGACGGTACCCAGGCGGTGTTGGCACCGGCTTTCGGATGGCCGATCTTCTGCTCCAGCATGTTGTGCATCAGGTCGGGCATCGCCCACATGCCTTTGCCGATTTGGGCGCGGCCGCGCAGGCCACAGGCTAGGCCGACCTGGACGTTGTTCTTTTCGTAGGCGGTTATCCAGGCGGCGCTCTTCATGTCGCCCTTGCGCACCATCGGGCCCGCTTCCATGGCGGTGTGCATCTCGTCGCCGGTACGGTCGAGGAAGCCGGTGTTGATAAACACCACGCGCGAGGTGGCCTCGGCGATACACGCCTTGAGGTTGACGGTCGTGCGGCGTTCTTCGTCCATGATGCCCATTTTCAGGGTATCGCGGCTCATGCCCAGAATGTCTTCGACGCGGCCAAACAGCTCGTTGGCGAACGCGACTTCTTTCGGCCCATGCATCTTCGGCTTGACGATATACACCGAGCCGGTACGCGAGTTGCGCGGCTGGTCAGCGTCCTTATTGAGGTCGTGCAGCGCCAGCAGTGAGGTCACCACGGCGTCCAGAATGCCTTCAGGCAGTTCATTGCCGTTCTCGTCGAGTACTGCCGGTGTGGTCATCAGGTGGCCGACGTTACGCACGAACATCAGCGAACGGCCCGGCAGGGTCACGCTGCTGCCATCGGTGGTTTGCCAGGTGCGGTCCGCGTGGAGCTTGCGGGTAAAGGTCTTGCCGCCCTTGTCGATATTTTCTTCCAGGTCGCCCTTCATCAGGCCGAGCCAGTTGCTGTAGACACCGACCTTGTCTTCCGAGTCGACCGCGGCGACGGAGTCTTCGCAGTCCATGATGGCGGTGAGCGCCGCTTCGACGACCACGTCCTTGACGCCGGCCGGGTCGGTTTTACCGATCGAGTGGTTGGCGTCGATCTGGATTTCCAGGTGCAGGCCGTTGTTGCCCAGCAGGATGGCCTCCGGGGCGGCGGCATCGCCGTTGAAGCCGATCAGCTTGCCGGCATCCTTCAGGCCGGTTTCGCGACCGCCTTCCAGGGTCACGACCAGGTGCTCGTCGCGGATGGCATATTTGACGGCATCGCGGTGTGAGCCGGTGGCAAGCGGAGCGGCCCGGTCGAGGACACCGCGGGCGTAGGCAATGACCTTTGCGCCGCGCTTGGGGTTAAAGCTGGTGCCTTTTTCCGCGCCGTCTTCCTCGGAAATCACGTCGGTGCCGTAGAGGGCGTCGTAAAGACTGCCCCAGCGGGCGTTGGCGGCGTTGAGCGCGTAACGTGCGTTACTCATCGGCACGACCAGCTGCGGACCCGCCTGGACGGCGACTTCGCGGTCAACGTTGGCGGTGGTGGCGCTGACGTTAGCGGGCGCGTCGACCAGATAGCCGGCGTCCTTCAGAAAGCGCCGGTAGCCGGCCATATCGCTCACCGGGCCGGGGTTTTCGCGGTGCCAGGCGTCGAGCTTTTCCTGAAGCACGTCGCGTTCTTCTAGCAGTTGGCGATTTTTGGGCGTTAAATCATGAAATAACGCGTCGACGCCGGCCCAGAAAGCGCTTTCGTCGACGCCTGTGCCGGGCAGAGCCTGCTGGCTGATGAATTGATCTAGATCGGCTGCCACCTGTAAACGGTGACGCGTGATACGCTCGCTCATGGAGACTCTCCTGTTAAGGTGGCTGTGACGCCGTGTTAGTCGGCAGATACCCCGTCACAGTCAGAATGAAAATGCATTTGAAATCTATTTGTGGAAAATAATTCCACACCTGGTCGGGCATGTAAACAGCGTAGACCCTAAAGCGCCATAATGCTCGACCAAAAGATAAGGAATGATCGGCACGGGGCGGTGACAGGTCACCTGCCTACGAGCGGTTAAGGAGAGCAGCGAATGCGCGAGTTCGATCATCTAGAGGCCCTGTTTCGCCACCACGTCGGCGACACATCGCTATCCCGCCTGGTGCCGGGCGGCACCCTTGACTCGGCGATGAACGAGTATTTTCAGCATTACGGCCTGGATGCGCTGCGCCACGATACCCGCGATGTATACGCAGGGTTCATCGATACCGGCCGCTTTGCCCTGTGGTGCCAGGTGTGGAGCCCGCCGACGCCCAGAGGCACCGCCTTTGTGGTGCACGGCTACTTCGATCACCTGGGGCTTTATCGTCATCTCCTCGAGCGCTTGCTGGCCAAGGGCTGGCGGGTGGTGCTGTGGGATCTTCCCGGCCACGGGCTTTCCAGCGGCGCGCGGGCGGCGATTGACGACTTTGACGACTATCAGCAATGCCTGACGCACGTACAAACCATTCTCTCGCAGCAGTCGATGGCGCCCACGCCTTGGCTTGGCGTCGGGCAAAGCACCGGCGCCGCCATTCTGGCCACCGATGCGCTGAACCGTCGCGACGCGGCAGGCTGGGACGGCTTGGTGCTATTGGCGCCGCTGGTGCGCCCCTGGGGCTGGAGCCAGGCGAGCTGGCTGCACCTGATTGCCAGTCCGTTCGTCAAGGCACTGCCACGCAAGTATCGGCCCAACTCCACCGACGAGCAGTTCACCGAATTCTTACGCGACCACGACCCGCTGCAGCCCAACCAATTGAGCGTCGCCTGGATTACCGCCATGCGGCGCTGGATTCCCCGGCTGTTGGCCCGTGATCCACTGGATTTGCCCGTGATGATTTTACAGGGCGAGCAGGACCTCACCGTGGATTGGGAGTGGAACCTGGCGATTCTCGAAGAAAAGTTTCCCGACGCGCAGATATACCGCCATCCGGAGGCCCGCCATCATCTGGTCAACGAAGCCGAGCCGATTCGTCGCGCTTTGTTCGACGCCCTGGATGCGTTCGTTGACCGCGTGGCGCATGCCAAGTCAGCGGCAGCGGCGAGGAAGCCACCAGAATCGTAGACGGCAGGCGATAAGCTTTGGCTATCGATTGATTTACGCGAGCAAGGTTAATGCTATCGACCGGCGGCTATGCGAGACTCGTGCTACGCATTAGCGTTCGTTCATTTTCCCTAAGGAGCGTGCAATGACCTCTACCCCCCCGAAAGTGCTGGTGTTTGCCGGCAGCGCCCGTGAAGGTTCGTTTAATAAACAGCTGGCGCACCTAGCGGCAAAGCGCATTGAGGCGCTGGGCGGCCACGCCACCTTCATCGATCTGAAAGACTACCCTTGCCCGCTGTTCGACGAGGATATCGAAGCGCAGGGCATGCCGGACAACGTTCTGAAGCTGCGTGCCCTCCTCGCCGAGCATCAGGCGGTATTTATTGCCTCGCCGGAATACAACGGTTTCATCACGCCGCTGCTCAAGAACACCCTGGATTGGCTGTCCCGCCCCTACGGCGATACGCCCGGACTCGGGCTGTTTGCCGGTAAATGGGCGGCGCTGGTAGCGGCGTCCCCCGGCGGGTTGGGCGGTATTCGCGCCATGCCCCTCGGCCAGCAACTGCTCGCTAACCTGAGCCTGACGGTACTGCCGCAGCCGCTATCATTGCCCGGTGCGGGCAGCGCCTTTACCGACGGCGGTACGCTGAAGGACGAGGCCACGGCGGGCAAGCTGGATGCCCTCTGCCAGCGCCTGGTGGATCGCCTCGCGCAAACCCACCGTTAGGCGCCTTTCAACATCCTATCCAACTGCCGGTAGCCGATGGCTTCGATCAAGTGGGGTTGGGTGGGTTTGGGCTCGCCCTGTAGGTCGGCAAGGGTGAGTGCGACGCGCAGCACGCGGTGGTAGGCGCGGGCGGAGAGCTTGAGTTTTTCCAGTACGCCAGCGAGCCAAGCGCGTTCTTCATCATCCAGGGCACAGGCAGTTTCCAGCGCCTTGCCGCTGAGCTGGCTGTTGAGCGCGCCACGGGCCATCTGGCGTTCGCGGGCGGCCATCACGCGCTGGCGAACGGCGTCTGATGACTCGCCCTGGGTCTGGGCGGTGAGCTGTTCCGGCGGCAGCGCGGGCACTTCCACCTGAAGGTCGATGCGGTCGAGAAGCGGCCCTGAGAGCCGCGCCTGATAGCGCTGAATCTGGCTGGCGGTGCACTGACAGCGCTGGCGCGGGTCGCCTAGGTGCCCGCAGGGGCAGGGATTCATTGCCGCCACCAGCTGAAACTGGGCGGGATAGCGGCGTTCGTGGCTGGCGCGAGCCAGGTGGATTTCGCCGGTTTCCAGGGGCTGTCGCAATACTTCTAGCACGCTGCGGGAAAATTCCGGCAATTCATCCAGAAACAGCACGCCATGGTGGGCAAGGGATATTTCCCCCGGCTTGGGTTTTGAACCGCCGCCTACCAGAGCGGCGGCGCTGGCGCTGTGGTGTGGCTGACGGAAGGGCCGCTGGCCCCAGTCGGCGTTAAGCGACAGCCCGCACACCGAGCGTACGGCGGCGACTTCCAGGGCGTGCTCTTCGCTCAGCGGCGGCAAAATGCCGGGCAGGCGGCTGGCGAGCATGGTCTTGCCGGTGCCTGGAGGCCCTGCGAAAAGTAGATTATGGCCGCCGGCCGCGGCGACTTCCAGCGCGCGGCGAGCCTGCTGCTGGCCGCGAACGTCGGCCAAATCGGCCATCGGCTCGGCGGTTTTTAGCGACGCGGGCAGCTGATGCGGCGGAATTTTTTCCTGGCCGAGCAGATGGGCGACCACTTGCCAAAGGGTGTCGGCGGGCAGTACCGGTAGGTCGCCGGCCAGTGCTGCTTCATCGGCGCAGTCGCGGGGCACAATCAACGCTTTCTTGGCCCGCCGCGTCGCCAAAGCAAACGGCAAGATGCCGGGCACGGCGCGTAACTTACCGTCCAGTGCCAGTTCGCCGGCGCACTCCATGCCTTCCAGCGCCTCGACGGGAAGCTGTCCCGAAGCGGCGAGAATGCCCAGGGCGATGGGCAGGTCAAAGCGGCCGCCCTCCTTGGGGAGGTCTGCCGGGGCCAGGTTCAGGGTGATGCGTCGGGTATTGGGAAAGTCGAAACCGGCGTTGACCAGGGCGCTTCGCACCCGCTCACGGCTTTCTTTGACGGCGGTCTCCGGCAGGCCGACGAGCGTCAAACCAGGCAGGCCGTTGGCCAGATGGACCTCGACGTGTACGGCGGGTGCGTCCAGGCCGACCCCGGCCCGCGTTGCCACAATGGCGAGCGTCATTAGCGTTCCCTCGCTGATTTTCCGTTATCTTATGCTAATTAAGCTATCGCATTTATGGCGGGCTTGATAGCCAGGTGCGCGGTACGGCACAGAGCGGGTCAGGGTGCGTCAAGGACCTGACGGGGCGCGTTCTCCAGGGCATCGACCAGTTCGTTGGCAAAGCGCTGGGCGGAGGGCAGCGCGCCAAAGCTCCACACCGGCGGCAGGCGTAGCATCCTGTCGTGCCTGACGCTGGGCAGCTGCTGCCAAAGGCCGCTTTTTTCGAGCTGCGCTTCGACCCCGGCAGGCAGCGGGTCGACAATCACCAAGGTGGCGTCCGGGTAGCGCGCGAGTTCTTCGACCCCAACCAGCGAAAACCCCCAGGCGTTGGTGGTCTCTTCCCAGGCGTTGGGCAGCTCGAGCTGCTCTAGCACTGCGTTGTAGAGGCTGTTGTCACCAAACACGCGCACGTGGCGGGCATCCATGAACTGAATCATCAACAGCGGCGCTGTGTCGGGTCGCTCGCCACGCAGCTCGGCCATCAGGGCTTGTGTCTGCTCGATCAGTCGTTTGGCTTGGGGTTCGCGGTCGGCCAGTTCGCCTATCTGCTCAGTGATGGTTTGCATTTCCTGCCAGGTTTCGTTGCCAGGGGCGTATAGCTCGATGTTGGTGACTGGCGCGATGCGTTCCAGTTTTGGCGTCAACCCAGCAAACATGGGTGAAATCAGGGTGCGCTCAGGCTTCATTTGGGCCAGCAGTTCAAGGTTAGGCTGGCTGCGTAAACCGAGGTCAGCGATGTCATCCGGCAGCCGTGGCTCGCCCACCCAGTCGTGATAGTCATTTTTTTGGGCACTTCCACCCAAGGGCGCCTGGAGGGCCACCAGCGTTTCGGCGACTGTCCAGTCGATGGTGGCCAGCTGTGCTTGGGCGGGCAAGGCGCCGAGCAGACACACAGTCAGCAAGCCCATACGGACGAGCAGGGAAGACATAGCGGAGCAGCGCATGATAACGGCTTCAATAGAAAATAAGGCCTGTATTTAAACGATAATCTTTATTGTTTGCAAACCTGAGTGGCTGGAATAAAGCGCCCGGGCACGAAGGCCCGGGCAGTGTGTGGCATGAAACGATACCTGGACTAGAAACGGTAATGCACGCTGGCGGTGATCCCGCGCTCGGCGCCGAAATAGCAGTACTCGAGCGAGTTACACGAGGCCACGTAGTCTTCATCCAGCAGGTTGCTGACGTTGAGGCGGGTGTCGACACCGTCGAGCCCTACTTGGCCAAGGTCGTAGCCGAGGGTGGCGTCCACCAGGGTGTAGTCGGGTACGGTTTCGGTGTTGGCGCGGTCGGCGGCAATGTCGGCGTAGTGGCGCACGCCTGCGCCAATGTCGGCACCGCTCAGCCAGCCGTCGTTAAACGCATACTGCGCCCATAGCTGAACCTGATGACGCGGCGAATAGATCGCGTCATTGCCCTCGTTGCCGTCGTCACTTTTGGCATAGGTGATGTCGGTGAAGCTGTACCCGGCCTGGAGTGACAGCGCCTCATTAAGCTGCGTGCGCGCCTCCAGCTCGATGCCCTGAGACTCGATCTCGCCCACTGCGCGGTAAGGGTCGGTGGGCTGCTCCTTGGTGGCCACGTTCTCCTGGCTGATATGGAACACGGAAGCGCTGTACTGGTTTTGGCTATCGTTGGGCTGATATTTCACCCCGGTTTCCCACTGCTCGCCTTCCATGGGCGCCAACAGGTCGCCGTCGGCATCCACAAAGCTGGTGGGTGTGAAAGCCGTTGAGTAACTCAGGTAGGGCGCCACGCCGTTTTCGAACAGATAGACCGCACCGGCCCGGCCGCTGAACTGGGTGTCGTCAAGCGTGCTCGATTGGCCGGTATCCTGATTGGTGTTGTCGATGTCGACCCAGTCGTAGCGCCCGCCCAGGGTGAAGCGCCAGTTATCCAGCTCGATCTGGTCCTGCAGGTAGGCGCCGGTCTGCTCGAGCTCGTGGCGTTCGTTGGTCGGTGCATACATCGCCGTAGGTTCGGCGCCATAGACCGGGTTGAAGGCATCAAGCGACGGGAATGCCCCCGACGGCCAGCTGACGTCGTTGTCGCGTCGCTGATAATCGATCCCCGCCAGCACGGTATGCGCCATGAAGCCGTCATCGAGGTTGGCTTCCAACTGGTTATCGACGGTCCAGGCGTCGAGCGATTCTTCGCTGCCCGAATAGTAGCGGACCAGTTCATCCGAGCTGGGCGAGGTCCAGCCAAAGCCGTAGACCTGGTTCAGGGTGACATCCGAATTGAGATAGCGCAGCTGCTGGCGAGCGGTCCAGTCATCGTTGAAGCGATGTTCAAAGGCATAGCCCACCATGCGCTGGGTACGCTCGTAGGCCTCGTAATCTTCCTCGCCGTCGAAGAAGTTATTGCTGATCTTACGCCCGTTGCGCGGCTTGACGGCGCCTTCATAAGGGACGCCGGAATGGTAGCCGCCTTCGGGTTCGTCCTGCAGGTAGGCGTCGATGGTCAGGCTGGTGTTGTCGCTGATATCCCAGGTGAGCGACGGCGCAATGGCGTAGCGTTCCTCCTCCGTGGGGCCGAACTGGGTATCGGCGGCGCTGGCAATGCCTACCAGGCGATAAGCGACGCGCTGTTCGTCGCCCAGCGGCCCGGTCAGGTCAAAGGCCGCGCTGCGCTGGTGGTTGTTACCTACGCGGAAGCGTAGCTCGCCGCCGGACTGGAACTCGGGGCGTTTGCTGTTCATGGCCACCACGCCCCCCGGCGAGGCCTGGCCGTAGAGCACCGAGGCCGGGCCCCTGACCACTTCAATGCTGTCCAGAAACCACGGATCGACGCGTAGCGAGCTATGCGAGTTGGTATCGCCGATCAGCTTCAGGCCGTCGAGAAAAGTATTGCTCAAACTGCCGTCGGAGAAGCCGCGCAGCACCAGATAGTCGAAGCGGTTGGAGGCGCCCACCTGATTGCTGTAAACCCCTGGTGTGTAGTCGGTGGCCCGCTGCACGGTGCTAACCCCATGGGTATCCATCTCCTCGCGGGTAATGGTTGATACACTCTGGGGCGTTTCGATCGACGGCGTTTCTACCTTGGTGGCCGCCTGCTGGGCGGTGACGGTAACGGTGCCCAGGTTTTCGCGATTGCCCTCTTGGGCGAGCGCCAGGGGCGCGGATCCGCAGGCAACGGCGACGACCAGGGGCAGCAATGGATGGCACAGGCGATGCGGTGAGACAGGCATGGTTACGATCCCCTACTAATTTTTAGTAATGAGAATTATTACTTTTAAATGCCTGTGAAAGGTATGCGCGCTGCCAGATTGGCTATGCGCAATGCCGAATTCGTCAGAAGGCGCGCTGCGTGGCGACATCGTGGGGCGCCATGCCGAAGCGGCGTCGAAACGCGGTGGCAAAGTTGGTGGCGTGGCGATAGCCACAGCGATGGGCGGCTTGCTGCACGCTCATGCCGCGTTGCAGGTCCTGGTAGGCCAGCGCCAGACGACGTTGTCGCAAGTGATCAAAAATGGAGCAGCCGTAGCGGGTGCGAAATTTCTGCCTCAGGCTGCTCGGGCTCATGGCGGCGTCGCGCGCAAGATCGTTGAGGCAGTAAGCGCGTTCGGGGTGGTCCGCCAACTGCTGGTAAAGCACGGCCAAACGTTGCTCATCGCGCGGGGAAATCCGTGGCGAAGCGGGCACGGAGGAGGCATCTGCCGAGGTGAGTCGCCCATGGTCGGGTAATCCTTCGCCGAGCAGCTGCAGCGCCAGGCCTTGCCAGATCAGCGGCTGACGCCAGTTCGCCAGCGTCTTGTCTGCCGCCTGGCGTAGCGTCTCGCTAAAAGCGGTAGGCAGGTGCCAGGGCGTCAAGCCAGGCGTGGCGGGCGGCGGCGGCAACGCCAACGGGGTGGTTGCCAGTACCGCCAGATTGAGCGTATGCAGCCGTGCCTGGGCGGGCTGATAAACCGTCAGCGGCTGCTGAGGCGTGAAATGGGCACAAACACCGTCGCCGGCCTTGAGCTCCAGGCATTGATCGCCCAGGCGGGCGGTGATGTGCCCCTCGAGAACCACGCTGATAAACCAGGGGACCGTCTGGCGCGACGCGGAGCTGTAGGCACAATTCACGCGCAGGTCGGAAAGCGTCAGGTGCATTGACTGGGGCAGGGCGATATCGCGGACGCTGCCCGTGGCGATGCGCGTCTCGGCAGGTGCGTTACGCACGCGATAGTCAATGCCAAAGCGCTCGCCCAACTGAGCAAGCGTCGCCGGCGTTAATTCGTGAAGCGGCGGGCTGGCCTGGGAAGTGAAGGAGGTCATCGGGCATCGCGGTGGCGGTAAACATGCAACAACGCGGCGATGCATCAAAATAGCGCATTGGCCAGCAGATAGCGTGGCCGCGTCCTTGCATCGCCTGCGTCATGGATTACCGATTACATTACCACGTGCGTCTTACCAGTCAATGATATTTATTCGCATTCAAGATGACGGCTTGGAGGCGTCATCATTGGCCTTGGCGCTGTCGTCGTGCCCAGGCTTGGGGTCCACCGGCAACGGCGGTGCCTCGGCTTCGACGGGGGTCGTCGCCTGTGCAGCCTGGGCGTCGACAGCGGCTTCCAGGTTGGCCACCTGACGCTCCAGCGCCTCTACCCGCGAACGGGTGCGCTGTAAAACGTCCATCAGGATATCGAAGTCTTCGCGGGATACCAGCTCCAGCCGGTCGAAGGCACCGCGAACCACCTGGTGCACGCCTTTCTGAATATCCTCAGGCGCCTGCGATGCGTTTTGCAGGCGGTCGCCAATTTGCTGGGCGAGTCGGCTAATGCGGTCTTGAGGCGCCATGGCTCTCTCCTAAATGAGGGTGTCGCGATACGGGTGTTGCTTTCAGGATACGCAACCCAGGCCGGATTCGCATGTTTCTTGGCTCAATTCATGCCCTTCGGGTTTGCACTAATTTGGAGCGCTTGCGTTTTGTCTTTGGCTGATTTTGGTGCAATACCCGCGCTGATGGCGTGTGCCGACGCTGCAAAAGCCCAGCATGTTGCATTTTATTACATTTAAAATGATGAAAATTAAGCAAAAAAAAACACATGGCACGGTATGCGCATTAGTGGAGCAGGCACTTTTTTCGGGCGGCGTCGCCGCTCCTTAATCCAGCAGGGGAGATTCGGGATGAAACTCATCACCGCCATTATCAAGCCATTCAAGCTCGACGACGTTCGTGAAGCACTGGCCGACAACGGTGTTCAGGGTATTACCGTCACCGAAGTAAAAGGCTTTGGCCGTCAGAAAGGCCATACCGAGCTATATCGCGGCGCCGAATACGTGGTCGATTTTCTGCCCAAGGTCAAAGTCGAGGTCGCTGTGGACGACGGTCGTCTTGAAAGCGTGCTCGATGCGATCTGCAGCGCGGCCAACAGCGGCAAGATCGGCGACGGCAAGGTGTTCGTCACGCCGCTGGAAGACGTTATTCGGATTCGGACGGGTGAGCGCGGTGCGGACGCCGTCTAAACCTGGCTTTACCGATCATTTCTTTAGTTCAACGGGGAACTTACAATGGAAGAGTTTAGCTACGCGCTCGATACGTTTTACTTTCTGATCTGCGGTGTGCTGGTCATGTGGATGGCCGCTGGCTTTGCCATGCTGGAAGCGGGCCTGGTGCGCTCCAAGAACACCGCCGAAATCCTTACCAAGAACGTCGCGCTCTTTGCGATTGCCTGCACCATGTATCTGCTGGTGGGCTACTACATCATGTACTCCGGCAACGCCGGTGGCTTCCTGCCCAACCTGGGCTTCCTGATCGGTGCCGAGAACAGCGCGGATGCCGTCACCGCCGGTGGTGATGATGCGCCGTACTACTCCATGCGCTCAGACTTCTTCTTCCAGGTGGTGTTTGTGGCGACCGCCATGTCGATTGTCTCGGGTGCTGTCGCCGAACGCATGAAACTGTGGGCCTTCCTGGCGTTTGCCGTGGTCATGACCGGTGTCATCTATCCGGTGTCTGGCTACTGGACCTGGGGTGGCGGCTGGTTGTCTGAAGTGGGTTACTCTGACTATGCCGGTTCGGGCATTGTGCACCTTGCCGGTGCAGCTGCAGCGCTCGCAGGTGTGATCGTGCTGGGCCCGCGTAAAGGCAAGTACGGCAAGGATGGCTCCATCCATGCGATTCCGGGCGCCAACATGCCGCTGGCAACGCTTGGTACCTTCATTCTGTGGATGGGCTGGTTCGGCTTTAACGGCGGCTCTGAGCTGAAACTTGCGGCTGTCGATTCTGCCAACAACGTGGCTCAGGTGTTCGTGAACACCAACGCTGCGGCTGCTGGTGGTGTGATCGCCGCGCTGATTCTTGCCAAACTGTGGTTCCGTAAAGCGGACCTGACCATGGCGCTTAACGGCGCGCTGGCTGGCCTGGTTGCGATTACCGCCGATCCGCTGTCGCCTTCAGCGCTGAGCGCGACGATTATCGGCGCGATTGGTGGTCTGATCGTCGTAGCTGCCATCGTCACGCTGGATAAAGTGAAGCTGGACGACCCGGTCGGTGCCATCTCCGTTCACGGTGTGGTGGGTATCTGGGGCGTGCTGGCCGTACCGCTGAACAACGGTGATGCAAACTTCGGTGCGCAAATCATCGGTATCCTGGGCATCTTCGGCTGGGTCTTCCTGGCGAGCCTGGTGGTCTGGCTGATTCTCAAAGCCATCATGGGTATCCGCGTCAGCGAAGAGGAAGAATACGAAGGCGTCGATATCGCCGAGTGCGGTCTTGAAGCCTACCCTGAGTTCAGCGTCAAGAAGTAAACAGACGTTGACCAGTTGAGCCCGAGTGCTCGTCTATGGCCTCCCCTCTGGGGAGGCTTTTTTTATTCTCCGCCGGTAGCGGTGTATGCTGAGAGGTAACGGATAGCGAGCAACGTGTCGACGCCCGTTATCTTTCTTCCTATCACCAAGGCTACCTAGTTAGAGGATCTCGCAATGAAACTCATCTCTGCCATTATCAAGCCGTTCAAGCTTGATGACGTGCGCGAATCGCTCTCCGACATTGGCGTACAGGGTATTACCGTCACGGAAGTGAAGGGGTTTGGTCGCCAGAAGGGCCATACCGAGCTTTATCGGGGGGCCGAGTACGTGGTCGATTTTCTGCCCAAAGTGAAGCTTGAAGTGGCCGTTGACGACGACATGGTCGAGCAGGTCATCGATGCCATCACCCAGGTGGCCAACACCGGCAAGATTGGCGACGGCAAGATTTTTGTCATGCCGCTTGAGCAAGTGATTCGTATCCGTACCGGTGAGACCGGTAAAGACGCGGTATAACCACCGCCGCGCGCCAGAACACAAAAACCCCCGCCGAGCGATGCCGTTGTGCATCGTCTGGCGGGGGTTTTTACTGAGCGGCTAAGGGGAGCGCGTGACGTTTCGACCTTACTTCTCAACAAAAGCGCGCTCGATGACGTAGTCGCCCGGCTCGCCCATGCGCGGCGAGATATTCAGGCCCAGCTCGTCGAGCAGTGCGCTGGTGTCATCGAGCATGGCCGGGCTGCCACAGATCATCGCCCGGTCCTGACGCGGATCGATAGGCGGCAGGCCGGTATCCTCGAACAGCTTGCCGGTGCGGATGTGGTCGGTCAGGCGGCCCATGGTATGGAACTCTTCACGGGTCACGGTCGGGTAGTAAACCAGTTTTTCGGCGATTTCCTCGCCCAGGTACTCGTGGGCCGGTAGCTCCTTGGTGATAAAGTCGGCATAGGCCAGCTCGGAGACTTCGCGGACGCCGTGGACCAGTACGACCTTCTCAAACCGCTCGTAGACTTCCGGGTCCTGGATCAGGCTTAGGAAGGGTGCCAAGCCGGTCCCGGTGGACAGCATGTACAGGTTGCGCCCAGGCAGCAGGTCGTCGGTGACCAGCGTGCCGGTCGGCTTGCGGCTGACCATGATCTGGTCGCCGACCTTCAAGTGTTGCAGACGCGAGGTGAGCGGGCCGTCGGGTACTTTGATGCTGAAGAACTCGAGGTGGTCTTCGTAGTTGGGGCTGGCAATGGAGTAAGCGCGCATCAGCGGCTTGCCGTCGACTTCCAGGCCGATCATCACGAACTGGCCCGTCTTGAAACGCAGGCTGCGTTCCCGGGTGGTGCGGAAGCTGAACAGGGTGTCGTTCCAGTGATGAACGCTGAGTACGTCTTCCAGGGCGAACTTGCTCATGCCAATTCCTCCGTTGGGTGACGCCAACCACGCCACAATATGCTTAAAAAGAATAAAAAATAGGTATTAAGTTGCCGACAAGTCTAAGCAAAGGGTGGTATATCTGTTAAGTAAATTATATTGATAACGGATATCTTCAAAATCGATATAGGCGGGTTTCATGCACTATACCCTGCGTCAGTTGGAAGTCTTCGTTGCCGTTGCGCAACACGAAAGCGTGTCCCATGCCGCGCGCTCGCTTGCCATGTCGCAGTCGGCGACCAGCACCGCCCTGGCGGAGCTCGAGCGTCAGTTCGACTGCCAGTTGCTCGACCGCATCGGCAAGCGTCTCAAGCTCAATGCGCTGGGCTTTCAGCTGCTGCCCAAGGCCGTTGGGCTGCTTGACCGCGCCGAGGAGGTGGAGGAGTTACTGCGCGGTCAGCAAGGCGTGGGGTCGCTGGAGGTTGGCGCTACCCTGACCATTGGCAACTATCTGGCAACGCTTTTAATCAGCGATTTTATGCAGCGCTATCCCGGCAGTCGCGTGCGTCTGGCGGTGCGCAATACACGCCATATCATCGAAGGTGTTCGTCAGCACTCGCTGGACCTTGGGTTGATCGAAGGGCCCTGCGATGACGACATGATCATCAGTCAGCCGTGGGTCGAGGACGAACTGTGTGTGTTCTGTTCACCTCGGCACCCGCTGGCGGGCAAGACGCATCTGGAGCTCGAGCAGCTGCTGCGTGAGGACTGGATCATGCGCGAGGAGGGCTCGGGTACGCGGGTGACCCTGGAGCACGCTGCGCGTCACCGCCGCAGCCGGTTCAATACGTTGCTCGAGCTTGAGCATACCGAGGGCATCAAGCGGGCCGTGGAGTCGGGGTTGGGGATTGGCTGTGTCTCGCGGCTGGCGCTGCGCGATGCGTTCCGGCGGGGCAGCCTGGTACCGCTGCCCACGCCGGAACTGGATCTCAAGCGCCAGTTCACCTTTATCTGGCACCGCCACAAGTACCTCACCACCGGCGTGCGCGAGTTCCTGCGGCTGTGCCGGGAGATGACCGCCGGCGCCAAACGCAGCGACGACATCCCCCTGCCACCGATTCCTTAACGGCGCGTTTCAGGAGCCGTTAACGCCGACCCGGGACGGTCTGACTCCAGCGTAAACCCACCGACCAGCTCGGCCAGATAGTCGGCCTGGTCTTTCAACTGCTCGGCGGCGGTCGTCGACTCCTCTACCAGCGCTGCGTTCTGCTGGGTCATTTGGTCCAGGTCGGTGACCGCAATGCTGACCTGGCTGATGCCATCATTTTGCTCGCCGGCCGCGGTGCTGATATCACCCAGCATCTGAGTGACCCTCGCGACGCTTTCGGCGAGCTCGTGCATGGCCGCCTCGGCGTCGCGCACCATTTGGGTGCCGCTTTCGACCTTCTCGGTTGAGGCATCAATTCGCTGACGGATATCTTTGGCCGCGTCGCTGGCACGTGACGCCAGCTGGCGGACTTCATTGGCCACCACGGCGAAGCCGCGACCCTGTTCGCCCGCCCGGGCCGCTTCCACCGAGGCGTTCAGCGCCAGCAGGTTGGTTTGAAAGGCAATCCCATCAATGACGCTGACGATGTCCTGAATTTCCGACGATGTGGTGCGGATAGCATCCATCGTGGTCACCACCTGACCGAAGGCCTCGTCGGTGCGTCCTGCCAGCTGTGAGGCGGTTTTTGAAAGGCCGCTGGCTTCCTGCGAAGCACTGGTGGTGTGCGCGACGGTGCTACTGATTTCCTCCATCGCCGAGGATGTTTGCTGCAAACTGGCGGCCGCTTGTTCGGTACGCCGGGAAAGGTCACGGCCGCCTTGGGTGATTTCATTGGCGGCGTGATTGACCGATTCGCTGCTGCGTCGGACATCCAATAAAATGGTCTGGATTTTATCGGCAAAGGCATTGAACTGCTCGGCCACCGCCGCGCTTTCGTCGCGGCCTTGCACCGGCAGGCGTTGGGTGAGGTCGCCTTTGCCCGAGGCGATCGCCTGCATACGGCTGGCAAGGCGCTTCAGTGGGCGAGAGATGCTGCTACCCAACAGCCAACTGGCCACCAGGCCCAGAAAGGCGATGATCAACCCCATGCCAATCATGCCGAGTGTCGAGGCCTCGCGCTGGTCTTCCATCTGCGTCTGCAAGTCATTCAGACCGGCAAGGACGGCGCTTTCAGGCAGTCGGATCATCAGCACCCAGGGGTTACCGCTGTCATCGACCGAGAAGGGCCAATAGAGTTCGGTCATGCCCTGGTCCGTGTTTAACCTGCGTACCTTCTCACCCTGCTGCGCCTGGGCGATGCCGGCCTGGATATCTTCATTCAGCTCGTTTTCAGCGTGCTTGCCGAGCAGGTCAGGCGCGCTGGTATGGGCGGCCAGGGCCCCGTGAGAGGCGATCAAGGCGATTTCGCCCGCGCCGTCGTAGAGCGACTGATTGGCTTCTTCCAGCCGCCCCTGAATGAATTCGACCGACAGGTCGACACCGGCGCTGCCGCGGAATTCACCGTCGACCAGGATGGGCGCATTGAACGACGTGACCAGTAAGGTCTCGCCGTTGTAGTCGTAGAGGTGAGGGTCGACCACACAGGTACGCTTCGTTTCCTTGGGGCAAAGATAGTATTCCCCGCGCCGAATGCCATCGGCATCGCGCTCCTGATTTTCCATATCGCTGCCCAGCGCCAGGACCTCGATATCGTCGGTCTTGGTGCGGTACCACCATGGCATGAAGCGACCATCGGGGCCGTAACCTTGATCCTCGCGGCCGGTATAGCGGGCATCGTTACCAAAGGCGTTGGGCTCCCAGCCAATAAAGGCGTCGAGCAGGTCGGGATTATCCACCACGGTCTGACGCACAAGCTGCGACAGCTCGCGACGGCTCATGGTCATCAACGGCTGACCCTCGCCGTCTTCCTGGCCCAGCATGGCATTGGTATTCGCCAGGCTTTGGGCAAGCGTGAGGGCGTGCTCGAGCTCGCCCTTGATTTCCTCGGTCTGGGCTGATGCGGTCGCCGCCAGGCGTGCCTCTATGTTTTGTTCGAGCAGCGCCTTCGTCTTATTTTCAACCAGGGCCTGGGAGCGGGCGTTGGCAATCACCGAGTAGATGACCAACGCCGCCACGACCAGCAGGATACAGCCACCGACGAGGGTGGCGATGAGGGTGCGGACAGACTTAAATGTCATTGTTGTTAGTTCTCTCTATGCGCGAGGGCCGCATGCTACGGCTGTGAAGCTGAGGTGATGAGACGGCGATCTTGAGCAGTTGCACCGCTCGAGAGCTTGAAGCGGCTGATGGCGCCGGTGAGGTGGTCGGCCTGATCCTTGAGCTGTTCGGCGGCGGTGGTCGACTCTTCCACCATGGCCGCGTTTTCCTGGGTCATGCGATCCAGCTCGGCCACCGCCACGTTGACCTGGCCGATACCGTCGCTCTGCTCGCCGGCAGCGGAGGAAATCTCGCCCAGCACATCGGTCACGCGGGTGATGTGGTTGACGATGTCTGCCATGGTTTCGCCTGCGCTTTGCACCAGCGTGGTGCCGTTGGTGACCTTGCCCTGGGAATCCTCGATCAGGTGCTTGATGTCGTTGGCGGCGTCGGTGCTGCGTTGGGCCAGCTTGCGGACTTCTTCGGCCACCACGGCAAAGCCACGGCCCTGCTCGCCGGCGCGGGCGGCTTCCACCGAGGCGTTGAGCGCTAGCAGGTTGGTCTGGAAGGCGATGCTGTCCATCAGGGTGACGATATCGCCGATCTTGCTCGACGACTCGGCGATATCATTCATGGTCGAGGTGACCTGGGAGACGACCTCGCCGCCGCGACCGGCAACGTCCGAGGCGGCCTTGGCGAGCTGGTTGGCTTCCTGGGCGGACGATGAGGTGTGCTCGACCGTGCTGGTGATTTCCTCCATGGACGCGGACGTCTGCTGCAGGCTGGACGCGGTGTTTTCGGTCCGCCGCGATAGATCCTGACCGCCGTTGGCAATTTCGGTGGCGGCGTTATGCACCGCCTCGCTGCTGGCGCGGACGTCCAGCAGTACCGTGTCCATGGTGGCGACAAAGCGGTTAAAGGCGGCAGAGATCTGGGTGATCTCGTCGTTGCCTTCTTCCGGCAGGCGCTGGGTCAAATCGCCTTCGCCTGAGGCGATGTCATTCATCGCATCGCGGGCCGAGAGCAGCCGGCGCAGCAACCACTTGAGCAGCAGGCTGAGCACCACGGCGGTAATCCCGGCAACGATCAGAAGGGTAATGATCGACGTGGTGGCAATCCCGCGCAGCCCGGCAGTGGCCTCGTGTTCATCCATGGCCACGACGAGCTGCCAATCGCTGTTGCCGCCTACGGTATGGCTCTGCAGAAGCGTGTCGCGGTCATCCAGCGACAGCGCCAACGGCTGGTCACTGGTGGCGAGGCGCTGCAGGTAGTCGACGTCCAGCTGTTCGCTGAGCGCAGTGGAGGGTTCCAGGGTCATCTCGGCATCGGGGTGGGCTACCAGGGTGCCATCGCCGGTGGTCAGGAAGGCAAAGCTTGACGGGGTGGGGGCGATGCTGGCGACGATGTCGATAACCTCGTCGATGCTGATATCGGCGCCGACTACCGCGGCGAGCTCGCCATCCTCATAGTAAGGCCGCGCAAAGGTCACGATCAGCCCGCCGCTTTGGGCGTCCACGTAGGGGGCGGTAATGATCGTCTCTTCGGCCGCGACCGCGTCCTGATACCAGGGACGCTGGCGTGGATCATAATCACTCGGTGGGTTCCAGCCGTCCGAAAAGACCGCGTCGGATGTCTCCGGAACGGCCAGGTACGCCGAGATGAAGTCCCCGGAGTTTTCCAGTTGGCGAAGCGCTGCCAAGGGGGCATCGCTATCAACCGCGTCTTCCATGCTGGCGAGCATGGTATAGCGGGCGTTGAACCACTCGTTAATGGCCTGGGTATTGCCGTTGGTGACGGCATTCAGGTTGCGGGTAACCTGCTCGGCGTTGTGGTGTTTGACGGTGACATAGCTGGCAATGCCATTGACTACAAGGGCAAGAATAATCGCCGCTAAGGTGGCGAGTAACAGTTTGGCGCGAAGGGATGAAAACATTGATCGCTCTCGTGGCTGGATGCGTGTCAGGGCGTGGGAAAACGCCCTGTTATGAGATTGCACCAGCTATCGGCAAGAGCGATCATTTCTTTAGGCAAGTTAAGGTGGATGTCGCCATAGGATTAGCGCAGGTCGCTAACCGCGTCAGTAATGGTAGTCACTGAGCTTTTACTGTGGTCCTTGGCCAGTGTGTGAATGACCAGTTTCTGGGTAGGTGCATCCATTTTGTCGCGCAGCAGGCCTAGAAATTTAGGCGGCGCGACGAGAATAAGCTTTTCCATGTGATGATCCACCCGGGCGGTGTATAACCGCTGAACCACCTGCTTGGCGAAGAGTTCGTTTTCGTGCTTCGAGGCGGTTTCCTCGTTACCAGAGCTACGCGCGCTGGTCGAGCTTGATTCGTGAACGTCGGCCCCCGGCCGGTCGGTGACCAGATCACCCTCGTGCAGCCGTCCTTCGGCGTGTATCAAGCTTTCCTGCTCATTGAGCGTTAGCGCATCGCGGGTAAAAATCCGCGCGCGAGCAGCATCGGCGACAACAATATAGGTGGTCATCGTGTCGCATCCTCCTTGTGGTTAGTGGTTACTCAACCATGGCAAGCGTTTGGCGGAAGGTCAAACCCCATACCCGCTTCTGGACAGCGCTGAGCGCCTTGCCTATGGTAGCTCGTCGGCTTTTTTCGGAGTTTGCCATGTCAATATTGTCGCTCGATGCGCCCACCCATTGGCGCAATCGCTATTTGTTGATGCGCCATGGCCACAGCCAAGCCAACCAACAGGGGGTGATTGTCAGCTCGCCAGCGCGGGGGCTGACCGACTTCGGCCTGTCCTCACTGGGCGAGGAGCAACTTGCCGAGCGGGTGGCCCATTGGCAATGGCCGCCGCCCACCCGCGTGGTGCATTCGGACTTCCTGCGCACCACGCAGACGGCGGCACGCGTCGCTGTGGCGTTCGCGCTAACGCCAAGCGTGGATACGCGTCTGCGCGAACGCCATTTTGGCGAGCTGGAAGGACAAGGGGATGATCGTTACCCGCGGATATGGACGTTGGATGCCCACGATGCCGATCACCAGCACCATGGCGTGGAGGCCGTGAGCGCGGTGGCGAGTCGAATGCAGGCGGTAATGGAAGACTGGGAGCAGCGGGTCAGCGGGGAAACCATCCTGCTGGTGAGCCATGGCGATCCGCTGCAAATCCTGCTGACGGCGCTTGCGGGGAGACCCTTGAGCCAGCATCGCGAGCAAGTTGCCTTGATGCCGGCCAGTATTACGTCCGTGGGTGCTTAAGCTTCGCGGGGCGGAATCCAGGCGATCATGTCGACCTCCACGTCGGCACCGCCGGCCAGGCCCGTTACGCCAATACAGGTGCGCGTGGGCAGCGGCTGGGGAAAGTAGCTGGCATATACCTGGTTGACTTCCTCGAAGTGGCCCATGTTGGTAATGAATACCCGCGATTGGACCACGTGCTCGAAGCTGCTGCCGACCTCTTCAAGCACAATCGCCAGGTTCTGCATCACGCGGTGGGTCTGCTCGGTGAAGGTGCCTAGCAGCATCTCGTTGGTTTCTGGCACCGTGGGCATTTGTCCGGTGATAAACACCAGATCGCCTACCCGGCAGGCGTGGGAAAATGGCGCGATGGGCTGGGGCGCGCGGTCGATAAACAGCTTTTCGATCATGTCTTTATCCTTTTTGTGAACGGCTTGTCACGGCGGCTGTTAAATAAGATGGGCCTCATAACGAGGCCCATGAGTTGCACTTGTCCACAGCCGCTTTGGCGTCGACCCTGTGGATTAATGGCCGAGGATCTGGCTCAAGAACAGCTGGGTACGCTCGGACTGGGGGTTATTGAAGAACGGCTCAGGCGCGTTTTCTTCAATGATCTGCCCCTGGTCCATGAAAATCACCCGGTCAGCGACGGTTTTGGCAAAACCCATCTCGTGAGTCACGCAGAGCATGGTCATGCCTTCCTCGGCGAGCTCCACCATGACGTCCAGCACCTCCTTGATCATCTCGGGGTCGAGGGCGGAGGTGGGTTCGTCAAACAGCATCACGTCGGGGTGCATGCACAGCGAGCGGGCAATGGCGACCCGCTGTTGCTGGCCACCGGATAGCTGTCCCGGGTATTTTTTGGCCTGCTCGGCGATGCGTACCCGCTCCAGGTACTGCATGGCCAGTTCTTCGGCCTCTTTACGGGGCTTTTTTTGTACCCACATCGGCGCAATACAGCAGTTTTCCAATACCGATAAGTGCGGGAACAGGTTGAAGTGCTGAAATACCATGCCGACGCTGCGGCGAATCTGCTCGATTCGCTTAACGTCCTGGGTGAGCGGTACACCGCCCACGGTGATGTCGCCTTTCTGATGCTCTTCAAGGTGGTTGATACAGCGGATCAGCGTGGATTTCCCTGAGCCCGAAGGGCCACACACTACAATACGCTCGCCACGCTTGACCTCCAGGTAAATGTCGCGCAGGACGTGAAAATCGCCGAACCATTTATTGACGTTATGCATCTCAACCATCAGGTCGGACGCGTTGGTGGCTGCTTGTGTCATGTTGATATCCTACTCAAAATCAAAAAAAGCGGCGTTAGGCGTTGCGGCCAAGCCTATTGTCTATGGCCGGTGTTGAGCTTGCGTTCCAGGTACTGGCTGTAGCGCGACATGCTGAAACAGAAGATCCAGAACATAAACGCGGCAAATACATAGCCTTCCAGGGAAAAGCCCAGCCAACGCGAGTCGGACAGTGCTGCCTGCACGATCCCCAACAGATCAAACAGCCCGATGATCATCACCAGCGTGGTGTCTTTAAACAGCGAAATGAAGGTGTTGACGATGCCGGGAATCATCATCTTCAGCGCCTGGGGCATGATGATCAGCCCCATGCGTTTCCAATAGGTCATGCCCAGTGCGGCAGCCGCCTCTTCCTGGCCTTTGGGAATGGCCTGCAAGCCGCCGCGGATCACCTCCGCCATGTAGGCGCTTTGGAAGAGCGTCAAACCGATTAGCGCACGGACCAGACGGTCAACGCCCATGCCCGAGGGCAAGAATAACGGCAGCATGACCGAGGCCATGAACAGGATGGTAATCAGCGGAACGCCGCGCCAGAATTCAATGAAAATGATACAGAAGCTTCTCACGATAGGCATGGACGAACGTCGTCCCAGGGCGAGCACGATACCGATGGGTAACGCGCCGATCATCCCGATGCTGGCCAGCAGCAGGGTCAGCATCAAGCCCCCCCAGCGGTTGGTGGACACGCGGGGGAGATCGAAATAGCCGCCGTACAACAACACGAAAGCCACGACCGGAAAGGCTACCAGGGCAAAGAGCGCTACCCAGCGCTTAAACGGCAGACGGGGAATGGC
Organism: Halomonas sp. HL-48; assembly: GCF_001314875.1. Taxonomy (GTDB): domain Bacteria; phylum Pseudomonadota; class Gammaproteobacteria; order Pseudomonadales; family Halomonadaceae; genus Vreelandella. The sequence goes on from NZ_LJZS01000002.1 coordinate 239,085, forward strand.
CATCCAGGCAATCAGTGAGAAGAACATGGCAAAGATGATATTGGCGCGCCAATATTCATCGCTTGGGTAGAGCCCGTATATGAACTGGTGGAAGCGGGCGTTAATGAACACCCAGCAGGCGCCAACCCGTGAGCAGTCTTCACGGCTGCTGCCGACCCAATCGGCATCGATAAACGCCCATTGGATCGTTGGAACGACCAGCAGGTAGAGCACATACAGGCCCAGCAGGGTGAAGAGACTGTTGATGGGGCCATTGAACAGATTGCCGCGAAGCCAAGCAATGGGCCCAATCGTGCCTTTCGGCGCCGGCTGCTCGGGTATCACATCTTTGTTATGAATCATAAGGTTGCCTCCGGCCTAGCGTTCGACGAGCGCAAAGCGAGCGTTGAACCAGTTCATGAACATGGACACCAGCAAGCTGATGATCAGATAAACTGCCATGGTCATGGCAATGACCTCGATCGCCTGGCCGGTCTGGTTCAGCGTGGTGCCGGCAAATACCGAGACCAGATCGGGGTAGCCAATGGCGGTGGCCAGGGAAGAGTTCTTGATCAGGTTGAGGTACTGGCTGGTCAGCGGTGGAATGATCACGCGCATGGCTTGCGGTATTACCACCAGCCTGAGCACCAGCTTGCGCGGCAGACTCAGCGCTTGGGCGGCTTCCGTCTGGCCATGGGGAATCGCCTGAATACCGGAGCGCACTATCTCGGCGATAAACGAGGCGGTGTAGATAGTCAGGGCCAGCCAAAGGGCGAGGAATTCGGGTATTACCGTAATGCCGCCGCGGAAATTAAACCCCGTCATTTCAGGCAGCTCCCAGGTAACCGGGACGCCGGTGGCCAACAATACCAGTAGCGGAAAACCGAAAATCAGTGCCGGCACAATCCAGCCCACCGGTAAGCGTTGTCCAGTCGCTTCGTGCCGCCGCTTATTCCAAACCACCAGTGCGATGCTGGCGACGATGGCTACCACAAAGGCGGCCGGTATCAGCCCAAACCCCGACTCAAATAACGGTTCGGGGATGAATAGGCCGCGCACGTTGAGAAAGAAGGCTTCACCAAAGGTGAGGCTCTCGCGGGCGCTTGGTAGGGCGCGCAGAACGGCGAAGTACCAGAAGAAAATCTGCAACAGCAGCGGAATATTACGGAACGTCTCGATATAGGCGTTGGCCAGGCGCGCCAGCAGCCAGTTGGGTGAAAGGCGCGCAATACCGACGATAAAGCCGACAATGGTAGCGGCCACTACCCCAAGCCCACCGACCATCAGCGTATTGAGCAGGCCAATGACAAAGGTGCGGCCGTAGGTGCTCTCTTTAGAGTATTCGATCAAGGTTTGGCCAATACCAAACCCTGCGGTTCGGTCAAGAAAACCGAACCCGGTCCTGATACCGCGTTCGGATAGGTTTTCCTGAACATTACCGATAATAAATAACAGGAAAGCCGCAACGGCTGCGACGACCAAGAGTTGAAAAATAAGCGCGCGCTTTGCGCGGTCTCGCCAAAACGGCGGCTTTTGGCCTGCCGGGCGAGCATTAGGTCTTACCGACATGGGTGGCGTCTCCGCGATACGGAAGGTCAATCAGAAGGCCCGCCGATACCCTTGAAAAAAGGCATGGCGGGCCGGGGTCAAGCGAGACGCTTAGCGAACCGGCGGAGCGTACTGAATGCCGCCTTCGGTCCAGAGCTCGTTAATACCGCGCTCAATTTCCAGCGGTGAGTCCTTGCCCACGTTGCGGTCAAAGCTTTCGCCGTAGTTACCGACCTGGCTGATGATTTGGTACGCCCAGTCGGCGTCTAGGTCCATTTCTTCGCCGTAGTTGCCGTCTTCACCTAACAGGCGGGCGATGTTGGGGTCTTCAGATTCCAGCATGTCGTCAACGTTTTCGCTGTCCACGCCGTACTCTTCAGCGTTCATCATGGCGAATAGCGACCATTTGACGATGTTGAACCACTTGTCATCGCCTTGGCGAACCACAGGTCCGAGCGGCTCTTTGGAAATGACGTCGGAGAGAATTTCTGAACCATCCGGGTCGTCAAGCTGAATACGCAGGGCGGCGAGCTGGGAGGTATCCGATGTCAGCACGTCACAACGGCCGGCTTCGTAGCCGCCAACGGTTTGCTCAGAGGTATCGAAAACGATCGGGTCGAATTCCATATCGTTGGCGCTGAAGTAGTCGGCCAGGTTCAACTCGGTAGTAGTACCCGACTGGATACAGATTGACGCGCCGTCGAGCTCGTCAACGCTGGACACGTCCAGGTCTTTGGACACCATGAAGCCTTGGCCGTCATAGAAGGTGACGCCGGTGAAGTTGAGGCCCAGTGTCGTATCCCGGGTGGTAGTCCAGGTGGTGTTACGTGACAGCACATCCACTTCGCCGGACTGCAGTGCTGTGAAGCGCTCAACGGCATTCAATGAAATGTAGTTGACCGCTTCCGAGTCACCCAGAACAGCCGCGGCAACCGCGCGGCAAACATCCACGTCAAGCCCTTCCCAGTTACCGTCGTCGTCAGGTGCAGAAAAGCCGGGTAGGCCATCACTTACGCCACACTGCACTTCACCACGCTCGATGGTATCTTCCAGCGTATCGGCTTGAGCCGTCGCCATACCAGCCAGTGTCAGCGAGCCAGCCGATACCAGTAGCGCCAGGTGTTTTTTCTTCAACATGTAGGTTCCCTCGAATTGTTTGAAATCGTTGTTCATGCCGTAGCATGTTAGTAAACCTAGCAAGGAAGATGCCAAAAGGGGTACAGGCCCTGATTCAGCGCTTTTCAACGCTAATTAAATTGTTTGATACGAACGTCTAGGTGCAAAAAACAAGACTGCCCACTACGTGTCGCACTGTTGTGGTGCAACAAACAGAGGGCAGTGATGCAAGAGGGGCGGGTAAGGTCAGTCGGCGGACAGGGCCTTGCGCATGAAAGGGGGTAACGTCAGTGCACCGCGATGCGCCTCGACCGTGTAGTAGTGCAAGGGCATCTCGTGCTGGGCGGCGGCCGTCTCGCGGAAGCTTTCAACGTCGGTGGCTTTGCCCGCCAGGGTGACGCTCCACCAGCCGGACGGGTAGACCGGCTGCGGGAAAGGCAGCGTGGCGACGCTGTCAAACCCGGCTTCCTGCATGTCATGACGCAATGCACGAATGATCGTTGCGCTGTGATACAGCGGTGATTCACTTTGCTGCACCATGACGCCGCCCTTTTTTAGAACGCGGTGACAGCGTTTCAAAAAATCGGTTTTAAACAGGCCTTCGGCGGGCCCCACCGGGTCGGTGGAATCGATGATCAGCACGTCGATGCTCTCATCAGCGGCCTCGTCGACCCATTTGACGCCGTCGGCGAACAGCAGCTCGGCACGCGGGTCGTTATTCGAGGCGACTAACGACGGGAAAAAGCGTTCTGAGGCCTTGGTGACCTCTTCGTCGATGTCGATCTGGGTGACGTGTTCAACGCCTGGGTGGCGCAGCACTTCCTTGAGCGTGCCACAGTCGCCGCCGCCGATGATGACGACGCGTTTGGGGTCCTGATGGGTGAACAGCGCCGGGTGGGCAATCATCTCGTGATACAGAAAATTATCCCGGTCGGTCAGCATCACGCAGCCGTCCAGCACCAACAGGTTGCCGTAGGTCTCGGTGGCGTAGACTTCCAGGTGCTGGTAAGGGCTTTGCACATCGTGCAGCTTTTCAGAAATCTTCAGCGAGAAAGCGCTGCCGTGGCTGTCGAATACCTCGGTAAACCACGAGGTGTCGGGACGTTCGATCATGACGGGGCTCCTGGGCACGTGTCGTTCGGTTGAGTGGCAATGCCCTGATGATATTGGGGGCTAAGGTCGTGCAGCGCCTCCATGAAGGCGGTGACGTGATCGGGGTCGGTAAACTGACTGATGCCGTGGCCCAGGTTGAACACGTGGCCGGGGCCGTGGCCGTAGCTTTCCAGCACGCGGGCCACTTCGGCGCGGATGGCGGAGGGGCGGGCAAACAAAACGTTGGGATCCAGGTTGCCCTGCAGCGCGACCTTGTGGCCGACCCGGGCGCGGGCGTCGGAAAGCTCGGTGGACCAGTCGATGCCCAAGGCATCTGCACCGGCGCAGGCGCTATGTTCGAGCCACTGGCCGCCGTTCTTGGTGAACAGGATGACCGGAACGCGGCGACCGTCGTGCTCGCGGATCAGCCCGGCGACAATCTGCTCCATATAGCGCAGCGAGAATTCCAGGTACGCCGGCGTGGTCAGCGCGCCGCCCCAGGTATCAAAAATCTGCACCGCCTGGGCGCCCGCCCGAATCTGCGCGTTGAGGTAGTCGGTCACCGCGTGGGCCAGCGTATCCAGCAGCTGGTGCATGGTGTCCGGCGTATCGTAGAGCATGGTCTTCAGGTGGCGGAAATCTTTGCTGGAGCTGCCCTCGACCATATAGGTCGCCAGCGTCCAGGGGCTGCCCGAAAAGCCGATCAGCGGCATACGGCCGTTCAGCTCGCGGCGGATGGTGGATACCGCGCGCATCACGTAATCCAGGTCTCGCTCGGCGTCGGGGACGCTCAGCGCGGCCACCTCTTCTGGGGTACGTACGGTTTTTCTGAATTTGGGGCCTTCGCCGGTTTCGAAATAAAGCCCCAGGCCCATGGCGTCGGGGATCGTCAAGATATCCGAAAACAATATGGCGGCATCCAGCGGGTAGCGTTCAAGGGGCTGGAGTGTCACCTCGCAGGCCAGGTCATGGTTGCGACACAGGTCCATAAAGCTACCGGCATCGGCCCGGCATGCGCGGTATTCCGGCAGGTAGCGGCCTGCCTGGCGCATCATCCACACCGGAGTGCGGTCAACGGGCTTTCGAGCCAGCGCGCGAAGAAAACGGTCGTTTTGCAAAGGTGTGGAGGTCATAGACACTTGCTCTTGAGAAATTTGCCCGCATTGTAGAGGAGCTATTGTACTTGAAGATAGGCCGTCGGGCGGGCTCAAACGTTGGCAAAAATCGTCGCACCCTGGCAATTATCTCGACGTTTCCCCGTCACGCTAATCGTGAGCTGGCCTTCGCTTCCTGCTAAACTAGCCGCCCACTCTGCCAACACTGGTGTGATTAACTGGTTTGGTTAATCAGCGAGGTAACCTGTGACCATACGCTTCATTGCCGCTTCCCGGCTGCCCACGCCCTGGGCCACCTTCACCATGCATGGCTTCGAAGACGAAGCCACGGGCAAGGATCATATCGCCTTGACGCTGGGTGATGTGACCGGCGATGAACCGGTACTCGGGCGTGTGCACTCGGAGTGCTTGACGGGCGACGCGCTGTTTTCGATGCGCTGCGACTGCGGTTATCAGCTCCAGGAAGCGCTGAAGCGAATTGCCGAAGAAGGCCGCGGTGTACTGCTATACTTACGCCAGGAAGGTCGTGGGATTGGTCTGTTGAATAAAATTCGTGCCTACCATCTGCAGGACCAGGGTGCCGATACCGTCGAGGCGAACGAGCAGCTGGGCTTTGGCGCCGATATGCGCCGCTATGACCTGTGTGTGCCGATGCTCGATCATCTGGGTGTCAGCGCGCTCAAGCTGATGACCAATAACCCGCGCAAGGTCGACGCCCTGACCCGCGACGGCGTTAACGTGGTTGAGCGCTTATCGATTACCACCGGCCTGAATCCCCACAACGAGCAGTATCTCTCCACCAAGGCGGGCAAACTGGGGCACATGATGGCCCTGGATGACTTTACCCAGGCAAGCGACGTGGATATTGAGCGCAAGGGATAATGGCAAGCGGGCGACACAGGAGTGCCCAGTATGCAAGCGGCAGGTGACACGCCATATCATCAGTCTCGACCAGAGCCGCCGGGTGAGTTCAGCCGAATCGAAGAGTATCTGCACAGCATTACCCACGGTGTCGGCGCCCTGCTCAGCGTGGTAGGCATGGTCGTGCTGCTGGTGGTGGCAAGCCTGGCCGCTCACGTCGATCCCTGGAAAATCGTCAGTCTAAGCCTTTACGGCACCACGCTCGTCCTGCTTTACACCGCCTCCACGCTATACCATAGCATCCCGCATCGTCCTTGGAAGCAGCGTTTTCAGTTGCTCGACCACTGTGCGATTTATCTTCTGATTGCCGGCACTTACACGCCTTTCCTGCTGGTTAACATGCGCGGCGCCACCGGGTGGGCGCTATTTGCCGTTGTGTGGTCGCTGGCGTTGGGCGGTATCGCCTGCAAGCTGCTGTGGCCGCAGCGCCTGGCGGTATTGCGCGTGGTGGTCTACCTGTTGATGGGCTGGATGATCGTGTTGGCCTCGGAAGAAATGGCGGCCAGTCTGTCCACGACCGGCATCGTGCTGCTGGCCGTGGGCGGCGTCGTCTATACGCTGGGGGTGATTTTCTACGCCGTGAGCGCCATTCCCTTCAACCATGCGATCTGGCATCTGTTCGTGATTGGCGGCAGTGCCTGCCACTACGCGGCGATCTATTACGCCGTGCTGCCTCATCCGGCGGTTACCTAGCGCCTTACAGCGGTAGATGAATGATGGCACCGCGCACGCCGCCCTGATCGATCCATAATTTGCCGAGGGTGATCGGCAGCTTGAAACGCCGCTTGCCGGCGGCTCCGGGGTTGAAGAGCAGCCTGTCGGCCTGGCGTTCGTTGCGCGGTTTGTGGGAGTGTCCGTGCAGGACGACATCGCAGTCAATTGCCGGGTCTGCATCCTCCAGGCGATGCACTAGATGCAGGTGGCGATCATTGACGACTATGTTCTGGTGCACCGGCAGGGTGGAAGCCCAGGCGGCCGTGTCGATATTGCCGCGTACGCAGTGAACAGGGGCGAGGGTGGCCAGGCGTTCCAGAATGACGCTGTCTTCCTCTTTGCTGCCCACATCGCCCAGATGCAAAATCAGTTCGCAGTCATCCAGTAGCGCAAGCGCTTCGTCGCGCAGCAGACCGTGGGTGTCGGCAATCACGCCGACCGGAGACGCAAGACGATACGCGCGCTCGGTGGGCGCATTGACAATCTCCGCCATGTTGATGGCCTCGCCTCCTCTGCGCATGCTCGCTCATTGCTCAGCAGCGGCTTTTTCACGCTCGATGGCCCTGGCCATCGCCGGGCGCTTGGCGTGGCGTTTCCGGTAGGCAATCAACGGCTCGGGTAGGCGGTGTTTCATGCTCGACGCCCAGCCAAGCGTGTGGGTAAGAAACAGGTCGGCCAGGGTGAAGGTATCGCCAACCAGCGTTTCCTGGCCGTTATAGCGTCGCTCGAGCGCCTTCAGCGCGCGCTGAAACTCCCAGGCGCAGGTCGGCAGGACGGCTGGAATACGCTTGTCCTGGGGCAGCGCAAACTGATGCTTGGCCTGATTCCATAGCGGCTGCTCCAGCTCGGTGACGATAAAGCTCAGCCACTGATCGACCTGTGCCTGGGCAGTGGGGCTATCGGGCATCAGGGCGCCATCGCCGAACTGCTCGGCCAGGTAGCGGCAGATGGGCAGCGACTCGAACAGCGAGAACTCACCGTCTTCGAGCACCGGCACCTTGCCGTCGGGGTGGCGCGCCAGGTGCTCCGGGGTCTGGCCTTCGCCGGTATCCAGCGCGACATGCCGGCAGCGATACTCAAGGCCCAGTTCTTCGAGCGTCCAGGTGGCGCGCAACGAGCGTGACTGAGGAAAGCTGTATAGCGTGATCATGGTATGCACTCCGGCAAATTAAGAGATTCTTACGTTAGCGGCTGCTCCGTGAACTGTCACGGGGGATTATTCCCGCGACTTTTGAATACGCTCGTAGGCGTTGCTGATCTCGCTGGTGCGCGCCTGGGCCACTTCGCGCATGCTGTCGGGCAGCCCTTTACCGGCGAGCTTATCCGGATGGTTCTGGCTCATCAGGCGGCGATAGGCCTTCTTGACCTCGGCGTCGCTGGCGTCCTCCGAGACGCCCAGCACCCGGTAGGCGTCTTTCAGGGCTTCTTCGCTGGCGCCATCGGAGTTGGCGGCGGCGCCGTGCAGCATGGCTTCGATCTGTTGCACTTCGGCGTCGCTACAGCCCACACCGCGGGCGACGCGCAGGATCATCTCGTGCTCGGCGTCGTGGAGCACGCCGTCAGCGGCGATAGCCGACAGCTGCACCTGCAGAAACACCTGGCGCATTACCGGCTGGTGTCGGGTCAGGCGGTTGACGCTGGCAAGCTCCGCGTTCAGGTCAAAGTCGTCGGCGCGCCCGCGTTCAAACGCGGCGCGTGCCCGGGCGCGCTGCTCACCCTGAAGGCGCATCTGGTCGAAGAGTTTTTCGGCCACGCCCAGCTCGCCGTCGGTGACTTTGCCGTCGGCCTGGCACAGGCAGCCCATCACCGAGAAAATCGACTCCAGAAAGCCTTCCTGGATGCGCATCCGCGCCACATTCAGACGCAACTTGATGCGTCGTCCCAGCCACCAGCCCAGGCCGCCGCCTATCAGCAGACCCAAGGGGCCGCCCGCGGCCAGGCCAATCAGCGCAAATACAATAATCAGAAATAACATGGCAGTCTCTAACGTTGATAAATAGAAGGGTTACGGCAGCCGGGCACGGATCGCGCGTTCGATGCCGTCGGCATCCAGGCCGCAGTCACGCAGCAGTTCGGCCGGGGTGCCGTGTTCCACAAAGGCGTCCGGCAGCCCGAGGTTGAGAACTTCGACCTGAACGCCTTCGGCATGCAGAAGCTCATTGACGGCGCTGCCCGCCCCGCCGGCGATGACGTTTTCCTCCAGCGTGACCAGCAGCTCGTGCTCGTCGGCGGCGTGAAGGATGGCGTCACGGTCAAGCGGTTTGATGCTGCGCATGTTGATGTGCGTGGCGTCGAGCCTGTCGGCCACCTCGGCGGCGGCGCTGTTCACGCTGCCAAAGGCGAGGAGTGCGATGCTGGCACCTTCGCCGGTCGCTTTGCGGCGCACCTCGGCCTGGCCAATGGCTAGCGCTTCCAGATGCTCGGGAATCGCCACGCCAGGCCCAGTGCCGCGTGGATAACGCACGGCGGCGGGGCCGGGGTGGTGATAGGCGGCGCTGAGCATGGCGCGGCATTCGGCTTCGTCGGCCGGGGCGAGAATCACCATGCCCGGCACGCAGCGCAGAAACGACAGGTCCATGCTGCCGTGATGGGTGGGGCCGTCTTCGCCCACCAGTCCAGCGCGGTCAATGGCAAAGGTGACGTCGAGGTTTTGCACCGCGACGTCATGAATCAGCTGATCGTAGCCGCGCTGCAAGAAGGTGGAATAAATCGCCACCACCGGCTTCATGCTTTCGCAGGCCATGCCCGCCGCGAGTGTCACCGCGTGCTGCTCGGCAATCGCGACATCGAAATAGCGTTCGGGATATTCCTTGGAGAAGCGGATCAGGTCGGAGCCTTCGCGCATCGCCGGGGTAATGCCCATCAGCCGGTCATCAGCGGCGGCCATGTCACACAGCCAATCGCCGAATACGTTGCAGTACTTTTTCTTGGGCGCGGTGTTGACAATGGGTTTTTTGCCAGCGCCCTTGCCGACGACGGCGCTGGGTTTTTCCAGCTTGGTGATCGCGTGGTAGCCGATCTGGTCGGCCTCGGCGGGCAGAAAGCCCTTACCCTTGACGGTCTTGATGTGCAGAAACTGCGGGCCGTCCAGATCGCGCAGGTTCTCGAGGGTTCCGGTAAGCGTCTCGAGGTCGTGACCGTCGATGGGCCCGACGTAGTGAAAGCCCATCTCTTCAAACAGCGTGGCGGGGCTGACCATGCCCTTCATGTGTTCTTCGGTGCGCCGGGCAAGCTCGAGCGCACCGGGTAGGTGGGACAGCACCTTCTTGCCCTCTTCGCGCATCTTGAGATAGGGCTTGCTGGACAGCACCCGGGCCAGGTAGGTGGCCATGCCGCCGACGTTTTCGGAGATCGACATTTCGTTGTCGTTGAGGATCACCAGCATGTTGGCGTCCACATGCCCGGCATGGGCAAGAGCTTCAAAGGCCATGCCCGCGCTGAGCGCGCCGTCGCCAATGATCGCGCAGACCCGGCGCTTTTCGCCCTGGGCGCGAGCGGCAAGCGCCATGCCCAGTGCCGCGGAAATCGAGGTGCTGGAATGGCCGACGCCAAAGGTGTCGTAGTCGGATTCGGCGCGGCGCGGGAAGGCGGCAAGCCCGCCGTGCTGGCGAATGCTCAGCATGGCGTCGCGGCGGCCGGTCAGAATCTTGTGTGGGTAGGCTTGATGACCCACGTCCCATACCAGGCGGTCGTCGGGGGTGTGAAAGGCGTGGTGCAGCGCCACGCTCAGCTCGACCACACCCAGGCCCGCGCCAAAGTGACCGCCGGACACTCCGACGCTGTAAAGCAGGTAGGCGCGCAGCTCGTCGGCCAGTTGGGCCAACTGCCTGGCGTTCATGGCCCGCAGGGCGGCGGGATGATCAAAGGAGTCGAGCAGCGGCGTCGCCGGACGCTCGCGGGGAATCTCGTCGAACAGCTTCATGGGCATGTTTTTATGAACATCGTTTAGTGGTCGCGCTCGATCATGTAGTGAGCAAGGTCGGCCAATGGTTGCGCGTTCTTGCCCAGCGGGGCAAGGGCGGCGATGGCCTCGTCAATTAGCGTCTGGGCTTTGTGCTGTGCGCCCTCAAGGCCCAGTAAACCGGGGTATGTGGGCTTGGCGCGGGCAGCATCGGCGCCGGATGTTTTGCCCAGCGTGGCGGTGTCACCCGTCACGTCGAGCACATCGTCGTGAATCTGGAAGGCTAGTCCAATGGCGCGCGCGTAGCGAATCAGCGCCTGCAAACGCGGGTCGTGTTCGTCAACGGCGATCAGGCCGCCCAGGCGAACCGCCGCGACGATCAGCGCGCCGGTCTTGTGAGCGTGCATGTGTGCCAGGGCATCTACATTGGGGTGGCCGCCGACGGCCGCCAGGTCCAGCGCCTGGCCAGCCACCATGCCATCGCGGCCGGCGGCGCTGGCCAGGGTGGTGACCAGACCGCCCAGCCGTGGGTGCGCGGTGCGTGCCAGCACTTCGAAGGCCAGGGCCTGAAGGGCATCACCGGCGAGAATCGCGGTGGCTTCATCGAATGCCTTGTGAACGGTGGGCTGGCCGCGGCGCAGGTCGTCATCGTCCATGGCGGGCAGATCGTCGTGAATCAGCGAGTAGGCGTGAATCAGTTCGATGGCGGCGGCGGGGGCGTCAAGTTCGTCATCGTCGGCGCCCAGGGCGCGGCCGGCCAGATAAACCAGCAAGGGGCGCAGTCGCTTGCCGCCGACCAGCAGGCCGTGGCGCATGGCCGCCTCGAGACGTGGCTCGGTGGCTGGGCGCGCATCGAACAGCGCGGTCAGGGTGGCGTCAACGCGGGTATTGCTTGTGTCACGTAACCTGGCCAGCCCAGCGGCGGGGGGCGCTACCATGGCGGCGTCTCCTTGTTGCTGTCATCGGCGTCGTCCGTGGACGCGTCGGGGCCTGCAAAGGGGGCAACATTCAAGCGGCCGTCGTTATCTTCGCTCAGGGCGCGCACCTTGAGTTCGGCGCTGTCCAGGCGTTGTTGGGCGTCGCGCGTCAGGCGGACGCCTTGCTCGAAAGCCGTCAGTGCATCTTCCAATGAGAGTTCGCCTGACTCAAGGCGTTCCACGATGGTTTCGAGTTGCTCAACCGTGGCGGCAAAATCTTGTGGTGCGGATGTAGTGTCACTCATTGGGCAATGCCTGTCGTCAAAGCGTATCGTCTAGTAGCCGGCCACAGTATACACCGAGGGCGGGGGGTGGCGTCTGCCCTCCTGGCGTTGGCCAACCGCCGACTTGCGTCGCGTTCATCTTGACAACGCAGACTTTTCATCATGCGGGCGCGGCGATAGCGCGGGCGGATGTGCTACCATAGCGGCCTTTCGTGAACCGTTACACGGCGCCAGCCGCCGACCATAGAGGTTGATTCAGCCATGGCCAAAACGTCCCTGGACAAGAGCAAGATCAAGATCCTGCTACTCGAGGGCGTCCACCAGAGCGCGGTGGACAATTTTCAGAACGCAGGGTACGAAAACGTCGAGCACCTGCCGACATCGCTTGATGAGGAAGCGCTGATCGAGAAGATCCGCGACGTGCACTTCATCGGCATTCGTTCCCGCACTCAGCTGACCGAGCGCGTGTTCGAGGCGGCGGAGAAGCTCGTAGGCGTTGGCTGTTTCTGTATCGGCACCAATCAGGTCGACCTCAATGCGGCCCTCAAGCGCGGCATTGCGGTATTCAATGCGCCGTACTCGAATACCCGCTCGGTGGCGGAGCTGGTGCTTGCTGAAGCCATCATGCTGCTGCGCGGTATTCCCGAGAAAAATGCCCGCGCCCATCAGGGTGGCTGGTTGAAATCGGCCAAGAATTCTCACGAAGCACGGGGCAAGACCCTGGGGATCGTCGGGTACGGCAGCATCGGCGCGCAGCTGTCGGTACTCGCCGAATCGCTGGGCTTCAACGTCATTTATTACGATGTGATCACCAAGTTGGGCATGGGCAACGCCAACCAAGTGGCCAGCCTCGGCGAACTGCTGGGCCGTTCGGACGTGGTGAGTCTCCACGTGCCCGATCTGGCGTCCACCCGCTGGATGATCGGCGAAAAGGAAATCGCCGCCATGAAGCCGGGCGCAATCCTGATCAATGCCTCGCGGGGCAGCGTGGTGGAAATCGAGCCGCTGGCCAAAGCGATCAAGGCGGGCAGGCTTAATGGCGCGGCGATCGACGTCTTCCCCGTCGAGCCCAAGGGCAACGAGGAAACGTTCGAAAGCCCGCTGCGCGGCCTGGAAAACGTCATCCTGACGCCGCATATAGGTGGCTCTACCCTGGAAGCCCAGGAGAATATCGGCATCGAAGTGTCCGAAAAGCTGATCACCTATTCGGACAACGGCACCACGGTGACGTCGGTCAACTTCCCCGAAGTGGCGCTGCCGGCACACCCGGACAAGCATCGCCTGCTGCACATTCACGACAACGTGCCCGGCGTGCTGTCGCAGATCAACCGCGTGCTGTCCGAGAACGGTATCAACATCTCGGGTCAGTACCTGCAGACCAATGAAAAAGTTGGCTACGTGGTGATCGACGTTGATAAAGCCTATGGCCCTCAGGCGCTTGAGGCGCTGAAGAAGGTGGACCATACGCTGAAGATTCGTGCGTTGTATTCGGCGCAGAATAGTTAAACCCGTATGTAAAGTAGGGCACTATAGAAACGGCTCCTCTCTTGAGGAGCCGTTTTGTTTGATAAGAGCGGTTAAGCGAGATCAAACAGCAACACTTCCCCCGCTTCCTTACCTGTCAGGTTGATCGTCTCGTCCGGTGTAAACGCCGCCGCGTCGCCGGCGCTCAACGCCTCGCCGTTGACCTCCATTTCGCCTTTGACCACGTGCAGCCAGGCATGCCGGGTGGACGGGGTTTCTGCGTGGTCGCCCGGGCCGAACAGCCCCGCGTAAAGGTTGACGTCCTGATTGACGCTGACCGAGCCGTCCCTGCCGTCCTGGGAAGCCACCAGGCGCCATTGGCCCTGGCGTTCGGCGGTTGGGAAGGCCTTCTGCTCGTAGCTGGGGGCTATCCCGCGCTTTGCGGGCTCGATCCATATCTGCAGGAAGTGCAGGCCGTTCTCCTTGGAATGGTTGAACTCGCTGTGCAACACCCCGGTGCCCGCCGACATGCGCTGCACATCGCCCGGGCGCATGACCTCACCGTTGCCCATATTGTCCTGGTGGGCCATTTCGCCTTCCAGCACGTAGGAAATGATCTCCATATCCCGGTGGGGGTGAGCGCCAAACCCATGGCCCGCCGCGACGCGGTCCTCGTTGATCACGCGCAGCGCGCGGAATCCCATGTGGTCAGGATCCATGTAGTTGGCAAAAGAAAACGTATGGTAGGAACGCAGCCAGCCGTGGTCGGCGTAGCCCCGCTCGTTGGCACGGCGAAGTTTCATCGGGTGCTCCTTGCGCGTTAAGCGTGTCAGTCAAAGATGATGTTCAATATACGCCGCCTGCATCGCTCGTGGGGTGAAGGTTTCTCAATGATCGCGTCGAATAAATCGACGTATCAGCGCGTGATTCCATGACCTGGGTCAAACGGCCGGCATCGCGCTAGACGCGCGCTAGACGCGGCTTTTTGCTATCATATGGCCGTTTATTCACCTGGTCCGCCTTTTACGGGGGCGACTACCTGGAGTCTGTCATGTCAGTACCTACCTCATCGCCGCGCATTGTGGTCGCGGCGCTCTATAAGTTCGTCACCCTGAACGACTTTGAAGCCCTGCGCGAGCCGCTGCGCCAGACCATGCTGGATAACGGCGTGAAAGGCACCCTGCTGCTGGCCAAGGAAGGCATCAACGGCACGGTAGCGGGCACCCGCGAGGGCATCGATGCGCTGCTCGCCTGGCTGACCGCCGACCCGCGCTTCGCCGATATCGATCATAAAGAGTCGTTCTGCGACGAGCCGCCGTTTTACCGCACCAAGGTGAAGCTGAAAAAAGAGATCGTCACCCTGGGCGTACCCGATATCGATCCTAACGACACCGTGGGCACCTACGTCGAGCCCGAGCACTGGAACGACATTATTGCCGACCCGGAAGTGCTGGTAATCGATACGCGTAACGACTACGAAGTGGAGATCGGCAGCTTCGAAGGCGCGGTGGATCCTAAAACCACCACCTTCCGCGAGTTTCCCGAGTACGTGCGCGAGCACTACGACCCACAAAAGCACAAGAAAGTGGCGATGTTCTGCACCGGCGGCATCCGCTGCGAAAAAGCCTCCAGCTTCATGCTCAAGGAAGGCTTCGACGAGGTCTATCACCTCAAGGGCGGTGTGCTGAACTACCTGGAGAAAGTCCCCGAGGAGCAGTCGCTGTGGCGCGGCGAGTGCTTCGTTTTTGATAACCGGGTCACGGTGCGCCACGATCTGAGCGAAGGCGAATTCGAACAGTGCCACGCCTGCCGGCGACCGATTTCCGCCGAGGATATGCAGTCCGCCGCCTACGAGCCGGGCATCAGCTGCCCCCACTGCATCGACTCGCTGCCCGAGAAAACCCGCGCCGCCGCCCGCGAGCGCCAGCGTCAGATCGACCTGGCCAAAGCCCGGGGCGAGCCCCATCCGCTGGGCCGCGACATGCGTAAGGCGTCATCGAGTTAAGCGCTTGGCGGTGACGTTTCAGTGATGGAATTCGTTTCCGTAAACACGACAGGTGGGGCCTAAGCACGTTATCCTGCGTTTTTGCGCCTTCATAAGCGTCTTTGGGAGCGTGTTAAGGAGAATGTTCGGTGAGTGACGTAAAGCGCAGGACCGTGGGTCGTCCGGCCAGCACGGCAAAAGCGGGCGGCGGACACAGTCAGTCATTGGTGCGGGGGTTGAACCTGCTGGAATACCTGGCCAGCAGCCCCGAAGGCTTGGCGCTATCGTCGCTGGCGGAGATGGCCGACCTCGCGCCGTCTACCACCCACCGTCTGCTGCAGGCCCTGCAGAGCCAGGGCTTTGTCAGCCAGGAAAACGAGCAGGGTCTGTGGCGAATCGACGTCAAAACTTTCCGTATCGGCAATAGCTTCCTTGAAGCGCGCGATGTGGTGGCTACCAGCCGACCGTTCCTGCGCCGCCTGACCGCCGAGACCGGAGAAACCGCCAACCTGGGTATTCGCGACGCTGACACGGCGGTATTTCTGGCCCAGCACGAGTCACCGCAGATGATGCGCATGATCACCCGGCTGGGCTCGCGGGCGCCGCTGCACGCCTCGGGGGTGGGCAAGGCGCTGCTCGCCTGGATGCCCGAGGATGAACGTGCAAAGCTCCTTGCCCGCGGTGAACTGGCCCGGGTGACCGAAAACACCTTTTATCAGCCCGACACTCTCCTGAGCGAGATGCAGCGTATTCGAGACCAGGGGTTTGCCTGCGACCGCGAAGAGCATGCCATTGGTCTGCATTGCGTGGCGGCCTGTATTCACGATGAGCATGGGCTGCCGCTGGCCGCCATTTCGGTATCCGGCCCGGTGGCGCGGATTCCTGAGGCGCGCCTGCTTGAGCTGGGAGCGCTGGCCCGGCAAGTGGCGGACGAAATTACCCTGCAGCTTGGCGGGCAGCTCAACGCACCTGAATGATCAGTCTTTTCTGGGTCGCGTTGCTCAGCGCCACGCTGTTGCCCGGCAGTTCGGAAGTATGGCTGGCGCGGCAGTGGTGCCTGGACCAGCCGGTCCTGGCGTTGTGGGCGGTGGCTACCGCAGGCAATACCCTGGGGAGTCTTATCAATGTGGCGCTGGGCCGCTATGCGCGGCGCTTCCAGGAGCGTCGTTGGTTTCCTGCCTCGGCCGCGCAGCTTGCCCGCGCCGAGCGCTGGTACCAACGCGTCGGCGAAGCCAGCCTGCTGCTTTCCTGGCTGCCGATCATCGGCGACCCGCTGACCGTCGTGGCCGGCGTGCTGCGCCTTGCCTGGTGGCGGGCGTTGGCCTGGATCTTCGTTGCCAAAGGCGCGCGCTATGCGCTGATCCTCGTTTTGGCCTCGTCATGGCTTGGGCCCTATTGTTAGCCATCACGGTATAACCTTGTGCCTTGTGGGCTACGCCAATCACGTTGCGCCAGGCAACGGCTTGTATGAAAGTTGTTAGTTTACAACGCGGCCCTGTCCTCTTTTCCCCTGTCATCATGTTAGGCTAAACATCTTGTACAATGCTTACATTGCTAGACGTTTAGATTATCGACTGCAGACATGTGCCGTCGTCAGATTGAACAGACGACTCACCATCCAAAGGGAGATTTCGGTGTGACGCCACTACGTTTACTACCCTGGCTCGGCGTTTGGCTGATAACGCTGGTTGCGTTATTTGCCGCGCCGGCGTTCGCGCAAAGCGGCGCAGATAGCGGCGACGGAGCCGAGGCGGCTGAGCCGCAATCATACGAATCCCTGGCCAACCTGCTCGAAGACGAGCAGGCGCGTCAGGAACTCATCGACTTGTTGCGCAGCCAGGCCTCGGAAGTGGCCGAGTCCAGCGGTGAAGTGTCTGAGGGCGCCGCTGAAGGCAGCGACATGGCGCCTGAAGACGTATCGTTGCCCCGCCAACTGGCTGAGCTGACCAGTAACGTGGTCGACGACGTGAGCGGCCAGTTTGGTCAGGTGGCGTTGCTGATTCGCGACCTCTTCACCGGAAGAGGCGAGAGCAATTTCGATATGTCGGCGTTCATTAGCGCCGCGATCAACCTGGGCATCGTGATTGCCGCGACCTTTGCGTTGTTTGTGGTATTCCGCCGCGTCGCCAAACCGCTGTTTACCAAGATCAGCGGCTGGTCGCAGCACGGCGCAGGCATGACAACGGTGCTGCGCTTGGTGGTGAGTGTGGCCATTGCGGCAGTGATCGATGTGCTGTTGGTGGCGCTGGCCTACGTGGGCGGTAACCTCATTGCCACCTTTGCGGTGGGCGAGACAGGCGATCTGTCCACCCGGGCATCGTTGTTCCTCAACGCTTTCCTGATCATCGAGCTACTCAAGGCCGCCGTCAGAATGCTGTTCTCCTCGCGCTATGAGGGGCTGCGCCTGCTGCCGATTTCGGCCAAGGAAGCCTCCTACTGGAATCGCTGGCTCGCGCGACTGATCGGCATGGTCGGCTACGGCCTGATGGTGGTGGTGCCGCTGGTTAACTTTTACGTTTCGGCGGCCGTCGGTCAGGCGCTGGGGCTGCTGATCATGCTGCTCGCCTTCATCTATGCCGTCGGGGTGGTGCTGAAAAACCGTGTGCGGCTGCGCGATAACCTGAACGCCATTGGTGCCCGTTCGACACTGGCGGCCAGCCGGGTATCGCTGCAGCTGTTTGCGCGCACCTGGCACCTGTTTGCGCTGTTCTATTTCCTGATGGTGTTTGTACTGACGCTAGTGCGCCCCGGAGACGCGCTGCCGTTTGTGCTGTTTGCCACGCTGGAAACCCTCGCGGCAGTGGTGGTGGGGCTGCTGGTGTCGGCGTTTATCACCCAAACCATTGGCCGTCGCATTCAGCTGTCAGCCGATATGCGCCGGAAGTTGCCTCTGCTTGAGAAGCGCCTTAACCGCTACGTGCCCAACGCGCTCCGCATTCTGCGCACGGTGATCGTGGTGGCGGTGATCATGGTGGTGCTGGACGCCTGGGGCGCCTTTAATCTGGCCGCCTGGTATGCCTCCGAAGCCGGTTCTGGTCTGGTCAGCAAGCTGACCAGCGTCGCCATTATCCTGCTCGTGGCTATCGGGGCATGGGTGGGGCTGGCAAGCCTGATCGAGCACAAGCTCAATCCGGACACCGGCGTGGGTGAGCCTACCGCTCGGGCCAAAACGCTGCTCAGCCTGTTCCGTAATGCGCTGGCGATTGCCATGGTGACGATTACCGGCATGATCGTGCTGTCGGAAATCGGTATCAATATTGGCCCGCTGATTGCCGGTGCCGGTGTGCTGGGTCTGGCGATTGGTTTTGGTGCGCAAAAACTGGTCCAGGATGTCATTACCGGCGTCTTCATTCAGGTGGAAAACGCCATGAATACCGGTGACGTGGTGACCGTGGGTGGCATTACCGGCACGGCGGAAAAGCTCAGCATTCGCTCGGTGGGCATTCGCGACCTCAGTGGTACCTTCCATATCGTGCCGTTCTCGAGCGTCGACACGGTCTCGAACTACATGCGTGAGTTCGGCAACCACGTGGGCGAGTACGGTATTGCCTATCGCGAAAGTATCGATGACGCGATCGAGCAGCTCAAAGTTGCCTTCGAGGACCTCAAGGCCAGCGAAGAACATGGCCACAAACTGCTGGAAGAGATGACCGTTGCCGGTGTGATTGCGTTGGCGGACAACTCGGTCAACATCCGTGTGGTGATCAAGACCACGCCGGGCGATCAGTGGGGCGTCGGGCGCGCGTACAACCGCCTCGTCAAGCTACGCTTCGACGAAGCCGGTATCGAAATACCGTTCCCGCATACCACGCTTTACTTCGGCGAAAACAAGGACGGTAGTGCGCCGCCGGCCAACGTGCGGGTGATTGACTCCATTGCCGAAGAAAAAGGCGGCAAACCAGCCCCTCAGCAGGACGCTGGGGAACAGCAACCCGCCTCCCATCAGGATGTGCAGCAAACGTCGGACCCGGATCACATCAAGCCCGACCACGACGATGTGGACACGCCTGACGGGCGCTAGCGCGTCATCGCAACGCAAAAGGGGCTGCCAACCGGCAGCCCCTTTTTGTTGGTAGTGCGCGCGCCCAGTGGGGTTCAGCCGGGATAGTTTTCCGAGTGGCGGCCCACCAGGTTGATCGATTCGCCGCCATCGACATACAGAATCTGTCCGGCCACGAAGTCGTTGGTGAGCAGGTAATGAAGTGCCTGCACAAGATGGTCCGGTGCGCCCTGGTGAGCGGCCGGGATGCCCTCGATACGCCAGTCGATGTAGTCGCTGGTACGTTGCGACGCAGGCAGCACTACGCCTGGGGCGATACCGTTCACGCGGATGCGCGGGGCAAACTCCAGCGCCGCCATGCGGGTCATTTCCGCCAAGCCCTTTTTGGAAAGCAGATAAGCCGCGTAGGGGTACTGGTGATAGGCCACCTTGTTGTCGATGATGTTGATCACCTGACCCGTTTCAACCGCGTTGGCGAAGTGCCGGGTCAACAGCAGCGGCGTAAACAGATTGACCCGGAACTGGGTTTCCAGCATGGCCAGGTCGGTCTCGGCAAGCGGGGCGGGTTCGTAGGCCGACGCGCTGTTGAGCAGCACGCTCAGTTGGGGAAAACGCTTAGTGACCTGTTCGATCAACTGGCCGACATCGTCTTGCAGAAAGTCGCAGGCAAATAGCTCGCAGGCGCGGCCCTGAGCGCGGATGCCCTCGGCGACCACCTCGGCCTCATCGCGGGAGCGGTTGACGTGCAGCGCGATATCGTAGCCTGCGGCGGCCAGCGATTCGGCAAAATGACGCCCCAGGCGGGTCGCGCCGCCGGTAACCAATGCAGCCGGTGTACTCATTAAACGGTCCTCATCGTGATAGCGTGGCTAAACTGTAGGCAATCATAACGACTGTCTGCGTGAGGGCAGCGTTTGTCAATAAATTGTACAGCACTTGCACAAGCGGCGCGGGGCGTTAGGCTAATGTCTCAACAGTGCCCCGCTCAAGGATAGCTCGCCATGCCTTTGCCACGCTTATACGCCCAACCCGACACCTCGCTCCATGAATGCGTGATTTCGCTGGGCTCGAACATTGAGCCCGAGCGGCACGCCGCCGAAGCGCTCGACATATTATGCAACGAGTGCGAACTGGTGGGGCGCTCCCGCGAGATCGTCACAACGCCGGTCGGCTATCAGCAGCAGCCCAATTTTCTCAATGCCGCCCTGCTGGTGCGCACGTGCCTGACGATGAGCGATTTTCGCGCCTACCTGAAAAGCGTCGAAGACCGGCTGGGGCGGGTGCGGGGACCGATCAAGTCGGGACCGCGGACCATGGACCTGGATATCGTTG
Source organism: Halomonas sp. HL-48 (assembly GCF_001314875.1). GTDB lineage: Bacteria > Pseudomonadota > Gammaproteobacteria > Pseudomonadales > Halomonadaceae > Vreelandella. The sequence goes on from NZ_LJZS01000002.1 coordinate 259,452, forward strand.
CCTGGAATGGTGAACTGGTTGACGACGGGTATCTCAATCAGGATTACGTCCGCGTTCCGGTGGACGAACTGCTGGCGTCGACCGGGCGTGCCTCTGCCTGAGCCCCGGTCGATGAAGCTGTTTTGCCCGATCCCGATTTATTTTCTGCGTGAGGCTTGAGGTTTTCGGCGTTCAGCCGATAACAGTTTGACTGCCCGGCGGGCTGCGTTCAGCGTCGCCGACGAAAGGGCAGCCCTACGAGGAATCATCGTGATCAGTCTTGCGACCAACCTGTCGTCGTTACTGGTAATCAACAATCTGCGCGCGAGCCAGCAGTCGATGCAAACGGCCATGCAACGTCTGTCCTCCGGCTTGCGCATTAACAGCGCCAAGGACGACCCGGCGGGGCAGGCGATCGCTAACCGGATGGACGCGCAGGTGCGCGGCATGAATCAGGCGATTCGCAACACCAACGATGGCATCTCTATGGTGCAAACGGCGGAAGGCGCACTCGATGTCATCAACGACAGCCTGCAGCGCATTCGTGAACTCAGCGTTCAGGCCGCCAACGGCACCAATACCTCCCAGGATCTTGCCTCTATCCAGGCCGAGATCGACCAGCGCCTGGAAGAGATCGACCGGGTGGCCGAGCAAAGCAATTTCAACGGCATCGGGCTTATCGACAGCGATAAATCGCTCAATATTCAGGTGGGCGCGAACGCAGGCGACAGCATTGCGGTGCGTTTTAGTGCCATGAATTTACAGGCGTTGGGGCTTGAGGGCTTGAGCGTATTGGACGATGGCAGCGGGTCGGGAAACCCTATCGACCTTATGGATGAGGCGATCAAGCAATTGGATAGCCAGCGCAGCTATTTAGGCGCCGTGCAGAATCGCTTCGAGAGCGTCATCGAGGGTCTCGACAACAGCATTATCAACACCTCGGCGGCCCAGTCGCGTATTCAGGATGCCTACTATGCCAGAGAAGTGTCCAACCTGCTGCGTGCGCAACTGCTGCAACAGGTGGGCATTCGCATGCTTGCCCAGGTCAACCAGCAGCCGCAGCTGATATTGCGGCTGCTGGAAGGGCGCTAATGGACTTATCGTTTATTTCTTAGGTGCATTAATTTAACAAACATTCCTTTTTTGAAGCATTGCGCTTTTTTTACTATAAATGACTGCCGTTTTTTATCTTAACATTCCAGTTTGGAATGCATTGAGCGTTTTTTTTCGTTTGTGAACCGTTGCGTGAATTTGCTTTGATACTGTCATTCACACGAAATGACAGGAGACGTCACGGCAATGGATCTTCCCCATGTAAGTGCCGCGCTGGGTGTCATACACCCGATTTGTATTGCGCGTGGGCGTAATGCTGAAGTTTGGGACGAAGCAGGGCAGCGCTATATTGATTTTATCGGTGGCATTGGCGTGCTGAACCTTGGCCATAGCCATCCAGCGGTTGTCGAAGCCGTTAAAGCCCAAGTCGAAACCTTGATGCATTCTGCCTTTAATGCGCTGCCGCATCGTGGCTATTTGGCGGTGGCGGAAGCGCTGAGTCAGTTCGTGCCGGTCTCGTATCCGTTGTCGTGCATGTTGACGAACAGTGGCGCAGAGGCCACCGAAAATTCGCTTAAAGTTGCCCGTGGCGTGACGGGGCGGCAAGCGGTGATTGCGTTTGATGACGCTTTTCATGGCCGGACGCTGGCAGCGTTAAACCTGAATGGCAAAGTTAAACCTTACAAATCGGGATTAGGCGCCTTGCCGGGGCCGGTTTATCACCTGCCTTTTCCCAGCCGGGACAGCGGTGTGACAGCGGAGCAAGCGCTTACTGCGCTGGAGAGACTGTTTGACGTTGAAATACCCGCCGATGAAGTTGCCAGCATTATCGTTGAGCCCATTCAGGGCGAAGGGGGATTTCGTTTACTCTGCCCGCAGTTTGCCAAAGCACTGCGAGACATTTGCGACAAACACAACATCTTATTGATTTGTGACGAGATTCAGTCTGGCTTTGGGCGAACTGGCCAGCGATTTGGCTTTACCCATTTAGGCATCGAGCCGGATCTCTTGCTAATGGGGAAAAGCATGGCCGCAGGCCTGCCGCTGGCCGCAGTGGTAGGTCGGCGCGAATTAATGGATGCATTGCCCAAAGGGGCCTTGGGCGGCACCTACTCGGGTAATGCGGTGGCCTGCGCGGCGGCACTGGCCGTAATGGATGTCATGCAGGAAGAGGCGCTAACTGCATGGTCAGATGCACAGGAAGCCGCGATTGTCAGTGCTTATCAACGCTGGAAAGCAAGCGAGCGCTTCTCCATGGTGGGGGCGATGACAGGCGTTGGCGCAATGCGCGGCATTGTCTTTGAAGACACTGAAAACGCGACGGGCGCGGAGCACTTGGCCAACCTCTTGGTAGCCGGTCGTGATGCTGGGGTTTTATTGATGCCCAGTGGCCGTAAACGTAATGTCTTGCGCTTATTGCCGCCCTTGACCACCGAGCCAGAGATCATGGCAGAAGGCCTGGGGCTCATTGAGCAAGCGCTGGAGACGCTTGAGGCATGATCGCAACGCTGGGTGAGGCGCCGCTGGCAAGTCATTATGCTGAGTTCCTTGAAGCGCTGGCGGCCTGCGGCTTCGAAGGTGAAATAGCGCCTGACTATGCCGATCGCACGGTGCTGGCGACGGATAACTCGATTTACCAGCGCCTGCCCCAGGCGGCGGTTTACCCCAAGCATGCTGAAGATCTCGAACGGCTAACCCGGCTGGCGGCGCAAACCACTCACCGCAGTATTGTATTAACGCCCCGCGGCGGCGGCACCGGCACCAACGGTCAGTCTTTGACCGACGGCATTGTGGTGGACATCTCCCGCCATATGAACCGGATCCTTGAAATCGACGTTGAGAACCGTCGGGTGCGCGTTCAGGCCGGGGTGATCAAGGATCAGCTCAACGCTGCGCTGAAGCCCCACGGACTGTTTTTTGCCCCAGAGCTCTCCACCTCTAATCGCGCCACCATTGGCGGCATGATTTCCACCGATGCCAGCGGTCAGGGCAGCTGCGAATACGGCAAAACCCGTGATCACGTACTGGAACTCGATACCGTTCTGATCGGCGGAAAGCATCTACACAGCCGTGCCCTGACCCCGGACGAAGAACAGGCCGAGCGCCAGCAGGAAGGCATTCTTGGCCGCGTGCATACTACCGCCGCCGAGATTATCGACCAGCAGCGTGAGCTGATTGCAACCAAGTTCCCGCCGCTCAACCGCTGCTTAACCGGCTACGATTTAGCCCACCTGCGCGACGATGGAGGCCAGCTTAATCTCAACAGTCTGCTGTGCGGCTCGGAAGGCTCGCTGGGCTTCTTGAATGAAGCCGTGCTCAATGTGTTGCCGATTCCCAAGCACTCCACCCTGGTCAATGTGCGCTATACCAGTTTTATGGACGCGTTGCGGGATGCCAAAGCATTAATGACCGCCAGCGCTCGTCCTACCTCGATAGAAACCATCGACGACACCGTGCTGCAACTGGCTATGGAGGACTTCGTCTGGGACAGCGTAGCGGAGTTTTTCCCAGCCACCGGTAGCACACCGATTCGTGGCATTAACCTGATCGAGTTTAATGACGATGATCCTGAGCGATTGGCTGAGCGAGTGCGTACCTTCACCGAGCTTCTTAGCCAGGATCCCACGGTGGAGCGCTTAGGCTACACCCTGGCCGAAGGCCGTCCACAGATTCAAAAAGTCTACGCCATGCGCAAACGCTCGGTGGGGTTGCTCGGTAATGTGCAGGGCGAGAAGCGCCCGATTCCATTTGTGGAAGATACCGCCGTACCGCCGGAGCATCTGGCAGACTTTATTGCCGAGTTCCGCACCGCGCTGGATGCCCGAGGGCTCTCCTACGGGATGTTTGGCCATGTGGATGCGGGGGTGCTGCACGTACGCCCCGCCATCGATATGAAGGATCCCGAACAGGAAAAACTGATTCGTGCGGTCTCCGATGAAGTCGCTGCGCTGACCCAAAAATACGGCGGCCTGCTGTGGGGCGAACACGGCAAAGGTGTGCGCTCGGAGTACGCCCCCCGGTTCTTTGGCGAGCTCTACCCCAGCCTACAGCGGGTCAAAGCCGCCTTTGATCCGTTTAACCAGCTCAACCCCGGCAAGATCGCCACGCCTTCCGAGAGCAGCGAGCTCATCGCCAAGGATAGCGACCCCGATCTGCTGACCATTGATGGCGCGCCCATGCGCGGCCAATTTGACCGCACCATCGACGAGCGTGCTTGGCAGGCCTACGACGCCGCGGTGTACTGCAATGGTAATGGCGCCTGCTACAACTACGACCTCGACGACCCCATGTGCCCCTCCTGGAAGGCCACCCGGGATCGCCGCCACTCGCCCAAAGGCCGCGCCAGCTTGATCCGCGAATGGCTGCGCCTGCAGACCCAGGCGGGCATCGATGTGGTCGAGGAGTCGCGCAAGAAGAAAGCCGAGGGCGGCTGGGGCTTTATTAAGAGCTTTCCGCTGCGGGTGGCGAACACCCTAAGCCGCAAGCAGCACTACGACTACTCCCACGAGGTTTACGACGCCATGGCGGGCTGTTTGGCGTGTAAGTCATGCGCCGGGCAGTGCCCCATCAAGGTTAACGTACCGCAGTTCCGTTCGCAGTTTTTGGAGGTCTACCACGGCCGCTACCTGCGCCCGATTCGCGACTACGTGATTGGCGGCACCGAGTTTATGCTGCCCACCCTGGCCAAGGCTGCGCCGCTGTATAACGCAGTGATTGGCCAGCGCTGGATAGAGCAACTGATGCGCCGCACCTTGGGTATGAGCGATTCACCGGCGCTTTCCCGGGCCAGCGTTAAAAAGCAGCTCAACGCCTGGGGCGTCGCCGAAGCAACGCCGCTCTCGCTGGCGCTGTTAACCGAACAGCAGCGCGCCAATAGCGTGATACTTGTCCAGGACACCTTCACCACCCACTTTGAAGCCAAGCTGGTGATGGACGTCGTAGAACTGCTATCGCGTCTGAGTCTACGCGTGTTCGTGATGCCCTTCTCCGCGAACGGCAAACCGCTCCAGGTACAGGGCTTTCTGAGCGCCTTCGAGCGCACCGCCGCCAAGCAGGCCGAGCGGCTGCGCACCCTGGCCCGCTTCGATATCCCCCTGGTGGGCATCGACCCGGCGATGACGCTCACCTATCGCCAGGAGTACGTCAAAGCGTTAGGCAATGAGGCCGTGCCAGAAGTACTCATGCTGCAGGAGTGGCTGGCGACTCGCATCAATACGTTGGCGCCCACCCAACGTCAGCTCACCGACCCGGGTTTTAAGCTGCTCTCCCACTGCACCGAGAAGACTAACGCACCGGGCAGCCCCAAAGCGTGGCAGCAGGTGTTCGCGGCGTTTGGGTTAGAGCTCGAACTGATGGCCACCGGCTGCTGCGGTATGTCCGGCACCTACGGCCATGAAACCCGCAACGCCGCTACGTCAAAAACGATCTACGCCCAGTCGTGGCAGCCTCAGGTAGAGGCAGAGGAAAACGCAGGCAAGCTACTGGCCACCGGCTACTCCTGTCGCAGCCAGGTAAAGCGCTACTCAGCGCAAACGTTGCACCATCCCCTACAGGCGCTATTGGCGCAATTGAAGTCGGTATCTCTTAACCCAACAACAGACACGAGAGAGCAATAAAATGACCCAAGCAGACCTTCTTTCCACCAATGACGTTCGCGACCGTTTCTCCAAGGCCATGTCGGCCATGTATCAAGCCGAAGTGCCGCAGTACGGCACGCTGCTGGAATTGGTGGAAACCGTTAACCAGGAAACCCTTAGCCAGCAGCCTGAACTGCACCGCCGGTTGGAAGCCCAGGGCGAGTTGGCGCGTTTGAGCGTCGAACGCCACGGGGCTATTAGGGTGGGAACCGCCGCAGAGCTTGCCATGCTGCGCCGTCTGTTTGCCGTGATGGGCATGTATCCGGTGGGTTATTACGACCTGTCTGAAGCGGGGGTGCCGGTTCACTCAACGGCTTTCCGGCCTATTGATGACGACGCCCTGGCCATCAACCCTTTCCGGGTGTTTACCTCGCTCCTGCGTTTAGAGCTCATTGAAGATGAGGCGCTGCGCCAGCGTTCAGAAGAGATTCTGGCGAAGCGAGATATTTTTACTCCAGGCGCCCGCGAGCTCATCGAACGTCATGAAACCCAGGGGGGATTAACCAGTGAGGAAACCGACCAGTTTGTCACGGAGGCCCTGGAAACCTTCCGCTGGCACCAGGATGCCACGGTCGATCTGGAGACCTATCAGGCGCTACACGATGAGCACCGTTTGATTGCCGATGTGGTGTGCTTTCGCGGGCCGCACATCAATCACCTGACGCCGCGTACCTTGGACATCGATGAAGTACAGCGCCGCATGCCGGAGATGGGCATGAACCCAAAAGCCGTCATTGAAGGGCCGCCGCGCCGTGAGTGCCCCATTTTGCTGCGCCAAACCAGCTTTAAGGCATTGGAAGAGTCGATTCGCTTTGCCGGTGACACCCAAGGTACCCATACCGCCCGTTTTGGTGAAATCGAGCAGCGCGGTATGGCGCTAACGCCGAAAGGCCGAGCGCTGTATGACCAGTTGCTCAACGAAGGTCGCCAACAGACCGCTGGGCTGGATAACGACGCACACCAAAGGGTCATGAAAGACGTCTTCGCCAAGTTTCCTGATAATGATGAGACCATGCGCCGGGAAGGCCTGGCGTACTTTCACTACCATCTGACAGCCGCCGGGCAGACCACTAAAGGGAGTGCCGGTCACGATATTGAGGCGTTGATCGAACAAGGCTTGGTGGAAGCCCAGCCCATTACCTATGAGGACTTTCTACCGGTCAGCGCGGCGGGCATTTTCCAGTCGAACCTGGGGGGAGGGCAGAACGAGGCCTATGCAGGTAACGCTAATCGTGATGCTTTCGAAGAGGCGCTAGGGCAACGGGTCACCGATGAACTATCACTCTATGCGGAACGCGAAAACGCTTCTAAAGCCAAGGTGATGGCAGCGCTCAAAGGTGAAGCACTCGTTTAGAACCTGCATGCAGCACAAGGATGTGCTGCAGTGTCTTTAAGTTAAAGGATGGCATTTAGACAATAAGCTAAACACAAAAACGTGCGCAGGCGTTTCACTCGCGGCGCACGTTTTTATTTAAAGAATCGTAAGTAGTGACACTCTGATTAAATCAGCACCCGTAGACACTGACCCGCATGATATAGCGAGAAGCCGCTTTCATAGGCACAGCTCCATAACGGGCGTGCTTTAATGGGGTTAGGCTGCGTTAACGGCAGAGGGAGCAGGCTGTCATCGCCCTTGGCAATATAGTGAGCAAAGCCCTCACCGACCACGGTACCAGTGGTAATGCCGCGCCCGTTGTAACCGGTGGCTGACAATATTCCGGGGGCCGGTTCAAAAATACGTAAGGTGTGGTCAGGGGTAAAGGCGACCTTGCCTGTCCAGGTGTATTGCCAGCGAACGTTGCCGAGCGCAGGGAAATAGTGGTTCTGTATCGTATCGGCCCAACGGGTCAGGTAGTTCAGCGGCTTGCCTTCGCCTTTGCCCAGGCTGCCCAGTAACAGACGGCCTTCCTTATCGCGACGGATGCTGCTCAGCACAGTGCGCGTATCCCAGGCACCTTGTTTGCCTGGAAGAATCGCCTCGGCGGCTTCGCCGGTAAGGGGCTCTGACGCCAGCTGATAGAAGTGGCCGGTGAAAAAGTGTTGTCGAACCTGGTTCCAATCATCTTCTGTATAAGCGTTGGTGGCCATCACCACTCTATTCGCGGTCACGCTACCGTTTTCGGTCAACACGCGCCATCGATCCCCTTTTCGCTCGATCCCGGTTACCGCGCTTTGGCAGTAAAGCGTGGCGCCTAAGTTGGCCGTCGTGCGGGCAAGCCCCCGCGTATAGGCGCACGGGTTGATAGTGCCCGTGCGTTCATCCAGAAGTGCTGCCTGTATCTGGGACGTGCCGGTCGCAAGCTTGCATGCCTCACCTTCCAGCAACGTTACCGGCGCCCCACGGTGTTGCAATTGATCGCGACGGCGGGCGAGCTCTTGGCAGCCTTTGGCGTTGTGGCCAAGATGCAGCGTGCCTGTTCGGGTGGCATCGCACGCGATCCCATGGCGCTCGATGAGGTCGAAGACTTTTGACGGCGCGCCGCCCAGCACCGTGTTGGCCCGCTCACCGTTCTCTTTACCCAGCGCGGCCACAATGTCATCGGGGGGGATCCACAGCCCGGCATTGACCAGACCCACATTGCGTCCTGACCCGCCACTGGGGATATCTCCCGCCTCCAGCAAGATTGCTTGGATACCTTGCTCGGCCAGGTGCAACGCGGTGGAGAGACCCGTAATCCCGCCGCCCACCACGCACACATCAACCTCTTCATGGCTGGCTAACGCGGGATAGTCTTGAGGCGTCTCAGCACTCGTTTCGGGCCAAAGGCAGCGCTCGGAGAGGGTCGTTGGCATGTTAATACCTCCTTAAAAAGAAGCGCAGGCCGGCCCAGGGCCGACCTTAGGTGGCTATGAAGTCGCTTGAGAGGTGGGAGCAGAGTGCGGCGCTTCAGTCGCGTTTGTTTCAGGCTGCTCAGGTTCGTCGCGGGGAATAAAGCGGCCGGTGAGTGCCCAAAGCAGTCCGAATAGCGGCGATAGCCAGCAGGCAAAGGCGAAAGGTGCATAAGCCAGTGTGGGGACGCCGATGGTCGACGACACAAACCCACCGCCCATGTTCCAGGGAATCAATGGAGAAGAGAGCGTGCCGTTGTCTTCGATGGAGCGCGACAGCGTACAGGTTTTGTAGCCCATGGCTTGATACTGACCTTTCAGCAGGCGGCCGGGTAACACCAGCGTTGTATACACATCGCCAATAATCGTGCTCACCGCGAGGGTCGTGCCGGAGCTTGTCGCCACCAGGCTGAAGCGACCTTTAATCAGCCGCATTAGCTGCTTGATGATCGCATCCACCGTGCCGTACGCCTCCAGCATCCCAGCGAACCCCAACGCAAAGAACGTCAAGGTGACCACCCAGGTCATGGAGAGTACGCCACCACTGCTTAAAAGTTCATCAATCGCTGAATTGCCGGTATTGCTGCTAAAACCATTCTGCATGGCATCGAATACCGCGTGTAAGGTTTCGCCTTGAACACCGATGGCCACCAAGCCGCCGATCGCCGCGCCGGTAAAGATGGTGGGAAAGGGGGGGAACTTGAACAGTGCCAGACCAATCACCACAACGGGTGGGATCAGGGTGACCCAGGAAAGGGTAAAGGTGTCGTCAAGGGCCTGGCGAAAGGTGGCAATATCCGTGCTGCGCTCAAACTGACCGCCATAGTCAGCGCCCAACCACACATAAAGCACCAACGCTATGAGCATCGCGGGCACGGTGGTCGCCATCATGCTGCGTATATGGCTCCATAGATCCGTTTCACAGACCGCCGGTGTCAAATTGGTCGTCTCGGATAAGGGCGACATTTTATCGCCAAAGAAGGCACCCGAAACGAGCGCCCCGCCCGTAAGGTGCATGGGAATGCCCAACCCCTCCCCGATGCCCATCAGGGCAAGCCCGAGTGTCCCGACTGTCCCCCAGGATGTGCCCGTCGCGAGAGATACCAGGGCACTAATTACACAAGTAGCGACGAGGAAATAGGAGGGGGAAACCAGCTGAAAACCATAATACATCAGCGTGGGCACTGTGCCGGAAAGGATCCAGGTGCCAATCACCATGCCGACCGCCAAGAGAATAAAAATGGCGGGCATGCCGATCTTGACCACCTCCAGCATCGAGGCTTCCATCTTTTCCCAGGGAACGCCGCGTATACGACCACACATGGCGCAAATCATAATGCCGAACGCTAAGGGTATATGAGGGGTAAAGTCAGAGAAGATAAAAAACTGCAGTATAAGAATGGCGGTAGTGGCCAGCAGCGGTAGCAGCGCCATCGCGAGGCCCGGCGTCGGGCCGATTTGGACATCGTCACGCATACATCACCTTCTTTTTTGTGTTGTTCGTAAGGGCTCCTTACCAAGAGCCCTTGCTTGATGGGGAAGGGTTAGTCGAATTTAATGCCTTGCGCTAACGGCAGTTCACGGGAGTAGTTCACGGTGTTGGTTTGGCGACGCATATAGCTTTTCCAGACGTCAGACCCTGACTCACGACCGCCGCCAGTCTCTTTCTCGCCACCAAAGGCGCCGCCAATTTCCGCGCCGCTGGGGCCGATGTTGACGTTCGCGATGCCGCAGTCACTGCCGACGGCAGAGACGAAGGTTTCAGCCTCACGCACATCGGTCGTAAAGATGCAGGAGGATAGCCCCTGGGGGACGTCATTATTGGTGGCAATGGCCTCATCCAGCTCTTGATAGGTGAGCACATAGAGAATGGGCGCAAAGGTTTCGTGCTTGACCAGCGAATTTTGCTCGCTTACCTCAACAATGGCGGGTTCCACGTAGTAACCTTCATCGCTGTTGGCGATTTCAACACGGTCTCCACCGAAGACATTCGCACCCTGCTCACGCGCTTTGGCCAGTACGCTCTGCATTGCGTCGAAGGCCTGGTGATCAATCAAGGGGCCTACCAGATTGCCTTCCAGTGGGTTGCCGATGCTCACCCCTTGATAAGCCTTTTTCAGCCGCGCCAACACGTCATCCTTGATGGACTCATGAACGATCAGGCGACGAAGCGTGGTGCAGCGCTGGCCTGCCGTACCGACCGCGGAGAAGAGAATGGCGCGCGTCGCCATGTCCAGATCGGCACTCGGTGCCAAAATCATCGCATTGTTGCCGCCCAGTTCTAGAATGCTACGACCAAAGCGCGCCGCCACTTTGGGGCCGACTTCTCGACCCATACGGGTGCTGCCAGTGGCACTGATAAGCGCCACGCGTGAGTCATCCACTAGCTGCTCGCCTGCTGCCCGTTCGCCAATAATCACCTGGCTCAAATGCTTGGGCGCTTCATCACCGAACGCCTCTATCGCGCGATCCAATAACGCTTGGCAGGCGAGTGCTGTTAACGGGGTTTTTTCAGAAGGCTTCCATAGCAGGCTATTGCCACATACAAGTGCCAGGGCTGAATTCCATGCCCAGGGGGCAACAGGGAAGTTGAACGCGGTAATCAGGCCAATCGGGCCTAAGGGGTGCCAACTTTCACGCATATGGTGGCCGGGGCGCTCGGAAGCAATGGTCAGGCCAAACAACTGGCGAGATTGGCCAACGGCAAGATCGCAAATATCGATCATTTCTTGAACTTCGCCCAGACCTTCAGGAAGGATCTTGCCGCACTCCCAGGTGACCAACTCACCCAATGATTGTTTATGTTCGCGCAGCTGCTCGCCAAACAAGCGAACCAGTTCACCGCGACGGGGAGCTGGCACACGCTTCCAGGCTAAAAAAGCTTTTTCTGCATTCGCGATAGCGGCATCCACTTCGCTGCTGGAGGAGGTTGTCAGACGACCAATCTCGCTGCCATCAATGGGGGTGGTGACAACGAGGTCGCCGCCTTGATACTGCTCTTTCGAGACGCCCATTTTTTCCATCAGGGAATGAATCATTGCTTCACCAAATGTTGAGTTGTGAGTAAATTGGTTACGGGGCCAGTATTGCTAGGGTATTGGTGAGCCATCAAACGATGTTTATGAAAAACATCATTCCTTTATTTCATGAGGTGGGTTGTGATGCGACGTCGACATTTGCCTTCATTAAGCGGCTTGCACTGTTTTGAAGCAGCGGCACGTCATCTCAGTTTTACCCGTGCAGCGGATGAGCTAAGCCTGACTCAAAGCGCCGTGAGCAAGCAGGTCTCTCATCTGGAAGCGACGCTGCAACATCCGCTATTCAGGCGGGTAAGAAAGCGGTTGCATCTAACGCCAGAAGGGGCGGTTTACCTAAGTGAAGCGCGCAAAATCCTGGCTCAGGTGGAGATGTCGACGCGCTATATGCAGTCCTATGGCGTGGAGTCCGATGTATTGAATGTTGCCACCTTGCCCACTTTTGGTGCCCGTTGGCTCATCCCACGATTGAACGGATTTCGTTTTAAACATCCAGGCATTAACCTCAATATTTCGAATCGAGCCGAACCTTTTGATATGCAAAAGGAGCGTATTGAGATCGCGTTCTTTTTTGGCCATGGGGTATGGCCGCGTGCCGAATGTATTAAGCTATTAGACGAGGAAGTTGTGCCTGTCTGCGCGCCTGGCGTGTTGGAGCAAACCGATGTCAATGACCCTCTGGCGCTCACCAAGATGATTCTATTGCAGGTATCGACGCGCCCGGAAGCCTGGCACGACTGGTTTGAAGCCCAGGACCTGTATACCGAGCACAGCTACCACGGGCCAAGGTTTGATACCTTTTATATGGCACTAAGGGCCGCGCGAGCAGGGTGTGGTGTCGCGTTAGTGCCGAGATTTCTTGCTCAAGAAGAGCTTGATGAGGGGAAACTGGTCATTCCCTGGCCGTTCTCACTCAACAGTCAGGATGCTTACTATATGGCTTACCCAGAACACATGGCGGATCTGCATAAGGTCAAATCATTTACTGAATGGATTAAAGCGCGACTTTAAAGTGCTGAGCCGTTTTGCTTAACCGCTCAGCACTTTGGGGCTCACTCAATAATGCCCTGCTCCCGCGCCATGGCATAAGCCGCCTTGGGGCCATGCCATAACGTGGGCAGCAGGATCAGCGAAACGGGAATCGCGGTGATCACGATAAACTGCTGAAGCGCGCTGATCTGACCGGCGCCCATGTTCAGCAACACCGCCGCCATCAAGGCCATGGCGATACCCCAAAAGGCGCGCACGTAGGGGCTTGGGTCATCGTGACCGGCGCCGACCACGGCAATCGCGTAGCTCATCGAGTCACCGGTAGTGGCCACGAAGATGGTGGTCAACAGCAGGATCGCCAGCGCCATCCAGGTACCCCCGGGCAGCGCCTGGGCCACAGTCAATGTCGCCACATCAAACTGGAAATTGTTCAGCGCCTCTGTCAGCTCGATGGCGCCGTTCAGCTGGTAGTAAATGCCCGAACCGCCCAGCAGGGTGAACCACACCGAGGTGGCGATCGGCGCAATGACGGCCACGGCGACAATCATCTGGCGAATGGTGCGGCCGCGCGAAATGCGTGCCACGAAGATCGCCATCAGCGGCGCGTAGCCGATGAACCAGGCAAAGAAGAACACCGTCCACCACTGCATCCACCAGTCGGGCGCGGTGTCCGCGGTGGTGGTCGCCATGGTGAAGAATTCGCTGATGTAGGTGCCCATGCCCGCGACATAGCTGTTGGCGAGGAACAAGGTTGGGCCGAAAATAAAAATCACGGCGCCGATCGCCAGGGCGAGCAGGACGTTAAACCGGCTGAGCAACTGAATGCCTTTGTGGATGCCACTCATGGACGACAGCACATAGAGGCTGCCCAGTGCCGCCAGAATGATCAGCTGACCGGTGTAGCCTTCCGGCAGGCCGAACAGTTCGTGCAACCCAAAGCTGACCTGGGTGGCGAGAAACCCGATCGGCCCCACCGTACCGGCCACCAGGGCAATCACGCAGCACGCATCAATCACGCCGCCTAACGGCCCGCGCAGCAGGCGTTCGCCGAGTACCGGGTAGAGCAGCGTGCGCGGCTGAAGCGGCTGGCCTTTTACATAGTGCGCGTGGGCCAGCACGATCGCCGATAGCGACCCGAGCACCGCCCACGCCAGAAAGCCCCAGTGGTTGAATGACTGCGCAAGGGCGTTGGCGACGGCCTCCGGGGTTCCTGCTTCGCTGTCGAATGCCGGTGGCGTAACCACGAAGTGATACACCGGCTCGCCGGCGGCAAAAAACACCCCACCACCTGCCAGCAAGGTGCACAGAATAATCGACAGCCACTTGAAGGTGCTCATCTCCGGCGCATCGAGGTTGCCGATCTTGGCATTGGCGGCGGGGGTGAAGGCCAGGCCGATGGCAATGAAGAAGGTCGCGATCAACAGCAACTGGAAATAGGTGCCAAATACACGGGCCGTCCAGGCAAAGCCGGTGCTGATGCTGCTGGCGACCAGATCGAGGTCGTAAAGCGACAGGCCGATAAAGGCCACGATAAAGCCGATGCTGAGCAGCAGTACCAAAGGGTCGCCGAGGGCGTACAGCCCACCGGGGCGCGATGTCACGTTTTGAGATGATGGGGTCATGGGCAGCCGTTTTAGGGTTGAGAAAGCGTCGCGGCCAAGCATAGCCGCTTGGCGCGTTGAAAACTGAACGCAAAAAAAAGCGCCATTCGGGGAATGGCGCCAGGACAGGAAACTGACCTTAGTGTAACGCTTTCATAGACTAACGTCTAACATCGATGGTGCATTTTGGTGCACTGATAGCGAGGCTGCCCTCCATTGGAAAACCCATGGCGTCCGTGGCAAGCCCGCGCTACCAGTGGTAGAGCAGCGACGCGCTGGTGGTCGTATCGCTGCGTGTTTCGGCGTCCTCGGGGGGCTCGGAGTTATGCTTGATCTCGTGGGAAAGTCGCAGCGAGAGCTTGGAGTTCAGCCGAGCGGTCAAGGCGGTGAGCGAGCGCGTGGTGACGTTTTTGCGCGTATATTCCAGCGATACTTCCTGACGGATATCGGCGTAGTCGGCAAATGACCAGCGATAATCGACCGCCGAATAGGCAACCCCAAACCGTTCGTTGCCATGCTCGCGTAGACGGTCGTGGCGATAACCTGGTCCGGCTTCCAGGGATAGCGCGTGGTTTTCGTTATCCAATATTTGGCGGCCGTAGCCGCCGATCGCCGTCAGCTGTTGATCGTAGCCGGCAAAACGGTCCTTCTCCCAGCGGGCAAAGCCAAACAGGTAGTGGGGGCCGTTGAAGTCGTAGCGCTCGCGGGCGGCGGCGAGGTACTGCTCGGCACTGGTGTTACCTTCCTTGCTGACATGACGCACCTCGCCGCGCAACGAATGGGTCAAGTCACCGGTGAGCCACTGCAGGCGGCCTTTGCCAATCAGGGTTTCGCTGTTGGTGTTGCCGGTCAACTGGTTATACCCAAGCTCGGCATCGCCGCTGAAGACCGGGGCGTCTTCGGACGGGGGCGAAGGCGCCAGGAAGGGGCTGGCCAAGCTGGGCGCACCCCATAGCCCGCTCAGCACGATGACAACCCCCTTTAGCCAGTCCTTGGTTAACATACCGCTCTCCTGATCTAGTAGCGCAGGGCCGGCGAATGGCCCGGTGTTCTGGCGGCGAAGTTTAACGCCCTGCGCGCCCGCGTGCCATAATGACGCCGTTACCGCTTGTGAGTGCCTTTATGCCCGCCCCTCGCCCCAAAACCCTCGCCGAGCTTCAGCGCTGGCGTCGTCTTCGCACCCGCCGCCGCTGGTACAAACGCAGCTTTCGCCTCCAGGTCATGGTGCTGGTGGGGCTGCTGCTGGCGGGCATGCTGTTGGCCCAGGGCACCTACCTGAATCACCGTAAAGCCGAGATCATCAGTACGCAAATGGGCGAGCGGGCCTTGGCGGTGGCCAAGACGGTGGCGTCGATGCCCGAGCTGATTGAGGCCTTTGACGACGATAATCCCGCCAGCGTCATCCAGCCGATTGCCGAGCGCGTGCGACGTGAAACCGGGGCGCGCTATGTCGTCGTCGGCAACACCCAAAGCGTGCGCTATTCGCACCCCGTTGCCGAGCGCATTGGTCTGACCATGGTGGGCGGTGATAATGCGCCAGCGCTTGAGGACGGTGAGTCCTACGTGTCTGAAGCAACCGGCACACTGGGCACCGCCATGCGCGGAAAAACCCCGGTGCTCGACGAGGCGGGCAACATCATCGGCATTGTCTCGGTGGGCTTTATGCTCGACCGCGTCGAGATGGATATAGCGCGTTATAACAGCCTGGGCTGGGGGCTGGTCGCGTTGATGATCGTGTTGGGGTTTGCCGGCGCCTACTGGCTTTCCCAGCATCTCAAGCGCGTCATTCTGGGTCTGGAACCCTACGAAATTGCCCGTTTGGCGATGGAGAAAGAAGCCATTTTGCAGTCGATTCACGAAGGCATCCTGGCGGTTAATCGCGAAGGCCAGATTACCCTGGTCAACCAGCAGGCGCGGCGCTTTCTGGGCCTGGCCGATGAGCACATTCTGCTTGGCCAGCCGATTCGCGAGGTGGTGCCTAACTCGCGGCTGCTGGAAGTACTCAAAAATGGCCAGCAGGAATTTGATGAGCAGATGTGGCTGGGCGACCATCCGGTGGTGGTCAACCGCGTGCCGATCATGCACGAAGGCGACATCGAGGGTGCGGTGGCGACCTTCCGCAGCCGCCGTGAGATAGTCGACCTTTCCCATGCGCTGACCCAGGCCAGCCGGGATGTGGATATGCTGCGCGCCCAGGCGCACGAGTTTTCCAACAAGCTATATACCATTTCCGGCCTGCTCCAGCTCAAGCGCGTCGATGAAGCGCTCAAGCTGATTCATCAGGAAACCGAGCGGGCCCAGGCGCAAATGAGCTTCCTGATGCGCAGCGTCGCCGATACCGTGCTCAGCGGCACGCTGATGGGCAAGCTGACCCGCGCCCGCGAGCTGGGTGTCAGTCTGGAAATCGATGAGCAAAGCTCGCTTGGCTGCCCGTTAACGCCGACTGGCCAGGAGGTCATGATGAGCGTGGTCGGCAACCTGCTGGATAACGCCTGCCACGCCGCCCTTAACGGGCCGAACGAACCGCCCCGCGTACGCCTGTTCTTCACCGACCTGGGCGAGCAACTGTTGATCGAGGTTGAAGACAATGGCGCCGGCGTGCCGCCTGAAAACGTCGACGCGATTTTCAGCGAAGGCTTCTCGACCAAGACCGGCCAGCATCAGGGCATTGGCCTGGCGCTGGTGGCGCGGCTGTGTCGTCAGCATGGCGGTACGGTGACGCTTGAGGACGGCGAGCTGGGCGGTGCCTGCTTTATCGCCGTGCTCGACCGCTCGCTGTGTGTCCGCGTGGACCCGCCATCGCCCGTGGTAAGCTAAACGGCCTGTGATTAACTAATATCAACAATGACACCATCGCGGCACAAAGGGAGCGTCATGTCGGCAAACGAGTACGGTATTCTGGTGGTGGAGGACGACTTTCGCATTGCCGATATTCATCGTGCGTTTATCGAGCAGAGCGAAGGGTTCGCGGTGGTCGCCGTGGCCCGCAACGGGGCGGAAGCACGCGAGCAAATGGCCCGTCACGCCTCTGCCATTCAACTGGTCCTGCTGGATGCGTATCTGCCCGATGTGGAAGGCCTGGAGCTACTCTGGGCGCTGCGTCGCGATTACGTCCAGGTGGATATCGTCATGGTGACCGCCGCGCGGGAGGTAGACACCATCAGCGAGGCGCTGCGCGGCGGGGTGTTTGACTACCTGATCAAACCCATCGAGGCCAGCCGCATGCAGCAGATGCTGGCGCGTTTCCGCCGTGAGCGGGCAGCACTGGCTTGCCGTGACGAAATGAACCAGGCCGAGCTCGATCAGGTCCTGTCCCGCGCGCAGCCGGTGGAAGCGAGCCCGACCAGCGGGCGGAGTTTGCCTAAAGGCATTGATCGCCTGACCTTGCGCTCGGTGGTAGAAGCGCTCAAGGACGCCCGCCAGCCGCTGGCCGCCACCCAGGTGGCGCAGGCCATGGGCGCAAGCCGCTCCACCGCGCGGCGCTATCTGGAATTTTTGGTATCGGTGCAAGTGGTCGACGCAGAATTGGGCTACGGTGATGTAGGTAGGCCCGAACGACGTTACCGTTTGCAGGCGGATACCAACGGGTGGCTGGATGGCCTTTGAAGGGGTGCTGCACAGCGCCTGTGAACACAATGAACAAAATGGCCAGAATGCTCTTTTTGTGTTTTATGTTCAGAAGCTTGTTGGCGGGATAGGGTTCTTTTAACGTTCGCGGCGTACACCACACAACAACATCAATTACATCAATACCTACACAACAACATTGATAAGTGGAGAACGTCATCATGCCATTGCTTTCTATCAAGCGCCTTAGCGTCATTGCTTTGCCATTCGCCGCGCTCAGCGCTATTGCTGGCCATGTCCAGGCCCAAGAGTGGACGCCCGATGGTTCCGTCGAGTTCGTCGCCCCTGCTAACCCTGGTGGCGGTTGGGACACGCTTGTGCGCACCATGTCGCGCGTGATTCAGCAAGAAGAACTCGCCGACGAACGCTTTGCCGCTATTAACGTACCCGGTGGTGGCGGTGCCGTTGCTTGGGCGCAGGTCGCCCGCGACGAAGGCAACCCCCAGAAGCTGTTTGCCACCAGCCCGCCGATGATTTTGGTGCCGCTGGCAGGCGCCTCGCGCCATGACCACACCGACTTCACGCCCATCGCACGGATCAATACTGACTACTCCATCGTGCTGGTAGACGCGGATTCCGACTATGAAACGCTGGAAGACCTGCTCACCGCGCTGGAAGAAGATCCCAACCTGAGTGTGGGTGGCGGTAGTGCGCCAGGTTCGATGGACCATATCTCGATTGCCGGGTTGGCCTCGGCGGCGGGTCTTGATGCGGCTGCCGTCAACTACGTTCCCTTCTCGGGCGGCGGCGATGCCATGACGAACCTCATGGGTGGGCATATTGAAGCGGTGATCGGTGGTGCCGGTGAAGCCGTGGGCCAGCTTGGTGACGATAGCGAGCTACGCGCCCTGGGGGTCTCTTCCGAAGAGCGTCTTGGCGGCGCGTTAAGCGATGTGCCGACCTATCAGGAGCAAGGCTACGACTACACCTTCGATATCTGGCGCGGTGTGATGGGAGCACCCGACATGCCCGAAGAAGCGGTGGCCTATTATGAAGACCTGTTCACCGAGATGATGGAAACCGACAGCTGGCGCGAAGCGAGTGACCAGTTGGGCTGGATTGATTCCTACCAGGATAGCGAAACCTTCGGTAATTTCCTGGATGAGCAGCAGGCCGAATTCAAGGATGTGCTGAGTGAACTGGGTTTGCTGAGCGAATAATCCCCTTGTCTTGACGTGTACTTGCCCGGGGCCCTAGCGCCCTGGGCGGATACGCTATAACCGCGAGGAGTGTCCTGCTCCTTCGGAGAGATTTCCCATGACACGATTGAATACCAACCAATGGCTGGCCGTGGTGCTGCTGGCTTTCTCGGTGCTGTATCTTGCCCTCGCCTGGCAGGTACCGGCATTCCCGATGCCGCGGCCGGTTGATTCTGACCTGTTACCGAAAGTGCTGGGCGGCTTGCTTGCACTACTCTCGGTATGCCTTTTCTTTGAAAAGCCTGCGGCGCAGGAAGTGGATGATGAGCCGGAAGATACCACCCAGCATGGCCCGTTCTGGCTGTCTCCCTGGGGGCGGGTGATCGTGACCTCAGTAGCCATTGCTGTCTATGCTGCCGTGCTGGTGCCGCTGGGGTTTGTGCTGGCCTCCGGGCTGCTCTCTGTGGGCTTAACGCATTATTACGGCTATCGCCGCCACGGAATTAATATCGCCTGTTCACTGAGCGTTGTGCTGGGTCTTTACCTAATCATGACGAAAGTGATGGATGTCTATCTGCCGACCGGTGTGCTGCCGATTTAACTGAGCCGTTTGAGTCGACTCGCATGGTGGGTCGTCGGGAGTAAATCCTATGGAAGCGTTTAATAATCTCATGTACGGCTTTGGCATCGCGCTTGAGCCGATCAATATCGCCTACGTTTTTGCCGGTGTGTTTGCCGGGACGATCATCGGTATGCTGCCGGGGCTGGGTCCGATCAGCGCGTTGGCACTGATGATTCCGATTACCTTTTCCATGGACCCTTCCTCAGGACTGATCTTGATGGCCGGGGTTTATTATGGGGCTATTTTTGGCGGCTCTACGTCGTCGATTCTGCTTAACGCCCCTGGCGTGGCAGGTACGGTCGCCACTTCGTTTGACGGCTATCCCATGGCCAAAAAGGGCCTCGCCGGTAAAGCGCTGGCGATTGCCGCCTATTCGTCGTTTGTGGGTGGCACCATTTCCGTTGTGTTCTTGATGCTGGTGGCGCCGCTGCTTTCCAAGGTGGCAGTGAGCTTTGGCCCACCGGAATATTTTGCGCTGATGGTGCTTGGCCTCACCGCCGTGGTATCGCTTTCCGATAAGTCGCTGGTCAAGGGGCTGATTGCCGCCGTGGTGGGGGTGATCATCTCGATTGTGGGCATCGATATGCAGACCGGCACCGAGCGCTTCACGTTCGGTTCCGCCCATCTGTTGGATGGCATTGATTTTCTGGTGGTCGCACTCGGTGTGTTTGCCCTGGCCGAGGTGTTTTACATGCTGCTGCGCGGTGGTGGCGGTAAGGAAAAGCCACGCAACGCCATTGGCTCGTTAAAGCTTTCGCGGTCCGAAGTGAAGGAAATCGCGGGCCCGGTGGGCCGCAGCTCGGTGCTCGGGTTCTTCACTGGGGTGCTTCCAGGGGCTGGGGCCACCATTGGCTCGTTTTTGGGCTACAGCATGGAAAAGCGCCTGGCCAAAGATGGCGACACCTTTGGGACCGGTAATATTAAAGGCGTGGCTGCCCCCGAGGCCGCCAACAACGCGGCCTGCACCGGGTCCTTTGTGCCGCTGCTCACCCTTGGCGTGCCCGGCTCGGGTACCACGGCGGTCCTGCTGGGTGCACTGTTGGTGATGGGCGTCAATCCTGGGCCGGCGATGATGGAGCAGCGCCCCGATGTGTTCTGGGGGGTTGTTGCGAGTATGTACATCGGCAACATCTTCCTGCTGGTGCTCAACCTGCCGCTGATTCCGCTGATCGCCAAGATACTCGACCTGCCGCGCCCGCTGCTGCTGTCGATGATTCTTATCTTCTGCATGATTGGCGTTTATGGGCTGAGCTTTAGCGTGTTCGACCTATTCCTGCTGCTCGGCTTCGGCCTGATCGGTTTGGGCATGCGACTGTTTGGCTTCCCGGCAGCGCCTTTGATTCTGGCGCTGATTCTAGGCAGCCTGATGGAAGAGTCCATGCGCCGTGCGCTGCAGATTTCCGGCGGCGATTGGAGCATCTTTATCGCTAAGCCGATTGCGCTGGGACTGTTGTCCTTGGCGCTGCTGTCACTGTTCATGCCGATGTTCAAGAAGCTCCGCAAGCGCAAGGCACTAAATAGCTAGGAAGGTATAACCAGGTACGTCATTCAGCGAAGTTCGTTCGTAACGAATGCGTGTCAGGTAAAGCGCCCTGGGTGGTCCCCGGGGCGCTTTTTTAATGGGTGCCCGCTGATGGTGCGGCAAATGCTATTGGTGCATGACGAGCGTGCTCTGACAGGGTGTGGGCGCGCTATTTTAGTGCATCTGTGGGTTTTTGGTTTTTTAAGCGTAAGCTTAAGTAACTGATTCTGCTTTTATAAGTCGTTGATGTGCCAATTTGGCGCAACCCTTGCAGATTACTTGTTGTTCGTGGACGTGTCCCGGCGCTTGGCGTTTGGTACACGAGGCCAATAAACAAGCCCCCAGCATAAGGGGTGCAAGGAGATTCAAGTGACCACTTTCCTACGCAAGACACACCCGACAACCTCTCGACTGTTTACCACCGCGCTGCTCAGCGCCGCCGTCATGGGGGCTAGCGCCCAGGCATTTGCCCAGGAAGACGACGACCCGATCAAGGTTGGTATCCTGCACTCGCTGTCCGGCACCATGGCGATCAGCGAGACCGTGCTCAAGGACACCGTCGAGCTGCTGATCGAGCAGCAGAACGAAGCAGGCGGCCTGCTGGGTCGCGAGATCGAACCCGTCGTGGTTGACCCCGCCTCCGACTGGCCGCTGTTTGCCGAGCGCGCCCGTGAGCTGCTCGAGCAGGAAGAAGTCGATGTCATCTTCGGCAACTGGACCTCGGTATCGCGCAAGTCGGTACTGCCGGTGGTGGAAGAACTCAACGGTCTGCTGTTCTACCCGGTGCAGTATGAAGGCGAAGAGTCTTCGGAAAACGTCTTCTACACCGGCGCCGCTCCCAACCAGCAGGCGATCCCCGCGGTCAACTACCTGCATGACGAAGTGGGCGTGGAGCGCTGGGTGCTGGCCGGTACCGACTACGTTTACCCGCGTACCACCAACCGTATCCTCGAAGCCTATCTGAAAGAAGAATTTGACGTGGCCGATGAAGACATCATGGTCAACTACACGCCCTTTGGTCACTCCGATTGGCAGAATATCGTCTCGGAAATCGGCCGCTTCGGCAGCGAAGGTAAGAAAACCGCCGTGGTCTCCACGGTTAACGGTGATGCCAACGTGCCGTTCTACCGCGAGCTGGGTAACCAGGGCATCGACGCGGCGGATATCCCCGTGGTCGCTTTCTCGGTGGGCGAGCAGGAACTGACCGGGATCGATACCGCACCGCTGGTCGGCCACCTGGCGGCCTGGAACTACTTCATGAGCGTGGATAGTGACGCCAACTACGAGTTTATCGACGCCTGGATTGAGCATACCGGTGAAGACGACGCCGTGACCAACGACCCGATGGAAGCCCACTACATCGGCTTCAACATGTGGGTAGAGGCCGTGGAGAAAGCCGGTACTACCGATGTGGATGCGGTCAAGGAAGCAATTATTGGTGTGACCGTGCCCAACCTGTCGGGCGGCTCAGCGGCAATGATGCCTAACCACCACATCACCAAGCCGGTCATGATTGGGGAAATTCAGGATGACGGTCAGTTCGCCGTGGTTTGGGAAACCCCCTCTACCGTTGCGGGCGATGCGTGGTCGGACTACCTGCCGGGCTCGCGGGACTTGATCAGCGACTGGCGTAAGCCGATGGAATGCGGCAACTACAACGTGGCGGAAAACCGCTGCATGGGTAGTGATGCCGAAGAGCAGGCCGAAGAAGCGCTTGCTGAAGACTGATATACCCGGGGCGGCGCAAGCCGCCCCATTGTGTTAATGCATCACCTTATTCATTCACCTGCGCGCTGGCCGATGAGGGCAGCGTGCAGGGCACGCCACTCAAAGGATTCACTCATGAGGATTCCTTGCTACGCCGTTACCACAAGGATCGTCACCTGCCTGCTGATTAGCCTGCTGAGCTGGCTGCCGATGACGGCGGCGGCTCAGGAACAGGACGGCCAGGCGTTACTCGAAGCGTTGGATACGCGCTCATTTGACGATAAATCAGAAGCCATTACCGCCATTATCGAAAGCGAGCACGAGCGAGCCGACGTGTGGTTGCAGGCGCTGCTGGACAGCGATTTACAGCGTCTGAAAGACGACGGCCGCTTCGTGATCGCAGTGGACAGTGCGGGGCTGGACGTTTCGATAGAAGACGCCATAACCGGCGAGTCGATGGACGATGTGACCCGCCGCGACCTGGACCGCCTGACCATCAACAACGCGTTGCGCAGCCAGTTGCGCTCGGCGATTTCGCTGGTGGAGTTGTACGCCGGTGACCGCGACGCCCGCCTGGACGCAGCGGAGGGTCTGATTGGCGACGTCGAAGAAGATCAGGTTGAGCCGCTCACCAACCGGCTGGACGAAGAGCCTTCGGCGGCGGTACGCGACCGGTTGAATCAAGCCTTGGCGGTCTATCGCCTGAATCAGGGCGACGTCGAGGCAGTAGAGGTGCTGTCGGGCAGCCTGAATAGCAACATCCGGGTGGCGCTGAATCGCGCCGCCCAATCGGATGATCCGCTGGTGGTCGATGCGGCCACCGCCGCGCTGGCTGATATCGAGCAAAATCTCAAGATCAGTCGCGCTGCTGAAACGCTCTACTTCGGGCTTTCCATGGGGTCGGTGTTGGTGCTGGCAGCCATTGGCCTGGCGATCACCTTTGGCGTGATGGGTGTGATCAATATGGCCCACGGCGAGCTGATCATGCTGGGTGCCTACACCACCTGGGCCATGCAGCAGTTGCTACCTGGCCAGCCGGGGCTAGCGCTGATACTCGCCATTCCGGCCGGCTTTATGGTGTCCGCACTGGTGGGTGTGGCGATAGAGCGTGGCGTTATTCAGTTTCTCAAAGGCCGCCCGCTGGAAACGTTGCTGGCGACGTTCGGTGTCAGCCTGATTCTCCAGCAGCTGGTGCGCACGGTGATCTCGCCACAAAATCGTACCGTTATCACACCTGAGTGGATGAGCGGTTCGCTGGTGGTTAACGATGCCCTGTCGCTCACGCTGAATCGAATGTATGTGATTGGTTTTGCGCTGGTGGTATTTGCGGCGCTGATCCTGGTAATGCGCCGCACGCGATTAGGGCTTGAAGTCCGCGCCGTGACCCAGAACCGCGCCATGGCGCGCTCCATGGGCATTCGCGCAACGCGGGTCGATATCATGACCTTCGCGCTGGGCTCAGGTGTCGCCGGGCTGGCTGGCGTGGCGCTGTCGCAGCTGACCAATGTTGGTCCCAACCTCGGCCAGAGCTACATCATCGACTCCTTCATGGTGGTGGTGTTTGGTGGCGTCGGCAACCTGTGGGGCACGCTGGTGGCGGGCATGTCGCTGGGCGTGATCAACCAGGTGCTGGAGCCCTGGGCCGGAGCGGTACTGGCCAAGATCATCGTGCTGGTGTTTATCATTCTGTTTATTCAAAAGCGCCCCCGCGGACTCTTCCCGCAGAAAGGCCGGGCGGCGGAGGGCTAATCGACTATGTGGCTGACACGACCCTTCAACGAACGCTCGACGCAGATATTTCTACTTGTTCTGACCGTGGCGGTCACCGCCGTGACGATACTCCACCTGGCGGTGCCCGCAGGGCACCCGCTTTACGTATCGGGCTACACGGTGGGGCTGCTGGGCAAGTATTTGACCTATGCACTGCTGGCCGTCGCGGTGGATCTGGTATGGGGCTACCTGGGCATTCTGAGCCTCGGTCACGGCGCCTTTTTTGCCATCGGTGGCTACGCCATGGGCATGTACCTGATGCGCCAAATCGGCGATCGCGGCACCTACGGCGACCCCATTCTGCCCGACTTTATGGTCTTCCTTAACTGGGACAGCCTGCCCTGGTACTGGTACGGCTTTGACATGGCCTGGTTTGCCTTTGCCATGGTGCTGCTGGCGCCCGGCGCGCTGGCGCTGGTGTTCGGCTGGCTGGCCTTTCGCTCGCGGGTGACCGGGGTGTATCTGTCGATCATTACCCAGGCCATGACCTTTGCACTGATGTTGGCGTTTTTCCGCAATGAAATGGGCTTTGGCGGTAACAACGGCCTGACCGATTTCCGTGAATTGCTGGGCTTTGACCTGCGCAGCGGGGCCACCAGGCTTGGCCTGTTCATTGCCTCGGGCGTGGCGTTGGCACTGGGCTACGTGATATGCCGCTCGATTGTCGCCAGCAAACTCGGCCGTGTGTGCGTGGCCACCCGCGATGCCGAGGCACGTACGCGGTTTCTCGGCTACCGGGTCGAGCGCTTCCAGCTGTTTGTGTTTGTCGTCTCCGCCATGCTGGCCGGTGTGGCGGGTGCGCTCTACGTGCCGCAGGTGGGGATCATTAACCCCAGCGAGTTTGATCCGCTATTTTCCATCGAAATTGTGCTGTGGGTCGCACTGGGCGGTCGCGCCTCGCTTTACGGCGCGGTGATCGGTGCGGTGCTGGTGAACTATGCCAAAACCGTCTTTACTGGCGTGATGCCCGATGCCTGGCTGTTCGCGCTGGGCGGGCTGTTCGTATTTGTCACGGTATTCCTGCCCAAGGGCGTCGCCGGACTGCTGGCGCGTCGTGCGCGACGCCGAGACGATCCTGACGCAACGCCGGAAAAGGAGGCCACGGCATGAGTTTTTTCCAATCGCTGACCGAGCGCGACCGGGTGTTTGACTTCATGACGCCCCAGCTATCGAAGGTGGACGTACGCCATGGGCCGATTCTCTACATGGAGGATGTCACCGTCAGCTTTGATGGTTTCAAGGCCATCAATAACCTTAACCTGACCATCGACGACGGCGAGCTGCGCTGCATTATCGGCCCCAACGGGGCCGGCAAAACCACCATGATGGATATCATCACCGGCAAGACGCGGCCCAACCAAGGCAGCGTTTGGTTCGGCAGTCGGCATAACCTTTTACACATGACCGAGCCCGATATCGCAAGCCTGGGTATTGGCCGCAAGTTCCAGAAGCCCACGGTATTCGAGGCGCTGACGGTATTTGAAAACCTGGAACTGGCCATGGCCGCCGACAAGCGCATTCTGCCCACATTGACCGCGCGGATGACCGGCGAGGTCAAGGACCGCATCGAGGAGGTGCTGGAGACCATCGGCCTGACCGCGCTGCGCTATCAACCTGCGGGTATTCTTTCCCACGGGCAGAAGCAGTGGCTGGAAATCGGCATGCTGTTGATGCAGCGCCCGCGCCTCTTGCTGGTGGATGAGCCCGTCGCCGGGATGACCGAGCAGGAAATGGAGCGCACCGCCGAGCTGCTCACCGGCCTGGCAGGCCAGCAGTCGGTGGTGGTGGTCGAGCACGACATGGGCTTTGTGCGCTCGATTGCCCGCCAGGTGACCGTCCTGCACCAGGGCAGCGTGCTGGCGGAAGGCACCATGGATGAGGTCTCGAGTGACCCAAGCGTCGTCGAGGTTTACCTGGGTGCAGACGAGGAGACCGCCTGATGCTGTCGATCGAAAAGCTCAATCAGTTTTACGGCGAAAGCCACACCCTGTGGGACCTGGATCTGGACGTGCCCGAGGGTCAATGTACCTGCGTGATGGGGCGCAACGGAGTGGGCAAAACCACCCTGATGAAAGCCGTTATGGGCGAAGTCGCCGTTGCCGATGGGCAGCTGCGCTATGAAGACGGCGCTGAAGGTGAAGTCGAGCTGACGCAAAAGCCCATTGAAGCGCGCTCCCGGCTGGGTATCGGCTATGTCCCCCAGGGTCGCCAGATCTTTCCGCTGCTCACCGTGGAAGACAACCTGCGTACCGGCCTCGCCGCACGTCGTGACGGGGTGAAAAAAATCCCCGAGCGGGTCTTTGACCTGTTTCCGGTGCTCAAGGACATGAAACACCGCCGCGGGGGCGATCTTTCCGGCGGCCAGCAACAACAGCTGGCCATCGGGCGGGCGCTGGTCATCGAGCCCAGGCTGCTCATCCTTGACGAGCCGGGCGAGGGCATCCAGCCCAATATCGTCTCGCAAATCGGCCAGGTGATCCGCCAGTTGATCAACGAAGACGGCCTGACAGTACTGCTGGTAGAACAGAAGCTACCCTTCGCCCGCAAGTACGCCGATCGCTTCGTGATCATGGACCGCGGCCGCCCGGTCGCCAAAGGCGCTATCAATGAGCTATCCGACGAACTGATCCAGCAGCATTTGACGGTTTAAGTTATCCACACCCGGTTCAACGACTTGGACCGGGTGGCAAGTGGCGCGCCTTGGTTGTCACTTTGGTGTGCGCCATTTTGGTGCTTTAAAGGCTTTTCTGGTTCTTTGGTGGTGCAAGAAGCCTTTGCTGACCACCTCGATTTCCCCTGGAATCCCCCTGACATCGGCATACAGCCGCTTTTCACCATTTTGGCGCATAAATTGCTGTGGTTAGTAAAAGCCTGACTGTAAGGACGCGATAGCACCCCATGATTCTATGCGATATCGCCAACCCCTCCATTGCCTCTGGCCACCGTTTTGATCAGGAACGCCACTGGGCGGCGTCGCTTGCGTTGCGGTTTGCACCACGCAGCGGCGCGACGCGTTTGGTTCATGCCCGCCACCAGGGGCCGCTCCGCGTGCAGCGTCCTTTCTATCCGGAAGGCCACGACCAGGCGTGCCATGTGTATTTACTGCACCCTCCCGGCGGTCTGGTCAGTGGCGATGCACTTACCATCAGCGCCCGCGTGGAAAACGGTGCCCACGCGCTGCTCACCACGCCTGCGGCCAACAAGCTTTACAAAGCCGACAGTCAGGGCGTGGCCTGGACCCAGCGCACGCAACTCCATTTGGAGGACGGCGCCACCCTTGAATGGCTGCCCCAGGAAACCATCGCCTTTGATGGCTCCCGAGGTGAGCAGCATACCCAGATTGACCTTCACGGCAGCGCCCGCTGCCTGGGCTGGGAAGTCATGGCGCTGGGGCGTCCGGCGAGCGACCTGCCGTATCTTACCGGGCGCATTGAACAGCACTTCCGCTTGACGCTGGATGGCAGGCCGCTATGGCTCGAGCGTCAGCCGCTCGACCCTGCTCATCCACGCTTTACCGGGCGCTGGGGCCAGGGCGGTGCTACCGTTCAAGCAACGCTTTGGGCGGTGGGGCTCGCCGATACCGGCGAGGCGATAGAGGCACTGCGCGACGCGCTGCCCGACCATCCGCGCTGGGCGGTGACGGCACGCCACGGCGTATTGCTGCTGCGCTACCTGGGTAACGCCCGCAATGAAGCCTGGGCGCTATGCGAACAGGCCTGGCAGGTGCTGCGCCCCCGCTGGATCGAGCGCGAGGCCCACACACCGCGTATTTGGCTGACCTGATTTCAAGGAGACACCATGGAACTCACCCCAAGAGACAAAGACAAGCTGCTGCTGTTTTCCGCGGCACAGTTGGCCGAGCGGCGTAAAGCGCGCGGCCTGAAGCTCAACTACCCGGAAGCCGTGGCGCTGATCAGCTTTGAGATCATGGAGGGGGCTCGCGATGGCCGCAGCGTGGCCGATTTGATGAGCTTTGGCCGTGAGATCCTCAGCCGCGACGACGTGATGGAGGGGGTGGCCGAGATGGTCGACGAGGTGCAGGTGGAGGCCACTTTCCCCGACGGCACCAAGCTGGTCACTGTCCATACCCCGATCAACTAGGAGGCTGCTGCCATGATTCCCGGTGAGTATCAGTTAAGAGACGGCGATATCGAGCTTTGCGTGGGGCGTGAGCGGATTAGCGTCGAGGTTGCCAATACCGGCGACCGGCCCATTCAGATCGGGTCTCACTACCACTTTGCCGAGGCCAACCCGGCGCTGGTGTTCGATCGTGACAAGACGCGGGGCTATCGGCTGGACGTGGCGGCGGGCACGGCGATTCGCTTTGAGCCCGGCCAAACCCGCGAAGTCACGCTGATTCCCTTCGTGGGCAAGCGCGAAATTTACGGTTTCCGCGGCGATGTGATGGGCGCGCTGGAGGGAGGTAAACAATGAAACCGAATAACAAGATCAGTCGGCAGGCCTACGCCGATATGTACGGCCCCACGGTGGGCGACCGCGTGCGCCTGGGCGACACCGATCTGTGGATCGAAGTCGAAAAAGACGCCACCCACTACGGCGATGAAGTGAAATTTGGCGGCGGCAAAGTCATCCGCGACGGCATGGGCCAGAGCCAGCGCGCCGATGATACGGTCATGGACACCGTTATCACCAACGCGCTGATTTTAGACTGGTGGGGCATCGTCAAAGCCGATGTGGGGATTCAAAACGGCCGCATCGCCGCGATTGGCAAAGCAGGCAACCCGGATACCCAGCCCGACGTTGAAATCGTGATTGGCCCCGGCACCGAAATCATCTCCGGCGAAGGCAAGATTCTGACCGCGGGCGGCATCGACTCTCACATTCACTTTATCTGCCCGCAGCAGGTCGAAGAGGCGCTGATGAGCGGCGTCACCACCATGCTCGGCGGCGGCACCGGCCCGGCCACCGGCACCAACGCCACCACCTGCACGCCCGGCCCCTGGCACATTGGCAAAATGCTGCAAGCCGTGGACGATATGCCCATGAATATCGGCTTTCTGGGCAAAGGGAACGCCAGCCTGCCCGAGTCTCTGGAGCTCCAGCTCCAAGCGGGCGCCATGGGGCTTAAACTGCACGAAGATTGGGGCACCACACCGGCGTCGATCAATAACTGCCTCAACGTGGCGGATGCCTACGATGTCCAGGTGGCGATCCACACCGACACGCTGAACGAATCGGGCTTTGTAGAAGACACCCTCGCCGCCTTTAAAGAGCGCTGCATTCACACCTATCACACCGAAGGGGCGGGCGGCGGCCACGCGCCGGACATCCTCACCGCCTGCTCGAAAGCCTATGTGCTGCCGTCCTCCACAAACCCGACGCGGCCCTACACGGTCAACACCATCGACGAACACCTCGATATGCTGATGGTGTGCCACCACCTGGATCCCAATATTCCCGAAGACGTGGCCTTCGCCGACTCGCGCATTCGCCGCGAAACCATCGCCGCCGAGGATATTCTCCACGACCTGGGCGTGATCTCGATGATCGCTTCTGACTCCCAGGCCATGGGGCGGGTGGGCGAAGTGGTCTGCCGTACTTGGCAGACGGCCCACAAGATGAAGGTACAGCGCGGCCTGCTGCCGGAAGATGAAGCCCTGGGCGCCGATAACGTCCGCGCTAAGCGCTATATCGCCAAGTACACCATTAACCCGGCGATCACCCACGGCATTGCCCACGAAGTGGGCTCGGTGGAAGTCGGCAAGCTGGCTGACCTGGTGCTGTGGAAACCAGCCTTTTTCGGCGTCAAGCCAGCGATGATGATTAAAGGTGGCATGATTGCGGCGGCGCCCATGGGTGACCCCAACGCCTCGATTCCCACACCGCAGCCGGTCCACTACCGCTATATGTTCGGTGCCTTGGGCCGGGCGGCCAGCCAAACCCGGCTGAGCTTTGTCAGCCAGGCCGCGCTGGATGCGGGAATCAAACAGACCCTGGGGCTGAATAGCGAACTGGCGGCGTGCAAAAACGTGCGCCAGGTGCGTAAGCAGGATATGAAACTCAATGATGCCTGCCCCGATTTGACCGTCGACCCGCAAACCTACGAGGTGCGCTGCGATGGCGAAATTTTGACCTGCGAGCCTGCTACCGAATTGCCGCTGGCTCAGCGTTATCATTTGTTTTGAATAGCGCACTATGACCGCCAGCAAGTGCAGTGCCGGGGGTAGGTCTACGTGAGGGCGCTGTAAATACATCCCTGTACGCTACTTTTGCCATCTGCCCTCCATGGATGGAGGAAATGCCGGAAATGTATGGAACATTTTCCGGCCATGGCGAAAGACCCTCACTACGACCTACCCCCGGCTCGGCTGCTGGGTGCTTAACTGCAGGTTCTTAACAGGACGATACCAATGCTTAAACTCATAGAACGTTTAGGGCCGATAGACGAGAGCGCGGCGAGCGACACACTCACGTTGCCCTTTGAGCTACGCATTCGTGGGCGCTTAAAAGCGCAAAGCGATAGCGGCCGCGAGCTGGGCCTGTTTCTGGATCGCGGCCCGGTGCTGCGTAGCGGCGAAGGCCTGAAAGCCGAAAGCGGCGAAGTGGTTCGCGTGTGTGCCGCCGTAGAACCGGTGGTGACCGCGAGAGTGAGTACTGGCTTACCGCTGGCGCGGCTGGCTTACCACCTTGGCAATCGCCACGTACAGCTGGCGCTGGGTGAAGATGACAAAGGCGCCTGGGTGCGGTTCCCGCCGGATCATGTGCTGGAAGAGCTCGCCGTGCTACTGGGCGCTGAACTGGAGCACCATGACGCCACCTTCGACCCGGAACCGGGCGCCTATAACCAGATAGGCGGCGGTGGTCACTCGCACGGTCATTCCCACGGGCATGGCCATACTCACGACCACGCACACGATCATGAGCACCACCATGCCCACTGAGTCCGTCGCCCCGCAAAATCAAGGCGATGAGCTGGCGCTGCTGGGCCTGATGCAACTGGTCAGCCCGGCGCTGCCGATCGGCGCCTTTGCGTTCTCTCAGGGCTTGGAAAGCGCCTTCGAGCTTGATTGGGTGCGCGATGAAGCAAGCCTTACCGAGTGGCTAAGCGGCGTATTGGAAGATGGCTTAACCCGCTGCGAGCTGCCAGTACTTGCGAGGCTGCATACAGCGCTGGCGCAGGGCGATGCCGCAACGGTCGCCGAGTGGGACCAATGGCTGGCCGCCACCCGGGAAACCGCCGAGTTGGCCGCCGAAGATAGCCGCCTGGGCGCCTCGCTCAAGCGCCTGCTGGGCAGTCTTGACCTTTTGCCAAGTGAAGACTTACTAACGCCCTTGCTGCCGACGCAGGCAGGCTATGTCACGCTGTTTGCCTACACCGCCCACACTCGTGGCGTGTCTGAACGGCAAACGCTGCTGGGCTTTGCCTGGGCGTGGCTGGAAAACCAACTGGCCGTCGCCTGCAAGGCGCTGCCGCTTGGTCACACCGCGGCCCAACGGGTGATTGAAAAGCTACGTCCGGCGCTTGTTACCGCCGTGGACCAGGCGCTTTTGCTTGACGACGAAGAACTCGGCCCGGTGCTACCCGGCCTGGCGTTAGCCAGCGCGCTTCACGAAACTCAATATTCCCGCTTGTTTAGAAGTTAAGGAGGAGATAACGATGACACACTGTTTACGCATTGGCGTGGGTGGCCCGGTGGGGTCGGGCAAGACCGCGCTGCTCAAGCAGCTCTGCCTGGCGCTGCGTGACCACTACGATATCGCCGTGGTGACCAACGACATCTACACTCGTGAAGACGCCGACTTTTTGCTCAAGCACGACGCGCTGCCGGCGGATCGTATTCTGGGGGTGGAAACCGGTGGCTGCCCGCATACGGCGATTCGTGAAGATGCCTCCATGAACCTGGCGGCGATCGACGAGCTACAGGAGCGCCACCCCAAGCTGGAGCTGGTGCTGGTGGAGTCGGGTGGGGATAACCTGTCGGCGACCTTCAGTCCCGAGCTTTCCGATTTAACGCTTTACGTGATCGACGTCTCCGCCGGCGATAAAATTCCGCGCAAGGGCGGGCCGGGCATCACCAAGTCGGACCTGTTGATCATCAACAAGATCGATATCGCCGAGCAGGTACACGCCTCGCTGGACGTGATGGAGCGCGATTCGAAAAAGATGCGCGGCGAGCGGCCTTTTGTGTTCACCAATCTTTACGATGGTGTCGGGCTCGAGGAGATTATCCGCTTCATTCTCGACAAAGGGATGCTGGACGAGCGCCGCACGGCGATTGCGGGCTAACCAGGCAGCGCCGAATAAAAAAGTCGCCCCGACCAGGCGGTTGAAGGTCGAGGCGACTGAACAAAGCGGGTGGCATCTAGCCTTAAAACGGGCCGTCCCTGGCCACCACATGACCAGGGTGGACGCCAGCGCTCGTTATCGCCTTAACGTATGTTATGAACCTCCTGATATCGCTCCAAATAATCAAAAAAACATTCGATAGTATTAGATGGCTAAAGTTTAATTAACGTTTGTCGATAAAGGATAAATAATAATTCTAATACTCCTTAACTCACAAACATTGGAACTTGCTCACAATGACAACCTCTGAATCTCCCGCTCGCGGGGCCTTTGGTCTGCAGACCAAGGTCCTGATGCTGGTCTTGCTCCCCTTGTTCCTGGTGACGGTCGCGCTGGTCGCGTTCAAAGCCTACAGCACGACCCAGGACGCCCACGACGTGCTGGCCGAACAGCGCGAACAGTTAATTGAAGAACGCCGCAGGGCAGTGCGCGACCTGGTGCAAGTGGCGAAAACGGCCATTGAGCCGATTTACGAAGATGCCGGTGCCAACGATGAGGAAGCCAAACAACAGGCTGCCGAGATTGTGCGCTCCATGCGCTTCGAGGATAACAACTACATCTTTATCTACGATTATGAGGGTAACAATATCGTGACGGCGCCTGCGCCGGATCGCGAAGGCACCAACATGATCGACGCCAAGGGGCCGGATGGCACCTATATCATCCGCGATATCGTGGAGCTTGCCAGCGAGGGTGGTGGTTTTTACGAATACGTCTGGGAATACCCAGGCACCGATGAACCGCAGCCGAAGCACTCATTTGTTGATCAGCTTGATAAATGGGGCTGGGCAATTGGTGCTGGCGTCTACGTCACCGATGTCGAGGCCACCATGGCCGAGATTGAGGCGGCCACGGCTGCCGATTTGCGCGAGGGCATTATCTTCGCGGCCTTGCTTGGGCTGGCGTTGTTTGTCGTGGTCGCCTTAGTGGCGTATGTCTTTGTGCGTCGTACCGTTGGGCCGATCAAGCGTACTGCCGCCGCGATGAACGATATCGCCCAGGGTCGCGGTGATTTGACCCGGCGTCTCTCGGTGGAGAGCAACGACGAAATTGGCAACCTGGCGGTGCAATTCAACGCCTTTGTCGAACGCATGCAGCATACCCTGCGGGATGTCCGCCACAGCACCACCAGCGTTTACGACTCCGCCGGCGAAATCTCCCGCAGCAGCGAAGAGCTGTCCACGCGAACCGAGCAGGCCGCCGCCAACCTTCAGGAAACCTCCGCCTCCATGGAGGAGATCACCTCTACCGTTAACCATAGCGCCGATAACGCCCAGCAGGCCAACAAGCTGGTGCAGTCGACCGCTGAGGTGGCCCATCAGGGCGAAGCGTCCATGGCGCAGGTCGAGCGGACCATGCAGGATATCAATGAGTCGGCCAGCCGCATCAGCGATATCATCAGCATGATCGACTCCATCGCCTTCCAGACCAATATTCTGGCGCTCAACGCCTCGGTGGAAGCCGCCAGGGCGGGCGAGCACGGCCGTGGCTTTGCTGTGGTGGCAGAGGAGGTACGCACCCTGGCGAGTCGCTCAAGCGATGCCTCCAAGGAAATCCGGGCGCTGATCGACGCTTCGGTGCAGCACACCCATTCCGGTGCGGAGCTGGTGCGTGGTGCCGGTGCCACCATGCGCGAAATCGTCGAGAGCGTGGCCAAGGTGACCGACGTCATCGGCGAGATCAGCGCAGGAGCAAAAGAGCAGAGCAGCGGTATCGGCCAGATCAATACCGCCGTGGCCGAGATGGACACCATGACCCAGCAAAACGCGGCGATGGTGCAGCAATCGACCACCGCCGCCGCCGATATGCGTCGTCATGCCGAGCACCTGAGAGAGCTGATCAACTCCTTTGTGTTAGGGGACGGGGAGCCTTCACAGCGGCGCCAAGCGCTGCCTCCTAGCGCCTCAGCGCCGGCTAACAAGGAGTTAAAGCGACCCGCGCTATCCTCCAAGCCGAAGGCAACCTCAGGCGGCGACGATTGGGAAGAGTTTTAGGCACCCGCTATCGCTTTTGATGTAGGTTAAAGGGGCTTGCCAGTTGGCAAGCCCCTTTTAATATCTCCATAGAATCAGGAGCCGCTGTGATGCATATTGTCATCCCCGATGATTATCAGGATTGCGTCCGTTCACTGGATGCTTTTGCCAAGTTGGCCAGCCATCAGATCACAGTCTACAACGATACGGTAACGGATGAAGAGCAACTGGTGGCGCGCTTTCAAGACGCCGAAGCCCTGGTGCTGATTCGTGAACGCACGCCGGTAACCGCGTCATTGCTGGCGCGGCTCCCCAAGCTCAAGGTGATCAGCCAGACAGGCGGCGGGGCGGCCCATGTGGACATGGCCGCCTGCCGCCAGCACGGCGTGACCGTGTTGGCGGGCACCGGCTCGCCGTATGCCGCCGCCGAGCTAACCTGGGGCTTAATACTGGCCGCCATGCGGCATATTCCTGATGAGGTGAACAACTTAAGGGCCGGGCGCTGGCAGCGGACACTGGGTACCGGCTTGAAAGGCCGTACGCTGGGTATTTTTGGCTACGGCAAGATTGGCCAGCTGGTGGCGCGTTACGGCCAGGCGTTTGAAATGAACGTGCTGGTATGGGGACGAGAGACGACCCGCGAGCGGGCCGAGGCTGCCGGGCTTGCGGTGGCAGGCTCCCAGGCGGACTTGTTCGCACGCAGCGATGTGCTCAGCCTTCACCTGCGGCTAAACCCGGAAACCCGCGGCATCGTCACCGCCGAGAACCTCGCCAGCATGAAACCCACGGCGCTATTGGTGAACACCAGTCGCGCTCCGCTGGTGGAAAACGGCGCGCTTGAAGCCGCGCTCAACGCCGGGCGGCCCGGTATGGCCGCCGTAGATGTGTTCGATGACGAGCCGGTGCGGGCGCACCCGCTGCTGGAACTGGCTAACGTCGTGGCGACGCCGCACCTGGGCTACGTCGAAAAAGACAGCTACGAGCTCTACTTCGGTGATGCCTTCGACAACCTCCTGGCCTTCGATGCCGGCCAGCCGGTGTGCAACCTGGCCGCAGGGGAATAACGATTCCCCTGCATTTATAAGCTCAGCCCGACAAGCCAAGCCACATCGGTACGTAAACGACCAATAGCAGCACGCCGATCAACCCAAGCAAATACGGCACGATGGCCTGGGTGATGCGTTCCAGCGGCAACTGCGTCACCGAAGAGGCCACGTACAGGTTGATGGCGACCGGTGGGGTGATCATGCCGATGGACAGCCCCACCACGATGATCAGGCCAAAGTGGATCGGGTCGATGCCCAGCTGCAGCGCAAGCGGCAGCAGCACCGGCGTCAGAATGATCAAGGCGCTGGCGGTTTCGATAAACACCCCGGTGAGCAGAATCACCGCGACGATCAGCAGCATGATCACGTAAGGGTCGGTCGACAGCGAGAGCACCGATTGAGCGATCGCCCCCGGCACCTGCCAGCTGGAGAGCGTCCAACTGAGCACCGCCGACATGGCAATCACCAGCATGATCACCGAGGTGGTCATCGCCGAGCGGATCAGCAGCCGATACACATCCGGGAAGGTGAGGTCACGGTACACAAACAGCGACACCATGATGGCGTAGTTCACTGCCACCACGGCGGCTTCAGACGGCGTAAAGATGCCCGAGAAGATGCCGCCCAGGATAATCACCGGGGTCATTAGCCCCCAGCTGGCGTCTTTAAAGGTGCGCAGAATCACCGGCCACGACAGCGGCGTGCCTTTGGGATATTGGCGCCGATAGGCCTGAATAATGGCAATCGCCATCAGCCCCAGGCCCATCGCCAGGCCCGGCAGAAAGCCGTTCAAGAACAGCTTGGATACCGACTGCTGGGCGATAACCGCGTAGATGATCATCGGCACCGACGGCGGAATCACCACGCCGATGGTACCGCTGGCGGCGATGAGGCCGGCCGCCGACGCCGGATCGTAGCCCTTGCGCTTGAGCTCGGGCACCAGGCTTGAGCCCACGGCGGCGGTCGTGGCGGCGCCCGAGCCGGAAATGGCGGCAAAGAACATCCCCGCCATGATCGAGACGAGCGACAGCCCGCCGCGCATGAAGCCCACCAATGAATCGGCAAAGCTGACCAGCTTTTCACTGACCTTGCCCTGGGCCATTAAATCGCCGGCCAGAATAAACATTGGAATGGCGACCAGCGCGAAGGAGTTGATGCCCTGGAACATCTGCTGGGGCACCACCATCAGCGGTACGCCCGACTGATAGAGCGCAAACAGCGTGCTGGCGCCAATCGCGAAAGCAATGGGCACGCTGAGCAGCATCAGACCAAAAAACAGCCCAAACAGGAGCAGCGTCATAGCGGCGTCTCCCTGGGCTCGTGGGTATCGCCGGTGAGTATCAGCTCCACGGCATCGACCAGCGCGTACCAAGCCATCACGACGGAGCAGAACGGCACCACGGCGTAGACGTAAGACATCGGCACGCGCATGGCCGCTGACTTCTGGAAGCTCTGCACCTGCATGTATTCCACGCTGATCATCGCCAGGGTGATCAAGAAGGCCACCACCACCAGCGTAGCCAGCAACCGCGCCAACTGACGCAGCCGAACGGGCAGGGCATCAACGACAAAGGTGACCGCGATATGCCGGCCGCGCTGAAAGGCCAGGGTGCCCGCAAGAAACGTCAGCCACACCAGCAAAAAACGGGCGAGTTCTTCGGTCCATTCCACCGCGGTGAACAGCACGCGGGAAAGGATTTGTAACGTGATAACGCCAATCAGGGCCGCCATGCCCACAAACACCACGGGCTGGATGACTCCATCCAGCCCGCGCTCAACACGGCGCAGCCCAACGATCAGCGAGTGGGCGCGTTGGTTCACTTATTCCAATGCCTCCCGAATGCGCGGCAGGTAATCACCAAACTGCTCGCCGTATTCGTCGTACACCGGCTGCACGGCTTGCTGGAAGGCCTCAATATCCGGCGAGTCGTTAATTTCCATGCCCGCTTCGCGCAGTTCGGCGAGCTGATCGGCTTCCATCTCGGCGTTCACCTGGCGCTCATGCTCGGCAGCCTCTTGAGCGGCTTCTTCCAGAATCGTCTGGGCGTCTTCGGGGAGCTGGTTCCACACGGACGCCCCCATGACGAAAATCGCCGGCGCATAGGTGTGGCGCGAAAGCGTCATGTAATTCTGGGTTTCGTCCAGGTTGAACGAATGAATCACGTTGACCGGGTTTTCCTGGCCGTCGATGGTGCCCTGCTGCATGGCGGTGAGCGCTTCGGTCCAGGCCATGGGAATAGCGTTGGCGCCCAAGGCACGGAAGGTATCGGTGTATACCGGGTTTTCCATCACGCGAATGCGCAGGCCATCGATATCTTCCGGCGCGTTGACCGCGCGCTCGCTGTTGGTCAGGTTACGGAAACCGCGCTCGGCGTAGGCTAGACCCTTCAGGTTCACCTCGGAGAGTTTGTCCAGCAGCTCCTGGCCGATGGGGCCGTCGAGTACCTCGTAGGCGGCTTCTGGCGAGGGGAACAGGAACGGCAGCTCAAACACCGCCATTTCCTCGACAAAGTTGGCCACCGGCCCGTTAGTGATCACACCCATATCCACGGTGCCGATCTGCATGCCTTCCAGCAGCGTGCGCTCGTCGCCCAGCGAGGCGTTGGGATGAATTTCAATATCCACCTTGCCGTCGGTGCGCTCTTCGACAAGCTCTTCAAATTTGGTGGCCGCAATATGGAAACCATCCTGTTCGTTGACCACATGCGCCAGGCGCAGAGTAACGGGTTCCATATCGTCAACGGAGGCGTTAGCGCCACTTACCAGCGCCAGTGAGATGCCCAGTGCCAGCGTGCTGCGTGCAAATGTTTTCATTTTTTTGTGTTCCCGATGCGTAAGGTTCAGAAATGCCCGTCAAGCATGCACCAAGGAGTTGAAAAGGGTCAATTGAAGCACGCCGTAAAACCGCCGAGCGGCTAGACACAGCGCCTGCGCACCGGTAGGATACGCCACCAATGCGCCCGTAGCTCAGTTGGATAGAGTATCGGCCTCCGAAGCCGAGGGTCGCAGGTTCAAATCCTGCCGGGCGCGCCAAGAATATCAAGGGCTTACGTTAATGCGTAGGCCCTTTTATTTTGCGCGTGTCAAATCTGTGCCATCTGTGTGCCAAGCTTGCCAACATTCTAGCTAATCCCTGTTATCTACCTAATGACCTTTAACTGTTGCCTGACACAAGGTGTGACACAGCCTTGTCAGCTCACTCCCATCCACTCAGCAAGTTGCTGGTTTGCTTTCAATCGCTGGCGTTGAAGTAATGCACTATTAAATATTACGTCCAGAGTAGCCGTTGGCGTAGCAAGCGGCAGTGCAACAGTAGCTTCATCACGAAACTGCTGACAGACTGTTCTATTGTCTTCGAGATATTGCCACCAGTGCAAAATGTCTTGTTTAGCCTTTTGCATCACGTGAGCGGCAGGCAGGCGATCCGATTTGGATTGATTGGCTTTTTCTGTCGCTGGCAGCAAATTGAGGATCATAAAAAGCTGAGCCAATGCGCAGATCATGTGGCGATAGTTGCTTCAAGCGATAGAAATCATCCTTAGCAAAACCATAGCCTTTCTCTCCGGGTGCTTGGCGCAAATCACGCTCTATCAATAAGGGACGGTACAGTTTTATCCAGAATAGACCTACTGCTCCCAGAGGTACCGTTACCCATTCTGCTGTTCGTGAAATCACTATGCCAGGTGCACTATCGGCAAGGCGTCACTTCACGCTGCTGTTCATTAGGGGGCAAATGCATCCAGACCGCTGATACCAGGATCAGTTGAAAGCGCTGTGATAGCTGGCTGACGCAATTCAAGGCGGGCAAGGTATCGTCAATCCAACTGACATCCCGGTCGTGCGTATGGCTTTGTCCTAGCGTTCTCAGCTTTTCTGCGGGCTCTACCGCCATCACCTGCCAACCGCGCTCTGTAAGAGCTTTAGCATCGCAGCGCCAACGTCTAGCGCTAAACCGGCCTGCTCAGGGAGTTGATGAAGCCATTCAGCGTGAACATCTTCAAAGCTTAGGGACTGGTAGTGCTCAGACAAGCGATTAGCATGGTCTTCGTAGAACTGAATCGACGTCATGAAGGGTTTGGAATTTGCCATGCCTAATCCTTGATAGCAGTCTCGGAATAGCACTTAACCTTACCAGTTTTGTGCACTTCTAGTGGTAAGCCAGATGCTACTGGCCAGGAGCAGACATAATAGTCGATGCGCTCTCTGAATTCGGACATGGCGTCTTGCTATGCCTAGATAGCTCCACCGCCTAGACTCGCATCCAGAGTTCGAAAGCCAGTCGCAGTATCAGCGCAGCTCGCTGACCATGTCGATTCACGCGGGCGGCTCGGGTCAGCTTATGGACCTAGTTGCGGACCAGATATGGCTGGCCGCGGGCCACGTCATTGGTGACGCGGCTGCGCAATGTTCAGGGTTCTGCTAGAACCAGTCCCTGCCCGCTTAGCCGGTGCAAATCTGGTCTCGTCCGGCATGTTTGGCTGCATAGAGCGCTGTATCGGCGCGCTTTAACACATCCGAGAAAGGAGCCCCCTCAACATGCTCGCTGACGCCGCCACTGATAGTGATGCTCAGTTCGCTACCATCCAGTAGAGCAATGGCACCTATCTTGATGTGATAGCGAATCCTTTCCATGATTTTCTCAGCGGCCGGAAGGCTTGTCTGTTGCATCACAATCACAAATTCTTCTCCCCCTACCCGAGCCAACATGTCGTTACCACGGAGACATTCAGAAATACGATTGCTCACCCACTGGATTGTGGTATCACCAACATCATGACCATGAGCATCGTTAACCTGCTTGAAGTGATCAATATCGACCACGGCAACGGAGAAGGGCTCGCCGCGTGAAATCAATGCCGTTACATGTTGGTCAAGGTAGGAACGGTTGGGCAGTCCCGTCAGGTGGTCTCGCGACGCCATTTGGGCCATCAGGTCCCGTTCCTGACGCACCTGCTCGACTTCGTTCTCATGGGCGATAGAGCGCTCCAAGGCATCCGCAACTAGCCTGACTAGCTCGATTTCCACCTCGGTAAAGTGGCGGCGACGGGGAGTTGGGCTGGAAAAGTTAAGAGTTCCCCATACCTCTCCATCCACGTGCAGTGGGGTGCCGATATAGGTCTCAAGGCCAAATTGCAGATAACAGGGATGACCGCTTATGCGTTCATCCTTACCTGCATGGATTGTATGAAAGATATCGTGGCTATCGAGCATTAAACGACAGTAAGTGTTTCCTAGAGCGAAAGAGTCGCCTGGCGTTATATCGACGTCCGAAGCCGCCCATTTGATGATGTATTGATCACCGATAATGCGACTGACTAGGCCTATATCCAGAGACAAGGTTTTCAATGCCTCGTGGAGCAAGCTATCGATGATCTCGCTGGTGCTGATATCGGTACGGTTCACGCCACTATGGATATTACGGAGCAGATTGATCATGGCGCGATCTTCAGAGACGTCCTGGATGATGGCATAGAACCCGACGACTGCCTGCTCCACAAAGTCGGGAACGTACTTTACTTTGAAATAAAAGGTGCGACCATCTTGTAGAGAAATCTGGTCTTGGTAATTAACTTCTTGCCCAGACAGCGCTTGTTGAAAACGTGGTGACACCTTTGCATAGGAGTTGGCATCAAGAACGGTAGACACCGGCTGGCCGTAGAGTGCTTCTCGGCTGACGCCAATGAAGTCCACATAGGCTTGATTGTTGAGGCGAAAACATCCTTCTCGATCAACGTAAGCCACCATGACAGGCAACTGATCAGCGAGGCGCCCGATAATGCCATGGTCGACGTGGAGAGAGGCGGTAAGCTTGATGACGACGCTGCCATCAGAAAGGCCGTAGTAACCGCCGGTGCTATCCTCGTAGCTCCAAGTCTCGCCTGGCCGTGTTTCACGCCTGGCTAACTTCTCCGAGACAGCCACCCCCAGTTGGGCGCGAATATCTTTCAACACGCCCGCCCCCGGAGTCAGGCCTATTAATTCGTCCGGTTCGCAGCCGAACAGTGCTTGTGTGTTTCCCACGGCATCACAGACATGCTGGTCGCTTGAGATGCGCAGATAAACCGAGTGAGAGAGCTCCAGGACTTCCTTCCACCAGTCAGGTTGACTCACAGCATCATGCCTCTTTTTTCATTGCATCGTACAACTTTACCCACCGTCAGTAGCCTTGGTGTTAGAGTCAGAAGTAACGTTATCGTATTTTACCACCGTATTGGGTGCTTCCCTATCAGACAACAGCTGTCTTTGGCAGTCCTACAAATGAACGCTAGTTTTCCTTCACTCTGTTTTCCGACCTGCTGGTGAATGATCACATTCAGTCAATTGCGATTTTCTCGACATAGACTGCCTCGAAGCCTTGCAAGCCAACGTGCGCGGGATGCGCCTCAACGGCACTTTCAACCAGTAGCTTCGAGGTCAAGCCATCTCCAGCGAAACGATATTTTTCCACCATAGCTAGTCATGCCGACGCCTCGAGCAATCGCGGCGTATTAAGACCTTTGGGTCGCGTCCGCTCGGCGAAGTATCGTTACAGCGAAGCCTGGCGGCCTCAAGTTCCAAGTGCAACACTATTGAAGCACTCTCAGTTTGCTTTTACGCTTTTCTGGCCCCTGTCCCCGATGTCACCTGGTATCAAAACGCGTCCAGCCCTCGTCTTCGAGGCTTTCGATGAGACAATCTACCCACCATATTGCGTTATGCTTTTGGTTTTTATCGACCAACGAGACTTTTCATGAACACATCACGTATCGCTATTGTAGGCGCTGGATTGGCAGGGCTTTATGCCGCGTTTTTGTTGGAACAGCGGGGTATTACTGATTACGTGGTGTTGGAAGCGCGGGAGCGGGTCGGCGGGCGTATTGCGTCGTTATTGCCTGATGAGACAAATACTGTGGAGGCGTTCGATTTGGGACCGTCTTGGTATTGGCCGGGGTTTCAGCACGCGCTAGGAGCGCTGGTGGAATCGTTGGGTCTTACGTCGTTTGCCCAGTATGAAACTGGCGATATGATAGTTGAGCGCTCTCACCAGACGCCGCCAGTTCGTATGCAGGGCTTCGTCAATCAGCCTCCATCCATGCGTCTACAGGGCGGCATGCAAGCGTTGATTGATGCGTTGCGCCAGCACATCGGTTCAGCGCGGATTTACACCGGGCAGGCTGTTCAGTCGATGTCGCTCACTTCCAGCGGCAGTGTGGATTTAGTGTGTGCTGGCGGGCAACGTTATACCGCCCAGCATGTGCTGCTAGCAGTGCCGCCGAGGTTAGCAGCGCAGGTGGTTACATTTTCGCCGTCGCTACCTGAGCGGCTCACCCAGCAATGGGCGAGTACTGCGACTTGGATGGCGCCTCACGCTAAATACGTCGCACTGTACCCCACGCCTTTTTGGCGAGAAGAGCACCTGTCGGGAGAGGCGCGTAGTTTGATGGGCCCGCTGGGTGAAATTCACGATGCGTCTCATCCGGATGGCCACGGGGCGCTGTTTGGTTTTTTCAGTTTGCCTGCTAATGCCCGTGCGCAGCTTGGCGATAAGGCGCTACGCGAGCACTGCCGTGCGCAGTTGACTAGGCTGTTTGGTCCTCAAGCCTCTAGCCCGAAGGGGGAAGTGATTCGAGACTGGGCGCAGGAGCCGTTTACTGCAACTGACGCGGATCAAATGCCCAGCGAGCACCACGGCATGGCACCGCCAGCGCGGGCTGAAGATGGCGATTGGCAGCCTTGTTTAATCGGAATTGGCAGCGAGTGGGGCGAGCAGTATGCCGGTTATCTAGCAGGCGCCATCGAAGCGGCCGAGCGCGGCGTGGCGGAGGTGTTAGCACAGTAGGGTGCTTTTTTATTATGGAAATAACCCAAAAGGCGTGACCACTAAGCCCGTGATGAAATACCGGTGATGAGAGATGAAACGATGTAATCAAACTCACCGGCTGATTTTCACCACCTCGATAAATTGATCATCAAGTCGCCCATCAAGTCGCTCCAAGATGCCCGAAGAAGCCAACCGATACCTCGCCGTGCACAGGCTGATGTTGAACGTTACGCTAAAGCCGTCGTCGCATGAATGGCGACACATAGAGCGCATTCATTTAACTCCCCATCACCTCGTGACCTCCTGCGTAGAGAGAAAATAGTCACTTACTCACAAAGTAGCTGCAAGCCATCTATCTAAGGCTTGCCTCAGGTTTTCTGGACTGATTCCACTCCCACGTCGAGCCAGCCATATACGCCAACCTCTTACTTTTAGTGGAGTAGTATATGAACCCATCAAAACCGCTAAATTAGCGGCTCTATACGTCCACTGCCCTGTCTAAGTGCGTTCTGCATCAATTCATAATCAATACTTGCGTGCCCTGTTGCCTGCAATTTGTCGACATTATTAACGATACCCAGTAAGGCTATCATGACCGTTTCTTGCTCATTGAGATCAGTAAATGCCTGCACGTACGGCAATTCGTCGGCGTCCCAGCCAAGCTTGAACGGCTCATCGATAATATTGACCTGGGTTCCGTTGGGTATTTGCTCGAATACGGCTT
Source organism: Halomonas sp. HL-48 (assembly GCF_001314875.1). GTDB lineage: Bacteria > Pseudomonadota > Gammaproteobacteria > Pseudomonadales > Halomonadaceae > Vreelandella. Next base: position 303,815 of record NZ_LJZS01000002.1, read on the forward strand.
TAATATCGTCGGGGTGCATGCGGATACAACCTCGACTGGCGCGCATACCAATGCCATCTGGTTCATTAGTGCCGTGGATTAAATAGCCGGGAATATCCAAAAGGATGGCGTGCTGACCCAGCGGGTTGTCGGGACCTGGCGGAACTACTTCGGGCGGTGGGTCGCCGCGTTCAGTCGCTTCCTGACGAACGGATTCGGGAGGATACCAGGCGGGATCTTCAAGGCGCATGGTGGTTTTGGTAATCCCCAATGGTGTATCGAAGCCATCGCGGCCGATGCCAATGGGGTAGGTCTCAACGCGAGGTGCCTCTCCATCTTTCACCTCGGGGTAGTAGTAAAGTCGCAGTTCCGCGATATTGATGACCACCCCTGTACGCTCTACATCCGGCAGTATGTGCTGCGCCGGAATCTGAACCGGCGTTCCTTTCCCGGGAACCCAAAGACTGGTGTCAGGATTAGCCCGCCGAATTTCCTCGTAGCCGATACCATGTGCGTGGGCAATATCAAGCAAGGTATCCTCTTCGTCCTCTACGTTGACGGTATGGGTCTCGCCCACGATATTGCCTGTTTCAGGCAATGGGTAATGCCCTTGTGGCATTGATGCCTCGCCAAATACCGAATATGAAACAAGCCACAATGCCATCATGAGTGCGGAGCGAAGTAGAGACGGGTGGCATGGCGGATTTACAAAGCAAGAGTTCATACGAAACGCTACTCAATATACGACCAAAAACTCATTTGGCACGATGAACATTAACTGCACATGAAGCGTGGATAATAATGGCTCTGAGCAATGGATTATGCCGCTTAGGCCATAGCTTGAACGGCTTCTTTCTCGCTGCTGAAAGACTGAGTCTGTCTCATATTGACTTCATCCCAGCATGCCACACTGCTGATAAAACCTTTGAGGTCCTTGAGGAGGACGCATGCGGGTATTACTAGTTGAGGATGACGCGCCGGTAGCGGCTGGCGTCGAAGCAGGATTGGCACTGAGCGACTTTGTGGTTGATACCGTTACTTCACTGGGTGCTGCGAAGGGTGCATTGGCCACGATTAACTATGATGCTGTCATTCTCGACCGCCGTTTGCCCGATGGTGATGGGTTATCGTTGTTGCAGCAGTGGCGTCGTGAGCACGTTGCGACCCCCGTTTTGATGCTAACGGCGCGAGATGCCGTGGCGAGCCGCGTCGAGGGCCTTCAGGGCGGTGCCGACGATTATTTGGTCAAGCCGTTTGATCTTGACGAGTTAACGGCCAGGCTTCATTCCCTTCTGCGGCGGACGGCAGGGCAAGTGGATCACGCTATTCGTCACGGTAGCCTCGCATTAGATCCCATCACGCGAAGCGTTACGCTTGATGGAGAACCGGTTGTACTGTTGCGACGTGAGCTGATGCTGCTCGAAGCACTGATTCGCAGTCGCGGGCGAATTCTAAGCGCTGATCAATTGAAGGACTGTCTTTACGGTATTAATGATGAGATCGAAAGCAATGCACTTAATGTGCACATCTACCAACTGCGTCGCAAGCTGGGGCGTGACGTGATCGAAACCGTGCGAGGTGTGGGTTATCGATTGGGTAAACAAAACAGCGCAGCGACCCCATGAATCTGCGCTTACGCCTTGTGGCCACGCTTGGTATTACGCTCATACTGCTGTGGGGTATTACGGCAGCATGGTCAATGCGTGACCTGTCGACCCAACTTGAGCATTCACTTGACCAACGTCTGGCGCAATCGGCGCGGATGGTGTCTGGTTTGTTGGATCGCGTGCCTGCAACGTCCTGGAACGGTGAAGAGGATAAAACCTCAACGATTCCCTCGCTGGACGGCATTGCTTGTCGGGTATCATCGCTTCGGGGTCAAGTGGTGGCGGGTACGCACCCTGAGATGAACGACGTGCTAGCCGTGGAGACCGAAGGGTATCGTTATCGCGAGCACAACGGGCAACGCTGGCGTGTCTACACGCTCGTCGATAACGACAAACGTATTACAGTGGCCGATCGTCTGAATGAGAGGGAAGCACTACTTCAGCAGGTTCGCCGTGCCGCGCTCTACCCGTTTCTACTGGCACTAGTGGGCAGTCTTATTGCGCTATGGTGGGGAGTGACACGCGGGCTTGCTCCTCTTTCCAGGTTACAACGGAGACTCCTGTCAAGGAACCATGACGACCTTTCGGCATTGCCTGTCCTTGGGTTGCCGGGTGAAGTTCGCCCACTGATCGATAGCTTCAATACGTTACTGTCACGAACGCGACGTATGCTTGAGTTGGAGCAGCGCTTTACCGACGATGCAGCCCACGAGCTGCGAACACCACTGACCGCCATTCGCACGCATTTACAAATTGCTCGACGTGTCGAGGGTCATCGGCAGTATGAAGCGATGCAGCAGGCTGAGGCTGGGGTAGATCGGCTAACCAAAACGCTAGGACAGCTATTGTTGTTGGCGCGCATGGAAAGCGATGAGATCACACGGGGTAGTCAATCCGTTCTTACGCCTGTTGGTGAAGCGCTGGCGACAGCGATGGCAGAAACCGGTAGTCATGACCAATGCCAGTATGACCAAAGCGTGAACCGGGTATGTGTCGCCCTATCGGAGACGCTTTTGGTGACTGTTCTGCGCAACTTGCTTGAGAATGCGATGCGTCACGGAGCTCTCGGTGCGCCGATAGAGATTTCCGCACAGGAATTAGAGGGAATGGCCGTCATCGATATCGTCAGTCAAGGGAAAACCATTGATGCTGAACAACTCGCCCGCCTGACGGAGCGCTTTCATCGGAGAGATCATCCTCAAGGCAGTGGGTTGGGTCTTTCGATCGTCGAAGCGATTGTCACCCGAGCAGGCGGTCGAGTGACGTTCGCCTCTGGCAACGATGTTGGGCTAAAGGTGACGCTTCAATTGCCGTCGAGTTAACCCTGTTGCGATTCAGGGCTTATTGCTTCCCATCATGGCACGCAGTTTATCTGGCGAGGGTGCTCCCATCACACTGTGTACGTCACCGTTGTCATCCTGATAAAAAGTCGCGGGTGTTGCTTGGAGTTGGCTATCGCGCATTAGCTGGGTGTTTTCACTGACCCACTCTTCGCTTTGCTCACCGCCCTTAATATCTGGTATCGCACCGCTGCGGTAATGCTCAGCTAGCGCTTCGCCAGGATGATCCGCATTGAGTATCGCGGCTGCCTTTTCAGGGCTGTCCGCTTTGAGAATCCCCACCATAAGATGACGAACCTGAACCTCGCCGCTTTCAACCCAGGGTTGGGCGTCTTCCCAGAGCTGGCGACAGTAAGGACAGTTGGGGTCACTGAAAGTATATATAATGCGGGGCGCCTCTTCGTCACCATCGCGCACCCAGTGTAGACCCGCCATGTCTTTCCATAGCTCGGCGTTTCTTGGGCCGTTGACGAGTTGCTCTAATCGCTCGGCTGAAACGTCTTGACCCTCGGCATCAATCAGCGTTCCTATTAAAGCATGCTCACCTCCTGAGGTAAGATAGGCCGCTACGGTCTGACCACGAGTGCTAGCGGCATACCCAGTAAGTCCGTCAGGCGCATCGAATTCACCATGAATCCTGAGGCCTTGCTGTTCGAGCTCTTGAATAGGGGCAGGCCACTCATCGGCAGTCGCATTCAGGCTTGTTGCCAGAACAATACTTGCCCCAAGTGTTAATGAGAGGCGTAGCGGCGACATAGAGGTGTCGAAAGCGGACATGTGTGCTATCTCCGTAGTGGGTGGGTTAGGGGCTGAAACGCTCAAGACTGCGATCAAGCGTGGCACGAGAAAGCTCACCAAAGTGGGTGTCGACAAGCGTGCCATCTGCGTTGTAATAAAGTGTTGTGGGCATTGCCATAGCGCCCACGTCATTACCGAGCGCATTGCTTTGATCAAGATAGACATTATCGAGCGTGAGCGACTCTTGTCGTAAAAATGTGTTAACGGTGCTGAGGTTCTCGCCCTGATTGACGAACACGAACGTCACGTCGTCTCGCGCTTGTTGAGCCTGCTCAAATACGGGCATTTCACGTCGACACGGCGGGCACCAACTGGCCCAAAGATTGACCACCATAGGGCGACCGGCTTTGTTTAGCGTCTCGGGAAGTGTCACTTCCTTTTGCTCAAGTGTGGCTAACGGTGTCGTGGGAATACTAGCGCCTTGAGGGGGCATGAGTGCCAGTACACCCGTCGTTAGCGACCAGACCAGAGTTCCTGAAATAACGGCAATGCCGAGCGGTCTTCGCTCGCGAGGTTGGCACCATAGCCGCCAGGCAAGATACATCATGGCCACGGCAAAGCCAGCTAGCGGCTCAAAGCCGCGATCGCGGATGTCGAACCACGACCAGAACGTGCTGTAACTCTCTACGTATTGGACGACAAAAATGAACCTTGCGCCGATCAGGCCCAAGAGCACGGCATTGAAGATACTATTGTCGACGTTGACCTTTCGATGGCGGCCCAAATAGCCTCCGACGATCAGCGCGACAACTATCGAAAGCACAAGTACAAGCAGCCCGACATCCAGCCCTACTGGGCCGATGGCGAGACTTTGATCGAGAGGGCTCATGAATTACCTTCGGTCGTATTGCGGTTGGTTTCTTTTGCTTGTTCAAAGCGTTCAAGAAACGCGTCAGCGTCCAGTTCGCCGATGATGCGTGCACTTCGTCGCTCATGCCCGTCAGGGCCGAACCACATGAGCGTCGGCGGCCCAACGATGCCGAAGTGCTCCATGATCTCCTGATCAGACGCATCGTAGTCGGTCACATCGATACTTAACCGTTGTGCATCCTGTAGTTCGGCTTGCACGGCGGGGTCGGCAAAAACTTCCTGTTCGATCACCTCGCAGGAGATACACCAGTCGGCTGTAAATTCGACGAGCGTCATCTGGCCGCTACCCTCGGTCTGAGCAACACGGGCGTTAAGCGTGGCCAAATCGTCGACATCGTCGAAGGTAAGCGGCCGTTCGGCGTTTGCTGACGACGATGCTGTGGCTGAGCCATCGTTGGTGGACGTATAAACTTCTAGCGGGCGCAAGGGGTCAGAGGCACCGCCGGCAGCGCCTATGAACACTAATGCACTCCATAAACCGATGATGACTGCGATTGCGGTTGCTGTTTGAGAGACCACACTTGAGGCGTTGTCATCTCTTGACATGGCCTGTAGCGAAACGGCAAGACCCAGCCCTAATGCGCCCCATAGCGCGAGAATGATGGCATCAGGTGCTACGCGATCCACAAACCAGATCGCCATCCCCAGTAAGACAAAGCCGAAAATCGCTCTGATGCGAACCATCCAGGCACCCGGCTTAGGCAGCAGCTGGCTACCCACGGTGCCGATCAGGATCAGTGGTAGGCCCATCCCAAGGCCAAGTGAGAAAAGGGCTGCACCACCCAACCAGGGGTTGCCGCTATCGGCAATGAACAGCAGTGCTCCCGCTAGCGGCGCGGTCATGCAGGGACCCACCAGCAGAGCAGAGAGGACGCCCATGATGGCAACTCCCTTCAAGCGCCCACCGCGTTGATGCGACATGCCTGCATCAAGTCGCTGGCGAAACGCTTTCGGCAGCTCTAATTCGAACAAACCGAACATGGCGAGGGCGAGTACGATAAACAGTAGCGAGAATAGGCCGATAAACCAGACGTTCTGAAACAGCATCTGTAGATTGGCGCCGGCCATGGCAGCGGCCACGCCGAGAAGCGCGTAGGTGGCCGCCATGGGCAGGACGAACGCAGTAGACATCACTAAGCCTGCCGCGCGGTGGCTCTCGCCCACCTCTCGTCGCCCCACGATGAGGCTCGACAGGATCGGTATCATCGGCAACACACAAGGCGTGAACGTCAGTAGCAGTCCCATGCCGAAGAATGCCGCCAGCGTCCAAAGTCCATTACCCCCAGCCAGTTGCGCTGCTAATTGCTGATCTTCCGCCATCGTATTGTCTGGCTCGGGCGTAGGACTTGACTCAGATAGGGATTCGTTCGCAGCATCCGGTGGTTCATCCGTTTTGGATATGTCCTGGCCAGCAGATGCTAAGTCAAAGGTCTGTTCCTGGGGCGGGTAGCAAAGGCCCGCATCGGCGCAGCCCTGCCAGCGAAGCGTGATCGTTTCAGCGTTGCCAGGCTGAGTGGTCATACTCAACGAATGACGATAGACCTCAGAGCGACCAAAATACTCGTCATCAATGGTTTCCCCGTCTGGAATATCCAACGATAGCTCGCGCCCGTCGGTCTCGGCAGAAAAACGGTGACGATAAAGATAGTAGTCGGGCTCGATTTGCCAATCGATCTGCAGTGATTCGCCATCACGACTCAGTGTTGGCTTGAAGGCCTTCTCAGGAGGAAGGACGTTTTCCTGCTCTCCAAAGACAGATTGCGCGGTAGCTATTGTGGCAACACATAGTAACCCCAGCATCAGCATCAACTGCACAAGCCTTAAGCGTATGACCTGTTGTAGCGGCCTGTTCATCGCTCGCATTTCCAGCACTCCTGATTCGATGCTGGTTAGCGTGGCTGATGGGGATTAACTGAACATGAAGCTTTTTCTGCTTAGTGGCTTGGCTGGCGATTTCAAGCTATAGGAGTTGTTTACGCCAACCCAAACGCTATGCAGTTTTGGTGGTGATCGCGCGTGCCAAGAACCAACCCATCACCATGGTCACAAGCATGGCGAACAGCGGTGCGGAAAGCCCAATGATGGAGGCGAAGGCTGGACCCGGGCAATAGCCAGAAAGCCCCATCCGATGCCAAACAGAGAGGCTCCGCTGATCAAGCGAACATCAAGGTCTTGCCGATTGGGCAACTGAAAACGCTCATCAAAGAGTGGATGAGAGCGACGCATGACCAGCCGGTAGCCAATGAAATTAGTGACCACCGCGCCCCCTAGTACGAACATCAGGGTCGGCTCCCAAGTGCCAGCGATATCCAGGAAGCCGAGCATCCGTGCCGGATCCGTCATACCGGAGATGGTCAGGCCAAGACCAAAGATCAGGCCCGCGATGTAACCCATCAATGTTTTCATACATTGCCTCCCATAACATGACGAACCACGAAGACGGTAATAATCGCTGCGATTAAAAATGTGAAGGTTGTAACTAGGGAACTTATAGATAGTCGAGCGAGACCACAGACACCGTGCCCGCTTGTGCAGCCGCTTCCCAGTCCTGTTCCTAAGCCAACTAGCAAGCCAGCCACCAACATTAGCAGCACAACCCCACTCGGCTGACCAATCACCTCGCCAAGGGCACCGGATACGTTGCCAAGCCCGCCATTGAAAAGTGCTAGTACGGGGCCGCTTACTAGCCCTAGAACGAAGGCCAAGCGCGAGGCAATATCTCCCTTCGGCCGTTCGGTAATGAGGGGGCCGATAATGCCGCCGATGCTAGCCGCAACGGCAGAGGAGATAAAGACGGCTTACCGCAAGCTGGCCCGAAAATTTCATCCCGATGTCAGCAAAGAACCAGCGGCCGAGCTGCGCATGCAGGAAATCAATGAGGCCAAGCCAGTGCTGTCTGATCCCGAGAAGCGTCTTGCCTATGACCAACTGGCTCAGAAGTATCATTCTGGCCAGAATTTTCAGCCACCACCGGACTGGGATGCAGGTTTTGAGTACAGAGGGCGTGGCTTTGAGGAGGCCTACCTCGGTGAGTTCAGTGACTTCTTTGCCAACCTCTTCGGCCAAGGTGCCCGGCAAAGGGAAGGAAGGCGCAGCTACCAAATGCGCGGCGACGATCGTCACGCCAAAATTGTTGTTGATCTCGAAGATGCTTATCTCGGTGCTACTCGTTCAATCACGCTGCATGGGCCCCAGACCGACGCACAAGGTCGCGTCAGTTCAAAAGAACATACGCTCAACGTGCGGATCCCTAAGGGGGTTAAAGCGGGCCAACATATCCGACAATCGGGATAGGGTAGCCCTGGTGTCGGCGGTGGGCCTGCGGGGGATTTGTTTCTTGAGATCCATTTTACACCTAACCCACGTTATCGGGTTGAAGGACGGGATATACACCAAACCGTACCGGTTACGCCTTAGGAGGCTGCTTTGGGGGCCCACATTGAGATCGCAACGCCGTCTGGGGTGGTGAAGGTGAGAGTGCCTGCCAGCTCCCAAACGGGGCTTCGTTTACGTTTAAAAGGCCGCGGTATTCCCGGGCCTGAGCCAGGCGATCTTTATGTGGAGTTAGAGGTAGTAATGCCCCCGGCCGATACTGATAAGGCACGGGAGTTCTATGAAACCATGGCGCGTGAACTGGCTTTCGATCCGCGCCAACGAAAGGGAGGCTAAGCAATGGTACAGCGTGATATTTCCAGCGGTGATCTGGTTGACGAGGCGACCCTGTCCCTCGACGAGCTGGCGCGTGCCTGCTCCGTGGAAACCAGTTGGATCATCGAACGCATTGAGAATGGCCTACTGGCCGATGGATCGGCCTACGTAGCGAGTTGGCGCTTCACCAGTTATGACTTGACCCGAGCTCGACGGATGCATCAGTTGGAACGTGATTTTGAGGCTGCGCCCGAACTGGCCGCATTGGCAACTGACCTAATTGAGGAAAACCAACGCCTTAAAGATCGATTGCGTGCTGTTGGGCGTTGATAAAATACTGTGTTGATTAAAGATTAATTATACTGACGACTCCAGAAATATGATCAGCACATAAGGCATAAAAATATAAGTCTTAATGCTATTTGATTGGTTTGGTGATGTCTCTATTGCTGTTTTTTTAATTACAACATAAAAGTTGATGGAAGTCATGGAAGCTAAGCTTTAATCCCCTTTACGATGCCTTTTTACATTTCATAAAGTATGCGTTATAGAGAGGAAAAAGCCCATGAACGACCTGAAAGCTCTTACTTTTTTACCCCAGGAGCAAATCCTTTTATCTCACTCCCACGAAACAATAGAGCTAAATCGCTACCGATGGCTAGCTCTAACCTTTCTACCCTTTGATTCATCTGTCAGCGGGTTGATGAATGCTATCGGCTTGGAGTGCGTACACCGCCTTTGCAATTTGCAAGAAGTGGCACAGAAAATGCAGCTCGGTGCTTGCGTTAATAATCTCGATAAGCTAGTGGGAAGGCCCCTGATCAATACCAATAGCCAGCATTTTTTTATAATAGATAAATCCATGGAGCATCAAGTTCTCGTCATGGCTGAAGAAGCTGCCAAAGTGTCATACGATTTTTTCGGCTGGCTGCTAGAAACCAATGCGATACCTGAGCTGCACAATATTTTTTTTGCCTTTGTAGCCCAGAAAGAAAAAGAATGTCGTATACATTCAGGAATGTCGCCTTCAGTGGGATGTGGATGTTTCTGATTTATCAATCGCGGTATAAAAAAGAAGGCGGCATTTAAAAGTAAATGCTGTCATGCCGAGGTGGCTACGTTCATGGTTGCTTCAATAAATTATGACTCGGTTTTGTTTAGCTATTTTGATAGTAATGCGAAGCCAGTAGACAACAGTCTGTGGGATCATTTTCCTGCGCAGGTGATAATTGCTGGTATTGTAGAAGAGGATCATTTTGTTATTGAAAAAATTTATCCGCTGCAGAAAGCTTGCCTAGGAAATGAATTAATAAGTGTGGGTAAACCTCTCAGCTATTTGTTTCCACCCCCATTGGGTGGAGAGTTAGTTATACACTGCGCCCAATGTGTAGAGGAAAGGCTACCAATTCAATACGAAGTGACGGGTGGCTACACTGACGGAGATGGTTACCAGCGCAACTTGCAGGTTCTTCTATTTCCCATCATGAACCAGCAAGGAATAGTGAGGTATCTGCACTGTATTGTCTTATACGCTAATACGATCAATTATACGCAGGTTGCCAAATATCCCGAACAAGAAGTGGAGCGACGCGTTCTAGAGCGCACTGCTGAATTAATGGTAACGAATCTACAATTGACTTATTTGGCCACTCACGACGGCCTAACTGAAACCTATAATCGTCGCCACCTAATCGAATTGGCTAATGCTGAGTTTAAGCGAGTGACCCACTTTGGTTTATCGCTCTGCCTTATGATGCTGGACATCGACCATTTTAAATCTGTCAACGATGAACATGGACATGCTGCGGGCGACGATATACTGAAAACTGTTGCACACCTGATGCGCTCTACGGTGCGAGATTGGGATTTGGTCGGGCGTTATGGTGGCGATGAATTCATTATTATATTACCCGATACCGATATTCAGAGCGCCAAGGTGATTGCAGACCGACTCAGTAACAATCTGAAAGCTGCCAACCTTACTGTTAGTCTTGGTATCGCAAAGCTTGAGCCGAATGATCACTCCATCGACGATGTGATCAACCGTGCCGATCATTTGTTGTTGAATGCCAAGCGAAACGGCCGTAACCGTATCGAATGCGGATCTCTTGGCTCGAATACCGATAGTGTGTGAAATAACGATACCGATGTCTAAGAAGTAGCGCACTCACTGCATCGTGTTGCATAAGGTAAGGCGTTGAGGCAATGTATTTCGATCAGTTCGCCACATATCTCACAGTAATCTCCTATTTTAGCGTCAATACGAGTTACGGCTTTGTCGATTTGTGCCAGCTCTGCACGTGCTTCATTATCCAAAAGGTCGACGACATCATCACTCTGAATTTCTAGCGCCTGTTCTTGCAGATCTTTATCCAAGGCGCCATGAGTATGGTGTTGGTGCATGTCGTAACGTTGGATACGCTCGAGTATTTCTTCTCGGAGCTTCTCAAGCTGTGTTCTTCTGTCATCTGCGATCATCGTGTACGCCCTAAATTATAACGAAACAGAGTGACCGTCCTTAGGCAGAGTGCTAAAGGTCTTCAAGCTCTTCTGCATCGCGAACGATTCGCATTGCTTCTTGTTGTTCAAGGAAAAGGACATTGTTCAGCAGCTCTTTCGCCTCTAAAGCCTCTGTCCGCAACGCCAAATAACGATACAGGTCAATAATATTGTTATGTATTGTCACGATAGAGTGCATGATTTCTGAGAAAGTCATGTTGACATAATCAATGCCTTCTAATGCAAAAGTATGCTTGTCAAAATAGTCAATACACCACGTATTGATGGCTGCTGCTTGTGCATCGTTCTTACTCAGTTTCAAAGCCCGTGATAACTCTCTTTCATGTAGCGAAAGATAATCAAGTAGCATGCATAGTCTTTCTTTTTGCTGAAGAGAAACAGCTTTTTCTAATTTATTGGCTAAGTTGTCGTGTAATAGGCGAGTTGTTTCTAATACTTGATTAATAGTTTCGACTGACATGGTGGTGTCGGCTTCCGTAAGCGTTTCCCAAAGGGTTTGGTGATTTTTTTATATTTCGCACCAAATGCGCTCTTTAAGTTCGTCATTTAATTCTGATACTTTTTGCATGCGTTTTACGGTAGCTTTAGTCATGTCACTCGTTACTTTTTGGTAGCAGGAGGCCAACAATGACGGCGTATTGAGGCCCTCATGGCCTAGCATGCAACTTGTCAGCGTTCTAGAGGACTCGGCCATGGCTGCAAAAAATTCAAGTTCGTGGCGCATGGTGTCGTTCAACATATCAAACCAAATATACTGTGCCTTGACAGCCGAACTACTGGTTGCCATCCAAGGCTGGTACCACCATATAAATACGCTATCATAGTTTGAAGCGTTCACAGACTTTTCGTGGGGTTTTTGTATTGTGGTCATTTCATTGCCTCCCAGTGAGCAATACAAAGTATAGGTCTATATTTTCTCCTTGGCTTATACGTTAGTCACTTATTTCATGTCCCAGGTCAATATTTATGCTGGTAATATAAAGTTAAATAAACAGAGTATGTCTTACAATGACTTAGCTTGCGTTATTTTTTGCTAAAAGTCTGTATCAGCAGTAACGGGCATGGTTGGAATGACGTTACGAACGATGCTGGCCGGGCACAGTGATTACGGCTAACCCTGTATCCGTTAGACCGTTGCCTTGCCCAACAGCCGATCAGCATGGCGAGCCTCTCGGGTAACGCAGCCGAGTCCGCAGGGTGCTGAGCACCGTCATGCGCACAATATCATGCCTAAAGTCGAGGATGATCTGCCTCGCCTTGCCGATCACCATGGCAGCGCGATGCACCCATGAAAGCAAAGCGAACAAGGCAAGCGTTGAGAGCAAAGCTGTCATTACCTCAACTATGGGAAAGCGCAAAATATGTCTCATGGCCCCGTAGTCACGCCAACCCCATTGTCCGTGTGCCGAGCCCCTCTGGCAGACCCGAGTCGAAAACGATTGCGCGATTGCCCAATGGGTACGAAACGTTCGAGTGCTGTATCGTGTATAGGGATCAGCGCGGCGTTGAGGTCTGGGGCCAAAAGCGCTGGAGAGAGTTACTGCTTGTTGAGGCACGTTCAGTGGCAAAGCATCGCCAACGACCGGCCTGTCCGGTTACGGGTGTATATCACTATGAACGCCCGTCCGGATCAATGGCATGGATTGCAGCGTGGTATGCGTTAACAGCCGACGGCTCGCGAAAGAAACGCAGCGCCCAATTTATTACCTATGGCACCGGTATATCGCGCTACGCTTCTTCTGATGACGCCATGCATGCTGCGATTGCTACACGCAAGGAAGAAGAAGCGCGATGGAACTGTGTGCTAGGTGAACGGGATAAACGCCAGGTGAATCAATAGAAGTTAATTAAGCCCTAGCTCCCGTTCATCGATAGATGGCGTAGTTCTCGCCGTTACCCCTGAGAAACCGCTAGCGCCTGATCGATATCCGCCAAAAGATCGTCGACATGCTCGATGCCAATCGACAGGCGCACCATATCCGGCGTAACACCTGCCGTTTTAAGCTCTTGTTCGTTCAGCTGTCGGTGAGTGGTGGACGCTGGAATGGAGGAGCAGCTCTTGGCATCGCCGATATTCACTAACCGCAGAATGAGCGATAGGGCATCATAAAAGCGCTCGCCGGCCGCTTGGCCGCCCTGAATACCAAAGCTGAGAATGCCAGAGGCATGACCGTCCATATAGCGCTGGGCTAATGCATGGTCGGGATGGTCATTCAGACCTGCATAGTGTACCCACGCCACATGAGGGTGGCTTTCCAGATGCTTGGCCACTGCCAGTGCGTTAGCGCAGATACGTTCAATACGCAGAGATAGCGTTTCTAGCCCCTGCAGAAGATTCCAAGCCGCCTGGGCAGACAATGCCGCGCCCATATTACGCAACGGCACCACCCGGGCACGGGCAATAAACGCCGCATCGCCCACATCGCGGGTATAGCTAACGCCGTGATAAGAGACATCCGGTTCGTTAAGCAGCGGGAAGCGGTTGGCATGTTCAGCCCAGGGGAACTTGCCGGAGTCCACGATCACACCGCCCACCGTGGTGCCATGCCCCCCGATATACTTGGTCGCCGAATGGATGACAATATCCGCTCCGTGCTCAATGGGCCGGCATAAAAACGGCGTGGCGGTGGTGTTATCCACCATCAAGGGAACTCCATGGCGGTGGGAAACATCGGCAAGTGCGCGCAGGTCGACGACCCCGCCGGAGGGGTTGCCGATGCTTTCGCAGAATACCGCTTTAGTGCGTCCATCAATCAGCGCCTCGATACCCGCAATATCGTCTTTATCGGCAAAGCGCACCTGAATTCCCTGGCGGGGAAGCGTGTGCGCAAACAAGTTGTAAGTGCCGCCATACAGCTCGCTAATGGATACGATGTTGTCGCCTGCTTCGGCGATGGTTTGAATGGCATAGGTGATTGCCGCCATCCCCGACGCCACCGCAAGGCCTGCCAAGCCACCTTCAAGCGCAGCTACCCGCTGCTCCAGTACGGCGCATGTCGGATTCATAATCCGGGAATAAATATTGCCTTCCACTTTTAAATCAAACAGATCGGCGGCGTGCTGAGCGTTATCAAACGAAAACGAGGTGGTCTGATGAATCGGCACCGCTACAGCGTTTTGGGAGTCCGGCTCGTAGCCATGGTGCAGGGCGATGGTTTCAGGTTTCATAAATGTGGCTCGTAAAAAGGAAGGTTGCCTTGATCTTAGTGAAGTCGCCTCGCTTGGGCCAATATCGTTTAGTCGGAAGCCTAGCCATGCATCAATTTTCTAATAAAGGCTTTCGGGCATATATGCCCAGTAGCGGCTACCGGGCATAAGTTAGTTATATGCCCAAACGGTCTTTCAGTTAGTTCGCTGTCAGGAATGACCGCTTACCGGCGATCTGGCTCCACGTACGCATCGTGGTTTTGTATGAATGCGTAAATGTCGGGAGTCAGCAGGATTTGAACTGATGACCGATAGCACCGTCGAAAGGAATATAAGATAAGGGCTAGCGTTTGCCGACACGTTATTACTCCCCGTTCTTGCAGGATGGGGTCTTTGAGGAGAGCATTATGGACTACGAACATGCAGTTGTGAAATTTGAAGAAGGCGTTGGCACTCTGCACTGCAACGGATGCGGCATTGCCCTCGCTGAGGGTGACAAACACGAGGATAGGGAGCACTACTGTACTATGTGCATGAGCGGTAACTGCAAAGCAAAATTCAAGAAAGGAAAGTAAAGAATTGGTGCTTGATCACTTCATATGGATTTGGCCTGATCAAGCAGGCCGCCCACTGGGGTGCCAATCAGGTAGATCATGGCGATGAAGTTGGCCTCGTTCCGATAGCCAAGTGCCCGTGGCTGAGCCGCCTATGACAGTCCGTCCATCTCTTCCAGTCTTACGTTTGTTAGTCCCGAGTACCAGCGTCCCATCATCTTCACCTGTTGCGCTGTCGTCAGACAGTAGCCATTTCTCCCATGCCGCGATCTTCCGGAGCGTACGCCTCACGTCCTGTCCGCCACACCAACCCCTTTTCACGCAATGATTCCAGGCCATGCTGAATGGAAAAAGGAGCTGACCGTGTTTTATGCTGGGGGAATAACAAATCTTTGCAATGGTTTTCCTCGGCGCTGCATCGCACACCTTTCGGAAGTCAGTCTTTTTCGGAAAATATTGGTCTGCCGGGTCCGTGAAGCCGGAGATGGTCAGGCCCAGGCCAAAGAGCAAGCTTGCGATGTAACCGATCAGCATTTTCATACGTTGCCTCCCATGACATGTCGAACCATGAAAACGGTCTCAATTAAGTGATGGTATACGTCCCACTCCGCTCGTATTGCAATGCCATGGCCTGTTAAAGTCCAGCTTAAAACACTCTTCCCGTCATTCGAGCTTAAGTTGCCTCCAAAACGGACATGATAGATTTGATCTTCTTTAGTGAAATGCTGGCGGATGCAGGCTCTGAGTGCAACACCGTCAATGTGTCGATGACGGAACCTCATGGTACTTCGCCAGCTCCTCGCTCATCACCTCAATAGGGCACTTG
>NZ_LJZS01000023.1 GCF_001314875.1 Halomonas sp. HL-48
CGTGGCCGCTGCTAAGCGAGGAAGGCGTATTCTACGCACTTCAAAGGGTTTGTCAACGACTGATTGGCAAGTGCGAAACAAATCAGCGACTCATTTCACGATACAACCAATTGCCTAACCTGCTGACAAGCCAAGGTTTTTACACCTCAACCACCGCTGGCAACGCCCTGCGTCCCCGGCAGCGGATGAGTACTTTACGGTGTCGCTGCCGAGTTGGCAAGAGGCGAGGCGACAAAAAGTTAACTTTTTGGTTTTGCTTTGCGCATGACGGCCAGTACAGGCCCAGAGAGCACGTAAGTGCCGAACAGCAAAAGCAGCATAACCGACGGCTCCACGGAGATCATTACGAACCCCAGGACCACGGCAAGCAGTACAACGAAAGGAACCGGCTTTTTAAAATCCAGATCCTTGAAGCTGTAATAGCGAATATTGCTGACCATCAAAACACCCGCCGCCGCCACAACGACTAGCATCAACAGTTTGAAGCCGAACGCATCGGCGTCGAAGCTGTGAAATGTCCACACGCAGGCAGCCACAAGGGCGGCCGCCGAAGGGCTTGGCAAACCGATAAACCATTTCTTGTCCACGCTACCGATCTGCACGTTGAAGCGAGCCAGACGAAGCGCCGCGCAGGCAACGTAGAGAAACGCGACCACCCACCCTGTCTTACCGATATCCTGCAAGATCCAGGTGAAGGCGACTAACGCCGGCGCCATGCCAAATGAGATCATATCGGCCAGACTGTCGTATTCGGCGCCGAAAGCACTTTGCGTATTGGTCATACGTGCAACACGGCCATCCAACCCATCGAGCACCATGGCAATAAAGATCGCCACCGCCGCCGAGGTGAATTCGCCGTTGATACCAGCCACCACGGCGAAAAACCCAGAGAAAAGCGCCGAGGTCGTGAACAGGTTTGGTAGCAGATAGATACCTTTGCGGCGAATTTTCTTACCGTCCTCGACCGCCTCCTCGACCACTT
This sequence comes from Halomonas sp. HL-48, assembly GCF_001314875.1. GTDB lineage: Bacteria > Pseudomonadota > Gammaproteobacteria > Pseudomonadales > Halomonadaceae > Vreelandella. The sequence continues at coordinate 983 of NZ_LJZS01000023.1, forward strand.
CGGTCTCGCGCAGAAAGGCAGCCGCAAGGTCTTCGTTGTTGGCACCATCGTCGTTAGCGTTGCCACCACTTGCCGCATCAGTGCCCTGCGCTTTTGGGTCTTCATGCGCCGCCGAATGCGGTTTTTTTTCGTGCTCTTGATCGCCAGCATCCTGGGTCATAGGTGTCATCCGGTTGAAGTGAAGTCACATGATCGGTGGTCTTTGTTCATTCTACACGGTGAAGCCCACTCAGCCAGCCCAACGCATTGTCTGCCTGCCAAACACAGCAGGGCGCGACAATGCGCGCCCTGCTGACTTCATTGCCGTACTGCTTAGTTTTTGGTCTTGTCCACCAGCTGGTTGGCTGCGATCCACGGCATCATGCCACGCAGCTTGGCACCAACCTGTTCGATTTCGAGCTCAGCGTCAAACCAGAGCTGCACCATTACGATGTCGGGCTGCGCGTGCTTAACCGACGCCTAAAGAACCCTATCATTGACGCTTTCTGGGCCACCGTCAGCGTCCGCTAGCCTTCGCCACCGACAAAAAAGCCGCCCCAATACGGGGCGGCCTACTTGCAACCAGGTAGCCGGCTTAGAGCGAGAGCACCTTGTCGCCACGGGCGATGCCCGACACCCCGGTACGCGCCACTTCCAGAATACCCACCGGCGCCATGGCCTGGAGGAAGGCATCCAGCTTGGCGGCGTCGCCGGTGATCTGCACCGTGTAGAGACTTGGGGTCACGTCGACGATCTGCGCGCGGAAAATATCCACCGTGCGCTTCACTTCGTCGCGGGCAGCGCCTAGCGCCTTGACCTTCACCAGCATCAGCTCGCGCTCAATATGGTTGCCTTCGGTCAGGTCGACCAGCTTCACCACGTCGATCAGCTTGTTGAGGTGCTTGGTAATTTGCTCAATCACCCGGTCGTCGCCCACCGTGGTGACCGTCAGGCGCGAGAGCGAGGGGTCTTCCGTGGGGGCCACGTTAAGCGTTTCAATGTTGAAGTTGCGCTGAGAAAACAGCCCGACCACACGTGACAGCGCACCCGGTTCGTTTTCCATCAGAATCGAGATGATATGACGCATCAGGTACGCTCCGTTTTGGACAGCAGCATGTCACGCATGGCACCCAGCGGCACCTGCATCGGATAGACGTGCTCAAAGGGGTCGACCTTCACGTCAAGAAACACCAGCTCATGCTTGTCGGCAAACGCCCGCTCCAGCGCCGGCTCCAGCTCATCAAGCGTGGTCACGGTGATCGCGGTAAATCCGTACGCCTCAATCAGCATATGGAAGTCAGGCAGCGATTCCATATAGGAATGCGCATGGCGTGACTTGTAGTTCAAGTCCTGCCACTGGCGCACCATCCCCAGCGAGGCGTTGTTGAGATTGACGATCTTCACGCCTACCCCGTACTGCTTACAGGTCGACAGCTCCTGCATCATCATCTGAAAGCTGCCTTCGCCGGTGACGCACACCACGTCATCGTCCGGGAAATTCTGCTTGATCCCCATGGCCGCGGGGAAACCAAAGCCCATGGTGCCAAGCCCGCCCGAGGTGATCAGCCGATTGGGCTTATCGAACTTATAGTACTGCGCCGCGAACATCTGGTGCTGGCCGACATCGGTAGTCACATAGGCCTCACCGCGTGTCACACGACACAGCGCCTCGATGACTTCCTGGGGTTTGAGCGCCTCGCCAGGCTTGGAAGGCTCATACAGCTTGCCTTCACGGTCGGCGCGCCAGCCGTCAATCTTCTGCCACCACTCGGTCAGCGCTTCAGGGTTCGCAATGCTCTGCCCCTGCACCAGACTGATCATCTCGTTGATCACGCTGGCGGCTGGCCCGACGATCGGCACGTCGGCGCGCACGGTCTTGGACACCGAGCTTGGATCAACGTCGACATGGATAATTTTTGCCGTGGGGCAGAACTTGGAGGTGTTGTTGGTGACACGGTCGTCAAAACGCGCGCCAACGGCGATGATCAAGTCCGCGTGATGCATGGCCATGTTGGACTCGTACGAGCCGTGCATCCCCAGCCAGCCCAGGCATTGCCGGTCACTCTGCGGATAGGCGCCAATGCCCATCAGCGTGGTGGTAATCGGGAAGCCCAACTGCTTGACCAGATCGGTCAGGCCTTCGCTGGCCTTGCCCGTCACTACGCCGCCGCCGGTATAAAATACCGGCCGCTTGGCTTTGAGCATCATCTCGACAGCTTTCTTGATCTGGCCGGTATGCCCCCGGGTGACCGGGTTGTACGAGCGCATCTTGACCTTTTTCGGGTAGACGTACTCGTAGCGTTCGGTGGGCGCGGTCATGTCCTTCGGGATATCGACCACCACCGGGCCAGGCCGACCGGTCGCCGCCAGATAGAAAGCTTTCTTGAGCACTTCGGGGATTTCTGACGGGTGACGAATCGAGAAGCTGTGCTTCACGATCGGGCGGGTCACGCCGATGATATCGGTTTCCTGGAAGGCATCGTCGCCGATCAGGTGGCTCATCACCTGACCACACAGCACCACCATGGGAATCGAGTCCATGTAGGCGGTGGCAATGCCGGTCACGGCGTTGGTGGCCCCGGGGCCTGAGGTGACCAGCACGCAGCCGGGCTTGCCCGAAGCGCGGGCATAACCATCGGCAGCATGGGTGGCCGCTTGTTCGTGACGCACGAGAATGTGCTTCACCTTGTCCTGGCGGAAGAGCGCGTCATAAATGTGCAGCGCCGCACCGCCTGGATAACCATAAATGTACTCTACGCCCTCATCTTGCAAGAAGCGGGCGATCATATCTGCGCCGGAAAGCAGTTCCACAGTGTTTCTCCCCTGGAGGTCTCGAGTGCGATCCGCAGATGATTCTACGGTGTCGAGTGCGGCGGTATGCCGCTGCCGGCCCATGCCGGCACCTGATGCCAAACCCTGGCATACGGCCCGGTTAGGGCCTGCACTCTCGTCGGGAACAGCGATTCATGGCGAACCAGATCAGCCATTCCCTCTCACGGCGGTTTGCCGTGTCGGGGCGTTGGCCAGGTCGGGCGGTTAGCCCAAGCCCGGAAGTCCTTCGGCGGGTAAAGGCCTTCGCCTACCCTTCGCGCGGGGATAGGGGGTTGCCCATTGGTTCCGCGCCCGCAAATCAGGAACCCACAAGATTCCATTAGCATCCTCAGCCTGTCAACCTCCGATCCCGCGAAAGCCGGCAATTGCCCGGTTCTGGGCAAAAAAATGCCCCGCTGGCAACACCGGGCGGGGCTTTCGGGTAGCGAAGCGACGATTAACCAAATACCAGCTTGCCGTCTTGCGCGCTGATATGAATGGTATCGCCCGGCGAGAACTTACCGGCCAGCAGGTCCTGGGACAGGGGGTTCTCAATGCGGCTCTGGATGGCCCGCTTGAGCGGCCTTGCGCCATACACCGGATCAAAGCCCACTACCGCCAGCTGAGCCAGGGCGTCGTCGCTGATCTCGAGGCTAAGCTCGTGTTCGGCCAGGCGCATTCTGAGACGCTCGAGCTGGATGCCGGCAATCGCCTGAATCTGCTCTTGGCCCAACGCGTGGAAGACCACTACTTCATCGATACGGTTGATCAACTCGGGGCGGAAGTGATTGCCGACCACGTCCATCACCGCGTTTTTCATCAGCTCATAATCGCCGTCTGTATCGATACCCGCATCGCCGCCCATACGCTGAATGATGTCCGATCCCATATTGGAGGTCATCACGATCACGGTATTGCGAAAGTCCACCGTGCGGCCCTGGCCATCGGTCAAGCGGCCATCCTCCAGCACCTGCAACAGGATATTGAAGACGTCCGGGTGGGCTTTTTCCACCTCGTCGAGCAGCATCACCGAATAGGGCTTGCGGCGCACGGCCTCGGTCAAGTAGCCACCCTCTTCATAGCCTACGTAGCCGGGGGGCGCACCGATCAAGCGAGCCACGGAGTGCTTCTCCATAAACTCGGACATATCGATGCGCACCATGGCCTCCTCGGTGTCGAACAGGAAGTTTGCCAACGACTTGCAAAGCTCGGTCTTACCCACTCCGGTCGGGCCGAGAAACAGGAAGGAACCGTTGGGCCGGTTAGGGTCGGCAAGCCCGGCCCGCGAACGGCGAACGGCGTTGGCCACCGCCTCGACCGCTTCGTTCTGACCGATCACCCGCTCGTGCAGCGCCTCTTCCATACGCAGCAACTTATCGCGCTCGCCTTCCAGCATCTTGGCCACCGGAATGCCGGTCCAGCGGGACACCACCTCGGCAATTTCTTCTTCCGTTACGTTGGAGCGCAGCAGCTGATGGCTCGCGGTATCCGCCTCGCCTTCACCGCTTTCGGCAATTTTCTTCTCGAGCTCGGGAATTTTGCCGTACTGAATTTCCGACATGCGGCCCAGGTCGCCCTGGCGACGCGCCTGCTCGAGGTCGATACGCGCCTGCTCCAGCTCCGCCTTGAACTGGGCGGCGCCCTGAATGCTGGCTTTTTCGGCTTTCCAGATTTCGTCTAGATCGGCGTATTCGCGCTCCAGCTCATGGATCTGATTGTTGAGCGCTTCCAGGCGTTTTTTGGTCGCCTCATCCGTCTCTTTCTTGAGCGCCTCGCGTTCCATCTTGAGCTGAATCAGGCGGCGGTCGAGTCTGTCCATCTCCTCGGGCTTGGAGTCCAGCTCCATACGGATGCGCGAAGCGGCCTCGTCGATCAGGTCGATGGCCTTGTCGGGCAGCTGACGGTCGGTGATATAGCGCGTGGAAAGCTTGGCGGCAGCGATAATCGCCGAGTCGGTGATATCCACGCCGTGGTGGACTTCGTAACGCTCTTTCAGGCCGCGCAGGATGGCCACGGTATCTTCTTCGGTGGGCTCGTCGACCAGCACCTTCTGGAAACGCCGCTCGAGTGCCGCGTCTTTCTCAATATACTTGCGGTACTCATCCAGCGTGGTGGCCCCAACACAGTGCAGCTCGCCCCGCGCCAGCGCCGGTTTGAGCATGTTACCCGCGTCCATGGCACCGTCTGCCTTACCGGCACCGACCATGGTATGCAGCTCATCAATGAACAGGATGACCCGGCCTTCTTCCTGGGAAAGCTCTTTAAGCACCGCCTTGAGTCGTTCCTCGAACTCGCCGCGGAATTTGGCACCCGCCAGCAGCGAGCCCATATCCAGCGAGAGCACGCGCTTATCCTTAAGTCCCTCCGGCACTTCACCGTCGACAATGCGCTGCGCCAGGCCTTCGACGATAGCGGTTTTACCCACGCCCGGCTCGCCGATCAGCACCGGGTTATTTTTGGTGCGCCGCTGCAGCACCTGAATGGTGCGACGTATTTCGTCGTCGCGGCCGATCACCGGATCAAGCTTGCCGTCCAGGGCGCGCTGGGTAAGGTCCAGCGTGTACTTGTTGAGCGCCTCACGCTGATCTTCCGCGTTGGGATCGTCCACCTTGGCCCCGCCGCGCAGGCTGTCAATTGCCGACTCCAGCGCCTTGCGGGTCAGTCCGACCTCTTTCATCAGCTTGGTGATGGCGCTGTTCATTTCCAGCGCTGCCAATACCACCAGCTCACTGGCGATGAACTGGTCGCCGCGCTTTTGCGCTTCACGGTCGGTCAGGTTGAATAGCTTGATAAGCTCACGCGACGGCTGCACCTCACCGTCGAACTGACCTACCTTGGGCAAATCGTTCAGCTGCTGGACCAGCCCATCACGCAGCCGCGAGCTGCTCCCCTCGGCTTTCTCGATGAGCGCCTTGATACCGGTATCCCGGGTATCCAGCAGCGCCAGCATCAAGTGAGCAGGCTCAAGCTGATTATGCCCACGGCCTACCGCAAACGACTGCGCCTCGGCAATGCCGGCCTGGAGCTTGGCGGTAAATTTATCGAATCTCATGCAGTTCCTCCTGGGGGTGGCCGCGCGTTTGGACGCGCGGCGTATCCCGACAACCTGTCTGTTAAACGTGCTAATCACGATTAGCTTGACAAGTTAAATGGCGTCGGTTCCAGGAGGTTTCAAGGGGGAGGCGTGGCCGTCTGCGGATTTACTTGATCCAGATCACGGTTGCCATTCTGCCCGTTTGCCCGCCGTCGCGCCGGTAAGAATAAAAACGTGATTCGCAGGCAGTACAGAAGTGGCCGCCGCTGATCTGGTGAATACCCAGCGCCTCCAGGCGAAAGCGCGCCAGACGATAAAGGTCGGCCATGTGGTGGCCCAAGCGGTAAGGGCTGTGATCAAAGGCATCGGCGGTTTCCGGCTGAACGGCCACAAAGGCGCCGTACACCTCGGGCCCGACTTCGAACTGGGCGTTGGAGATCGCCGGACCCAGCCACACCATGATGTCATCCGGCTCGCTGTTCATGGCCGCCACGGTGGCTTCCAGCACGCCAGTCGCCAACCCCCGCCAGCCCGCGTGGGCAACGGCTACCTGAGTACCATCACGGTTACAAAACAGCACCGGCAGGCAGTCGGCGGACAGCACCACGCAAGCATACTCATTGCCTTGGGCAATCGCGGCGTCGGCGTCAGGCGCGTCCGGCTGATAGGTCTGCTGAACGCGCGCCCCATGAACCTGATTGAGCCACAGCAACGGGCGCTCGTCACCGATCTCTTTTTGCAACAGCCGTCGGCTCAACGCCACATGATCGGAGTTGTCGCCCACATGCGATGCCGGGTTGAAGGCCGCAAACTCATCCTGGCTGGGCCCCGTCTCCCGGGTGGTTACAAATGCCACCACATTGGCAGGCGCCGGCCAGTCGGGTATCAACAGCGTTGGCTTTAGGTCAATGGCATCGCTCATTGCATGATCTCGCTATCGTCGCGCAGGTAATCCAACAACAATAGTAAATCATCGGGCAGGCTCGCGTGGAAAGTCATTGTTTCGCCGCTGACAGGGTGGACGAAACTCAACTTGCGGGCGTGCAGTGCCTGACGCGGAAACTCCCGCAGGATCTCTTTCAGCGGGCCCGCCGCGCCAGGCGGCAGCTTGGCGCGGCCACCGTAGAGCGGGTCACCGATCAGCGGATAGCGGGCATGCGCCATGTGCACACGAATCTGATGGGTACGGCCGGTTTCGAGCTGGCAGCGAACGTGGGTATGAGCCCGGAAACGCTCGACCACCCGGAAATGCGTTACGGCTGGCTTGCCCGACGCATTGACGGCTTGCCGCTTGCGGTCTTTGGGGTGACGACCAATCGGTGCATCGATCGTGCTCCCGGCGATCGGTTTGCCTATCACCACCGCGTCGTACTGGCGAGACACACTGCGCGCCTGTAGCTGCTCGACCAGGGTGGTTTGCGCAGGTAATGTCTTGGCGACCATCATCAGGCCGGTCGTGTCTTTATCCAGCCGGTGCACGATACCCGCGCGAGGCACTTCCGCCAATGCCGGATGATGATGCAGCAAGGCATTCAGCAGCGTGCCATCCGGGTTTCCCGCCGCCGGGTGAACCACCATGCCGGCGGGCTTGTTGACTACCATGACCGCGTCGTCCTCAAAGACGATATCCAGCGGGATATCCTGGGGCTCAAAACGGGTGTCTTCCTCAAGCGTTGCCCGTAATGCCAGCGTCTCGTGGCCGTGGAGCTTGGCTTTCGGCTTGGCCTGCGCGCCGTCTACCGTCAACTCGCCAGAGTGAATCCAGGCTTTCAAACGTTCACGGGAGTAATCGCTGAACAACTCGGCAGCCGCCTGGTCCAATCGGGCACCTGCCAGTGACGTGGGCACGCGTTGCGTCGCTTCAACACTGCGAGGCATGGGATAATTTCCTTTGACGACACCCCGACAACGTAATTCGAAACCTGCGTTTTGCGCCGAGGTGATTTATAGTGGGCGGACTGCGACCTATTCTACCATTTCTACTTATGGCCATCGTCGCTTTTCGGTGATTGAGGCTTGTTTGCAACGAGGATGATGATGCGCGTTATTTCCGCTGCCAATCGCTTTGGCGTACTCGCCCTGAGCTTTGCCATACTGGCTGGCTGCGCCAGCAATGATACGACCTCCGAAGAGGATGAATACGCCGATGTGACCGAGCGAGAGCTGTATGATCGCGCTCGCGACGCTTTGGATGACAATCGCTTCAATATCGCGGTCGAACGTCTGGAGGCACTGGACACCCGCCACCCCTTCGGCGAGCACGCTGAGCAGGCTCAGTTGGAGCTGGTTTACGCCTACTACGAAAATGGTGATTGGGAAGAAGCCCGGGCGGCCGCCAGCCGCTTTATTCGCCTGCACCCCGATCACGATCAGGTCGATTACGCCTATTACCTGCGCGGCTTATCCGCCTGGCAGGCAGGGCGCTTCAGCTTGGAGCGCCTGCGTCTGATCGACATATCAAAGCGTGATCTTGGCGCAACCCGCGATGCATACGGCGACTTCCGCGAGCTCATTCAGCGCTATCCGCAAAGCGAGTACGCCCCGGATGCACAGCAACGTATCGTCTATCTGCGTGAACTGCTCGCACGTCATGAGCTGCACGTGGCCGATTATTACCTGCGCCGCGGTGCCTACCTTGCCGCCGTCGAGCGCGGTCGCTGGGTGATCGAAAACTTCCCCGAGTCCAACGCTACCCACGACGCCCTGGCTACCATGGTAGAAGGCTATCAGGGACTCGAGATGGATGACCGTGCCGATGAGGTGTTGGCCGTGCTGCGTGAAAACGCCCCTGACCATGACCAATTGGACGGCAATCGCTTTAGTCCGAAACACCTCGATTAATCTTGCTGTCTGCTGCGGGAGCGCTCGTTCGACGAACAGCGCTCCCGCTGTACAAGGTTTTTGAAGAACCGCTATTTGAATAAGCCACGCCAACGCGTGGCTTTTTTATTTTTAAACTATAACGCCTTACATTTCAAAAGGTTAAAGAAGAGCTTTGACAACGACCCAAAATAAAATTGTACAAAAGCTGTACCCATGATTAAGATTCTAATACCAACATAATCAAGCACCTTAACGGTGCCTAAGGGGGAAACGTAATGTTCATGTCCAAGACGCGGTTCAATGGGACCAAAATAAGCACCCGCCTGGCGCTGGGCTTCTCGGCCCTGTTGGCCCTGCTCGTACTGCTGACAGCCATCGGTATCTACCAGGTCAATCAGATCGATCGCAGCCTTGCGTCCATCAACGACGTTAACGGCGAAAAGCAGCGTCACGCCATCAACTGGCGCGGCAGCGTCCACGACCGAGCCATTGCGCTTCGAGACATCGTGTTGACCGGTGATGGTGACATTACCTCTCTCCAAGACACCATGCAGCAACTACAGGATAACTACGCAAGCGCCTCGGAAGGCATGCAAACGGTGATCGCTGATAACGCCGACGCCACGCAAGGTCAAAATACCAGCGAAGAGCAATCAATACTCAGCCAGATCGATGAGCAGGCGGAAACAACCCGCGCCCTTACCGACGAAGTTCTAAGCGCCCATTCAGAAGGCGATTATCAGGCGGCACAGCAGTTGCTGCTAGCGGAGGCCGGCCCCGCTTATGCCGAGTGGCTCAACCGCATCAATCAATTCATCGATCTTCAGGAAGAATTGAACAACGCGACTACCGCTTTTGCACGCGACACCACGTCGGGCTTTCAGATGCAGATGCTGGGTCTGACCCTGTTTGCTCTACTGGTAGGCGGCGTGATTGCGGTATTCCTGACCCGTCAATTGCTGCGTGAACTCGGCGCAGAACCTCATGAAGTCAAGGCATTTGCGGAAGCCATTGGTCGTGGTGACCTGGCAATCCAGGGGCGTTTGAAGAAGGGAGACAAGCGCAGCATCATGGCGTCTCAGGTGGAAATGGCCCGTCAGTTGCAGGACATCGTCGCCGAAGTTCGGGCATCGGCCCAGGCGGTTGCCAGCAACAGCGAACAGATTGCCGAAGGCAATAACGACCTGTCGTCACGCACCGAACAGCAGGCCAGCGCCCTGGCAGAAACCGCTTCGGCCATGGAGCAGCTCAACAGTACGGTAAAACTCAACGCCGACAACTCGGAACAGGCCAGTCAGGAGGCATCCAGCGCTTCCGGCACCGCGGTACAAGGTGGTGAGGCCGTTCACCAGGTGGTCGACACCATGAATGACCTCAACAAAAGCTCCCAGGAGATTGCGGGCATCATCTCCACGATCGACTCTATCGCCTTCCAAACCAACATTCTGGCCCTGAACGCCTCGGTCGAAGCCGCCCGCGCCGGCGAGCATGGCCGCGGCTTCGCGGTGGTGGCCGAGGAAGTTCGCAAACTTGCCCAACGCAGCGCTGATGCCGCCCGTGAAATCAACAACCTGATTTCCAGCAACCTGGAACGCGTCAAGCACGGCAACGAGCGCGCCGCCGATGCCAGCAAGTCGACTGAAGAAATCGTCGCCGCCATTGGTCGGGTCACCGATATCATGAAAGAAATCAGCTACGCCAGCGCCGAGCAAAGCAAAGGGGTGGAAGAAGTCGGTAAAGCGGTGACCGAGATGGACCAGGTGACTCAGCAGAACGCGGGGCTGGTACAGGAAAGCGCCCGCTCGGCCAATAACCTGCGCGAGAACGCGCACAAGCTGATCGACTCCATGTCGGCCTTCAAACTGCCTCACAACGGGCGTGAGGATGCCCTCGCCCTGGCAGGCTTGCCTACCCCCTCCTCCAAGGCACCCGCCAAACCTCGGCCGACCTCAACGCAACAGCAGCAAGAACCTGAGTGGGAAAGCTTCTAAGCCGCACAACGCTGCTCTTCATCGCCAAGGAATAGGCACTCACCAAAAGGAAGGCTCCCGAATGGAAGGGAGCCACTATTTCAGACCCTCTGTATTGAGGCGACTATGAAGCCCACTCAAAGTCTTATCATGTTTTTTTTGCTGCCGGTGCTCATGATCATTATCCCGGCACTGATACTCGGCGGCTTGGCGCTGACCCTTGCCAGGGAAAAGGCGCTTGAAAGCCACCGCATACAATCGGCCGACCTTGCCACGCTGGTGGAAATGGCCAATTTTGAACGTCGTCTCGGCGGCCTGCACGAAAGCCTGGTCCAGGCCCTTGACGAGTCAAGGGACAACCAACTGAGCAAGCTGGATCGCTACAGCGAGTACAGCTATATCGATCAGCAGCTCGACGAAATTGGCGAACGTATCGAACACCTGTCTACTTCCGGCCTGATTGATGATTTGCATGCCGACAACGCTGAAACATTGCTTCTCTCCTTTCAGGAATACCGACGCTTTATTGATATGGCGAACGAGGCGGCAACGCTGAACCAGAACAACGTCGGTGACTTCCTGCAAGAAGCGGAGGCCAACTTCAACCGTTTCATTATATTTACCCAGCGCACCTTTGAAGCGCTCACCGAACGCGCCAATCAACGTCATCAACAATCCTTTCATTCCCTGAGCCAGTCCATCGCGACGCTGGTGCTGTTGGGCGTGGGTTTGTTGAGCATACTGGCCATCGCCGCGGTGTTTGCCTCATGGCGTATCAATCGACGGCTGGTGACCGTGGGGGATGCCATTCTGGCACTGTCCAACACCCGTCAAGAATTGCCCGAGTTTGCCGACATTCAACGCCTTAGCCAGCGTCGCGATGGGCAACTGAAGCGTATTGCATCCGCGTTGCTATCGTTTCGTAAAACCGAGCAGCAACGTCGCGAGGCGGAATTCAAGGTTCACCGACTGGCCTACTATGACACCCTGACGCAGTTGCCCAACTGGCGTCTGATGAAGGAGCACCTGCAGCATTCCATCGATAGCAACCAACAGACCAACACCTTTGGCGCGTTGATCTATCTGGACGTCGATGATTTCAAACGCATCAATGACAGCTGCGGCCACCCCGCTGGCGACAGCCTGCTCCAGGATATCTCCCGACGTCTTTCCGCCCTTGATATGGATGGCACAACGCTTGGCCGTGTCGGCGGTGATGAGTTTGTGTTGATTGCCGATGGCTTATCCTCAGATGAATTGAAAGCCGCCGACAAAGCCGAAGTGGTTGCCGAACGGATACAGCGGTCCTTCAGCGAACCTTATATGTTCAACGACAAGGCACACAGCCTCAGCGTCAGCATCGGTGTGACTCTTTTTAACGGCACAGGCGAAAACGTCGACAGTCTCTTTCAATATTCCAATGCCGCCGCCAACCTCGCCAAGCTGTCGTCGCCCAACGGGCTACGATTTTACGACCCGGCGGTGCAGGCCGAACTTGAAGCCAAGACCGAGCTGGAGCGCGACCTGCGCCTGGCCATCGAGCAACAGCAATTCGTGCTCGTCTACCAAACACAGGTAGATAGCACGGGGAAAGCGGTTGGCGCGGAGGCCTTGATCCGCTGGCAGCATCCACAACTCGGCTTTGTCTCGCCGGGCACCTTTATCCCTCTCGCCGAGGAAACCGGTCTGATCGTGCCGATTGGCCAGTGGGTACTTGAAGCCGCTTGCGACCAGCTCGTCGCCTGGGCCGACGATGAGACCACAGCGCACCTGACCCTCGCGGTCAACGTCAGCGCCAAACAGTTTCAGCAGCCGGATTTTGTCGATAGTGTACGTTGCGCACTCGCCAAGAGTGGCGCTCTGCCTCACCTGTTAAAGCTGGAACTGACCGAGAGTACGGTCATCGGCAATGTGGACGACACCATCGCCCGCATGCATCAGCTCAAAGCACTGGGGATTACCTTTGCCATGGATGACTTTGGCACGGGCTATTCATCGCTTCAGTACCTCAAGCGACTGCCGCTGGATCAGATCAAGATCGATCAATCCTTTGTCCGCGACCTTCATCAAAATCCCGACGATATGGCCATTGTTCAGACCATTATCGCCATGGGGCACGCGTTAGGGTTGAACGTCATAGCGGAAGGCGTCGAAACCCAGGCACATTGGCGCTACCTGAATGACCACCAGTGCCATGCCTACCAGGGATATTATTTCTGCAAGCCGGTGCCTGCCATCGAGATGGTCCAACGCAGCCTGGAACCACCCCCCATGCCCGCCTAGGTCATAAAACGCCCGGCTATTCGCCGGGCTGCCAGCCGTTGACAATCGGGTAGCGTCGATCACGCCCAAAGCCACGCGGGGTTACCCGCACGCCCACCGGCGCCTGACGGCGCTTGTACTCGCAGCGATCGACCAGCTTGACGACCTGATAGACATCGTCGCGGGCAAAGCCTGCCTCAATAATTGCCTCGGCGCTCATATCGCCTTCAATATAGCGCGCCAGAATGGCGTCCAGGACATCATAGTCGGGCAAGGAGTCGCTATCCTGCTGATCGGGCGCCAGTTCGGCACTGGGCGGGCGCTCGATGACACGCTCAGGGATCGCCGGCGACTGGGTGTTGCGCCAGCGCGCCAATCGGTACACCCAGGTTTTATACACGTCCTTGATGGCGTTGTAGCCTCCCACCATATCGCCGTATAGCGTCGCGTAACCCACCGCCATTTCACTCTTGTTGCCGGTGGTCAGCACCATCAGGCCTTTCTTGTTGGAGATAGCCATCAGCAGCACGCCGCGGCAACGAGACTGGAGATTTTCTTCGGTGGTATCGCGCTCGGTGCCGGCAAAGCTCTCCGCCAGCGTGGCCATGAACGCCTCGACCATTGGCTCAATGGGCATGATGTCGTAATGCACGCCCAGCAGCTCGGCCTGCTCGGCGGCGTCCTGTTTGGAAATATCGGCGGTATAGTGATAGGGCATCATCACCGCCTGTACACGCTGCGGCCCCAGCGCGTCCACGGCAATCGCCAACGACAGGGCCGAATCAATGCCGCCGGAAAGCCCCAGCACCACCCCGTCAAAGCCGCTTTTGTTGACGTAATCGCGCACGCCGGTCACCAGGGCGCAGTACAGACTCTCCTCAGGTTCGACCTCGGGCTCGATCTCTCCGGCCTGGGGCACCCAGGTCGCTGCATCGGTCTGCAGTAGCTGGACCGGCATCAGGCCCACCTGCCAGTAAGGCGCCAGCACCTGAATCTGCCCCTGGGCATCGACGCAGCAGGAGCCACCGTCGAATACCAGCTCATCCTGCCCGCCAATGGTGTTGACGTAGAAGATGGGCCGCTGGACGTCCTGCGCGCGCTGCTCCAGCAGGCGCAGACGCTCGCTGGGTTTGTCCTGATGATAGGGCGAGGCATTCAGGCTGATCAGCACCTCGGCCCCCGCCGCGGCGGCTGCCTTCACCGGCGCGCCTTCCCATAGATCCTCGCAGATCAACAGGCCAAGCTTGGCCCCCTTGTGTTCATAGACCAACGGCTCGCTGCCCGGCGTAAAATAACGTTGCTCGTCGAATACCTGGTAATTGGGCAGCGCCTGCTTGGCATACTCGGCTTCCCACTGACCGTTGTACAGCACCCCGGCCAGGTTATAACAGCGGCCTTCGCGCATGCCGGGGTAGCCAATAATCACCAGTACGTCCCGCGACATTTTCTCGGCCATGCGGGCCCGCGCCTCGCGCAGCCGGGTTTCCATCGACGGGCGCAGCAAAAGGTCTTCCGGCGGATACCCCGACAGAAACAGTTCGGGAAATACCACGATATCGGCGCCATGCTCGATGCGCGCTTCCCGCACGGCCTCAATGGCGCGTGCGGCATTGCCGGGAATATCCCCCACCAAGGGGTCGAGTTGGGCCATGACCAGCGTTAAGTCTTGCATGGGCGATCAAATCTCTTGAGAATCTTTTAGAATAGGTACTCACCATCAACACGCATTGTCCCGCAAGGGCCGCTCGCAGGCAAAGGCCGCGCTTGCAAATTGCATGAGGGCGACGACAGGATGAATCTTTTGATTATTCGGCTACTCATTTTCGCGGTACTGTTCTACGCCGGTTTAAAACTGTTTGGCATGTACCGGCAGTGGCAACGCGACCGGCTTACGCAGGAACGCCAGGACCAGCAGCAGGACGGCGGCCACATGGTGCGCTGCCGTTGGTGCGAGGTACATCTGCCGGAAAACGAGGCGCTGCGCAACGAGGGGCAGTGGTTTTGCTCCAGCGCCCACCGCGACCGTTTCCTTCAGGAACAAAAACAAGACCCGCGCGATAACGATACCGACACCTAGGAGTCTGTCTGGCTTGGCCGATCGTCGCGAGAAGCTCGGATTCGCAGTAGATCAGTGTTAAGTCAGGCAGGCTCCTGGCCTAGCCGCTCCGGGGTCAGCTGATAGGGCGTCGGGTCGATCAACGGCTGACGCCCCAGCACCAGGTCCGCCAGCAGATGCGTCGACGCCGGGGCGAGCACCAGCCCGTTACGGTAATGACCCGCGTTGACTGATATCTGCTGCCAGCCCGGCAGTTTGCCGATAAACGGCACGCCGTCCGGCGAGCCTGGCCTCAGCCCCGCCCAATGGTACGCCACCGGATAATCGGCAAGCGCAGGCACAATGTTCTCGGCACTCTGACGCAGCGAAGCCAGCGCTTCCTGGTCGGTGGTTTTGTCAAACCCGCTCTCCTCAAGCGTCGAGCCCACCAGTAACAGCCCATCGGCGCGCGGAATCACGTAGCGACCATCTTTGAGCACCACGCGGCGCACAAGCCCAGGCGAGGTTTGGTAGGCAATCATCTGGCCTTTCACCGGGCGCACCGGCAGCGAGACGCCAAGGGTTGCCACCAGCTCCCCGGCCCACGCGCCACCGCATACGATCGTATGCCCGGCGGTGATGACACGCTGAGCGGTGCGCACGCCCTCAACGCGCTCCCCGTGGCACTCAAATCCCGTCACTTCACACTGTTCGTGCAGCGTCACATTGGGCATGGCCGACAGCCTAGCGCGCAGCGCCTTGCCCAGGCGGGGGTTGCGCACGCTGCCAAGCGTCGGCATCCACAGCGCGCCCTCGGTTGGGGGCAGGCAATGCTCCTTGGCACGCACCATATCGGCGCTCACGCGCTCCAGCGGCTTGCCCATCTCCCGCGCCCAGGCAAGTGCGGCCTCGGGATCATCGACGCTTAAGTACAAAAGTCCCTTCTGGCGATATTCCGGGTCAATGCCGGTCTCTTCAAACAGGCGCAGCGCCAGGCTGGGGTAGGCGCCTTCCGACCAGCGCGACAGCTGCGAAACCGCCGGCGCATAGCGCCATGGATACAGTGGGGAGACAATGCCGCCACCTGCCCAGGAGGCTTCCTGGCCGCATATGCCGCGCTCCACCAGGCTGACCTGCTGACCCGCGTCGGCTAGCTGCAGCGCTGTCATCATGCCGATGACACCACCGCCCAAAATTAAGAAATCGCTCACACGTTGTGTCCATTATGGCTTACATCAAAAAGCATCATCAGCGCCTAGGATAAAGACGTTAACGACGGCTATGCACGTCATGAGCATAACGATGGACGTGAAGGGGTCAAGCGCAGGGAGGCAGGATGTCAACGTCGGGACGCCGGATCGGCGGCAACTACGCACAGGGATTTACCCTTCTGGAGCTACTGGTGACGCTACTGATCATGGGCGTTGTCGCTGCCTGGGGCATTCCCAGCTTTCAGGCGCTGGGCGAACGCAACGCGCGCACCGGGGAAGCCAACCGGCTGCAAACGGCCCTGGGATTTGCCCGCCAGGCAGCGATTAATCAGCACCAACCGATCACGCTGTGCCCTACCGTCGAGCGGAAAAGCAAGCTGCGCTGTGACGACAACTGGAGTCAGGCGCTGGCGGTGGTTCGAGGGGATCAAACAGAGGATATTGCGCCCGCCGACGTGCTGCGCACCTTTCCCGCTACGCAAGGGGTCGACGTGCGATACAGCCGAGGCTGGCGGCGCATCCGTTACGATGCGCTAGGCCATAGCAGCGGGTATAACGGGCGTTTCACCCTCTGCCCTCAGCGCAACAAGCGACCCGCTGAGGGCAACACGCTGGTGCTCAGCCAGCTTGGCCGCTGGCGAATGGCGCAGGCTCCCACCAACTGCCAGCAGCCCTGAACAAAGCAGTATTAGCCGGCAATGCCGTCCAGATAACGCTCGGCGTCCAAGGCCGCCATGCAGCCGCTGCCCGCCGAGGTAATGGCCTGACGATAGACATGGTCCATGACATCGCCGCAGGCAAATACGCCGGGCACGCTGGTAGCCGTGGCATTGCCCTGCAGTCCGGAGGTCACTTTGATGTAGCCGCCGTTCATCTCCAACTGGCCGTCAAAAATGCCGGTGTTCGGGCTATGCCCAATGGCCACGAACAGCCCCGGGGCCTGGATATCCTTGTGGGAGCCGTCCTTGGTCGATTTAAGCCGCACGCCGGTCACGCCGGTGTTGTCACCCAGCACCTCTTCCACCTGCTGGAACCATTCGAGTTCGATCTTGCCTGCTTCGACTTTTTCAAACAGCTTGTCCTGAAGGATCTTCTCGGCGCGCAGGGTATCGCGGCGGTGTACCAGGGTCACCTTGGAGGCAATATTCGACAGGTACAGGGCTTCCTCGACCGCGGTGTTGCCACCGCCCACCACAACGACGTCCTGATTGCGATAGAAAAACCCGTCGCAGGTGGCGCAGGCGGAGACGCCTTGACCCATGAACTGCTGCTCGCTGGGCAGCCCCAGGTAACGCGCGCTGGCACCGGTGGCGACAATCAGGGCGTCACAGGTATATACACCATTGTCGCCTTTCAAGGTGAAGGGTTTATCGCCTACGCTGACCTCGTGAATATGGTCGAAAAGCACTTCGGTATTGAAACGCTCGGCGTGCTGCTTCATGCGTTCCATCAGTTCGGGACCCTGCACGCCTTGCGCATCACCAGGCCAGTTATCCACGTCGGTCGTGGTGGTTAACTGTCCGCCCGCTTGCATCCCGGTAATCAGCAGCGGCTTCAAATTGGCGCGTGCCGCGTAGACGGCCGCCGTGTAGCCCGCAGGGCCAGATCCCAGGATGATTAAGCGTTCGTGACGTGTTTGCATGACACCACCTTGTAAAGAGTCGGCTGATAATTTTGCACAGAGTCTGCCTGAAATGGCGTCAAGTACAAGTGATTGCAAGGTCGACATGGCTCAAAAACGCCCGTCCAGCTTGAAACAGGGCCCTCGCACACCCATCTCACACCCTAGGCGTGGTGATGGAGGACGAGTGTAACGACCAAGATGAGCCATACTAGAGGAAGACAGTGACCGGCGCGCACCGCGCAATGCCAAGCAATAGAGGAGAATCGCATGAGCAAGCTTCCCGACACGGAAAGGACATTAACGGTTGGCAATTCGCAGTATCACTACTTCAGCCTACCCGACGCTGCCAAGACGCTCGGATCCATTGACCGACTGCCCAAGACACTCAAAATTCTGCTCGAAAACCAGCTGCGTTTTGCCAGCGACGAAAGCGTCTCTCAGGACGATATGCAGGCCCTGGTCGACTGGCAAAAGGAAGGCAAGTCCAGCCGCGAGATCGGCTACCGCCCTGCCCGCGTACTGATGCAGGATTTCACTGGCGTACCAGGCGTGGTCGATCTTGCCTCCATGCGCGCCGCCGTTGAAAAACTCGGCGAAGACCCCGCCAAGATCAACCCGCTATCCCCCGTCGACCTGGTCATCGACCACTCGGTCATGGTCGACAAGTTCGGCAACGCCGCCGCGTTTCAGGAAAACGTCGACATTGAAATGCAGCGCAACCGCGAGCGTTATGAGTTCCTGCGCTGGGGTCAGCAGGCGTTCGATAACTTCCGTGTGGTCCCCCCGGGCACCGGCATTTGCCACCAGGTCAACTTGGAATACCTAGGCAAAGCCGTGTGGACCAAGGAAGAAGACGGCCGCACCTTCGCCTATCCGGACACCCTGGTGGGCACCGACTCCCACACCACCATGATCAACGGCCTGGGCGTCCTCGGCTGGGGCGTCGGCGGCATCGAAGCCGAAGCGGCCATGCTAGGCCAGCCGGTTTCCATGCTGATTCCCGAGGTCATCGGCTTCAAACTGACCGGTAAGCTGCGCGAAGGCATCACGGCCACCGACCTGGTGCTGACCGTTACCGAAATGCTGCGCAAGAAAGGCGTGGTCGGCAAGTTTGTCGAGTTCTACGGCGACGGCCTGAAGGACCTGCCGCTGGCCGACCGGGCGACCATCGCCAACATGGCCCCCGAATACGGCGCCACCTGCGGCTTCTTCCCGGTTGATGACGAAACACTTACCTACATGCGCCTGACCGGCCGGGACGATGAGCAAATCGACCTCGTTGAGGCGTATTCGAAGACCCAGGGCCTGTGGCGCGAGCCGGGCGACGAGCCAGTCTTCACCGACATGTTGCACCTCGACATGACCGAGGTGGAAGCCAGCCTCGCAGGGCCCAAGCGCCCTCAGGACCGTGTTGCCCTCAAGGATATGGCCGCCGCCTTTGATAAGTTCCTGCAGGAAGACACCAACGCGGACCCGGCTGCCAAGGGAAAACTGTCTTCTGAGGGCGGCCAAACCGCTGTGGGGATTGCGCGCAGCTTTCAACATGACACCAGCCAGGCCGTGAAGCTTGATGACCACGACTTCAGTCTAGACCCAGGCGCGGTGGTGATTGCGGCTATCACCTCGTGTACCAATACGTCCAACCCCAGCGTGATGATGGCGGCCGGCCTGCTCGCCCGCAAAGCGCGCGAAAAAGGCCTCACCACCAAGCCCTGGGTCAAGACATCACTCGCTCCGGGCTCCAAGGTCGTCACCGATTACCTGGAGGCGGCCGATCTGAATTATGACCTGGACGCGCTGGGCTTCAACCTGGTGGGTTACGGCTGCACCACCTGTATCGGCAACTCCGGTCCGCTGCCCGACGAGATTGAAAAAGCCATCGCCGACGGCGATATGGCCGTCGCCTCGGTGCTGTCGGGCAACCGTAACTTCGAAGGGCGCGTGCACCCGCTGGTGAAGACCAACTGGCTGGCCTCGCCCCCCCTGGTCGTGGCTTACGCCCTGGCCGGCAACGTGCAGTGCGACCTGAGCAACGATCCGCTCGGCGAGGACAACAACGGCAACCCGGTCTACCTCAAGGATATCTGGCCAAGCCAGGCGGAAATTGCCACCGCTGTCGAGCAGGTCAACACCGCGATGTTCCACAAGGAGTACGGGGCCGTCTTTGAAGGCGACGATGTTTGGAAAGCCATCAAGGTGCCGGAAAGCAAGGTTTACCAATGGCCCGAGTCGACCTACATCCAGCATCCGCCGTTTTTTGAAGGCATGGGCCGCGAGCCGGACGCCATTGAGGACGTACACAACGCCCGTGTGCTGGCCATGCTGGGCGACTCGGTGACCACCGACCATATCTCGCCGGCCGGTGCCATTAAGCCGGCCAGCCCCGCCGGGCGTTACCTTCAGGAGAAAGGCGTCAAGCCGGTGGACTTCAACTCCTACGGCTCGCGCCGCGGTAACCACGAAGTGATGATGCGCGGCACCTTTGCCAACGTGCGGATCAAAAACGAAATGCTCGACGGCGTGGTCGGCGGCGAAACCCGCCACGTGCCCAGCGGCGAGCAGATGGCCATCTACGACGCGGCGATGAAGTACAAGGAAGAAGGCAAGCCGCTCGTCGTGATCGCCGGCAAAGAGTACGGCACCGGCTCCTCGCGGGACTGGGCCGCCAAAGGCACGCGCCTGCTGGGCGTGCGCGCGGTGCTCGCCGAATCCTTCGAGCGCATCCACCGCTCCAACCTGATCGGCATGGGGGTGGTGCCGTTGCAATTCCCCGAAGGTGAGAGCCGCAAGACGCTGGGACTCACGGGTGATGAAGAGGTATCCATTGCCGGACTCAGCGATTTAACGCCGGGCGGCAACGTCAAAGTGATCATCAAAAATGCCGATGGCGAAAGAACCGTTGATGCCAAGTGCCGCATCGATACCGAGAATGAACTGGCGTACTTCCGTCATGGTGGTATCCTTCATTACGTGCTGCGCAATATGATTGGCGCAGCCTAATCGGGAAACCGACCAATGCTTGCAGGCCCCCACTTGGTGGGGGCTTTTTTTTGCGCATGACCCGCTAGAAAGCCCGACGCCGATAGGTGCGGTATTCCGGATTCCATGAAGCACGCTCAATGGCGGCGCGCAGCTCGGTGCCGCCAGTCTTGAGCGCAACGCCGTTCTGCTGCGCCTGGGCGGCGACTTCGAAGGCGATCGACTGGCTGATATCGCGAATACGCGACAGCGGCGGCAGCAAGGCGCCCTTGCCATTCTTGACCAGCGGCGCTTCCCGCGCCAGCGCCCGCGAGGCGCTCATCAACATTTCATCGGTCACCCGCGACGCCTTGGCGGCCACCACGCCCAACCCGATACCGGGGAAGATATAGGCATTATTGCACTGGGCAATGGGGTAGGTGCGGCCGTTGAAGACCACCGGCGCAAACGGACTGCCGGTGGCCACCAGCGCCTGGCCCTCCGTCCAGCGAATGACGTCTTCCGGGGTCGCTTCCGCCTGGGAGGTCGGGTTGGAGAGCGGCATGATCACCGGATGCTCGCAGCCTGCGTGCATCGTGCGTACTACCTGCTCGGTAAAAATGCCCCGCTGGCCGCATACGCCAATCAGCACCGTGGGCTTAATCTGCGCAATGGTCTCCTCGAGCCCCTGCCCGTTCCAACCGGCAACCAAACTAGCATCGTGGGCCAGACGCCGCTGAAAATCGCGCTGCCACGGCTGGTCGTTGGTCATCAGGCCGTCGCGGTCCACCATGTAGATCCGCCCGCGGGCTTCGCTTTCGCTCAACCCCTCGGTCTGCATGGCGACCACGACCTGTTCGGCAATGCCGCAGCCTGCAGAGCCACCGCCCACGAACACCACCCGCTGGTCGGCGATGGTCTGCTCGCGGGCCTGACAGCCCGCCATAAGCGTCCCCACCACGACCGAGGCCGTACCCTGTACGTCGTCGTTGAAGCAGCACAGCTCGTCACGGTACTTGTCGAGCAGCGGCATCGCATTGGCCTGGGCAAAGTCCTCGAACTGCAGCAGCACATTGGGCCAGCGACGTTTTACAGCGGCAATGAACGTCGCCATGAACGCATCGTATTCTTCCTGACTGACCCGCTCGTGCCGCCAGCCCATGTACATCGGGTCATCCAGCAAGGCTTTATTATTCGTCCCCACATCGAGCATGATCGGCAGGGTATACGCCGGGCTGATGCCACCACAGGCCGTATACAGCGCCAGCTTGCCAATCGGGATACCCATCCCGCCGATGCCCTGATCGCCCAAGCCTAAAATCCGCTCGCCGTCGGTCACCACGATCACCTTGACGTTATCCTTGGTGGCACTGCGCAGGATGTCGTCCATGTGCTCGCGGTCGGGGTAGCTGATAAACAGCCCCCGGTGGTTACGATAGATATTGGAAAATTCCTGGCACGCCTTGCCGACCGTCGGCGTGTAGATGATCGGCAGCATTTCCTCCAGATGCTCGGAGACCAGACGGAAATACAGCGTCTCGTTGTCGTCCTGGATGGCGCGTAAATGAATATGCCGCTCCAGGTCGCTGTGGCACTGCTGGTACTGACGATAGACGCGCTCAAGCTGGTCATCGATGGTCTCGACTTTTTGGGGCAACAGACCGATCAGATTGAAAGCCAGCCGCTCCTGCTGAGTAAACGCACTGCCTTTATTCAATAGCGGCATTTCAAGTAGGGAAGGACCGGCGTAAGGAAGATATAGGGGGCGTTTGCTCGCGGTGGTCATAAGCACTCTCTTTTTTCGCAAATTTCTATTGCAATGCAGCAACATAGCGCGTCTGCAGTGTTTGGGCGTAATGTAACATGCCCTTTCGACAAAGGTAGCGAGCACGCGCATTAAAGCGACAAAAACGCCCCAACCGAAGTTGGGGCGTAACGAGAAATGGAGATCGAAAATCGCGCTAACTAAACGCGTGCTAACAGGTTTTGGCGGTCGGCCGTCGGGCGGCTTCGCCGGTAAAAAATAACGGGCGCAGCTTGACGCCCAGCATGTTGCCCGCAAAGGCAGCCACCAGCCATACCCAGCCGTGAAGGCTGCCGGACGCAATGCCGCTGAAGTAAGCGCCGATATTGCAGCCAAACGCCAAGCGTGCGCCATAGCCCAGTAACAAGCCGCCAATGATCGCGGCCAGTATCGAACGCAGCGGAATTCTGAAATTCGGTGCAAAGCGGCCCGCCAGGCTAGCCGCGGCAAGGGCGCCCAGCATGATGCCCACATTCATCACCGTGGTGACATCGCTCCATACGCTGGAGGTGAGCGCGGCGGCATTGCCCGAGGACTGCCAATAGCCCCACTGGGACACATCGCCGCCTACCAGCTCAAAGCCTTTCGCCCCCCAGAGTGCAAACGCCGAGGTAATCCCCCATGGCCGCCCGGCCAGCGCCAGGGTCACAAAGTTCAATATCGCGAGGGCCACCGCTCCGGCCACCAGCGGCCACGGGCCGGTCAACCAGCGCTGGTAGCCGTGCTTGTCCACCTGCGGGGCTTTCTCCAACTGGCCATGGCGGCCCTTTTCCATCACCACGGTAAACGCGGCAATGGCAGCAAACAGCACAAAGCTGATGGCAATCCCGCCACCGGGACCTGCTACATTGACCAACGATACAGGCTGAAAAGCGGGCAGGCTTTGCCACCAGGCAAAGTGCGCACTGCCGATCACCGAGCCGACGATGAAAAATATCAGCGTGATCACCATGCGCGCATTGCCGCCGCCGGCGGTGAACAGGGTGCCCGACGCGCAGCCGCCTCCCAACTGCATACCCAGGCCGAAGATAAACGCGCCCACCAGCACCGAGATGCCAATTGGCGAGACAAAGCCGTCGACCTCGCGGCCAAATAAGGTACCCGCTCCCAACGCGGGGAAAAACAGCAACACGGCTAGCGCCAGCATCACCATCTGCGCGCGCAAGCCGCGCCCGCGGCGCTCTGTGATAAACACCCGCCAGGCCGAGGTGAAGCCAAAGGCCGCGTGATACAGCACCACACCAAACAGGCCGCCGACAATCATCAACAGGCCGGTATTGGCTTCAAACACCACGCCGATCATCAGCGCTCCCAGCACAATCGCCGCCGCCACGATGAGTGGCACACGATACGTGGCAGAGGGAGCTTCAGTCGTTGTAGACATACGATCACCTTAAGCAACGCCAAAAGCGCCTGCTGAAAAAACAGGCGCTTTTGATCGAGATGGATAGTGCACTAAGCCTACCGGGGGAGAAAGTTAGCGTGAAATGTTTTATTCATCGCCCTCTATATCGTTATGGAATATATAAACAACCGCCGCCTGGAAGCTTTTTTAGCCGACTTGCCTTGAATCCTCGCGGATTCGGCAGCATATCAATAGCTAAATTTCCTCATTCGCGAGCATGTTTATGTCGTCCATCATCGATCCTCGAACCGGTGAAGCGCTGACCACCCCTGACGCAGGCAACGACGGGCAGACTCAAGCCGACCGGCCGCCGGTTCGCCCCGAAGACGTTATCATTGATCTCAACGCGGGCAATATCCAACAGGTGCTGGAAGCCTCCTCGCAGGTTCCGGTACTCATGGACTGCTGGTCGCCGGACTCTGAGGCCTGCAAGCAGCTGACGCCGCTACTCGAAAAGCTGGCGCTCGAATACAGCGGCGCCTTTCTGCTGGCCAAACTGGATATCCAGGCCAACCCGCAGATCGCCAGCCAGCTCGGCGTGCAGTCGGTCCCCGATGTCAAACTGATCAGCCAGGGCGGCCTGGTCGACGGCTTCCAGGGCGCGCTGCCCGAAAAACAGGTCCGCGAGTGGCTTAACCGCTACTTCCCCGCCCCGCAAGATGCGCCCCCCAGCCCTGAAGAGCAGGCCGAGGCGGCGCTCGAAGCCGGCGATATCGCCAGCGCGCGGGACATTTATCAGTCCCTGGTCAGCCAGTATCCCGAGCACTACCCCTATCAAGTCGCCCTCGCCAGGACGCTGGTGGCCGAAGGGCGCCGCGACGAGGCGCGCAGCCTGCTGGACAACCTGCCGCCGGAAGAGCGCGACGCGCCACCTGCCAGAGGCGTTCGAGCCAGCATTGAATTCGGCGAGCAGGCGCTGTCCAGCGAGGAGATCGCCGCCCTGGGCGACCGCACCGACAGTGAAGCCCAGTACCAGCGTGCGCTGCGTCAGGTAGCAGACGGCCATTACGAAGCCGGGCTCGAGGCGCTGCTCACGCTGATGAAGCAGGACCGCGCATACAATGACGACGCCGCTCGCAAGACGCTATTGCAGGTGTTCGACGCCCTGGGCGCCGACCACCCGCTCACCGTCGCCTATCGCCGCAAGCTGTTCGCCCTGCTGTACTGATCGCTCAGCGGGCCAGCAACGCATCCATTCGGGTTAGCGCCGCCTCCAACTGCGAGGCGGTGGTGCCGAAATTGAGGCGCACATAGCCGGGATGGCCAAAGGCCGCGCCATCGGACAAGGCGACGCCCGCCCGTTCGAGGAGCGCCGCCTGGGGAGCATCGCCAAGGTTTGCGTTGCGCATGTCCAGCCAGGCGAGATAGGTCGAGGCGGGCGAACTCATTTCGACCCCGGGCCACGTCGCCACGTGCGCCTTGAGGGTGGCACGATTTTCGCGCAGTACCTGCAGCAAGGCCTGGCGCCACGGCTCGCCATCGCGATAGGCGGCCTCTGCCGCCACCAGACCCAGCACATTGCCATCGGGCAGCAGACCTTTGGTTGCCTGGTCAAAGCGCTTGCGCAGATCAGGATCGGGGATCACCGCGCAGGCGGTGGTCAGCCCTGCCAGATTGAAGGTTTTCGACGGCGCCCACAGCGTAATGGTGCGCTTGGCAAGCGCCGGGAAGGCCGCCACTAGCGGTTGATGGCGCGCGCCTTCGTCAAGCAGCAGGTCGCAATGCAATTCGTCCGATACCACCCAGAGATCATGCCGCTCGACAAACGCAGCCAGCGCCGCCAGCTCCCCGCGTGACCACACCCGGCCGGTGGGATTGTGCGGATGGCACCACAGCAGCAGGCGGGTCTCGGGCGTCACCGCCGCCTCGAGCGCGCCGATATCCAGCCGCCAGCTATCGTCACGACTCACCGGGGTCGCAAGCGCCGCCTGCTGGGGCAGCCGGCCGGTTCGCTCAGCCACCGCCAGGAAGGGCGGATAAATTGGCGTGACCGTCAATACGCCGTCGCCCGGTGCGGTCAGCGCCAGGGCGGCCAGATGCAGCGCTGGCACCACGCCCGGCAGCCACTGCTGCCAGTCGGCATTGATGGGCCAGTCGTAATGGTGGGCGCTCCACTGGCACAGGGTTTCTGTTAACGTGGCAGGCACTTCACCGTAGCCGTAAACGCCATGCGCCACCCGCGCGTGCAAGGCGTCGATCACCGCAGGCGGCGAGCGAAAGTCCATATCCGCCACCCACAGGGGCAGCACGTCGTCAGCGTAACGGTGCCATTTCTGCGATGCCCAGCCCTCAGCGGGGTGGCGCCGCTCAACGGGCGTGGCAAAATCAAACGCCATCATTCGTCTCACTTTTGTTAACCGGGGGTGCAGCTGAGCATGCCGCAAGATGACTTTTATACCAAGGTGCGCGCCGGATTGCCCGCGCTGTTGCGCCAGTGGCGCGCGTTGGGCCAGGCCGATGCCGATAGGCTGGCGCTGATTCTGGCCGAAACGGCGCGGGTCGCCAAGCTGGGCGAGCCCAGCAAAACGCCCGACGGCGCCACGCTGGATGCCTGGAGCCAGTCGCAGGACGGCGACATCCCGCTGTGGGCACCGCGTACGGCGGTATTTCTGCTCAACCAGATGCCCGCCAGACCACTGCCGGATAGCGAAGCCGAAGCCTGCGCCTGGGCCTACTGCTGGCTGCGCAACCGAACGTTCGACAACCTGGAAGACGCACAACGGGCGCTGCCCGCGCATTTGCAAACGCCCCTGGAAAGCGCCCTCGCCGCCGCCTGGCGCGATCAGCAGGGGCTTCGCCTGGTGTGAGGTGGCCACGCACAGGCTTGACCAAGCGCTTGCTTGGGGTAATCTTGAAGCTTCAACCCACCTTAGGCTTATCCCTACAGCAGATAATAAGATGATAAGGATGGCGTTATGTTCACCCGCACCATTGAACCGGCGTTTTACGACACCGATGCTCTCGGGCATATCAACAACACCCGTTTGCCCGCCTGGTTCGAGCTGGCGCGTAACGACCTGTTCAAATTATTCACCCCCGATTTGAACCCGCAGGCGTGGCGCTTGATCATGGCACGGATGGAGGTCGACTACCGCGCTGAACTGTTTTACGGTCATGATATCGAATTACGTACCTACCTGACGCGCCTGGGCAAAAGCTCCTTTACCGTCACCCAGGAAGCGCGTCAGCATGGTAAGTTAACCAATGTCGGGCATACCGTTCTGGTGCAGTATGACCACCAGGCCAAATGCACCGTGCCTATCGAAGGCGAGTTACGGGAAGCGCTCGAAGCCCATCTGCAAGAGGCGCCAGCCCCCGCCTGAACCGCTATCGTCCCGACAACGGGGCGGCCAGGAGTTGCCCCATGGCGATCCGCTATAATCTTTGGCTAGACCCGGACAACACCGCCCAGCACCGCGCCGTCGAGGCGGATCTCGAGCGCTACTTCATGGAGCGCTTCGCTGACTATCCGCATATCCGCTTGTTCGGTGCCGACCCCTACGATTATGATGCGCCGTTCAACCGACTTTACGATGTGCTGATGGCCCGCGCCGCTGAATACTGCGAGCGCACCTGGCATTACGTGGCATCGCCGGAACAGCTCAACCGCTGCTTTTTCCGCGCCGTCGGCCGCTCCACCAAGTTTGTTCAGGATAACCCTGCACACGACGACCGCCCGTAAGAGATACGCCCCATGGTGATTCGCACCGATCAAGCCCCCGACGAACGCCAACTGGCGATCATTGCCCAACAGCTCGGCCGCCCGCCCAAGGGCATCGAAGCCGTGGCGGCGGTGGACGGCGACGGTACCCCGCTGGTGCTGCGCATGGCGCCGATTGTTGATGGCAAGCCCTTTCCGACGCTCTACTGGCTGTGCTCCGACGTGCTCAAGGTGGAGATCTCGCGCATTGAAGCCGTGGGCGTTATCAAGTCGCTGGAGCAGCAGCTTCAGGACGACCCCGATTTCCTGGCCGCCTACCAGCAAAGCCACCGCGATTACGTCGAGACTCGCTGGTCGCTGATGAGCGACGCGCAGCGCGACGAAGTCGACCGACTCGGCTACCGCGACGTGCTCACCGAGCGCGGCATTGGCGGCATCAGCAACTGGCAGCAGATACGCTGCCTGCATACTCAGTACGCGCATCATCTGTGCGGCCACAATGTCATCGGCCAATGGCTGGACGCCCACTATCAGGTCGATGCGTTTCTGCCCTGACCGGCACGCCACTGCTGAGTAAACAGCCCACCTATTTATCTCTATCTTGCACTTTAAGGAACCGGTGTCATGTCCCGAATCTGCGTTTATCTTGGCTCCCGGGAAGGCAATCGCCCTGCCTTTCGTCACGCCGCTAAGGAACTCGGCCACACCCTTGCCGCGCGCGGCGACACGCTGGTCTATGGCGGTGCTCGGGTCGGGTTGATGGGCGTGTTGGCCAATGCGGCGTTTGACGCCGGCGGCGAGGTGATTGGCGTGATGCCGGATCATCTGGTCGAGCGCGAGCAGGCCCATTTTGGCCTGACCGAGCTGATCCGTGTGCCCAACATGCACGAGCGCAAAGCCAGCATGGCCGCCAATGCGGACGCCTTCATCGCTCTGCCAGGCGGCATCGGGACCTTTGAAGAGCTGTTTGAAATCTGGACCTGGGGATATCTGGGGCTGCACGACAAGCCGCTTGGGCTGCTCAACGTTGGCGGCTTTTACGCGCCCTTGTTGACGTTTTTGAACAGCACCGTGGAGCAGGGCTTCATGGCGCAGGCCACCCGGGATATGTTGCTCGACGCCGACACCCCCACCGCCCTGCTGGACGCAATCACCGCCAAACGCTAGCTAGCGAGGGGCCATGCAAACGGGTATGAAATTGGCAGGTATACCGGCCGGCTACTCGCACAGCCGGAGAGTTCGCTGATAGGTCAGCTGCAGTAGCCGGGCGTCTTCACCGGCACGGTGGCGGTGGATACCACGCTCCGCGATGACTGCCTCCTTGGTATCGCTCCATACCGCCTGCTGCGCTTCGCTGAGCAGAATGCGCAGCGCTTCCAGGCGAAAACGCGCCAGCATGCCGGCGTGGTGAAAAAGCAGCGAGAGCCAGGTGTTGTCGTACCCCCAGCTGTCGCTGTAGGCCTTGCCAATCTCGCCAAGCTCGTCGTTGAGCCAGTGAGCCACCTGACGCACCGGGTAGCCTTCGCGGATCAGGCGCTCGCGGGAAATCCCATGCAGCAACTCGGCTTTGGGATCCCAGTGCGTCCACTCATCGAGCGGCTGGATCAGAAACGCACAGCTAGTGCCGTCGGCACGGGCGATCCCCACCTCGATCGGGTAGCTACCGCGCCCGAAACCGGACGCTTCAATATCCAACACAGTCGGGAGCGTCTCGGACACAGACCGCCTCACTTACTCAAATAGGGCGGCCGTCAGGCCGCAACGTGTTCAGAGGATTGATCCACCAAGGCCTGCCAATAGGCGGCTTGGTCGGCATCGACCGTTAAACCCAGCTCGCCCACCCGGTAAGCAAGCGCCAGACGCTCAGCCGCTAACACATGGCCGGACTGCGCCGCACGCGCGTACCAGGTGACCGCATAGTCATCACGGCGCGGGTACTGCGCACAGCCGTTCTCATAAATGGTTGCCGCCTGATACTGCGATTTCACATCGCCAGCATGGGCAGCTTCCATCACATAGCGGGCGCCGCGAGCTTTATCGTGGGGCGACAGGCTGCGCTGCAGCAGCATATGGCCGTACACGGAAAGCGCGTCGGGGTGGCCCGCCTCTGCGCAGCGCTTGAACAAGCGCAGCGTAAGCCGCTGGGTACGCGGCGAGCGTGGCAACAGCCAACGATTCTGAAACAGTCGTTCGGCGAGCCGAAACTCCAGCCGAGTAAACAAAGATGATGCCTGCGACATGGCAAACCACCCTGTCTGTCTGTTGAAACCTTGGGCCAGCCGCCATCTCTATAAGACAACCAACCACGCGATAAACCGCAGCAGCCTGTCGGGCTTGACCGATCATCACGAGAAGCACAGGTTTCGAGCCAAATTCATCGATCGTTTGAGGCGAATAGCCCGCTATTTAACGAAATCGATCGTATGAAGTTGGCCGAAAGACTGGGATTCGCAGTCGATCAGCGTTAAGTCCGACAGGCTGCCAGCCGGTCGATGGGCTGGCAAGCATACGCCTGCCTTGGCGGGGACTCAACCCCTCTGATTTGCTGCCTGGCGAAGGCCTCGCTAACATGCCCCACACCCCACGACGCGATGCGCTATATTAGCCGTGCATCCCGCTCGTTATCGTGCTCAACCAAGGAGAAAGCCATGCAAACGCGACCATTGGGCAGAACCGGTATGGAAGTCAGCCGACTTTGCCTGGGCACCATGACGTTTGGCGAACAAAACAGCGAAGCCGAGGCCCACGAACAGCTCGACCGCGCCGTGGCCTTTGGCATCAATTTTATCGATACCGCCGAAATGTACCCCGTCCCGCCCAAGGCGGAGACTCAAGGACTGACCGAGCGCTATATAGGCAGCTGGCTCAAAGAGCGTGGCGCACGCGACGACGTGATCATCGCCACGAAAGCGGCCGGTCCCGGGCTGGACCATATACGGGGTGGGCCGCGCCTGACGCGCGAGCATCTTTTCAAGGCGGTCGATACCAGCCTCGAGCGTCTGCAAACCGACTACATCGACCTTTACCAGCTTCACTGGCCCGACCGCAGCACCAACTTTTTCGGCAAGCTCGGTTACGTGCACAACGAGGAAGAAGACGCCACGCCGCTGGACGAGACCCTGAGCGCGCTCAAGGAACTCGTCGACGCGGGTAAAATTCGCGCCATCGGGCTTTCCAACGACACCCCCTGGGGCACCATGCGCGCCCTGCAGCTCGCCGATCAGCTCGACGTGCCGCGGGTGGCCTCGATCCAGAACCCCTATAACCTGCTCAACCGCTCCTTCGAGGTGGGCCTCGCTGAAATCGCCCACCGCGAAGATGTCGGGCTGCTGGCCTACTCGCCGCTGGGCTTTGGCGTACTCTCGGGCAAATACCTGAATGGCGCGCAGCCGCCCACCGGCCGCTTGACCCTGTTCGAGCGTTTCAAGCGCTATACCTCGCCGGAAGCCGAAGCGGCGACCAAGGCTTATGTGTCGCTGGCGCGCGACTACGGCCTCGACCCCGCGCAAATGGCCCTGGCATTCGTCAATTCACGCAGCTTCCTGACCAGCAACATTATTGGCGCCACCACCATGGAACAGTTGGAAAGCAACCTGGCCAGCGAAAGCCTCAAGCTGGACGACGACCTGCTGGAAGCCATCGACGATATTCATCGCCGCATGCCCAACCCCTGCCCCTAATCGCGCCTCGCGCCTCACGCGCGGGAGACGCTATCGGGCCTATAGCCTCGGCCATCGCCGAGGCTTGATATAATGCCTTTCATTACTTCAGGACGTGCCAAGGAATCTGCCATGTTGAGCGTCATTTCACCGGCTAAAACGCTGGACTTTGAAACCCCGCCGACCACCCAGGACGTCACCCAGCCTGACTTCCTGGACGACAGCCAGGCGCTGATCGACATCCTGCGTGACTACTCGCCCCAGCAGATCAGCGACCTGATGGGCATCAGCGATAAGCTCGCGGGCCTTAACGCGGCGCGCTTCGCCGACTGGCAGCCGCCGTTTTCGCTTGCGAACGCCAAGCCCGCCGCCCAGGCCTTCCAGGGCGATGTCTACACGGGGCTCGAAGCCGATACCTTCAGCGACAAAGACAACCGCTATGCCCAGCAGCATCTGCGTATCCTGTCAGGGCTTTATGGCCTGCTGCGCCCGCTGGATCTGATTCAGCCCTACCGGCTTGAGATGGGCACCAAGCTCGCCAATCCGGCGGGCAAGGACCTGTACGCCTACTGGAAGCCCACGCTGACCTCGGCGCTCAATGACGCCATTGCCGCCAGTGGTTCAAAGGTGCTGGTCAACCTGGCGTCCAACGAATACTTCAAAGCCATTGACGCCAAGCAGCTCGATGCACGGATCATCACGCCGGTGTTCAAGGACGAGAAAAACGGTACTTTCAAGATCATTAGCTTCTACGCCAAAAAGGCGCGCGGGCTGATGAGCGCCTGGATCATTCGCCAGCAGGTCAACGACCCCGAGGCGCTGAAAGACTTTGATGTCGCCGGCTACCGGTTTGACCCGGCAGCCTCCCAGGGCGACACCTTGGTGTTTACCCGCCGCGAGGCTGACCGTTAAGGGCTCAGTTAACCGTCAAAAAAACCGCACCGCCTTTGCCGCGCGAGGCTTCAGGAACTGGCGGTGCACGTCGCCAAACGCTGGGGTGTCGCAGCGATGCAGCCACTCGTAGGCGACCATATCCGCCGTGACCGCCTGCGCCCCCAACGCACAGGCCCGTTCCCGGGCCAGCGCCGCTTCGTCGGCGCGACGGCTGGCCGTGGCCTCGCTCAGCCAATACACCGCATAGCCATCGGCTAACAGCCCGAGGGCGGTTTGCAGCACGCAAATATGCGCCTCGGTCCCGCACAGCACGATCTGCTGCCGGCCGGTGGCACTCAATGCCTCCCGAAACGCGGCCTCTTCCGTGGCGGCAAAATGGCGCTTTTGCCATATCGTTGGTGCGGTTCGATCCGCCAACAATGCCGCCGCGGTGCCGCCGAGCTTCTCCGGCATCTGCTCGGTCAGCCACACGGGCACCTCCAGCGCGTTCGCCACCCCGTAAAGCCAATGGGCCTCGGCAATCGCTTCGCCACCTCCGTCGATCACCGGCAGCAGACCCGCCTGAAAATCGACCATCAGGAGCACACTTTTTTCGCGTTGCAAACGCACGTTATCACCTCATTATTATCTTTATGGTAACCCTAATAGAAACAGACGACGCCCACGCTCAATAGGCGGTAAACTAGCGACCGTCTTCAACCATCTTGTATTCCCCATTGTATCCCCTTTGCGCCCAGCGGCGCTTGATAACCCGGAGAAACACAATGCTGCGACAGCTTTTTGTCATGTTATTGGTAAGCGTGATGGGCTTTGGCCTGGCGGTCGAATCCGCCGATGCCCGCCGCCTGGGCGGCGGCGCTAGTAGCGGCAGCTTTTCGCGCTCGGCCGACCGCCCGGCTGCTACCCAGCAACAGCAGGCACAGCGCAACGACCAAGGCCAAGCAGGTGCAGCGGCACGCCGCGGCGGCATGGGCGGCATGTTCGGCGGCTTACTGGCCGGCGGGCTGCTGGCGGCGCTGTTCTTTGGCGGCGCCTTCGACGAACTCCGTCTGATGGATCTGCTGGTCATGGCCGGTGTCGCCTTGCTGGCGGTCATGGCGTTTCGCGCCATGCGACAGCCCGCTTCCGCGCCCTCGGGGCAGACACGCTCTACCAATTCATCCAGTTCATCTTTCGAAGCGCAAGGCGGCGCGACTTCCAGCGGCCTAGCCGCCTCCGCCACGCCGGCGTGGTTCGACAAGGAACGTTTCCTGAGCGGTGCCAAAGAACATTTCATGACCCTGCAGCGCGCCTGGGATAACAACGACTTCAGCCGCCTGCAGGAATACGTCACGCCCGAATACTATAACGTGCTGCGCGCCGAGCGTGCCCAGCAACCCGCCAACAACCAGACCGAAATCGTGCGACTGTTTGCCGAACTGGGCAACGTGACGGAAGTGGGCGACCATGCCGAGGCGACGGTGATCTTCCATGGCCTGCTGGAAGAAAACGGTGAGCAGACCGAGTTCAACGAAACCTGGCACCTGACCCGCGCCATGCGCGATGACGCCCCCTGGTACCTGCAAGGCATCGAGCAGAATCCAGGCGCTTAAACACGCAGGACATCGCTGAACGCCTTAATAGAAACGCCCCGCGAAAGCGGGGCGTTGGCGTTCATGAGACAACCGCTGACAATCAGCTAAAACGCCCCAGGCCGACCGTGGCGCGTAACGTGTCCATGGTCACGGCGGTTTCCTCACGGGCGCGCTCGGCACCGCGCTGCAGCACCGCTTCGATGTGGCCCGGGTCTTCCATCAGCGCGTTGTAGCGCTCACGGGGAGCTTCCAGGTGGGCGTTGAGGTACTCGAACACCTGGTTTTTCGCATCGCCCCAGCCAATCCCCTCGGCATACTGCCGACGCATGGCGGCGGTTTCCTCGTCGGAGGCAAAGGCCGCATAAATCTGGAACAGCGTGCAGGAATCCGGGTCTTTCGGCTCGCCGGGCTCCAGCGAGTTGGTCTTGATTTTGCGCACCAGTTTTTGCAGCTTTTTCTCGCCCACAAACAGCGGAATGGTGTTGTTATAGCTCTTGGACATCTTGCGGCCGTCCAGCCCGCCCAGCACCTGGCTTTTCTCGTCCACCACCGCGGTGGGCAGGGTGAAATACTCACCTTTGTACAGATGGTTGAAACGGCCGGCGATATCCCGCGCCATTTCGATGTGCTGAATCTGATCGCGGCCTACCGGTACCTTGTGGGCGTTGAACATCAGGATGTCGGCGGCCATCAGCACGGGGTAGCCAAACAGCCCCATGGTAATGCCCTTGTCCGGGTCCTGGTTGCCCGCTTCCTCGTTTTCCGCCACTGCCGCCTTGTAGGCGTGGGCCCGGTTCATCAGCCCCTTGGCGCACACGCAGGACAGCAGCCAGGTCAGCTCGGGGATTTCCGGAATATCCGACTGGCGATAGAAAATGGCATTATCGGTATCCAGCCCCAGCGCCAGCCAGGTCGCGGCGATTTCCAGACGCGACTGCTGCACGCGCTTGGGATCCTGACACTTGATCAGCGCGTGAAAGTCGGCCAGAAAGTAGAACGACTGAACGCTGGGATCCTGGCTCGCCTCAATGGCGGGTTTGATCGCCCCCACGTAGTTGCCCAGATGGGGTGTGCCCGTCGTGGTAATACCGGTAAGAACACGGGTCTGACTCATTGGAAGTTAGCCTATCACTGGAATAATGCGGAACGGACCGAGCATTTGAGTCTACCATGCTGGATATTGCAAGTAGAGGCTCAGGAAGCTCTATAGTCACTTAATATCCTTCAGTTAAATGGCGCCCAACTGCCACCGCTAGTTCCTGTACCTGTACTTTCATTACTAGAGCTATCAACAAAACTCCCCTCCCCGATAATACGACCAGCACCACTCACATTGACGCGTTCTCCCCATACAACGCCTCTCAATCCCCCACTGCCCAAAATATCAATTGTGGCGAAGGGGGCATAAATCATGGCCATCACTTGGGCGCTCCCACCGATTGTGACCTGATCACCTAATGAGTAAATTGCGAACCGTGGGTTTCCGCTCTCAGTTTTCACAGATAAATTTTGCATTTGTAACGAGCTGCTTAGCTGGACATCGCCGGTTACCAGCACCGTTAATGAACTATCCCCCTCAAAGTTGAGACCTTCGCCTCCACCGCCTCCAAGGGTTAAGTCTCCATCAACAAGAAGAACGGCATCCCCCACCACCGTTAAGCTGCCATTCGTCTGGTTAAAATCTCGCGTCCTCAGCACTGGAAAAGTACCTGCTATTTCCGGCACCTCGGATACATCGTAATCAGCAGCCTCTACCATGACTTGATTGTCTCTGACATCATAAGCTTCATTAAAACCAACGAGGCCACTACCACTTATCGTGGCGGTAACAATTGGCCATTGACCGATACGAACATTGCTATAATCGTACGGACGCTCCGTCAAAGCTCTTGTTTTATTGTCTATCGATACATAAACGTCATCGATACCTAGCGGATCTTCTTCGACTGATTCAAAAGTGACATTTTCCCGAAAGTTTTGCGTTTGCTCTTCGTCCCAATAACTAGGAGAGT
Source organism: Halomonas sp. HL-48 (assembly GCF_001314875.1). Taxonomy (GTDB): domain Bacteria; phylum Pseudomonadota; class Gammaproteobacteria; order Pseudomonadales; family Halomonadaceae; genus Vreelandella. Next base: position 36,699 of record NZ_LJZS01000023.1, read on the forward strand.
CAATCGACCCAGCCGCATCAATTGAGTCTGGTGTCGAGGCACCGCCTTTTATTTCCACATCTCCGCTAGTAGTAAGCCCGCCGCTCACCTGTGCGCTGCCCGTTAGCCTAACCCCCCCTTTGCCTGCGACAACCGCTCCGCTACCGAAGCTATTATTACCCCCATCTCCCTCTTCAGGAGAAGAACCGGGACCTCCACTAGTGTTGGGGTAAAGCACATAATAATCGACGGCTATGAAATCATTCACCGAGCTTTCTGCACTGTTTTTTACTTGACCGACTATGAGTTCAGCATTTTGCTCATCATCTTGGCATTCAGCGTAATAATACCCTGCTGTAACATCGCTGCTTTCTCCGATCGACTCGACTAAAATAAATTCTGAAAAATCTCCTGGCTTGGCCGCATTTTTTTTGACTGATTCTTTTAGATCTTCACAACTCGAACCGCCTCCTCCTGCTGGACTTTGCTCAGATCTTGTTATCGCACCTGACTCTGCGGCCATTTGCGCTAATATTGAAGCACGATAGTTTCCCGCCAGCCGCTCATCGACCAGGGCCGTTTGCATACCAGAGAGACCGAGCGTCATGGAACCAGCAAGCAACGCCATGACAATCACTAATGCCGCACCTTGTTGTTTCATGGAGCATTACAGCCATTACGGTTGGTGTTGAACATTCCATTTCCTGGGACGTAACAACGGTCGTTGTAAATTTGGTCACCATTCATGTAATAACCAGGGTTATCAGGGTCAGGTGTCGTGGAGTCATTAGCGTTGTCTTCGCCGTTTTGTGTCGATTCGTCTGCCTCCAGCACTGCAGATCGTTGAGCGACATGAAAAATGATCGGCTCGCCGTTGTTTTCGATCGGAAGTGACACTCGGAAAAGGGCGTCATTGCCAGGCACGGGCTCGCCGAGTTCGTGTTCTTCTTCTTTACACTGGTTGCCGTCACCGGGCACATCCTTGGGAAAACTGACCAGCGGCTGATTACCCTCTTCAGTATCGGCCACGGTGCAGGTGCACTGCTGATTTTCCTGCACGTCCTCTGCACTGCATTCAAGCGTAAAGCGCCCTGGCCCGTTCTGGCGAATCTCACTTGTCACGCGCTGGGCGATAAACACCAGGTTTTCCTGCTTGCGGCTGACCTCATCGACCTGCTGAAAGGTTTGAAAGGTGGTAAGAAACAGCTGACCGGCGCCCAGAATGATGATGGTGCCGATCACCATAGCCACCATAAGCTCTACCAGGGTAAACCCGCGCTGAGTGTGCCTCATCACAGGTCCTCCAGGTTGGGTAGGCGAAAGCGGTAGTCGAGTGAGTCATTATCATCACTATCCAGCATCAGCGTGACGGTGAACTGGCAGCTATCATCTCCACTCCCTTGCGCAATATCGCTTTGCGCCTCAACGGCGTTGCGCAGCGGTGAATAATCTTCATCCTGGAACCACTGATCTCGCCAAGCCGCTTGAACCGCCCCAATGTCGATGGCATCACAGCCGTCTTCTGGCTCAAGCGTTGCCCACAGCCGTTCCTGAGCGTCTACCGCCGCCACGCTCGCCACCGAACGCTGGTAGCCCAGAGAGGCGCTTTGCAACGCCTTGAGCTGCATGGCCGCCACGCCTACGAGGCCAAGCGATAACACCAGCAGCGCAATCAGTGCTTCGACAAGGCTGAATCCGCGCTGCGACATCATGAGGTCACCTTGCGCAAACTGCCGGTTTCACGCACCCGGATCGTCACTGGATCAATAGCGTCTTCCGGGTCAGCAGGCGAGAGCGTCACCTCGCATTGGCCAGCACCTTCACCGCAGTCGCTGACATTGGCATCGCCCAGGCTTTCAAACACCAGCGAGAACGCGGCTTCGGGTTGGGTAATATTGGCCGCTTGCCCCACGCGCATGATGGCAGGATCGCCTTCGCTTACCGGGCTTTCCGCCCAGTAACACCAGGTCGCGTATGCGTAGCGCGGGCCATCATCGCCACTATCATCGACTTGCTCATCGTCGCGGCACTCATCGGGGCGGCGAGTCGAGGTTAGCGTATTGGGCGGCGAGAAGTTGACGGTGATCGACTGGCGCTGTTTGATCGCTTCGCTGCGGGCAAAGGTCAGCACCGATTGAAGCTGATTAACGTCACCCGCGAGCTGTTGGCGAGCCAGAAAGGTAGAAAAGGCCGGCGCGGCGACCAGCATCAGCAACGCCGCGATAACCAGTACCAGCATGAGTTCGATAAGCGTAAAACCGCGCTGATGCATAGGCTTACCAACACGCCTCTGGCGCTTGCCTTCCACGCGCATCGAGCGTGAGCGCACCGTCGCAGCCATCGTCACGGTCGGTTTCGGCGGTCAGCGTGTAACCACCGTTGTCATCACCAGTCGATACATCAATGGCGTAATGCCCCTCTGGTGAAGTGGTCGGCACGTCATCGCAATCGGCGTAGGTGTAGGATTGGGTGTTGCAGCGTTCAAGCGCCGATGCCGCCTGCATCAACGCGGCGTGGGCATCGGTACGCAGCGATTTCTGGGCGTAGCGGGTATAGCTGGGGTAGGCAATGGACGCCACGATACCGACGATCACCAGCACGATCATCAGTTCGATCAGCGTAAAGCCGCGCTGCCTGGTGGGGGCTGCATGGTCAGTCGAGGGCTGAGAAACATAGGGCACGCGGCTTTGCTCCTGTATTAGTTTGCTCATACCAAATCAGTATGTCGCAAACCTCTACACATTGCATCAGCCGCTGGCAATCACCCGCTCACGCAACTCACGCGGCATGGAGAACGTAATCGTCTCCTCGCGGCCGAGCAGTTCCTGGGGGGCGGTCGCGCCCATGCTTTGCAGGCGCTCGATGACGCCTTTGACAAGCACTTCCGGAGCGCTGGCACCGGCGGTGACACCCACGCGGCTGACGCCGTTCAGCCACTCGGGGACGATCTGCTCGGCGTTATCGATCAGATACGCGGGCGTACCCATGCGCTCTGAAAGCTCGCGCAGGCGGTTCGAGTTGGAGCTGTTGGGGCTGCCCACTACCAGCAACAGATCGCTCTCGGCGGCGAGTTCGCGCACCGCATCCTGGCGATTTTGCGTGGCGTAACAGATGTCATCCTTACGCGGCCCCTGAATCTCGGGAAATTTATCGCGCAGCGCGTCAATCACCTTGGCCGTATCGTCCATCGACAGCGTTGTCTGGGTGACAAAGGCCAGTTGGGAAGGGTCCTTCACATCCAGATTGGCGGCGTCGTGCTCGTCTTCGACCAAATAGATGCGCCCGCCGTGGGAGGTGTCGTAACGGCCCATGGTGCCTTCGACTTCCGGGTGGCCCTGGTGGCCGATCAGAATGCACTCCTGACCGCGCTTGGCGTAGCGCAGCACTTCGATATGCACCTTGGTAACCAACGGACAGGTGGCATCGAACACTTTCAGGCCGCGCTGCTCGGCTTCCTGCTGCACCGCGCGGGACACGCCGTGGGCGGAGAAAATCACGATCACGTCGTCGGGCACTTCGTGCAGCTCTTCGACGAACACCGCGCCGCGCTCGCGCAGGGTCTCCACCACAAAGCGGTTATGCACCACTTCGTGACGGACGTAGATCGGCGGCCCAAACACATCCAGCGCCCGGTTGACGATATCGATGGCACGGTCGACCCCCGCGCAGAAGCCGCGCGGGTTGGCCAGCTTGATCTCGATGGGGTGTGTTTGCTGCTCTGGTTGCATAAGTCGCGCCTTGGTGCAGAGCACCGTTGGATGAATTCAGCCGCCGAAAAGTAAATCGTTACCGGGTACGTTGGGACCAGTTTAGTGCGTGGTGACCGGTTTGACGTCAAGCACTTCCACCTCAAACGTCAGAGTACGCCCCGCCAGCGGATGATTGAAGTCGACCTCGATCCGGTCACCTTCAATCGTTTTGACCACGCCAGGCAATTCCGTTCCCGCTTTGTCGGCAAACGACATCACCATACCGATTTCGGGCGTTTCGTCACCGAAGTCGTCGCGCTTCAACGTCTGGATATTCTGCGGATTATGCTGCCCAAAGGCGTGCTCGGGGGTAATCTCAAAGCTGCCTTGCTGGCCCATTTTCAGCCCCTTGATCGGGTGCTCGAAGCCCGGCGGCAGGTTGCCGTCGCCGTATTGGAAAGTGGCCGGCGTTTTTTCCTTGGTGGAGTCCACCACCGTGCCGTCTTCCAGCTTGAGCGTGAAGTGCAGAGTCACTTCCATGCCGTCGTCGATCAGATAATCGCTCATTGCGTTACTCACTGTTGGAGGGAGACGAGGAGCGCTGGGCTTTCTTGCGTCGCCGCTCGCCCATCACCGACTCCCAGATTAGCGCGGCCGCCCCCAGGGTAATGCCTATGTCCGCCACGTTAAATGCCGGGTAGTACCAGCCCGCCGCGTGAAAGGACAGAAAATCGACCACATAGCCGTGTACAAGGCGGTCGTAGAGGTTACCCAGGGCGCCGCCGATGATAAGCGGCAGCGCCACGGCCAGCAGTTTTTCATCGGCCTTGATACGCGATAGCCAGATGCTCAGGCCGATACTTGCGCCAATCGCGACAATCGCAAAGAACCAGCGCTGCCAACCGGGATGGTCAGCCAAAAAACTGAATGCCGCCCCGGGGTTGTGTAACAGCGTTAAGTTGAAAAACGGCAGCACTTCTACCGGCTGGGCGTAGTTCAACATACTGCTAGCCAGGTATTTGGTGGCCAGGTCCAGCACGATCACCGCCGCCGCCAGCCACAGCCAGCGCAGCGGCCGGTGCATCGGCGGCCGCGAGTGTTGATCGTTTTCGGTAGCAGCAGGGTTAGGCATAGTGACGCGTCTCACCGGGGCCGTCGGGTAGGTTGCTCACGCAGCGTCCGCACAGATCGTCGTGGCCTGCGTGCTGGCCAACGTCCGGGCGGTGATGCCAGCAGCGTTCGCACTTCTGATACTCGCTGGCAAATACGGCTACTTTCAGGCCGTCGAGTTCAGTGCTTTCGGCATTGGCGGCGTCCGCCAGCGGCTTGAGGTGCACCTCGCTGGTCAGCATCACAAAGCGTAGCTCGTCGCCAAGCTTTTCAAGCATGGTTCGCAATGCGTCGTTGACGTACAGCGTGACTTCCGCCGCCAGGCTGCCCTTGATCACCTTGGCGTTGCGCGCGTCTTCCAGGCACTTGTTGACCGCGTGCTTGACCTCCAGCACCTGCTCCCAGAAGTCACGGCCCATGCTGGCTTCGCCGTCCAGCGTCTCGAGCCCGGTGTAGTAGGTTTCAAGCAGAATGCTGTCGCCGCGTTCACCGGGGATGTGCTCGTAGATCTCCTCGGCGGTGAACGAAAGGATTGGCGCGACCCAGCGGGAGAGCGCTTCCACCACGTGGTACAGCGCAGTTTGCGCGCTACGCCGGGCTAGCGAATCCGCTTGGGTGGTGTACTGGCGATCCTTGATCACATCCAGGTAGAAGCCACCCAGCTCACGGGCACAGAAGCCGTGCACCTGCTGGTAGACATCCAGGAAACGGTATTCTTCATAGGCTGTTTCAATGCGCCCTTGCAGCTGTGCGGCGCGGTCGACCACCCACTGATCCAGCGCCAGCATGTCACCAAACGCTACCTGGTCGTTCTCGGGGTCGAAGCCGTTGAGGTTGGAGAGCAGGAAGCGCGCGGTGTTGCGAATACGCCGATAGACATCCGCAGTACGCTTGAGGATCTCGTCCGAGACCGCCATTTCCCCGGAGTAATCGGTCGAGGCGACCCACAGGCGCAGAATATCGGCACCCAGTTTGTCCATCACCGTTTGCGGTACCACCACGTTGCCGATCGACTTGGACATCTTGCGGCCCTGGGCGTCCACGGTGAAGCCGTGGGTCAGCAATTGGCGATACGGCGCGTGGCCGTCGATGGCCGAGCCGGTCAGCAGCGACGAGTGGAACCAGCCACGGTGCTGGTCGGAGCCTTCCAGATACAGATCCGCCCGCGGGCCGCTTTCGTGGCCGTGGGGATGCGAGCCGCGCAGCACGTGGCGGTGGGTGGTGCCGGAGTCGAACCACACGTCCAGGGTATCGGTGACCTTGTCATAATCCGCCGCTTCCGCGCCCAGCAACTCCGCCGGGTCGAGCTTGAACCAGGCGTCAATGCCTTCCTTCTCGACGCGCTTGGCAGCCTCTTCCATCAGCGCCACCGTGTTGGGGTGCAGCTCGCCGGTCTGCTTGTGCAGGAAGAACGGGATCGGCACGCCCCAGTTACGCTGGCGGGAAATACACCAGTCCGGGCGGTTGGCGATCATACTGTGCAGACGCGCCTGCCCCCAGGCGGGGGTGAACTGGGTAGCCTCGATGCCTTCGAGCGCGCGCTCGCGCAGGGTCTTGCCGTCCTTGCCCTGCACGTCCATGCCCACGAACCACTGGGCGGTGGCGCGGTAAATCACCGGCGTTTTATGCCGCCAGCAGTGCATGTAACTGTGCGTGATCGGCGTGTGAGCCATCAGCGCACCTACCTCGCGTAGCTTGTCGACGATCTGCGGGTTGGCCTTCCAGATCATCTGCCCGCCGAAGAACGGCAGGTCGTCGGCGTACACACCGTTGCCCTGGACGGGGTTGAGCATGTCGTCGAAGCTCATGTCGTGCTCACGGCAGGTCACGAAGTCATCCATACCGTAGGACGGCGCCGAGTGCACAATGCCGGTGCTGCCCACCTCGGATTCGACGTAGTCGGCCAGGTACACCGGCGACAGACGGTCGTAGAACGGATGACGGAAGTTGATCAGGTCCAGCGCCTCGCCCTTCGCGGTGGCGATTACCTCGCCGGTGAGCTCATAGCGTTCCAGGCAGCTTTCGACCAGTTCTTCGGCCACCAGCAGCAGCCGCTCGCCGGTATCGACCAGCGCGTAGGTGAACTCGGGATGAACGTTGAGCGCCTGGTTGGCGGGAATGGTCCAGGGCGTGGTGGTCCAGATCACCACCGCAGCGGGCTTGGGCAGTTCGCTCAGGCCGAAGGCGGCGGCGAGCTTTGCAGAGTCTTCCACCGGGAAGGCGACGTCGATGGCGTCGGACTTCTTGTCGGCGTACTCGACCTCGGCTTCGGCCAGCGCCGAGCCACAGTCGAAACACCAGTTCACCGGTTTCAGGCCCTTGAACACGTAGCCCGCATCGACCATCTCAGCCAGCGCACGAATCTCGCCCGCCTCATTGGCGAAATCCATCGAGCGATAGGGGTGCTCCCAGTCGCCAATCACGCCCAACCGTACAAAATCGGCCAGTTGGGTTTCAATCTGCGCGGCGGCGTACCTGCGGCAAATTGTTCTAACCTGATCAGGTAAAAGGTTTTTGCCAGTAAGCTTTTGCAGTTTTCCTTCAGTATCCCGAACATCATGTTCCGTGGTTTCCATCTTGTGCTCGATGGGCAGGCCGTGGCAGTCCCAACCCGGTACGTAGGGCGCGTCGAAGCCTGCCAGGTTCTTGGACTTGACGATAATGTCTTTGAGAATCTTGTTGACGGCGTGACCGATATGAATGCTGCCGTTGGCGTAGGGAGGGCCATCGTGCAGCACGAACAGCGGCGCCCCCGCGCGCGCGTCGCGCAGGCGCTGGTAAAGGTTCATATCCTGCCAGGTCGACACCCGCCCCGGCTCCTGCTTGGGCAGCATGCCGCGCATGGGAAAGTCGGTTTCTGGCAAATTGAGCGTGTGCTTGTAATCCATAGTCCGGTCAGCCGTCGTTATCATCGGCGGAATGGCCCGCCAAGGAAGAATCAGAAGAAGCGGTCTCTCGCCCGAGCGGGGCCGAGGCCAGCGGAAATGCTGCGTTTTTGCCAGCGGCGGCGGTCGCAAAATAGCGCCGCGCCTGACGCTGATCGCGCGCTATCTGCGCTTTCAGTGCCTCGATATCGTCAAACTTGACCTCGCCCCGCAGCCGCGCACAGGGCACCACCGTCATACGCTGGCCATAAAGGTCACCTGAAAAATCAAACAGGTGCACCTCCAGGGTCGGCCGCGTGGCGCCTACCGTGGGCCGAAAGCCGACGTTGGCCACGCCCAGGTGGCGCTCGCCGTTCTCCAGCTCGACCACCGCCGCGTAGACCCCGCGCAGCGTAAGCGGCTGGGGCAGCATGGGCAGGTTGGCGGTAGGTACACCGATGGTGCGGCCCAACTGCTGGTCGCGCACCACCCGGCCATCCACCGAATAAAGCCGCCCCAGTAACCGCGCGGCGGCGGAAAAGTTGCCGCAGGCCAGCAAGGTGCGCACCCGCGAGCTGGAAACCCGCTCGTCGTCCACCGTGAAGGTGCGCGTGTGCTCCACGTCAAAGCCCTGCTCGCGGCCCACCGCTTCCAGCAGGGTAAAATCGCCGCGCCGGTCGCAGCCAAAGCGGAAGTCATCACCCACCACCAGATGCTTGACCCCCAGCCCGTCGATCAACACCTGGTCGATAAACTCACGGCCGGTCAGGCTGCGCAGCGCATCGTTGAACGGCAGGCACAGCACCTGCTCGGCGCCGTGCTGGCCGAGCAGGCGCACTTTTTCGCGTAGCCGGGTAAGTCGCGGCGGCGCCTGGTCGCCGGCGAAAAACTCACGCGGCTGGGGTTCAAACACCACCACGGTGACCGGCCCGCCAACGCGTGCGGCGTGCTCACGGCACTGCTGCAGAATCGCCTGATGACCGCGGTGCACGCCATCAAAATTACCGATGGTTGCGACGCCGCCCCGCGAAGACGCGGTTAAATTGTGCAAACCTCGAATGACCCGCATGGCACCTCAGCCGTTTAACCCGCTCGCCGCTCAACACGCGGTCAGCAAAGCCATTGATTATAACGAACCTGACCGCCGCAGTGCAGCGTTAGGCGCGCATTTTCAAATGCCGCACCCGCAACCCGAACACACCCAGCCAGGCAAAATACAGCCCGGCACCCAGCGCTACCAGGCCCGACACCCACGCGACCCGCTGCCACAGGCCCATGGCCAGCCACTGGGTCCATTCGGGCGCGATGACGTAAAGCGCAACACTCATCAGCGCGCTGCCACCCAGTAGCTGCACCGCAAAGCGGCCCCAGCCAGGTTGAAACACCAGTACGCCTTCCTTACGCAGCAAGTAACCCATCAGGCCCGCGTTCAAAAACGCCGACAGCGCCGTGGCCAACGCAAGCCCAGCGTGGGCAAGCGGCCAAATCAGGATCAGGTTGAACACCATATTGGCGACCATGGCAAAAATCCCCACCTTGACCGGCGTCTTGGTGTTCTGGCGGGCGAAAAAGCCCGGCGCGAGCACCTTAATCAGCATAAAGGCGATCAACCCCACCGCGTAAGCGCGCAAGCTCATCGCCGCCATCTGGATATCGGTATCGGTCATCGCGCCATAGTGGAACAGCGTGATCAACAGCGGCTCGGCCAGCACCACCAGCGCCAGGGCGGCAGGCAGGCCAAGCAGCAGCACCATGCGAATCGCCCAGTCGAGCATGACCGCAAAGTGCGCGCTGGACTGGTCGGCGTGACGCTTGGAAAGCGCCGGCAGGATCACCGTGCCGATCGCCACGCCAAACACCCCCAGCGGCAGCTCGACCAGCCTGTCCGAGTAATACAGCCACGACACGCTACCCGCCGCCAGCAGCGACGCCAGTACGGTATCCAGCAGCAGGTTAATCTGCGATACCGAGACGCCAAACAGCGCCGGGCCCATCAGCCTGAGAATCCGCCGCACGCCCTCGTGGGCCAGGTTGGGCCAAGGCGTAGGCATCAGGCCCAGGCGCAGCAAGAACGGCACTTGAAACACCAACTGCGCCACCCCCGCAATCAACACTCCCCAGGCCAGCGCCATGGCGGGCTCTTCCATCAGCGGGGTGAGCAACAAGGCAGCGCCGATCAGCGACAGGTTGAGGAGCACCGGCGTGAATGCCGGGACCGCAAAGCGGTTCCAGGTATTCAGCACGCTGCCAGCAAAGGCGGTAAGCGAAATCAACAGTAAATACGGGAAGGTCAACCGCAGCATGTCGGCGGTCATCGCCAGCTTTTCCGGGTCGCGACCAAACCCCGGCGCAAACAGCCAGATCAGCCAGGGCGCACCGAGCATGGCAAGGGCGGTAATCAACGCCAGAATGGCGGTTAAGCTACCCGCCACGGCGTTGAGCAACTCGCGGATTTCCTGCCGGTTGCGCTGGGTCGAATACTCGGAGAGCACCGGCACGAAGGCTTGGTTGAACGCGCCTTCGGCGAATAGCCGACGCAGAAAGTTGGGGATCTTAAAGGCCACAAAAAACGCATCGGCCCCGTCCCCTGCGCCCAATAGCGCCGCCACCACCACATCGCGCGCAAGCCCCATCACCCGCGAGAGCATGGTCATGGCGCTGACGATCAGCCCCGAGCGCATCAAGCCACTACGCGGGATCAGCTCGCGGTCTTCTGGCTGCGAATTCGTGGTCATCGCCTTATGTCATCCTTGCCCAATCACCCATCGACACCCCTCTCGACTCGAACCACAGACACAAAAAAACCGGCCGTAGCCGGTTTTTTTAAGGCGCCTGCCGGCTTACGCCGCCAGTGCTTTAATGCGCTTGTTCAAGCGGCTTTTCAGGCGCGCGGCTTTCTTCTTGGAAAGCACGTCCTTATCAGCGATGCGGTCGATGACCGGCTGTGCTGTCTTGAACTCTTGCATCGCCTGGCCATGGTCGCCGGTGTTGATCGCTTTGATCACACGCTTGATGTAGGTGCGGACCATGCTGCGTTGGCTAGCTTTCAGGACGCGACGGTTCTCGGCCTGACGGGCGCGCTTGCGAGCTTGCTTGCTGTTCGCCACTGGTATCTCCTTGGAGAATAAAGGTTGCCGCAATGGGCAACGGATTCACTGTGTGTTCGTCGCAAGCCGACACGGCCAATGCGACGCTTCCGTAACAACCAATTGTTTTGGTGACTAATTTTGTGCAATAAGCCGACCAAAATAGTGTAGCGAGCAGTTAAATTCAGCTGCCCGCTCACGGGTCTTGTCTGAGAGGATGGCATAGTCTATCACGCAGAATGCGGGCTTGCTAGCGGAAGTCCTTACACAAAAGGACGCCGGTCAGCTTACGGCACTGTCTGCCCCATGGGCGCCAAAATCTTGCGCAAAAAGTGGCGCGTGCGCTCATCCTTGGGTGCCGTGAACAGTTCCTCGGGCGGGCCCTGCTCGACGATGCCGCCTTCGTCCATGAAGACAACCCGGTCTGCTACTTCCCGGGCGAACTGCATTTCATGGGTGACCACGATCATCGTCTGGCGCTCAACCGCCAGCTGCTTCATCAGGCTCAGCACCTCCTCGACCCACTGAGGGTCAAGCGACGACGTAGGCTCATCAAACAAAATTACGTCAGCGTTGGCGGCCATGGCGCGACCAATGCCCACGCGCTGCTGCTGACCGCCCGAGAGCGATGCTGGGTAAGCGTCCGCCTTATCGGCCAGGCCGATGCGCGCCAGAATCTCTCTGGCCCGCGCATGGGCCTTGGCTTTCGGTAGTTTGTCCACCACGATCATCCCTTCGCTGATATTGTCCAGCGCGGTTTTATTGGCGAACAGGCCATAATTCTGAAACACAAAGGCCGTGCGCCGCCGCAGCGCCAAGATATCGGCCCGGCTGGCACGCTGGGTGTCGATCTTCAAATCGCCCACCTGCAAATGCCCGGCATCCGGCTTTTCGAGGAAGTTGATACAGCGCAGTAGCGTCGACTTACCCGTCCCAGAAGGCCCGATAATCACGATGATCTCGCCCCGCTCGAGGCTCAAATCAATGTTGTTGAACACCGTGTGGGCGCCAAAACGCTTGGTAATGCCTTGCAGCGAGATCATCGTTGATAAGCCCTATTAAGATACGTTTCCAAACGACGCTGTCCCCAGGAAAGCATTTCCACGATGACCCAGTAGATGATCGCCACCAGCAGGAAGGCTTCTAAATAGAGAAAGCTGCCCGCCGCTTCCTTTTGCGTCGCGCCCATCAATTCGGTGACGCCCAGCGTAAAGGCCAGCGAGGTCGCCTTGATCATATCGATGAAGTAATTCATCAGCGTCGGCGTCGCCACGCGGGTGGCCTGGGGCAGGATGATCCGGCGCATCAGCTGCGACTGGGTCATACCGATGGAAAGCGCGGCTTCGGTCTGGCTGCGGTCGATCCCAACAATGGCCGCTCTAATCGACTCCGCCATATAGGCAGAAAAATGCAGCGTCAGCCCCAGCACGGCGGCGGTAACACCGGTGATCGAGATCAACGAATCAATCAACTGCGGCAAGCCATAGTAGAAAAGGAACAGCTGAACCAGCAGCGGCGTGCCGCGGAAAAACGAGATAAACAGCAGCGCGAGCCCGTTTAAACCCGGCACCCGTGACACGCGAACCACCGCCAGCAGGCACGCCAACACCAGCGCAAACAGCATGGCAATGGTCGCCATTTGGAGTGTGAGCGGCAAATAACGCAGCAGAACCGGCAGCAGCCCCCACATATATTCAAGGTTGAGCATAGCAGCATCGCTTATAAGCAAACGGCCGTGGCAATGCCACGGCCGCAATTAACAGATAGAGCCGCGATTATAGCTGAGTGATATCGGTATCAAACCACTTTTCGGATATCTCACGCAGCTCGCCGCTCTCGCGCAGCTCATCCAGGGCGTCGCCTACCCGGTCGCGCTGCGCACGCCCCGCCTCGTCATCACGAAACGGCATTGCGTTTTCAATGGTCGAGAACGGCTGACCCGCCAACTCAAGCGGCAGGCCTTTTTCTTTGATTACCTGAGTGGCACTCACACGATCCATCACGAACGCGTCTACCCGCCCCAAGGCCACATCCTGCTCGATGTTGGACTCGTAGGTGCGGATGTCGATTTCATCGGCATTAGGCTGCTCACGCAGCAACTGTTCGTAGTTAGACCCCAGGTTCACCGCGACGCTTTTGCCTGATAAATCTTCGACACCCTCGATAGAGTCATTGCCCTCTCGTACCACGACCTGCGCACCGTCATAGACGTAGGGTTCCGTGAAAGCGTACTTGGCTTCGCGCTCCGGCGTCATGGTGATCTGGTTGGCAATGGTGTCGATACGCCCTGACTCGAGCATGCCGGCCAGGCCCGAAAAGCTCGCGGTGACGAACTCGATCTCATCACCGGTAATCTCCCCCACGGCGTTCATGACATCCACCTCAAAGCCCTTCAGCTCGTCCTGCTCGACAAAGGTGAACGGAAAGTAGCCGCCGGACATGCCGACACGAAGCGTCTCGGCGTGGGCAGCGGCGGCAAATACGCCACTGGCAGCACTCAAGGCAAGCGCGCCCAGGGTCAATGTGAGTTTGCGTGTTAGGAGCATGAGTCTGTTACCTCGCTAGTCGACATACCGACGATTCGGATAGCCGCACGAAACGTCATGTGGTTGATGGTCGATATTTTACCCTCACGACAAAAGCTAATAAAAGAATAGTTAAAATACTTTTTATTCTTTTAATGAATATGGAGCCAGCCTCGTGAGCTGTTTGTGACGAGTAGCGTTGAACGCTTTAGACGTGGCGACGCCGGCCTTCATGCCATACCACATCCCTGCCCAGCAACATGGAGGTTAGTGCGCAGAGCCCCATTACTCGTATTTCCAGTTCGCCATCACAATTGCTCATCGCTGATTGTGGCGCCTAAAACATGCTCATATCAGGCATTTTCATCAAGAAAAACTCAGGCACAATATGCTCAAGATCACGACACCATTCTAAGGCATCAAGATGAAGCTACTCATCACTGGAGGCGCAGGGTTTATCGGCAGTGCTGTCATACGCTTTTTGATGGCCAACACTGACTGGCACATTCTCAATGTTGACAAGCTCACCTATGCCGCGAACCTTAACGCTCTAGAAGGGGTGGCGAGTAACGACCGTTACCGACTTGCACGCACCGACATTAACAACCAAGCGGCTATCGAGCAGTTGTTTCAACAGCACCAACCCGATGCCGTCATGCATCTGGCTGCAGAGAGCCATGTCGACAGATCGATCAGTGGCCCGGCAGCCTTCATCGAAACCAATATCGTGGGCACCTACACGCTGTTAGAAGCCGCCCGGCGATACTGGCAGGCGTTAGACGAACAGAAACGGGAACGCTTTCGGTTTCATCATATTTCGACCGACGAAGTATTTGGCGATTTGGCAACACCCGATGCACCGGCATTCTCCGAAGCCACCCCCTACGCGCCAAGCTCACCCTACTCAGCCAGCAAAGCTAGCGCTGATCATTTGGTTCGAGCTTGGTATCGCACTTATGGTTTGCCCGTGGTTATCACCAATTGCTCCAACAACTACGGCCCCTGGCAGCACCCGGAGAAACTCATTCCACTGACGATTGCCAATGCCCTTGCCGGCAAACCGCTACCAGTGTATGGCAATGGAGAGCAGGTGCGTGACTGGTTATATGTCGAAGATCATGCCTGTGCACTGCATCGAGTACTCACACAGGGACGGATTGGCGAGACCTATAATATTGGCGGCGAAAGCGAACAAAGAAATATCGATGTCGTGAGAACCATCTGTCATTTTCTGGACGACACCGTCCCACAGCCAAACCGATCATATATTCATCAGATACGGTTCGTGGAAGACCGCCCAGGCCACGATAAACGCTACGCGGTCAATGCCAGCAAAATAAGGGATAAGTTAGGTTGGCAGCCGGTAGAAAGCTTTAATAGCGGGCTAAAGAAGACGTTAGAGTGGTCGCTTGAAGCATACCATAAAGAAACTGCGGAACTAGCCGATAAAAATAAGATTAAGTACCATCAGGAGCAATCATGAAAGGCATTGTTTTGGCAGGAGGTAGTGGCTCCAGACTTTATCCCATCACTATGGGTGTCTCAAAGCAATTGCTGCCCATTTACGATAAGCCGATGATCTACTATCCGCTTTCAGTGCTAATGCTAGCAGGCATACAAGATATCTTGATAATTACCACACCAGATGATCAAGCAAGCTTTCAGCGACTACTAGGCGATGGCAGTCGCTTTGGTATTAACCTAAATTATGCAGTACAGCCGCACCCAGAAGGTTTAGCGCAGGCATTTATCATCGGAGAAGAATTTATCGGTGACGATAGTGTTTGCCTTGTACTCGGCGACAACATTTTCTACGGCCAAGGTTTTACTCCCAAACTTCACCAAGCAGCTGCTCGACATAGCGGTGCAACTGTGTTTGGCTACCAGGTAAAAGATCCTGAACGATTCGGCGTTGTGGCATTTGATTCAGAACGGCGCGCTGTAAGCATTGAAGAAAAGCCCATAAAACCGCTCTCAAATTTTGCTATTACTGGCCTCTATTTTTACGATAATGATGTCATTGAGATTGCCAAGCAAGTGCAGCCTTCATCACGCGGTGAGCTTGAAATCACCTGTATCAATCAAGCCTATCTGGAACGAGGTGACTTACACGTGGAACTGCTAGGGCGCGGCTTTGCCTGGCTGGACACCGGCACCAATGAAAGCTTATTGGAGGCCGCACAATTCGTTGAAACTATAGAGAAGCGTCAAGGTTATAAAATCGCATGTTTGGAAGAAATTGCCTTTAACCAGGACTGGTTAAGCAAGGAGGCGTTGATCACTATAAGCAAACCATTGGAAAAAAGCGGCTATGGGGCTTATTTAAGACAATTAGTGAGTGAAACATGATCGATAAGCCCATTTATGTTACAGAGCCATGTCTACCACCGCTGGAAGAATTCATTCCCTATTTAGAGAAAATATGGGAAAGCAAGCGGCTCACTAATAATGGACCAATGCACCAGCAGCTTGAGGATGCTCTTTGTGAATACCTAGGCGTGCCTGAAATTGCACTTTTCAACAATGGCACTATCGCTCTATTAACTGCCTTACAGGCACTAAGAATCACTGGCGAAGTGATTACCACACCATTCTCATTCGTAGCGACAGCACATGCTTTAACCTGGAACGGGATCACACCTGTTTTCGTAGACATTGATCCTAATACCTTTAATCTTGACCCTACTAAAATTGAAGCCGCTATTACACCGCAAACCACAGCCATTATGCCGGTTCATTGCTACGGCTACCCATGCGATGTAAAAGCTATTCAAGAAATTGCCGATAAATATAATCTAAAAGTCATTTATGATGCCGCACATGCTTTTGGTGTGAAAGATGAAGGTGGCAGTATTCTTAGGCATGGTGACTTAAGTGCAATAAGTTTCCATGCCACTAAAGTCTTTAATACTTTTGAAGGTGGTGCAATTATTTGTCCAGACAAAAAAACGAAACAGCATATCAACAACCTAAAAAACTTCGGAATCGTTGATGAAGTTACTATTGTAGCGCCTGGAATTAATGGAAAGATGAGTGAGGTAAATGCAGCGTTTGGACTACTTCAACTGCAGTATATTGACAAATCACTCGAAAATCGAAAATCAGTAGATAATTATTATCGAGATACTTTGAAAACAACACCGGGAATTAGCTTATTAAACCCTTCAAGCTTAGAGAAGCATAATTTTTCTTACTTTCCCGTCTTGATTGAAAAGGATTATCCACTAAGCAGAGATCAGCTTTACTCTTTATTGACAGAAAATAACATACATGCGCGAAGATATTTCTATCCTCTAATAAGCCACACAACCCAATACTACAGCACAACTAAAAAGAACAACTTAAAATTTGCAAAATTAATTTCTAGCAAAGTTATATGTCTGCCTATCTTTCCAGGAATAGAGAGTGACTCTCTATCAAAGATAGTTTCTGTCATCCGAGATCCATTAATAAAATGATATCAAAATGAAAAAGATTGTTATTGGCATTTGCTCAATTGGAAGTGGTGTGGGACAGTCTATTGTAGACTCATGCCAATTCTTTAGAGATAAAATTACTTTAATTGGCCTTGGCAATAATCCTCTGGCATATGGGGCATTTGAATGTGATGATTACACTTTAATATCCAGTTACTATGATAGGAATTACATATCCGAACTTAAGAGCGCTGTTGAAAATTTTAACATTAATATTCTTATACCAGGTCACGACGATGAAGCCCTACTCCTAGCTAAAAATTATGAAACACTGTCAAATTTAGGCATTAAAATACTTTCTTCGCCTTATGAGCTAGTGTTGATGTGTCGCAACAAAGCGACTTACACCGAGAGTTTTTATGAAGCTGCCAACTTTTTTGTTAAAACATATCAGGCTAAAGAAATAAAAGATACCCTTTTGCCATTAATAGCAAAACCTGAGCAAGGATTTGCATCTAAAGGCGTTGCAATAATCACCACTAAAAAAGAGCTTAAAAAAACGGCACTTCAACCAGGCTATATTTATCAAGAAATTGCAATCCCTCAAAAGCATGATCCAAGTTATAATGCTTTTATTGAACATCTAAAAAAAGGAAATAACCTACAAGCATCTGAAATATCTCTGCAGCTAATTTTTGATAAAAGCTCTGATCTTGTCGAACAGTGCGCAACATACAACACACTGAAAGACGGTATTCCTATTGAGATACAGCCTTACCCAATTCAAGAACTATCTGAGTTTATAGATAAAATCTCTTTATCACTAAAAAGATTAAAAGCATTTGGTCCAATTAACATTCAAGGAAGAATGACCATCCAAGGCTTTAAAGCTTTCGAGATAAACCCAAGATTCACTGGAATTACTGGATTAAGAGCAAAGCTAGGCTTTAATGAAGTTGAATTTTGCATTTTCACCTTACTACATAACGAGCGCATTAAGCCATTAGTTCTCTCTGACAAATATATAGGAATTAGGCAAGTCGCTAATAAAAAAGTACAAAAAGCTAGAGTCAAACCTATACAAAAAGAGAATTTCTACAAGAAGAATATTCTACTTACTGGATCAAGAGGAATGATTGGAAGTCATCTTTTAGCTCAATTATCGAATCAAGGGCACAAGGTCTCTCTGCTTCATACACAAAATAAATTCACTAAAGATGATAAAGACGCGTACACAATAAAAGACTTAAGGTTAAGAAAAATAAATTTTTCAAACTTTGATACTATAATTCACCTAGGTTTTGCTAGACCAAACAGCACCGAAAACGATATACATGACTCTATAGCTAATAGCTTTGAGTTAGCAACCCAGGCTGTTCAGGGTTCGGTTGATCATTTTATTTTTGCATCATCTCAAAGTGTATATGGATTTTCAGAAGATGAAATATTCACTGAAGAGAGTGAGACCAATCCTCAAAATAGCTATGCACGAGCCAAGATTACTGTTGAAGACCATATAAGAAGCATAACTCAAATATCAAACGATACTAATTTCACTATTCTTAGGCTCGCTTCTGTAATTGCGCCTTTCGATGAGAACTTTACACATGAAGCTTACTCATTAATGATATCAAAGTTATTAAAAGATGAGTCTATCACAATCAGCACGCCCAATCGCTTAATCAGTAAAATTGATTTTAATGATGCTCTAGATGCTATAGCTTATTTCACCAATATCGCTTCAAATAGTGTGTACGATGTAGTCAATATAGCATCAGCTAAAAACTTGACTCTATTAGAAACAATGAAAACTGTAGCAAAAGAATTAGAGAAGCCGGAAACAGCGATCTTCATAGACCCGATAAAAGATAAAAAAATCAACAATTTAGTGAGCTCAACAGAAAAAGCAAAACAGGAATATGGTTGGGAGTCGAAAATAGACATCAACAGAACAGCAAAATATTTCAAAAAACATTTTGGATGTTAAAACATGAATTATGTCTACTGCAGTGATTTAAAAAATCATCAGGTTCTGGGTACTTTTTTAGAGCTTCTCTACTATCTAAAAGTAACAAAGAACGAAGATCCAATACCTATGGTAATTGTCGGAACACGAGATGTCGACAAAATACCAGTATTAAAAAGAGTCCTGTCAAATAAACTCGGAATTGAAAAAGGCATTTACAAAGTAAATAATGAGGCAAACATCAATGACTCAATAGAAGAAAAATCAGAGTCACTTACACACAAGATAACTAACATAAAGGAACTTAAATCTGTAGAACACAATGATATTAACATTGGCACTGGCATAGCTTCAAGTTTAATATCAAAACATAGATGCACAGAGCCTAATTTAAAGGAAATTCACAAAGAGCTTAACACATACACCCAACAAAGCATTCTTTTTCTTGAAAGCTTTCAGAGGACTGCTTTAGATCACATTAATGTCAGCGACACCATATACATCTACAATGGTAGGCATTATAACACTTACCCGCAGTCTCTTCTCTGCGAGCAAATTGGGTGTAACATACTTTATTATGAGCGAATGAACAGCTGGAAAAACCTAAAAATACAAAAACCAAGAATCCATGACTTCCTTGCCACTTCTCATATTGTTAAAAGTTTTTGGGAAGACACACGCGATACTAGAAAGGAAAAGAAAGGCCAATCTTTCTTTGAGGAAAACAAAAGCAATAAATTTACCCACAATTTCTCAGAAAAACTAGGCATTGATAAAGATATCATATCTTTTTTTACATCTAGCGAGGATGAGTATGCTTCACTAGATTCAAGAATCTGTTTATCTGATATTTTCGAGAACCAACGAAAAGCCATTGAATGGTTAATCTCCTGGGCAGCATCGCAAAAAAAATACACATTAGTTATCAGGCTGCATCCGAACCAAAAATATATATGTACAAAAGACTATGAATATTGGCATAACCTTTCTGGTGAAAATCTCGTGGTGGTTCCAAGCTCTTCCAAGATAGACTCATATGATTTAATTAATCGTTCATCGAAAGTGGTTAGTTTTTTATCCACGGTAGGAATTGAGGCAACTCGCTCAAGCATTCCTAGCATAACTTTAGGAAACCCTATATATAAAGGAATCGATGCTGTTTACGAGCCAACAAATATTGAACAGCTAACATATCTTTTAGAAAATAACATAAAATCAAAAGCCAGAGAAAGCACAACACCTTTTGGCTATTACAACTTAAAGTTCGGGCCTAAATTATCTTTTTATGCCAAATTAGGAATAAATTCTTTTAATAATTATCCAGATGTCTTAAAGGTTTAAGCAACCTGTAAGTACTGCCATTTGAACAACTGGACTGAAAAAATATCGCCACAAAGTAAAGTTCACTTTTTAATTAATTTTTCTTTAACGGGACTGTGCTTTTCAATATCACAAATCACTTTCCTGCCTAATATAGTTCTTATCATTTTAGGGACCAAACCATATCCTGGCCTGACACTTCGAACAGCATTTTCAGTTATCAAATCACCAGCCTTAAGATCTTTAACAAAGTATAGTGATCGCCGAAATTGAACATTTCCCTGCTCACTGGATTTTCGACCGTAGTTTACCTCGCCTATGTAACGACGTCACCCCCTGATTGAGTAGCGCTACACTTTAGAGTCCGATCCTATGGGTAAGGAGATTGGACATGAAGAAGCGTTTCAGCGAAGAACAGATC
>NZ_LJZS01000022.1:0-8634 GCF_001314875.1 Halomonas sp. HL-48
GTGGTCTTGCCTTCAAAGACACCCGATAAGATTTTTACCTGATCCGCTTCTTTGCGCTGGGTGGTGTGCCGCGAACTGCCGGGGCGCCGACGGTCCAGGTCACGCTGCAGATCCGCTTCGCACAGGGGCAGCCCCGGCGGGCAGCCGTCGACGATCGCGCCAAGTGCCGGGCCGTGGCTTTCGCCAAAGGTGGTCACGGTAAACAGCTTGCCAAATGTATTGCCTGACATGGGCGTTAATTCCTCATGCAAAAGACGCCGCATGGGCGTCGAGTTCAGCGGCGCTCAAGGCAAACACGCCTTGGCCGCCACGCTCGAATTCAAGCCACATGAAGGGCACCTCGGGAAAGGCGGCCTCCAGATGGCGGTCAGAGTTGCCGACTTCGACAATCAGCCATCCCTCGTCGGTCAGGTGCTCGCGCGCCAGGCGTAGAATGCGCCGCACGATGTCCAGGCCGTCATTGCCCGCGCCCAGCGCCAGTGACGGTTCGTGGCGGAACTCGGCGGGCATGGTGGCCAGGTCACGGGCATCCACGTAGGGCGGATTGGAGACGATCAGGTCAAAGCGCTGGCCCGCAAGCCCGTCGAACACATTGGCTTCCAGCGCACGGACGCGCTCGCCAACATCGTGACGGGTGATGTTCTGGCGCGCCACCGCCAGCGCGTCCTGACTGATATCGGCCAGGACGACCTCGCAGGTGGGCAGGTACAGCGCAGTGGCAATGCCGATGCAGCCCGAGCCAGCGCAGAGGTCCAACACCCTGGCGGGCGGCTCTTCCGGAAACCACGCGGCAAAGCCATCTTCGATAAGCTCGGACATTGGCGAGCGCGGGATCAGCACGCGTTCATCAACGTCGAACGGGTAGCCGGCAAAAAACGCCTCGCCCAGCAGATAAGGCAGCGGGCGACGGGTGGTAATGCGTTCACGGGTGAGCGCCACGATGCGCTCACGCTCCATCGGCAACAGCCGCGCATCCTGCACGCCGGGGTCAACGTTCCAGGGCAAATGCAGCGCCCCTAGACACAGTGCCACGGCTTCATCCCAGGCCGACTCGGTACCGTGGCCATAATACAGCCCCGCCAGATAGAACTCGCTGGACACCCAGCGCAGGTAGTCGCGTAAGCTTAAGAGCTCGCTCACCAGTGCCGAATCCGGCAGGGAGAGAGCGGAGTGTGAAGTATCGGCGTTGAGATGCGTGGTCACATCGGCTCCTGATCAACTGAGGTCCCCATCCCCTGATGCTAGAGGGCATGGCATGGCGAAAGAAAAGATTGTACCTTTGACGCCGCCCGGTTCACAGCAACGCTCAGCTCGCTATACTGTGCGCTTGCAACCTTCCTTGCCCCTTTGCCACCTGAGCCTGTCATGACAAGACGCCGCCACCTGCCCGACGACGAGATATCAGCGCGTTTCGCCAAGCGCTGAAAGCCGCGGGCGTGCGCCGTATTGACTCCAATCAGGCCGACCCCGGCAAGCCCAGACGCAACGACGATGCCCAACAGATACGCCGCCAGGCGGCGGTGGAAAGCAACACCCTTGCCACCAGCGGCCGCACCTCCGATGGCCGGGTCGAGGCGGTGCGCCCTTCCGAATATCTGGAGTTCAGCGTTGCCGATTTGCCGTGGCGCACCTTCAGCCAGTTGAAACGTGGCCAGATGGCGTGGCAAGCAGGCCTCGACCTGCACGGCTATACCCTGGAAGAGGCCCGCGCCGAGCTGGAAAGCTTTCTGCGCGACGCCGCCTCCCAGGGGCTGCGCTGCGTGCTGGTGGTGCATGGCAAAGCCTGGGGCACCACGGCCGACTTCCCGGTCCTGAAAAGCCACACCAACGCCTGGCTGCGGGAATGGCCCGGGGTACTGGCGTTCTGCTCCGCCACCGAGCTCGACGGCGGCACCGGCGCGGTGTATATCCTGCTGCGTAAACGCGGGCAGTAGGCGGGCTATTCTGCCGCGTCCGAGGCAATGCCCGGCATTCTGCGCTCCAGGGCCTCATCGGCCAGGTGGCGGCCCAGTCGGATAAGATCTTTGGCGCGGTGGAATTCGTAGGTACTGCAGACGGTTTTGGGAATTTCGATCAGCACATCCGGCGGATAACCAGCAATCTTGTACTTGGCGAGCGCCGCCTGGGTGATATCGAACGATTCGAGAATCATATCAAGCTTGCCCCATTCGCGCTTGCCGCGAAGGTCCACCGTTTCATCGTCATCACTGTCGTCACTGCTGCCGCCTAAACCGCCCCATAGCCGCCGCGTCGTCGCGCGGACCTCTTCCATCCAGCCGCCAATGTTGGCGTCCCGGTCCCTCTCCAACTCAGTACGGCTGTCCTCACTCTCCCCCTGAGGCAGCAACTCCTCCAGCGTGACTGGCTGCGGGCTATGGGCGGTGACGTTCACCGCCACCACAAAGTCGGCCTCGTGGGCCGCTAAAATGGGCATCATCGGCAACGGATTCAGCAGCCCGCCGTCCACCAGCACCTGCTCGCCGATATGCACGGGGGTAATCACGCCGGGTACCGCAATCGAGGCGCGTATCGCGCGCAGCAGCGGGCCATTCTGAAACCATACCTCGCGTTGACGTACCAGGTCGGTGGCCACGGTGGTTACCGGAATCGGCAGGTCTTCGATCAGCCTGTCGCCGACCAGCCCTTCGAGCTTGCTCATAACCTTGCTGGCGCGCATGGCGCCCATCGGACTCCAGGTCACGTCCACCAGCTTTAGCACGTCCAGGTAGTCCAGGTTACACACCCATTCGCGGTATTCCGGCAGCTTGCCCGACGCGTAAATCCCGCCGATCAGTGCGCCCATGGAGCATCCGGCGATGGAAATAATCTCGAAGCCCCGCGCCTCGAGCGCTTCGATCACGCCGATATGCGCGTAGCCCCGGGCCCCGCCGCTGCCCAGCACTAACGCCACCTTATTGCCGCTCTGTTCATTGGCGTTGGTCACTTCGTTCATCGCGCACGTCCTTTTACTGATTCAGGCATTGCGAGCTCATGCGCCGTGATCACCTGAGCCACCTGGCCACGGCCTCGGGCTCCAGGTGCAGATGATGGCCGCCCGCCACCACGTGGCGGGTCAACTGCGGCACCGCCTGGCGGGCTTTGGCCGCCCAGTCTCGCTCGCCCAGAATGCCCTGCTCCCCTTCTATCAATAGCACCGGGGCCTGAATATCCGCCAGTAGCGCCAACACCTGCGCAGGGGTAAAACGCACCAACGACGGCTTCAGCAGCCGACTGTCGGTGCGCATTTGTAGGTGTCCGTCGGCCGTTGGCGCGGCGTTGCGCTCCACCAGCGGGGTCGCCGTAAGCGTATCCAGCGGGGTGACGCCACCGGCCACGCGCGCGGCCACGGCACTGGCCAGGTCGGGGTAGCGGGGCGCTTGGGAGAGCGGCCGTCGGTGGGCCATCAGCCCCTTGCGTAGCTGGCCGGCCGTTTCATTGGCGGGCGTATTCAGCGCGCCCAGACCATCCAGCAGGGTTAGCCGCTCAACCCTCGTCGGCATGGCGGCCGCCAGCAGGCAGGCCACCGCTGCGCCCATGGAGTGGCCAAGCAACGCAACCCGCTCAATGGCCAGTTCATCCATAGCATCCAAGACATCGTGGCAATAGTCCCACAGGGCATAATCGCTGCCCGCCGGGGCGTGCGCCGACTGCCCGTGGCCACGAAAATCGAGCGCCACAATGCGGATATCCAGCGCGTCCGAAAGCAATGGCGCCAGGCGCGTAAAGCTTGCCGCATTATCCAACCAGCCGTGCAGCGCCAGCCATACGGGGGCATCGTCACGCCCCCAGCTCAGGGCCGCCAGACGCCCCTCGGCAAGAGCAAGCGGCTGGGGGGCGTGGGTTGCTGAAGAAGGGTGCATCATCAAACGTATCCTAAACAAGCCAGCCGCTTTGCGCGCGGCCGGGTGACGGCATAAATCACAAACGGTACCATGCCAGCCTGATGGGCCTGTAGAAAATTACCCACGCCTGCCGACATACCCTGCTGCTTTTGATGAGGCTTTTATGAAACCCCACCGTGATACCCGTGCGCGCAACTTGGTCTTTTTTATCGCCGCTACCAGCGCCATCGTGGTGGGCCTTTGGCTGGCGCGATAGCAACGAGATGCTTCAAGGCGCCTGACGCTTGCAATTTAATCCTCCCGGCTAAATACTGTATATAAATACATATCTCAAGCCGTGAGGATGCCGACAATGACGCAGCCCCTATCACCGGTCGCGCCCGCCTTGCCGTTGATGTCACAGCCGCTGCCTTTTCCGCCGCTGCACGGCCGCGCGGGCGTTAGCGGTTTCCCCTCGCCCGCCCAGGATTATGAACCGCGTACGCTGGATCTCAACGCGCGCCTGATCAAGAACCCGACCCACACCTTCTATCTGTCAGCGACCGGCGACAGCATGGAAGGTTGGGGGATCTTTGACGGCGACCTGCTGGTCGTGGATCGCAGCGTTGCGCCACGCCTGGGCCATATTCTGGTCGCCATGTTCAACGACGAAGTGCTGATCAAGCGCTACGCCTTACATCGCGGCGCCCCGCACCTGTGCTCGGCCCACCCCCGCTATCCGCCGCTCCCGCTGGAAGACACCGACTGCCAGGTATGGGGCGTTGTGCGCGCGGTCGTTCACGAATACCTGCGCTGAGAGGACGGCTATGATCGGGCTGGTCGACGCCAACAACTTCTACGTCAGCTGCGAGCGCGTCTTTCAGCCCCACCTGGAAGGCAAAGCCGTGGGCGTGATGTCCAACAACGACGGCTGCGTGATTGCCCGCTCGGCCGAGATGAAAGCGCTGGACATCCCCATGGGCACTCCCGCCTTCAAGCTCGAAGGGCTTCGCCAGCGCGGAGCGATTCACTTGCTGTCGTCCAACTACGAACTGTATGGCGACATGTCGGCTCGGCTTGCCCAGCTGCTGCGCGACGCCTGCCCGGACACCGCCCCCTACTCCATTGATGAAATGTTCATCTATCTGGACGGGCTGAGCGAGCGCCAGTGCCAAACCCTGGGCGAAACGCTGCGCCGGCGGATTCGCCGCTACCTGGGGCTGCCGGTATGCGTTGGGCTGGCCACGACGCACACGCTGGCCAAGCTCGCCAACCACGCCGCCAAGCAACAGCCGCATTTCCAGGGCGTCTGTCTGCTCAACGGACAGGATGCGACGACCAAGGCGCTACTGGCACAAACGCCGGTCAGCGAAGTGTGGGGCGTGGGCCGACGGCTGGCCGAACGGCTTTCCATTGGCGGCATTCATACCGCCTGGGACCTGCGCGAGAGCGATACCAAACAGCTGCGCAAGCGCTTTTCGGTGGTGCTAGCGCGCACCGCGCTTGAGCTGCGCGGCACGTCCTGCCTGGACATGAACGCAGTGGATCAACCACGCCAGCGCATCATGACGTCGCGCTCGTTTGGGCAAGCCACTGGAGTAAAACATCAGGTACACGATGCGCTGCGCCGCCACGCCCAGCGCAGCGCCGAAAAACTCCGCCAGCAGCACAGCCTGGCGCGCTCGGTGATGCTGTTCCTGAAAACCAACCGCCACCGTCGTGACCAGCCGCAGTATTTTCCCCACGCGCTGATCCCGCTACCCACGCCCAGCGACGATACGCGGGTGATTCTCGACGCCGTGCGCCAGGGCCTCGATCAGATATACCGCCCCCGCTACCGGTTCATGAAGGCGGGCGTGATGCTGCTCGACCTGGTCGATGCCCAGCAGCACCAGCTATCGTTGCTAAACGCCCCGGCCCATCACCATCCACGGTTGATGGCTACGGTGGACGCCATTAACCAGCGCATGGGGCAAGGCACGATCCGCTTTGGCATGACCGATGACGATGCCCCCTGGCAGCTGCGCTGCGCCCACCGTTCCAACCGCTTTACCACGCATTGGGATGAGCTGATGGAAGCCGGCACGCATCCCGGTGCCATTGCCGAAGCCAGGGCAAAGCGGCAACAACCGAATCAGTCACAGCGCTCGGCGAGCTTGCAACGCAGGGCGCAGCCGCGGGCTTAGAGCTTCACCCAGCGCCACCATGGCGACCAGAATGGCCAGCAACAACGGCCAGTGCGCGGCAAACGACACCTGATAAATCCCCAATGCATCGATAAAAATCACCACAATGCCGAGCGGGCTAACGTAACGCACCATGGACAGCCACAGCGCATAGGGCAACGGCGCCAGCCCGAGCTCATCGCGGAACGTCTCGCTCTTAAGCACAAAGCCGGCCAGCACGACCATGCCCAAACCGCCCAGCGGCATCATCAAGCGTGAGGTCAGGTAATCCAGCCAATCGAAAACGCTTTTACCGGCCAGCGTCCAGTCGGCGCCCAGATTGAACGACAGCATCGCCAAAGTACTGATAAGCCACAGTACAATACCCGTGCTCCACGAGGCGGTGCGCCGTGAAATGCCTTTGTTATCGCACAGCCAGGACACCGTTGCCTCGACCATCGAAATCGCCGAGGTGAGCGCGGCCATCGACAGCATCAGGAAGAACAGGGTACCGAACAGCGTGCCAAACGGCATCGCCTGAAAGGCCAGCGGCAGGCTCATGAAGATGAGCCCCGGCCCTTCGGCGGGATTCATGCCGTTGGCAAAGATCACGGGGAAGATCGCAAGCCCGGCCATCAATGCGACCACCGTGTCGGCTATCGCGACGCTCAGCGTGGTGCGGGCGATCGAGGTGCCTTTAGGCAGGTAGCTGCCGTAAGTAAGAATCGCCCCGGACGCCAGCGACAGGGTGAAAAACGCATGCCCCAGCGCCGCCAGCATACCCTCGCTGGAGAGACTGCCCGCATCGAAGGAAAACAGGAAGCTGAACGCCTGAGCAAAACCGCCCGAGAAGACCCCGAAGGCGATCAGCAGCGCGAGCATCAGCACCAGCCCCGGCATCATCCAACTGACGCTCTTTTCGATGCCTTCCTGCACGCCCTTACCGACAATCAGCATGGTCAAAAGCGTCACCAGCGTGCTCCAGAAGCCAAGGTTCCAGGGGTTGGCATTGTTGGCCTCGAACACCGCGGCCATATCGTCAACGCTGCTACCCGCAAGCCCGCCGGTGAGCATTTTCCACAGGTAGGCAAACGACCAGCCCGCGACGACCACGTAAAACGACAGGATCATGAAGCCGCAGAGCATCGCCATCCAGCCGATCAATGACCACGCCGACGAACGGCCGGATTCCCTGACCACCCGGCGAATGGCATCCACCGGGCTGCCCAGGCCGCGCCGTCCAAAGGCAATTTCAGTCATCATCACCGGCACGCCCACCGCCAGAATACAGGCGAGGTAGACCAGCACGAAGGCGCCGCCGCCAAACTCTCCGGTGATATAGGGAAACTTCCAGATATTGCCCAACCCAACGGCCGAGCCCGTGGCGGCCAGCATAAAGCCCCAGCGGCCAAGCCATTGGATACGAGGTTGCTCAGAAGACACCATGACCTGCTACCCTGTTGGAAAAAAGCGCATATCCTAGAGGATTTTGGCGTGAATTCCCAAAAAATCGTGGCGCGTACTCATCGATTACGTGGCGTAAACCGCCGCTTTGGCATCGGCGTCGAGACGCTGCGCGGTTTGGTCGACGCGCCGCAGCCAGGCAAGCAACAGCGCCCCCAGGGCCACAAAGCCACCGGCCAGCCAGAGGCCGACGCTATAGTGGCCGGTCGCCTCCGCCAGCATGCCGGTAAGCGCCGGGGCGATGATCTGCGCGCTGCCGTAGGCCAGGGTCATTTTCCCCATCAACCGCGCGGGGCTAGCAGGATATAAACGCCCCGCCATGGTCAGCACCAGGCTGACACAGCCAAGGAAGGTGCCACCGTAAAGCACCGCACTGAATAACACGGCGGCAAGGCTCGTGGTCACCGCCGGCAGGACGATGCCGATGACCTGCAGCCCCATGGCCACGATCAACGCACCCAAATAGCCGATCCGGCGAGCGACCAGGTCCCAGAGCATCACCGCCGGGGCTGCCGCCAGCCCCACCAGCGCAAAGGTCCAGTTCCCGGCACCGGCCAGCAGCGGCTCCCGCTCGACGATCGTGACGATAAAGGTGGCGCTGATCACATAGCCATAGCCGGCGCAAAAATAGGCCGCAAGCATCCAGCGCATGAAGGTCCGGGTGGGCGGCGTGGCAGCGGCTTCGCTCCCGGAGGCACCGGGCACGGCGGGCGTTGGTCGCGGCAGCCAGCGCCAGGCAGGCACCAAAAGACCTATCGCGAGCACACTGAACCCCCACCACTGCGCCTGCCAGTTCATCGACAGCGCCAGCATCGCCTCCACCGCCACGGCGGCGAGCACAATGCCCAGGCCCAACCCGGCGAAATGAATGCCCAGTTCAACGCGCTGGTGGTGCTGAATCAGCCAGTGCATGATCAGCCCCGACGCCAGCAGCATCGCGCCGCTGCTTGAAAAACCCGCCAAAAAGCGCAGCCCCGCCCACAGCCAGAAATGCTCGGTCAAGGCCATGCCAGCCGTGGTGAGAACGGCCAGCACCAGACACAGCCGATACAGGGTATCTTTGACATGGATGCTGCGCACGGTCGCCGCCAGCAGGGCGCCGAACATATAGCCGGCGTAGTTCAGCGCCGCCAGCCAGCCGCCATCGGCGTCGCCTATCCAGCTCTGCTGCTGCATGACCGGCA
>NZ_LJZS01000022.1:8650-61910 GCF_001314875.1 Halomonas sp. HL-48
CGCGCCACCCCGATACACAGCAACTGACTGAATACGCCCGCCAGCAGCACCTTAAAACGCTGCGAACGAAGGCTAGCGGTGGTCATGGCGACATCCTCGTCGTGGCGTGGAGTTACATGCGGTTTCACTAAAGCCATCATAGGCGGAATTAACGTTGGTTGGCATCGTCTAAACGTCGCTAGTTGGCTAAGCGTTTACCATAAAAATCTGGCAAACTAGATACGATTATCACTTACTTACTGGAGAGCGCCCGATGAGCGATAGTGCAAAACCCTGGACGCAACCGATGCCCGATGCGCAGTTCAAATTGATGCGCGACATCCTGGCAGCCCCCAGCCCCGTGGGGTTGGAAGGCGCAATGACCTACGGCGTGCTGAAACCCTATTTTGAAAGCTTCGCCCCGAGCGACTGGGAGCTACACCAGTTCCGTGGCAACGCGGGGGTTGTGCTCGATACCCATCCCGGCCGCGACGACATGTTTAAGGTCATGATCATCGGCCATGCGGATAAAATCCGCATGCAGGTGCGCTCTATCGGCGATGACGGCAAGATCTGGATCAACACCGACTCTTTCCTGCCGACCGTACTGATCGGCCATGAAGTGAAGCTGTTCAGCGAAGATCCCGACGCCCCGGGCAGCTACCGCTGCATTGAAGGCGGTACCGTGGAAGCGCTGGGCGCCATTCACTTTTCCGATCCTGCCATGCGCGACGGTAGCAAAGGTATCAAGAAGGAACAGATCTATCTGGACCTGCAGATCCACGGCGAGAACAAGAAGCAGCAGGTATTGAACCTGGGCGTGCGGCCTGGCGATTCGATTATTTTTGATCGCCCTATCCGCCCTGGCTTCAGCCCCAACACCTTCTACGGCGCCTACCTGGATAACGGCCTGGGCTGTTTCGTGGCCGCTGAGGTTGCCAAGCTGATCGCCGAGGCTGGCGGTACCGAGCAGGTGCGCGTGCTGTTTGCCATCGCCAGCTACGAAGAAATCGGCCGTTTCGGCAGCCGCGTGATGGCCGGCGAGCTGAAGCCCGACGCACTGATTGGCGTGGACGTGAATCACGACTACGTGGCGGCACCGGGGATTGGCGACAAGCGCATGCAGCCGCTGGAAATGGGCAAAGGCTTTACCATGGCCGTCGGCTCGATTGCCAGCGAACAGCTGAACCGTGTGATTGCCCAGGCCGCCAAAGCCAACGAGATTCCCATGCAGCGGGATATGGTGGGCGTCGATACGGGTACCGACGGCATGGCCGGGGTGCTCGCCTCAGTGGACAGCGCGGCTACCTCCATCGGCTTTCCGATCCGCAACATGCATACGATTTCTGAAACCGGCAACACCCAGGACGTGCTCGCCGCCATTCATGCGTTGACCCACACGCTCAAAGCACTGGATAAACTGCCTGATCTTAAGCGTGAATTCCTTGATAATCATCCACGTCTTGATCAAGCCCAGCCGCTTGGCCACCAGGGCAGCGAGAAGCCCGACGACGAGACCGAATCCGCCGATAAACCGGCCGCCTCTTAAACGGGCACATAAAAAACCCCGGCCGTCACTGGCCGGGGTTTCGTCGGGTCTTCCTTGAACATTCCTCACGAACGTCCTGTTCGTGCCTCCATGAGTCCATCAAGCGTCCTGCTTGGTTTTCCCTGATAGCACTTCCGTTGCGCTATATGCACACACTGCGCTTCATAGCCCTTTGTTTATCTAACCCAGGATATGAAAGCCGAAAAAAATTCAAAGTCTTCGGAAAATCACTGATAAATCGCGCTCGCCACCCCCTATCTATGGCCATTTCGCCGACGTAACCCTTTGCGCAATCAATGATTTTCTATGGTTCTCCGACACGGCTACCCGCCCGCTTTCCGATACGCAACGCTGCCTTGTCTGCCTCGCGCGTGGCTCCCTTGGCGGGCGCGCTGATACACACCAGGCACGCCAGTATCAGCCCGATACCGGCCCATCCTGTTGCCGGCAGGCGTTCGCCCACGATCACCACCGCCAGACAGGCCGCCACCACGGGTTCGAAAAGCGTGATGGTGGTGGCGGTACTGGCGGTGATTCGCGCAAGCCCGTAACCAAAACAAAGATAGCCCAGCAGCATCGGGACCAGCGCCATGTACAGCCCTACCGCCGCGTTCCCCCACGACGCCAGCAACGGCGCGCCGGTCACCACCAGCACCGGCATCAGCAGCAGACCGCCAATGCCAAAAGTCGCTCCCATGGCAGCCCGGGAGGCAACGCCTTGCTGCATCAGTCGCCGCGCCGTCCACGAGTAAAGCGCATAGGTAAGGCCAGCGAGCAGGCCCAGCAAGATGCCCGGCACGAGGCCGGATTCCGTCCCCGTGGGCACATCGCCGCTGCCCTCCGCCAGGCCCAGAAGCAACATGCCGGCCAGCCCCAGCCCGGCCCCGGTCATCCAGCGCTTGGTAAGCCGCAGCCCGTCCAGACGGTATTCAATCAGCGCCGAAAGCAGCGGTGCCGAGCCGATCGAGACTACCGTGCCGATAGTCACGCCCGCCAGCCGCATGGAGGCATAGAACGCCAGCGGATAAATGGCGACCGCCAAGGCCCCAAGCAGCAGATACGGCCACTGGGCCCGCAGCAGGCGTGCATGGCGACGAATCCGTCCGGCGGAGAGCAGCGCCTGCATCACGCCGCCACCGCCCATCGCCACCGCGCCGATGGCCACGGGGCTGACCTGCGGGGCAAAGGTCGCCGCCGTCCCGGTGGTTCCCCACAGAATGGCAGCGACCAGGACCATGGCGATGCCCAGCCGCGGTTCATGGGCGGCCTTCATAACGCCGCCAGCAGGTCGTCCGCCATCTGGCGCGCCTGATACAGACAGTCGCTGCCCCCTTCCAGCCCCGCCCGCGCCATGGCGCCTTCGAGAAGAAACGCAAGCTGATGGGCAAGCGCATAGGCCTGCTGCGTATCGCCGCCCAGCAAGTCGCTGAGGTGGGTGGCCAGCAACGCCTCGACCTGTTCCTTGTGCTCTCTGACTACTGACCGGCCGGGATCACCGGCAGGTAGCTCGGCCGCCGCATTCAGCAGGCCACACCCGCGAAAGCCATGCTCGTAGGCACACGCCGCGTGATCCTCATAGGCCAGAAAGACCGCCATCACCCTGTCGCGGGGCGTGCTCGCCTTGCCCAGTCGCGCGTCGTAGAGCGCCAGCCATTCCGCGTGACGCGCCTCCAGATAAAACGCCACCAGCTTGCGCTTCGAGGCAAAGTGGTTGTACAGGCTTTTCTTGGCGACCCCCGCACGTTTGACGATGGCATCGATACCCGTGGCCGTGATGCCGTCGCGATAGAACAGCGCGGACGCCGCATCGAGCAGACGGTCACGCGCGCTCCCAGGGGGTTGACTGGACATTGTAGGCAACGAGGCACCTCACTTACTTGAGTAGGTAGACCAGTCTACCTACTGAGATAATTGCGTCAAGCACCATGTGCCTGGTGTCCACCGGGCAAAAAATTGTCAATTTCGACCGCCAAGATGACGACAATGGCCTATGGTTACTATTCCACCGCTTGCCAATCCGTCAACGTCATGCAGAACAAGCGGTTCACGACTGGACCCGACAGCACCCACAGGGGAGGAGGTCAGCGTGCAGCACATCACCATCAACTACAAAGTCCGCGGCGTCGATATCATTTGCCGTCACTGCGGCAACTATGAATCACCCACCTCGGGCTTTTTGAGCCACTTCCGTCTTGAAGGAACCGGCCAACACAGCGCCGTCTTACGCTGCTTGAGCTGCCAGACCGGCGAAACCATACCGCGACGTGCGCTGGATACGCTGGCACACGCACGCGCCGGTTGAGATAGCCCATCAGAAGGAGTGCCCCTGAGGAGACCCAGTCGCCGCCTCAGGGGCGTTTCATTGCCTATCAAGTAGCCATGGCCGCGTGCTCAGGCAGGTCGTCTCGCTGCGGCGTCGCCGCAATTGCCAATGGCGTATCCGGGCTCGATGGCGCCCCTGTCAGGCGTTCCTGAGCGGCAGGCACACTTTCCTCGTGCGCGCCCTCCAGGCGAAAGGCAGCGATCACGTTGGTCAGCGCCCGTGCCTGATGTGTCAGCTGCTGGGCGGCGCCCGAGATCGACTGAACCCGCAAGGCGTTCTGCTGTGTGACCTGGTCCATCTCCGTCACGGCCGTATTGATCTGGGCGATACCACCGCTTTGCTCGTCGGAGGCGCTGCTGATCTCGGCCATGATATCGCTGACTTTCATCACCTCGGTCACCACCTGTTCAATCGACTGCTCAGCCTCTTTCACCGCCGCCGTGCCGCCGCTGATTTCCTGGGTGGACGCTTCGATCAGGCGACGGATGTCGCCCGCCGCATCGGCACTGCGTCCCGCCAGGCTGCGCACTTCGTTGGCCACGACGGCAAACCCGCGCCCCTGCTCACCGGCGCGGGCGGCTTCAACAGAAGCGTTGAGCGCCAGTATGTTGGTTTGGAACGCGATGCCGTCGATCACACTGATAATGTCGGTCATTTTCCCGGCGCTTTCGGCAATTCGCTCCATGCGCGCTACCAGCGCTTCCATACGCGCGCCGGTTTCACGGCTGGTAGCGGCATTCTGGGTGGCGAGTTGATTCGCCTGGCGAGCATTCTCGGTGTTTTGCTGCACCGTCGCTGTCAGCTCATCCATGCTCGAGGCAGTTTGCTGAAGCGACGAGGCCTGCTGCTCCGTTCGCGTCGCCAAGGCTTCATTTTGCTGATAAATCTGCTGGGAAGCGGGAGTGACGACCTCGACTTTGGCACCGACCTCGGTAATCAACCCTGAGAGACTGGCACGCATGATTTCAAGCGAACCTAAAAGCTCACCCAGCTCGTCGTGGCGTTTGAGTGTGACGCGATTGGCCAGGTTGCCGGCGGCAATCTGAAAGGTCACGCGCCGCGCTTCGTTGAGCGATTTAATCAGGGAACGCAGAATAGCCACGCTCAAGGCCACCATGAGGGCAATGCCCACCGCCAGCACGGCAAGCTGCACGTAGAGCAGCGTGGCCTGCTGACGATCGGCGCTTGCCATCAGTGCCTGGGCCGCCTGTCGCTCCTGCTCCACCAGTTGGTTGATGGTGCTGCCGATCTGCGCCGAGCTGGGCTCCAGGTTGTCGTTGAAAGCTTCAAAAGCAGCGAACCCGTCACCATCACGGATCGCCGTGAAGGTGGTGTCCGCCGCGTCGATAAAACCGGTAAGGTAAGTGGTTAACGCCTGTTCGACCTCGTTTCCTTCGGCATCGCTCCTTTCCAGCACGCTTTCAATGTCGCGACGATTCTCGCTCAGTTGCGCTTCCAACTCCTCCAAATCCGCCCGCCTGGGGTTGCTGACGGCCGGCTCAAGCGCTTGCCGCGTCTGCGTGACTCGCTGCTCGACGCGTTGTAAATCGGCAATGCCCTCAAGGCCTGTCTGATTGAGCGTGCGTAACCGCTCTGCAGAACTCGTCACCCCGTATACCCCGGCGGCGCCGCCCAGCACCAGCAGCATCACCGCGACGCACACCATGCCAATAAGCTTGGCCTGCATGCTACGGAAACGGAAACGCCGAGCCAATCCAGCGGGCCCAGAGCGACGAATTGCACCATTTTGAAGCGCAAACTCCTGCCGACCGCCCGACTGCATACGCGCATAGGCCTTTTCGGCCCGTGCGATGGCAAGGTCTGAAGCCTGGCGACGTATCGCGGTATAGCCCACTACCCGCTCGCCATCCAGCAATGGCGCTATGGTGGTATCCACCCAGTACCCCTCGCCGTTTTGGCGGCGGTTTTTCATCACCCCCTGCCAGGTACGCCCGCGCGAAAGGGTCGCCCATAAATCCTTGAACACTTCACTGGGCATATCCGGATGGCGAAACAAGCTGTGTGGCGCACCGATCAGCTCGTCCAGCGAGTAGCCACTTATATCGATAAGCGACTGATTAGCATAAGTAATATTCCCTTCCAGATCCGAACGGGAAATCAGCACGTCATCATCCGACAGCGCGTCAGGCTGCGATGCAGCGGGATAGGCATCTTGCATGGAGAACCCCTAATCTTTTTATATCAAGGCTTACGCCGTTAATGCTTGAGGCGTTCCCTGCCTAAGCCATTTCAATTAGAGGAAATGCACAAAACGTGCCATCCATGTGCCTGGCACATCGCCGCCAACAACCTGCAGCTTCTTTCATTAAAGGTTTCCTGATAAAGCCGATAACACTGGGAAGCCGATAGTAATCTTTCCAACGACAAGCGTTATCGACACAACCGGGGAGCTACATGACACGTTTGACAACAACCCAAAAACTGTGGGGCACGCTCGCCATCATCTGGATCGCCATGCTGTTGATGGTGGGCTGGCTGGCATGGGAAAACCGACAGACCATCGAAAATGAACGGCGGGATAGCCTGCAGTACGTCATTGAAAGCGTGCATAGCCAGATTGAAGCCCTCCAGGCCCAGGTCGACGCCGGAGAGCTGAGCCTTGAAGAGGCCCAGCAGCGGGCCATGGACAACATGTCAAGCGTTCGCTTTGGTGACGGCGAATACATTTTTGCGTTCGATAACGATCTGAACATCGTCTCTCACCCGAGCCGCGACACCGGCACCAATATGAGCGATTACCAGGATGCCAGCGGCCTACTGCTCTATGCCGAGCTGCTTGAAACGGCGCAGGCCGGCGGTGGCCACGTGGGTTATTACTCCACCCGTCTGGACGGCGACGAGCAGGTGCCCAAGCTAAGTTACGTCGCCCATATACCCCAATGGGATTGGTCGCTGGCCTCGGGCGTGTATGTGGACGATATCAATGCCGCGTTTATATCCGGCCTGCTTCAATCAGCGCTTATTCTGCTGATTATCGGCGTACCGGTCACCGTGTTGATGGGCTGGGTGATTCGCGACGTGTCCCGTCGCCTGGGCGGTGACCCACGCTACGCAGCAAGCGTGGTGCGCCATATTGCCGACGGCGACCTGACGCATACCACGCAGCTGTCCGCCCGCGACCAGCAAAGCCTGCTGTTTGACATCGATCGCATGCGCGAAACCCTGGCAGAGACCATTGGCAGCATTCATCACAGCGCGGATGACGTGAACACCTCGGTCGAGCAGATCGTCGGTGTCAACGAAGAACTGTCCACCCGCACCGAACAGCAGGCTGCCTCGCTGGCCGAAACGGCATCCAGCATGGAACAGCTAACGGCTACGGTAAAACAAAATGCCGAGCACGCCGACCATGCCAGCCAGTTGGCAAGCAAGACCACCGACAGTGCGCAAAAGGGTAGCGAAGCGATGACATCGGTGATTGATACCATGTCGACGATCAATGAAAGCGCGACTCAGATGAGCACCATCGTGGATACGATTGACTCAATTGCGTTCCAGACCAATATTCTGGCGCTCAATGCCTCGGTAGAAGCCGCCCGGGCCGGTGAACAGGGCCGGGGCTTTGCGGTGGTGGCAAGCGAAGTTCGACAGCTGGCCAGCCGTTCCGCAGCAGCAGCCCAGGAAATCAAGACGCTGATCGATAACGCCGATAGCCAGGTGGTTCAGGGCAGTCGCCAGGTGCGCGATACCGGCAAGGTCATTAGCGGCATCGTCGACAACATCCAGCAGCTCAACACCCTGGTGAAGGAAATCTCGGCCGCTACCAAGGAGCAAAGCTACGGCATCGAGCAGGTCAATGAGGCGGTCACCCAGATGGATCAGATGACCCAGCAGAATGCCGGGCTGGTGCAGGAAAGTACCGGCGCCACCCAGCGCCTGGCAGATCTCAGTCATGAGCTTCGCCAGCGGGTCGCGCATTTCAGAATCGACCCGGCGTCAGCGAGCACAACGCAGGCGCTGCCCTCCTACCAACAGCGTTAAGCGCTGGCCATCAGCCTGCAGACGGGTCCCCAGGACGCCGTCTGCAGGCTTTTCTGCCTGACCGCGCGTCAGACCTCCCCCTGATTATCCAGCTCCACGGCTTCGTGCATGCGCATGAGCAGGTCGGGCACGGCTGCCTGCACGCGGTTCCAGCTGGGAATGAAGGGTCGCTCGCGGGGGTTGTCCAAAAACAGGTTGCCGGCTTCCAGCAGGTTGCTGGCAAACAGTTCAACGGCCTGCTCTTCGCTATGCCGATCAAGACTCAAACCGTTCATGGTCGCGTCGTGGTCATAAGCCTCAATCAAGTCCAACGCCAGTCGGTAGTAGGTTGCCTTGAGGGTGCGGAAATCCTCACTGCTGAAGCTCACCCCCTGGGTGGCCAGCTTGCGATAAAGCGCCTTGGCAATGTCCAGGCTCATGCGGTTCAACCCGGCATCGGGGTTGTCTTCGCTCACCGGCTGGTGCTTGTGATCGTAGGCATCGGCAATATCCACCTGGCACAGCTGGCGGGGGGAATAGTTACGCTGAAGCTCCGAGAGCACGCCAATCTCAAGCCCCCAGTCGGCCGGAATACGAATCCCCTCCAGCACGTCGCTGCGCATGGCAAACTCACCCGAGAGCGGGTAGCGGAAGCTGTCCAGATAATCGAGATAGGGTGACGGACCGCAGACGGTCTTGAGCGCGCGCAGCAGCGGCGTGACCATCAGCCGCGACACACGCCCGTTGAGCTTGCCCTCGGCAATGCGCGGGTAATAGCCCTTGCAGAAGCTGTAGTTGAAACGCGGATGGGCGACCGGGTACATCAGACGCGCCAGCAGCCCGCGGTCGTAAGTGAGAATATCGCAGTCGTGTAACCCCACCACCGACGAGCGCGCAGAGGCCAGCACATAACCGGCGCAATACCAGACATTTCGTCCCTTGCCCGGCTCAAGCGCTCCCAGTCCGTGCTCTTCTAGCTCGGCGTCCAGGGCACGCAGCCGGGGCCCATCGTTCCACAGAATGCGCGTGTGCTGCGGCAGGCGCGAAAAAAACTCCCGCGCGTGCAAAAACTGCTCGCGGTCCGCCCGATCAAGGCCAATCACGATCTCGCCAAGGTAAGGCACCTTGACCAGTTCATCGACGATGGCCGAGAGCGCCGGTCCTTCCAGTTCCGAGAACAACGAGGGCAGGATCAATCCCATGGGACGCCGCCGGGCAAACTGGCACAGCTCCTTTTCCAGCACTTCAACCGGGCGGCGGGTCAGGTTATGAAAGTCGGTAATGACACCGTTCTGATGGAAATCACTCATGCGTTTGCCTCCTTTGCATCACGCGGGCCGGTCGGGGCAAGCGTATCGCCCCACCAGTGGGACATGCCTTCCACCCAGCCGTCGGGACCGGGCGCGCGGGTTCGGTACAGGTGAGGATTGGTCGGCTCGACCGTCAGGTCATGGTGGCCGCGGATAACCACGGCCTGGTCCACGGCGTTCAACATCGATACGTCGTTGGGGCCGTCGCCCAAGCCGATGGACAGCGGTTCGCGCCCGCGTAGCGCGCGGAAGCGCCCGATCAACCAGGTCACCGCACTGCCCTTGTCCGAGGCGCTGCCCATGACGTGGCAAAAGCGACCGCCCCGGGTCAGCTGCAGGCCGTCACCTTCCAGCGCCAGGCGGAACGTCTGAAGTGACGCCTCGTCACCGTGCCACAGCAGCGGCTCACTTCCCTCGCGCTGGCGCGCCAGATTAGCCTCGGCGGCATCTAGTCCGGTCAGGCCAATCAGGTCCTCCAGGGTCAGCTCACTCATGGGGGTAAAGCGCGCGTCGAGGCGTTTGCGCCATACCTTCAATCGGGCGCGAATAAAACCGATATCCACGCTTGCCTGCTTGATCACCATGCCGTCGCGTCCGCTGCCTGGCCGGTCCAGTCGCGCATGACACCATCCAGGGGGCAGGCCGATCACGGCGCCATTTTCGGCAATGAACGGCGTAGCGGTAAGCCCCAGGGCCTCGCGTAAAGGAAGCAGCTCCGCCCGGGTTTTGCTGGTCACGGGGATAACGGGAATTTTGGCCTGCTTTAGCCGTGCAAGCCACGGCTTGGCAGGGGTAGCGTCGTAGCTATGATGGTCGAGGAGCGAACCGTCCAGATCGGTCACCACAAGGCGAGGCGGTCCTGACTCATCCACTCGATCGGCGGGGGGCGCGGAAGCGCTGGCGTGTTCAAGCATGGCGCAGCCTCTCTAACTGCTAAGCGGGGAACACCGTGCATTGCCAGAGGCGATGGCGGCGTAAGGGTTGCTTAGCACAATGCGTGCCAATGCGGCTAACACCTTGATAACCATAAGGTGACTAATCGGATAAACACCGACGGACGAGGCCTTCATGCGGCCCAGGGCATCCTGCGCACTCTTTTGGTGCATCTTATTGGCGCACGTCGCGCGGGGTCGCGCCGCCGTGGTGCCTGCGCGCTATTACAATCAATTACAAAAAAACCAACACAGGGCTTGGCACGGCCGAATAAATAGCTATACTGAAATTGTACCCGCTGGCAACCCTGTACACCCCTTCCCCCTCTGCCAGTGGGCTGCAGTGAGCCAAGCCCTTTATGCCCGCCACCCCCGGCGGGCTTTTTTTATTCCCGAAGACACACGATTCAGATCGGTCTGCATTCATTCCACATGAATAACCACTTCGACCCGCCGATTGCGCGCGCGGCCTTCTGCGCTGTCATTGCCCGCCAACGGCTGCGTCGCGGCCAGCCCTACGGCGCGTAAACGCTGCGTGGCCACCCCCGCCTCTTCGAGCGCTTCGACGATAGCGATGGCCCGGGCGCTGGAGAGCGCCCAGTTCGACGAGTATTCAGGCGTATCGATGGTCTGGCTGTCGGTATGGCCTTCCACCCAGACTTCACCGTCGTAGCGTTGGATGGTATCGAGCAGCGTCGCAATCAGGTCGCTGCCATCGTCGGTCAAGCCCGCGTCAGCCGAGGGAAACAGCAGCTGGTCCTGTACCCGCAGGCTGATGCCCTCTTCAACCCGGGAGACTTCGACGCCTTCCAGGTCGGGCAGGTAAGGCGAGCGCTCCAGTTGCTCATCCAGCGCCAACACCCCGTCGATGGCGTCCTGGCTAACGGTTTCAACATTGGCCGGTGGTTTATCGGTCAGCACCACCATGTAGTCGGCCAACGGACGCTGGAGGGCAGGCTGTTGGGTAGGCACTAGTGGGGTCGGCAAGGTCAGCGCCGGCAAAGGCGAAGCCTCGGCGGGTTCGGCCGCCGCGCTTGGCATGGCCAACAAAGGGGGCACGCCTCTCGACGTTCTTTTCTGAAAGCCAGCCACGCCCTGCGCCGCTGTAATCGTAGTGACCAGCAGTTCGCCGCCCATCCAGTTCGCCGGATAGGGACGCCCGTCGCGAGCGCTTGCCAGCGGTTCGGGCAGTGGCACCTCAAGCAGCGGGGGGGAATCAAAAAGCGGCTCGGGGGCGTCGTCTGATGCCATCCAGTCCGGACTGGTCGCCCCAGCCGCCGCAATGATGATCACAAACAGCGCCACCAGAATCGTCATGATATCGATGTAGCTCACCATCCAAACGCTGCCGCTGTCGTCTTCGCGATAGGGAGACATGAGCGAGTCGTGGCGGGGCCCACTGCGGTGATCTTCAAGCATCGGTATAATTACTCATTCAAGTTTTGAACCCCATGGCCGATCTACTGAAATAAGGCACGCTAATCCTACGGTTATCGGTTTTAATACGTGTCTGAACATGCCAGCCCCGAGTCATTGAAGATGCTGAGCCTTTATCTGCTCAGTCGGGTTTGGCGCGCCATTGATATAAACGTCGCCTAGTCTATCAAAAAGCCGTTTCGTAGCGAGAAGGAACCACCCGGTGCGCACCCGTTTTATTGTTACTCCCTCACGGGCGCTTCGCCCGCTGATCATCGGCATGGCGAGTCTGACGTTGAGTGGCTGCTTTTACGCCAACACCTCCCAGGCGCCCATCGCCACGACCTACCCCTACAGCGAACAGCAGCGCATGCAGGCCGCTCACCACTGGAGTGTGCTGGCGCGTCACGAGGCCACGCAAATCCTGCAGCGCGAGCGCGTCCGGTTTCGCGACTTGCACATACCCGATGCTCATCAGGACGCGACCCATGCCTACAGCGGCGGCGAGTTTGGACGCGGCTTTCGCACCCTGCTGACCAGTGAGCTGGTCTCGCGCGGAGCGAACCTGACCACTCAGCCCCAGGCCAACAGCGCCGAAATCCATATTGACGTTGAAGTAATCGAACACCGCGACCGAGGCTTTGTGCGCCCGCCGGTTGGCGCGTTCACCGCCTTGGCGGGCGGCATTGCCGTCGCGGCGATCCCGCTCAACCAATGGGCTGAACCGGCACTGGGACTTATCCCGGCCGCCGTGGCCGCCGACGTGACCAGCGGTAGCTGGACGCACACCGGCGACGAAGAGGTCATCGTCACCACCCAGATACTCGATGGCGAGCAGATTCTCTATTCCTCGTCGAACATTTACTACATCAACAGCGGCGATCGGCGTCAATACGCGCCCGACCGCGTTCCCAGCACGCCGTCTACGCCGACGGTTTCGATCACGGATGAATGGTAATCACATGCCTGCGATGTCGACAGCCTGGGCACACTTGACGCGCCCGCTTAACGCCAGCAAATGGCTTGCCGCCGGTTTGCTCACGCTTGGCCTTGCCGGCTGTGGCGCCCTAGGCGGCAATACCCAAGAAGCCGAGCCCGAACCCGACCTGCCTGAACTCGCCCAGGCCGCTGCCGAACAAATGGTGGCCAGCAATCCCGATATCACCCGCTACAGTCCCATGATCGCCGCTACCTTTGTGAGCATCGACGACTTGAGCCAGTCTTCGACGCTTGGACGTATCGGCTCGGAAATCATGGCCTCGGCGCTGGGGCGGCAGGGTATGCAGGTGCGCGAGGTCAAAATGCGCGACAGCCTGTTTATCGAAGAGAATGTCGGCGAGCTAATTCTGTCGCGCACGGTACAGCGCCTGAGCGCCCAGCATGATGCGCGCTCCATCTTGATGGGCACTTACGCCCAGGGTCAGGACTATGTCTATATCAGCGCCCGTGTAGTCCGCTCGAGCGATGCCATGGTACTGGGCAGCGCCGACTTCAAGCTTGAGCTGAACAATAACACGCGCAGCTTGCTTGAGAGCCAGGGGGGCTTTTAACACCCCAAAACACACAACCCGCGACGCATGGCGTCGCGGGTTGTGGCAAGTCAGTAACGGTATTGATTGACCGCTTCAGGCTAGGCCTGTTTGACCTTGCTGATGATCCACAGCAGGACAACCGCACCGACAACGGCGGTCACCAAAGAGCCAATAAAGCCGCCGGCCTGTAGCCCCAAAAGGCTGAACAGGAAGCCGCCCAGTACAGCACCGACGATCCCTACGCCGATGTTGCCCAGCACACCAAACCCGCCGCCGCGCATGATGTTGCCGGCAATCCAGCCAGCCAAGCCACCAATAATTAACCAAGCAATTAAACCCATGTCGCCTCCTTTCCATATATACGGTTAATTTTACGCCGTTTACTTGCTTGTTCTAACATAGCACACAGCGTTAAGGTCCCGCGCTACTATTCATTATCCCATCAGGCCGTCAGTGGCCCCGCTTAAAAAGGATTGCCCATGATTCCCGACGCCCTCCAGCAGTTGCTTGACGGTGTAGACGGCCAGCAGACGTCGCACTGGCAAGGTCGCGACCTGGTCATGTTCAATGCCTCCTGGGGAGAACTGATCGTATCGCTGCAGGGTGCGCAGGTACTGCATTTCCGTCCGCCTGAGGACCGAGGCTGGCTGTGGGTGACGCCCACGCCCCAGCCGATGCAGGGCGCCATTCGCGGCGGGATTCCGCTGTGCTGGCCGTGGTTTGCCGACGAGCGTTACGCCGACGAGACGCCGGATCGCAGCGGGACTTTCCACGGCCTGGCGCGTCACGCCGACTGGCACCTTGAAGCCGCCGATGAACACGCCGAAGGCATCGAGCTTCATCTCTCGCCCACCCAGCGGCTGCATTCCCAACTGACGGTACGCGCGGTGATCCAGGCCAACGCCCAGCGGCTCGCGGTGGAGCTGATCAGCGAAAACGTCGGTGACACGCCGGTCAAGGTCAGCGGTGCACTGCACTCCTATCTGGCGGTGGACGATGCCCACCAATGTCGTCTGGAAGGTCTCGCTGGCGCACGTTATCTGGACAAGCTGCGCGACTTTGCCGAAGGTGAACAGCAAGGCACCCTGGCCATTCGCGGGGCGGTAGACCGTATCTATCACTCCAACGAAGCGGTGATGCTCCACGACGGCCCGCGCACCCTGCGGATCGGCAAGCAGTCCAGCGATTCCACCGTGGTTTGGCATCCCGATAAGCAGCCCCCTGCCGATACCACCGTCGAGGCGGCGAAGCGCTTTGTGTGCGTCGAGGCGGCCAATACCCGCCTGGATCCGGTATGGCTGGTGCCCGGCGCCCAACACCTGCTGGGCACCACCTTGAGCAGAACCTGAGAGATTCCCGGCTTCCCTGCCCTCTGATGAAGGACATCGCGCTATGCGCCAGCCGTTTCGTCGCGAGCTGAGTAACCTGATAGAACGCGGTCGTGACCGGCAGCTGCGCCTGGCCGTCACCGGACTGTCCCAGTCAGGCAAGACGGCGTTTTTGACATCGCTGGTCAATCAGCTTCGTCACGCCGGGGTCG
This sequence comes from Halomonas sp. HL-48, assembly GCF_001314875.1. Taxonomy (GTDB): domain Bacteria; phylum Pseudomonadota; class Gammaproteobacteria; order Pseudomonadales; family Halomonadaceae; genus Vreelandella. The sequence continues at coordinate 23,213 of NZ_LJZS01000022.1, forward strand.
AGGCCCAGTTGGACATGCTGCCCGCCGCCCGCGAAGGACGCCTGCTCGGCGCACAGCGGCTTAATCAGCCCGACCTTGGAGTGCCGCGTTTTCCTTACGATCCGGGCATGGCCGCGCTGCGCGAAACGCCGCCGCGCTGGCCGGCGCCAACCCGCGGCATCAGCGAACTGCGCCTCCAGCTGCGCTACCGTCCCGCGCAGCAGGGCTGGCTATCCCCCGATATCACCCATCTGACCCTCGACCTTTTCGACTACCCCGGGGAATGGCTGCTGGATCTACCGCTGCTGCAGCACGATTTTTACAGCTGGAGCCAGGCCCAGCCGCTGCACAGCGGCGATCAACGCCGCGCCTTATTCAGCGAATGGCTCGCCGAGGTTGACACCCTCGACCCCGCCGCCGAGGCCGACGAAGCCCAACTGGCAAGCCTCGCCGACGCCTACGCCCAGGGCCTGCGACGCGCCAAGCAGGCAGGCTTTTCCAACCTTCAGCCCGGGCGTTTTTTATTACCGGGTGAACTCGACGGCGCGCCGGTGCTGCAGTTTTTTCCGCTACCCCGGTTAACCATGACCCGAGAGGCGCTGGAGGCCCTACCGCCCACCAGCCTATACTCGACCCTGGCCGCACGCTTTCGCTACTATCAGCAGCAGGTGGTGCGGCCTTTTTACCGCGATCACTTCCGCCGCTTTGACCGCCAGATTGTGCTGGTCGATGTGCTGGGCGCGCTCAACGCGGGGCCGGAGCGCTTCGAAGACCTGTCTCAAGCGCTTGGCCAACTGATGCAAAGCTTCGATTACGGCAAGCGCAGCCTGCTGACACGGCTGTTTGCCCCCCGAATCGACAAGCTGGCCATTGCCGCCACCAAGGCCGACCACGTCACGCCCGACCAGCACGGCCACGTGGTGCAGCTGCTCGAGGCCCTGCTCGCCGAGCCGCTCAAGGATTTGCGCTTTGCCAACGTGCCGGTCAAGGCACTCTCGCTCGCCGCAATTCGGGCGACCGAGGCCCGCGAAGTGATGCACAATGGCAAGCGCTCCCCCGCGCTGTGGGGCACGACCCTCGAGGGTGAAGATGTGCTGGTCTACCCGGGCGATGTGCCGCCCCGCTTACCGACTGACGATTTCTGGCATCAACAGGGCTTTGACTTCCCGAGCTTTCGCCCTATGGACGCCCCGTCCGACGCGCTCGCTCACATCCGCATGGACGCCGCCATCGACTGGCTGATTGGAGATAAACTCGTATGACCACCCCACAGCCGCGGCGCCACTTCGACCTCGATGAGCCCAAGGAACCCCGCGCGGGCGTCGACGCCGAGCTGCGTCAGCGCGAGACCTTCGATGCGACCACCTCCCACCAGCCATTGCCCCCCGCCGCCGAGGAAAAAGCCCTCCCGGATGCCCGTCTGGGCGCACCACGCAAGCGCCGCTGGGGGCTGATGCTGGCGCTGGCAGGCGGCACGACCCTCGGGGCGCTCGAACTGATCACCGGGATTCCCGACGCGCTGGCACAGTCCCACTGGATGACCATGGCCTGGCAGCTATTCGGGGTGAGCGTGATCGGCCTCGGCGGCCTGTCGCTGCTCAAGGAGTTGGGCCGTTTACGGCGCCTCAAGCGCCACGACCAGCTGCGCCGCGACCTGGCAGCACTGCCCCAGGGCTCGGCCAAACAGGCCCAGACCATGGCGCAGCGGCTCAAGCGCCAGCTCAAGCTAGCCGACGACGACCCGCACTGGCAGGCGTTCCAGCATGCCTGCCAGCCTCACCACAGCGGCGAGGAGGTTCAGACCCTGCTGCGCTACCACCTGCTTGCCCCCCGGGACCGTGAAGCCCAGCGTCTGATCACCCGAATGTCCGGCGAAACCGCCATCATGGTGGCGGTAAGTCCTTTGACGCTGGTCGATATGGCGCTGGTCGCCTGGCGCAGCCTGGCCATGGTGGACCGGCTGTGCCGGCTGTACGGACTGGAGCTCGGCTACGCCAGTCGCCTGCGTCTTTTTCGCCACGTGCTGCACAACATGGCGTTTGCCGGCGCCAGCGAGCTGGCCACCGACGCCAGCATGGATATGCTGTCACTGGATCTGGCCAGCCGCCTCTCGGCGCGCGCCGGCCAGGGGCTCGCCACGGGCCTGCTGAGCGCTCGCCTGGGCCTGCGCGCCCAGCGCCTGTGTCGCCCGGTGGCGTTTACCGCCGACGAGCAGCCAAGGCTTGCCGACCTGCGTCAGGATCTCTGGCGACAGATCAAACGGCTCGATAAAGAGACCCCGTCACAAGATCGCACCACTCGACAGTAAAAAAATCGTCAAGACGCCTTGCGTTGAAAGTTCGTTAGAATTAAACGCTGATTGCCGCCATGATATTGCTTTCTCGCCATTCTCGAATGAGGAGAAGTAACGTATGGATGCTTCAAGCGATTCCGACTCGCCTAATGGGGCGAACGACATGCAGACCGACTATGTCGTCGGCCAAGACAATATCAAGGGGCAATTAGGCCCTTTTGGTTTTGATATCCACAACCGGGTCTTCGCGGTATCGGCGCTCGCCTCGGTTGTCTTCATTGTGCTCACCCTGCTCTTCCCGGAACGCGCCGGGAGCGTGTTCCAGTCGGTGGTCGCCTTCTCCACGGGGACACTCGACTGGTATTTCATGATCCTGGTGGATTTCTTCATTCTGTTCTGCCTTGCGCTGGTCGTCCTGCCCCATGGGTCAGTGAGACTGGGCGGGGCCGATGCCCGCCCCGAACACAGCTACCTGTCCTGGTTCGCGATGCTGTTCACGGCCGGGATCGGCATCGGACTGCTGTTCTTCGGCGTGCTGGAGCCGGTTTACCATGCCAACGTCTCCCTGCCACTGGGGATCGAATCTCCCTTCAACGCCGATGATGAGCTGAATCCTGACGCCATCGGCGAGGCCAGCGCCATGGGACTTGCCGGCACCTATCTCCATTGGGGGATCCATGGCTGGGCGGTGTACGTGGTCATGGCACTGGCCTTGGGCATTTTTACCTATAACAAGGGCCTGCCCTTCTCGATTCGCTCGGCGTTTTTTCCGATTCTCGGCGAACGCGTCTGGGGCTGGTGGGGCCATGTGATCGACATTCTTGCGGTATTTTCCACGCTGTTTGGTCTGGCCACCTCGCTCGGGCTGGGGGCTCAGCAGGCCAATGCGGGGATGAATTTCGTCTTCGACCTGGAGGTGAACACCCTGACCCAGGTCATCGTCATCTTGCTGGTGACGGCGGTGGCCATGGTATCGGTCTGGCGTGGACTCGAAGGCGGCTTGAAGAAGCTGTCCGAAATCAACATGGTCCTGGCCGTGCTGTTCTTCTTTTTCGTGCTGTTCGCAGGGCCTACTCTGCTTGCTCTGACGGGGTTCTGGTCGGGGCTTACAACGTACGTCACCGACTTCCTGCCGCTATCGGCGCCTTTCGGCCGCGAGGATGATGCCTATCGCCAGTCCTGGACGATCTTCTACTGGGCCTGGTGGATTAGCTGGGCACCTTTCGTCGGCATGTTCATCGCTCGCGTTTCGCGGGGCCGTACGGTGCGTGAGTTCGTGATCTGCGTGCTGCTGGTGCCCAGCCTGTTCATCTTCGTCTGGATGGGCGTCTTTGGCTCCACCGCGCTGGATCAGCTGTACGCCAACCCGGCGAGCAGCCTGGTCAAGGAATACGTGATCGACAGCTACCGGCCTGAGCTGTCGCTGTTCGGCATGCTGAACGAACTGCCGCTGACCGGCCTGATGTCGACTCTGGGCATCATTCTGGCGCTGATCTTCTTTGTCACCTCGTCGGACTCGGGGTCGCTGGTCATCGACACCATTACCGCCGGCGGCAAGATCGACGCGCCTCGGCCCCAGCGGATGTTCTGGGCGGTCGTTGAAGGGCTCATCGCCATTGTGCTACTCATCGGCGGCGGGCTGACGGCGCTCCAGGCGGGCGTGACCGCCACGGCGATTCCGTTCTCCATCGTAATGCTGCTGATGTGCTATTCGATCATCAAGGCACTCAATGGCGAACTGCGCCATCTGCGCAGCTAACCCACCGACAAACAAAAAAGCGTAAAATGCCCCCTGCTGGCAACAGCAGGGGGCTTTGCGTTTGGCCAGGTAATGAGCCAACAGCGGCCTAGGCGATGCGCTTCTCGGTCTCGGCGTCGAACAAAATCGCCCGTGCCATATCCACCCGCAACGCCAGGCGTTCGCCGGGGGAAACGGCGCACTTGGGCCCGACCCGCGCGGTCACCTCCTGTTCACCCAGCGGCAGGCGCAGCAGCATATCGGCCCCGGTGGGCTCGACCACCGTCACGCGGGTATGCAGCAAGGTACCCTCGGCCTGGGTGCTCAAGCGCTCATCCTCTTCGCTGAAATGCTCGGGCCGCAGGCCAAGAATCACCGGCTGATCGAGCTTCTCGGTCATCGCCGCCGTGACCCGTGCAGCCGGCCAGGGCAGGCACAGGTCGTCTTCGTCGGGCGTTGCAATACGCACCGCATAGCCGTCGCCGTCCCGCTCGAGGGTTGCCGTGATGAAGTTCATCGACGGCGAGCCCATAAAGCCCGCCACGAACATGTCCACCGGGTTGTTGTAGACCTCGTCGGGGCTACCCAGCTGCAGGATATGGCCGTCGCGCATCACCGCAATGCAGTCGGCAAGCGTCATGGCCTCTACCTGATCATGAGTGACGTAGACGATGGTGGTGCCCAGACGCTGATGCAGCTTTTTAATTTCCGTGCGCATATCGACGCGCAGCTTGGCATCCAGGTTGGATAGCGGCTCGTCGAACAGATAAACCTTGGGTTCCCGCGCCAGCGCGCGGCCCATGGCCACCCGCTGGCGCTGGCCACCGGAAAGCTGCGAGGGCTTGCGCTCGAGAAGATGGGTAATCTGCAGCAGGTCGGCCACTCGCTCGACAGCGGCCTGGCGTTCAAGCTTGGGCACCTTGCGCATTTCAAGCCCGAAGCTGATGTTCTGACGCACCGTCATGCTGGGATAGAGCGCGTAGGACTGGAAGACCATAGCAATATCCCGCTCGGCGGGTGTCCGCCAGGTGACGTCTTCGCCATCGATGCAGATAGTCCCGCTGGTCACCGGCTCAAGCCCGGCGATGGCGTTCATCAACGTCGACTTTCCGCATCCCGACGGCCCCACCAGAATCAGGAATTCCCCGGAATCAATCGAAATACTGACGTCTTTCAGCACCCGTTCGCTGCCGAAGTCCTTGCGCACGTTGTGGATTTCTAACGCTGCCATAATGAAAATCCTAGTTGTTATTAGCCTTTCACGGAGCCTGCGGTCAGCCCGCGCACAAAATATTTACCCGCCAGCACGTACACCACCAGCGTGGGCAAGGCGGCAATCATCGCCGCGGCCATGTCCACGTTGTATTCGCGCACCCCGGTCGAGGTATTGACCAGGTTATTGAGCGCGACGGTGACGGGCTGGGTGTTGTGGCCAGAAAACGCCACGCCGAACAGGAAGTCGTTCCAGATCTGGGTGAACTGCCAGATCACCGACACCACGATGATCGGCGTTGAGACGGGTACTAAAATGCGCCAGAAAATACGGAAAAATCCGGCCCCGTCGAGCTTTGCCGCCGACACCAGCTCATTGGGAATGCCCACGTAGAAGTTGCGGAAAAACAGCGTGGTAAAGGCAATTCCGAACACCACGTGAACCAGTATCAGGCCCGCGCGGGAGCTGGAAATACCCAGCCACCCAAGGGTCTGCGCCATGGGCAGCAGCACCACCTGAAACGGAATGAAGCAGCCAAACAGCATCAGCGCAAAGACCAGATCGGCGCCCTTGAAGCGCCATTTGGTCAGGGCATAGCCGTTCAGTGCGCCGATCATCGTGGAGATCAGCACCGCCGGAATGACGATCGCAAACGAATTCCAGAAGTAACCGCCGACGCCTTCGCAGCGCATGCCGGTGCAGGCTTCACCCCAGGCCTTTGCCCAGGGCGCAAGGGTCGGATCCTGCGGCAGTGTCAGCAGCGTGCCGGGGCTGATTTCGCTGAGCGGTTTCACCGAGGTGATCAGCATCACGATCAAGGGCAACAGATAGAACAGCGCCGCGAGGATCAGCACGCTATACACCGCAGCGCGACTGATCCGCGCACCCAGCGTCTGACGACGAATCACGTTAGCCATGCTTGCGGCTCCTCAGTTCGGAGTACAGATACGGAATCAGGATCGCCAGCACGCCGCCCAGCATCAGCATGGCGCTGGCGGAGCCCAAACCGATCTGGGCGCGATTGAACGCGTGGGCGTACATGAAAGTGGCCGGCAGGTCGGTGGCATAGCCTGGCCCACCGCCAGTCAGCGCCACCACCAGATCGAAACTTTTGATGGCGATGTGGGCCAGAATCATCACCGCGCTGAACACCACAGGGCGCAGGCAAGGCATGACGACCCGCCAATAGATGCGCGGCAGGCTGGCACCGTCGAGCTGAGCGGCCTTGACGATGCTGTCGTCGATGCCGCGCAAGCCAGCCAGAAACAGCGCCATGACAAACCCCGATGCCTGCCATACGGCCGCAATCACCAGGGTGTAAACCGCCATTTGCGGGTCGACCAGCCAGTCGAACCGGAACGACTCGAAGCCCCAGCTCCGCACCATTGCCTGAATACCCAGGCCGGGGTTAAGCAGCCATTTCCAGACGACCCCGGTGACGATGAAGGACAATGCCATGGGATAGAGGTAGATCGTGCGCAGCGCGCCTTCCTGACGGATTTTCTGGTCGAGGAGCATGGCTAACAGCGCACCGATCACCAGGCAGATCAGCACGAACAGCGTGCCGAAGATCATCAGGTTGGTGGACGCTACCCACCAGCGGTCATTGGTCATCAAGCGCGCGTACTGGCCAAAGCCGACAAAGTCGTAGCTGGGCAGCATGCGCGAGCTGGTAAGCGACAGAATGAAGGTCCACAGCATGAAGCCGTAGACAAAGAACAGCGAGATGGCGACCGACGGAGCCAGCACAAGCCGTGGCAACCACGCCTGCAGCCCACCCGAGGTCGCCGCGTGCGGGGCGGGTTGCCCAACGCGCGGGGTAGCAGTGTTTTTCATGGAGAAACGTCCTCGCCTAAAAGCGCTGGCGCCGCCGACGCGGCGGCGCCTGTCATCGCCTGTAATCGTTGCGCATGAACGTTAGAACGAGGCCGCTTCAGCCGCATTGACCAGACGCTCGGCGGCTTCTTCAGCTTGCATGTCGTCGTCGTTGAAGTAGTTGGTCACGACATCGAAGATGGCCCCCTGGACGTCGGCTCGAACCGCCATGCCGTGGGCCATGCTGGGCACGAGGCCGCCTTCGTCAGCGGTGCGCTGGAAGTCGCTGAGCGACTGCTGGGCACAGCTGTCGAACGCGCTCATGTCCAGATCCGGGCGGGCGGGAATCGATCCCTTGGCCAGGTTGAAGGCTTCCTGGAAAGTCGGCTCGAGCACCAGGCGGGCCAGCGCTTGCTGGGCTTCCAGTTCGCCTTCTTCGCTGACCCGGAACATGGCCAGGCTATCGATATTGAAGGCAAACACGTCCTCGGTGCCTGGCGCCGGGGCGCACAGGTAATCTTCGCCGGCAGTCAGGCCGCGCGCGGTAAACTCACCCTTGGCCCAGTCGCCCATCATCTGCATGGCGGCCTCACCATCGATCACCATCCCCGTCGCGATGTTCCAGTCACGCCCGGACATGCCGTCGTCCATCAGCTCGCGCAGTTGCTTGAAGTCTTCCAGCGCATCGACCATCTGTTCGCCGCCCAGCGCCTCGGGATCAAGGTCGACCAGCGCGCGCTGGTAAAACTCGCCGCCCTGGCTGCCGATGACGACACTTTCAAAGATGGTGGCGTCCTGCCATGCCTGGCCGCCGTGGGCCAATGGAATGTAGCCCGCCTCGCGAATGGCGTCGCCGGCCTCGAACAGCTCATCAAGCGTGGTCGGCATCTCAACGCCGGCGTCGTCCAGGACGTCGGGGTTGGCCCACAACCAGTTGACCCGATGGACGTTGGCAGGCACGGCCACGTACTGGCCGTCGTACTGCATGATCTCGGCGACCACCTCGGGCAGTAGGCCATCCCAGTCTTCGGCCTCGGCAACGTCATTCAAATTGCCCAGCAGGCCGAGTTCGCCCCATTCCTGAATCTCGGGTCCTTTGATCTGCGCCGCTGACGGCGGGTTGCCTGACATGGCACGGGATTTCAGCACCGTCATGGCCGTCTCGCCACCGCCGCCCGCCACGGCAAAATCTTCCCAGCCGTAACCTTCTGCTTCCATCAACTCCTTGAGAACGTTGGCAGCCCGGGCTTCACCACCGGAGGTCCACCAGTGCAGTACTTCGACGTCGTTGGCCTGACCCTGGGACGCCATGGTCAGGCCGGCAAGCGCAGTGGCAAGTGCAAGCGTGGATTTCTTCAACGTGGGCATGGGTAACTCCTTGTGTTGTTGTTGTGTACCGTCAATGACAGGTCACAGCGTACTGTATAAGACCACCACAAGGTCGTTACCGAGTCCTGCATAGTGTTGAAGGTTTATTACAAGTCGGTAATAGTTTCATGATGAGGGACCGTCAGGGTGACGCAAAGCCCGCCCTGGGGATGGTTGGCCAGCTGAATATCACCGCCGTGGGCTCTGGCAATATGGCGGGCGATGCCCAGCCCCAGCCCGCTGCCGCCGGTGTGGCGGCTGCGCGACGGTTCCAGACGGACAAACGGCGAAAACACCCGGACAAGCTGCGAATCCGGGATGCCCGGGCCGTGGTCGCGAATCAGGATACTGACGACGCCAGCGTGCTCAGCAAGCGACACCTCGGCCCGCTGGCCATAGAAGACGGCATTTTCCAGCAGGTTGGCCAGGCAGCGTTTGAACGCCAGGGGCTTGACGGTGAGCGGCGACACATCGCCCTGAACGGTGACGCGGCCGCCCTGCAGGCGCAGTGCCTCGGCGATGTCATCGATCATCGGCACCAGCGCCACCGGCTCGGGCGTTTCGTGAAGGTCCAGACCTTTCACCGAGGCCAGTGCGCCCTTCACCAGGCTATCCAGTTCGTCCAGCGCGGCGCAGAAACGTTCGCGCTGAACCTCGTCATCGAGCATTTCAGCGCGTAGGCGCAGCCGGGTGAGCGGGGTTTTCAGATCATGGGAAATCGCCGAGAACAGCCGCTCCCGCTCTTCGATCTGTTCACGTATACGCTGCTGCATGCGGTTGAACGCCACCGCGGTGGCAGCCACCTCCTTGGGGCCGCTTTCCTTTAGCGGCGGCATATCCAGGTCATCGCCGAGCTGCAGGGCTGCCCTGGAAAGCCGCGCCAGAGGGCGGGTTGCGCTACGAATCCCCAGCAGCGACAGCGCAATCACGCTGAGCAGTACCAAAAGCCCCACCAGCACGCGCTCTTCGGACAGCCAGCGATACCCGGAGAAAATATCCGGCACCCCCAGCAGCGTGGCCACGTACAGCCAGGTGTCGGGCGCCAGCTCCAACTGGACCACCAGAATCGGCGGCGAAAGCGGCTCCATCAGCAAACTGTGCTGGCCCCAGCGCGGCGGCAGGTCCTTGAGCAGTACCTGATTATTCAATACGCGGAGCGTCTCGGGGCGAGAAAACTCCACCACCACATCCTCGATATTGAGCTGCTCGATGAGAATGGTACGAACGTTATCCACCACCACCCGTTTTTCAGGCCCGGCACCGATATCCTCGATGTCCAAGCGGCGCTCGTTGATGCTGACGAAAAAACGCGTGCCGCCCATATTGCGCAGCTGATCGAGCACGATATGGCGGTAATCGTAGGGCAGCGAGCGGAAATACTGCATCGTGGAGGCAATGCTGAACGCCATATTGGTGGATAGTTCATCGAGCTGGCGCAGCTGGCTCGAGCGCACCTGGGAGGTCCAGATGGCATAGCTGGCGATCTGAGCCACCAGCACGCCCGCCAGCATGATGATCACAAAGCGACCGCGCAGCGTGGTCGGCAGCCAGCGGGCGGCACGGCGCTTGAGCCAGCGTGCCCTGGTCACGTCAGCGCATCGACGCGGGCGGTGAGGATATAGCCGGCGCCGCGGACGGTGCGAATCAGCTGCGAATGCTGGGCGTCTTCACCCAGCCGCTGACGCAACCGGCAGACATGGACGTCAATCGAGCGATCCAGCGGTGGAGCGTCACGGCCGCGAGTGAGCGCATACAGATCGTCACGGGTCAGCACCGTGGCGGGGCGTTCCAGAAACACCTGAAGCAGTTGGAAGTCGGCCCCGGACAGCGCGGTGCGCTCGCCCTGCCGGTCGATCAGCTCGCGGGTCATGCGATCCAGTTGCCAGTCGCCAAAACGGACGCAGCGCGCCTGGCCGGCGCTGGGCGTGGGCGTCACCGGCCGCGTGCGGCGCAGCACCGCCTTGATCCGTGCCAGTAGCTCGCGGGGGTTGAAGGGCTTCCCCAGATAGTCGTCAGCGCCCAGCTCCAGGCCCAGTATGCGATCGGTTTCGTCGGCGCTGGCCGTGAGCATGATGATCGGCACTTCACTGTGCTTGCGTACCTCGCGGCAGATCGAAAAGCCGTCATCCCCCGGCAGCATCAGATCGACGATCAACAGATCCGCCGCCCCCATGTGCATGAGCGTTCGCAAGGCATCGGCATCCTGAGCGGTGAATACCTGATAGCCGTGACGGCCCAGGTAATCCGCAAGCAGTTCACAGATTTCCAGGTCATCGTCGACCACGAACAGGGTTGCGGGCTTGGTCGGGGTGGAGGAAGTCGTGGTGGCGGAGGTCATCGCGGCAGACATAGACCACTTTATTGTTATCAATGGAAATCGATCATGGGCGAGCGCCGCGATGCTGACAAGGTAACCTCGACTAAGGTGGTAAGCGGCTCACAGCCCGAAGCGCTTGCGCAGCCACTTGGCCACGGCCGCCTCACCGTGATGCCCGATGCGCTCACCGCCCGACACCCGGTCGAACAGCGCGGGATGAGCGTTGGCCATCACCTGGGCTTCGCCCGCCAAACTGAGCATTTCCGTGTCGTTGAGGTTATCGCCGAATGCCAGGCAGTCGGCAGGCGTTAAGCCCAATCGTTCAAGCAGTGATGAAAGCGCCACGCCTTTGTTGACGCCACCGGCCATGATTTCCAGCGAGTCGATCGTGGAGTAAGTAATATGCAGGTTGTCGCCGTGGGCCTCTTGCGCCTGGGCTTCTAGCTGTTTCAGCGCATTTGGATCGCCTAGATACAGCACTTTGCCTACACCATTAGCGTCCATTTGCGCGGGCGGCACGACTTCATAGCCAAAACCGGTAGAAGCGTGAAGTGACAATAAATGTGGAGCCTCTGAATCAATATGCCAGCCGCTTTCACGATAAAGGTTAAGCCGTACTTGAGGCGGACGCGGAAGACCGATGAGCGTCTTTGCATGTTCAGGCTCAAGGTGATTCGCCGCCAACAAGGCATCATCGGGATCATGTACATAAGCACCATTGGTGCTGATCAAGTGCGCGGGAATAGCCAACTGATCGCGAAACACCTTCATATCATGGTAGTGGCGACCCGAGGCTAGTGCGACGTGGTGGCCTTGATCATGCAATTGGCGAAGTACGTCAACTGTCTCATCGTGCAGTCTGTGGTCACTCCCCAACAGGGTGCCATCCAGGTCCGAAACAATTAGCCGTGGTGTCATAGCGCGCTCCCGAAAGATGTGTCCGTAGCTTACCCGATTCGGCAAACGGCATGTAAGTGGTTGACTTGGCGTAGCGGAAAACCGCCAACGCCATCGACAATTGGCGCAGCCTGTGGGAATCCGTATAGTGGCAACCTACCTTCGCTAACTGATTGACCTCATGCTGCAAAACAATTCCGTGCTTGCGTCGCTCAAGCAACAGATTCGTGATACCACCCCGCGTGCCGAAGGGGTGATTAAAGCTACCGAGAAAGGCTTTGGGTTTCTCGAAACCGACGACGGCGAGTCCTATTTCGTGCCGCCGCCCGCCATGAAGCAGGTGCTGCACGGCGACCGCGTCGAGGGCGTCATCCATGAAAACGGCGATAAAAAATCCATCGAGCCGGAAAAGCTGATCGAAGCCGGGCTCGACCGTTTTGTGGCGCGGGTGCAAAAGCGCGAAGATCGTCTGGCAGTGGTGCCGGATCATCCGTCGATTCGCAACGTACTCAAGGCGCGCATCAAGAACAGCCTGGACGAATCCACCATTGCCGATGGCGACTGGGTGGTGGCACGTCTGGTGCGTCACCCGCTCAGAGAGAACGACCGCGGCTTTTTCAGCCAGATCGACGAGCTGGTCGCCAAGTCCGACGATCCCGCCGTACCGTGGCGCGTCACCCTGGCGCGTCATGCGCTTGAGCAGGAATGCCCTGATGCGGGCAGCGACTGGCCGCTGATGGATGAAGGCCTGACCCGTGAAGACCTCACGGCGCTCCCTTTCTTCACGATCGACGGCGAAAAAACCCGCGATATGGATGACGCCCTGCACGTCACCCGCCGCGACGACGGCGGCTGGCAGCTGAGCGTCGCCATCGCCGACCCCACCGCCTACGTCAAAGAAGGCCACGCGGCAGATCTTGAAGCGCGCACCCGCGCCTTTACGGTTTACCTGCCGGGTCAGAACGTCACCATGCTGCCCGAGCAGCTGGCCGATGACCTCTGCTCGCTGTGGGAAGGCAAGGATCGCCCGGCACTGGCCTGCACGCTGGATATCAATGCCGACGGCAGCCTGGGCGACTATCGCTTTTTCGCCGCCAACGTTCGGTCCCACGCCAAACTTGCCTACGACCACGTCTCGGACTGGATCGATGGCGAAGGCGACTGGGCGCCAGCGGACACAATCGGCGAACAGCTCACCGCCCTGCGCGATTTGACGGAAGCACGCACGGCTTGGCGTAACGAGCACGCCCTGGTATTTAAAGATCGTCCGGATTACGTCTTCGACCTGGACGATGCCGGCAACGTGCTGGCGATTCGCACCGAAGACCGGCGCATTGCCAACCGCATGATCGAAGAGTCAATGATTGCGGCGAATGCCTGCTGCGCCGACTTCCTCGCCAAGCACATCGGTCACGGCATCTTTAACGTGCACCGCGCTTTTGAGCCGGAAAAAGCCGAGGCCGCGCAGGAGTTTCTGGCCGGCCAAGAGATCGAGGTCAACCAGGAAGCTCTGACCGAGCTTGCCCACTACAAGGACCTCAAGCGTGCGCTTGAAAGCCGCGACGACGCCTGGCTGGATGCCCGCCTGCGCCGCTTCCAGGGCTTTACCAGCATGTCCGCCCAGCCTGGCCCGCACTTTGGCCTGGGTCTGGCGGCCTACGCCACCTGGACATCGCCTATTCGTAAGTACGGCGATATGGTCAACCACCGCTTGATCAAGCGCGTGCTGAAAGGCGAACAGGCACCCGCGGAAGCCAGCCAGCAGCTCACCGAGCAGTTGACCGAGCGTCGCCGACTGAATCGCATGGCCGAGCGTGACGTCAAGGACTGGCTCTACGTCCGCTACCTGACGCCTGCCGCGCAAAACCAGGACACCTTTGACGCTGAGATCATGGCGATCAACCGTGGCGGCATGCGCGTTCGCCTGGTCGAAAACGGCGCCACGGCCTTTGTGCCCGCGCCCTTGATGCACAGCGACCGTAGCAAGGTGGTCATCGACGACAAGGAAGGCCGCATCCAGATCGAAGGCGAAGAGCGTTACAAGCTTGGCGACTCGCTTCGCGTGGTACTCACTGAGGCTCGCGAAGAGACCCGCTCGCTGGTGGCGCGCCCTGCCGCTTAAACCCGTTAGTTAACCTACGCGATAAACAACCACGGCGCCCCAGGGCGCCGTGGTTGTATCTGTCTTACCGAGTTTCCATTGAAGCGGCTACACCTTGGTCAGCTGGTGCTGAAAGAAGAAACGTAGCATTTCGCTTGTCGCGTCGGGGCCTTTGGGATCCGTGTAGCTGCCCTTCGCACTACCTCCTGACCAGGCGTGGCCTGCTCCGTGTACCTGCCACTGCTCCATGCGTGGCTTGCCACTGGCGTCGCGATGAACCGTACGCGTGTAGGCATGCCCGTTGGCCACGCGACCCTGTTCGACGGTGGACTGGCCACCAGCACTCCCGAATTTGCCCTTTTCGCTCCCTGGATGCGAGGCGTACTGGGCGGCGACGCGGTCGGCATTACTCGGGTGGACGGTGGTGTCGCGGTCACCATGGAAGATGATCGCCGGCACCTGCGACGCCCACTTCGCACTTTGCGTGGCACTGCCAAGAGGCCCGGTGCCGCCCTGCATGGCGCCCAACGCATCGGGTAGGCTCTTGGCCACGCCGTGGGGCAAGCCTGAATGCACACCCACCGCCGCAAACAGGTCCGGGTAGGTCATCGCCAGAGTCGTGGCCATGGCGGCACCGGCGGAAAGCCCGGCGACGTAGACACGCGTGGCATCGAGCCCATGCTGGTGGACAATCTGGCGGACCATGCCTGCAAGGATGGCGGGCTCGCCACCCTCGCGCTGCTGGTCTTCGGCCTTGAACCAGTTCCAGCACTTCGAGGTGTTGGCAGACGCTGGCTGGGCGGGATACAGCACGCAACACTGCTGCGCTTCGGCCAGCCGGTTCATGTCAGTACCGGCCGCAAAGTCATCGGGGTTCTGGGTGCAGCCGTGCAGCATCACCACCAGCGGAAGCGCCTGCCCGTGATGGCCGCTGGGAATAAAGAGCTTGTAATCACGTGTACCCGCTCGGCAGCTAAAACTGCCGGTGGTGAACGCGCTGGTATGCGTACGCCGCGCGTGGCCGGGCGATGAAGCCGACGCTTTCGGGTCATCCACGACTTCCCAGCTGCCCTCGAAGGTATTCCCTTCCCGGGTCGTTGGTGTCGGCGTTTGTTCGGTAGGTGTTGCTGGCATGGCGCCCTTCAGGAGGGCCATGGCGTCTTGGAGCTTGCCCGCACGCGTGAGTCGGGTTGCTTCTTCCATCCGTTGGGTGATGCTGGCACTGATCATGGTCATTTCCTCATTAGTGAATGCGATCCGCCAGGGCGGCCTTGACGGCCGCACTGGCATGCAAGGCGCCGAGCACCACGACCGACTCGATAGTGGCGAGGGCAAGCTCCGGGGTGACGTCATCGGCAATGCTGGCCATCCCCAGCACCTGAATCTGCAGCATCTCGCCCGCCGCCTGTCGAGTTTCCAGGTCCCCGCGAGAGTAATGCTCAAGCCCCAGCACAAAGGCCTTGCGGGTAACGGTCTCTTTCACGACCTCGGCGTGGGTCGCCAGCTGATTGCGAATGGCCGTACGAATCAGGTCGGTTCGGTTGGAATAGAAGCCTTCCTGGACCAGCAGATCGATCTGCCCCAGGTCGACAACCCCCAGGTTGATAGTGATTTTCTCGCTTGTGTCGCCGGATCGGCGGCGCAGTTCATGCACGCTCATCGGGTATGCCTCGCTGCCCTGGAAGTGATTATCCAACCGCCATAACATCCAATTGGATTCCATATACCATCTATATGGATGGTATATTGGACCTATTCCGGCATTAGTCAAGCGTTGGCTACGCAATACGGCCCATAAACAGGGAACAGGCCACTGTCGTCGAACTGACTTATTTGTTGGTTAAGGTGATTAACGTCACCCAAGCGGCACGGAGGTTACCTTGCACATCGCCGATGTCACCATGTTTCACGCCCCCGCCAGCGGCGGCGTTCGTACCTACCTTCAGGCCAAACATCGCGTCTTTGCCCGCTACCCTGAACTGCGCACCAGCCTGCTGGTCCCGGGCGCGGAGCGGGACAGCCTCGGCGACCAGCACACCCTGCCGGCGTTTCGCCTGCCCCTCGGTCAGGGCTATCGCTTTCCCCTGCGCGCGGCTCCCTGGCGCGATGCATTGATCGGCCTGCGCCCCGACATCATCGAGGCGGGTGACCCCTACGTGACCGCCTGGGCAGCGCTCGAGGCCGGCCAACAGCTGGGCGTGCCCGTGGTCGGGTTTTATCACTCTGACCTGCCACGCTTGATGGGGGACCGCTTTGGTCGGTACGTACGCCAGCGCTTGATTCGCTACGTGAGCCAACTCTATGGCCAGTTTGACAGTGTGCTGGCGCCCTGCCAGGCCATGGCCGACCGTCTCCGGGACTGGGGCGTCGAGCAGGTGCGCGTTCAGCCGCTGGGCGTCGACCTCAACCACTTCCACCCCGCTCAATACGACGCCGAGTTTCGCGCAAGCCTGGGAATACCGGCGGGTAAGCGGCTGCTGATTTTTGTCGGCCGCTTTTCACGCGAGAAAAATATCGATGTGCTGCTGGCCACCATGCGCAAGCTGGGCGGCGGCTATCACCTGCTGCTGATGGGCCCGGGCATGCCCCACCAGGTCCCCGCTAACGTCACCGTGGTGGACCGCTGCTGCGGCGTGCACGAGGTCGCCAAGGCACTGGCCAGCAGCGACGCCCTGCTACACGCCGGCACGCGGGAAACGTTTGGTCTGATTGCCCAGGAAGCCATGGCCTGCGGCATCCCGGTGGTGGCCGCCAGAGCCGGCGCACTGGCCGAAAACGTCCCCCTGGGGGCGGGCATTCTGTGCCGCCCTTTGGACCCGACCGCAATGGCCGACGCCTGCGAAGCGCTGTTCAGTAATGACATTGCCGCCAGCGGCCGTTATGCGCGCCGCCATGTGGAACGCCACTTCAACTGGGATAGCGTGATGCACGCCCTGCTGGCGCACTATGAAAGCCTGACCGATACTGCCCTGCCTTATGCGCTCCCCCAACCACGTTAAACACGGCAGCGGGCGCCGCTGGCGGTCGCTGCCTATCGTGATGATCGTCCTGGCGCTGGGCTTGCCCTTGCTGCTCACCGCCTGGATCGGCGGCAGCGAGGCCTGGCAGCGGGTGAGGCAGTTCCCGCTCGGCATACTGCTGCTGATGCTGACGCTTGCCGCGCTATGCTGGAACCTGAACGCCGCGCGTCTGCGTTTGATGCTGGGCGGCCGGGCAGGCGCGCTCGGCCAGCGCGGTGCCCTGGGTATTGAGCTGGCCTCCAAATTCGCCCTGTGCGCCACGCCAGGCGGCAGTGGCGGCGCCGCCACGTTGCTGGTGCTGTTGGCCCAGCGCGGGCTGCCGCCTTCCAAAGGTAGCGCCGTGTTTCTGATTGACCAGGGCTGCGACATGCTGTTCTTTCTCAGTATGCTCGGTGGGCTGGTGCTGTGGTCGTTGATTGGTGACGTTCACTGGCCGCATCAGGCACTGGTCCAGTCGGCCCTGGCGGGGCTGGTAATCGTCGCCACGCTGATCTGCATGCTGGTCTACCACCTTCCCCGGCTGCTGCGCGCGCAGCGCTTCAGGCTCACCTGGCTCAGTCGTTACCGGCGCCGACGGCTTGCGCGAGGCTTTTTGGGGTTTCGCCAGGCGCTGAAGGTAACCCTGGCGCTGCCACGGTCCACTCTGCTTGCGATGATGGCGCTGACCACCGTGCACTGGCTGATGCGCTACAGCCTGCTCTACCTGGCCGTGCTGGGTGTCGGCGGCAACGTCGACTGGGTATGGACCTTTCTGACCCAAATGCTGGCCATGGCCGCCAGCCAGCTAAGCTTTTTGCCCGGCGGTGCCGGCGCCGCGGAAGTCGGCGTGGGTTCGCTGCTGCTGCCGTTGATGGAGGCTGAGCAGGCCGCCGCTGCGGTACTGATCTGGCGACTGGTGAGCTATCACCTGTATCTGGCCGCCGGCGCGCCGTTTTTTCTGAGCTATGGGTTCCGCCTGCTCAAGCCCGCGAAACTGCCGAAGGATCAATCCATCGTTACAAAAAAAGAGCACCCGTAGGTGCTCTTTTTCAATCGGGCGCACTGTTTCGAGCGCCTTTCAGGGTAACCGCTTACCAGCCGGTTACTTCCTTCAACGCGTCGCCGATTTCGGCGAGCGAACGAACGGTTTTGACACCAGCGTCTTCCAGCGCGGAGAACTTCTCGTCAGCGGTGCCTTTACCGCCGGAGATGATCGCGCCCGCGTGGCCCATACGCTTGCCGGGAGGTGCTGTCACACCCGCAATGTAGGAAACCACCGGCTTGGACACGTGATCCTTGATGTACGCCGCGGCTTCTTCTTCAGCGGTGCCACCGATCTCGCCGATCATGACGATCGCTTCGGTTTTCGGGTCCTTCTCGAACATCTCCAGGATGTCGATGAAGTTGGAGCCCGGAATCGGGTCGCCGCCGATACCCACACAGGTAGACTGACCAAAACCATGATCCGTCGTCTGCTTAACGGCTTCGTAGGTCAAGGTACCAGAGCGCGATACGATGCCCACGCGGCCCGGCTGGTGAATGTGGCCCGGCATGATGCCGATTTTACATTCGCCCGGGGTGATAACACCGGGGCAGTTCGGGCCAATCAGGCGAACGCCCAGCTCGTCGCATTTTACTTTTGCGTCGAGCATGTCGAGGGTCGCGATACCTTCGGTAATGCACACGATCAGCTTGATGCCCGCATTGGCGGCTTCAAGGATCGAGTCCTTACAGAACGGCGCCGGTACGTAGATCACGCTGGCTTCCGCGCCGGTTTTCTCGACCGCTTCTTTCACGGTGTTGAAAACGGGCAGACCCAGGTGCTCCTGGCCGCCTTTGCCCGGCGTTACACCGCCGACCATCTGGGTACCGTAGGCAATCGCCTGCTCGGAGTGGAACGTACCTTGGCCACCGGTAAAGCCCTGGCAGATGACCTTGGTGTTCTTATCGATCAGGATGCTCATTACTTGCCCTCCGCCGCTTTAACGACCTGCTGAGCCGCGTCGGTCAGACTGGTAGCCGCGATGATATTCAGACCGCTAGACGCGAGTTTTTCCGTGCCTAGCTCGGCGTTGTTCCCTTCCAGACGTACGACCACCGGTACGTTGACACCGACCTGCTCAACGGCACCGATGATGCCTTCAGCGATCATGTCGCAACGTACGATACCGCCGAAGATGTTGACCAGAACGGCTTTGACGGAGTCGTCAGACAGAATCAGCTTGAAGGCTTCCGCAACGCGCTCTTTGGTCGCGCCGCCGCCAACGTCAAGGAAGTTGGCCGGCTTGCCGCCATTCAGGTTGACGATGTCCATGGTGCCCATGGCCAGGCCCGCGCCATTAACCATGCAGCCGATATTGCCATCCAGCGCGACATAGTTGAGTTCCCAGGCGGCTGCTTCGGCTTCACGCTCGTCTTCCTGCGACGGATCACGCATGGCCTGCAGGTCCGGGTGACGGTACAGCGCGTTGCTGTCGAGGCCCAGTTTGGCGTCGAGGCAGTGGAGGTTGCCCTGCTCGGTGACGACCAGCGGGTTGATTTCCAGCAGTGCCAGGTCTTTCTCGTGGAACAGCTTGGACAGCCCCAGGAAGATCTTGGTGAACTGCTTGATCTGGTCGCCGGAAAGGCCCAGCGCAAAGGCCAGCTCGCGCGCCTGGTACGGCTGTGCGCCGACCAGCGGATCGATCTCGGCCTTGAGAATTTTCTCAGGTGTTTCTTCCGCGACTTTCTCGATCTCAACGCCGCCTTCGGTAGAGGCCATGAAGACCACGCGGCGGGTCGTACGGTCGACAACCGCGCCCAGATAAAGCTCATCGGCAATATCGGTGCAGGTTTCAACCAGAATCTTGGCGACCGGCTGGCCGTGTTCGTCCGTCTGGAAGGTCACCAGGTTCTTGCCCAGCCACTGCGCCGCAAAGGCTTTGGCTTCGGCAGGATCTTTGATCAGCTTGACGCCGCCCGCCTTACCACGACCGCCTGCGTGCACCTGGGCTTTAACCACCCACATGTCGCCGCCGATCTTTTTACATGCTTCTTCCGCTTCTTCGGGAGTGTCCACCGCAAAACTCTTGGACACTGGCAGACCATAATCAGCAAACAGCTGTTTGCCTTGATACTCGTGAAGGTTCATCGATTCATGCCATTGGTTGCATGTGACTCGAATGATGGTCAACGCCTGAAGCGCTGATCATCCCCGTGCTTTCGTGTCTTGAACGTAACGTCAAGGCCGAAAGTGTTGCGCCACCTGTCGGTGGCGCTTCGTTGTTACTTACTGGATTACTTGCGTTTCTTGCGGTTCGCCATATGAATGGCATGGCCTTCCACCGCAAGCGCGGCTTCATGGACCGCTTCCGACATGGTCGGGTGCGCATAGCATGTCAGCGCCAGGTCTTCAGCGCTGGAGCCGAACTCCATGGCAATCACGCCCTGAGCAATCATCTCACCGGCGTGCTGACCCACAATGTGCATGCCCAGAATACGGTCGGTTTTCGCGTCGGCAATAATCTTGGCGTTGCCTTCGGTGGCGTTGTTGGCCATCGCACGGCCGCTGGCCGCGAAGGGGAAGCTACCGGTTTTCACCTCGATACCTTTCGCCTTGGCTTCTTCCTCGGTAATCCCCACCCACGCGACTTCCGGGAAGGTGTAGATGACGTTGGGGATGGCGTCGTAGTTCATCTCGGCCTTATGACCGGCGATGATGTCCGCCACCATGATGCCTTCTTCCGACGCCTTGTGCGCAAGCATCGGGCCACGGACACAGTCACCGATGGCGTAAACGCCCGGGACATTGGTGCGGCACTGATCGTCAACGAAGATGAAGCCACGCTCGTCAAGCTCGATGCTGACCCCATCGGCAATCACGCCTTTGGTGTAGGGACGACGACCCACGCAGACAATCAGCTTGTCGAAGGTGATTTCCTGTTCGCCTTCGGCGTCGGTGTACTTGACGGTGACTTCGTCGCCGTTGGTTTCCGACCCGGTCACGCGAGCGCCGAGTTTGATATCCAGGCCCTGCTTCTTGAGCAGCTTCTGGGTTTCTTTACCGATGGCACCGTCGACCATTGGCAGAAAGGAGTCCATGGCTTCGAGCACGGTGACTTCGGAGCCCAGGCGATTCCACACGCTGCCCAGTTCCAGGCCGATCACGCCCGCTCCAATCACGCCCAGACGCTTCGGCGTTTCCTGGAATTCCAGGGCGCCGGTAGAGTCGACCACCAGCCCTTCGGTGAGCGGCGTCGGCGGAATTTCAACCGGCACCGAGCCCGCCGCCACGACGATGTTATCGGCGTCGTAGGTGGTTGCCTTGCCGTCTTTATCGGTGACTTCCACTTGCTTGCCGGAAATCACTTTACCGGTGCCGTCAATGGCGGTAACGCCGTTGGCCTTGAACAGGCCCGAGATGCCGCCGGTCAAGTTCTTAACGATCTTGTCCTTGCGCGCCATCATCTTCTTGACGTCCATGGTGACGTCACCGGCCTGAATGCCCAGGTCGTCGAAATCGTCTTTCGCTTCGACGAACTTGTGGGATGCTTCAAGCAGCGCCTTAGACGGGATACAGCCAACGTTCAGGCAGGTACCGCCGTGCACGACGTTGCCTTCCTTGCCGATCCATTTTTCGACACAGGCAGTTTTCAGCCCGAGTTGCGCCGCACGGATGGCCGCTACATAACCACCGGGGCCGGCACCAATAACGATCACATCAAACTTGTCAGCCATGTTGGCTCCTTTAGCTTGGGTGCCTTCTCCCTTGTGGGGCAGAAGGCAGGGTGCGATTGAACGTGAGAGCTTGGTAGGTCGCGATGACCTTACACGTCCAGCAACAGGCGTGCGGGATCTTCCAGCAGCTCTTTAATGGTCACCAGGAATTGAACGGCGTCTTTGCCGTCGATCATCCGGTGGTCGTAGGAAACCGCCAGGTACATCATCGGGCGAATCTCGACCTTGCCATTGACCGCCATGGGACGTTCCTGAATCTTGTGCATACCCAGGATGGCGGTTTGCGGCGGATTGATGATCGGGGTCGACATCAGCGAACCGAAAATACCGCCGTTGGTGATCGTAAAGGTACCGCCCTGCATTTCGTCGATGCCAAGCTTACCGTCACGCGCCCGCTTACCGAAGTCGACGATTGTCTTCTCGACATCGGCGATCTTCATGCTGTCGGTGTCGCGCAGTACCGGCACGACCAAGCCGCGCGGCGTGGACACGGCAACGCCAATGTCCTGGTAGCCGTGGTAGACGATGTCGGTACCGTCGATAGAGGCATTGACGTCCGGGAAGCGCTTGAGCGCCTCGGAGGCCGCCTTAACGAAAAAGCCCATGAAGCCGAGCTTGGTATCGTGCGCCTTGAGGAACGTATCCTTGTACTGCGCGCGCAGTTCCATGACCGCGGTCATGTCGACTTCGTTATAGGTAGTGAGCATCGCCGCGGTTTGCTGCGCCTGCACCAGGCGCTTGGCGATGGTCTGCCGCAGACGGCTCATCGGCACGCGCTTCTCGGGGCGCTCGCCTTCCACCGCCGGCGCGGGAGCGGCCGCCGCTTTCGGTGCGGCAGCGCCGCCTGAGGATTTCTTCGCCGAGCCATCTTTCACGGCTTTTTGCACGTCCTCCTTGAGGATGCGCCCGCCCTTACCGGTGCCGTTGATCTTGGTAACGTCCAGATCGTGCTCGGCAACCATCTTGCGGGCCGCCGGGGCAAGGATCTTGTCGCCGAGCTTCTCGTCGGCGCCT
This sequence comes from Halomonas sp. HL-48, assembly GCF_001314875.1. Lineage (GTDB taxonomy): Bacteria > Pseudomonadota > Gammaproteobacteria > Pseudomonadales > Halomonadaceae > Vreelandella. Next base: position 45,663 of record NZ_LJZS01000022.1, read on the forward strand.
TCGTCTTCGCTGCTTTCCGACTTGGCCGGTTTGGCGTCATCTCCACCGCTCTCGCCGCCGGCGCCTTCGGTGAAGGTCGCAAGCACGGCTTCTGACTCGACCTGGCTGCCTTCTTCGGCCTTGATCTCGGCCAGGGCGCCGTCAGCGGGAGCAACGACTTCCAGCACGACCTTGTCGGTTTCGATGTCGGCCAGCACCTCATCGCGCTTGACCGCTTCACCCACCTTCTTGTGCCAAGTGGCCACGGTGCCTTCCTGAATCGACTCGGGGAAGCTAGGCGCCTTGACGTCGTGCTGCTTGCCGCCACCGCTGGCCTTTTTGGGTGCTTCTTTCTTGTCGTCTGACGACTTGGCTTCAGACTTCTCAGCGCTGTCATCATCAGAAGACTTGGCTTCTTTCTTACTGCTATCGCCGGAGGCTTCGCCTTCGCCGATCTTGCCCAGCACCTGCTCTGACTGGACGGTATCGCCTTCATCGGCCATCACGTCAGTCAGGGTACCCGCTTCCGGTGCGACGACTTCGAGCACCACTTTGTCGGTTTCGATCTCAACGATCAGCTCGTCACGCTCAACGCTGTCGCCCGGCTTCTTGTGCCACGCGGCGACGGTGCCTTCGGCAACGGATTCCGGAAAGGTTGGCGCTTTGATCTCGGTAGCCATGTCGTTTCCCTTATGTGTTCTCTAAATCCGGTGGGCGCTTAAAGATTAAACGCGTCTTCCACCAGCTGGCGCTGCTGTTCAGTATGGACGGACATATAGCCCGCTGCCGGAGCAGCAGAGGCCGGGCGTCCTGCGAATTTCAACTCACGTCCCAGGCCATCTTTGAGCATATCGGCCACGGCGCGCATATGGTGCTGGCTGGAGTACCAGGCGCCCTGGTTCAACGGCTCTTCCTGGCACCAGACGATGTCTTCCAACTGGGTATATGCCTGAAGGGCTTCGAGAAGCTCTTCTTTCGGGAAGGGATACAGCTGCTCGAGCCGCAGGATGGCCGTATCGTGACGCTCGTTTTCAGCGCGCCAATTTGCCAGGTCATAGTAGACCTTGCCCGCACACAGCACCACGCGGGTGACCTTCTCGTCCGCCAGCTCAGCCTGGTCCGGCAGCACCATGTGGAACTTGCCATGGGCCAGATCTTCAAGGCTTGACGTCGCTTGTTTATGACGCAATAGCGATTTGGGGGACATGATCACCAGCGGCTTGCGCAGCGGGCGAATCACCTGACGGCGCATTAAATGGTAGATCTGCGCGGGAGTGGTCGGCACACATACCTGCATGTTGTGCTCGGCACACATCTGCAGGAAGCGCTCAAGGCGTGCGGAAGAGTGCTCAGGCCCCTGACCTTCATAGCCATGGGGTAGCAGCATGGTCAAACCGCACAAACGGCCCCACTTGGTTTCACCGGAGGAGATGAACTGATCCACCACCACCTGCGCGCCGTTGAAGAAGTCACCGAACTGAGCTTCCCAGATCACCAGATCGTTGGGTGCCGTGGTCGAATAACCGTACTCGAACGCCAGCACGGCTTCTTCCGACAGGAAGGAATCGTGAATCGTGAAGCGCGGCTGCCCGTCGAACATGTTCTGCAGCGGCACGTACGTCGACCCGTCTTTCTGGTTGTGCACGACCGCATGACGGTGGGAGAAGGTACCGCGACCCACGTCCTGGCCGGTAATGCGCACCGGATGCCCCTGCTCGAGCAGCGTGGCGTAGGCCAGCGTTTCCGCAAAGCCCCAGTTGAGCCCCATGCCACCGGCCTGCATCTTACGCCGGTCTTCATAAATCTTCGCCACTTGGCGCTGTACGTCGACCCCATCAGGGACCTCGCACATTCTCGCCGCCAGCTGCTGTAGCCGCTTCATGTCGAAGGTGGTATCGGCATCACCGGTCCACTCGTGGCCAAGGTATGGCGTCCAGTCGACAAACAACGACTTGTTGGGCTCCTGAACCAGCGCGTTGGCCACGTGATTCCCGGCCACCAGATCATCGCGATAGGTTTCGATCATCGCCTTGGCGTCTTCCTCTGAAAGTACGCCATCCTCGACTAGACGCTTGGCATACAGAGTGCGCGAGGACGGATGATCTTTGATCTTGGAGTACATCATCGGCTGGGTGCCGGACGGCTCGTCGGCTTCGTTATGGCCGCGCCGACGGTAGCACACCAGGTCGATCACCACGTCTTTCTTGAACTCCTGGCGGTAATCCAGGGCCACCTGCGTCGCGTGGAGCACGGCATCCGCATCGTCGCCATTAACGTGGAAGATCGGTGCCTGCACCATCTTGGCAATATCAGTGCAGTATTCGGTGGAGCGTGCATCCAGCGGATGCGACGTGGTGAAGCCCACCTGGTTGTTGATGACGATATGCACCGTGCCGCCGGTCTTGTAGGCGCGGGTTTGAGACATCTGGAATGTCTCCATCACCACACCCTGGCCCGCAAAGGCCGCGTCGCCGTGAACGTTGATCGGCAGGACCTTGCTGCCTTCTTCGTCGTTACGGCGATCCTGACGGGCACGTACCGAGCCTTCGACAACCGGCGCGACGATTTCCAGGTGAGACGGGTTGAACGACATGGCCAAGTGGACTTCGCCGCCCGGTGACATGACGTTGGAACTGAACCCCTGGTGATACTTGACGTCGCCCGAACCGCGCTCGATGACCTTTTTGCCGTCGAACTCGTCGATCAATTCCGCCGGGTTTTTACCCAGAATATTGACCAGCAGGTTGAGGCGCCCGCGGTGAGCCATACCAATGACGACTTCTTTAGTGCCGTAACCGCCCGCCCGCTGGATTAGTTCATCCATCATCGGTACAAAGGCTTCGCCGCCTTCCAGACCGAAGCGCTTGGTGCCCGGATACTTGGACGCCAGATAGTTTTCCAGGCCTTCAGCAGCGGTCAGGCGTTCCAGCACGTGCTTGCGCACGTCATCGCTGAACTTGGGCGCACTGCGTACCGACTCGAAGCGCCGCTGTAACCAGCGCTTTTCTTCGGTATCGACGATGTGCATGATCTCGCAGCCGATAGAGCGGCAATAGGTGCGATCCAGCGCATCGACGATATCGCGCAGCGGCGCCTTGTCGATACCTAGGAAGAACGAACCGGTTTGAAACTCAGTATCCAGGTCAGCCTTGGACAGCTGATGGAAAGAAAGGTCGAGATCGGGAACGGGGGTGGGATTACGCAGCCCAAGCGGATCGATATTGGCCTTCTGATGGCCACGGAAGCGGTAAGCGTTGATCAGCTGCAGGACTTTCACCTGCTTTTTGTTCTCGCCGCTTTCTGCGGCGGCTACCCTGGCAGGGCGATTTTCACGGCCCAACTGATAGAACTGATCACGAATAGGGCTTAGTGGAACATCGTGGGAGGCACTGCCCTCGGGCCGCGGCAACTGATCAAAATAGCTGCGCCACTCGTCAGGGACAGACTCAGGATCGGCGAGGTACTGCTCGTAAAGCGCTTCCACGTAGTGGGCATTGCCCCCACTAACGTGAGAGGAACGCCACATCAACTCCATTATGCCTTGTTGCATCTCTCGGTCACCCTGCACTGATGGGGTGGTATCGGTATCGTCGCATCAACGCGGCGACATCGGTATTGCCCTGCCGGCGGGGCGGGACATTTGCCGGCGGTACCGACCAGTGGCCGGAAACCCTTTTCAATTCAATTTCTTATCAGTTCATGCTCAAAAGCCGGTACTCGCGGCACCGGCTTTTAAACTTGACTGGTCATGCGGTGCGGCGCAACGCCGCACCGCATGACGGGGACTATGATAACAAGCGAAGCGCCACGATTTAAGTGGCATCGATACGCAACTTAAGTGGTATTCGCTTTTTTTGCATAGAAACCCCTTTTCTCAGGTGGCATCCGCCAACAGCATTTCACGGATCTTGCCGATCGCCCGCGTGGGGTTGAGGCCCTTCGGGCACACCGCCACGCAGTTCATGATGCCGCGGCAGCGGAACACAGAGAACGGATCTTCCAGGTCGGTCAGGCGCTCGCGGGTCGCCGTATCGCGGGAGTCCGCCAGGAAGCGGTACGACTGTAGCAGACCGGCCGGGCCGACAAACTTGTCCGGGTTCCACCAGAACGACGGGCACGAAGTTGAACAGCAGGCGCACAGGATGCACTCGTACAGGCCGTCGAGCTTGTCACGCTCTTCCGGTGACTGCAGACGCTCGATTGCCGGCGCCGGGGTATCGTTCTGCAGATACGGCTGGATACGCTCGTACTGCTTATAGAATAGCCCCATATCGACGACCATATCGCGGATGACCGGCAGGCCGGGCAGCGGACGCAGCGTCAGCTTGTTGCCCTTGACGACGTCCGACAGCGGCGTGATGCAGGCCAGACCGTTCTTGCCGTTCATGTTCATACCGTCGGAACCGCACACGCCTTCGCGGCAGCTGCGGCGGAACGCCAACCCGCTGTCCTGTTCCTTCATCATGTGAAGAACATCCAGCACCATTACATCGCGGCCTTTGGTATCGACCTGAAACTCCTGCATATAAGGTGCGGAGTCGGTTTCCGGATTGTAACGGTATATGGATACCTGAAGATTGGACATAGTGACTCCCTCTCGTTGCAGAGATTAGTAGGTACGAACCTTAGGCTCGAACGTATCCATGGTTTTCGGCTTGAAGTTGACGTCGCGCTGCTTCAGCACCTTGCTGGCGGGGAAGTAGAGCGAGTGTTTCAGCCAGTTGACATCATCACGGTCAGGGTAGTCGTAGCGCGAGTGAGCGCCACGGCTTTCTTTACGTTCGAGGGCCGCGATCGCCGTCGCTTCGGCCACTTCCATCAGGTTATCGAGCTCCAGTGCTTCAACACGCGCGGTGTTAAAAGCATTGGACTTGTCCGGCAGGTGGGCGTTCGCAATACGGCTGCGCAGCTCTTCCAGCTTCTTGACACCTTCCTGCATGTTTTTCTCTTCGCGGAACACACCGAAAGAGGTCTGCATGATGTCCTGAAGCTCTGCCTTGAGCGCAGGGATGCTTTCGCCGCCCTCCGACTCGTTCCAGCGGGTGATACGCTTCATGGCGAACTCGACGTCCGACTCGGACGCATCGAGGTACTCGATACCTTCGTTCAGCGCGCCTTCGATGAACATGCCCGCGGCACGGCCGAAGACCACCAGGTCGAGCAGCGAGTTGCCACCCAGACGGTTGGCACCGTGAACCGATACACACGCCGCTTCACCACAGGCATATAGACCGTTGACGATTTGGTCTTTGCCGCTGTCATCCTGGGTGATCGCCTGGCCGTGAATGTTGGTCGGAATACCGCCCATCATGTAGTGGCAGGTCGGCACGACCGGAATCGGGTCTTTGGCCGGATCGACGTGCGCGAACGTCTTGGACAGTTCGACGATACCGGGCAGGCGCTTGCCGAGGACTTCTTCGCCCAGATGGTCGAGCTTCAGGAAGACGTGATCGCCCTTCTCGCCGCAGCCACGGCCTTCAAGAATTTCCATGACCATGGAACGCGCGACCACGTCGCGGCCCGCCAGGTCTTTGGCGTTCGGCGCATAACGCTCCATGAAGCGCTCGCCGTCCTTGTTGATCAGGTAACCACCTTCGCCACGGCAGCCTTCGGTGACCAGCGTGCCCGCACCGTAAATACCGGTCGGGTGGAACTGCCACATTTCCATGTCCTGCATCGGGAAGCCGGCGCGCAGCGCCATGCCGATACCGTCGCCGGTATTGATCAGGGCGTTGGTGGTCGAAGCATAGATACGGCCCGCACCACCGGTGGCTAGTACGGTGGCTTTCGATTTGACGTGAACCACTTCACCGGTCTCGATGCACATGGCGATACAGCCCACCACATCGCCTTCGGCGTTCTTGACCAGATCCACCGCGTACCATTCATTCAAGAACGTCGTGTTGTTCTTGAGGTTGTTCTGGTACAGCGTGTGCAACAGTGCGTGGCCGGTGCGGTCGGCCGCGGCGCAGGTACGTGCGGCTTGGCCACCTTCACCGAAGTTTTTCGACTGGCCGCCGAACGGACGCTGATAGATGCGGCCGTTATCGAAACGCGAGAACGGCAGGCCCATGTGCTCGAGCTCGAAGACCGCTTTGGGGCCTTCAGAACACATGTACTCCGAGGCATCCTGGTCGGCGATGTAGTCGCCGCCCTTGACGGTGTCATACATGTGCCAGCGCCAATCGTCATCAGGGTCGGCCGACGCAATGGCACAGGTGATACCGCCCTGGGCCGATACGGTGTGGGAGCGCGTTGGGAACACTTTTGACAACACGGCTGTCTTCTTACCGGATTTCGCCAGCTCAAGAGCAGCGCGCAGGCCAGAGCCACCGCCACCGATGATAATGGCGTCAAAGGTCAGGCTACGTAGGTTAGACATGTATCAAGCTCCCCACAGAATTTGAATGCCCCACACCAGGTAAACGAAGATGGCCAGAATGATAAGAGACTGGGCACCTACGCGAACGAAGGTGGATTTGAGATAGTCGGTCGTCACGGTCCACAGGCCTATCCAGGCGTGCGCTGCTACCGAGATAAAGGCCAGCAGGGAAAAGATGCGCATCCAGGTCTGATCGAACAGCGCGGTCCAGGCGTAGTAATCCAGGTCAGGATTAAACAGCAGGTAGGCCACCATAAATACGGTGTAAAGGGCCAACACCACCGCCGAGACGCGCTGCATCAGCCAATCGGAAAGCCCGCTACGGCCGAAACTTGTGATGTTGGTTACCATACCCAGACTCCTGCCAGAATAATCAGAATCGCGCTAGCCACCACGGTGATCTGCGCTTTTTTTACACCGCCCTCGAGCGTGACACCAATGTTGGCGTCCATCAGCAAGTGCTTGATGCCGGCGACAAAGTGGAACGCCAGGGCCGACAGCAGGCCCCACGCCACGAACTTGGCGAAGAAGTTATTGGCCAGGGCGCTGCTCACGGCATCAAAGCCTGCCGGTGAGGACAGCGATTTACCGAGTGCCCAGAAAGCGAAAATGAGGCCAACAAACAGGATGACACCTGTGATGCGGTGTGCGATCGACGTCAATGCCGGAAGGGGAAAGTGTATCGTCGTTAGGTCTAAATTTACGGGTCGTTTGCTATTCACGGCTTATACACACTCTTTTGGCCCGCTCTGCGACAGGTCGGGCGAAGCCCGAGCGGGCGGTGATTACTGGAAGGGGCTCGGCCGTTGCCAAGTCGGGCACGACCACCTACCTGCCGGTCGCGCGCCAAAGATTATAAGAAGCTTCGCCCCCGCTGACAAACCGAACTAAGGTTTTACTCGACCATTGTGCAAGAAAAAACCCCATCCTGTGAGTCGATTTTGCATCGCAGCATGGTTATAGTGTCGGTAAGCCAGCACGTTCGTAAGCAGGTTAACGTATTATCCGGACAACGGCATATCCTGCTAAAGCGGCACATCAACCATGGACAACCATTAACCTAGACAACACACACTGTACAAGCATACCTACCGATAGGGCTAATTGACAAAATGACGCACGCTTCTATAGTGGGCAAGCCTTTTCGCCGGCGCGGTATGCGCAGCACCGACTTTACGTCCCAACCCGAACTCGAAAGGAGGCCAGCATGGCTGACAGGAAAGCGACATTAACGGTAGACGGTCTGGAAAAACCGATCGATCTGCCGATGTACTCCGGCTCACTTGGCCCTGACGTCATCGACGTCCGCGGCTTGGGTGCCGAAGGCCTGTTCACCTACGACCCAGGCTTCATGGCCACCTCTTCCTGCCAGTCAGCCATCACCTACATCGATGGCGGCAAGGGTGTACTGCTGCATCGCGGCTACCCCATTGACCAGCTGGCGAAAGAGTCCAACTTCGTCGAGGTTTGCTATACCCTGCTATTCGGTGAGCTACCCAACGACGAGCAGTACGCTGACTTTGAGTCGCGCATTCGTAACCACACCATGGTGCACGACCAGATCAACAACTTCTTCAAAGGGTTCCGTCGCGATGCGCACCCGATGTCGATCTTGTGCGGCGTGGTGGGTGGCCTGGCTGCCTTCTATCACGACCACATGGACATCACCAAGCAAGAAGACCGCGAAATCAGCGCCATCCGCCTGATCGCCAAGATGCCGACCATCGCGGCCATGTCGTACAAGTACAACATCGGTCAGCCGTTCAACTATCCCCGCAACGACCTGAGCTATGCAGAGAACTTCCTCTACATGATGTTCAGCAATCCGTGCGAGGAATACAAAATCAACCCAGTATACGCCAAGGCCATGGACCGCATCTTCATGCTGCATGCGGACCATGAGCAGAACGCCTCCACGTCTACCGTGCGCCTCGCGGGCTCGACCGGCGCCAATCCGTTTGCCTGCATCAGCGCCGGCATTGCCGCCCTCTGGGGGCCGGCGCACGGCGGCGCTAACGAAGCCGTTCTGGCGATGCTCGACGAAATCGGCGAGGATTCCGAAGAGAACATTCAGCGCTTTGTCGATAAAGCCAAGGACAAAGACGACCCCTTCAAGCTGATGGGCTTTGGCCACCGCGTCTACCGCAACTTCGATCCGCGCGCCAAGGTCATGAAAGAGACCTGCGACGAAGTGCTCGACGAACTGGGCATGGCCGACGACCCCCAGCTCAAGATCGCCAAGCGCCTGGAACAGATTGCCCTTGAGGACGAATACTTTATCGAGCGCAAACTGTACCCGAACGTCGATTTCTATTCGGGCATTATCCTGAAAGCCATGGGTGTGCCGAGAAACATGTTCACCGTTATCTTTGCGGTATCACGCACCATCGGCTGGATCTCGCACTGGAACGAAATGCTCAGCGAAAGCTACAAGATCGGTCGTCCGCGCCAGCTCTACATTGGCCACGACCAGCGCGACTATCCGACTAAATAAGTCGCGAGATACTACGCTGACATGCGCAATGAAAGGCCGCCTCCTGGTGGCCTTTTGCGTTTGCGCCCCTTAAAACACACTATTTCGACACACAACTCGATACACAGCTCGGTATACAGCTGGGTATATAACAACGAAGAGGTGATTTATGCCAACGATCAAGACAGTCGCGTTTATTGGTTTGGGTGTGATGGGCTACCCCATGGCGGGGCATCTCGCCAAGCAGGGCCTTACCACCCGCGTCTACAACCGCACCGCCAGCAAGGCCGAGGCCTGGGTCAACGAATATGGCGGCAGCGCCCACCCTACCCCACGCGACGCCGCATCAGGCGCCGACCTGGTCTTGCTCTGCGTGGGCAATGACGACGACGTGCGTGACGTCACCACCGGCGACAATGGCGTACTGCACGCCATGGGCAGCGGCAGCTTTCTGGTGGATCACACCACCGCCTCGGCTGACCTCGCCCTGGAACTTGATGCCGCCTGCCGGGAGCGTGACGTCGCCTTTATCGACGCGCCCGTCTCCGGCGGCCAGCAGGGGGCGGAAAACGGCGCACTGACGATCATGTGCGGCGGCCAACAAGCGCACTTCGACACGGTCGAGCCGCTGCTTGCCCATTACGCCCGCGCGGTGACGCTGATGGGCAGCGCCAGCAGCGGACAGCTGACCAAGATGGTCAACCAGATCTGCATCGCGGGCCTGGTACAGGGGCTTGCCGAAGGGCTGCATTTTGCCGAACAGGCGGGCCTCGACCAGCAGCGAGTAATTGACGTGGTGTCCAAAGGCGCCGCCGGCTCCTGGCAAATGGAAAACCGCCATAAAACGATGATTGCCGATGAGTACCAGCACGGCTTTGCGGTGGACTGGATGCGCAAGGACCTGGCGATCTGTCTCGCCCAGGCGCGCCACTTTGACGCCACTCTGCCGGTGACCGCACTGGTGGATCAATTTTACGCCGATGTGCAGCGCCAGGGCGGCGGCCGTTGGGACACCTCATCGCTGCTAAAACGCCTGCGTAAAGCCCAATAGCTACTTGACATTCCACCCCGCTATCGACCCCAACAGGGTTTTCCACACTATCTGTGGATAACCCTGTTCACAACCATTAGAAAACGTCCCACAATCGCCATGATCAGTGGGAATGTCTTAAATTGGTCATTTTTTAACCTAGCGCAAGTAACTGTTTTTAAAGGGTTTATAAGAAAACAATGGGTTAGGGGATTAATTCCGCGGGGTTGTGCACAACCTGTCTTACAACTGCGCAAAAGTGGACAAGTCAAGTACAAAATACGCTAAATCGGCGTATTTTCAGCACATAATAGGGGTTGCAAAACAGGCAGACATGGGCGATGGACAGCTCATGAATCGAGCTGAATCGGAAGGCCAAACAGAAAGGAAATTGCAAAGAAAAGGTGGCGTCCCATAGGGGGTTCGAACCCCTGTTACCGCCGTGAAAGGGCGGTGTCCTGGACCACTAGACGAATGGGACGTTTCATACCTTGCGCGCTTCGCGTCATGACGACGTCAATATTGGTGGAGCCTAGCGGGATCGAACCGCTGACCTCAACACTGCCAGTGTTGCGCTCTCCCAGCTGAGCTAAGGCCCCACTTGTCGCGAAGACGGAGCGTAGATTACTGATTACGCTCGCCTTCGTCAACCCCTTTCGTGCTTCGTACAATAGCTATAGGTGGTAAGAAAGGACGTTAGAAGAAAAGCAAAACCTCCAGCGTTACCTGCCCTGCCTCGATGCCCCGCATAAACCCCGGCCTAGCGGGGCTTTCTTGCAACGTCCAACGTCCAGCCTACAGGTCGCGGTACTCTTTCTCGAAACGCTTCGCCTGCTTCTTGGACACCCCACCCAGCACGTCGATGGCATGCCGCAACCTAGCTCGCGTAACATCCGAGCCCAGAATCGCCATCGCATCCATCACCGAGGTGCTGGTGGCGCTACCGGTGATCGCAATGAATACAGGGGCAAGAAACGCCTTCATTTTCAGGTCGAAATGCGCAGACAGCACCTTCACTTCCTCGATCAGGGCTTCCTTGTGCCAGGCAGGCACCGCTTCAAAGCGCCAGACCAGGAATTGCAGCAGCTTGACCAGTTCTTCTTTTTCAAGCTTGACGCTGTCGAAGTCCTGCTCTTTCAGCTCGGGCAACCCGGAGAAAAAATGGCCCGCCAGCGGGGTTGCCTGAGCAAGGGTTTCGATACGCGGGCGAATCTGCGGCAGGATCTGCTTTACATAGTCTTCGTTGAACGCCCACTCACGCAGCGCCTTCAGCAGCCCGTCATCATCCAGGTCTTCACGGATGTAGACCCCGTTCAGCCAGGTCAGCTTTTCCAGATCAAACACCGGCCCGCCCAGCGACACGCGCTGAACGTCGAACGCCGCCATCATTTCCGACAGGCTGAATTTTTCGCGCTCGTCGGGCATCGACCAGCCCATGCGCCCCAGGTAGTTGGTCACCGCCTGGGGAAGGAAGCCCATACGGCGATAATAGTTGATCGACGTGGGGTTCTTGCGCTTGGACAGCTTTGATTTGTCCGGGTTACGCAGCAGTGGCATATGGCACAGCTGCGGCATTTCCCAGCCAAAATACTCGTAAAGCAGCTGGTGCTTGGGCGCCGAATTGATCCACTCCTCACCGCGCAGCACATGGGTGATCCCCATCAAGTGATCGTCGACCACGTTGGCCAGATGGTAGGTGGGCATGCCGTCCGACTTGAGCAGAATCTGCGCGTCGATCTGCGCCCACTCCACCTCGATAGTGCCGCGCAACATGTCATCCACCACGCACACGCCGTCGCCGGGCACCTTCATGCGCACCACGTGGGGCCAGCCTTCCTGGGCGCGGCGTGCCGCCTCGTCGTCATCCAGCGCCAGATCAGCGGGTTTCAGCGCCAGATGCATGCCGGCGGCTTTGCGCGCCTCGCGCAGTTCGTCCAGCTCCTCGCTCGTGCGATAGCACTTGAACGCGTGCCCGGCGTCCAGCAGCTGCTGGGCATACTGCGCATAGATATCGCCGCGCTCGCTTTGACGATACGGGCCGTGCGGCCCACCCACATCGGGGCCTTCGTCCCACTCGAGGCCCAGCCAGCGAAGCGAATCGAGAATCATCTGCTCGGACGCTGGCGTGGAACGCACCCGGTCGGTGTCTTCGATACGCAGGATAAACTGGCCACCGTGCTGACGTGCGAAACATAGGTTGAACAGCGCAATATACGCCGTACCAACATGGGGATCGCCGGTCGGCGATGGCGCAATACGGGTACGTACGGTCATGGGAACGTCCTTTTGACAATAAAGCGTGGCGATATTATACGCACCCTGTGCTTGACCAACACCACACCAAGGGAACGACTTGCGTTGGAAAGCGTCTCAATAAAGTTAAATCACCGTTGTATGCTGACAGATGCGCGTTCTCGCACAATCGCTTAATATGGCATGGCGCTTATTATTTGGATTCAGGTCTCATTTTCAGGTGAGGCACATTGTTTAACGCCATCGACACGATGGATAACTTTAGGAATATGAAATGGAATCGCTAGGCTCACGTATTAAGCAACTGCGGCTCCGGGCCAAGCTTAATAAAGCTGCCCTTGCACGTAACGTTGGCGTTTCAGATGTCACCATTTCTTACTGGGAGTCAGGGGCGATCAAGCAAATCGGTCATGAGCGCCTGGTCGCATTGGCCGAAGCTCTGGACTGCTCACTGGCGACGCTGCTCGAGGGCGACAGCGCACCGCAGATGTTGACCCTTCACCATGAAGGCCCGCTCCCCTGGGAGCAGGTACAGTCGACCGCGCTTACCGTACCCGAACACCTGCCGCTCAAAGCGAACTGGAAGGCGCCATGCATCATGGTGACGCCCGCCCCCGGCAGCGATTTTTCGCCCGCCGCGCCCGGGGATCTACTATTGCTCGGCCCGACACGCGTATTTCACAAGGCAGGCCTTTATCTGGTCGAGCAAGACGGCAAGCTGCAGTTGAAACAGCTGAGCAAGGCGTCCAACGACATGGCGATTCAAGCCGTGCTGTTGGCCCACTGGAAGGCGGCCTGAGACAGCCATTCAGAGATAGTCATTCAAGGGGTTTGCAACAGCTGAGCGTCACCCCGTGACTGCCTGGGCTCGCTGCCCACCATAAAGCGAGTAGTGTAGGTGGCGATCTGGCCCAGGCCATGGCGAGACTCGGCCACCAGCTCGCCGGCCAGATACTCGCCCTCCTCACCAATGCGCTGCTGCACCGACTCAGGCTGAACGGTCGCCTCAGACAGCTCCACGGTGACGCTGTAGCCACCGTCCGGCAGGCCACTACCGGGGCCAAACGGCCCCGCCGTAAACTGCCCTTGCGCTACATCGACCCGCTCGCGCCAGCGAACGCGGCTTAGTTCACGCTCGACGATCACCTGCACCTGAGCCTCATCCGGCAGATTGGTCTCACCCTCGATCAGCAAGCGGCGGTCCGACCCAATCGACGCCGATACCAGGATGCGCACGTCCAGCGCTTCTGTCTCGGCATCGCGCTTGGCCCGCGCTTCACGACTCGCGGCCTCTTCCTCAGCCGCGGCATTTTCCGCCTCGCGGGCCTGCTGTTCCTGAGAAGCCTGCTCTTCGGAATCGCTACAGCCGACAAGCAGTGTCATGGTGAACAACACGATACCAACCAGCGTTAGCCCGAAACCTGTTCTCATCTTGTACATATCCGCTCCTCGACCACCATTGAGGCCAGCTTATCACTCCCCCACGACAAGCACAGCGAATTAACCCACTGATTGAGGAACAGATTGCGCTTCTTCCAAGATGGGCGCCATAACGCTGTTGCAGCATTGAAGACGACTAGTTGTCGTCGATATCTCAGCGTTGATTCTGCCTACCAGGAGATGCTGTTTTTACCCCAGAACCGCGATCTGATGATGAAGTTAGTGCTTACCTACATGGACAATGACTGAACCACCTACAAAAGCGCCCTGCCGTAATAAGGCAGGGCGCTATTCATTTATCACCGAGAGAAAACTGGCGGCTAAGTCAGGTCGCTAAGTTCCACATCCAGCGCGGCCGCCATCCGGCTTAGCACACGTAGCGAGCCGGTTTTCTTGCCCGTCTCTATCTCGGAAAGATACCCCTGGCTAATACCAACCTTTGCTGCCAGTTCACCTGCGCGCAGACCACGATATTCACGGTATACCTTCACGGGGGCCACGCCATCCAGCAGCGCATCCAGCACTGCCTCTGGAAACGACTCCTCACCGCGAGCCACCACCGCATCGGCCGCATCAATATCGTCCCGGTCTTCCAGACGCGCAAGCAAGGCGTGGTACTCCTGCATAGTGCACACAATTTTTACCTTTGAGATTCAGACACATCATCATCTTGAATTTGAATTGTTTCGGGAATACTCACCTCTGCTGATTCATCCCACACTTCTCTCCCGAAGCTTGATATTTGGCTACAGCGTGACCGACCGCGACGCCTACAGCGGCGTCAAAGCCTACTGGAACGACACCCACGGCGCCGAGCGCAAAACCATACTCGCCGGTACCGAAGAGAACGCCAAACAACTGCGCCCCAACTTCGCCACGGAAGACGACGCCCTGACCGCCGCACGCGCCGAATGGCAACGTATCCAGCGCGGACTGGCAGAATTTGAGCTAACTCTGGCTCTGGGCCGGGCGGACATTCTCCTGGAAACCCCGCTCACCCTCAGCGGCTACAAGCCCCAGATCGACGCTACCGCGTGGCTGGTGACGGAGGTCGAGCATAGCTTTAATGATGGGGGTTTGGGACGCAGGTGAGGTGTGAGGTAAGGGGGTAAGCAGGCCATTTCCATGCCATAATGCGTACCCCGTTTTCAGGAGGCGGCATGGGCATTATTTTTGGTAACCGGGAATTTATTGATGAAACAGCCCTCCCAGGGGCACAGGTTCAGCACTTTTCGCTGTCAGGGACTGACTACGGCGCGTTATTTATTCCACGGCCAGCGTGGGACGAACACACAGCGGTGAAAGTGTCGCAGGAGCTAGGGGTTGACCTTCCAGATGATGCCTACGAAATCAAATTCGATACCCTCGATAGCCTGCTTGATGAGAACCCAGCCCATGGTTACCGTACTCGGTATCAGTTAGGTTTAGCCCCCTATTCCTTAATGGAACTGAACCTGCTCGGCTCTGGCCTGCTGGAATCCATCAGTCTGTTTGACCAAGATATACATGGTTCGGGCTATTACGGCTGCGCCGTTGATGACAATCCCCAGCTGTGCCACTATTACAAAAGGCTTTACCGACGCTACGGAGCACATTTTCTTGCTAGCGGTCTAACGCCTTATACCTCTGACAGAGGAACATGCTATGCATTTATACGCGAATGATGACACCACACAGCAGCAGCGCAAGGCGGCAACCATTGAGGTCGCACGTAAGCGCTACCTTGCCGCAAAACGGCAGGGCAAGGTGAACGTCAGCCTGAGCGCTGAAGAAGCACAGAAGCGCGCCCAAAAGTCTGTTTTTCGTCTGTCTTAATAATTTAACGCCCCAACGCCTAACGCCTACCCTCGGCCATTCGCAATGGCCGAGGGTTTTATTTTTTACGCGCTTGTGAGAAACATCGCCTACACCGCCCAGCACCTCGCCTGCCTGCCCCCTTGAACTGCTCCACCCTTATAAAATACCCCTGCCCGCCATTGGTAGGCAGTAATCGTCAGCGGCTGCCCGCGCGATGGGCTTTGAATAGCCGGTACTCGCCTTCAACCTCCGCCACGACCAGATCCGCGTGGCCAAACGAGCGCGCCTCATCCACGACCAGCACATCGCCTTCCATCCATGGCCCGCCCGGGCGCGCCTCCTCGCTGATCTCCATCAGAAAACAGCTGGGGGTAAATTTTCATCTGTCCATTTCCGCGACCGCCGGGTGATCCACGTCAACCAACGCTGGCCCCAAGTAATTCACTCGCATCCGCTCCCCCTGTGCCTGTGTGATTTGCCGCGACGTACATTAGCGTTTGCCTGTCGCGTTACCTGGCGAAAATACTGTATAAATTAACAGAATTGCACAAGGGGCAGGAGGCGAAAATGATCGGGCTGGTGGACTGCAACAACTTCTACGTGAGCTGCGAGCGAGTGTTCAATCCCAAGCTGAACCGCCGCGCGGTGGGCATCATGTCCAACAACGACGGCTGCATTGTCGCCCGCTCCAACGAGCTGAAAGCCCTGGGCGTGGAGATGGGCACGCCCGCCCACCATGTACGCCACCTGGTGGACCGTGGCGAGGTGATTCTCTACTCCTCCAATTACGAGCTCTATTAAGTTAAGTGGAATGCTTTTGAGCTAGACTGATTAAGCTTACGCTCAGGGAGTGTCCATGACCGCTACCGCATCGTATGAGCAAGTATTGAGCCG
>NZ_LJZS01000024.1 GCF_001314875.1 Halomonas sp. HL-48
TACATATTGCGTTTGGCGTGTTGAAGTCACAAAGCGAATATCGGCCGCAAGGGGTATAAATCACCCTTGCGGCTGGTATCGAGAGACGGTATCTACAAGCCCTGTACTGGAATCCGAATTAAACGCCCAGGTAATCCAGCATGCCTTCCGCTGCCTGGCGGCCTTCGTAGATGGCGGTGACCACAAGGTCAGAGCCGCGCACCATATCGCCGCCGGCAAAGATTTTCTCGTTGCTGGTCTGGAAGGCGTACTGGCCGTGTTCCGGGGCTTTTACCCGATCACGCTCGTCGACCTGGATATTGGCCGGATCGAACCAGGGCGCGGGGCTTGCCTGGAAACCAAAGGCGACCACCACCGCGTCGGCGGCGATAATCTCTTCCGAGCCGGGCACCACTTCGGGACGCTGGCGGCCGTTTTCATCCGGCTCACCCAGACGGGTGCGCACCACCTTCACGCCTTCGACCTTGCCTTCGCCGACCACGGCGACCGGCTGGCGGTTGAACAGGAACTCGACGCCCTCTTCCCGGGCGTTGGCGACTTCGCGACGCGACCCCGGCATATTGCCCTCATCACGGCGATAGGCGCAGGTCACACTGGCCGCGCCTTGACGGATCGAGGTGCGGTTGCAGTCCATCGCGGTATCACCGCCGCCCAGCACCACCACACGTTTGCCTTCCATGGAGATGTAGTCATCGGGGTCTTTTTCGAAACCCAGGCAGCGGTTCACGTTGGCAATCAGGAAGTCCAGCGCCTTGTACACGCCCGGCAGGTCCTCACCCGGGAAGCCGCCTTCCATGTACTTGTAGGTGCCCATGCCCAGGAACACAGCGTCGTAATCCTGAAGCAGGGTTTCAAACTCGATGTCGGTACCGATTTCGGTATTCAGCCGGAACTCAACGCCCATCTCTTCAAAGACCGCGCGGCGACGCTCCATGACGTTCTTTTCCAGCTTGAACTCGGGAATACCGAACGTCAGCAGGCCGCCAATTTCGGGGTACTTGTCGAACACCACCGGCTTGACGCCGTTGCGCGCCAGAATATCGGCGCAGCCCAGACCCGCCGGTCCCGCGCCGACAATGGCAACTTTCTTGTCGGTCCAGGTGACGTGGGACATATCCGGACGCCAGCCCATGGCAAAGGCGGTATCGGTGATGTACTTCTCCACCGAACCAATGGTCACCGCACCAAAGCCGTCGTTGAGCGTGCAGTCGCCTTCACACAAACGATCCTGCGGGCACACGCGGCCACACACCTCGGGCAGCGAGTTGGTCTTGTGCGACAGCTCAGCGGCTTCAATGATGTTGCCTTCGACCACCAGCTGAAGCCAGTTGGGAATGTAGTTGTGCACCGGGCACTTCCACTCGCAGTACGGGTTGCCACAGTGCAGGCAGCGGTGCGCCTGACTGGCCGCGTCCGCGGGCTTGAATGGCTCGTAGATCTCGGCGAATTCTTTGGCACGCTTGCGTGCATCTTTCTTCTGAGGGTCCTGGCGACCCACATCGACAAACTGAAAGTCATTGTTCAAACGGTTGGCCATGATGTCTCTCCTGTCAGCGATAGGGGCTAAACGGTTATTCCGGATGACGCCGCGACTGGTCCAGCAGGCTGCCAAGGCTCGCCGCCTTGGGCTTCACCAGCCAGAAGTGGCGCGCGTAATCGCTGAAGTCTTCCAAAATAGCCGCCCCACGTGCCGATCCTGTCGCTGCAACGTAGGCCTCAATCATTTCACGCAGATGGCGACGGTACGCCTCCATCGCTTCGGTGTTAACACGGTGAATCTCGACCAGCTCGTGGTTGTACTTGTCCACGAAGGTGCGCTCTTCATCCAGCACGTAGGCAAAACCGCCGGTCATGCCCGCGCCGAAGTTAACACCCGTCTCGCCCAGCACACAGACCATACCACCGGTCATGTACTCGCAGCAGTGATCGCCCGCACCCTCGATGACCGCGGTGGCGCCGGAGTTGCGCACGCCGAAGCGCTCGCCCGCCGTGCCGGCGGCGTACAGGGTGCCGCCGGTCGCGCCATACAGACAGGTGTTGCCGATAATCGCTGTCTTGTGGCTTTCGAACTCGCTCACCCTGGGCGGCACAATCACGATACTGCCGCCGTTCATGCCCTTGCCGACGTAGTCGTTGGCATCGCCTTCCAGGTACAGGTTCAGGCCGCGGGCGTTCCATACCCCGAAGCTCTGACCGGCCACCCCGGTAAAGCGGGCGGTTACCGGGGCCGCTTCCAGCCCTTCCTCACCGTATCGCTTGGCAATCGCACCGGACGTCAAAGCGCCCACGCTGCGGTCGCAGTTGGTGATCGCAAAGTCGAACTCGCCGCCGGACTGGCTTTCGATGGCGTCCTTGAGCGCCGCCAGCACCTCCTGGTTCTTGGCGCCGGGGTCGTGGGGCACGTTGCGGCTGACCTCACAGAACTGCGGCGCTTCGGCGGGCACGAAGTCGTTGGCCAGCAGCGGCGTCAGATCCAGCTTGCGCTGGGACGCGGTGGTGCCTTCCAGCACTTCCAGCAGGTCGGTGCGGCCGATCAGGTCAGTGAGCTTACTCACGCCCAGCATGGCCATCAGCTCGCGAACTTCTTCGGCGATAAAGCGGAAGTAGTTCTTGACCATGTCCACGGTGCCGCGGAAGTGTTCGCCGCGCAGGAAGTCATCCTGGGTGGCGACACCGGTGGCACAGTTGTTCAGGTGACAGATGCGCAGATACTTACAGCCCAGCGCGACCATCGGCGCGGTCCCGAAACCGAAGCTCTCGGCGCCCAGAATCGCCGCCTTGACCACGTCGAGCCCGGTTTTCAGGCCGCCGTCGGTCTGCAGACGGATCTTGTCGCGCAGGCCGTTGATGCGCAGCGCCTGGTGCACTTCCGGCAGGCCCAACTCCCAGGGGCTACCTGCGTGCTTGATCGAAGTCAGCGGGCTCGCCGCCGTGCCGCCGTCGTAGCCGGACACAGTGATCAAGTCAGCGTAGGCCTTGGCCACGCCGGTGGCGATGGTACCGATGCCTGGCTCGGATACCAGCTTGACCGAGACCTGGGCGTCCGGATTGACCTGCTTGAGGTCAAAGATCAGCTGCGCCAGGTCTTCGATCGAGTAGATATCGTGGTGCGGCGGCGGTGAAATCAGCGTGACACCGGGCACCGAATAACGCAGTCGGGCAATCAACTGATTGACCTTGCCGCCGGGCAGCTGGCCTCCCTCGCCGGGCTTGGCGCCCTGGGCCACCTTGATTTGCAATACTTCCGCGTTGACCAGATAGTGCGGCGTCACGCCAAAGCGGCCCGAGGCGATCTGCTTGATCTTGGAGCTGCGGATAGTGCCGTAGCGCGCCGGGTCTTCGCCGCCTTCGCCCGAGTTGGAGCGACCGCCGGCTTCGTTCATCGCCTGGGCCAGCGCCTCGTGGGCTTCCGGTGACAGCGCACCCAGCGACATGCCGGCGCTGTCGAAGCGCGGCAGCAGGTCTTCAATGGGTTCGACATCATCCAGGGGAATCGGCGTTTCCGACGGCTTGAGCTTGAGCAGATCGCGGATCGTCGCTACCGGCCGCTCGTTGACCAGTTGAGCGAATTTCTTCCACTTAGTGTAGCTGCCTTCCTGCACGGCGGCCTGCAGCGTCATCACCACATCCGGGTTGTAGGCGTGGTATTCGTGGCCGTGTACGTATTTGAACATGCCGCCCTGCAAAATGCCCTTGCGCGGAATCCAGGCGTCCTTGGCCAGCAGCTCCTGCTGAAGCTGCAGCTCGGCAAAGCCGGTGCCCTGGATGCGCGAGGCCATGCCCACGAAGCAGGTATCCATCACCTCGTCGGCAAGTCCGACGGCTTCAAACAGCATCGAGCCGCGATAGGACGCCAGGGTCGAGATGCCCATCTTGGAGAGAATCTTGAACAGCCCCTTCTGCAGGCCTTTGCGGTAGTTTTCCCGCGCATCCGCCGGATTGCCGGTCAGCTCGCCGGTGCGGTGCATGTCCGCCATGACCTGATAGGCAAGCCAAGGATAAACTGCCGTGGCGCCCACGCCGAACAGCACCGCCATCTGGTGGGCATCCCGTGCGTAGCCGGTTTCCACCACGATGTTGGCATTGGGGCGCAGCGCCAAACGGCCCAGATGGGTATGCACCGCGCCCACCGCCAGGGCGGCCTGAATCGGCAGCAATCCTTTGGGCAAGTCGGCATCGGTGAGCACCAGCACGACCTTGCCGGCCCGTACCTGGGCTTCCGCTTCCTGACACAGCGCCGCCAGCGCCTGCTTGAGCGACTGCTGCTCGGGGTCATAGCCAAGCGAGAGGGTATGACTGGCAAACGCCGGATCGTCCTGGCTGACCAGCGCGGTGAACTTGCGCGGCGACAGCACCGGGGTGGTCAGAATCAAGCGGTGGGCGTGCTCAGGCGTCGCCTTGAAGACGTTGAGCTCGGCGCCACAGCAGGTTTCCAATGACATGACGATGGCTTCGCGCAGCGGGTCGATGGCCGGGTTGGTCACCTGGGCAAACTTCTGGCGGAAATAGTCGGTGAGCAGACGCGGACGGCTCGAAAGCACCGCCATCGGCGTATCATCACCCATCGAACCCACCGCCTCCTGACCGCTTTCGGCCAGCGGGCGCAGCACCTGGTCGCGCTCTTCGAAGCTGATCTGGAACATTTTCTGCTGCACGTTCAGCGCATCGGTACCCATGTTCTGGAACCGAGCAAGCTCGGTGAGCGCAGACTCGAGGTAGTTGGCCTCCTGCTTCAGCCAGCGCTTGTAGGGGTATGCCGACTTCAAGCGATCATCGATGTCGTGGGTGTGCAACACTTCGCCAGTCTGGGTATCCACCGCTAGCATCTGGCCGGGGCCCACGCGACCTTTGGCCACCACGTCTTCCGGCTTATAGCCGTAGGTGCCGATTTCAGAGGCCAGGGTGATATAGCCGTTCTTGGTAATCACCCAGCGCGCCGGGCGCAGGCCGTTACGGTCAAGCATACACACTGCCTGGCGGCCGTCGGTCATCACCACGCCCGCGGGACCGTCCCAGGGCTCCATGTGCATGGAGTTGTATTCGTAGAAGGCACGCAGCTCGGCGTCCATGGTTTCGACGTTCTGCCAGGCCGGCGGTACCATCATGCGCACCGCGCGGTGCAGCTCCATGCCACCGGTGAGCAGCACTTCCAGCATGTTGTCCATGCTCGAGGAGTCAGAGCCAGTGGTATTGACGATTTCATCCAGCTCGGCGATATCCGGCAGGCGTTCGTTAACGAAGTTGGCTTTACGCGAGTTTGCCCAACCGCGGTTGGCTTCAATGGTGTTGATCTCGCCGTTATGTGCCAGCAGGCGGAACGGCTGGGCAAGCGGCCAGCGCGGTGCCGTATTGGTCGAGAAACGCTGGTGGAAAACACAAATAGCGGTTTCCAGACGAGGATCGTTAAGGTCTTTATAGAAAGCCGGCAGGTCCTCAGGCATCACCAGCCCTTTATAGGACACCACCTCGGACGACAGCGACGCGACATAAAAATCTTCATCATCGCGCATGGTCTGCTCGGTATAGCGGCGTGCCATGAACAGGTCAACGTCGAAGTGCTCACCGCTGCCCGGCTGCACAAAGACCTGTTTAATTCGCGGCAGGCAATCAAGTGCCATAGGGCCACAAACGCTGGAGTTGGTGGGCACATCGCGCCAGCCCAACACATTTAACCCCCGCGCCTTGAGCGCATCTTCCAGGGTATCGCGTCCACGCGCCGCACGCGCGTCGTCATCGGGCAGGAACACAACCCCAACGGCAAACCGCTCGCCTAACTCGACGTCCAGCGCCTCCTTGGCAACGGCCTGCATGAAGTGCACGGGCATCTTGAGCAGCAGCCCACAGCCGTCGCCGGTTTTACCGTCAGCGGCGATGCCGCCCCGGTGAGTCATGCAGGTAAGTGACTCGATCGCGGTTTTCAACAGATCGTGGCTGGCCTGCCCTTCCATATGGGCAATCAGGCCGAAGCCGCAGTTGTCGCGAAACTCGCCGGGCTGGTGAAGACCTTTGTTCATGGGCGTGCCTCTAGTCAGCGTGTTTTTTTGGTAGCGGGGTTGTGATAAAAAGGCGGGTTATTGATTTTTTAGTGGTAATGGCCTGCCCGCAATGGGGAGGCGTGTGCCTTCGCTACCGTCATAAAAATGGCCGGTCAGCATAGCGATTTGCAGCCGCGTTGCGCAATCCTTCTGCATTCAACGAGCGCTTAAAATCCTTTCCAAATCCTGTAGTTGCATAACCAATCAACTAAAAAGTCGATATCCTTCAACCACTTGCGAGGCCGAAAAACGCTATTTTAACGAAGCGGTTTTAACACTAGACTTTAGTCTAATCATGCGGTTTTTGGTCATGCCGATGCTGCATGAGGCATACGGATTAGCTAAATCAAAACCCGCTACGCATACCAAATAAAAACACCCCGCGGCTTAGCGCGGGGTGAGCGAGCGGCGGGTCTCGCTAAGGGCTAGCGCCGCGGGTAGTGGTCGAGCAGACGCTTCAATTGATCGGCAGGCACAGCATCGCTGACGCAGGCGCGGCCCAGCGCTTCCAGCAGCACCAGGCGCAGGCGGGTATCGATATTTTTCTTGTCCAGTCGCATGCGGGCGAGAAAGTCGTCGCTCGACATGCCCTGGGGGGCATGGACGGGCAAGTCAGCGCTCTCGATCAACGCCATGCTGCGTTCGCGATCCGCCGATGAAATCCAGCCCAGCTCATGGGAAAGCGTCGCGGCCATGGCCATCCCCGCCCCTACGGCTTCGCCGTGAAGCCAGTTGCCATAGCCCTGATGCGCTTCAATCGCGTGACCAAAGGTGTGGCCCAGGTTTAGCAGTGCGCGTACGCCCTGTTCGGTCTCGTCCTCGGCCACCACGTCGGCCTTTATCTGGCAGCTCTGGGCAATCGCCTCGGCAATCACTTCGGGCTCCACGCGGCGTAACGCTGGCATGTTGTCTTCCAGCCAATCCAGGAAGCCGACATCGCGGATCAGGCCATACTTGATGACTTCCGCCAGCCCCGCCGACAGTTCACGCGCGGGCAGCGTGGTGAGGGTATTGATATCCACCAGCACGGCCTTGGGCTGCCAGAACGCGCCGATCATGTTTTTGCCCAGCGGATGATTGACGCCGGTCTTGCCCCCCACCGAGGAATCCACCTGGGAAAGCAGCGTGGTCGGCACCTGGATAAACGCCACGCCGCGCTGGTAGGCAG
Organism: Halomonas sp. HL-48; assembly: GCF_001314875.1. Lineage (GTDB taxonomy): Bacteria > Pseudomonadota > Gammaproteobacteria > Pseudomonadales > Halomonadaceae > Vreelandella. The sequence goes on from NZ_LJZS01000024.1 coordinate 7,204, forward strand.
CGGCGGCATAGCCGACCATATCGCCGATCACGCCACCGCCCAGGGCTACCAGCGTACAGCGACGATTGAACCCGGCTTCCAGCAGCGCATCCCAGATGCGCCCTACCTGTTCGATGGACTTGTACTGCTCGCCATCGGGCAGCACCACCGTGCGCACCTCCAGATGATCCGGCAGGCTGGCACAGAGCTTATCAAGGTAGAGCGGGGCAATGGTCGTATTGGTCACCACCATGACCTGCTGCCCCGCCAGATAGGGCGTCAGCAGCTCAGGATTGCCGAGCAGCCCGGTACCAATATGGATCGGATAGCTGCGCTCGCCGAGCGACACGGTGAGGGTACGTTGTACGCCATCGACTGCGGTCATGGGGATACCTTGTTGGACGATTGTGCGGATTCAAGCGGGTCGACCATGCGCCGCACGCGACGCAGGATCTCGTTGACCACCGCGCGCGGGCTACGCCGGTCGGTGCGCACGGTGATATCGGAGGTGGCGCGATACAGCGGGTCGCGCTGGGCGAACATGTCGTTGAGCACCTGTTCGCGATTGGCGCACTGTAGCAAGGGCCGATTGCGGTCTTTGGCGGTGCGCCTGAGCTGCTGATCCACGGTGGTCAGCAGGTACACCACCGTGCCGCGCTCGCGCAGCGCACGGCGATTTTCCTCTCGCAACACCGCGCCGCCGCCGGTAGCCACTACGACCGATGGGCGTTGCGTCAGCTCGTCGATCATGTGGACTTCACGCTGGCGAAAGCCCTGCTCGCCTTCCACATCGAAAATCCACGGGATGTCGGCCCCGCAGCGCGCTTGAATGGCGTGGTCGCTATCGAAAAACTCGCGCGACAGTTCGGCAGCCAGCAGCCGACCAATCGTGCTTTTGCCGGCCCCCATGGGGCCAATCAGAAAAAGGTTGGGTAAATCCTGCATCAGCGAACCGTTAAGCCATCATCAAGAAGTCGGGGTGTAATAAAGACTAGTAACTCTACCTTTTCGTTGCTCTCTTCGGTATAGCGAAACAGTCGACCCAGCAAAGGAATATCGCCCAGCAGCGGTGTTTTGGCGATTTGGCGCAGCTCCTCGGTGGTCAGGATGCCCCCGAGCACGACGGTCTGGCCGTTATCCACCAGCACCTGGGTTTCGATTTCGTTGGTATCGATGGGCGGCTCGCCGCCAAACTCGGACTCCCGGAAACTGTCGTTGCGGATCAGCAGGTCCATGATAATACGGTTGTCCGGGGTAATCTGCGGAGTGACCTCAAGCGACAGCTCGGCTTCCTTGAACTCGGTATCCGGATTATCGTTGCCGTCGACGCTCTGGAAGGCGCGCTCCTCGCCCTGGCTGATGGTCGCGGTGCGCTGGTTGGCGGTGATGATCTTGGGCTGTGAAATCGTCTGACTCTTGCCTTCGCTCTCCAGCGCGCGCAACTCGAGGTCGAGCAGCACGTCGCCGGCGAGATAACCGAAGCTGAACCCGGCGCCTGCATCGGACGTATCACCCAGGTCCACCGAGAGCCCGCCCCGCGCCCGGTTCAGCCCATCGGGGTTGATATCGCGGCTTTCAAAATTGCCGTCGCCGCCATCCTGAAAGCCGCGGGTACTGGACGCCCCCCAGTTGATGCCCAGTTCGCGGGAGGCGGTGTCCCGGGCAATCACGATGCGGGCTTCGATCTGCACCTGGCGAACCGCCACATCCAGACGGTCCAGGGTGCCCATGATCTCGCGCACCTGGTCGGGCGTGTCCTGGATCAGCAGCGTGTTGGTGCGCTGATCAACGCTGACCCGGCCCCGTTCGGTGAGCAAGCCGAAGCCGTCGCCGCCGCGCAGCAGTTCCGCCAGGTCTTCCGCACGAGCGTATTTCACTTCGACATACTCGGTGATCAGCGGCGCCAGCGTTTCCTGCTGATCGCGGGCCTCAAGCTCCTGACGCTCCAGCTCGGCGAGCTCACCCGCCGGAGCGACGACAATGACGTTGCCCTTTTCCCGACTGGCCAGTCCCTGGCTCTGCAGAATCAGGTCAAGCGCCTGGTCCCAGGGCACGTCGTTGAGATTCAGCGTCACGCGGCCGCTGACGCTGTCGCTGGCGACCAGGTTCAAGCCGGTAAAGTCGGCAAGCGTCGCCAGTACGGAGCGCACCTCGATGTCCTGAAAGTTAAGGCTCAGGCGCTCGCCGGTGTAGTCTTCGTCCCGCTCCGCCCGCTCCTCCTGGGGTGCATCGCTGACCGGCTGCACTTCAACCGTCAACTGATCCCCCGACTGCGACGAGACCATGGCGTAGGGGCCGTCGGTGGCGATCACCAGTTCGCTACCGCGCTGCCCGCGGCGTGGGGTGATACGAGAAATGGGCGTGGCGAAGTCGGTCACGTCGTAGACCTGATTGAGCGCGTCGGGCACGTTAACGTCGCCAAGCTCAACGATCACCTCGTCGCTGTCGCCTTCACGCACCTCGGGGCTGACGCTGTCGCGGTCGAAGGTCACCATCAGACGTCCGGCACCGTCCTCCCCGCGCTGAAAGTCGATATCCTGTACCTGAGGGCCCTGCGCCGTTTCAAGCGACGGCTCGGCTGAGCGCTGTTCATCCTGGCGTTCTTCATCTTGGCGCTCTTCATCCTGCTGCTCTTCATCCGTTCGCTGTTCTTCCTGGCGCTGTTCGTCAGCGTCATCAGATAGCGTCACCGTAAGGCGGTCGCCGGACACCGACGAGCGGAACTGGCGGGGAGAATCCAGATCCAGCACCAGTCGCGTGCGACCACTGCCTTCCAGCGCCGTAATGCCCTCGATACCGCCTTCATCGATACGCATGCGGCGCTCGGCCAGGCCGTTTTCGGTATCCGCCAGGTCCAGCGCCAGACGCGGCGGGTCCTTCAACGGATAGCCCTTGAGCTCAGGCACCTCGCCGCTGAAGCGCAGGTCCAGCGTCACATCGCCCCGCGACGTCTCACCCACTTCGATGCCGGTGAGCACCGATGCCATTGCCCAGCCGGGAAGCAGCACCAGTGCCAACAGCATGCCTTGCCGAAAACTGCGAACCAACGTATTTGCCATGAGTCTCCTTCCACTTGCCGTGGGCCGCTGCGTCATCCGCGCGCCCCTCATTGTCTAGCGCTCATCGTCAATGGTGAGCGAGGCCGATCGCGCCTGCCAGCCGTTTTGCTGGGTATAAATGCGCTCGCGAATGTCCACCGCTTCCTCAGAGATAGCGGTAATCCGTCCGTAGTCGCTGCCCACATAGTTGCCTTCCCGGACGGTGACCACCTCGCCCTCCGGCGTGGCGATCATGGCCACCCGCCGCCCGCCCATGCGCAGCGTGCCGACCAGCTGCAGCTCCTGGAGTGGAAACTGCTCCAGCGGCTCGGCGGCGCGCTGCTGATCCGGCGCATCGTCGCTGCTCGCCAGCATGTCAGGCACGCCGTCCTGAACCGACTCCGGCGGCATGAACGGGCTGCGCGCCTCGCTATGCTGATAGCGTTGCGTGGGGTAAAGCGGCACGTAGGGAATCACCATCGCCGGTTCAGTGCTGGGCATCTGCCGAATCTCGGCGAGGGTGGTTTCCAACTGCGAAAGTGACGGGTCGGCGCAGCCCGTTAGCAGGCCAAGCGCTGCGACCCATCCGCCGGCCATCCCTCGACGTACTGGCCAGCTCATGGTGCGTCCTCCCGATCACGGTAGGTACGCGCCAGCAGCGACAGCCGTAGGGTATCGCCGCTGGTGTCCGCCGGCGCCAGGGTGAAGTCGTGCTGTGTCACCAGTCGCGAAAGCGAAGCTATGTCGGCGACAAAACGGGCAATCTGATGAAAGTCGCCGCGCACCTGAATGTCCAGCGGCTGCTCCACATAGTGCGGCTGGGAGACCGTGGGGCGCAAACGAATCGTTTCGATCGTCAGGCGGTTATCCACGGCGGCATCGCTGATGCTGTCGAGCAGCGACGGAATTTCCGCATCGGTGGGCAGGATAGCCCTCAGACGCGCCATCTGGTCTTGAAGCGTGTCGATCTGCTCGCGCATTTTGGGTAGCTGAACCGCTTCGCTCGCCTGACGCCGGTAATCGCTGAGCAGGCGCGACTCCTGCTGCTGGGCGCTGACCAGCGCTGCCCGCCGTTCGCCGATCACCCACCACTCCATAAGCAGCAGCGCCACCAGCAGCGCCAGTGCGCCGCAGAGCCACTTGAGCAGCAGCGGCCAGCCGCCGGCTTCCTTGACGTCCAGGTCGCGCCAGTCGACGCTGCGCAACTGCTGCCATTCCTGCGCCCAACGCGCGAGTTTCCACATCACGGCTGCTCCTCGGCAGGCGTCGCGAGCGACGGCTGTTCGACATCGAAGCGGAACTGCCGGCCGCTTCCCTCGGCGTCGCTTTCGACTTCCGACAGCGACGGCACGCCCAGCGCAGCGCTATCGGCAACCCGGCGCAGCTGTTCGGAGACCTGGCGCTCGCTGGCCGCCACCCCCTCAACGCTGACCTGGGCACCGCTGCGCGAGACCTGCTGGTAGACGACACCGCTGGCGACGCTGCCCGCCAGGGCATTGAATAGCTCCACGGTGCTGGCCCGCTGGGTCTGCAGCGTCTGAAACAGCACCAGTTGCTCACCCAGCCGCAAGGCGTCGGTCTGGTAGCGTTCCAGGTCGCCAATATCCTCAGTCAGTTCGCGGGCCTGCGCTTCGATAAAGGCATTGCGCTGCTGCTGAGCCGCCACCTGGGCCGCATAGAACTTGGCGATGCCCCAGCCGAGCCCGGCGCCTACCAGCAGCATCACGACCATCAGGTGATAAAAGCGCCGTGTGCGTCGCTCGCGCTGTTGCTCACGCCACGGCAGCAGATTGATGGTGATGCTCATTGGCCGACCCTCATGGCCAGGCCACCGGCGGTCAGCATCGCCGGGGCGTCATTGGTCAGCGCTTCAACGTTCAGGCGCTTGTTGACCTCCATGGCCTGGAACGGATTGGCGATGGTCACCGTCATGCCGCTATCCTCGGCAATACGCTCGGCAAGTCCCGGGATCACGCTCGACCCGCCGGCCAGCACGATATGCTTGACTTCGTGCTGACGCCCGGCCGTGTAATAAAGCTGCAGCGAACGCCCCACCTGCTGAACCACGGTTTCCAGAAACGGATTCAGCACGCTGTCATGATAGTCATCGGGCAGGCCGCCGCGCTTTTTGGCAAACCCCGCCTCTTCCATACTCAACTGGTAACGGTCGCGAATCGCGTCGGTGAGCTGACGCCCGCCGAACACGGTGTCGCGACTGTAGACAATATGCCCGCCACGGACGACGTGGAAAGCGTTCATGTTGGCGCCGATATCCACCAGACCGACGCAGGCGTCGGGATCGTCGGAGACGTGCAGCTGGCGGCGCAGCACTTCAAATGCGCGCTCCATGGCAAAGGTTTCGACTTCGACGGCGGCGGGCTCAAGCCCGGCGCGTTCGAGGGTGTCGGTCAATTGGGTCACGTCCTGCTGACGGCAGGCCACCAACACCACCTGCTGGCGATCATCGTCAAACGTCGACGGCCCCAGGCATTCGAAATCAAACGCCACTTCATTGAACGGGAAAGGTATATGGCGGTCTGACTCAGCAACGATACGGGCTTCTATGTCGTCTTCACTGAGTGAACGAGGAAAGCTGAGCGTCTTGGTTATCGCCGCACTCGCTGGCACCGCCACGGCTGCTTTGCGCGTAGAGGGATTGGCGTGCTCCACCGCACGGCTTAAAACATTGGCCACGTCATCGATGTCGCGAATGCGCCGTTCGACCACGGCCCCTTCACGTAACGGGCGCACTGCATAGCTTTCCACCTGGAAGTTCTGATGGGCATATCTGAGTTCGAGCAGCTTGACGGTCGCCGAGGTAATATCGACCCCGATCAACCCGTTACGGGGTTTGAGTAAGCGCATTGTGGGTCCGGTATCGCCTGCCTATCGCGTTGCCTGAGGTTACATGATTTTCAACCAAGTCACACTCACATCGCCTTCCGGGCATATCAGCACTGGTGGCGGCCGCCTCGGCTTCCTATAATGGCAGCCAGTTGCGTGATACGGTCGTTTAGATACCGTCTCTTTTTTTATTCATCCCATGGGTACTTTCCATTCATGACGTTCCTCCGCACCCTTATTGTGTCGCTGTTAGGCATCATGGTCTCGCTTGCCGGTGCCGCCACTCTCGCGGTCGTCGGCGCCGCCATCTATTTCGCGCCGGGCCTTCCCGACGTTCGGCAGTTGCAGAACTTCGAGCTGCACACACCGCTGCGCATCATGACCCGCGACGGGCGGCTGATCGGCGAGTTTGGCGACGAGCGGCGCATCGAAATCGATTACGACGCGATCCCCGAGGAGATGATCGACGCGCTGACCGCCGCTGAAGACGACAGCTTTTTCGATCACCATGGGGTAGCACCAAGAGCGCTTGCGCGCGCGTCGCTGGAGCTGGTGCAAAGCGGCGGAGCGATCCAGTCCGGCGGTTCTACCATTACCATGCAGGTCGCACGGAATTATCTGCTCACGCTGGATCAGACCTTTACCCGCAAGATTCGCGAAATTCTGCTCGCTTTACAGATGGAGCAATTGTTAAACAAACAAGACATTCTCGAACTTTATGTGAATAAAATCTTTTTAGGTAACCGAGCGTATGGCATCGCTGCCGCCGCCGACACCTACTACGACAAATCGCTGGAAGAATTGACGCTGGCAGAAACCGCCATGATCGCCGGTCTGCCCAAAGCCCCCTCGGCGTTCAATCCACTGGCCAATTCGGAGCGCTCGCTGATTCGCCGCAACTGGATCCTGTTCCGCATGCGCGAGCTGGGGCATATTGATGAAGACACCTACCGCGAGGCCGTCCAGGCGCCGGTGACCGCACGTCGCCACTCCACCGAGCCCGAAGTCGACGCTTCCTATGTAGCGGAAATGGCGCGCCAATACGCCATCGACCGCTTTGGTGACGAGGCCTACACCGGCGGCTACCGCATTTACACCACCATTGAAAGCGAACTGCAGCCCACCGCTCGTCGCGCCCTCGCCGATGGCCTGATCGCCTACGACCGGCGTCACGGCTGGCGCGGCCCGGAGGAGCGCGACATTGCCGCAAGCCTCGTCGAAGCACAGGAAGAAACCGCCACGCAGGGGCTTGAGGAAGAGCTTGCCGAGTCGCCGGAGATTCGTGAAACCGCCCGCCAGGCAGCGGAGCGCAGCCAAACCGAAGTCGAGGGTATCGAGGGCGACGTCAGTAACTGGGTGCAGGTGCTTGATCGCTCGCCACGCTATGGCCTGCTCGAGCCGGCGATTGTTGTCGAGAGCAGCGGGCAGGAAATGCAGGTGCTGGTGGATGGCGAGCTGCGCAGCATTCCCTGGGAAGGCCTGAGCTGGGCCCGCCCTTATCAGTCGCCAAGCAGCCGCGGCGCCGAGCCCAGCACGGCGAGCGAAATTGCCACCCGTGGTGATCTGGTCCGCGTCGTGGAAGACGAAGAAGGCCAACTGCGCCTGTCGCAGCGTCCCGATGCCGAAGGCTCGCTGGTGGCCCAGGATCCGCGCACCGGCGCCATTCTGGCGCTGCAGGGCGGCTTTGATTTCAATGCCAGCAAGTTCAACCGCGCCGTCCAGGCTCAGCGTCAGGCAGGCTCTATCTTCAAGCCGTTCATCTACCTGGCCGCCCTGGAAGACGGTGATTTGAACGCGGCAAGCGTGGTCAATGACGCCCCCGTGGTCATGGACGATGGCAGCAACACCATGTGGCGTCCGGTCAATTCAAGCCTCGACTTCCAGGGGCCCATGCGGCTGCGGCCTGCGCTTGCCCGTTCGCGTAATCTGGTGACCATTCGCGTGCTGCAGAACATGGGGCTGGATTACACCCTGGAATACCTGAAAGGGTTTGGCTTTGCCGAAGGCCGCCTGCCCCGTGGCTTGGCACTGGCTCTGGGTAGCGCCACCCTGACGCCGATGGAAATGACCAACGCCTACTCGGTGCTCGCCAACGGCGGCTTCCAGGTATCCCCCTGGTTTATCGAGCGCGTCGCCCGTGAAGGCGATGGCGAGGAAGAAATCCTTGACGAAGCCCTCCCACAGGTGGCCTGTCGCGAATGCGATGACGACCAGGAGACGGTGGAGATGGACGGCAAAGAGTACCCCGTCGCGCCCCGCGTGGCCGACGAAGCGGCCTTGTACATTCTGCGCGACATGATGCGCGATGTGATTGAAAGCGGTACTGGCCGGGCCGCGCTAAGCCTGGAACGCGACGACATTGTCGGCAAAACCGGCACCACCAACAGCCAGCGCGATGCCTGGTTTGCCGGCTTTAACGACCGCCTGGTCACCACCGTCTGGGTCGGCAAGGACAGCAACGAGACCCTTGCGGAGTACGGGGCCAATGCAGCGTTACCGATCTGGATCGACTTTATGGACGACGCCCTGGACGGCACGCCCTCGGCAATGCCCGAACGTCCCGACACGGTGGTCAGCGCACGTATCGACCCCGACAGCGGCCGCCGCTTGCGCGACGACCAGTCCGAGGGTATCTCCGAGCTGTTCCATGAAGACCACCTGCCCGATTACCAATCGCGTCAGGTCAGCCGTGAGCTGGAAGAAGCCAGTGGCTCGCAGGGCTCGGGCACCGCAGAGTCGATCTTCTAACGTGTTAAACCGCTGTAAAATAAAAGGCCTGGCAAAATGCCAGGCCTTTTTCGTGCGCCACTCCCACTAGGCGGCGACGGCAGTTTCTCGCCGGCTGGCCAGCCAGTTGGCGACAATCGCTACGCTCATAACCACCACACCCGCTACTTCGGCCATCAGGTTGGGGTAGAACACGCCGATAATCGCAATGCTGATAGCGATTCGCGACAGCCAGCCCATTCGAGTGAATAGGTAACCCTCCAAGGCAGCGGCAAACGCACCCAGCGCCAGCAGGGCAATCACCCCGTTCCAAATCACTAATGGCACCGGGCCACCAACAATAATCTCCGGGTTGAACACCATAAACAGCGGAATCAGGTACAGGCCCTTGGCAAATTTCCAGGCCTGGAAGCTGGTTTCCATCGGTTTACTGCCAGCAATCGCCGCCCCCGCAAACCCGGCGAGGGCGATGGGGGGTGTGACGTTGGAATCCTGGGAATACCAGAACACCACCAAGTGGGCGATCAACAACGGAATGCCAAACTCTTCGGTCAGCGCGGGGCCAACCAGTACGATGAGTACGATATAGCTCGCCGTTACCGGCAGCCCCATGCCCAACACCAAGCTCGCCAGTAGTACCATGAGCAGCGCCAGCAGGATGTTGCCGCCGGAAAATGCCATCATCATCGAGGAGAATTTAAGCCCCAGGCCGGTAAGCCCGACGACGCCGACGATGATCCCCGCCACCGCGCAGGCCATGGAAACCGCAACCGCATTACGTGCGCCTAACTCAAGCCCCTCGACAAGCTTTCTAAGCCCGGCGGCCGACACTTCCTTGATGCGGTGTGCGGTGACTGCCTCGCCCTTTTTGGGCGCGATAAACATAAACCACACCGCATAACGCAGCACGGCTACCGCGACCATGGTGACCACCGCATAAAAGCCCACACGCATCGGCGAAATACTCAGCGCCAACAGCCACACCAGCACCCCCAGCGGCAGCAAGAAATGCCAGCCGTCGCGCATTACCTGGCGCATCTGCGGCAGCTCACTTTTCGCCATGCCCTGCATGCCTTGCTTGAGCGCGATGATATGCACAAACAAGTACACCGTGGCGAAGTACATGATCGCCGGTAAAATACTGATTTTGACGATTTCCAGATACGGAGTATTGGTATATTCGGCAATCAAGAACGCCCCGGCACCCATTAACGGCGGCATAATTTGCCCGCCGGTGGAGGCAGCTGCTTCAATCCCCCCCGCTTCTTTGGGTTTGTAGCCAAGCTTTTTCATCAGCGGAATGGTAAACGCCCCCGTGGTCACCACGTTGGCTATCGCGCTACCTGAAATCGAGCCCATCCCTGCAGAGGCCAGTACGGCCGCCTTGGCTGGCCCGCCGCGCTGGCGGCCGGTCGCTGCGTAGGCCATATCAATGAAAAACTTGCCGGCCCCGGTGCTTTCCAAAAAGGCGCCAAACAGCACGAAAATAAAGATGTAGGTAGCTGCAACCCCGAGCGGTAGCCCAAAGATGCCTTCCTGACCGAGATAAAGCTGCCCGGCGATTCGATCAAGACTATAACCACGGTGATCTAAAATGCCTGGCATCCACTCCCCGAGCCAAGGCAACTCACCACGCGGCCCTGCCATGGCATAAAGGATGGCGATCAACCCGATCACGGTCATGCTAAAGCCAACCGCCCGACGGCTGGCCTCCAGCACCGTGGCCGTGGCAATGCAGGCCACCAGGATATCGGTCTCTGACCAAAAACCAGCTCGGCTGAAAATCTCGTCGAGATTAATCACCAAATAGCCGCCGGTAATCACCGCACCGGCAAAAAACAGCGCATCAATTGCCCAGCCCAGCACGCCGCGCGGGCGCGAACCCCCAAATACGGGGAACATTAAAAAGGCCAGCATCATAATCAATGCAAGGTGAATACCGCGTTGATAGAAAAGCCCCAGCGGCTGGATACCCGCTGAGAAAAGTTGAAACAGGGATAGCCCCACCGCCACGATGGTGATGCACCACAGTATCGCGCGGGGCTGAATCACATTGCCGCCGGGCATGACGACCGGTGGTTGGTTGGATTCGTTCATGGAGTCCTCGTCAGACGATGTCTGGCTTACTTGTTGTTCACGCCGGATAGCGCGGTTTCAGTCAGTTGCAGGGTAACCCGCTCACCTGCAGCGCGACGGCTCAAGCTGAAGCTTTTCGCCTCCCCATCACGCTGCCACACCAGGCGATGGTCAACCGCGAGCGCCCCCACGCGCAAGGCGTATTGATTCCCCGGCACGGGCTCATCAATATCTTCAATCCAATAGCCCCCCTTTCCATCGGAAAGCTGTTCACCGCGGCCTTGGGTATGCCCCAGTCCAGCAGCAAAGTCGGGCTGGTGACTACGTTCCAGCTCCATTACACCCGCGTGATTACGGTAACAGTCCAGCACCGCAAACTTCTTTACCGAGTGGTGCCATTGTAGACACCAGCGTGCCCCTTCAGGCATCGCCGTCTGGAACAGTGGCTCGCCCTGCTCGTCGGTCACCAGCAAGTACGCAGACGCATTAGCCGGAGCAGAGGAAATCTCCGCTCCGGCTAATGGTGAGCAGGTTAGCCCCAGCACAAACGCTGCGGCTAACCCCCTCGTGGTGATCCAAGGCAGGCGTCGTCGTTGCTGATGCATGATGATCGCCTGCAGGTGGATTAGGGACGCAGACGATCCGGGATATCGGCATCAACTTCTTCGAAATAGCGGATAGCACCGGGGTGCAGCGGCACCGGCGTAGACTCCATGGTGAACTCAACGGTGGTGTCGTTGGCCGCCGGGTGCACCGCGATCAGCTCATCAGTATTTTCGAACAGCAGTTGGGTCAACTGGTAGGCCAGATCTTCGTCCATATCAGAGTTGACCACCAGAACGTTCGGAATACCGATGGTTTGCACGGCTTCGTCCATGCCTTCGTAGAGGCCTTCTTCCAGCTCGTAGGGAGCAAATACTTCCTCTTCTTCCCGGGCGTTGGCGATTTCTTCGTCAGACAGACCGATCAAGCGAATATCCCTTGTAGTCGCAAGGTTCATGATCGAGCTCGTCGGTGGGCCAACGCTCCAGAAACCAGCGTCGATATCGCCGTCACGGATAGCATCAGCCGTTTCGTTGAAGTTCAGCCGCTGGGGAGTGAAGTCGTCATAGCTCATGCCGTTAGCTTCCAGCAGCGCACGGGCGTTCAGCTCGGTGCCGCTACCCGGGGCACCCACAGAGACACGTTTGCCTTCCAGATCCGACAGCGACTCAATGTCAGAGTCGGCCAGCGTCACCAACTGCACCGCGTTGGGGTAAACCGAGGCAATGGCACGGGTATTTTCGATCTGACGATCTTCGAAGTCGCCCGAACCTTCATAGGCCTGGTAAGCGGTATCAGCCAACACCAGCGCTAAATCGGCTTCGCCACGCATGATCAGGCCCATGTTTTCAACCGAGGCACCGGTGACTTCTGCCGTCGCCTGAGCACCTTCGATGTGCTCGTTGATCATTTCGGCAAAACCACCGCCGATGGGGTAGTACACGCCACCGGTTCCACCCGTGGCGATAGCAAGTTGTTGGGCGCTGGCAGGCAACGCAACAGCTAGTAGGGAAGCAGCGGCAGCTGTAGATAGAGTTCGCATAAGCGTTTCCTCCGTCCGTTTGGACTTATTGGTATGGTTGACGATCAGGAAGTGCATCCAGCTTCCATTCCGCTGGAAGCGGTGCAATGAAATTAGCATGCCTTTGCCGTGGGATGCCAATAACTTGACGTTAACGCTCGCTGGCCTGCGTGCCGCCAAGGTCGCTGGCGGCGCTTCAAGGTGCGTTTGGCGCCGGTTACTTATATGATCCAGGGCTCATATTTCTGGCGACGAGGTAATCATGCTGGGTAGAACGTACTGCGCTAATGGAGGCCGGCCATGATCGTTTGGGAAGCCGTCGCGCTGGTGGGCATCGGCATTGTGGCCGGCTTTATCAACGTGCTATCGGCAGGCGGCTCGATGCTTGCCCTGCCGCTACTGATGTTTCTCGGCCTGCCCACTCAGGTCGCCAACGGCACTAACCGCGTGGCGATTGTGCTGCAAAGCGTTTCCGCGATCGGCAGTTTCATGCGGGCGGGTACGGCCTACATTGGCCTCAGCCTACGCTTGTCCGTCCCGGCGGTGATAGGCTCGCTGGCAGGTGCTTGGCTTGCCCTGCAGGTAAGCGACGCGCTGTTCGAGGCGATACTGATTGCCGTCATGGCAGGCTCTGCCGTGGTGATGCTGCTGCCCCAGCCCAAGCTCGACACCCGCCCGCTTACCGCCGAACGGCTAACGCCCACCATTTATCTCGCCATGTTCGTGATCGGCATTTACGGCGGCTTCATCCAAGTCGGCGTGGGTGTGCTATTCATCATCGTGCTGTACCGCATGCTGAAAATCGACCTTGCCCAGGTCAACGTGTTCAAAGTGCTGATCATCCTGGTTTACAGCCTGCCCGCTCTGGCGCTGTTCATGTGGTTTGACCAGGTCCGCTGGCATTACGGGCTACTGCTTGCGCTGGGCAGCATGATCGGCGCGTGGCTGGCAGTTAAGGTCAACATGAGCCCCCGCGGCGCGATGTGGATCAAGTACCTGACCCTTGCCATGATCGCCGCCATCCTGCTGCGCCTGCTGTTCGGTTAAGGAACCGGGGTTAGTCGATAAGCTGGTCGGCCACCTGTTTGACGATGTGCGCGCCAATCGGCAGCGCCGAGGTGGCCGCCGGAGACGGCGCGTTGCCTACGTTCAGCGTGCGGCGGGTGTTCACAAACAGAAAGTCGTCCACCAGCTTGCCGTCGTTGGAGACCGCCTGCGCCCTCACCCCCGCCGGATAGGGCAGCAGGTCATCGGCGGTGATGCTCGGGCAGTACTTGCGCACCAGTTCCAGGTAGCCGCGCTTGTAAAGCGAGTTCTTCATCTCGACAAGCCCCGGCCGCAGGTGGCGGCCCAGCACTTTGAGGATGCCCGGATGGGTCAACATGCGACCCATATCGCCAAGCGATACATCCTGCTTGCGATAGCCTTCGCGCTTTAACGCCAGCACCGCGTTGGGCCCGACGGTCACGCTGCCGTCGATCATCCGGGTCAGGTGCACGCCAAGAAACGGCATGGCCGGGTCAGGAATCGGATAGATCAGGTGATTGACGATCTGGTTGTGCTGCTCGGGCAGGCGGTAATATTCGCCGCGAAACGGACAGATAGTGAAGCTCGGCGTTTGCCCCAGCATGCGAATTACCCGATCCGCCATCAGCCCCGAGCACGAGACCAGGTAGCGGCTCGTCAGGCGTTCGTCATCGGTGCTCACGACCACCTCCTGGCGGCGCTCCTCGAGCCCGGTCACCTCGGCGCCGTAGCGGATGCTGCCGCCCAGACGCTCGAAATTAGCCGCCATGGCGCGGGTCACCTCGGCGTAATCGACAATACCGCTCGAGGGCACGAAAATCCCCGCGACGCCGGTGATATTAGGCTCGCGCTCGCGCAGCGCACCGGCTTCCAGCCATTCGCGCTCGAGACCGTTAGCAGCGGTACGCTCCCACAGCGCCTGCATGCGCTGCTTTTCAACGTCATTGGTCGCGACCAGCAGCTTGCCGCAGATGTCGTAGGCAATGCCGTGCTCGTCACAGAAGGCGCGGGTGGCGCGGTTACCTTCCAGGCAAAACCTGGCTTTAAGGCTGCCCGGCGTGTAATACACCCCGGCATGGATCACGCCGCTGTTATGGCCCGACTGGTGTTGCGCCGGCCCGTGTTCTTTTTCGAGCACCAACAGGCGTTTGTCGGGATAGGCCTGCTGCAGCTGCATCGCCGTGGACATGCCGAGGATGCCGCCGCCGATAATGATAAAATCCCACATCAATCTCGTCCTCTACGCCAAATTGATAACATTTCCCCATAGTAGCCGTTATTCTTTGGGAGTCACTTACCCGCAAGCCGTTACCAGGGAGTCGCCCCGTCATGGAGTCAGACGCGCCGCGTCAGAATCTCGCCATTCGCGCCTACCGTGAACTCAAACACGATATTATCCGCGCCCGCTACGCGCCGGGACAAAAGCTGCTGATGAGCCGCCTGAAAGAGTACTACGGCGTGAGCACCGGCCCGCTGCGCGAGGCGCTGTCGCAACTGGTGGCCGACCATCTGGTGGTCGCCATCAGCCAGCGCGGCTACCGCGTCGCCGCCATGTCGCTTGCCGAACTCAACGACATCTACGATGCTCGCGCCCAGCTCGAAGGCCTCATTCTGCGTCTGGCCATCGAGCGCGGCGACGACGACTGGGAAGCCTCAGTGGTGGCCACCGCCCACCGGCTGGCCAAGGTCACCGATATCAGCTCACCGGATGACTTGCTCGATGGCTGGGACCAGCGCCACAAGGCGTTCCATACCGCCATCGCCAGCGGCTGCAACTCGCCGCATTTACTACAGATGCGCGACACCCTGTTCAATCAGGTGGAACGCTACCGTCATCTGTGGCTTCAAGAGACCGTCATGTCCGCCCAGGCGCTCGAGCAGAAGCGCCAGGAACACGCCGAGCTGGTTGAGGTTATCTTGGCCCGCGACGCGGCGCGAGCCTCCACCCTGATGCGCGACCATTTGATGACGCCGGTGCCGATCATCACCCGGGTATTGCAGGCCCGCGGCATCGATTAAATTCTGCGTTTTAAAAAAATGTAGATATTTTTAAAAAACGGCGATACATTGGCGGAAGCATACCATTGACCGCCACGTTATCGCCGTGGTCGCTTGCGGGCGTCTGCGGGACGGCACCAAGGAGTTCAGCCATGACACACTTCAACTGGGACGACCCGCTGTTACTCGAGCACCAGCTCAGCGACGAAGAACGCCAGATCCGCGACGCCGCCCACGACTACTGCCAGGAAAACCTGCAGCCCCGCGTGCTCAGCGCCTTCCGTGAAGAACGCTTCGACCGCGAGATCATGAACGAGATGGGCGAACTGGGTCTGCTTGGCGCCACCGTTTCCCCCGAGTACGGCGGCGCAGGCGTCAATCACGTCGCTTACGGCCTGATTGCCCGTGAGGTGGAACGGGTCGACTCCGGCTACCGCTCCGCCATGAGCGTGCAGTCGTCGCTGGTCATGTACCCCATCGAGGCCTACGGCTCCGAAGCGCAAAAGCATAAATTCCTGCCCAAGCTTGCCAGCGGCGAGATGATCGGCTGTTTCGGGTTGACCGAGCCGGACCACGGCTCGGACCCGGGCTCGATGATTACCCGGGCGGAAAAAGTCGACGGCGGCTACCGCCTGACCGGCGCCAAGATGTGGATCACCAACAGCCCGATTGCCGACATCGCCGTGGTCTGGGCCAAGTCGGCGGCCCACGACGACCAGATCAAGGGCTTTATCGTCGAGCGCGGCAGCGAGGGTTTCTCCACGCCGAAAATCGACGGCAAGGTATCGTTACGCGCCTCGATCACCGGCGAAATCGTGCTGGAGAATGCCTTTGTCCCCGACGAGAACCTGCTACCCAACGTCAGCGGCTTAAAAGGCCCGTTTGGCTGCTTGAACAAGGCCCGCTACGGCATTGCCTGGGGCGTGATGGGCACCGCAGAATTCTGCTGGCACGCCGCCCGCCAGTACACCCTGGACCGCAAGCAGTTCGGCCGCCCGCTGGCCGCCAACCAGCTAATCCAGAAAAAGCTCGCCGACATGCAGACAGAGATCACCCTCGGGCTACAGGCGGCACTTCAGGTCGGCCGACTGATGGATAGCGGCAACTGGTCGCCAGAAATGGTCTCGCTGATCAAACGCAACAACTGCGGCAAGGCGCTGGATATCGCCCGCCAGTCCCGCGATATGCACGGCGGCAACGGGGTGTCCGACGAGTACGGCGTGATTCGCCACATGGTGAACCTGGAGTCGGTGAATACCTACGAGGGCACCCACGACGTGCACGCGCTGATTCTGGGCCGCGCCCAGACCGGTATCCAGGCGTTTTTCTAAGGACGTTTATGAGCGCATCCCCCAAACCGCTGGCAGGTATTAAGGTACTCGATATTTCCCGGGTGCTGGCAGGCCCGTGGTGCGGGCAAATGCTTGCCGACATGGGCGCCGACGTGATCAAGATCGAGCGTCCGCAACGCGGCGACGACACCCGCCACTGGGGGCCGCCCTGGCTCTCGGGCAGTGCCGAGTCGGCCTACTATCTGTGCGCCAACCGCGGCAAGCGCTCGGTCACCGTCGATATGGCCACGACCGAAGGACAAGCGGTGATCAAGCAGCTCGTCGAACAATCCGACGTGCTGATCGAAAACTTCAAGGTCGGGGGATTAAAGCGTTACGGGCTGGATTACCCAAGCCTGAAGGCGTTAAACCCCCGGCTGATTTACTGTTCGATCACCGGCTTTGGCCAGGAAAGCCCCTACGCCCATCGCGCTGGCTACGACTTCATGATCCAGGCCATGGGCGGAATCATGAGCCTCACCGGCAAGCCCGACGATGAACCCGGCGGCGGGCCGGTGAAAAGCGGCGTGGCGTTTACCGATATTTTTACCGGCCTGTATGCGGCCAACGCGGTGCTCGCCGCCCTCTACCAGCGCCGCGACACCGGCACCGGCTGCCATATCGACATGGCGCTGATGGACGTGCAGGTGGGCGTACTGGCCAACCAGGCGTTGAACTACCTAACCTCGGGCAAGGTGCCGCAGCGCATGGGCAACGCCCATCCCAACATCGTGCCTTATCAGGCGTTTACCACCCAGGACGGCCATATGATCGTGGCGGTGGGCAACGACGACCAGTTCAGACGCTTTTGCCAGGTGCTCTCGCTACCCGCCCTGGCCGAAGATCCGCGCTTTGCCACTAACGGCGTGCGCGTTCAATACCGCGATCAGTTGGTGCCGGTGCTCGAAGTCGCGCTTGCCCAGCGCGGCACTGACGATTGGCTGGCCGCCTTTGAAGCCGTTGGCGTGCCCTGCGGCCCAATCAATACCCTCGACCGGGTCTTCGACGACCCTCACGTCAAGGCGCGCAAATTGAAGCAGACGTTACCCCATGCCCAGGCGGGCCAAGTCGACCTGGTGGCCAATCCTATCCGCATGAATGGCGAATCGGTAAGCGCCACCACGGCGCCGCCCACCCTTGGCGAGCATACCGACGCCGTACTCACCGACATCGGCCTTACCACCGCGCAGCGCCAGGCGCTGCGCGACGCTGGGATTATCTAGCTGATTCAGCGCCGACAGCGTGGCTGTTTATTTGCCTTTCAGCTTGTCTTGCTAGCGCCCTGCGGGGCGCTTTTTTGATGAACCCCACACCCAAAGGACACCATATTCTATACAAGACATGTACAACCAGGGTAATTGTGGCTAAACTGTCGATAGGGTGATTGGGCCACCCATTCAAGATTAATAACATAATGCTTGTCTCGCGACCGGCGAGCGAAAAGCATCAGGAGTCAAAATGAGTCAGTGTGCTCGAGTCAACGGAAGCTGTAAGCGCTGCGAAGGCGACCTTCCGTTCGACTTCACGATGGCGTTTCAACCCATCGTGGACGTTTCTCTCGCCAAGGTGTATGCCTACGAAGCGCTGGTACGGGGCCCCCAGGGTGAGTCCGCCTGGAGCGTGATTTCCCAGGTCACCGACGACCTCATGTACCGTTTCGACCAGGCCTGCCGGGTCAAGGCGATTGAAATGGCCAGCGCACTGGATATGCAAACGGCGCTTTCGATCAATTTCCTGCCCAATGCGGTGTATGAACCCGAGGCCTGCATCCAGGCCACCTTGGACGTTTCCAAGCGCGTTGGCTGGCCTACCGACCAGTTGATCTTCGAAATCACCGAAACCGAGCGCGTTCGCGACCGTCAGCACCTGTACAACATTATTAATGCCTACCGCTCAATGGGCTTCACGACGGCGCTGGATGATTTCGGCAATGGGTACGCCAACCTGGATCTGCTCACCGACCTGGCCCCTGATAAGATCAAGATCGACCGCGAGCTGATCATCGACTGCGATCATCATCCCCGGCGTCAGGCGCTGTTGCGCTCGATCATTCAGTTGGCGGCGGAACTCGACATCAAGCTGATTGCCGAAGGCGTTGAGACTCACGCCGAAGCCTTGTGGCTGGCGAGAGAGGGCATCCCATGTCAGCAAGGGTTCTACTACGCACGTCCTGCGGTGAACTCACTGGGTAATAACCTGGCCCAACAACTCGTCACGCTGCGCGATGAAGCGTGGCCGTCAAGCCGTTAGGAACCCTATGGATAACGCGACACAACGTGACATTTATCAACAATTTCACCGCACTCAACGCAACACCGAAAACGTGATCAACACCGCGCCGCTCGGCATCTGCATCACCAACCCCCAGGGGCAATTCGAACTGGTCAACCCGGCCTACTGCGAGTTTTACGGCTATCGTGAAGAGGAACTGCTGGGTCAGCATTTCACGATGGTGGTGCCCCAGGCCTATCGCGCGACCATGTCCGATTTACACGACCTCTTCGTCGAGGGGGAAGATACACAGGAGCTACGCCAGGAGTGGGAAGTGCGCTGCAAGAACGGCGAGGTGCGCACCATCATCGCCGAGGCTGCGCGCATTGAGGGTGACGACGGCGCGCCGCGTAAAGTCACCTTTATCGTCGATATTACCCAGCGAAAACAGCTGGAAGAGCGCCTCAAACAGGCCAACGAGCGCCTTGACCATATCGCCCACCACGACGAGCTCACCGGCTTGTTGAACCGTCGCGCCGGCCTGCAGCGCCTGGAGCAGGAGCTACGCCGCAGCTCTCGCTACGGCAGCCCGCTGAGCGTAGCCATGTTCGACCTGGATAACTTCAAGGCCTTCAATGACACACATGGTCACAGCGTAGGTGATAAGATTCTTGAAGAAGTGACTGCAACGGTGAACCAAACGCTGCGCGACACCGACGTGCAGATTCGTCTGGGCGGTGAAGAATTTCTGGTGATCATGCCCGAGGTGAATGCTGAAGATGCCAAGCTTGCCATGGAACGGGTTCGCCGCGTGGTGTCTCAGACACCGTTTACCCAGCATGCCTTGACGGTTACGCTCTCCGCAGGCGTGGCCAGTTACATTGAAGCGTCGACCACCCGATTGCTTGATCGCGCTGATAAAGCCATGTACCAAGCTAAACAGTCGGGTCGCGATCGCGTGTTGATCGCTTCATCCCTGTAAGTCTGTTTATTGCGCACTATGCTGAAGCATATCGCCCCATCAACTCAGGAGTTGAGCCATGAGCAATGCCGAGCTAAATGAGCTAAAACACAAATACGTCGCCGCCGGCGCCGCAAGCCCCGCCACCGCTTTTGCCGCGCGCGCTGAAAATGCCGAAGTGTGGGACGCGGACGGCAACCGCTTTATCGATTTCGCCGGCGGCATCGGCGTGCTGAACGTTGGCCACCGCCACCCGAAAGTTGTCGCTGCGGTGAAAGCCCAGCTCGACAAGGTCATGCACACCTGCCAGACGGTGATGCCCTACGAGGGCTACGTCAAAGTCGCCGAGAAACTCAGCCATATCGTCCCGGTGCGTGGCCACGCCAAGGTCATGCTGGCCAACTCGGGCGCCGAAGCGCTGGAAAACGCAGTCAAGGTCGCCCGTGCGGCCACGGGTCGCTCCAACGTGATCTGCTTTGACGGCGGCTACCACGGCCGTACTTTTTATACCATGGCAATGAACGGCAAGGTCGCGCCCTACCAGACCGATTTCGGCCCGATGCCGGGTACCGTCTTCCGCGCGCCCTACCCAGTGCCCTACCACGGCGTCAGCGAAGACGAAGCCATTCGCGGCTTGAAGATGGTGCTGAAAACCGACGCCAACCCCAAGGACACCGCGGCGATCATTCTCGAACCGGTACTCGGTGAAGGTGGTTTCTACCCGGCGCCCAAGAGCTTCCTCGAGAAAATCCGCGCCATCTGCGATGAGCACGGCATTCTGATGATCATCGACGAAGTCCAGTCGGGCTTTGGCCGTACCGGCAAGATGTTTGCCATCGAGCACAGCGGCGTTGAGCCGGACATCATGACCATGGCCAAAAGCATGGGCGACGGCATGCCGATTTCTGCCATCGTGGGAACCGACAAGGTAATGGACGCCTCTGGCCCCAACTCGCTGGGCGGCACCTACACCGGCAGCCCGACGGCATGTGCCGCGGCGCTTGCGGTCATGGAAGTGTTCGAAGAAGAGAACATTCTGGAGAAGAGCCAGGCGCTGGGCGAGAAGCTGGCGACACGCTTCAAGGACTGGCAAGGCAAGTTCGACTGCATCGACAACATCCGCAACATGGGAGCCATGGCAGCGTTCGAGCTGGTGTCCGACAAGGACAACCGTACGCCCAACCCAGAACTCGCCGCCAAGCTGTGCGGCAAGGCCCGCGAAGAAGGCCTGATCCTGCTGTCCTGCGGCATGTACGGCAACACCATCCGCTTCCTGATGCCGGTCACCATCGAAGACAACGTGCTCAACGAAGGCCTGGACATCATCGAGTCCTGCCTGGATTCACTGGTGTAACGACACGTTCGTTAGCAAGCACCAAAACGCCGCCCATCGGGCGGCGTTTTTTATACTACTCGATTATCGTGGCCGGCGGTCGCCTTCCAGAAAGTTAGCCGTGAAGACCGCTTTGCCGTGGGTTTCGAACGACCACTTCATCACCTCGCTCAGCCCTGCCATGACGGCATCGAACTCGCCGAAAACCTGGGTGCTCATACGGTTGGGATGCACTTCAAGGCCGGATGCTTCAAGGCGCTTGACCACTTCTTTGACCGCTGGCTTGAAATCATCGGCCAGCGGGTAATAGCTCAGCTGTACGGAAAGATACATAACGCCTCCTTACGCCGTGTGTGAAGAACGATCGCGTAACGCCATTCGCTGCCAGGCCGCCAGAATGGCGCCACGGGTGTCGTCGGGGTGCTCCATGGGAAACATGTGCGTACCCGGCACGCCGCTGACGGCAACCCCATAACGCTTCAGGCGCTGAATGCGCGACGGGGTCAACAGGTGCGAATCCTCGCCTGCCACGACCTCCAGCGGCACGCTCAGCCGACGCGGCAGGCGCGTCAGGTGGTCCGGTAAATGGCGGAAGATCTCCACCTCGATACGCGGGTCGAACGTGAGCTCGGCGCGGCCGTCTGCCAATACCTGGGTACCTGCTTCAATGTAGTCGTTGAGCGCTTCCGGGGTAAAGCGCCGAAACAGCCCACGGCGCCTTAAAGACGCCGCCATGGCCTCCCGGCTTGGCCAGACCGCCCGCCGCCCCAGGGTCTTGCCGGCCGGGGTAATCCGGTCGATGAAACCAAAGCGCTTGGCGGCTTTCATCGCCCAGGCATCGGTGCCCAGCATCAGCGGCGGATCCAGCATGATTACACCGCAGAAGCGCTCGGGCTGCTTATCAGCGGCCATCGCCATCAGCGTGCCGCCCAACGAATGGCCGACGCCCAGCAGCGGCGTGTCGCTGTCGGGCAGGCTTGCCAGCAGCTCGTCGACCAGATTGCTCCAATTGTGGTTCACCGGGTAATCCGGATGGTGGCCCAGGCGCTCCAACGGGTGAAGGTCAAAGGTGTTGGCCAGCGGCGCCAGCAGGCTGCGATAGCTCAACCCGGGAAAGCCGTTGGCATGGGCAAACACTAAGCGAGGGCGTGGCGCGGTATCGGCAGGCATGGCGCGGCTCGTGGTCAGATGTTTCTTTAAGCGGTTAACGGGCTATCTATCATACGTCTGTTTTAACTCGCTCCCTGCCCGTCGTCAATCTTCCCACTGGGTCAGGGGCGAATTAAAACAGCGGCAGCTGATGGGCCTGGGTGTTCTCCGCCAGCCGATACCCCACCCCCAGCAGGCGAACGGGCCGCTCGCCCCTGGCCCAGCCGACGTTTAGCAGCGTTTCGAACTGGGCGAGGTCCGGCGCGGGGTCGGCGTGTTCCACGGTGGTCTGGGTGAAGTCGTTGAATTTCACCTTGACGATCAGCCCGCGCACCGCCAACGGTGGGTCAAGCCTGGCGTAGCGTCTCTCCAGGTCCTCGATCAGCGTAGGCAGCTCGCGGCGGCAGGCATCCAGGTTGGGTAAATCCTGGGCGTAGGTCTGCTCGGTGCTGATCGACTTACGCTCGCGGTGGGTTTTCACCGGGCGCTCATCGCGCCCCCAGCTCAGCTCGTGCAGCCGTCGACCAAAGCGGCCAAAGTGCTCGACCAGCTCGGTCAGCGGGCGGGCACGCAAATCGGTACAGGTGTGGATAGCGAGCCCGGCCAGCTTTTCAGCCGTGCGCGGGCCGACGCCGTGAATTTTCTTCACCGGCAGCTGCTGGACGAAGCCATCCACCTCATCCGGGGTGATTACGCACAGGCCGTCGGGTTTGTTCCAATCGCTGGCGATCTTGGCGAGAAACTTGTTGGGCGCCACCCCCGCCGAGACGGTAATCCCCACCTCGCGGCTGACCCGCTCGCGGATGGCTTCCGCCATGAGCGTCGCGCTGCCGTGGTGCAGGGTGACGCCGGAGACATCCAGAAACGCCTCATCCAGCGACAGCGGTTCGATCAACTCGGTGACATCGCGGTAGATGGCAAACACCTGCCGGGCGACGGCTTTGTATTTGGCCATGTCGCCGCGAATGATGGTCAAATGCGGACAGCGCTTGAGCGCCTGGCCCATGGGCATCGCCGAATGAATCCCGAATTCGCGGGCGGGGTAATTGCAGGTGGCGACCACCCCGCGCTGCTCGACGCTGCCGCCAATGGCAATAGGTATATCACGCAGCGCCGGGTTGTCGCGCATCTCCACCGCCGCGTAAAAACAGTCACAGTCGCAATGAATGATTTTGCGCACTGACTAGCCTTCCACCTGTAAAAAACCACAGTTTATCACAAGCCCTAGCCCTTCATGTGCCACAAAACGTCCGCAGCACCTGTTCACTATCGGTCGCCGGCGCTGCCAAACGACGTGCCTCCGTTGAGTCATCAAACGGCTGGGTGACCACGCCCAGCAGCGTGTAGAACGGCGCAAAATCGCCGTCGTAGGCGGCATCGATGGCCTCCTGAACGCGGTGGTTGCGGGGGATGATGACCGGATTGCCGCGCCGCATGGCCGCAAAGCGCGCCTCCTCTTGCCCGGCGACCTGCGCCGCCTGCCACGCCTCCAGCCACGCGGTTAGCGACTGGGGCTGGGTCGTCAGCGCCAGCAGCGCGTCGCGATGTTCATCGGTTGGCGAGGCGGCGTAGTGGGTAAGCGCGTCGAAGGTGGCGGTCATGTCCATCCGCCCCTGGTGCATCTGGCTTTCCAGGCCTTCCATCAGCGCTTCCGCATCGACGCTATCCGCCGCGAGACCCAGCTTATCGGCATGCAGGTGGCGCTGTTCGGCGCTGAACAGGCCATCAAAGCGGCGAATGGCGTCGGTGGCCTGGGCGACACCCGCATCGCCCTGCTCATTCAGCAGCGGCAGCAGGGTTTCGGCAAAGCGGGCCAGGTTCCACTGGGCAATCCCCGGCTGATTGGCAAAGGCGTAGCGTTTGCCCTGGTCAACCGAACTATACGCCTTTTGCGGGTCGAACTGCTCCATAAAGGCGCAGGGGCCGTAATCGATGGTTTCACCGGCAATGCTGCAGTTATCGGTGTTCATCACGCCATGAATAAAGCCGATACTCATCCAGCGCGCCACCAGCGCGGCCTGGCGGGCGACGACAGCCTCGAGCAGCGCCAGGTAGGGGTCTTGTGCGTTGACTGCCTCGGGGTAGTGGCGTTCAATCGCATGATCCGCCAGCGCCTTGAGCGCCGCTTCATCCCGCCGCACGGCAGCAAACTGGAAGGTACCCACCCGGATGTGGCTGCTAGCGACACGAGTAAATACCGCGCCTGGCTCGGGCAGTTGGCGCACCACCCGCTCGCCGCTGGTCACCGCGGCTAGCGCACGCGTGGTGGGGATGCCCATGGCGGCCATGAACTCGCTGACCAGGTATTCGCGCAGCACCGGCCCCAAGGGCGAGCGGCCATCGCCGCCGCGGGAGAACGGTGTGCGACCGCTGCCTTTCAACTGCACGTCGCGGCGCTTGCCGTGCTGGTCGACGACTTCACCAAGCAGCAGTGCGCGGCCGTCGCCCAACTGCGGCACAAAGTTGCCGAACTGGTGGCCCGCATAGCCGAGCGCCCGGGGCGACGCATTGGGCATCGTCTGATTGCCGCTGAACCACGCGGCCAGGGTTGCCTCATCGGGTATCTCTTTAGCACCCAGCTCGGCGGCCAGCGGCGCATTGAACGCGATCAGTTCAGGGTTCGCCACGGGCGTGGCCGCACATTCGACCGACAGCGGTTCGGGCAAGGTGGCATAGCGATGTTCAAATGACAGCACGATTAACTCCGCGTCTATTGGCTTTCGTTAGCTAATACCCTAGCATTTTACTCAAGTAAACGCCGCAGCGAAGCCTCTATATCATGCCGATTGCCCCAGACCATTACCCCGCCCCGCTTGAGCGGGCGTTTTATAACCGCGACACCCTTGAGGTCGCCCGCGACATGCTGGGCTGCTGGCTGGTGCGTGAGCATAACGGCGAGCAGATCGGCGCGCGGATCGTGGAAACCGAGGCCTATTGCGGCGCTGAAGACTCCGCCTGCCACGCCCACCGCCGCCGCTCGCCGCGCACCGAAGCCATGTTCGGGCCGGCGGGCCACGCCTACGTGTACCTGGTGTATGGCATGCACTGGCTGCTCAACGTGGTAACCGAACCAGAAGATTCGCCCTGCGCGGTGTTGATTCGCGCCGTGGAGCCCACGGTCAACGAGGCGGCGATGCGCGCTACCCGCCAGGCGACGGGCAAACAGCTAAGCAATGGACCGGGCAAGCTTACTCGCGCGCTGGGTATCGACAAGGCGCTGTACGGCCATGACATGACCCAGGGCAACCGGCTGTGGATAAGCCAAGCCATGCAGGATAATGGGCTCGCCACCGGGCCAATCGCCAGTGGCCCACGCGTGGGGATCGATTATGCCAAGCCGGAGCACCGCGACGCCCCCTGGCGGCTGTGGCTGGAAGGTAATCCGTGGGTATCGAAGGCGCGCTAGCGGTCCTCAAGGCAACGAACCGCCTCCTCCAGCACCGGCGTTAGCGGCGCGCGCCACTGGTGGGAGAGCATGGCATCGGCGCGGGTCACGCCAAGCGACAGCGAGGCAACGGGCAGGCCCATTCCATGCGCCTCGCGGCAGAAGCGGTAGCCGGAATAGACCATCAGTGACGTCCCCACGGCCAGCACCGCGTGGGCGTTTTGCAATCCTGCCTGGGCGGCGAGCCGTCTGGCTGGCGGGACCACGTCACCGTAATACACCACGTCCGGCTTGAGGATGCCGCCGCAGCGCGGGCAATCAAACACCGCAAAGCCTGAAAAATCGGTTTCCAGGTCCGCATCGCCGTCCGGGGCATGGCCCGCATCAAGCGCGGCAAACTGCGGATTCAGCTGCGCCATTTCACTGTGCATGGCGTGGCGCATCATATGGTAGCCGCAGCCCATACAGCTAACCGTATCGGCCCGGCCATGCAGGTCGATGACCTTTCTGGAGCCCGCCCGCTGATGCAGGCGGTCTACGTTCTGGGTGACCAGCATCTCCACGTAGCCCATGGCTTCCAACGCGGCCAGTGCCTTGTGCGCGCCGCTCACCTGGGCGCCGCTCAGCGCCTTGAAACCCACCAGCGCCCGCGCCCAGTAGCGCTGGCGAACCGTATGCGAACCCATGAAATCGCCGTGTTGAACGGGTGGTGAGCGCTTCCACTGGCCATCGGCATCGCGATAGTCGGGGATGCCGCTGTCGGTGCTCACGCCCGCGCCGGTCAGAATCCAAAGTTTTGGGTAACGCGCGATAAAGCCGGCCAGCTCTTCACCTGCCTGGGCCACGCTGTTGGTCATATCCACTGCCTGCGTCAAATGTTCACCCCTAGGCAATTCTGCTCTCGCTAGACGATACTGTATGACAACGGCAACGCCTACTCTGTGCCAGACATTTTATCCGAGGAGCCACTTATGCAAGGATCTGATCAACGGACGATGCAGGATCATGATGTGATTATCGTCGGCGGCGGCATGGTTGGCGCCGCGCTGGCGGCCCGGCTGGGCAATGCCGGCAAGTCAGTCGGGCTGATCGAGCAAGGCGAGGCTCCCGCCCCGGCTGAGGGCGACTACGACCTGCGCATCTCGTCGCTGAATGCGCGCTCGCGGGCGTTTATCAACGCCAGTGGCACTCAGCTACCCGAGGAACGCTGCTGCCCTTTCCGCCACATCGATGTGGCCAATCAGGATGGCACCGGCCACTCGCTGTTTTCAGCGGCCGACAGCGGCATGGACGATTTCGGCGTTTTTGTCGAAAACCGCACGTTGCAATACGCGCTGTGGCAACGGTTAGCCGACCTGCCCGGCGTGACCTGCTATACCCAGTGCGCGCCGATCAGCACCCTGACCACGGGCGATACGCGCCTGATCGAGCTGGATAACGGCAAGACCCTCAGCGCGCCGCTGGTTGTTGGCGCCGACGGTGCCCGTTCCACCCTGCGTGAGCTTGCTGGCATCAGCGTGACCCATTACGACTACCACCAGCGGGCGATGATCATAAACGTGGAAACCGAACTGCCCCAGCAGGATGTTAGTTGGCAGGTGTTCACCCCCACCGGCCCGATTGCCATGCTGCCGCTGCCCGGCCAGCGCGCCTCACTTGTGTGGTACGACAGCGACGACGCCACCAAGGCCCGCGAACAGCTGGACGATGACGCGCTCAAGGCCGCCATCGAAGACGCCTTCCCCGCGCGGCTCGGCAAGCTCACCCGTGTCGTCGCCCGGGCCAGCTTTCCCATCAAGCGCCAGCACGCCAAGCGCTACATTGGAAAGCGCCTGGCGCTGATTGGCGACGCCGCCCACGTGGTGCACCCGCTGGCGGGCCAGGGGCTGAACATCGGCCTGCACGACGCCGACACTCTGGCCGAGCTGATCATCCACGGCCGCGACCCCGGCGACCATATCGACCTGCACCGTTTCGAGGTCCAGCGCCGCCTCGCCAACCAGGCGATGATCGCCGCCACCGACAGCTTTCACCATCTGTTCACCGGCGCCAAGCCGCTACGCCAATTGGGCGATCTCAGCCTGCATATCGCCGAACGCATCCCGTTCGCCAAACGCATCATGATGCAGCAGGCCAACGGGCTGAATCCGTTCAAGAAGCGCTAGGCGTGATAAGGGCAACGACGTTTCACAAATAAGGCCAAGCGGTTGCGCTTGGCCTTGTTGCCTACATTAGTCCAGCCTGGAAAAGAGGCTAGCCCGTAGCCTCTCTATACGCTCAGGTGGTCATCCAGGAACGCACGAATCACCGGGATAATCACATCGCCATGGGTTTCCAGGGCAAAATGCCCGGTGTCGTAAAAGCGAATGTCCGCCTGAGGAATATCTCGCTTCCAGGCTTCAGCACCCGGCGGCAGGAAGAACGGATCATGCTTGCCCCATACAGCGAGCAACGGCGGCTGATGCGCCCGAAAATAGGCCTGAAATTCGGGATACTTCGCCACGTTGTTGGCGTAGTCCAATAATAAGTCGAGCTGAATATCCGCCATCCCGGGTTGAGAGATCTGCGCCCCTTCCAGCGTATAGGCATCCGGCGCGACAAGACTGGTGTCTTTTACCCACTCCACGTACTGCCATTTGATGGATGCCGGCGTCGGGAAGTCGCTCAGGGCATCACGATTCGCCTTTGAAGGGTCGTTCCAATACGTCCGGATAGGCGCCCAGCCTTGGGAAAGGCCCTCCTCATACGCATTGCCGTTTTGCGAAATGATCGCGGTGACTTTTGACGGGTGAGCCAGCGCCAAACGCCAGCCAACCGGCGCACCATAGTCGTGAACGGCAATGGCGTAGCGATCAAGCTTCAATTGCTCAGTAAATTGATCAATCGTCTTCGTCAGGTTGGCAAAGGTGTACTCATACTCACCGCGCGCAGGCGATTGGGTAAAACCAAACGCTGGCAAATCCGGTGCGACGACGTGATAGCTATCCGCAAGCGCCTCAATAACATCGCGCCACATATACGATGACGCCGCGAATCCGTGCAGCAGCAGTACCGTCGGCGCCGCCGGATCACCCGCTTCACGATAGAAAACGTCGACATCGCCTACTTTCTCGAAGCGGTAGTGAACCTGCCGCGTTGTCGAACCAGAAGCCGTCATATTTTCAGATGTCATGGATAACCTCCTTAGTAACCGTTAATAATAGTTTTTGAAGGTTACGAAGAAAGGTAGTAACCTGTCAAGTATTAAATTAAAGGTTACTCAGCATGCCATCAAAAATCACGCCTCCGTTTATCGCGAGCAATCTCGCTATCGATTTCATCAACACCCAATTTGGCGTAGGGGAAGAGAATCGGGAATGCCTGGATAACGACAGTAGTGTCGTTGCATGGCTTCAACAGGCAGGAGTACTGACCGAGGAGTGTGAAAGCCCACCGTCTGGGTTGGCCCAGCTGGCTCGGAAACTGCGCGACAACATGCGGGAGCTTCTCATCTCAGCCCAACAGGGGCGGGCCGCAGACCCCGCATTAATAAATCACGTGCTGGAACGGGGCTGCCCCACAGAGAAGATTGAATGGCAGCCAAAGGAAGCGGTATTTCAGAAAAATACTTACAGGCCCAACATGGAAAGCGAGAGTCTGTTGCAGCCTGTCGCGGCGTCGTTGGTTGAGTTGCTTACCGAGGAAGATCTACAGCTCGTCAAACAATGTGAAGCCTCGGATTGCGTTCTATTGTTCCATGATCAAACAAAATCTCACCGTCGCCGTTGGTGCAGCATGGCCGCTTGCGGAAACAGGATGAAAGCGGCCGCACACCGGGCTAGAAAGAAAACGGGATAGCGTGCTTTGCGATCGTGCCCAGTAGGGGAAACTCGGCGATTTAAGCTCGCGAAGTGCTTCCTGTTCGCCAAGCGTATAATGATGCAGCAAGCTAATGGGTTGAATCCGTTTAAAATTATTTAGGATTAATTAATGCGTTCAGAGTCGACTGATTTGGCAGCATTGAAGCGTTTTTTTGAAAAACTGGCACTGCTGCCCAAACCAGAACCCGCTACACCCAATTTGTTTTCCGTTGCAGGACCTGGCCAGCATGAGAATCGCTTATCGGACTTGATGGCCTTCTTTATGGGCGGTTACCCAGGGGCTCCCCGCTGGTTGGCCAAGGCCGTGTTGCACGCACTCTTTCGTAAAGAGCGATTCGATCATGAGCCCCTACAGCGCATCGACTGGGAAGCAGTCTCTACCGAGCGGGAAGCAGGGAACTGGAATGTCGAAAGCGCATCGACCAAGCGCCTAGACCTGGTGGTTTCAGGAAACGACTTTGTATTGGGTATCGAGCATAAAGTATGGGCTTCAGCGGAGAGAAACCCGTTTTATGCCTATGAAGACTTGCTGAACAGCCATGAGGTTAAAGTCTACAAGTGCGTTTTATGCCCGAATGACACCAAGAAAAGCGTTTGGGCACCCGCCAATAACGCTGGCTGGCCGACGCTATCTTACTCGGAAGTATTGGCCTCAGCTTATGAGCTGTACGGGCAAGACGTAGCCCCATCAACTCAGGTCAAATGGCAAATTTTCTACCAAGAGTTGTTGCAGCATCTCGCCTCTATCGCCCATCCAACGGAAGAAAAGACAATGACAAAAGACGAGCTGGATTTTTCGTTAAAGCATTTCAATGATTTATACGAAGCATCCCAACGTCTGAAACAACTCGACAATGAATTGATGACGGAAGGTAAAAGCCATATTGCAACTGCATTGCAGATAGACACGACCGAGATTAGCACCAATAGAAAGCCGGAGGATTGGGGGGATCAGACAAGAGTGTGGCGCTTCTTCCCTCACACTTGGGGTGAAAATAATGGGAAAGGCTCTCAGGTGTGCTTGATTTATTACCCGTCGGCAGAATCAGAAGGCGATGAAAGCATCGGCTTTGAGGTACGGGCATATTTGGAAAGTCAGGAAAGCAATGACCCCTGGTTGAAAAGAATCGAGCAAGCATTTCTGGAGGTAACGCCTATCACCAAACACCCAGACCTTACTTGGTACAGAGAAGGCCATGGCAATGACACTTGGCCTGAAGTTGCGGGGCGATGGCAAACTTTGAGTGCTTGGCCCCGAGAGTACACTAAGACAGGTGCTATGAAGGCGCTGGGTGATTTAGCGAAATGGGTAGATGAGCACGCATTTCAGCCAGAAACGCATATCACGGACTAAGCCTAATAGTAAGCACCCACCAACCACCGATATAAAGCCTCCAATGACGCCTCGCCCGGCAATGCATTACAATAACCGCTGCGCTAGCTGGTCAATATCAAGCCGAACGGATCCCCTTCGCCAAACGCATGATTATCAACCCAATGGGCTGCCCCCGATTAAGAAGCGCTGACGCTGGCTACGCCAAATGCATGGATTGGAGTCTACTTTTTACGGCTTGCTACCCGCCATCCGATGAGGCGTCTCCTGAACGCTCTGCTCCATCCTGCGCTTGAGGGCTAATTGCCTCTTTTACCCACCCATACCACCCCGCCTCTGATGCTGTGACGCCAAGGGCGAAAGCCGCGAAAGTCAGACTGAGTAGCCAAGCCACGATGCTCAACGGCATTTTTCCGATAAGACCGAGTGTCAATTCTTTTGGCCAGCCAGATGAGGTCACGGCCGCGATCTCTGTCTCGTCGAGATAATAGACGATACGATTATTCCCTTCCGCAAGAAGTGACTCCCGGATTCGGCGAGCAAGTTCATGCAGTTCCTCAGCTTGCGGCATAGTGAGATCCGTACTGGATTTGCTCGCTTCTTTAAGCATTGAGTGCATTTTATTGAGCTTGCCGAAGGCTCCAGCATCAAGTGTGCCCGAAAGTTTGAGCTCCTCCGTAAGATCGAGAACAATGCGAATGTTGTCAATCACATGGTCGTTACCGAGTGGTTCAGGCGCGCTGCACGCACCCATCTTGTACTTAACGTCATTGAGATAGCGGACGGCCGTTCCGAGTTTTATAAATTTTTTTGCCTTATAGTTGTTCATCGGCTCTCCCAGGTGCAACGCTAAATGCCCTAAATATGTGTCCAAGGCCACGCAGTTACCCACATAACGCCTGGGATTTGCGTCCCTGAAACTCGAAAGTCATGCGCCAATTTCCGTTAACACTAATCGACTACTGCTCTTTGCCTTTACCCCTTATCAGATGATGCCGACAACCAGGGATGTTCATGTCTTCCACTGACATAGCGGTGTTCAACGTTGCGAACTGCTTACGCCGCTTCTTAGCGTGATAAACTGTATGTCATCTGTGCTGCAAGCCAAATAGAACCAATTCAGGAGTTTGTGGCGGAATAATTTAATCTTCCAAGACCTTCTGCGTGCTGCGCGCTTCGCAACACACAGGCTGACAAGTGACTATTCAGCGATGCTGGAACCGCGAGTAGTGATAAATTTTCCGGCAGCTACGCGGCTTTATATGTATGACGCATTGTCTTTTTCACCACTAAGTGCGCTAGCCAACAGACCTGGTAAAGCCAGTCACCTACTCTAATGACGAAGCGATGGAGCAGCCTCACCGGGAAGCTCCATCGTGCGCCTCAGGGATGATGGCGCGACAGGGATTTCGAATTCATAAATGGAGTATTGACTGATGAACAGTATCGTCTACATCGTGGGTGCCGTCGTTATCGTCATCGCGCTACTTTCCTTTCTGGGCTTGCGCTAGCACGTCAAGAAAACATGTTTTTATAGAGATTTACCGAGAGCCTGCGATTGTTGACCATTCGCAGGCGTTTTGGCGTTAAACCGCTTTAGAAAAGTGAACCGATTTTCTCAGGGTGCATGCGAAAAAACCCTGGGGCTTCACGTTGTTGTTAACGTCACCGCGGGGTCTTTGCGCTCATACATCAAAAGCCTAAAAACAGCATGTCCAACGCCGAAGAAATATCATCCTGGTACTCAGCAAGGTTTCCAGCCCCGACACGCAATTCGCTTTCAGGCTCAACGACGCGCAACTACGACGAGGATTCATAGCTGATCAAATCCACTTCCGCTGCCTGGAGGCGCAGCGGAATGAGTTGCTGATAAGCATCTGAGTAGAACCATTCGTCAACGGCCTCAATGTCGGGAAAGCGAATAACCACCGTATCCGTGTGGCGGTGTTCTCCGCCTAACACGGCCTTTCGTTGCCCCCTTAGCACTAGCTCCCCGCCACATGACGTTAGCGTCGCGGGTACCCGACGCTTGTACTCAACCCATTTCTCCGTATCTTTCACGCTGATGTGACCAATAACATATGCCGCCATAAATACTCTCCCTATCTAACGAGCGCCATCACCGGTTACAAACCCGGTGCGAGGCTAGGTGTTGGGCGGCTAGCGCCACCTTTATTTCAGGTCGGTGCCTGAAGGGCGTTAGCGGTTCGCGTTTTCCTCGGCAACCTGACGAAGTGCATCGACCAACACGTCGGCGGGCTGGGCGCCAGAGATCAGGTAACGTCCATCGAGGATAAATGCCGGCACGGCGCTGACCCCTGCTTGCATGAACCGCTGTTCTGCCGAGCGAACCTCGTCCGCGTACTGATCCGACCGGGCGATAGCCTCGGCAGCGTCGCCGTCAAGCCCAACCTCAATGGCTTTTTCTCGTAGAACCTCTGGGTCTGAAGGGTTTTTCGCTTCACCGAAGTAGGCATCGAACAGTGCCAACTGCAGTGGCGTCTCTTGGTTCTGCGTTGCAGCCCACGCAAGCACGCGGTGGGCAGCGAAGGTATTGTTCGCTCGACGCTCCTGGGCGCTACGGAAATTCAGCCCAAGCTCTTCGGCCACCGCCATAATCTCGCGCTGGGATTGCGCCATGCTGGCAGCATCCTTGCCGTACTTGCGGCATAAGTGCTCCAGGATCGGCTCGCCCTCGGGCGGCATGTCCGGGTTAAGCTCGAAGGGCTGCCAGTGGAGCTCAACGTCGATTTCGCCATCCAGTATCTCCAACGCTTGCTCCAAGCGCCGGTAGCCGATCGCGCACCACGGGCATGCCACATCGGACACCAGGTCGATTCTTAACTTCTGCATGATGGTTCTCCTCGTCGGCTTCGGTCATCAGGCTTCAAAAGGCGCCAAGCACTGGCTTTTACCACAAAACATATCAACGCCAACAGCCCAGTGCGTCTGGCACGTTGGGGTTGACGATGCGTATTGAGTGCGTGTTCATTCCCAGCGCAGTCCGACTTTAAAGCTACTCGCTCGCTATCTCAGCAAAGCAGCCCGCTTTATCCAGGGTGTATTCGCCAAAATCCCGCGCCAGGTAAAGCGAACCCGAATAGACGCTCTGGGCCTCCTGGCGTATGTCCTCGATGGAAGGCGACACATGGGGGTTGGGCTGGTAACGGGGACTGAAGTGCGTCAGCACCAGGTTGGGGAGCTGTACCGATTCGGCAAACGCAGCGACCTGCCTGGCATAGCTATGCCCGCAGTCACCCGCCTTTTCGGCCATGGCTGCAGTGTAGGTGGCTTCATGTACCAATACCTGCGCCCCCGCGCACGCCTCAGACAACAAGTCGGGCTGGTCATTGTCCCCAGCGATCACGACTTTTCTGGGCTTGTGTTTGGAGATCAGGAAGTCACGGCTTTTTAACCGCTCGCCCGCGAATTCAATATCAACGCCCTGCTTCAACTGCCCCCACAACGGCCCTCTGGGAATCCCCTTTTGTGACAGCTTATCCACGTCCAGGGCAGCGTCCACGTTGCTCTCCGTAAAACTATAGGCATAGGACGGGGCCCGGTGTGAAAGCCTGTAGGTGGTAACCGTGATGCGCTCAAACTCGACGTTTGGCAGCTCATCGGAGCAGACAAACTTCACATCGAAGGGTAACGATAGTAGGGTGGCCTCAAAGGTGGCATCCAGCCATGCTTTTATACCTGCGGGCGCCACAATGGTCAGCGGCGCTTCCCGGCCATTCATCGCCGCACTCGCCAGCAGACCCGGCAGCCCATAGCAGTGGTCGCCGTGCACATGGGTAATCAAGATGGCTTTCAATGCATTCAGTGACAGCTTGGTGTGCAAGACCTGATGCTGGGTGCCCTCACCACAATCGATCAGGTACCAGCCCTTTCCCTTGCTCTCACGCAACGCGACCCCGGTGACGTTTCTTTGCTTGGTGGGCACACCGGCGGAGGTGCCTAGGAAGAGTAAATTCATCGTTTGTTCGTGACCTCTCTTGCAACCTCATTGGCCGTTGCACTCATGAACAATAAGTCATCCGTGGATGCTGACTCGATGACGGAGAAGCCAAGGCTTGAATATAAAGAACAAGCGGCATGGTTGTCTCGATAGACACGCAGCGTCACCGTCGACGCGCCTGTTGCTTCTCTGGCCTTTGCTATCAGCTTTTCGCAAAGCAAGCGGCCCGCGCCATTCCCTCTAGCCTCAGGCGAAACAATAATCCTGCCGATATGCACAGCGCCCTGCTTTCCTGGCCAGAACTGGCCAAAACCAATACAGCGGTTATCAATATCTGCTAAACAATAGCTTGAGCACCCTTCAACGGCGAGTAGCTCGGGAAAATTGGCTGCTGCAAAGGGAAAAGGCACGGATGGCCCAGCCCAGCGAGCACAGGCCTTCTCATCAGTGATCCAAGACGCAATAGTGGCGTAATCGGTTTGTTCTGGTGTTCGTAGAGTTGTTTTCATATGTTTAACGTTAAAGCTCACCGGCGCGAGACACGAGCATCGGCTGCAGATTGGGCCTGCCAGCTCTACTTCTCAACCCTAACCTCAAGAGTCCCCTCCAGAAGCTTCTCCGAAAAGACTATGATTGCGAATTTCTGGTTGAATTCCTTCACTTCATGCCTTGGAAGCCTCATATCGGGTGAGCGTACTTTGAGAGTTGTAATCAGAACTTCTGGATCGAAAGTCACGAAGAGCGTTGGAAGTTCAACGGCCTTCTGGCCTCCCTCAGAGCTCTCAATCACCAGAATGTGGCTAAGGTAGTACCAGCGAAAGATGTTCTCATCAGAAATCCGTTCCGGCACATGATTGTCAGCGAATATATGGAGTCGTAACAACGCTCGTTCTGCTGGTGCGGCTTTCTCGGAGCCGCTGATACGACCAGACCAGACAAGCGCAACAGAGGCACCAAGCATAAAAATGCCCAGGCCAACACCAACGGGCGATACCCACGCTGGCAACGACACTTCAAAATATTGGGTCGCACCGAATATCAGAGCCAACCCAATCCCGGCGACTCCAATTCCTCGATCAATCACGTGCAAAATCCATTCGCCGATCCATCAAAAAGACTGCCCAACTCGGAGCGAAGAGGCAGCCCGTCAGGGACGTCTACCTTCCGCGGTTTGTTTTATAGCACCCCTGCCCTATGCTCACGCTAGAACAGAAAAACCTAATCTTCGATTAGCGCGACGTCACCCCCTGATTGAGTAGCGCTACACTTTAGAGTCCGATCCTATGGGTAAGGAGATTGGACATGAAGAAGCGTTTCAGCGAAGAACAGATC
>NZ_LJZS01000003.1 GCF_001314875.1 Halomonas sp. HL-48
GGTACATATTGCGTTTGGCGTGTTGAAGTCACAAAGCGAATATCGGCCGCAAGGGGTATAAATCACCCTTGCGGCTGGTATCGAGAGACGGTATCTACAGGTCAGGGTGCCTGCACTGGGTTTTGTAGGAGCGCAATTCATTGCGCGATCAGCAATGATCGTGACGCCGAAGATGAACGCTTTTAGATAGTCTGATCGCCCGACAAGTCGGGCTCTTACAGGGTCAGGGTGCCTGCATTGGGTTTGTAGGAGCGCAATTCATTGCGCGGTCAGCATCGATTATGCCGCAGAAGATGAACGCTTTTAGATAGTCTGATCGCCCGACAAGTCGGGCTCCTACAGGTCAGGGTGCCTGCACTGGGTTTTGTAGGAGCGCAATTCATTGCGCGATCAGCATCGATTATGCCGCCGAAGATGAGCGCCTTTAGATAGTCTGATCGCCCGACAAGTCGGCCTCCTACGGGGGCAGGGTGCCTGCCTTGGGTTTTGTAGGAGCGCAATTCATTGCGCGATCAGCATCGATTATGCCGCCGAAGATGAGCGCCTTTAGATAGTCTGATCGCCCGACAAGTCGGGTTCCTACAGGGCAGGGTGCCTGCACTGGGTTTTGTAGGAGCGCAATTCATTGCGCGATCAGCAATGATCGAGGCGCCGAGGGTGATTGCTGGGTGTCAGCGCCATCGGCCGCCAATCACCAGCATACAGGGCGTCAGCAGCAGGGTGAGCGCGGTGGCGAAGGTGAGTCCGCCTGCGATGGCGCTCGACATCTGGGTCCACCACTGGGCTGAGGGCGCATTGAAGCCGAGCGCGGGCGAGAACAGATCAACATTGATCCCCAGCACCATCGGCATCAGCCCCAGCACCGTAGTGATCGCCGTCAACAGTACCGGGCGCAGGCGCAGGCAGCCTGCTTCCAGCGCGGCCTCGCCGGGCGTCATGCCACTGCCGCGCAGCTCATTGTAGGTATCGATCAACACAATGTTGTTGTTTACCACGATGCCCGCCAGGGCAATGATGCCCATCCCCACCATGACAATGCCGAAGGCCTGGCCGGTTATCAGCAGACCCATGAGTACACCCGCTGTGGAAAACACAATGGCGGACAGCACCAGCCCCGCCTGGTAGAAACTGTTGAACTGGGTGACCAGAATCAACGCCATCAGGCCAATGGCCACCAGGAAGGCGCTGGCCAGGAACTGCATCGACTCCTGCTGATCCTCCTGTTCACCCGCCACATTGACCATCAAGCCATCGGGCAAGCGGTCGCCCCCGGCTTCGAGCAGGGCGCTCAGTCGCTCGTCGGCGAGATAATCCGGCGCCAGATCGGCTTCCACGGTGATGGCCCGGCGACCATCGATGCGGTTGAGGGTGCCAACCTTGGGCGCCGGTTCTAGGGTTACAAAGTGTGATATGGGCACCTGGCCGCGCGGAGTGTTGAGCGTCAAGCGTTCCAGTTGATCCAGCGAGCGCCAGTGTTGCGGCAGACGCACGCGAATATCTACTTCATCGTTCACCTCGGGGGGGCGATAGCTTGCCACCTGCAGGCCGGTCGTCAGCAGTTGCACTGCGCTGCCGATGGTGGTGACGTCGGTGCCCATGCGCGCGGCGGCTTCTCGATCGACATTTACCTGCCACTCCACGCCGGGCAGGCTGCGGTTATCCTGAATGTCTTCAAAGCCGCCGAGCTCGCGCATCAGTTGGGTCAGCTGGTTGACGCCGGCATCGGCGACGTCGGGATCCGTGGCGCTGACTTCCAGCACGATCGGCTTGCCGCCGCCGGGGCCCATCTCCTGCTCCTGAAATTCAAGCCGAATGCCGGGGATGTCCCCGGCGCGTTCGGCCATATCGTCTAAAATCGCCTGGGCGGGGCGGCGCTCGTGCCAGTCGATGAACTGGAACTGCAGCATGCCGATCACATCGTTGCCCATCTGCTCGTTGGGCACGGCAAAGGAGCGCGCGTACAGCGCGCGCACTTCGCTCATGCCGGATAGCTTGGCTTCCACCCGCTGCACGATGGCGTCGGTCTCCTCGGCGGAGAAATCCCCCCGGGCGCGCACCAGCACCTGGGCGCTGTCCGGCTCGACGTTGGGGAAGAAGTCGACGCCGTGGTTGAAGCGCGCATAGCCGGTATACAGCAGCGCCATCAACAGGATGGTCACCAGTAGCACCCAGGCCGGGTGCATAAGCAATCGGGCAAGCAAATGGCGATAGCCGCGCCCGAAGGCCGTCGTCGATGCTTCCTGGTTAGCGCCTGTGGACGTCGCTGCGGTTCGCGTAAACAGACGCCCCAGCGCCGGCAAAAAAACCAGCGCCATGGCAAGCGATGCCAGCAGGCACAAAATGACCGTGGCGGGCAGGTACTTCATGAACTGACCGACCACGCCGGGCCAGAACAGCAGCGGAATGAATACCGCAAGCGTCGTTGCGGTAGAGGCAATCACCGGCCAGCTCATGCGGGAGGCGGCATTGAGCCATGCCTGGTGGGGCGATTGGCCATCGCGCAGATGGCGATCAGCCAGTTCACTGACGACGATGGCGCCGTCCACCAGCATGCCGGCCACCAGGATCAGGCCAAACAGCACCACGATATTGAGCGTAAAGCCAAACGCCCAAATGAGCAGAATGCCGGTCAGGAAGGCGCCGGGGATGGTCAGGCCGACGAGCAGTGCCATGCGCCAGCCCATGACCGCCACCACCACGATCAATACCAGCACCACGGCAGTGAGCACGTTGTTGAGCAGCTCGGAGAGCATGTTCTCGACGGTGGTCGACTCATCGAGAATGGTGGTGAAGCGCAGCTGTTCGGGGAGCAGGTCGCCTGCTTCTGCCAAACGCTCGCGCACCGCGTCAATGGTGGCGATGATATTCGCCCCGGCGCGTTTGGAGACTTCCAGCACCACCGCCGGCTGGCCATCGATGCGGGCAAAGCCTTCGGGGTCTTTATAGGTCGGGTTGATCCACGCCACGTCGCCAAAGGTGACCACGCGATCCTCATCGACCTTGACCGGCATGTCCATGACATCGTCGAGAGAGGCAATAATGCCGGGGACTTTCAACGCCAGGCGCCCCGCACCGGTATCCAGGCTGCCGGCGGCGACAAGGCGGTTGTTGCGCGACACCTGATTAAACAGCGAATCAAAGTCAACGCCGTAGCTTTCCAGTACCAGTGGGTCGACGACGATCTCCAGCAGGTCTTCCCGCTCGCCGGCAATATCGACTTCCAGTACATCGGCGATGCCTTCGATTTCCTGCTGAAGGCGCCGGGCAATCGTCATGCGCTCACGGGTATCCAACTGACCGGACAGGCCGATGGTCAAGACCGGAAACTCCGACACATTGACCTCCATGACCCGTGGCTCATCGGCCTCGGATGGCAGGTCGCTACGCGCAATGTCCACCCGGTCGCGCACGTCGGTCAGGGCGGTATC
Source organism: Halomonas sp. HL-48 (assembly GCF_001314875.1). Taxonomy (GTDB): domain Bacteria; phylum Pseudomonadota; class Gammaproteobacteria; order Pseudomonadales; family Halomonadaceae; genus Vreelandella. The sequence continues at coordinate 3,429 of NZ_LJZS01000003.1, forward strand.
GGGGTCGAAGCCGGGATCGAACTCAAGCGTGATCGACCCATGGCCTTCGCTGGATTGTGCGGTGAACTTGCGCAGCCCTTCAATGCCACGCAGTTCCTGCTCCATAGGCCGAATCAGCAGCCGCTCGCCATCCTCGGGGCTTACCCCTTCCAGAGACAGCGACACGTAGATCATCGGGATGGTGACGTCGGGGTTGGCTTCCTTGGGAATCACCTGCCAGGTGGTGATGCCCGCCAGCAGCAGGCTCACCAGCAGCAGTAGGGACGTGCGGGTGTGGGTCAGCGCCGCGTTAATCAACTGGCGCATGAACGCTATCCTGTTCTGCCGGTGCGTCTGAAGAATGCTCCGAGGGCGACGCAATCGTGGCGTCGTCCGCAGTGACGGGGATGACCGTCTCACCCACGTCGACCATGCCCGCACCCAGGGTAATCAGGCGCAGCGGGTCGGCAAGGCCGGTTACATAAGCACGCTGGTTGTCGGCGCTGACCAGTTCCACGCGGGTCTGCTGTACCTTGTCATTGTCGTCCAGGTGCTTGACCGCCAGCTGACCTTCGCTGTCCAGGCTTAGTAGCGCAGGCGACAGGGAGTGCACCTGGCGAGGCGGCAAGGTGATCGTCAGCTCCGCGCTGCCGCCTGCCAAACGCTTGCTGGCCGGATTGTCCAGCGTGGCCTCGATATAAAAGCTGCGCGTGGCTTCTTCCGCGCGATGGCTGATAAAGGTCAGTTCGCCCTCGAGCTGCTCGCCATTCAACAGACGCGCGGTGACCGGGAGGCCCACGCTTAAATAGCCCACCTGCTGCTGCGAGACCCAGGCGGCGCCTTTCAAACGGCGGTCGTCGACCAGTTGAGCCCATTCCTCGCCGGGCTGCAGCAGGTCGCCAAGCTCCACTGTCACGCGATTAAGCACGCCGTCAAAAGGCGCGGTAGGGCGGCTGTCATCCAGTTGCTTCTGCAGCTGTGCAACGGAGGCGGCGCTAGCGCTCAAGGCGCTCTGTCGGCGCAGCAGTTCAGGCTGCGAAATCAGTTCCCGCTGGCGCAGGTTGCGTGCGCCAGCATACTCGGCTTCGGCCAAGGCCAGTTCGTCGCGGGCCTGTTGCAGCTGCTCGGCCAGGGCGTCGTTGTCGAGCACGAGCAGCGTATCGCCCGCTGCCACGCGGCTGCCCTGGTCCACCGGCTTCTCGGCGACATAACCTGTCGCGTTGGCACGCAGGGCAGTCTCCCGCTGGGCGGTCAGTTGGCCTTGAACAATCTGCTCGGGAATATAAGCGATGCTCTGCTGTTCGACGACTTCCACGCGTGATTCCGGGTCGCTGTCTTCAGTGGCCTCCGGGGCCTCCGATTGAAAGCCCTGAAAATTACCCAGAGCCAGCCATACCACCAGCGCCAGTACGAGAAGACTGGCCAAGGCATAAGAGAACGGGATTTTTCGCATGGAGCGTCCATGTCCTTAGCAAAACAAGAAAGGATGTACTAGCGCCGTCGATACCATAGCGCAACTCAGCCTTTTCAGCGAGTCGCCTACTATTGGGGAGAATGGTCGTCACGGCAAATGCATACTAGTCTCATGTCTGATTGAGTTTTTATTCGCCTGGGCATACCATCTTTGCGTCTTGAGTTCTGTAGCGCCACTCCTCAGGCGAGAACCATCCCTAGGTGAACCAATCAAGGAGCAATGATGAAAGATCCAGTACGTATTGCGATTACCGGCGGCGCCGGTCAGATCAGCTACTCTCTTATTTTCCGCATCGCCGCAGGCGACATGCTGGGGCCGGATCAGCCTGTCATTCTCCAGCTTCTGGAAATTCCCCAGGCAATGGACGCTCTGAACGGCGTGGTGATGGAAGTCAACGACTGTGCCTTCCCGCTGGTGCAGGACATCGTCGCCACCGACGACCCGAACGTCGCGTTCAAGGACGCTGACTTCGCGCTGCTGGTCGGTGCACGCCCGCGCGGTCCGGGCATGGAGCGTAAAGATCTGCTGGAAGCCAACGCCGCGATCTTCTCTGTACAGGGTAAGGCGCTGAACGACCACGCCAGCCGTGACGTGAAAGTGCTGGTGGTCGGTAACCCGGCCAACACCAACGCACTGATTGCGTCCTGCAACGCGCCGGATCTGGACGCTGGCCAGTTCACCGCCATGACGCGCCTGGACCACAACCGTGCGCTGACCCAACTGGCTCAGAAAACCGGCAAGCACGTCACGGACGTTGAAAACATGATCATCTGGGGCAACCACAGTGCCACTCAGTACCCGGATCTGGCCCAGTGCAAAGTCGACGGCAAAGCCGCGTTCGATCTGGTCGCGCGTGACTGGTACGAAAACGACTTCATCCCCACCGTGCAGCAGCGCGGCGCGGCGATCATCAAGGCGCGCGGTGCGTCTTCCGCAGCTTCTGCTGCCTCTTCCGCCATCGACCACATGCACGACTGGGCGCTGGGCTCCAAAGGCATCGTCAGCATGGCGATTCCCTCTGACGGCAGCTACGGCATCGAAGAAGGCATCATCTACTCCTACCCGGTGCGTTGCCAGGGCGGCAAGTATGAAATCGTTCAAGGCTTTGAGATTGACGAATTCAGCCGGGACAAGATGAAGGCGACCGAGACAGAACTGCGCGAAGAGCGTGCGGCCGTTGAGCATCTGCTCGGCTAAGCGGAGAAAAGCCAGAATTAGAAGTAAGAAAACCCCACAGACTGTGATCTGTGGGGTTTTTTCTTAGTCGATATCTTCACCTATCCTGACGCTTCCTTCTTCCTTCTTCCTTCTTCCTTCTTCCTTCTTCTAGGCGCGAAGCGCCGCGCTTCAAGCGGTTATCAGTCCCGTAAGCTCATGATTCGCCATTGGCGCTCTTCGGCGATGTGGCGCAGCGTATCGTCAGGGTCGACGGCGACCGGGTGGTCGACTTCTTCAAGTAGCGGTAAATCGTTGTGCGAGTCGCTGTAGAACCAGGCGCCTTCCATGGTCAGCTCCTGCTCCGAAAGCCACTGCTGCAGGCGGGTGACTTTGCCTTCCCGGTAGCTTGGCACGCCCTGGACGCGGCCGGTGTAACGACCGTCAATGTGCTCGGGTTCGACGGCAATCAGGTGATCAACGCCCAATCGTTCGGCGATCGGTGCGGTGATGAAGCGATTGGTGGCGGTAATGATCAGCAGTGTGTCGCCACTGGTGCGGTGGCGCGCCAGCAATTCTTCAGCTTTGGGTAGAATATGCGGTTCGATCTTGCTGACCATGAACTGCTGATGCCAGGCGGCAAGCTGTTCGGGGGTGTTATCGGCAAGTGGTTTGAGGGCAACGGCCAGAAACTCGGCCATGTCGAGCGTGCCTGCCTGATAGTCGGCCATGAAGCGGTCGTTGGCTTCCCGATAGGCGACGGGATCCACTGCTCCCTGCTCAAGCAGGAACTCGCCCCAGGCGTGATCGCTATCGATGGAAATCAAGGTGTTATCCAAGTCGAAAATGGCCAGACTCACGGCGCTCCCCTTATCATCAATGATGGATGACACACGGCGTGTCATCGGTGATTGGCGGGAGCGGATTATCGCAGAGTCATCATGGGTTTCACACCGCAACGCCGGGTGCGTTGGCAAGTTAGCGTTATATTGTATTGATACGCTTGTTGTCCTTGTGGAAAAATGGCGGTAACTGAAAATTTATAAGGTGATGTCCGTGATCGACGCTGACGGCTTTCGCCCCAATGTTGGCATCATTATCGCCAACCGCCAGGGGCAGCTGCTATGGGCGCGTCGTGTAGGGCAAAATGCGTGGCAGTTTCCCCAGGGAGGCATCAAGTCAAGCGAGACGCCGCAACAAGCGCTTTTTCGTGAGCTTCACGAAGAAATTGGCCTGACGGCCAACGATGTTGACATTGTCGCCTGCACCCGGGGCTGGCTGCGCTACCGTCTGCCACGACGCATGATTCGCACACATTCTCGGCCCGTTTGTATCGGCCAGAAGCAGAAGTGGTTTTTACTCCAAATCCGCTGCGAGGACAGTCGTATCTGCATGACGGCGACGCCCAAGCCCGAATTTGATGGCTGGCGCTGGGTTAGCTACTGGTATCCCCTCGGCCAGGTCGTGCCATTCAAGCGTGAAGTGTATCGCCGTGCGCTGCGCGAGCTATCCCCCCGTGTTCAACGATTGGCGCTAATAGACGAGTAAGCTGCCGCCCTGCGATAGGACAGCAGTTGGTTGCCAAGGAATTCCTCAGCGAGGCAAATAACAGTGAAAAGTAAAACGTCCATGCTTGAGGTGCTGCGACGCGTTATTCAGGAAGTGAATGGCGCGAGGAACCTGGATGCCGCCTTGGCCACGATGGTGCGGCGCATTCGTAAAGCGATGCAAACCGATGTGTGCTCTTTTTATCTCTACGATAAAGAGCTCGAATCGCTGGTGCTGATGGAAACAATTGGTCTGCGCACCCAGGCCGTCGGGCAGGTGGTGCTTCCGCTGGGTGAGGGCCTGGTCGGGCTGGTCGCCAAACGCAGCGAACCGCTCAATCTCGAGGATGCCCAGTCCCACCCGCAGTTCCGCTATTTTGAAGCTACCGGGGAAGAACGTTACTCAAGCTTTCTCGGCGTGCCCATCATCCACCAGCGGCTCATGCTTGGCGTGCTGGTGGTTCAGCAGGCCGAACAACGTCAGTATGACGATGAAGACGAGGCCTTCCTGGTGACCATGGCGGCTCAGCTGGCGGGCGTGCTGGCGCATGCCTTGGCGACCGGTAATCTCAACCGGCGCGCCTTGCCCAGCGGCCAGACGATGTTCAAGGGCGTGGCGGCTTCTCCGGGGATGGCAATGGGTGAAGCGGTGGTGATCACACCGCCGTCGGATCTCAACAGCGTGCCGGATCTGGTGCCCAGCGACGAAGCCTACGAAATTGCGCGCCTCAAGGAGGCCATTGGCAAAACGCGCGATGAAATTCGTGCGGCGGCCGAGCGGTTGGTCAACCGGATCTCGACCCAGGAGCTGGCGCTGTTCGATGTTTATCAGCAAATGCTCGGCGAAGCAGCGCTTTCCGAGGAAGTCGAGAAGCGCATCCGCGAAGGACAGTGGGCGCCAGGCGCTTTGGCCGACGTGGTGCGTCGCCACGTGCAATACCTGGAGCGTGTGGACGATAACTATCTGCGCGAGCGGGCAGCGGATATTCGCGACCTGGGGCGCCGTGTGCTGGCTCATCTGCAAGAGGGTTCTCCCTCGACGCCGGACACTTACCCCGATAACGCGATTCTTGTCGGTGACGAAATCAGCGTGGCGATGCTGGGCGAGGTGCCCCGGGATAAGCTGAAAGGCCTGGTCTCAGTGCGCGGTTCCAGTACCTCCCACGTGGCGATCGTCGCCCGCGCCATGGGCATTCCCACGGTGCTCGGCATGGTCGATTTGCCGCTTCCCAGGCTGTCAGGCGCGCCGGTTGTGCTCGACGGCCACCGAGGGCGGCTGTTCGTGCGGCCCGCCCCCGAACTCAAGGCCCGCTACGAAAGCCTGATCGCTGAAGAAGAAGCACTCAGCGAGCTGTTGGCCCACGAGCAGGACCTGCCCAGTGAAACGCCCGACGGCCACGACATGCCTCTGATGGTCAATACCGGGTTGGCCGTCGACGCGGCAGCGTTGCTCAAGAGTCGTATTAGCGGCGTGGGGCTCTACCGCACTGAAGTGCCGTTCATGATTACCGAGCGCTTCCCCGGTGAAAAAGAGCAGACCCGCCTGTACCGTGAACAGCTGGAAAGCTTTTCGCCGCTGCCGGTGGTCATGCGCACCCTGGACATTGGCGGTGACAAGGACCTGCCTTACTTCCCCATTGAAGAAGCCAACCCGTTTTTAGGCTGGCGCGGTATGCGGGTGACCCTGGATCATCCGGAAGTGCTGATGGTGCAGCTGCGGGCGATGTTGAAAGCGTCCAGGGAGCTCGACAACCTCTACGTGCTGTTCCCCATGATCACCAACGTGGAAGAGGTGGATGAGGCACTGCGGCTGCTTGACCGCGCGATTCTGGAGCTGGGTGAAGAGGGCATCGACGTCGAGCGCCCCAAGGTGGGGGTGATGATCGAGGTGCCGGCCACCATTTATCAGATGGATGCCCTGGCCAAGCGGGTGGACTTTTTCTCGGTCGGCAGCAATGACCTGACCCAGTACCTCTTGGCGGTAGACCGCAATAACCCCAGGGTCTCAAGTCTTTACGACGCACTTCATCCCGCCTTGTTGGGCGCGTTGCAAGAACTCTCTCAGGACGCGCTGCGTCTCAAAAAGCCCATTTCACTATGCGGCGAACTGGCGGGTGACCCGGCCGGCGCGCTGCTGCTGATGGCGATGGGCTTTACCAGCCTGTCGATGAATGCCCCCAGCCTGCCCAAGGTGCGCGCGGCGATTCGCCGGGTTTCGTTCAAGGATGCCCAGCAGTTGCTGTCGGAAGTGATGTTGCTGGACACGCCTGCCCAAGTGCACATGCATCTGGATAAACGCATGGACGACTGGCAGCTTTCCCATTTGCTGCCGCCGCGCGACTAGCTTTTTGTAACCGCTGGGCTCATCGCTCGCAAGGAATGGTGAGCGTGGTGTCTCCTTCAAAGGCGCCCCAGGGGCCGAAGCGCTGTTCGGTTAGCCTGACGTCGCCATCATGGGCAAGCGATAGCCAGGTGGTGGCGCGGGTGCCGTATCGCTCGCCGACGATAAAGGCGGCCGATAGCTGATGCTCAAGTTCCCGGCCCACCCCGGTATCCGGCAGCTCACTGATAGGCGCTCTCCTGGGGTCCTTGAAAGCGGGCAGCGCCGGGCCAGGGAACGGCATCCCGTCCACCTGCGCCAACGCCGCTTTGACAGACAGCAACTTCGGCCAAGGGGTGTTGAGGGCCGCGTTGGATAGCCCATGGACGCCTGGCGATACCTCGCAAAGCGACAGCTGCTCGCGGCCGCGGTGCAAATACCATAACCGGTGCGGGGTGGCGACCAGCAGGTTGAAGCCCGCGTACTTGGCGGCTTCACCTTCGGCAAGATGGCCTAACCAGGCGTCGATGTCGTCGCATTCCAATGCCTGGCTGACCAGGTATCCACGACTGGGCGTCCCGGGTGCCGTGATCAATGCCGGGTCGCGAACATTGGTTAGCGCCGCGACCCGGCCTTGGCGGTTGGTCGCCAGCCAGCTTCCTCCGGCTTCCAGATCGCGTCCGCCGACCAGGTGAGGTGCGTCATCCCAGACCGCCAGCGGGGCAGTGGGGCGTACGTGAAACTCATCGCGGTTACCAATCAGCTGCAAGGGCGTGGGAGCTCCTGGCTGCCAACGAAAAGCGATTAAACACATAGAGGGCTCATTGTCTGGTTAGCGAGTGGGCTGGAGTCGCCAGAACTGCACATGACACTCCCGGCATGTCGACGTACACTTGTTGGCTGTCATTTCCTACAATAACCCAAGTGGCGAAACAAATGCGTCCCGTCAGGATGATGCACCGCTTGTGACGCTTGGCCAGAGAGGAAGGCGCTATTTGATGCAAGGCAACCAGCAGGAACACTTCTGGAACACGCTGATATGGCCAGTGCTGTGGCCGTTATTACTTGTGCAGGCCGCCTTGGTGGTGCTCTGCGTGCTGGTAATCTGGCTGGTTGGCTGGATGTCGCCCGGCTATGCGTCTTGGGGCCTGTCACTTTGGCTGATGCTGGCGCTGTTGGCGGGCAGTTGTTTGAACGTGGCGGCGTTCTTGATGCTGGTAAAGTCGCGTGCCAAACATGAGGAAGCGCGTCTGATGCAGCAGCTAGCTGAGCTTGAGCAGCATACGCATGCACTGTCAACGCAGGTAGCCAACCGCGATCTACAGCAGGCCCAAATAACGGCGGACGCCACGACGACCCTGCCGACGGCACGCCTGTTGAATGTTAATCGAGAGCTGTCCCGTCTTGTCGCTTCGGTTGAAGGCCTTTCGCCTTTGGTACCTGCAACCGCTGTGAGCGCTGAGGAAGACGCCAAGGCGCTGCTGGATGATCTGCATCATCAACAACAGCAGGTCAGACACTTGTTGGCCGGCCGTGACCGGGCACGGGAAGAATCGCGCCTGAAGTCGGAGTATTTGGGCTTATTGCAGCGTGAAACCGATGAATTGTTTGATCACCTGAGCACGCAGTTAAACACCCAGGTCAGCGAAGACTGTCGGGCCAATATCCTCGAGGTGCGTGAGCGTATTGCCGATATCCGTGCGCTGCTGATGAACCTGGTTCAGCACCGCGACCTGCCGAGTGAACCCGACACCTTGCCAGTGGCGGTCTCGCTGCGCGTGCTGGTGGTCGACGATGGCCCGGTCAATCTGATGCTGGCGCGTCAGATGCTCGAAAACCACGGCCTGTACGTTGAAGGCGTAAGCAGCGGTGAGCAGGCGCTGGCGCGGCAGCAGCAAAGCTTCTTTGACCTCGTATTTATGGATATCTTCATGCCAACATTGAGCGGGCTTGAAACCGCCCGCCGCTGGCGTGAGATTGAAAGCGCCCAGGGAAGCCGAAAGAGCGTGCTCGTTGCGCTAACGGCCAATGCCGACAATATGGGGCGTGAGGAATGCTTCTCTGCAGGCCTGGACGACCTGCTGACCAAGCCGTACCAGCCGGAAACCCTGCTGGGTATCATTACGACCTGGTTTCCCGGTAGCGACGAGGCGTCGCCTGCCCGATGAGTGTATTGGCCGCTTCGGTGCTTGGTTATCTGCTGCTTGGTGTCGTAGCGGGAACCCTTGCGGGTCTTTTCGGCATAGGCGGTGGATTGCTCATCGTTCCAGCATTGGTGGTGGCATTTACCTTCCAGGGCTTCGAGCCCGAGGTGGTCATGCATCTTGCCATTGGTACGTCGCTGGCCACCATCGTGTTAACCGGCGCGTCCTCGGCATTGGGCCACTGGCGACGGCGTAGCATTCATACGCCGTGGTTTATGGCCCTGCTGCCGGGGTTACTGGCGGGTGCCGTTATCGGCGTGCTGGTGGCAGGGCAGCTGTCAGGCCCGCTTTTGGGCACGCTGTTTGGTCTGTTCGTACTTACCATTGCCGTTAAAATGGCGATCGGGTTTGGCCCTGTCAGCCGCCAAGCGGCGACACCCCCTGGCTACGCGATGATCATGGCCGGTGGTGTTATTGGCGGTATTTCGGCGCTATTTGGCATTGGCGGCGCTACCATGGCGGTGCCCTGGCTGTCGCGGTGTGGCGCTCACCTGACCCAGGCGGTGGGAACCTCTGCCGCCTGCGGTGTTCCCATTGCACTGTTGGGTGCTGCGACCTTCATCTGGATGGGGTGGGGGCACCCCCAACTGCCTGACTGGACGACCGGGTATGTGATGTGGCCTGCCTTTCTTTCCATCGTCATAACGAGCGTCCCCTTTGCCCGCCTGGGCGTCCGTCTGGCGCACCACCTGCCCAGTCACGTGCTGCGCTGGGCCTTTGCTGCCCTGCTGGCCGCCGTGGGGCTCAAGTTTCTGTTGAGCTAGTAGCCGCCGTGATTTTCATAAACACCTTCAAGCCCAGACATTTTCAAGAGAGCTTAGATGATTAACTATCCCACAATCGACCCCGTTGCCATTGCCATCGGACCGTTACAAGTTCACTGGTACGGGCTGATGTACGTCGTAGGCTTTGTCGCCGCCTGGTGGCTTGGGTGTCGCCGGGCGGCGCGCATCGGCTTGAACCACGAGGATATCGGCGACTTGCTTTTTTACTGTGCCATCGGGGTCGTGGTGGGTGGCCGCCTGGGCTATGCGCTGTTTTATGGGTTAGAGCAGTGGGCGGCCGACCCGCTGTGGGTGTTCAAGGTCTGGGACGGCGGCATGAGCTTCCATGGCGGACTGATTGGCGTGTTTCTCGCTGCCTGGCTATTTGCCCGGCGCAAGCAGTTGGCGTTATTCACCCTGACCGACTTCATTGCTCCTCTGGCGCCTATTGGCCTGGGCGCTGGGCGGATCGGTAATTTTATCAACCACGAACTGCCCGGACGCGTTACCTCACTTCCCTGGGGCATGCCGTTTCCCGGTATGGGGCCAGAGCCACGTCACCCGTCCGCGATTTACGAAGCCCTGCTTGAAGGCCTCGTGCTGTTCTGTATTTTGTGGTGGGCATCGGCCAAGCCAAAGGCTCGCGGCTTCATGTCAGGCTTGTTCCTGCTGTGTTACGGCGTTTTCCGCTTCCTGGTCGAATTTTTCCGTCTGCCCGACGCCCACATCGGCTTTGTCGCCTTTGGCTGGGTGACCATGGGGATGGTGCTGACGCTACCCATGATCGCCCTGGGGGCCGCAATGATCGCCTGGTCGCGCCAACAGCCGGTAGATGCGGTAAGAGATAAGGGTTAAGAGGGAAGAGGGAAGAGGGAAGAGGGAAGAGGGAAGAGGGAAGAGGGAAGAGGGAAGAGGGAAGAGGGAAGAGTAGCGGCATTCCCTGTTCGCTGAGGGGCCACACGTATAGAATAGAGGTTAATTGATGTCTCAAGCTGGGATTAACGTGACTGCAACGACGCCGATGAAAGAGGCACTTGAACAGCCCTACCTCGACCTGATGCAAACCGTGCTGGACCGGGGGACCGATCGCCACGACCGCACCGGGGTGGGTACCCGCTCGGTGTTCGGCCACCAGATGCGCTTTGATCTGTCGCGCGGATTTCCGCTGCTGACGACCAAAAAGCTGCATCTGCGCTCCATCATTCACGAGCTGCTGTGGTTCTTGAAAGGCGACACCAACATTGCCTACCTGAAAGACAACGGCGTACGTATCTGGGACGAATGGGCGGACGAAAACGGCGACCTGGGACCGGTATACGGGTATCAGTGGCGCAGTTGGCCCGACCCCAGAGGCGGCAGCGTCGACCAGATTGCCAATGTACTGGAGCAGATCCGTACCTCGCCTCAGTCGCGGCGGTTGATCGTCTCGGCATGGAACCCGGCCCTGGTCGATGAAATGCAGCTGCCCCCGTGCCACTGCCTGTTTCAGTTCTATGTGGCGAGCGGGCGGCTTTCCTGCCAGCTTTACCAGCGCAGCGCCGATATTTTCCTGGGGGTGCCCTTCAATATTGCCAGCTACGCGTTGCTACTCAGCATGGTGGCTCAGGTGACCGGGCTTGAGCCCGGTGAATTCGTGCATACGCTGGGCGATGCCCATCTCTATAGTAACCATCTGGACCAGGCACGGGAGCAGCTCGGCCGCACGCCCACTGCGCCGCCCACGCTGCACCTGACCCCCCAGGTGACCAACCTCTTCGATTTCCGGTTCGATGACATCGAGATCGTCGACTATCATCCCCAGCCGCATATCAAAGCCGAGGTGGCGGTATGAGTCAGGCCTCTTCTCAGTTGGATACGCACGTCGATCCCCTCGTGCCCGTGGCCATGATGGTGGCGATGGCCAACAACCGCGTCATTGGCGTAGACGGCCAGTTGCCCTGGTATCTGCCGGAGGACCTCAAGTTCTTCAAGCGAATGACCCAGGCCAAGCCGCTGGTAATGGGGCGCAAAACCTTCGCCTCGATCGGCAAGCCATTGCCTAATCGCTTGAATATCGTGGTGACGCGGCAGCAGGATTTTGCCCACGAAGGTGTTCGCGTTTGTCATGACCTGCCTTCCGCGCTGGCGCTTGCCGATCAACAGGCAACAATTGAGGCGGCCGAAGAAATCATGGTGATGGGGGGCGGCGAGATCTATCGCCAGGCCATGCCCTATGCCACGCGGCTTTATGTCACAGAAGTTGACATGGAGGTGCAAGGTGATGCGTACTTCCCACCCATAGACTTAAACGAGTGGCGTGAAACCCAGCGCATTGCCGGGCAGCCAAATGAACAGCAGCCTGATTATGCGTTTGTTACCTACGAGCGCATCGTGGCCTAGGCCTGCGAAGGGAAGGAGAGCCTTGGATGACGGTAAGCCCTGATTCAGCAAGCCCCAGGCAGCTATTAGACGATCTGGAGCGGCGATGGGAGCTCGCCCAAACCGAGCTAATCAAGCTGCGGGAAGAAAACGCTGAGCTAAAGCGGTTGCTTGCTCAGATTCAGGAGGGGGCGTCATCGGAAGCGAGCGAGCCGGCCACCCATGACAATGCGGATAGGCCCGCGCCAGCGACGTCTTCGTCAACCGATAAAAGTGAAGATGCCCAGGCGAGCGATGGCGATGCTTTGCCCCTGGTACCCGTGGAAAAAGACGAGCCGCCTTCGCCCCATGCGCTGCTGGCGCAATGGTACCAGCGCTATCCCAAGGCGTTCTTCAAGGGGCACACCCAGCCGCTGAAGGTGGGCATTCACCATGATCTTGCCGCCTGCGAACCCTGGTCGGGCAAGCTCATTCGCCGGGCTTTGGCAAACTATGTCAATTTGCCGCGCTATATAAAATCAGTCCGCGAAGGTGCCAAACGCATAGATCTGGAGGGTAATGAGGCCGGGGTGGTAGACGCCGAAGCCGCACGCCACGCCGCTGAAAAGCGCGCCAAGCAGGCGGCCGCGTTGCCCAAAGAAGAGAATAAAATACCTAAAGACGCGGAGCCTCGCGCCAAGACAGCCAAGCCCAATAAAAAATCTACGACACAAACGGCAAAAAAAGCTGAAAAAACACCGCCTGAGCGTGACATTGCTCACAAACAACTTAGCATGGAAGATAAGTTGTTGGGCTTGAAGCAGAAATTTCAGGGGCGCTGAGACCAGCTGAAATTGGCTTCGTTCCAGGAAAAAACGCAAATAATAAAAAAACAGTGTTTTTTTCTATTGCGTTCCTTGGAATCCCAGTATAGAGTTTGCCTTGCGAGCATTGGACTATAACAAGGCTTTGTTGAGGAAATGCCGCATTGAGCCGAGTGCCAAGCATCCGGCAAATGAAAAAAGAGCATACCCAGCAAGCCGACTGTCGACCGCAGGTCGAACAGAAACGATCGAAACAGTAAGCTAGTTAAGGAACCTACATCATGAAAAAAACACTTTTAGCGACTGCTATCGCTGGCACCATGGCCGCTTCTGGCGCCCAAGCCGCGACCGTATATGACCAAGACGGCACCAGCCTCGACCTCTACGGTCGTCTGGCTTACGCTGTACAAACTGGTGGCCCGGAAGGTGAAGAGGGTACAAAGACCGACGGGTCTGAATTCGTTGACTTGGGTTCGCGTTTTGGCTTTATCGCCAACCACGAAGTTACTCGCGACTTGAGCACCTTTGCCCGCATGGAATTCCGCGGCAAGGCTGATGCGCGGAACGGAAACAGCACCTCTACTAATGATGCTGGTGATGTAGATGGAGTTGATTTCGGTGGCTTTGATACCATCCGTAACACTTACGTTGGTGTGAAGAGCGATTCTTGGGGTGCGGTACAGGTCGGTAACTTCGACTCCATTATGTACCAGAACGTTACCGTTATTCAGGATGTGCCGGAAGCCAATGGCGCTACCAACATCGACTTTGGTAACGTAGCAGCTCACGGCGATTCTATTCAGTATTCTTCGCCGATGATGGAAGGCTTCCAGGCTAAGGTTGCTGCCAAGCACTTGTCTGGCAATACCGACGACACTAGTGGTGCAGACGATACTGGCTCTACCACTTCCTGGCACGCTGGTGTTAGCTACGAGTGGGAAGACCTCTATCTGGGTGCTGCTTACAACCAAGCCAAGCAGGTTGGTGAAAACGACACCGCTAGCTACGACGGTGAAGGTGCTAAAGATTTCTCTGAAGACCTGTGGGGTGTAGTCGCCCAATACGGTTTCACCGATAACTTCAGTGCACGTATCAGCTACCAGGAAGCTGGTGACATTACCGCTTCGCAAGATGAAATCCAAACTGATTCCGATGGTGATCCCACTGATCCGTCTTTCGAAATCGATAACTTGGTCGGCATCGGTGCCACCTATGACTACGGCATGGGTGAAATCTACGGTGACTACTACCACGTCGAAATGATTGATAGCCGCGTTGACGACCAGAACCGCTTTGTGTTGGGCGCCAACTACCGCTTCAGCGAGCCGATGTACGTCTTCGCCGAAGCGTACCAGGAAGACAACTCTACCAGCGCTGATGATTCGCTGACTGAGAACTTCCGTAACCTCGACGACGAAGTTCAGTACACCGTTGGTGTTCGCTACGACTTCTAAGACGCCTTGTCTAGCGAGTTGATTAGCTAGAGACGTCGTTAAGACGATAGAGCCGGCCCTGATGGGCCGGCTTTTTTTGTGGCTGATCTGGTAAGTTATGGCGAGTCCGCATGGCCATTCGCCTTTAATTCTTTTGTAGTAAGCACTCATACAACGTTACTATAGCGTAACCACCATCAAGGTCACTGAAGTCGGAACGATTGGATATGACGCACATCAAGCGGGGCGGTTTGGTTTGGCTCGCCTTTTAAAACGTATAACCTGCTTCGGTTCACTCCAGAACCGCCTGCTCATGGGGCTGGCGGTTACCTGGCTATTGGTTGTGATACTGGTGCTGGGGATGGCGTGGCAGTTGGGTAATGCCATGGTCAAGGCGACTAACATGGCGCATCTGCGCTATGAGTCCACCTTGCTGGCAGATGAGGTGACCGAGCAAGTCGATACCCGCTTTGAGGCATTGGCTCGTTTAAATGACCAGTTGGAGCCGGGCGCTGGAAGCGACGCGATACGTTCCACCCTGCAGAGCAATGCCGCCTTGATGGCCTGGTTTGAAGGCGTGGTGGTTGCAGATGCCAGCGGTCAAATTATTGCCGACTGGCCAGAAGTGGAAGGGCGCGAAGGACTCGATACATCCGAGCTCGAATACTTCCGCATACTGCGCGGCTCACAAAGGCCTTACGTCAGTGAGCCCTTTGTCGGCCGCGCCAGCGGTATTCCCATGGTGCTGATAAGCGTCCCCCGCATCAATGAAAACGGCGACTTTGCCGGCTTCGTCGGTGGCGTCGTCAGCCTTTATTCCGGTGGTCTGTTTGACCGCCTGGCGCGTGTACGTCTGGGCGAAGACGGCTATGCCGGTGTCGCCACCGCCTCAGGCAAAATTCTTTACCATCCCAATCGTGACCTGATCATGAGCGAAGTGCCTGATGAAGCGTTCAATCCCTGGCTGGGATTGGCATTGGATGGCTGGGAAGGTCAGGCAGTAGCACCACTGCTCGACGGTGAGATGTCGTTTCAATCTTACGGCCAGGTATGGCCGGCTAACTGGATCGTAGGTCTGTACTTGCCCAACGAGCAGGCCCAGCAGCCGTTAAGCGGCTTTTTGCAGCGGCTTTGGTGGTTGGGGTTCGCGCTGACCCTGCTGATGTTGCCTCTATTGTGGTGGCTGCTGCGCCGTATGTTATCGCCGCTGAAACATCTTGCCAGGCAGATTGGGGAGGTGGGTCGCGGGGAGCGTGACCGCGTGAAGCTTGGCACCAAAATGCAAGAGCTGCAGCACGTGGCGGGGACCTTCAATCGCGTCGAAGATGAGCGGCAAGTGTTGATGGCCAACCTCCAGGAGCGCGAGGCGTTTCTGGACTCGGTGCTCAATGCGACCCCTCAAGGCATGTTCGTTGCTAACTTCGACGGCGAGATTACCTATATGAACCCCTCGCTGCTGGGGATGTTGGATATTCAGGCCGATGTGCCGATGGACGCCTGGCTGCGCCAGATCCATTCCGGCGATCTCGACGGCGCCATGGATATGTGGAAGCACAGCCTGAAAACCGGCACTGATTTTGTGCGTCAGCTGCGGTTCGAGCGCACTGACGGGGAAACCCTGTGGCTGGATATCCATGCCCGCGTGGTCATGCTGTCCCAGGGCGGCCATTCGTTGGGGCTGGTCGGGGTGGTCAAAGACATCACCGAGCGTCGCGAACTGGAAGCCATCCAGCGTTGGGAGGCCGAACACGACCCCTTGACTGGGTTGTTAAATCGACGAGGCTTTGAGCGGCGACTGGACGAGGCATTCGCCGACTTTCAGAAGACCAGCACGCCCTCGGCATTGTTGCTCTTCGATCTCGATCATTTTAAGCCGATCAACGACGAAGGCGGACACGCGCTGGGTGACGAAATGCTCCGTCGTATTGCCCAGGTGGTGGCATGGGAAGTGCGGCGAAGTGATCATGTGGCCCGTCAGGGCGGCGATGAGTTTGGCGTACTGCTGCCCAGCTGTACGTTAAGTCAGGCACGTAAAATTGCCGAAGCGCTGCGCAATTCCGTCGGTGAAATTTCGGTGGTCCATGAAGGCAAAGAGTACAGTGTCACGCTGAGTATTGGCATCACGACCTTTCATGAAGATGACAGTGGTACTGATGATGCGGTGGCACGAGCGGATGCAGGCAGCTACGCGGCAAAGGATAAAGGCCGCGATGGTGTCGTCATCAAATTACACGATGAGCAGGTTGCTGATTCACTGCCCTATGTGGACTGATCCTGCGGTAGCGTTGTGTGCCAGTCCTTTAGCCATTGCGGTATTTCCAGAGCGGGCATGGGGCGGGCTATTCCATATCCTTGTGCAAGGTAGCAACCCAGGGCTAGCAAGGCACTGGCATGCGCCATGGTTTCGACCCCTTCGGCAAGCACCGGTCGCGAGAATTTCTTGGCCAGAAAGATAATGCTTTCCACAATGGCCCGGTCATCCTGGCTGCTCAGCATGTCGCGAACAAAATCGCGATCGACCTTGATCAGTTGCACGGGCAGTCGGCGAAAATACGCCAGCGACGAGTAGCCCGTGCCAAAGTCGTCCAGGGCAACGTCAATCCCCAATGACTGACAGGCGGAGAGAACTGCGAGTGCCGCCTGCATGTCGTCAAGCGTTGCCGACTCCAATATCTCCAGCGCTAACTGACGCGGCTCGATATGCGGGTAGGCGGCAAGCAATGCCTGTAGCTGGGGCAGGAAACCAGGGTGTAATAGGTGCCTTGGGCTGATGTTCACGCTGATGGGCATGTGAATCGCTTGTTGCTGCCAAAGGGTCTGCTGTTTGAGGGCCGCCTCTATCACCCATTCGCCGATGTCGTATTCGAGATCGGTGCCTTCGACTAACGGCAGAAATGCCGCTGGCGAGAGCAAACCCTCTATTGGATGCTGCCAGCGGATAAGCGCCTCCACACCAATCACGCACCGGGACTGAAGATTGACCTGGGGCTGATAGAAAAGTTGGAATTCGCCTTTCGCCAATCCGGTATGGATAGCATGACGCTGCTTTTGCCTGTGGCGCGTTGATTGCTCTTCGTCCGGGTTGTAGGCGGCATGCTGGGAGGGTCCAGACGTTTTAGCCTGGTACAACGCTTGATAGGCATGCCGGATAAGGGTGTCTGGGTCTGAGTTGTCGTGGGGGTAGCGTGTCGTCCCCACGCAGGTGCTGAGCTTGATAGGCTGCCCTGCCAGGTAAAGCGTTTCGTTGATGCAGCGCTGGAGGCTTGAGGCGGTGATGGACGAGCGGGTGATGACGGCGAACTCATCACCGCTTAGGCGGCCGCTGAATCCCTCATTGGTGGTCAGCTGCGCGAGGCGTCTGGCCACGCCAACCAATAGATTGTTGCCTGCTTGGTAGCCGAGCAGTTCATTAAGCCGCCTGAAATCATCCAGATTCAAGATGTGTATGTCGATGGGCTGCTCGTTCGTTGCGTTAAGGCAGTAACTGGCCAGCTTCTCTTTGACCAGGCGCTGGTTGGCCAAGCCGGTGAGCTCATCAATATTGGCGGCTTTGTAGAGGGCTTCCTCGTGAGCCTTGCTTTCACTGATGTCTGATTGAATGGCAATAAAGCCTTCACTGCCGTTCTCACTTTGGGGTAAGGGATTGCAACTGATATGCACCCAATAGCGCGAACCATCCTTGCGGTAGTTGAGCACCTCCTCTTCAAAACCCTGCTTCTGGGCAAGGGCGCTTGAGATGCGGCTGAGAGTAACGGGATCCGTCTGCGCCCCTTGTAGCAGCGCACCTGGCGTTTTGCCTTGGGCATCAGCCAGCGTGTAGCCACTTAAGCGCGTAAATCCTTCATTGACCCACTCGATTCTGCCCTTGGCATCGGTAATAACCACGCCGTTGCTGGTCTTTTTGGCCACCATGGAAAGACGGGCGATAGCGGTTTGATCGCTACGTTGCTGCCGGCTGATACGCAGGCTATTTACCAGCTGTCCGATGCTGCCAAGCAGCGGCGCCAGAAAATCGACCAGCGCGCTATCATAACCGCCTGGGCGATTTGCCAGGCCGATCATGGCAATGCAGTGGCCGTGTACATGGATCGGCACTCCCAGAAAGGCGTTGAGCTGGGGGTGGCCGGGGGGCAGTCCACCCCGGCGCGGGTCCTTGCCTGGCTGGTTGGCAATGACGACTTCTTCATGACGCATGACATGGCCAAACAGCGTGTCGAGATTGCTGAATATCATGCCGTTGGGTGCATTTCGGGCATAGAAGTCGCGTGAAGCCTCATCCCAGGCGATATCGGTAATCGCATGGGCGACCAAATAAGGCGCCTGCTGTTGGTCTACGAGCACTTCACCGATAAAGCCGTATTCGCTATCGGTGAGTCTCAACAGATCGTCCAGCAGATAATTCAGCGCAGAGGTGTTTTCCTGCTCATCAATAAAGCTTGCTTGAGCACGCATAATGGCGCGCTCCAGGGCCTGCTGTTTTAAGAGCTGGGTTTCGATGCGCTTACGGGGAGTGACATCGATCATGGTGCCGATGAGCTGGACAACGTGCCCCTTTGCCATCACGGGGGTGCCGGTCATGCGTACCCAGCGCTGAAGGCCCTGCGGTGTGATTAGCTGGAAAGTATCGTTAAACGCCCGTTGGTGTTCGACGGCTGCATCCAGGGCCTGCTGGAGACGCGCTTTATCGGTGTCCACGTAAACATTCAAGCGGCTGAACCTATCAATGTCGTCGTTCTCGCCAATGCCGTACAGCTGGTTGATCACGTCATTCCAATGCGTGACACGGCTGGGGATATCCATTTCCCAAATGCCGATCCCCGCCTTGTTGGTGGCATGCTGCGCACGGGACACCAGATGATTCGCGAGCTGTAATATGATGTTCTGAGCGAGTTGGCTCAATAGTTCGCGTTGCAGCTCGGTCAAGTGGCGTGGGCGGGTGTCCATGATGCAAAGAGAGCCAATCGCCTGCCCGTTATCGGCGATTAACGGTACCCCCGCATAGAACCGAATGGCAGGCGGCTTTACAACCAGCGGTAAATGCTTGAAGCGAGGGTCCTGTTGCGTGTCGGGCACCTCCAGCAGGTCTGCGGAAGCAATGGTGTGCGTGCAAAAGGAATCGTCGCGCGGAATGGCATCCGCAGCGTTCCCATAGCGGCTTTTACACCACACGTGCGTGTCGTCCACAAGAGTGATGAGCCCGATAGGCGCTTGGCAAAGCGAGGCGGCCAAACGCGTGATGCGATCAAGCGCTGGGTCGGCCGTCTGATCGCCAAGGGTATAGCGCTTCAAGGTAAATAAGCGCTGCGCTTCGTGTTGGTTTCCGGCTGGCGATACCATGGGCAACCTTTCTGTTATATGCGCGTTTTGGAACACTCTCTATTATGCTGTCATCGGTGTCTAGCCGGTCGACAAAACTCTGTCAACGGTAGAATATAAGTAAGCGCTGCTTTAACGACGTCCACCCATGAAAAGAGTCCGTTGACCGTGAGTCTATTTGAGCTGTTCGCCCGTACCCTTGACGTCACTCTGCCTGTCTTTGCCATGGTCTTTGCGGGCTTGGCTTTGAAGCGGATTGGCTGGATCGACAGGGCATTCGTGGCTACCGCGTCTGCCTTGGTCTTCAAGGCCACCTTGCCCACGCTGATTTTCCTGAGCCTGGTCAAAGCCGACCTGAGCGTGGCGTTGGACGTGCCGCTTCTGGTGTTTTTCGCATTAGCGACCCTCTGTCAATGTTTCTTGAGCTGGGGCTGGGCGATTCGCCGCGTTCCTCGTCAAGAGCGGGGCGTCTATGTGCAGGGGGCGTTTCGTGGCAATTGCGGTGTAGTGGGGCTGGCGTTGGCGGCGGGGATGTATGGCGATTACGGCCTTTCGGCCGGCAGTCTCTTACTGGGCGTGGTGATTGTGGCGTACAACGTTCTCTCGGTGGTGGTCTTGGCCATGTATCAACCTGGCCAGGCCACCGACTGGCGCAGCCTGATGTGGAAGATCGCGACGAACCCGCTGATCATCAGCGTGTTGTTGGCATTGCCGTTCACCGCCTGGTCGATCTCGCTGCCCCGGTGGTTGATGACGTCGGGTGATTATTTTGCTTCTCTCACGCTGCCGTTGGCGCTGATTTGCATTGGTGCGACGCTATCGGTGCGCACCCTGCGCGATAGCCAGCAGGTGGCATTGAGTGCCAGCGTGATGAAGATGGTGGTTCTGCCGGTGCTGTCGACGGGGGCCGCCTGGCTCGTCGGCTTTTCCGGCCGCGAGCTGGGCCTGCTGTTTTTGTTCTTTGCCAGTCCTACGGCGGCGGCCAGCTTTGTGATGGTCAAGGCGATTGGCGGTAACGTCGCCTTGGCCGCTAACATCATTGCCATCACTACGCTCATGGCCAGTGTCACGGTGACCATCGGTATTTTTGCCCTGCGACTGCTCGGCTGGATATAGCGGCACTGCCTTGGCCTGTGCGGCCCCAACGGTTATACTGCCGCTCCTCATATGTCCCTGTAGCTCAGTAGGATAGAGCAGCCGCCTCCTAAGCGGCAGGTCGCAGGTTCGACTCCTGCCAGGGACGCCAATCAATCCTAAGGGTCGACTGCTACCTACACCCGAAAGGCAGCAATTGTGCAACATGGCACATCATCCAGGGTTGATCGTAGTCGCCGAAGGCATTGAACATCGCGCTCTGCTGCAAGGCTTCCTTTTCGCCAGTCCTATGCCACTAAAGGCTGTTGTGTCGCTTCCTCTGGATCTTGAGATCAGTCTATGACAACGCAGTTACGCCCATTCGTCTTGGCCTCGTAAAGGGCCTGATCAGCACGCGCGTAAAGCTGATCAAATGATGCATCCTGATGGCTGGCAGTGGCCAGCCCCAGGCTTACCGTCACTGCGGTCGGCACGCCAAGGGCTTGCGGTGATAGTCCTTCTACTCTCGTTCTTATCCGTTCAAGCAATGCCTGTGCACCTGCGGTATCGGTTTTAGGCATCAAGACACAGAACTCTTCACCTCCAATGCGCGCAACCACATCTGCCTTTCGGACTTCGTCGAGAAGCGCATGGGCAAAGGCACGAAGCACTTGGTCGCCTGCGGGGTGGCCAAAATTGTCATTCACGCGCTTGAAATGGTCGAGGTCGAGCAGAGCCATGCTCAACGGCTGCCCGCTGCGTTGGCTTTGTTCAAATAAGTGTTCGGTGAAATTGAGCATATAACGCCGGTTGCCGAGTCCGGTGAGCTCATCCATCAGGCTGAGTTTGAGCACTCTCTTGTGCTGATGATGCAGGCGGATTAAGGCAATCATCAGGCCGCCAGACAAAAGCAGGATAACGAGTATCAGGATGGCGATGCCGATCGCCAAACGATCCATCACCACGCGCTGCTTGGCGGCTTCAGAATGTAAGAGTTCACTTAGCCTGCTATAGGCCTGAGCTAATTCGTTTTCAATGGCGAAGCCTTGTTGAATCAAGTCATCAGGAGGTGCTCCATCCGCAACCTCGCCCAGGGCCTGACGTAGGTCGGGAAGTTTCTCACTTACGCGCTGCAAGCGATGTAAAGATACCTCATATTCGGGTGGTGAGAACTGGTTTTTTCTGAGTCCAAAGCCCACGCTTTCAATATGTTGTGGGATGCGCCAAAGGAGATTATCGAAGCGCTCTATCAACTCACTGTCCGATGGATCCTCCTGGAATTCATTTAAAGTAGAACGCAATAGAACGGTATGCAGCTGGGGGCGTATGACGTCTGCAACGAGTGAAGTGTAGTTCGAGCCAAGATGCTGACGGATCTGGTACAGGTAAATCCCTGCGGCGATCGCGCAAATCCCCGCGAGCAGGGTGAATCCAAGGCCTAGTTGCCAGCCCAGTGGCCGATTAAAGCGCAGTTTCATTATTGCACGTAGATGTCTTTAATGGACCATACCCATGTGGTCATGCTCACAGTGCCCGTTTCAACCGCATCAGCATCAGCAGGAATGATCAACATCGTTGGGCCAAACTCGTCGCGGTTCAGCGAATCGCCATCCAGCCTTGTGGCGAGCATATAGCGTTTGGCTTCGCGGTCGTCAGGCGTTATGAAGGTCGTGTAATCGTCATGAGCCACGAAACGTAACGTTGCTGCATCATCGATGCCCTCGGCTTTAAGAAAGTCATCAAGCCAGACGCCCGCAAAATCACCTTGTGGTCCTTCAAAATGTTGCAGAGATACCTCATGCAGAGATGATTGTTCAATCTCTTCACGGCTTACTGACCAGCGTTTATTATCGCTGTGCAGTGTAAAAACCGGTGTTTCATCTGTTGATGGTGATAGTGTGCTTGGCGTCACGTCGGCTGCCTTAGCAGACATTAAGAACGCGGAGGCAGTAAAGGCAACTGTAATGATTATCCGTGGTATGAAAACTAACATGCTTAAGACTCTTAACTATGTAGCCTGAATGTATCGCGTCTGTATCAAGGCAGTCCAGCCCTAGTGAAATATCAGTACCGATATTCTATTTGATCAATAGTGATTCCAGATAACGCTTTTAAGGGTGTATGGATGCAGTCGATCCCTGATTGTCCTGCTCATTTCTGTATCGCTCGCCTTGCGGGGAAGAGCCGTTATGGTAGACATTGGCCTGAATACACCCCATAAAAACGCCCCATTGCAGGAATGGGGCGTAAATGTGCGTTATGTACTAGCGGCGCTCCGCGTTGGCATACTCAGAGGTCGTATTGCTCGCGGGCATAATCCCCCAGGCACACGGCATCCAGCCTCGCTAGCGGTGCGAGGAAGGTGACCTGGATTACCCCGGGAGCGCGCCCAATCTCAATGGCACCATTGACCGTCGCGCGGTTGCGAATTTCCGCCACGCTTACATCAAGCAATTTCGCCGCGCGCTCAAGGCCGTTCTCGATAGCGTCGTTGAGGTTTGCCGCGGTGCCTACCACTGATATCGGGGCTAGCGGTTCGGTGTCGGTTATGCCCCATTTCTCTGCCAGTCGCTGGCCTTTGGCCTTTTCTGCCGCGCTAAATGGTTTTGCCAATGGCGGTAGGTCTTCCAACAGTGGGAACAGTATCGGGCCGTCAATCGGGTAATGCTTGACGACTTCGACCTGGAGCGTAACGCTCCCTGAGACGTCCATGGTGTGCCCTGCGATTTCACCATCGCCTTGGCCGGCATGCATGTCACCCATGTAAACGCCGGCACCGCGAACTTTGACCGGTGCAACCAGAATCGAGCCCGCACGCACCGCGTCGATATCCATATGCCCGTCGGTCTTGTGTTCGGCCAGTTGCTCGGGCGTGAGGCTGTATTCGTGGGGGGCACCCACTAAAAATGCGCCAAAATCGCCGGCATTGTGGCTGTCGGGCATGGGCATTGATGGACATGTGCCCAGTTGGCCCATGAAGGGCCTGGTGCGTATGAGCGTTCCTGGCATATCCGAAGGGGCATAGTTCAGGATGGAATGCTGCCGGCTTTGATCGGGGAGCGCCGAGTAGTGGTCGGCCTTTGACGCGAAATGCTCGGCTACGTTGCCAGGCACCGTCAGGCCCACCGTGCGGGTGTCGTCAAACGTGACGGTATAGCCGTGTACAATCTCAAATGGCTTCACTGAGTTGTTGCACACATCGCACTTCACAGCGTCTTGGCCAACGCCTTCGATGTGCGTCTTGGGTCCTATGGTGTCACACACGGGGCAGCGCGCCGCGACATAGGGGTCGCCAAGGCAAAACCCTTCGGGAGAGCTGTCGTGCCCGGACGCAGTGGCAATTGAGGTCACGGTAATGTCGCGGATACGGATGGCAACACCATCGCCGACTTCGGCTCCCTCGACAAAAACCGGCTTGGTTACCTCATGCCCACCTCGCAGGCTGGGCGTGATCATTGGGCCCCAGCAACCCGGTGCTGTGTTTGAGATGATGGTGCCGCCATTCTCGACGGGCCCAAGCATAGGTGCATGAGGATCAAGCACGCTGTTGGTGAATTCCTGGACGACAACGCTTCGTTGGGCAGTCTGCGACTCTTTCTCTGCTTGCTGCATGGTAATTGCCTCGCGTTTTAAAATCGTTATGTCGAGTAAAGTAAGCGCATCATTGCAGATCGGCAACGCACGCTATCAACGCCCTGGGACGGCTCGGTCAGCATGCCCAGCCGGCTGTGACGCCTTTTCACCTTTGAGGCGTGCCTCAAGTTCATGTGCAGGAAGCGCACGACTGAACCAAAACCCTTGTCCCCAGCCATGCCTAGACGTCGTTTCCAGAAGCAGCCGGCGTTGTTCGTCGGTTTCGATGCCCTCGGCGATGGTATGCAGGTTTAGGCTGGATGCCATCTCATGAATGATGGATACCAGTGCCGCTCCCTTGCTGTCTGGTTGGCCAAGCTCACTGATGAAACTGCGGTCGATTTTCAAGGTTTGAATGGAGAGGTGTTGCAACCGGCTCAAAGAGGAATAACCGGTGCCGAAGTCATCGATAGCAAGCTGGAAGCCTTGCCCGTGAAGATTCTCCAAGAGTGTTTCGATGGTTTCAGGGTCGGTCATCAGGGTGTTTTCGGTGACTTCAAGATGGATCCATCGAGGATGCACATGCGGTCTGACCAACGCCGCAAAACGCTCGGCGATGCAGCCTGAATGCAGCTGATTGAGGCTCACGTTGACGGCCATTTCTAGCATGTAACCCTTGTCATGCCAGACGCTTAGCTGTTGAGCCGCGGTTTCGAGTACCCAGTCACCCAGGGGCTTGATCATGCCCGTTTCTTCGACAATGGGCATAAAAGCCATAGGCATTAAGATGTCGCCATTGGCCTGTGGCCAGCGGATAAGGGCTTCGACGGCGGCGATTTTACAGCTGTCGAGTTCAAAAATGGGTTGGTAATGAAGTTCGAATTCCTTGTTTTCCAGTGCGTCCCGGAGGCGTGACTCCATGGCAAACCGGTGCTGACGGCTGGCGGATAGATCCTCGGAAAACAGAAGATAGCGGTTACCGCCTTGCCGCTTGGCTTCGAACATGGCCTTGTCAGCATTTTCGATCAGCATGGTGGCGTTACGGCCATGGTCGGGATACAGGCTGATGCCAATACTGGCCCCGATATGGTGAGTAAAACCGCCTTCCATGAACGGTTCTGCCAAGTGAGCAATAATGCGGTTGGCCAGAGTACAGGCGTTTGTGATGATCTGTTCTCGCGTCGACACGCCGCCTTGTCTTGGATCGTGATTCATCAGCACCAGAAATTCATCACCTCCCTGCCGAATTACCTGGTCGGCATCGCGCACGGTGTTTAGCAGGCGTTGCCCGATTTCAATGAGGACGTGATCGCCGACTTCATGCCCCAAGGCATCGTTGATCAGCTTGAAGCGATCCAGATCAATGAATAAAACCGCACCGGAGGTGTCAGAGTGCTCAGCAGCGTCCAGCTTATCATTCAGGAAATGAATCAGATGGCGTCGATTGGGTAGCCCCGTCAAGGCATCAGTGGAGGCCAGATATTGAATTCTGTCAGATTGACGCTGGCTTTCACGAAGAGTGCGCAAAGCGTTAAGGCCAAACACCAGATTATCGGCAAGTCGCTCCAGCAGTTGGCACTCCTCTTCACCAAAGTGCTCAGGCGTCCTTGAGTAGATGGTCAGGCAGCCAGGCGGGCCGGACTCGAATATCAATGGCAGGGTGATAGCTGATGCCAGCCCGTGGAGACGCGCACGCTCTTTAAGATGAGCCAGAGACGGTTCTTTATCGATATGATTGACGATGCGCTTCTTACCTGTCCGCAAAGACTGCCCAACGGTGCCCGATCCCTTGAGGTCCTGGCCCCAGCCGAGCTGAAGATGCGTAAGGAAAGCCGTAGCGGGGCCTGCACAGGCCTGCACTTGTATCGGCTTGTCGTCCTGATCACTGGCAAAGCCTACCCAGGCGAGGTCGTAATTCTCTTCGTCGACGATGGTCTGGCACAGTGAACTGAGCATTTCTTCTTCGCTATTCGAGCGAACCACGACGCTGTCACAGGCATTCAACGTGCGCAGCGCACTGACAACGCTCATCAGCTGTCTGCGACTGTGTTCCTGCTGACGCGACAGATCGCGCAGGCGCAGCAAGTTGTTGATCCGTGACTTCATTTCCGCCTGAGTGGTGGGAATGCGCAGGATATCGTCAACACTGATGCCTAACTCAGCAATGATTCTGGGCGGGATCTGGCTGCGGCTGTCGGTGACTAACAGCACCGGTAGAATCGTGGGGGCCGCTTGGTTGCGCAGCTCGAGTATTTTTTGGTGGTGATGTTGCAGAAGGGCCGTATCCGCAACGATGAGGTCCGTGTCCAGGTCAGCGTCGTTGAATAATGCCTCTTGGATCAGGACGTCGTGCCCCAGCATGCGCCTTAATAGGTTGGCATTTGCCCGATTCGATAGTGCGATGCCAATGACAGGCTGTTCATGACGTTGATATTTGTAGCTTGTCACGATTTATCACTGGCGTGATTAAGGTTGATCATTTCTGGAACGCCATTCATGAGGCCGCGCATGCCGTGTAGCGTCTCACCCACTTGAATTCCCTCCTGGGTGATATCGAATTCGCGAAGGTTTTTTTCAAAGTTGCTGGCTCGCTTCTTGAGCACGCCGATGGTCTTGCGAAGCTCGCCATTCAGCTCAATGTAGCGAAGCATGATGATGTTATCGGCGACGTAGCTTAAACCATATTCTGTCACGCGGGCTTGAGTGTCCGTAATCGTGAAGGTCTCGTTGACCAGTATCACAGTAACTCCCATGTTGACCAGATAGCGGCATAGGGCGTGGACACGTGCCTGAAGATGCTCGCCAGACATCGACTGCTGGTATCCGGATAGACTGTCGATCATCACGACGGTGGTATTTTGGTTCTCGATCTCTTCCCTGACGCTGGCAGAGAACTGATCAGGGTGATAGAGCAGGGGTTCAATCGCCTCGAAACTCAGGGTTCCTTTATCGACCATTTCTTCAGCGGGTAATCCAATCTGTTGGCAGCGCATGAAGAACGTCGATGCGTTTTCGTCGAAGTTATAAATGACCGCCCGTTCGCCTTTTGCGGCAGCCTGGACAATAAACTGCGCCCCGAGTGTGGTTTTGCCTACCCCGGTGGGTCCGGACAGTAAGGTGACTGTGCCACGCTCGATCCCCCCATGAGTGAGCGCATCAAGCGCTGGAAGGCCGGAACTCATCTGGGTATGCGAGTGAGAACGGAAAAACTTGTTCGGCACCAAGCGTGGGAAAAGGGTCATGCCTTGCGAGTCGAGTTGATAAAAATGCGTGCCATCCTCGAACCCTGAACCGCGAAACTTGGTAATCCTGCACAAGCGACCATAATCTGTTGATTCCAGACTGATCACTCCATCGCCTAAGAATAGTAGGGCCTTATCATCCTCGGCAGTGCTTTCCTCCGAGGTAAACATGACGGTTGCTCCCTGGTTCGTCAGGGTGCGCAACAGCGATAAAACCTGCTTGCGGAACTGGAAAGTGTCGGCCGACAAGTAGCGCATCTGACTGAGAGAGTCGATCAAAACCCGCTTTGGTCTATATTGGCGGGCATGGTCGAGAATGCTGTCATGGATGGTGTTGCCTTCGACGTCCCAGCTTTCCAGTAGGCTATACACATCGCTGCCCACTTCGCTTGCTTGTCCAGGCGAGACATCGAGGATTTTCACATTGTCGAGAGAAAGGCCGCTTCGTCTGGCATTGTCGCGTAATTTTTCCTCGTCTTCCCCCAGGGTCACCAACAGGCTATCTGAATCACTATCGTCGAGCAGGAAATGCATTCCCAGTGTGGTCTTGCCTGATCCCGGGCCTCCTCTAACAAGGTAAGCCCGCTGAGCAATCAAGCCACCATGAAGTATCTGATCGAGACCTGCGATCCCCGTCGATAGGCGGAGGGGGTGGGGTCGGGTCATATTCGCTCTCTTTTTGCTATAGGCCGAGCAGGTAAGGCATGTAACCAGTAACCTTTTAGAGCCAGCGTGATGGAGGTTTGTGACGTATAGTTTGTAGTACAAATCAGCTCTGGAGTTGAAGTCAAGTGTTTGACAGCGACTTGGTAAGCGTTGGTCAGCAAGTGCAGTTTTTCTTTAAAAGTGGTCAAATAATTAATTTTCATTTAATTAGATTAGTCTAATTAAGCGGCCTTAATGGTTGTTTGCCAGCGGGAAGCATTCAATAGTGGCGAGTGGTCGAATCATCATACTCAGCAATTGCCAGGGGATTGTGCTCGTATATTCAAACCGCAGTGACGGATTTTATGGATCGTTTAATAAGCGAAGTTGCCCAATCATTCTGAGACGATGTAGTTTCGAGTGGTCAGATTCTGTTCATTTCATGTAGTACTAAAGTCGAAACGTAGGCAGCATTTCATGGTTTCAAGTAACTGCATACCTTCCACATGCTTTGATAGCGATGACTTTGAACCTCAGGATCGATTCGATGCCTGGAGGACAAATATTGCGCCGGTTTTTGATGTAGAACCGCTGGATAAAACCGGAATGAAACCCTTCCGCTCACGCGTAGACGTGTATCAATTGCATGACATCATGCTGGGTAATGTTTTTACCCGATCGCAACGCTTCCATCAGGCTCATCCCTCTGAACGGGTAGATCATATCCTCGTTCAGGTGCATCGTTCAGGGGGCTATAAAGGAAAGCTTGATGGTGAAATGACACATGTATTGCCAGGGTGTGTATCCGTCATCGACCTTGCGCGTCCGTTAGACACACGCTCCAATGATACTGACATCATAAATGTAATGCTTCCGCGGGAACATTTCGACAGACATCCTGCCTTTCTCGATGCGGCACACGGAATGGTGCTCTCATCGGGTCGGGGAAGGTTTCTTGCTGACTACCTAGAATCACTCATGCTGCGTCTGCCGACAATTGAATGTCGCGAAGCATCCGATATCGCTGATATAACCAGCAATATGATTTTGGCTTGCGCTTACCATGACGTTGAAGCGCAGCAGGCGGTCAGCTCTGAGCTGGATGTGTTGGCGAGAGAGCGAGTGAAACGGATCATTGAAAACTGCTTGGCTTCTCCACAACTCACGCCGGATTGGCTTTGCCTCAAAGCAGGTTTGTCTCGGGCCAATCTATACCGTCTGTTCAGTACTGAGGGCGGTGTCGTTCGGTACATTCAGTATCGACGTATGGCGCGTGTCCGCCGATGTTTAGAAGATACTAAAGAGCACCGAACGATCGGTGAGCTTGCTGAACAATATGGATTCACCAGCCAAGCACATTTTTCCAGACGTTTTAAAAAAACCTTTCATTTGCTCCCCGGCGAGGTGCGTCACGCCGCTCAACGGCGTGCCTTACTTGAAAATGGCGATGAATCGCCTTACTTAAGCCGGTGGTTGCGACAGCTGGGCCGTTAAAAATGTTCAATCCTTTGGGTTGAGCATTTGCCTCTGTGTCTATTTTTTCCCTCCTCAGTTGCCCCTGTATCTCAAATTCCAATCTGGTGGTTGGAGGTTAATCCCTCGGCTGCTAAAACTGATTTGTGTTACATCATGTCATCTTATGGCATGACGCGATGCCTTATAAACAATGACCTTACGTACCAGATATGTATCCATTGGGTGCTAGTGCAATTAGATTGGGCTTATTTGTATCTGAACGTTAATTTTGCTATCCATTGTGTTAATTGGATCATCTGGTGTCATGAGCTAGTACGTCAGGTACTTGGCGTGGTTATTTCTCTTCTGGCGAGACGCGGAGATGCTTGATGAGAAAAATTTCTTCGTGCTAGCCAAAAATCTACAAAACCGGGACAACAACGAATGCTCGATAGAAACCTCTACCGCAGGAGTACCGGACTTTTGCCAGTTTGCCTGGGCGCTGTCTTCGGGTTAGCTAGTACACCGGCGTTGAGTGCTGGTTTGCTAGATGTATATGAGATGGCAAAGGAGAACGATCCTCGCTATCAGGAAGAGTTCTACGGTAAGGATGCCACTGATGAGCGCTACTACCAGGCGCGCTCTACGCTCCTGCCACAGGTCAATCTAACCGCGACCCGAACGGAGATCAGCCAGGATATTGTGAGTTCCGATAACGAAGAATACGAGAGTGGCAGCACCTCATACCCGAGTACGAGTTACGGGGCCTCTATTGAGCAATCGATTTACGACTATTCGCGCTGGGCGGCGTTCGACAAGGCGAAGGCCGAAATCAAACAAGCAGCATCCGAGCTTGAGGTGGCACGACAAGACCTGTTCCTTAGGGTGGCAGAGCGCTATTTTGCGGCGCTTTCACTTTACGAAACCTTGACTTATTTACAGTCAGAAAAGAATGAGGTCCAGGCCAACCTTGACGATATCAGTGCGCGATACAACGACGGCTTGGTTCGTGAAGTTGAGCTTCTTGATGCCGAAGCTCGCTATCAGCAAGTTGATGCCCGCGAGATGGAAGTGGCCAACGAATTGCGTGATGCGCTTGAAGGCCTGGCTGAGATTACTGGAAATCCGCCCAATACTTTGCAACCCGTGACAAATGAGTTGGAGCTTGAGCGGCCGGATCCAGACTCCGTCGAGGCCTGGGAGGAACTGTCCCAGGAGCGTAGCCCTCGCCTAAAAGCAGCGTTGCTAGGCACTGACGTGGCATCCGAAGAGCTGAAAGAACGCCGCGGTGGTCATTTGCCCACCCTTGATCTCAATGTTAATTACGAAAGTGACGACACTGAAGGATCACTGTTTGGTGGTGGAAGTGAAGTCGAGTCACAAGATATCGCCGTGACCCTCAATGTTCCCGTCTACAGTGGCGGCAGCACATCTTCTTCCGTTCGTGAAGGGGAAACCCTAATCAATGCCAGTGACTCGCGGCTTGAGCGAGTTACGCGCGAACTCAATCGTGAGGTGCGCAGCGGTTATCAAGGGATCCTCACTTCCATGTCCCGTGAGCGCTCGCTAAAGAAATCGCTGGAGGCCAGCGAGCGAGTGGTTGAGTCCCGGGAAGTTGGTGTGGAATCCGGCACGACGCCCGTTCTTGATCTGCTGGATGCCGAACGCGATTTATTTTATGCCCGCAGCGAATTGGCCAGCGCCCGCTACGACTACCTGATGAGTATTCTGAGCCTCAAGCATGCCGCTGGCGTCATCAACGTCGATGACCTTGCGCAAATTGATGAGATGCTGGGGGAGGACGCAGATGTTCTTGCCGTGGGCCAACGCTGATACCGGCGAATACGCAGCCGGTAACCAGGCTGCTGAAGCCATTCAGAATTTTCTGAAGGTTCTCGGTGTGCCTCATCTGAGTGAGCGGTCGGTGAAGTTCAGGCCCGGGCGCTCTTCCAGCCAGCGCTGCCTGTTTAGCGTTCCTGTCGATTTCGAATCTATTGGCATGTTAACTGTGAAGCTCACCATGCTGCTCGCTGACCTGGGGATGTCCCGCCAGGATGCCGACGAATGCCTGGTCCCGCTCAATACGACTAGCGTTGAAGAAGGGCAACTACCGCATTACCTGCACCTGGGTGTTGAAGACGACCGCTGCAAAATTTACTGGGAAGAAAAGCGCCCAGAGACGCTGGTAAAGAAAGAGCGGTTCGTGTTGTACCGGGCCTGGAAGTGGCGAGTCGGCGAGTCAGTGGCGCGTTCAGATTACGTGATGCTGACAACGGCGCAGGCAGCACGCCAAGCAATTGAAATAGAGCTTTCCTTAGAACCGATATCCCCACTGCACGATCTGCTCGAGCAATTACAGGTCAGCTTTGCCTTGGCACAAGAACCATGGCCGCCGCTGACCGTGCGAATCGAAGAGATTCAGGATGGCCAACCAACCGGCCGCAACTCACTCAATGTGCATTTACATCGTGCGTCGCTTCCCCTAGGCACCGTGGCCGGCACGATGTTTTCACTCGCTCGAGACTGGCAGTCGACGTCTCGTGACAGCGTGATTGCCTGGATGGCGAACCATGGCAACGAAGTACTCAGCAATCTTTCGTTTGGTCGCGATGAAAATGACCAACCGTTTGTGACCTGTTACCACGGCGCGAGACGTCATCACCCCGAGAAATCTGATGCTGTTCAACGCAGCGATCGTATTGCGGGCCATTCCCAACACGCCCGGAAACGATCAATTCCAACCGCCTGACACCACACTTTTTAGGAGACAACAATGGCGACGCAACTACTTATTTACCGCAATGTTCAGCCTATCACTCGTGACAAGCATGGCGAGCTCTATCTGAAAGCAGGTAAAGACTTCGTTTTTGCAAAAGAGGTCAATTCGGTCCCCCTCATGGCCGCGGAGTTTCCTGCGGCTGCCAGTGATCTGCCGATTGTTTTCACCGATGCCGATGATGGGGTGCTCCCTGTTGCTGTATTAGGCATTGAGCGGGACGTCAACCTGATGGTCGACGACGATAACCGTTGGCAAGGTGAGTATGTACCGGCTTTCTTCCGTCGCTACCCCTTTGTGTTCGCCTCATCTGCCGAAGGCAAGACCTTTACGTTGTGTGTCGATGAAGATTACGAAGGGCTGAATAGTGAAGGGCGTGGCGAACGCCTGTTCGATGCGGACGGCGAACAGACTCAGTATCTCTCCAGAGTACTGTCATTTCTGCAGGACTATCAGGCGCATTTCCAACGCACGCGTGCTTTCTGCCGCCGGCTGGTCGAGTTGGATCTTCTCGAGTCAGTAGAGGCGCAGGTTCGCCTGCCGGAAGGTGGCCGCCGCACATTGACTGGCTTCAAGTCGATTAATCGCAAAAAGCTTAAAGAACTCTCTGCAGAACAGTTGCAAACACTGGTTGGCAACGACGAGTTGGAGTTGATGTATATCCATTTGCAGTCAATGCGTAATTTCTCTCGTCTGACTCGGTTGGCGCGTGGTGGTGCCGCTCTTGATTCCCAAACCAAACCGGATCCTGCCACTGACGATGACACTTCGACCGATGAGGCAGCGCAGACCGGCAATGCCGCTTCAAGCGATCAGAGTACCGATACGTTATTGCATTGATTCCGATAACACCCTCGCTTATCGAAATCATCTTTCTTGTTGATTAGGAGTTAACCATGAGTCGCTCATTCCGCCCCCTCCGGAAGCCACTCTCGAAGCTAATTGCACGCCTGTCTCGTCGTAATAGACAGCCCGTGCGCGCCATGGCAGAACGCTCGGCGTTTCTCTTCGAAGGGCTTGAGCCGCGCATGTTGCTCTCCGCCGACCCGATAAGCGTTACCGCAGGCAGTGCCGCGGATATGGAAGTGCGGGTCGTCGAGCAAGACAACGAGAAGATGGTTCAGGTTGTCGACCGCAACGGTGAGAGTGAAGACGGTAGCGATCAGGTCATGGGAGAAGAAAAGCTTGATGACCTGAAGGACCTAAACGATAGCGAGGGTGATATACAGATTGAGGGCAGTGACGATGACGACACACTGTCGTTTGCCGACTCTGTACTGGAAGATGCCAACGACCTTCTGATTACCTTCGATGCGGGTGATGGCAATGACACCCTGGATACGACGAACAGTGAGGGGCTGTTTGTCGATTTTATAGGGGGTGAAGATGAAGACTATCAGGACAGAGTAGTTGGCGATGATACGTCTGGGTCGCTGTGGACGATAGATGGAGAGGGTACAGGCCACAACGGCGATGCCAACGATAAAGGCAATGTTACCTTCAGTGAAACAGAAGCCGTCGACGCATCTGCAGGGAATAGCCAAGGGCTGCACAGCGACATAGACGAGAACAGCCTTGATGTTTGGCAGGCTAATGACGAAGAAAATGTCGCTATTGCCAACGTCACGCTTGAAGGTATCGATAAACTGTTCGGCAGTGATAGTTCCACGTTGAGTTATGAGGAATACACCGAAGGCGCGACGGTTGATCTTGATGCCGGTGAGGCCAGCGGTTTTAGCAGCATAAGTGGCTTCCGGGATCTGATCGGTTCTGATGGCGATGATGTTCTTGTTGGTAACAACAATGATAATCGTATCGACGGTGGCAAAGGCTCCAACCTATTGATTTCGGTTGGTGGAGAGGACGAGTTCACAAGCCATGATGACGCCGATGATTCTTACTTGATCGATCGTGAAAACGTCGATATCACCCTGAAGGATCGGGATCCTGAGGACAGTTCCGCTGGAGCCCGGATAGACGTGGGCGATGATGCGATCGAGTATGACGCGCACCCCACCGAGATCATCCTCGGTGGCACTGGTAGTAATCAAACGCTGGATGCTTCGGGGTACAGCCTGGGTGGTGTGACCTTCCAGCTTCGTGGTGAAGGCGTGGACGCCATCGGCTCCGAGAAGGATGATCTCTTCGTTCTGTCGGCGGGTGATGGACACGGCGGTACCATCGAAGGGAATGGCGATGGTGATGAAGGGGACATGATTCAGCTCGAGGCCAATGTGGATATGACATTGGATGATGAGGGGCTGGTAGTAGGTGAAGCCAATGATCCCGCTTACACATTTAAGGATGATATTGAACTTGCCACGCTGATTGGCGGCGACGGTAATAACACCCTGGATGCCCAGGAATTCTCTGGCGATGCACGCCTGGAAGGCCGTGGTGGTAACGATACATTGCTCGGTGGCAGCGGCAACGACCTGCTTGATGGCGGTGCCGGTAACGATTCACTGGAAGGTAACGATGGCGACGACGTTCTGTTCGGCAATGCCGGTGATAACGATCTAACCGGGGGCGACGGTGACGATACCGTCATGGGTATCACTGATGGCTGGGCGGACCTCGACAACGGTAGGCTGAAATATACCGATCAGCTCGAAGAGCAGACCCTCAGCTGGGATGGTGATGCTGAGGAAACGGTAGAGTTTCATTTCGATGAAGAGGTCAGCGAGATCGACTTGACCGCCAATGCTGAAGCGCTAGAAATGCAGCGTGCCATTGAGAGCATAGATGGTGTCGGTGAGGGTAACGTCCAGGTCTCAAGATCCTTTACTGAAGATGACAATGGCCATCATGAATCGGTCGACTGGACCGTGCGTTTCGTTGGCAAGTTTGCTGAAGAAGAGTCCGATTTGGCGCTACTGGGGGTGGCGGCAGCGGGAGCAGGCGCGCAAGCTGATTCTTTCCGCCAGGTAAAAGAAGACAATCGTCAAAAGCGCCGCATTGGCACCGATACGCTCAGAGACAACTTTAGTGATGCCGTTCTGCAGTCTGATGGTGGCGATGTCGTGCTCGATGCCAGCGACTTTGAAAACAGTGCCTATCTTGAAGGCGGAGGCGGCCAAGACACCCTGATCGGCGGCCAGGGCGAGAATGAAATCAATGCCATAGGTGGAGATAATACCCTAATCGCGGGTGCCGGTGAGAACACCATTACTGGCGGTACCGGCGAAGACGCCTTGCGGCTGGATTTGGCGGATGACATCTCAGACGTCACTCTTGACGGTGAGACGTTTACGCTGACTGACACTAGCGACAAAGACACTATCTCAAACTACGAAGGTATCGATAGCCTTGCCATTCTGGTGGATGAAAGTAGTGACCGCGATGTCGAGGTCGATGCCAGTGGTTATACGGGGACCGATAGTTCGACGGCACTGGCCGATGTGATGTCGGCTGAAGATTTCGAAACAGTGTTCTCGGCGGAGGACAGTGGACAGACTATCGACGATGACAGCAGTGAGCTTCAGGGCGCGCTATCACTGGATGTCACCTTAAGCGATGGTGGTACCTCGACGGTTGCATTGGACAGTGCACGTACACTGGGTGACCTCGTCGACATTTTCGACGCTATCGAGGGCATTGAATCGCGCATTGATCGTGCCGAGGGACGCTGGATTGTAGAGGATACTACCAGCGGCGATGGAAATTTAAGCGTTGATCTTCCTTCCGGTTCGGCAGTGAAAACGCTGGCCGATGCGCTTGGCATGTCGATAAACGATGCCAACGATACTTGGCAAAGTGATGCCCTTCAGGCGAGCGGCGTCGATATGCAGATGCTGGGTAGCGGTACTTATACCTTGACCGGCACCGATGATGACGATCACTTTGAACTTAGTGGAGCCGCTAATCACGATATTAGTGGTGGAAAGGGAAGCGACACCCTGATTGTGGCCCACGATGGTGATATGACGTTAGGAGACGGTGAACTGGCGTTCAACCCTGATCCCGATGAAGACAATCCGGTCACCACTTACAGTGGCATCAACATCGCCGATTTGTCGCTCAGCGACACTGCTGACGGGGCAACCCTTGACGCAGAGAATTTCGGCGGTGAGTCGCTGCGTCTGGGGATATCGTCGAAAGGCGAGTTGATAGGCTCAGACGTGGCCGCGACGGACTTTGATATCGATATCACGGATCTGTCTGCCGATGCGGTCGATGTCACCGTCAACAATGACCAGAGCCAAGTGACCTCAATGGACAGCTCGTCAAACGACGAGAAGGTCAATGATCTGTCTGCGTTTGATGCCGTCAATACGGTTGGAGAGGATGCTGATCTGATCTATGCGTGGTCAGACGACGTGACGTTAGATGCCACGGAAACCGGCCTCGACCAGGACATAACGCTGAAGGCCACTGGCACACTAACCTTGGATGGTGCAGAACTAGGTACGGACGGTAGCGATGTCGGTATCACGCTTGATGCCTATGGTGTCCAAGTGCTGGATTCCAACATTGAGACTGCCGGTGGGGATTTTACTGCCAAGGCAAGTGAAATTCTGATTGGCGAAGGGTCGGTGATTAACGCAGGCGACGGTGATATTGACCTCCATGCCCAACCTACCGGCTTTCTTAATGGCACACCGGCGAATGGCTTTGTTGACGTCGGCTACTTCGATCTATCCGTCGATATCGGTGAAGCTGAGCTGTCCGCTCGAGACATTACGATCGACGCGCGGGTGATCGATCCCGATCGCTCGCTTTACAAGTTAGATACCGGCAACGCCATCATTGATGGAGGTGCCAATTCAACACTAGATTTTATGGAAGGGCTTTCGCTGTTCGGCAGCATTTCCACGTTGATTGCCGATACGTCGATCAATATCGGTAGTGATGCTGTGCTTGACGCAGAACGGGATATCGATATCGACGGAGAGATCGAACTCTCGGCCAAGGTTTCCCCCGACAAGGCCATTGTTATTGGTGTCTCAGTGAGCACTTTGATTGCACGCTCAAATATCGATATTAGCGGCACACTGGAAGCGGGTGATTGGGATGACCCAAGTAGTGCGCCAGGTGATATTACGATCCATTCCAGTGTGGATAGCACCCAGTCAGTTTCTGCTGCTCCGGACGGCAAAGGTGGATTTGCCGGTTCGGCTGCGGTCAGCGTGTTAATTACTGAATCGCGTGCAATGGTAAGAGATAGTGCAAGCCTTCAGGCTGCGGGCGATGTCGAGGTTGATGCCCAGACAGTGGATCGAAATAACACCGCAGCTAAATCTGCATCCAAGAAAGGCAAAGTTGGTATCGCCGCGGCTATTAACGTCGAAAACGGCACCACTGAAGCGCAACTCGCGGGTGATGTCGATGCGTATGGCGACGTTATCGTCAATGCCGAGACCCGTAAGGAAAGTATTTCAGGCTCTTATTTTTCCTATATACCCAAGACGTCGAACGGAGTCTCCGCAACAGCCGGCACAGCTCCCATCGGTCCGTCGGGACTGGTCGAAGGGTTGGAAAAGAGCAAGGACAAAGCAGTAAGCAAAGTTAAGGAAGCGCCTTTCGCACCCATCAAAGACAAAATCGGTGAATGGGCCGGTCAGCTTAGTGAAAAACTAAAAATTGATCAGCTGGGGAAGAAGCTTTCCAGTGGTAAAAACGGTGAATCCGTCGATCTGGCGGCTGCCGTGGCGGTATCTGTTGATATCAATGATGCAGATGCCCGTCTCGGTTCGGATGGCAACACACGCACGAGTATTGATGCGCAAGGTGATATCCAGGTTGATGCCGTAAGTAGTCATCGCCCGAGCGTCAATGCGTCGGGGTCTGCCGCTAAGGACGACTCGGCTGGCAAAAGCAAAAGTAGTAACCCGGTTTCCAGCAAAACGACCTCTTCTTTATTGAATGGACGCGATACCAGTGCCTCAGCGAACGGGGACACGAAGGATAAAGCTGAGGATAGCGACGATGACGATAAACCCGATGAGGACGCGAAGGTAGCGGTATCCGGGGCTGTCAGTGTTGGCTATCTCGATAATCATGCCCATGCCGACGTTATGGGCAATGTTGATATGAACGCTGACGAGGCGATTTCTGTTAATGCCGAAAGCCTGAATGAAGTTGACCTTGGTAGTGTTTTTGGTGCCAACCTCTACTCTTCCATCAAGGAGTTTTTTGAGGATGACGAGGAAAACGTCGATCACCTGAGTGCCGATGGGAAAGCCTCGCTTGATGACGGTGAAACCGTCCTGGTGGATAAGGATCATAGTGCTGGCGGTGAAGCGGGGAATGTCTATAAGTTCTCAGGAGATGACAGCCCCAATATTGAGCTGAGCAATGAGGATTTTGATAACAAAGGCCGCTGGGAAAAACTTGGCACCCCTCTTGAACAGCAAATTCCAGACCTGATCTCTACCATTTCCGGTTATCTCACCAGCAATTTTGGGCTTAACAGCAGCTTTGACAGTTGGACACAAGCGACGGCTTCAGGAAAGAAACTGGCGATTGCCGGTGCGGCCAATGTGTTCCTGTTGAATCAGGACAGTGATGCGCGAGTTCGCGATGGTGCCACTGTCAATCTGGGTGATGATGCTGACGTAAATGTTGACGAGATCGACCCTCTGGATGGGCAGGATGTCTCTGTCACGTCACGAAGCGCGAATGATCTTTTTACGGCTGTCGGCAATCTTCAGCTTCCCGGTATCGGCGGAGCCGGTGAGTTCAGTAAAAAATGGAAAGATGCCCTCATTCAGGAACCTGGGCTTGGTAGTACATCAGATGGTTCAGCTATTGGTGCTGCCTTAACAGCAAATGTCCTGGGTAGCCATTCTTCTGCAAACATTGAATCCGGCGTGGATCTCGTCGCTAACAGTCTAGACGTCACGGCCGACAACGGAAGCCTGGCTCTAGGGATCGGTGCGTCCGGTGGCAAGGCCGAGAAAGTCGGCTTTAACGCTTCGGCGGTGGCTAACGTTGTTCAAAACGAAACTTACGCCACGCTTGGTAATGACGTGTCCATGCATATTGGCGATGGCAGTGTGGGTGACGACAGCGATAACCCTGCACTGCGTGTAAATGCCAATGACGATAGCTACTTGATTAACCTTGTTGGTGGTATTGCCAAGGGAGGTTCGGTTGGTATCGGGGCCTCGGTGGGCATCACGGTGCTTGAACGTGACACACATGCCACTGTTGGTTTCCTAAGCGATGATCAAAACGGGTCGCTGGGCTCGCTCACGATTGATGGTGATCTGGAAGTTACCTCCAATAATGGTGGTGTCGTTGTCGATCTTGCCATAGCAGGGGCCGGTGCCGGTGGGAAATCCAGCCAGTCTGCATCAGGCGGTGGCAGCGATTCCGGCGCGGTGCCTAATAACCAGGCGAATAGCGACCAAGCTACCGGTGATCTACAGGGTAAGCTTGGCCAAAGCGGCGGTGGTGGAGGCCAGAGCAAAAGTGGTGTCGGCCTTGCAGGCTCAGTAATAGTGCATATCGGTAACGACAACACCTCAGCGACCGTCCGTGGTTTCGATGCGATTGACGTCGAAGGTGCCACGTCAGTGGCCGCCAATGACGATACCCATCTCGGAGTGCTTGCCGGTGGGGGTGCGCTCTCGCAGGGAAGCAGTAGCTCCAGTGTGGCCGTTGCTGGTGCCGCCGCTATTGTCGTTCAGGAGGGAGCAACTGAGGCTATCGTCGATAACGTGGCTGCGTTCAATACCAAAGGGTTGGGAATCAACGCCGAGCGGTCTGGTTGGAGTGTCGTCTCAGCCGCAGCCATTGCGATTTCCACCAGCCAGAAAGGTACTGGCGTTTCTGGATCGGCAAGTTCGCTTGTTTCGCTACGCTCCGTCAATGCACGACTGTTGACGATTGATGAGGGAACGCTCGGGGAGCTCAACATCAATGCCCGTGATGCTGCTAACAGCATCCTGGTGGCAGGCGCAGTATCCGCGGGTGGCCAGGCAGGCGTAGGTGGGGCAGCGACAGTTTCTTATATTGAGCACGATATTAAGGCAACGGTCGACTCACTGGGCAGCGATTGGGGTGAAGGCGAAGACCCTGACATACGCGTTGATGAACTGCAGGTGGCAGCAGATAGTGATTCTTTAGTGGTGTCACTTGTCGGTTCTGCCGGCGTCTCATATGGCAGTTCAGGGGCTGGTCTAGCGGGAACTGTCGGCGTCAATATTGTTGCCAACGAGACGGAAGCACGCGTTGATGATGCCTACCTCGCATTAACAGATGACGCTGGAGATGTGTCGGTAGCCGCCAACGACCAAGCAAGTATTTGGGCGCTTTCTGGAGCCTTAGGCGCCGGTGGGAGCGTTGGCCTTGGTGCAGGTATTTCGCTTAACTCAATCGGTCAGCCCTGGAGTTCCGAGCGGGGACACAATACAGAAGCCTTAGTGCAAAACAGTCGCTTGGA
Source organism: Halomonas sp. HL-48 (assembly GCF_001314875.1). GTDB lineage: Bacteria > Pseudomonadota > Gammaproteobacteria > Pseudomonadales > Halomonadaceae > Vreelandella. The sequence goes on from NZ_LJZS01000003.1 coordinate 43,936, forward strand.
AGGGGCTGGAAACACAAGTGTGTCCGCCACAAGCACTGGTCTTATTAATGCGATTGCTATCGGCGTTGGTGCCAGTGAAAAAGTAGCGGGTGCAGGCAGTGTGGCGGCAAACCTGATCGATAAGGAATTAAAAGCACACACCGTTAATACGCGCTTGGAAAATGTTGGGGGGAATGTTGGCGTCATTGCCAATGATAGAACCCAACTGATTTCTCTTGCCGGCGCCGCTGCGGGTGCTGGCGAAGTGGCGATCGCTGGAAGTGTTGGGGTGAACTTCGTAACCAATAATCAAGTCGCCCGCATAGATGGCGGGGTTATTGATGCCGGTGGCGATGTGCTAGTGGATTCTGCTTCAGACACCGTGTTGGTGTCGGTGGCGTTTGGTGGGGCCGCAGCCAGCACGGTCGGTTTGGCGGGTGCCATTACGGTCAACACCATCGCGGGTCAGACATTGGCAGATGTGACAGGCGGCGCGCAGATTAATAGCGGCGAAGATATTACCGTTCAGTCTGAAGACAATAGCCGCGTGGTCGTCGTGGCCTTAGGGGCAGCAGGTGCTGGTACTGTGGCCGGCGGTGTTTCGGCCAGCACCACTCAACTGGATAATGCCATCCTTTCGCGCGTTGATAATGCTGACCTCAGTGCCAGTGGTGATATCACTGTTCAGGCTGGACTGGCTGATGACGATGAACGGGGTGAGTTCGATCTCGCCAGTGCCGGTGTCGATGTCGACTTGGCCAGTTATGGCACTAGTGAAGACAGTGATGACGCCGAAAAAGATGAAGAAGGCGATGCGGGGCTGGCAGCACGCGATACCGATGACATCGACATGTCGGCGGGTGTGATCAACATCAGTTTCGCCGGTGCCGGTGGCGGCACGGCAGCGGGTGCTGGTGCTGTGGGGCTCAACTGGTTGCGCAACTCCGTGCGCGCCGAGGTCTCGGGCGGCAGCAAAATCATAGCTGGCAACGATATCAGCGTCGAGGCCAATGACAAATCAGCATTGCTTAACTTTGCCTTCGGTATTGCTGGCGGGGGCACTGTTGCAGGTGGTGCAGCGATCTCTTTCAACTATATAGGCGGCGACCCTAGTAACCCTTCCCGCAGTCTGCAGTCCGAGCAGGATGATACCGATACCTCGCAAGATCTGTTTATGGCCGACAGCGAGGCAGAAGATCAAGTTGATTTCACCATCGGTGAGGTCGCTGCAGTGGTTGATGGATCAACGCTAGATGCCGGTAATGATGTCGTTGTCGATGCTCAGGCCGAGAGCATGCTGATTAACTTCACTGCCGGGGGTTCGGCAGGCGGAACGGTCGCCCTATCAGGCTCGATCGGCATCAATTTCATCAAGCACCAAGTTAACGCGGAAATAAGCGGCGGTGCTGATGTTGAGGGTCAAAGTATCAAGGTGATCGCAGGGCTTGCACCGATTTCCATCAATGTGGCTGGTGCGGCAAGTGGAGCCGGTACCGTGGGCCTTGCTGGCGCATCGGCGACCACGGACTACAACTCCTCTATTAAGGCACAGGTCCTGGGCGATGACACCATACTGACGGCTCTGGATGGCGATATCGTCGTTGACGCCAAACTGCTTGAGGTCACAGATGGGACCTACGGGGGCCTCAAGAGTGAGAATATCAAACAGGCTGACGTCAATAATATTGATGATGAAGAAGAGGTTCCTGATAAAGAAGAAGGCGACCCCGACGCCGACGAAAAAACACCGGGAGCCGCCCTCGATAACGATGACGTTGATGCAGATCCGGATGAAGTGCCATCACCTACCGATGCGGGCGATCAGATATTCACCGCTGCCATCAGTGGTGCTGCTTCTGGAGTTGGTTCTGTAGCAGGTTCCCTGTCGCTGAACTGGATGCGTAGCACCGCAGAAGCGGTGGTAGAAGGGGCTGAACTCAAAGCTGAAAATGGCGATGTGCGGGTTCGCGCTGAAGACAATATGGGCATGAATGCCTTCACCGTTGCGGCGGGGGCCTCCGCTGTTTTTTCAGCGGCGGGCTACATGTCATATAACTACATAGGTGGCAATCCTGGTAGCAGCGGACCCAATGCCACGAACCGTTTGAGTGCGCGTGTTGAAGATAGTGCCAGTATTATTGCTGAGACTATCGGGGTTGAGGCGTCTTCAGACTCGTCCATCAGCGCCTATACGGTTGGCGCTTCAGTATCCAAATACGCAAGTGTCGTAGGTTCCACAACACTAAACTTCACTCGCAAAGATGTGAATGCGCAGGTTAGCGATTCTTTCCTCAGAGCCACTGATGGCGATATCGATATCCATGCAGAGGATACCAGTTCGATCATTTCAGCTTCCGCCCAGATATCGATCGCCGTCTTTGGGGGAAGCGTTGGTGTAACGGTGGCGCTTAATGATATTGCGAATACCATCGAGGCCAGTTCCACCAATTCCCAACTGATTGCTGATGCTGGGAGTGTGATTATTGATGCTGACTCATCTTCAATCAATTTGAATGTGGTGGCAGGTGCCAGCTACGGTACTTTCTTTAGTGGCACGGGTGATGCCGCAACGGCACTGATCAATAATGAAGTATCGGCTTTTGCTGAAGGTCGAAGCGATTTTGCTAAGGATCAAGAAGCAGATATTCAGGCAGACGAGCATGTTGTGATTCATGCTGACAGCAGCGATCAAAATTTCGTCGTCACCGGTACGGTGTCAGCGGGGTTGGTCGCTGCGGGCGCGGCTGTCGGGGTTGACCTGATGGGCACCCAGACCAATGCCTGGGCAGGAGACCATGACGGTGACGGCGTGGGTGGCGGCATTCGGATTCATGCTGCAGGGAATGGCTCTTACGATTTCATCGACGGCTGGGGGGATGACGAGTACACGACGGAAGCCTCTGCTGGTGTAGCCATTATGGCGACAAGTCGTGCACGTTTTACCAACTACACCTCGGCCGTGGGCGGAGGTGGTATTGGTTTGGCTGCCAACCTCACCACGGATGGGGTAAGTGGCAGTACCCGAGCCTTGATCGGTGACGCCCATATCAGTAGTGACAAGGATGTCATTCTTAGAGCCCTTCATGTTGGAGAAGGTGACAGCGGTGGTGGCTCGGTTGCAGTAGGTGCCTTGTCTGCTCTGGCCGCGGTGGATACATCGCTCTTGTCTCACACCACTTCCGCTAGTGTGCTAGGAAGCGGCACTGACGAAGATCCAGACATCGACGCTGCGCGTGAGTTTGATGTCAAGGCTGAAAGCGACGTCACCATGATAACCACCGTCACCGGTGTAAGTGCGGGTTTGAAAGGTGTCGGGGGGTCCGCCAGTGCCATCGATATCAGCTTATCGACTAATACGCTTATACAGTCTGCAGTTATAAAAGCAGGTGATATCAGTATCCAGGCAGCCAATACTAGTGACCTGCGTTTTATTGTTGGGACAGGTGTTGGAGGAGGCGTCGCAGCCGGGGCGTCGCTGGCGGTAGGCTTGCTTAATCCTGTTACCACCACCGATGTACTGGGCAGCCAGTTGACAGCATCTGGTGATATCTCAATCAATGCTGATCAACATACGATTACTCGCATTACGGCGGCAACCGGTTCGGTCGGTGCAGGTGCTCTGGCAGGTACTATTTCTGTCATGACATCGAGTGCCGAAGCCAGTGCTTATGTTGGGAATTTCGTTAATGAGAATAACGATGTAATCGCTAGCCGACTCGATGCCGAGGGTGATGTTGACGTCACGGCACTAACGCACACGGAGATGAATCCCTGGGATAACCCAGGTGAGAATTTCATTGGCTCTGCGGCAGCAGGTATTGCCGGTGCTGGGGCTTCGGTTGACGTCATGGTGCTACGCGAAACCTCTCATGCCACGGTTGGCGATGACACGACGGTAACGGCTGGCGGTGATATCAATGTGGAAGCGGATATTGAGCGTGATATCACTTCATATGTCATGGCCTTCGCGCTTTCGGGAGCTGGTTTCAGTGGATCCGTTTCGGTGGTCAGCCTTGGTAAGGGGCTCAGGGAAAGCAGTCGCGAAGAATTTCAGGATGTCGGCGAGGTGCTTGAAGGGTCTTTCGGCAATTCCAGTGACTATAAGATGTCCAATGACGTCGATCCGGATGAAGTGGATGAAGACGATGAGGAGCTTGATAATCCCAATGCCGGTGCGCAAGACACTCGTGATAGTTCTAACGATGCCTTGATGGATATGGAAGTGGCACCCACCACGCCTGAGGGTCAGGAAGATCAGACTATCGGTGATGCTGCTGCAACCGTTGGACGCGATGTCTCTCTTGTCGCAGATGGCAATGTCACAATAGACGCTGACGATAATCTCGACACCGATATCGTTACTGGGGCGGGTGCTGCAAGTTTGGTGGCGTCTGTAGGGCTTTCCATTTCGGTTCTCGATAACACCACGGCGGTCACTGCAACAGCAGGTAGCGATTCCACTATATCTGGCAATGATGTTTCGGTGACCAGTGACTTTACCGGGAATATCGAGCAAGGCGCCTATGGGGGTACTGCAAGTCTCGGAGTCAGTGTAGCAGGGCAAAATGCAACGTTATTAGATGATACTCGCCAACTGAGTTATCTAGACGACGGTGTCGCCGTAACAAATACCGACAGTCTCACTGTAACCGCGCACGCAGACCGCAACTACTTCCAAGAGGTGGCAGGTGGTGCCATCGGTAAAATCGCCGCGGGCGTTTCTATCGGTATCGTTGAGCTCAGTGGCGGCACTGAAGCCTATTTGGGGAATGACGTGCAGGTTGGTGATGAAGGCAACCGTGTTGACCATGTGTCAATTGATGCAACGTCACTGGATGCTATCGATCTTTCTGTTACAGCTGTCGCCGCCGGTATTGTGGGTGCGTCAGGCAATCTTTCTCAAGTCAATCTGAATAATGATTTCCACGCCTGGATAGGGGCGGGTGGAAATGTCGAGGCGGGTAACGTCAATATCGACGCCCATGCCACACCGATAATCGTATCTGAAACGTTGGGGGTGGATGCAGGCGGCGTAACCGTTGGCGTTTCCGAAACCGACGTCAATATGAACACCGATATCATAGCGCGCCTTGGTGAACCGGGTGAAAATGCTGCTGGATTGGTGCTAACGGTCGACACCTTGGATATCGATGCCGAACTGAAGCGTCCGGATGGCGGTGCTGACAACGTCCGCGCGAAGGCCACCGGTGCGACGGGCTCGTTAGCAGGTGGTAACTCGACACTGATTCAGGTGGATGATCTGACATCGGTTGCTGCCGAAATAGGTGGTGGAGCCTATGTAAGTGCCATCGGGGCAGTCAGCGTTGCGGCCCGGCAGGAGACCCGTGTCGACATGGAGTCTAATAGCTATGCTGGTGGTTTGGCGGCGGTGGGTGCCGCGATCAACCGCTTCACCCAGAATACCTCGACAAATACCTTGGTCGGTGAGGAAGCTGAGGTCATTAGTGGCAGTGACATCAATCTGGTAGCCACGACCGATCAGGCCAGCTTTCTTGATAGCGTAGCGGGAACCGGCGGTGCAGTTGCGGGTGCCGGTGTCGAGGTCACGGTCGATGTCGGCTCAGAGGTGTACGCCACGGTGGGCGATAACGCCATCATGAGTGCCGAGGACGATCTGCGCCTGCTGGCCGATCAGACTATTGATACTGATGGTCGGATGCGTGCCACCAGCGGCGGACTGATTGCCGGCACCGGTGGTGCTGGCGATTACCAGATCAATCTCACGACCCATGCCGGTGTCGGACAAGCCGCGTCGATTGATACCAGCGAGCTGGATATCGACGCCGCCGGTCGTGTCATTAAGAACGAGGTTACCAGTAGCGGCGATAACAACAATCGCGGCGAAGTTGGCGGTGTCGTCGCTGGCGGGGGCTCCAGTGTTGATATCGGCCTGGACCTCGATACCCAGGGCTATATCAGCGATGACGCCCTGGTTGACGTGCACGATACGAGCGGCAGTGGCGATCTCGACATCCATGCCTTTAATGAATTGGATGTGCGAGATCAAACTGATCTCGTCTCCGGGGGGCTGGGTGCCGGTGGTGGTATTACTACCGACATTGATGCCACGGACCTAGTGGCCAATGTCTCGGTGGGTGATGGTGCCGACCTCGACATTGCTGGTGACACCCGCCTGGCCGGCAATACCGAGGCCAATCTTAATGCCGTTATGTACATGGATACCTACGGTGCGGTCACCGTAGGCGTTGCCCGTGCCAATGTCGATATCACACCGGAGAACAGCATCGATGTGGACGGTGCCGATATTACCGGCCAAGGCGAGATCTGGCTGCTGGCGGGCCGGAACAGTTTCTTCGAACGTGATCAATATCGGCTTGCGGCGACCATCGACACCTTTGCAGGAAGTGCCATTCCTGTCGATGACGTCGACTCGACCATCAACATGAGTCGACACAACCGCATCGATATTGGTGCGGGAGCCAACATGCGTGGTGGTGCCGATATCAACCTGCATGCCGATGACTTTGATCAAACCCCTATGGAGGCGCGAGCTAAGGCGGTCAATTGGGTGAGCGCTGCTATTGGCGCCATCGATAGTGCTCTGGGAGGCGGCAGTGGCCTGGAAAATACTGGCGGGAGTGCCGATTCGGAAGCGATAGGTACGGTCAACGTCAAGGGTGATCTGGAAACCGGTATCAACCGAAATCAGTCGTTGGTAACCACACTGGCAGATGGGGTCAATCTCGATGACCTTGAGGGCAAGGGCGACCTTGAGGACCTGATTGTTGCTGAAGAAGGTCTCGACGATATCGACTTCAACCTGTCTACCGGAAGTGGTAATTCCGGCCTGTTTTCTGAATTGGACGAAGCCGAGGATCAACTAGAGAAGTATCAGGGAATCGGCTCCGAGGACCTGATTGCTTACTATGAAACCGAAGTGGATCGCATCAAGGCAACACTGCTTGACGAAGGGCTAGCCGAAGAAGCTAACGGCAGCATTGTCGCGACCAATGTTGATGTGTTGCAGATCGATCTGGAAGATATCGACGCTATCGCTGGGCGCATTGATGTGCGAAGCGATCAGTTGGGCGGTGATGGACGTATGTATGCGCCTTCGGATGTCGAGGTGGCTGTCATCAACAAAGTGCCCGCTGAGTTAATCGTCAACGACATTAATGTGCCTAACAGCAACGGCGGCCTGTATGTGAACGGTAGTTTGGCAACCGACAATGCTACGGTGGAAGACATTGCGCCAGCGTCTGATATTACCGGGCCTAAGTTTGATGATCTGATTAATCCTGAGGATTACGCCTCTCCGGAGATCGTTGTCGCCAATACCTTTGACACCAGCCTCGGCAACGCGCTGGCCAGTGAGGTGCGTGATATTCTCGGTAAGGATGATAACTACTCTCTCTATATCGAATCTGAGCGAGACACTGTCGCCACCAGTATCAGCATCAAGGGCAATGTTTATGGGCCAAGGGCTGACTTTACGAGCGTGAGCGGTAAAGATTTTATCGTCGAGCAGGGAGCAAGTCTCAGCGTTGCCTCTCAGACCATAACGGCCCAGGAGAGTGTGATTGTTAATGATGTCAGCCGCTTTTTTGTCGGCGGTGGGCCTGAAGATGATGTGCTTAACAATAGCGGTGATGGCACAGCAAAAGCAGATGCAGAGGATCTTTTTAACGACTTAAACGATGGTACCGCTGGCGGTGATCCCTACCTCAAAGCGGATACCATCGATATCAGTGCCGAAGTTATCAATGTCAACGGCTTGATCGAGAGCGGCGTCGATAGCTACGAGCTCACGGTTGGCGAGGAAGATGTCGACCAGATCCAAAGCTACAATGACGACGGCAGTGTGCTGCTTGAAAATGCCTCTACTCAAGACGCCAACGTTTACTACAACGCCGAAACCGACCGCATCGAAGTCGAAGAAATCGTCATTAATGGGGGCAGCGTTGCGCTTGATGGCCGGGTGATCAATACGGGCCGCGGCAAAATCGATGTCATGGGCGGGTACGGTGAAGTCGATATCGACAACCAGACCAATTACGATCTCGATCTTGCCTCTCTGGACGTCACCAACACCGGCACAGGTGCCTTGTCGATTACCGATAAAAATCAGACGTTGGATATCACGCGTAACACTGACAGTGATTCCTTTACTCTGGAACGGTATGAAGGGGACGATTTAGTTGAAAGTGATTCAAATATCAGCCAGGCACAGCTGCTGGCCGATAACGACCTGTTCTTTTCCCCGGAAGATGGTATGCGCTATGCCTTCGAACTAGCGGAGGTTACAGAAGAACGTTCTATACGCACTTATTATACGAATCAGTGGGTGGGGGATATTTCTATAACAGCCGATCCTGATGCAGACTTCGAGCTCAATACCCAGCCCGTGAGTACCGATTTGCTGCCGGCGGACTCGGCCGAGGTCGGTTATATCTATCAGGACGAAGGCGAAGATGCCAGGTATGTCTACGATAGCGTAGCTGATGAACAGCCAAAAGCTGGCGAGGAAATGGAATTCGGTTCAACTCCTAAAGATGGTAATACGGAAGGTGCCGTTAAGTTACCAAATACTGATGATGAGGGTGGCGATGAATGGTGGCTTGAGGGCAAAAGTGGTTTAGAAAGTTCCACTTGGTACGGCGAGAAAACCTATTACCAGGACTTTTACCGTACAGAGGTCAACCGGACGCTGCACACGCATGATATAGCGGCGGATCGTGATATCGACATTGATTTCTTTGGCAAAGATGCCGGTAGTATCAACGTTGAGTCCGGCGGTGATGTTTTATTGTCCGGCGACCTGCAGAACGATACCGGTAATACCTCGGTGCAGGCCGATGGTGACATCCGTATGGCCGCCGATAATGATGACGGTATCGTGGCTGGTGATAGCGTCGATCTCAGTGCTGGCAATGGAATTGGAGAAGTGCTTAACCGCGGCGATGATGACGAGGCCCCAAGTTTTGCGCCGGTCTTCGTTAATACCGACGGCGGCAAATTCGATGCTGAGAGTGACCAGGGTGACATTGTCGTTGAAGCCACTCAGGGTGGGCTTGCCGTTGGCAATGTCACCGCGTCGCGCGGCGATGTCAGCATCCGGGCGCAATCAGGCGATATCACGGCAACCGATGACGACAACCTCATTCGTGGCAAAAAACTGTGGTTGACCGCAGAGCAGGGCAGTATCGGCCAAGTGAATGAAGACGGACAGCCCACCTCGACGTTGAATATCGATACCAGCTATCGGTCGGCCGATGCTGGCAACGAGCGCGAAAGCTTGCGTGCCATCGAAACGCTGACAGCTGATGCGCAGGGCGATGTGGTCATTGAAGAAGTCGATGGTGATCTGCGTGTTAATGAAATCCTTAGCGAGACCGGCAGTGTCGATATCACCATCGACGCCAGCCTGATTGATGCCAATGATGCTTCCGTAACCGACAATCGTACTTACCAAGAACTCAAAGACGGTGTCTGGGCAGAGATGGCACTGACTGATGAAGGACGTGTCGATGATGCCGTCGAAAACCTCGAAAACCGTAAACTCGGCGAGTATGAACGTTACTGGGAGCTTCGCCAGGGTAGTGCGGATGAAGAGATCGGTAATATTTCCAGCGACACTGATTATGGTCTCCGCGAAGTAGACGGTCGATACGTCCTCGTGGACATCAGCGAAGATGAAGACGGCAACATCGTTGATGGCGGGGTCAAGTCGCTTGAGCCTAGTGACCATGACGATGCTGAGCATCGTTTTTACTACGGTGAAGCAGAAAGCGATTACTTCACCCTTGATGACCGTAATGATCTGTTGGTCGGCGACGATGTCAGCTTGGGTGCCCTTGATGAAGCGGTCGACGATGCGGAAAGCGATCAGGAGCGTGCTGCAGCTAGGCAATTCCGTGATGAAATGCAGCGCCTGTTGGATGTCGAGACCGACGAAAACGAGCGCGACCCTGGCTTTGTCATCAATCGAGATGATCTTGAAGCATATAGCGGTGATTCACTGACGTATCGGCGCGTGGCCGACCATGATCCCGATGTCGATCTATCTTTGTCAAAGGAAGAGGAAGAAGGCTACCGAGCATCGCTGGAACAACAGTTCATTGATAACCGTGGCCTAGAAAAAGGCAGCGATGAACTCAGCAGCGCTGTTGACGATGCCATTCAGACACTCAACGATGATCGGCAGGAACGTTATGAACAGCTCCATGACGAATACGGTGGCATTACCGATTACTACGCAGGCGACCTCAAAGATCGTATCGATAATGGCGACATTGATCCGCTGGTCAGCGCCGATCAGGAGCAAGCGCTGCGTGATCAATTCAAGGTGTGGTCCGAAGATGAGCTGCTAAGTCTCATCGGGGAAGGACTATTCAAGGAAACATCCAGTACCCAGGTGGACATCGAAGACCCCAACATTGATGCCGAAGGGGATATTACCATCAATGCCAAAGAAGGGGATGTCGGTTCCGAAGGTGAATACACCGAAGTCGACCTGACCGGTGGCCTGGATAGTCTGACTGACGATGAGCGCGTCACGTTGTCGGCAGCAGAGCGTAACGATGTCACTCATATTGAAGGCGGCCTGCTGGATATCGAGGCTTCGTTTACCGACATTGAAGAGACTGATGGAGGTTATTCACTGTCACTCCAACGCACCGGCGGCAGCGATGACTGGAGTGATATCAATTTTGAGTCAGGCGATAGGCTTTATGTCAACGGCGACACCCTCAATTTCACAGCCAATGGCATTTACTACACCTACGAGGAACGCAATGGAGATACGCTGGAGTTGACCACCAATGCCGACGAGGTCATCGCCGAAAACGGCCGCGAGATTGATGTCGGGAACGTCATGCTCGACCCCAGCGACGAAGCCAATGCAGATAAGAGCATCAGCCATATCGTTATCGACGAGCGTGAGGATGTTGATGTCGAACAGGGTCAGAGTACTGCCAAGGTAGATGTGAGAGCGGATGGATCGCTTTACCTGGGTTCAGAAAATAGCCTGCGCTTGGCGCGACTGGAAGCGGGTGATGATATTCGCATCAAGGTTCGGGGCAGTCTGTCAGCTGTCGATGATGCCATGGTGATCGGCGGCAATACCATTCTGGAAGCCGCCGAAGGTAGTATCGGAGCCGAATCTGCCCGGCTTGGTCTGAATCTTCAGGATGGTGCGACCATCACCGCGCGAGCCCGCGAGGATGTATGGCTTTCCACCACAGGCGATGCCAATATCGCCTCGCTATATTCGGAACGCGGCAATGTCGATCTGGTCGCCGAAGGCAATATCGTTGATGGGCTCTCCCATGATTTCCTCAAGATCCAGGCCACCAATATCGTACTTGATGCCGGTGGACGTATTGGCGATATTGGCGATGACGTTGATGGTGGTGATGCCATCGAGTTGGAAACCACGGGCGGTGCCGTAACGGCCACCGCGCAGGGCGAGACACATATTAATGCCATCAACGGTGATCTCAATGTCGACCGGATCGATGCCGAAGGCCAGGATGTTCAACTTCAGTCGCTGTTCTCGATTCTTGATGCCAAGGATGATCCCACCAACCTTGACGCCAATATTCTCGCCAAGGATCTGACGCTTCTGGCGGATACCGCCGGTCTTGGCCAAGTCGATAATGACCTGGAAATCAACACCAGTGGTCGACTGGATGTCGATGCTTTTGATTCTGTCTACCTAACCGAACTCAGCGACATGCTGGACCTGGGACAGATACGCGCTGGTTTTGATGAGAGCGAGGACGCGAGTGCCCTGGCATTCGTCACGGTGGTGTCCGGGGGCATACGCAATGCCCTAAACGATGACAAGCAGCGCAACCTGTTGACCTCCGACGTTCACCTGATCGCCCAGAATGACATCGGTGAACGCGAAAATGTCATTACGTCGCAGATTGGGCAACTGCAAGGCCGGTCCTCCCTCGGCAACGTCTATCTCGATAACACCGGAGAGATGAATGTCAGCGAAAGCGGCCTGACGGCAGGCGGTGAAATCGAACTCACCACCAATAGCCCGCTGGTCGTCGATAGCGATATCACCAGCGGTGATCCGGATGACGACGACGCTTCAAATACGGATAACGGCAATATCGTTCTCACCGCCAACGAAAACCCGGATGATCCCGAGGACAACGGTGATACGGTCACCTTTACTGATGGTGTCAGCGTTACGGCCGACAGCGATTTGATCATCGAAGCGGCCGACGGTGTGATCGTCGATGACCACGACGTCTCTCTTGAAGCGGGTAACGACATCCGCATGGAGATCGAGCTGGCTTCATCGGTGGGCGACGAGTCTGACCTGGATGATGTCATTGCCGAGAGTACGTTGCGCGGTTCGTTGACGGCGGGTAACGATGTCACGATCCAGATGAGCGACAAGCGCAACGATTTCGTGGTTCGCGATGGCACGCAAATCAAAGCGAATGTTATCAGTCTTGATGCTGGCGCTGGCAACGACGATGTAGATATCAGCGGCTCGCTCAAGGCGGACGATATCGACATCCACCTGGGCAGCGGCAATGACTCACTCGGGGTGACTGGAACCCTCGATGCCGAGATGATTAAGGCCACAGGCAACGCGGGTGACGATGATCTGATCTTTGCACCCTCTGGCGGTGATCAACTCCTTGGCAAAATGAACGTTGAGGGCAACGCCGGTGAGGACTACATCGAAATCGTCGAGCTCAACAACCGTGACGAGCGGCTGATGATTGATGGTGGGGCTGACACAGATAAGGTGCGAATCGTAACCCGCGACCAGGCAGGCACGGGTGCTAATGGCAACTACCGCATCTCTGTCAGTGATAGCGGTGCTGTAAACAACGGTGTCGACGAACTATTAATCGAAGGACGTGGCTACAACGATGTCAGCTCGGGAAATCTTGACGATCTTTTCCTGATTCGCCAGGACTTTATCGCGCGTATGGGTGGAAATGCTGAATCGGGCGTTGAGGGTGAAGACGTCGAGCGCATCGACTACGACGACAGCCTCAACGGACGTGTTCGCATCAACGGCCATGCGGGTGATGACGCCTTTATTGTCGATGACACTTCCACCCTGATGACCCTCGATGGCGGCGAAGGTGATGATCGCTTCCAGGTGGGTCAGGTCTTTGCAGAAGATCCTAACGATTCCAATAGCCTCGAAGATGGGGTGTATCAGAATTCCGGTGTCCGTGAGGGCGATGAAATCTCGACCACTGAGACGACGCAGGGCTTCCTCAGCACCGGTAACCGTGAATCGATGGTCATCTACGGCGGTGAAGGGCAGGATGAATTCACGGTGTACAGCAATAAGGGCCTGCTGCGCATGGAGGGCGAAGCTGGAAATGATGACTTCGTCATAAGGGCTTTCGTTATAGAGGATGATATTGAAGTCCGCGGTGGTGATGATGACGATAACGTCGAGTACAACATCAATGCGCCGGTGGATATTGATGGCGGCAGTGGTTACAACACCCTGACCGTGCTGGGCACCGAGGAAGAAGATAATTTCGTGATTACTGAGGACGGCGTCTTTGGTGCCGGCCTTAATATTGGCTACGACAGCATCCAGAAGGTCAATGTCGACGCCCTTGAAGGCGACGACACCTTCTATGTGCTTTCAACCGCCTTTGATGTCACCACGGAACTGGTCGGCGGCTTGGGCAGTGATAGCTTCCTCTTGGGTGGTGACGTCACAGGTCGCGTGGTAGCGGCTGACGCGGAAGGCCGCAGTAGCCTGATTACGCATGGTATTGATAGTAATGACGAAGATTACGATGACCTATTGGTTGACGGTACATCGGTAAGCGTGGCGGATGGTTCAAGCGGGGCGGTATCGATTGACCAGGAAGGGGGCACCCGACTGCTGGAAGGCGATGGCCCTGACAACTACCTGGTTGATCTGGCACTTGGCGATGACATGGATATTGCCGATGGTGCCATGGTCAGCCTGACTGTCTCCGCGGCACTCTCGTCGAGCCAGGATCGCACTCGGGCGCGTGATGGCAATGACCCTGAAACGGTCAATATTGCGACCAGTAAGGATGGTGACTATCGCCGCGCCCAAACGATCGATTTCACCTTTGACGAGAAAACTGGTTGGACCGGCGAACAGGAGGTCTTTGTCGATGCGCCCGCAGACGGCGTTGTCGAGGGTACGCGAGATGTGACTCTCAGCCATATGGCTAATGTGACCATGCCCGAGGGCGAGACCTCCCCAGAGGAACTGGCGGAAATCGAGAATCAGCCCATCGCCAATGCCATGATTACCGTCTATGACAGTGATCAGGGGGATCTCTTCCTTGATCATGAGGGTGACAATCTCACCGTGATTGAAGGTGATGGTGAGAACGAACAGACCGACAGTTTCGACTTCAGGCTGACTACGCCGCCGGAGGATGGCGAAACGATTACGGTCGATCTGGACTTCGACGACGAGCAACTCGAAGTCAGTGACGACATTCTGACCTTCGACCGGGATGACTGGGACACCTTGCGGACCGTCGACGTCAGCGCTATCAACGACAATGACGCTGAAAACCGTCTCGATACTCGCATCGAATTTGATATTAGCTCAGATCAAGAAGATTCGGTTTATGCCGACAGTCAGCCGGGCACCGTTCGTGTCAGCGCCTATGATAACGATAGTGCAGGCGTTGTGGTCGAGGAGACCGGTGACGGCACTCAGGTGGGTGCCGACGGGAGTGCCGATGACTATACCCTACGCTTGACCCAGGCACCGGAAGATGACGTTGCGATTGATCTCAATAGCGACGGTTTCAGTGATTTCGATTTGGACGCTGACCGCATCAATTTGCGCACTGTGGCCGAGGGTAATTGGAATGCCAGTGTGCTGGCAGCGGAAGAGGCAGGCGCACGACTGAAACTAGACGGTGACGTGAATTGGGATGACCTGGGCGTTCGGGTTGGTATGCAGCTATCGTTGGATGGCGTTGATGATCGTGTCAAGGTCAACAACCTTTCTGATGAGGGTAGCGAGCTGCACCTGACGGCCGATCATGGCGATCTCGATGCCGATTCAGTGACACTGACCCAGGTCGCCACACCCTCTGTTACCTTCACAGAAGACAACTGGGCTGACAAATACAGCGTAGCGGTGGCCTTTGATCCGGACTACGTTGCAGCCGCTGGCAGTGAAAACGACAAGGTTTTCTCTCCGCAGCCCCACGTGCTTGACCGCATTCAAGGGCCGCTGATTCTGGAAGGCGGCACCAGTGATACCGACCGTTCGCTGGAAGACGCTGTCATGCTGCCTTATGAAGATCCAGGCGAGCCTGGCGAAGAACGTGTCGCTGAGGTCTCCGGCGATCTTGAAATGACCGATACCGATGAGATCATCCTTTCCGCCGATGCCAGTGAAAGCGATTTGCAAGGCAAGTTGGCCGCCGAGCGTATTTCTGGCCTGGGCATGGGTGAAGGTACGTTGACGCAGGATGATGGCGTGGGTGGCGAGATCAAGGTGCCACGTGGTGTTGAATATCATGGTTTTGAGACCCTTGAACTTCGCCTGGGTAGTGGCAACGACAACGTTGAAGTCGACGCCCAACCAATCGACTTCAGCGGCGATATTGAGCTTTTAGCCAGTGAGGACGGTGACAGCACTATCCTTGACCGTAAGGACGGCTCAAGCTGGTACGAGGACGGCTTCCGCCGAGGCGATGCCATCCGTGTCGATGGTGAGCGCCACATCATTGAGGACTTTACCCAGGACGACAGCGGGCTGCGGCTAGCTATGCCGTTGGATGAGCTCGCGTTAAGTGACGGTGAGGCCACTATCCTCCGTGAGATGCCGTTGACGGCCGTTCACGGCGGTGGCAATCGCTTCGATGATGGCAAGCGCGGTGGCGATACCATCACCGTGAAGGGCGGCTATGAAGGTCAGATGCCGCTGACCATCTTTGGTGATACAGCGCGCAATGGCGGGCCCTATCGTGCTAGTGGTGATGGTGTGACCGAATATGCTCAGCGTTTCACCGAGTATGGTGACAACACCCTGGATGCCTCAGAAGCTATCGGCGGTGTGGTGCTGGTTGGCGGCCAGGGCGACGATGAGCTGGTCGGCGGTACCGGTAATGACCAGTTGTTCGGCGGTGGGGGTGATGACCGGCTTGATGCCAGTGCTGGTGGGAACAACCACCTCTATGGTGACGGCAGCCTTGATATCGCGATGGATTCCCGTATCGACGAGACTGATCAAGTGCTCAATCTGCATGATGCCACCGGGGATGTCGAAGAGCCTACCGGCGACCGGCTTGAAACCGGCAATGATCGACTGATCGGCGGCAATGGTAATGACATTCTGCTCGGTGATCACGGTGAGATTTTAGTGGCCGAACGCGAAGGCGTTGATGGCCAGCGGCTGATGAACAGCCAACGTGTGATTGCGGTCCGCTCCACCGACCCAGAGTCGCTCGGTGAAAATCATCTATCGGTGACCGATGGTCGTAATATCCTGATCGGCGGTTCGGCGGCGGATACGCTCGAAGGCGGATTGGGTAACGATGTGTTAATCGGCGACCAGGGCGACGTGCACTTCGCAAGCGTCAACGTCTTTGATGACCTGGATAGCATTAGTGTGCGTGACGAAGGCCACGATGGCGACGACACGCTGGCTGGCGGCCAGGGTGACGAAGTGCTGCTGGGCGGTGGCGGCAGTGATCTACTTCATGGTGGCACTGAGACTACCAATGCAAATAGTGGCAACGATAGGCTGGTGGGCGATTATGCTGAGTTGCACTTCACCGATGGCGACCTTCACGCTATTGAGTCACTGCCGATCACAGCCGGTGCGGATGATGAACTGCACGGTGGCGATGGTGAAAATCTGCTCATAGGGGGGGAAGGCGACGACCAACTTGTCACCGGGCCAAGTGCCACCCGCTCGACGGTGTTGGGTGATCACGGTGCACTGCGTTGGAATGCCGATGGCGTGCTGATCCAAGCAAACAGTATCGCAACTGATATCGGCGGTGATGACAATGTCAAAGCCAATGCTGGCGATGTGACTTGGATCGGCGGTGTCGGCAATGACGAGTTGACGATTCAGGACGCCGCGCAGTCCAGCACCCACGAACTGTTCGGCGACAACGTCGACCTTGGCTGGACAGATGAAGGTGTGCTGACCCGTGCGGCCAGCACAGCACCGAATATCGGCGGTGACGATAACGTTACGGTCAATGCGGGTCTGACTCGGTCGATACTTGGTGGCGGGGAGGATACGCTGCGTGGCGGTGATCAGGACAGTGTCATTCTAGGGGATATCGGGCGCCTTGAGTGGCGTGATGACGGTACTCAACAGCGTATGCTTTCTGAACAATCTGAGATTGGTGCTGCGGATACCATCATTGTCGGTAACGGCAATAATCAAATCATCGCAGGCGATGGTGATGACCGCATTGCCAGCGGCAATGGACGAGATTTGCTGGTTGGCGATCATGGCGAGGCACTCTTCGATACTAACAATCGAATCGTGAGCCTAGCGTCGCATTCCTTCGCAACGGGTGGTGATGACACCATTGATGGCGGCAGGGGAGACGATTGGGTGATCGGCGGTTATGGCAGTGATGCCATTACCCTGCCCGGTGGTGACAATACTGTGCTTGGCGACAATGGGCGTATCGAGTCGCTAGCCGGGGTTCGTTCACTGGTCGAAAGCCTTGATTCTTCAGCATCCACTGGCGCGGGTGATGTCATCGTCACTGGCATGGGCGACGATCAGGTGATTGCCGGTATGGGTGGTGATGAAGTCCGAAATTCCGGCGGCGAATCTATTGCCATCGGCGATGACGGGCGTATCGAAAGCAACCCCGATGGCCGCTATATCATGGCCGAGACCGGTAACCCTGCCTATGGTGCCGCCGATCGACTGATCGGCGGTAGCGACCGCGACATCATGTTCGGTGGTGCCAGTGGTGACCGGCTTGAAGGTAATGCTGGCGAGGACATCTTGTTCGGCGACTTTGGTCGCGTTACTCGTGAACCAGCCCTACTCACGGTAGAGGCGACCAGCCTCTTCGAAGGGGGAGACGACGAGATCTACACCGGCCCGGACGGCGATATTGCCATCGGTGGGGCTGGCGGCGATGGCTTCTCCGCAACGTTTGAAGAAGATTCTGTTGTCGGTGACTACGGCCGCTTTCGTATTGAGCTTTCCGGCTCGAACGAAACTGAACAGGTCGTTTCGTTGGTCACGCTGGCGCAGGGCCGTCTCGACCTGCTGCGTTCCTCGCAACAGGATTTGTACACCAATGACGGCGTTATTGAGAGCGAAGTCAGTGATGCTGAGGATGACAGTCGGGCCTGGCTGCTGCTTGGTGATGGAGAAACCGCTGGCATGAGCTTGCGCAGCGTCGATGTTGAGAATGCGACGGTTAATAATGCCGCCATCGAACGCATGGAGCGTTTGATCAGCGAGTGGCAGCAGCGTGAAGGCAGTTCATTGCGTGGCAGTATTGCCTCGCAGGTAGCTGCAAATGTTTCCAGCGGTGGCGAGGCTGAAAGCATGCTTCAGCAGAGTCCACCGGCGTCTGGTGAGATTGAAGCACAGTCGGCTGAGAACGCCGCAGCAGTGAGGGGTGATGAAGCCACTCAGGTTGAAGACAACCGCGACGAGCTGACCGAAGAAGCTAAGACTCAGGCGGAACTCATCAATCAAAGCGGGTTGGAAATCCCCGACGAACTGCTGACCGCTCTAACCGCCACCACGGGCTGGGCGATCGCCAAGGCAGGCGCTCCAATTCCATCGCACGATGCGGCGCGACTCAATGCATTGCGTCGTGAATGCGCGGCCCGCGATTGGCAGCGACTGAGTAAAGGTGAAGATGATGAGGAGACAGCATGACAGCTTCGACCGGAAGCATTGATGCCACGGTTGAGGCCGACGTCACCAAAATTATCGATATCCAGTCCTGGCTGACACGCCATGGCGAACGGCTGGTGTCGTCCCATGGCAATCTCCAGATTGCCGAAGGAATCGTGCTTTGGCGCCATTCGCCAAGTTGGCTGCCGGTAGCGCTTTGGCCGGCCAATGCGGATGGGGTGGCGCTGCTGGATCTTGCCGATCAGGTACGTGAAGCCGGTCGTGGTCTTGTCAGTACGCTGGATGGGGGTGGAATGTCACTCGGCTATCCGGTGTACGATCTTTCGCAGCGTTCTGAAGAGACGCTGACGGGTGTAGTAGCACTGCGTGTACTGCGTAAAGGTGCTGCGGTCGAGGTGCCGGATGAAGCAGATTTGGTGCCATTGATGCAGCACTTGGAAGATGCTGTGGCCGGGCTTGAGCGGGATATTCTCGCTCGTCACCATGCATCGACCGTTTTGCAGCAATCAAGGCTTGGAGAGCATCTCACCCTACTGGCATCAGTCCTGGAGCAACCCAGCTTCAATGCCGCTGCCATGCAGTTGACCACACGACTGGCGACCACGCTGGAAGCAGAGCGGGTAAGCCTGGGTTGGCGACGGAGTAGTCGCACGCGGATGCGCCAGATTTCACACAGCGCGCGCTTCAATCGCAAAATGAACCGTATCCGCGCCACGGAAGCGGCGATGGATGAAGCCCTCGACCAGCGTCGTGCAGTCGTCTGGCCGACCTCCCAAGACGCTAACCAGGAACCTTCGGTGTCACCGGAGGTTTCGTCGGCACCTGTCAACCGCGCTCATGGTTCGCTTTGCCAGATGACCGACGTGCCTTGCGCATTGACGCTGCCCTGCCTGGATGAAGGCAAGCCGCGTGGGGCTATAACTATCGAGCGCGAGCATCCTTTCGATGATGAAGAGGTCGGTGCGCTGCAGAGTTTGATGGCGCTGTGTACGCGTGCCTTGGAAGAGAAACGTCGCAATGACCGATCTCTGCCGGTCAAAGTGATAGCGGCAATGGGGGACCATAGTGCCCGGTTATTGGGAGCCGGTCATCTTGGTTACAAGCTCACCGCGATTGTGCTGGCTGCGCTGGCCTCATTTGCCTTTTTCGCGACGGGCACCGAATATGCATCCACTGATGCCGAGCTCAAGAGTGATGTGCAGCGGGTTATCGCCACCCCTTTTCAGGGTTATATCGATGAAACACGCGTGCGCGCAGGTGACCGCGTTGAGGAAGGCCAGGTCCTGGCCTCCATGGATACCCGTGATCTGCGCCTTCAGCAGTTGCAGTCCCAGAGCGAACTAGCCAATCTCGCCAGTGAAGCCCAGGGATTGCGTGCCGAGGGTGAAAGGGCATCGCTCAATATGGTGGAAGCTCAGCGCGAACAGGCCCAAGCAGAGCTGGAACTCATCCAGTCGAGGCTGTCTCGAGCTAACCTGCGCGCGCCCTACGATGGTGTCGTCGTCAGCGGTGATCTGACCCAACGACTGGGCAGCGCCGTGGAACAGGGTGAAGAATTGTTCCGGGTGGCACCGGAAGGAAATTACCGGCTGGAGCTGGCAGTCGACGAAGCCCGGATTGACGACATCAGAGAAGGGCAGCAAGGCGAAATGGTGCTGTCGGCAATGACCAATATGCCGTTGGACTTTCAGATCAGCCGTATTACGCCGGAAACCCGAATCAGCGAAGGCAGCAACCGGTTTGTCGTCGAGGCCGAATTAAATGAATCGCCCAGCGAATTGCGGCCGGGTATGGAAGGCGTCGGCCGTGTCGAAATGGGTGAGGAACGGCTGGTCACTATCTGGACGCGTGAGCTGGTCGACTGGCTTCGTATCAACATCTGGCAGTGGTGGGGATAACGCCATGGCCGGAGCGCTATACAGCCAGCACTGGCACCGGGTTGCCGAGCTTAAGTTGCGGCTGCGTCGGCATGCCAGCGTGCATCGCCATGAGTACCGAGGAGAGCCCTGGTACGTGCTTCACGACACTCTCACCGGCCAAGTGCACCGCTTTACACCTGAGGCCTACCAGATCATCGGGCGGCTCGATGGCAGGCGGACTCTTGGCGATATTTGGGAACAGGTCAGCCGTTCGCTGGGCGACGCCATGCCAACCCAACAGGAACTTATTGGGTTGATCGGTCGACTACACAACGCCAACGTTTTAGCTGGGCACGGCGATATTGATATCGACGAGCTATCGCGCCGTCAGCAAAAATTTCAACGTGGAAAATGGCAGCAGTTGATTCGTTCACCCTTGGGCATCCGTATTCCGTTACTGGATCCCGAACGCTTCATCAATGCCAGCTATCCACTCATCAAACCGTTGATTGGCCCGTTCGGTGCGTTACTGTGGCTGGCGACGATAGCGTTGGCGTTGGTGGTGGCCGGTATCCATTGGCAGGGGCTAACTCATAATCTCGCTGACCGAGTGCTGGGCATTGACAACCTCTTGCTGATGGCGCTGGTTTACCCGCTCATCAAGTCCCTACATGAGCTTGGCCATGCGTGGACCACTAAGGACGCCGGTGGCGAAGTGCATGAAATTGGCATCATGCTACTTGTCTTTTTTCCTGTGCCTTATGTTGATGCCAGTGCGGCGGCAGCCTGTCCGGATAAGGGCCAACGCATGTTAGTCGGTGCTGCCGGCATTATGGTTGAACTGTTCATTGCCGCGCTGGCGATGCTGGTGTGGGCGATGGCAGAGCCAGGTGTACTGCGTTCGCTGATGTTCAACATTATGCTGATTGCCGGTGTTTCGACGCTACTTTTCAACGGCAATCCGTTGTTGCGTTTCGATGCCTACTACGTAATGGCTGACTGGCTTGAAATCCCGAATCTTGGCCATCGCGCCAATCAGCAGCTCGGCTATACCATCAAACGCTACCTGCTCGGACGGCGGGATGTCACTAGCCAGGCCGGCTCCCGTCGCGAAGCGTGGTGGCTGGTCGGTTATTCAGTGACCTCATTTTGCTATCGGTTGGTGATTATGGTGGCAATCGCTGTGTTTGTTGCTACCAGATACTTGTTTATTGGCGTGTTGTTAGCCTTCTGGTCGCTATTTATGACATTGATCCTTCCCTCTTTAAAGCTGATTAAAGCCATGACCGTTGAATCCCGACTAGAAGGTTCTCGTGGGCGAGCTTGGGCCTGGCTGCTCGGTACACTCGCAGCCGCTGGATTGTTGCTGTTTGCGTTACCCGTGCCGTATGCCACCGTCGTGCAAGGTGTTGTTGACAGTAGTGAGCCGACGCATGTGCGCCTTGGTGCAAACGGTCGGCTTACCGAGATACTGGTTGAGGATGGCGAACCGGTCTCGCGGGGCGATGCTTTGATGCGGCTTGATGCGCCGCAGCTTTCTGCAGAAGTGCGCGAACTCGAAGCTCAGCGCCGAGAAGCAGAACTCCGCCTGCAGGCCAGCGTACGTGAAGCGCAAAATATTGCCATGGAACGCGAAAACCTGGAATTGGTTGAGCAACGATTGGCCGATGCGCGGTTAAGGGCGGCTGCAACGCTAGTGACTAGCCCACGCGATGGCCACTTGATAATGCCTGAAGGGCGGCCACCGGTAGGCTCCTTCATGAAGCAGGGCACACCGGTCGCTGTAGTAGTGCGTGACAGTGATTTACGCGTTCGTGCCATGCTGCCGTCGCATCGACGCGATGAGGTTAGCCGCGATACTAACAGCGTCAGCCTGCGCATGCCCGGACATGACACCAGTGTAGCGTCGTCCCTTGAATGGATGTCGCCGCGTACTACCCATAAAGTACCCAGTGAGACCCTGACACAGGAAGGGGGAGGAAACATTGCGCTCGATCCTGAGGCAGAAGAACCGTTGACAGCCTTCCGGCGCCATTATCTGGCCGATTTTGATGCTCGGAACCTAATCGACAGTGATTTGCCTCTTTCTCTGGAGAGCCGGGTTTATATTCGGGTCGAGCATTCTCCTGAGCCGATCGGCTATCGCTGGTGGCGCGATATTCGCCGCAATTTCCTCTCTTTGTTTAACAGGTGAGAATCATGGCGGTGTCATCAATTCCTCGTCGTCCCGTGGACACACTTGATCGACCCGAACGCTTCGTCGAGCCACCCACTACATTAGAAAAGCTTTGGCGGGTAATGCGAGGGCCATTACGCCTACCGGGACACAGCCACCGGTGGTTGCTGGAAGCTGCTCTGCCAGCGATTCATCGCCATGCTGAACATCTTGCCGGTCTTGAGGACATCGCTCTGAATGACCACGTTCTGTCGCTGCGACAGCGTCTACTGGCTAATGGCCTGACCACTCGTCTAAGTCGCGAGGCATTCGCCACGGTTCGTGAAGTTGCCAGGCGGGAACTGGGAATAGCGCACCACGATGTGCAATTGATGGGCGGGCTAGCGCTACTGGAAGGGCGTATTGTTGAGATGCCTACCGGTGAGGGTAAGACGTTAACTGCTACCCTCCCTGCTGCGACTGCGGCGCTCGCAGGGGTACCGGTTCACGTCATCACCGTCAACGATTACCTGGCGAGCCGCGACGCTGAGAGCATGGGCCCCGTGTATCGCCGACTTGGGTTGAGCGCTGGATCGATTGTGCACGACATGCTCCCGGCGCAGCGCCGGGCAGCCTACGCTGCCGACATTACTTACTGCACCAATAAAGAACTGGTGTTCGATTATCTGCGCGACGGGCGAGAGCTTGATCACAATCGTACGCCATTACTTGCTCACGCCGCACGGCTGAAGGGCTCGCTGGATGATAGTCGGCTATTGCTAAGAGGACTGCATTTCGCCATTGTCGATGAAGCCGACAGCGTTATGCTCGATGAAGCCCGCACGCCACTCGTTCTCTCTGGTCGAGATACCAATGATCCCGTTGATATTGCTCTGATTGACGAGGTGTTGGAACTGGCTGGTAAGTTTCAGGAAAATGAACATTTTGTGCGTGAAAAGAACCAGCTGCATCTGACCGATATCGGTAGGGCTACGCTCGCAAAGGAGGCTGAACAGCATCTGGAAGCGCACGGCAATCAAGGTGCCTGGCTAGGGCGTGCGCGACGTGAGTGGCTCCTCCAGCAAGCCCTTGTGGCACGCCACCAGTTCGAACGCGACAGCCACTATCTGGTGCGCGACGGTCAGGTGCAAATCATTGATGAACATAGCGGCCGCGTTCTGGCCGACCGCCGATGGGAGCGGGGGCTCCAGCAGATGATCGAGCGTCTGGAGGGATGTACGCCAAGCGACCCTAACCGCACTCTGGCGAGGCTCACCTATCAGCGTTTCTTTCGCCGTTATCAGCATCTAGCAGGGATGACTGGCACTGCCAGTGAAGTGCGCAGCGAGCTCTGGCGTACCTACCATCTAAGAGTGGTTAGGATCCCGCCTCACAAGCCTTCACAACGTCACGATCTGGGGGTCACTATGTTCGCAACCGCCTCCCAGCGCTGGGAATGGATCACTCGGCGGGCTCAAGACTTTATCGTTATCGGGCGGCCGGTACTCGTTGTCACCATCAGCTTGGCGGATTCCGAAGCCTTATCCTCAGCGCTTAATCAGTCTGGTCTCGACCATACGTTGCTCAACGCCCGACAGGACGCGGAGGAAGCTGATGTCATCGCTGCCGCTGGCCAAAGTGGTGCCATCACGGTGGCTACCAGCATGGCCGGGCGCGGTACCGATATCGCACTGGATCCTACTGCCCGTAATGCCGGCGGCTTGCATGTCATCATCGCAGGGCTGCACGATTCATCCCGCGTTGACCGTCAAATCGCTGGTCGTTGTGCCCGCCAGGGGGACCCCGGCAGCATGGAGTGGGTCGTCTGTGAACAGGATGCCTTACTCAACGAACTACACGGTTGGCAACGCCAACTTGGCCCCTTACATAAGCGTCTGAAACACGCCCAGAGTCAACGCGAAAAACGACATGCGCGTGAACGCGCTCGACTGCTCGATGCTGACTGGAACGAAGCTGACCGTCTGGGTTTCAGCGGACGAAGCGAATAGATCAAATAATGCCAAGTGCGGCACTGGCTCAGGGCAGGAACATTCACTTCTTTTAGAAAGGCCATCATTTATGTTTCATCGCACGCAGTATCTGCTAACCACATTGGCCTTCATCGGCCTTCCTAGCCTAGGTGTAGCTCAGGAAAACAACGATATCGACGCTACCAGTTGCCTGGTCGACCCAGGCCGCAGCTCCACTATGTCGAGCGAAGTTCCTGGCATGATTGATGAAATCCAGGTCGATAGCGGTGACAAGGTGGAAAAGGGCGACACCCTCTTTACGCTTAAGCGAGATGTGGAAGAAGCTAGCCTCGAGCTAGAAAACACACGTGCGGAATATGCACTGCGTACTTTGCAGCGCAACCAAAGGCTGATCGAAAAAGGGATGCTTAGCGATAGCGAACAGGACGAAATTGATACCGAACTTTCTCTTGCGCGCTTGCAAGCCAATCAGGCTGAAGCTCAGCTTGGTGAAATGGTCGGCGACGCCCCATTCGATGGTGTGATCGCCAGTGTAGAAAGCGAGGAAGGCGAGTTTATAGACAATACGGCTATTCTTGAACTTGTCCAACTTGACCCGTTGCGTATCGATCTAGTCATGCCGTTGGAAGCTTTTGACCAATACGATATCGGCGATGCCCTTGATATTTACCTGGCTGCTCCCGTCGAAGAAACCGTTAGCACCGAGATTGAGCGCATTGACAGCGTTATCGATCCTTCCAGTGGAACTTTTGGCATTCGCTTGCGCCTCGACAATCCTGATGGCATGTATCCGGCGGGCATTAACTGCCGACTCGCCTCCAATTCTGGGAACAAGTGACGAAGATACGATAACGCCTGATAGTCATTTGCGTCTTCATGCCCAGCCACCTCCCCCGAAAGGTATATATCTATACGACACGACTAAGCTTTTCCGATTTATGGCCGATACATAGAAAGTGCCCCCAATTTTCCATGGATGGAGTTATCACACCAATAATCAACATAATTAAACGGTGATGCCATGCTGGAAAAGTTAGATAAAATCAGTGTGAAATACTCCCTTGCCTTCATGCTGATCGCCCTGTCGTTACTGGGCGTTGTGGTGGTTGATAGTCTGCTGGTCCAGTCCATGCGCGAGCGGATGATGGCCTTCAGTGGCTCCTTCAATCCTGCGGTATCGGCGGTACTCAACGCTGACCGTGATCTCTATCAAGCTCGGGTCGCGGAGCTTGAAGTGTTGAACGTCGCATCGGGTAGCCAGGAAGCTCAAGATCAGTATGCGACGTTTCTGGAAAATGCCGATCAGGCCTACGATCGCATGCACGACTTTCTCCGCTTGCTTGACGCCTATCCCCAGGTCAGCGAAGGACTAAATGACTTCGAGGCCCGCTTTGAAACTTGGCAAGCCGCGGCGCAGCGTGTTTTTGACCTGCATGAAGCGGACGACCTCAGCGATGCCGACGACCAGGTAGATGGCGCATCGCTTGATGCCTTTGAAAGCCTCCGGGAGCTCTACAATACGGCGGGAGAAAATGCGGATCAGCGCGGGCAGGCGCTTGAGGAAGAAACCCTGGCCGAGGTGGCTGTCCAGCAGCGCTGGGTGATGGGGTTTACGGCGCTGGTGCTGCTGGGTACGCTTGCCTTCGCTTTAGTCGGACCGCGGATGATGTCCCGGGCCATCCGTCAGGTCAGCCGACGTATCCATGACATTACCGCAGGGGGTGGCGACCTTACCGCACGGATAGAAAGTCAGCGGCGCGATGAAATTGGCGAGATGGCGCGTGAGTTCGATGGTTTTATTGCGCTGATGGATAATAGCTTCCAGGCGGTGCGCGATGGCGCCCGCAACGTAAAGCTCGCGTCAAGCGAGATCGCCTCAGGTAGCGAGGACCTGGCGTCGCGGACCGAGCAGCAGGCGTCTGCCTTGCAGGAAAGTGCGGCCAGCATGGATGAGATGTCGTCGATTGTGCGCCAGAACAGCGAGGCGGCGACCAATGCCGACTCGCTCTCCAGCCACGCGGCCGAAAAGGCCGAAAAGGGTATCCAGGAAGTCCAGCGTTCGGTGACCTTGATGCGGGAACTTGAGACAAGCTCGCGTCAGGTTAGCGAGATCGTTAACGTTATCGACTCCATCGCTTTTCAAACGAACCTACTGGCGCTTAACGCCTCAGTAGAAGCCGCCCGTGCCGGCGAGCATGGCCGAGGTTTTGCCGTGGTGGCCAGCGAGGTGCGAAACCTGGCGAGTCGGACGGCCGATTCGTCGAAGGAAATTCGCCAGATCATCGAGGAAATCAGCGGTCGTATCTCAAGCGGTGCTGAACAAGCGGTGCGCAGCGGCGAGGGCATTCAGGAAACCGTCGAGGCAATCCGACAGGTGTCGGGTCTCATGAACGAGATATCGCTGGCCGTGCGCGAGCAGGAGGCCGGCATCCAGCAGGTGGGTATCGCGCTGACCCAGATGGATTCCGCGACACAGCAGAATGTCGCATTGGTGTCACAGACCAGCGGTTCGGCGGGATTACTCCAGCAAGAAGCGACGCGACTCAGTCAACTGGTAGAGGCGTTCAAACTGAGCCGGGACGACGGCGCCGCCGATGCGTCCGCCCCCTTGCCATTGGCAAAGTCGAATACCTGGTAAGCGATAACCTCAGCTCTCACTCTGACAGCGTGGACGAGCAGTGATGCTCGTTCAACGCTTGAGGGCTTGCCATGGCGTCGACATCCATCAATAGTGGCGGAAAGTTTGTCGGGCTCGTGGTTGAAGTTGGAGAGAAAGGTCAATTGCTATGCGTTTGAACTACCAGGGGCCGTCACCCGAAAAGGTGGGATTTTTATTGTTGCCGCAGTTTTCGATGATGGCCTTCTTTGCTGCTGTCGAACCGCTGCGCATTGCGAATCGTATTGCCAATCGCCCGCTGTTTGATTGGACATTGATTAGTACCGACGGCGGGCCGGTCACTGCCTCGAACGGCATGACATTAATGGCCGATCAGGCCAAGAGCGACGTGCATCATCTTCCTACGCTTGCGGTATGCAGTGGGTTTACGCCAGAGGCGCACCTTACCCGACCATTAATGGCCTGGCTTCACCAGTTGGATCAGGTGGGTTGTTGCCTGGGCGGTATTGATACCGGCGCCTTTTTACTTGCTGCCACGGGGCTATTCAAGCACGAGCGGGTGGCGCTTCACTGGGAGAGTCTGCCCGCCTTTCGTGAGCGCTTTCCGGGTATCGAAACCACCGACGAGCTTTACGAACTGGGCGAGCGACGCTTTTCCTGCGCGGGCGGCGCGGCGGCGATGGATATGGCGCTGGAGGTGATTGCGCGACGCCATGGCGCCAAGCTGGCCATCGATGTGTCCGAGCAGCTCATTCATGACCGTATTCGCACCCGCAGCGACCAGCAGCGCATGGCCCTGGTGAAACGCCTGGGCACTTATAACCGGCGCGTGGTCGAAGCGGTGGCGCTCATGGAGCAGAACCTTGAAGAGCCGCTTGCCCTAGAAGAGGTGGCCAGCCGGGGAGACGTATCGGTTCGTCAGCTGCAACGTCTATTTGAGCAGGAGCTCAACGCTACGCCGCGGCAATGGTATTTGCAGCTACGTATCAAACGCGCCCGGCGGCTGCTATCAGAGACCGACCTGTCGATACTGGCCGTGGGGCTCGCCTGCGGATTCAGCTCGTCGTCCAGCTTTGCCCGGGCGTTTCGCGCCTATTACGGATACTCGCCTCGGCAGGTGCGCAAGAAAACCGCGTGAGTCCTAGGAAATGGCGTGTTGCATCCTGAAACCGTCGCTTAATGCCTAGTCGCGGGTAGATAGCCGCGCATACTGGCTGAACCCAATAAACAAGAGGTTCAAGCCAAATGTCTAAAACACTCAAATCCATGTCGTTAAAAGCGGGTTTTGTACTGTCCGCCTTTGCCGCGTCGCCTGCCATGGCGGAGCTGGATGAGCTGCGCTTTGGCGTGCCGCCGTGGCCTGGGGTGACGGTAAAATCAGAAGTGGCGGCTCAGCTACTTGAGGTGATGGGTTACGAGTCCCGTCAGCAGGATTTGGCCGTGAGCGTCATTTTGGAAGGCCTGTCGAATAACGACCTGGAAATCTATCTGGGCGGTTGGTATCCCGTGCAGAAGGATATGGTCGAACCGCTGGTGGCCGACGGCAAGGTGGAAAAGGTGGTTTCCAACATCCGCGGTGCCAATTCCGGGTTAGTAGTCCCCCAGTATGTTTATGAGGCAGGCGTCACTACGGTGGCCGAGCTGGCCGAACACCATGAGCGCTTTGACGGTGAAATCCAGGGGATCGAAGCAGGTACGGGCATTAACGAAGCGATTCTTAACGCCATCGATAACGACCTGGCGGGCCTGGGTGACTGGGAGCTTCGCGAAAGTTCTACCTCGGCCATGCTGGCGCAGGCAGAGCAAAAAATGGCCGACGAAGAATGGGTCACCTTTGTCGGCTGGGAACCGCACTGGATGAACGTCAGCTTTGATTTGGCCTACCTGGCCGATAGCGACGACGCCGGCGTGGCATCCATCGAAAGCACGGTATGGACGATTACACCGGCAAGCCTGGCGGACGAAGCGCCCGAGGTTCACCGCTTCCTGTCGCAGTACGTGATCGATATTGAGGATCAGAACGAATGGGTGCACGAGTACAGCTACGAAGAGCGCCCGGCGGATGACGTTGCCCGCGAGTGGATTGGCAACAATCTGGATACCGTTGCCGAGTGGCTGGACGGTGTTGAAACCCGCGATGGCGAGTCCGCCATTGAGCAGGTGCGGGATCAGTATGGTTCGTAATAGTACGGCGCTTGATAACCGGCCCATAACGCCTAAACCGTGATTAACGCTAAGCAGCGCCTTATCCGTTAAGGCGCTGTTTTAGCGTTTGGCAAAAGCCCTGCCAGGCAACGCCCATCTCGGGTAGCTGCGCCTGGGCGTGAAGGGCGGCGTGCACCATGTGGGGCGCGCACCGGTAGCCCACCGACGCGCCTGCATTGCGCCAGTCGTTGACCGCGGCCTCGATGGGGCGAGTCAACGGGTCCCGCTCGACGGTCAGCATGTCGATCCTGTCGGCAGGTGGGTGCCTGTCGCGCTCAATGGCCATGATGTCAGGGCACAGTTGGCGAATATCTAGCACATCATTGCGTGAAAGCAGCGGTGCATCATCACCCAGGCACTCAAGCGAAAGCCTGCCAACGGCTGGATAGATCAAGCCTAGTGGCGGCGCGTCTTTTAGCTGATGCGCGAGATCGATGGCCAATCGGCCGCCTGCGCTATCGCCCACCAGCGCGACTGGCTGAATGGCGTCGAACACTACACGGCAGTCGGCCAGCATAGTGGGGTAGTCCACCTCCGGCGCAAGGCGATAGTTCACGCTCACCACCTCGTGCCCTAAGATACCTGCGAGGCTGGCGGCGGAACCGTGGTGGCTCTCGACCGAGCCAAGGGTAAACCCGCCGCCGTGGATGAACAGCACGCAGCCGGAGAGTGGCGACGCAGGCATAAAGCGGCGCACGCCAACGCCCTCGATCATGCTGTCTTCAACCCGCATTCCGGCTGGGTCGGGCGGGGCGAACGTGCGGCAAAGCTTGTCATAGGCGCGCCTCGACTGGGGCAAGGGGAGCTCCTCCATCACGGCGAGCCCTGCGCTAAAACGTTGAATAAAGGCGTCTATGTGCATGGCATTTGTATATCGTTTATAGCCTAGCGTCGGATGCCGATAGTGCGGCCTGCCAGCTCGGGCCACGCCTCACTATGGGCTTTAGGCAGTTCTTCGATGCGGTTCGCAATTTTCGTTGGAAACGGACTTGGCCGCCCGGAGGCTTGCTTCATGCCCATCAGCATCTGCTCGCTGGTGGCCAGTAGGTTGCCCTCGGCATCGTGCATGGCGAAAAACACGTGCATGCGTTTGGCATCGCTATCCAGCAGCGTCAGGTCGATGGTTAGTGATTGGCCCTGGTGTGCTTCGTCGCGATAGCAGAGATGGGTTTCCAGCGTATAGATCGTGTAGCCGTAGTGCTCACGGCTCGCTTCATCCAGCCCAATGTGGTCGATCAGTGCTTCACAGGCCAGGGAGAAGACGCGGGCATACGCCGCGTCGTTCATATGCCCGTTGTAGTCGACCCATTCGGCTGCGACATGGGTTTCATAGATGATCATCAGATGCGTCCTTTTAGGCCTTCGGCTTCGGGCCAGTACTTTTGCACTACTTCCAACAGCTCGACTAAAAAGTCATCCCGGCGGCGATCCAGCGTCGCCACTGAGCGGCCTGCCGCTTGGTGGTCGCAGCCTTCCACCACCTTATCAATCAGCTCGTCGGTGAGCTCTGGGGCCTCCAACTTGGTCCAGGGCAGTTTTAGCGCAGGGCCAAACTGCTCCAGCATATGGCGCATGCCAGGCTCGCCACCGGCCAAATGGAAGGTCAAGAAGGTGCCCATCAGCGGCCAGCGTAGCCCGCAACCGTAAACCACGGCGGCGTCGATCTCCTCGGTGGTCGCCACGCCATCGTTGACCATATGCAGCGCTTCCCGCCATAGGGCTTCCATCAGGCGGTCGGCGATATGGCCCTCTATTTCGCGGCGCACCACCAGCGGGCGCATGGCAAGCGCCTGATACAGGGCCTGCGCGCTGGCAAGCTGCTCGGGCTGGGTGGCGTCACCGCCAACAAGCTCGACAAGTGGCAGCAGGTAGACCGGGTTGAAAGGGTGCGCGACGATCACGCGCCCTGGCGCTTGCTGGCACTGCTGCTGAAGGTCGGTAGGCTTAAAGCCAGAGGTAGACGAGCCAATGATGACGTCCGGTGCGGCCGCGGCATCAATGGCCGCTAGAATCTCTTGCTTGAGGGCCAGGCGCTCGGGAACGTTTTCCTGAATCAGTTCAGCCCCGTTCACCGCCTCTTCAAGCGTGGCCGCGAACCTCAACCGTTCAGGGCTGGCGTCTGGCGCCAGTCCCAGTTGGGTCAGTGATGGCCAGGCGTTGTCGATAAACGCGCGAGTGCGGGCAGGGGCGTTGGGGTCCGGGTCGAAGGCAACTACGTGCCAGCTCTGGGCGAGGGCGCGGGCAATCCAGCCGTTGCCGATCACGCCGGTACCAATGATGGCTAAATGGTTCATGCGTCACCTCCTGCCGGATTGCGCAACTTAAGATGCGCGCGGGTTTCCGATGGCGTCATCACGCGCGCGCCGAGGTTCTCAATAATCGTCGAGGCCTTTTCGACCAGCTGGCCGTTGTTAGCCAGCACGCCTTTCTCCACAAACAGATTGTCTTCCAGCCCGACCCGGGCGTGACCACCCAGCAATACCGCCTGGGCGACCATGGGCATTTGGTGGCGGCCAATGCCGAAGGCGGCCCAGTTGGCGTTGTGGGGGAGTTTATTGCGCATGGTCAGCATGGTCTCGGTGTCGGCTTCGGCACCCCAGGGAATACCCAGGCAGAGCTGATAAAGCGGGTCGCCGTCGATCAAGCCTTCTTGCGCGAGCTGGCGGGCAAACCAGACGTGGCCCAGGTCAAAGCACTCCAGCTCCGGCTTGACGCCTGCCGCCTGCACAAGGCGAGCGTGCTCGCGCAGCCAATCAGTCGGGTTCACATAGACCATGTCGCCAAAGTTAAGACTGCCGCAATCCAGCGTGCACAGTTCGGGGAGCAACTCGCCGACCGGTGCATGGCGCTCGGCAGGCGTTTGAATATCGGTGCCCGGGCCGCCACGGGTGGGGTCGCTTGCGTCGGGTATCCAGTCGCCGCCGCCCCCAGCGGTGATGTTCATGACGATATCTACATCGGCTTCGCGAACCCGTGTCATGACCTCACGGAATTGCTCGATCGAATGGCTGACGCCGCCGGTTTCCAGGTCGCGCACGTGGATATGCGCGATGCTGGCCCCAGCGCGGGCAGCGTCAATGCAGGAGGCCGCGATGGCCTTGGGCGTAACGGGCACATTGGGGTTTTTAGCGGTGGTATCGCCCGCGCCGGTAACGGCGCAGGTGAGGATGACATTGCGGTTCATGGCGTGCTCTCCAACAAGCAGTTTATTCGCCGACCAGTGTGTCGTGGTGAGCAGACAATAGTTGTCACAAGGCGTCACTAACTATACGCAGTATGCTATCTCTTGCTTCCAGCTTGGGCTTCTGTCGGCACACCGCCTTTGACGGCCTGAGTGATTGGGCGATAAGTGGTGGTATCAACGACCAAAGTATAAGCAATTAGGGCTTTCTCCTTTCTGAACCAACTACCATACTAGTCCTGTCAGAGGCGATCGCGACTTGCCTCGCCGCTTTGGATTAGGACCCGTTGCTATGCACACGACATTACAGACGCTATGGCAGGAAACGCTTGAGACGGACGCTGTCCGCCAGCGGCTATTTCAGGTGCTAAGGCAGTCGATCATCCAGATGGTGCTTGCCCCAGGGCAGGCGCTATCGGAAAAGGAAATTGCCGAGACGTTCATGGTCAGCCGCCAGCCGGTAAGGGAAGCCTTCATCCGCCTGTCAGAGGCTGGACTGCTGGAAGTGAGGCCGCAGCGCGGTACCTATGTCGTCAAGATATCCCAACGGGCGGTGCTCGAGGCGCGCTTTGTCCGTGAGGCGGTGGAAGTGGCGATTGTTAAACAGGCCGCTGAACAGGGCCTTGATACCACCACCTTGACGGATCTGCATGATTTATTGGCGCGTCAGCAGCGCTGTGTGGAACCGAATGATTACGACCGGTTTTATCGCCTCGATGAAGCTTTTCACCGAACCCTGTCGCTTGGTGTTAAGCAGCAGGCCGCCTGGAAAGTAATTGAAGAGGTCAGGGCGCAGCTTGACCGCGTCCGCTATCTCAGCGTGCCTGAGAGCACGCCGCTCTCACTGCTCGTCGATCAGCATACCCGCATTGTGGCGGCCATTGAGGCGCGCGATGCCGCCCAGGCCGAGCAGGCGATGTCAGTGCACTTGCGTGAGATTCTGGTCTCGATGCCGGATCTGATGCGTCGCTTCCCCGACCTGTTCGACGTGCAAGACAAACAGCCAACGATGCAGGAGGCGATGCAATGAAGATCGAGCGTGCGTACACCATCGTGACCTCGCCGGGGCGCAACTTTGTAACGCTGAAAATCGTGACCGATCAGGGCGAGTACGGCATTGGTGATGCGACGCTCAATGGTCGTGAAATGGCCGTTGTCGCTTATCTGGAAGAACATGTGATTCCTGCGTTGATCGGGCGTGACCCTCAGCGCATTGAAGATATCTGGCACTTTCTCTATCGCGGCGCTTACTGGCGGCGTGGGCCCGTCACCATGACGGCCATTGCCGCCGTCGACATGGCGCTATGGGATATTAAGGCCAAGCTAGCGGGCATGCCGCTGTATCAACTGTTGGGTGGCAAGAGCCGTGACCGGGTGATGGTCTACGGGCATGCCACCGGCCGCGATATCGATGCCTGTCTTGAAGAGGTCGCCCGCCATGTGGACGAAGGCTACAAAGCCGTTCGCGTTCAGGCAGGGGTGCCAGGCATTGCCAGCATCTACGGCGTCGCCAAAAAGGACGGAGAGCCCTACGAGCCCGCCGATGCCGATCTGCCCGCCGAACACGTCTGGAGCACCAGCAAATACCTCAACCATGTCCCTAAGCTGTTTGCCGCCGTGCGTGAGCGCTTCGGTGACGACTTGCACGTGCTTCACGATGTGCATCACCGCCTGACGCCCATCGAGGCGGCCCGTCTAGGTAAGGACGTTGAGCCCTACCGTCTCTTCTGGCTCGAGGACTGCGTCCCAGCTGAAAACCAGGAGGCGTTTGGCCTTATCCGCCAGCACACCACCACACCGCTGGCGGTGGGCGAGGTGTTCAACAGCCTGTTTGACGCCAAGGCGCTGATCGAAAATCAATGGATCGACTATATCCGCGCCACCCTGACCCACGCCGGGGGCATCACCCATGTGCGCCGGATCGCCGATCTGGCCGGTCTATACCACGTGCGCACCGGCTTTCACGGACCGACGGATCTTTCCCCGGTCTGCCTGGGCGCCGCGATCCATTTTGACACCTGGGTGCCCAACTTCGGCATTCAGGAATACATGCCGCATACCCAGGCGACGAATGAGGTCTTCCCCCACGATTATCGCTTTGAGGATGGCCATTTCATCGTCGGCGAAACGCCGGGGCACGGCGTCGATATCGACGAACAGCTAGCCAAGCAATATCCCTATAAGCGCGCCAGTCTGCCGGTTAACCGGCTGGAAGACGGCACGCTATGGCATTGGTGAACGCTTGGCACAGGTAAGGAGAGTGAAGTCCATGAAGGCATTCCAGGTAAAGGCGCCGCACGACTATCAGGTGGCGGATGTTGAGCCGCCCAGGGCTGCGCCCGGCGAAGCGCTTGTCAGGGTGGCCTTTGCCGGCATCTGCGGCTCGGATATGCACATTATCCATGGCGATAACGCCTTCGTGCGCTTTCCGCGTATCACTGGCCACGAGTTTGCCGGTGTCGTGGAGTCGGTGGGGGAAGGTGGGCATGGCGTCGCCGTTGGTGATCGCGTCTGTATCGACCCGGTCATCAGCTGCGGCCAGTGCTATCCCTGCCGTATTGGTCGCCCCAACGTGTGCAGCTCGCTTGAAGTCATTGGCGTGCACCGTGACGGCGGCTTTGAAGAATTTGTCACCGTTCCTGTGGAAAACCTGCACCACCTGCCCGAGCACATAAGCCTGGACGCGGCGGCGCTTGTTGAGCCTTACACCATTGCCGCCAACGTGCTTGATCGGATGCAGCCGCACCCAGGTGACCGGCTGTTGGTCCTGGGAGCCGGCGTGATTGGCCTGACGATCCTGCAGATGGCGCTGGCCAAAGGGATCAAGGACGTCATCGTCACCGATGTTATTAACGAACGCTTGGCGGCGGCAACACAGCTTGGGGCGACGCAGGTCTTCAACAGCCGCGAGCAGGACGTGGAAAAAGCGCTGCTTGCCTTAACCCAGGGCGAAGGCGTTCCGCTGATTGCCGATGCGGCCTGCATGCCGGCGTTGCTGCCGCAAATGCTGCGGCTGGCGTCGCCGGCAGGGCGCATTGGCCTGCTGGGCTTTAGCGTTCAGCCCAGCGAGCTCGTGCAACTGGAGGTGATCAAGAAAGAGCTGACCCTGGTCGGGTCGCGACTCAATAACCGCAAGTTTCCGGAGGTGCTCAAACTCATGGCAAGCGGGCAATTGGATCCGTTGGCGCTGGTCAGCCATCGGTTGCCGTTAAGTGACATGCCTGGCGCTATCGACATGCTTGATCACCGACCAGAAGAGGCCCGCAAGGTGCTGATCCAGATCGGTACTTGAGGGTAACCACGCCAACCCACGCGCGTTTAACAATCAACAACACAGTGTGCAGGAGAAAGACAATGATTAAACAACTTATCACCAGCGCCGTACTGGGCGCCGCCCTTATGGGTAGCCATTCGGTAATGGCGGCGGACATCACCCTGAAGTTTGGCCATCTGGCCAACGAGGAGAACATCTGGCACCAGGCCGCCGAGAAGTTCAAGGAAGAGGTCGAAGCGAACTCCGATGGGCAGATCGAGGTGCGCCTTTACCCGAGTGAGCAGCTCGGCAACGAAATGGACGTCATCAACAGCATCCAGTTGGGCACCGCGGACATGACGATCACCGGCGAAAGCCTGCAGAACTGGGCACCCAAGGCCGCCATGATGGCAGTGCCCTATGCATTCAGGGATTCCGAGCATCTGCATGCCGCGGTGAACGGTGACATTGGCGCCGAGATCGAGGCGCAGATCACCGAGAAAACCAATCTGGTGCCGCTGGCCTGGTTCGAGCGCGGACCGCGCGAGCTCACCTCCAATCGACCCATCCGTTCGCCCGATGATCTGGATGGTCTACGCCTGCGCGTGCCAAACGTACCGCTGTTTGTGGATGCCTGGGAAGCGTTGGGCGCGCGTGCTACCCCGATGGCGTTCAGCGAAGTCTTCACCGCCCTCCAGCAGAACACGCTGGAAGGCCAGGAAAACCCGCTGAGCCTGATTGAAAGCGCCAGCTTCAATGAGGTGCAGGACTACGTAAACATGACCGGTCACGTGCGTAGCTGGATCTATGTGGTGATTGGCCGCAATCAGCTGGAGAGCATGCCCGAAGAGCTTCAGCAGGTCGTGCTTGATGCGGCTCAGACCATGCAAACGTACCAGGCCGAGCTGTTTGAAGACGACCAGGCACGCCTCGAAGAAGCCCTGCAGGAGCGCGGCATGGAATTCGTTGAGGCCGATGTCGATGCCTTTGCCGAGAAGGCGCGTCCTGCGGTGCTCGAAGCACTCACCGACGAGCAGCGTGAACTCTTCGACGCTATCCAAGATTTGTAAGGTCGTGGATAAGACGCTTGAAGTGCATGGCTGATGAGGGTGGGCCGGCAGCTCGCCGGCCCATCGTCTGAAGGCACAGGCAGTTTGCCTATGAGGATACGGTTATGAACTCGGATCACAAAGCGCTGGAACAGCAAGCGTTGGAAAGTCTGGATTCAATGTCGGCAGTGCCTAAGCTGCAAGGTTTTATCGGGCGCCTGATCAGTTGGGTGGATACCTGCTTTCTGACCCTGGCCGTCGTGGCGCTTGTTGCGATTGCCGTTACGGTGCTGCTGCAAATTTGTTCGCGGCTGTTTTTGCCGTTCTCCATTGCCTGGACGGAAGAGCTATCCCGCTACCTGTTCATTTACATGGTGGCGTTATCGGTCGGCGTGGTGTTACGCCAGCATCGCAATATCAGCGTTGAGCTTTTTCATCACCTGCTGGGTTTACGCATGAAAGCAGCGATTCACGTCGTGATCTGCTTTTTGATTGGCCTGTTTGCGTTTCTGGTGCTGCCCTACGCTTGGCAGTTCGCCCAGAATGGCACCTGGCAAACGTCGCCGACGCTGCATATTCCTATGCTGTATATCTTCTTTTCGACGGTTGTCACCTTTGCGCTACTCCTGGTTTACAGCTTGCTCGGGTGTCTCGAAGGACTGATCGCTCTTTGCCGCCCATCAGCCGCCCCTGAACAGGAGTCGTAAGCATGGAAGTCATTATTCTCTTTAGCGTTTTCCTGGGGCTGCTGCTGGTGGGGATGCCGATTGCGTTCGCCCTGGGGCTGGCCTCGCTTTCCTACCTGCTGCTCGAGGGCATTTCACTGACCATCGTGCCGCAGCGTATGTATGCGGGCATTGATACCTTTGTACTGCTGTGTATTCCCGGTTTTGTGCTGGCCGGTAACCTGATGAACGTGGGCAATATCACGGAACATATCGTGCGCTTTGCCAACGCCCTGTTAGGCCATATTCGCGGTGGGTTGGGGCTGGCCAATGTGGGCGGCTCAATGATTTTTGGGGGTATTTCCGGCACCGCCGTGGCCGATTCGGCCAGTATCGGTTCGGTGATGATTCCCGGCATGGCGCGCTCAGGCTACGACAAACCCTTTGCCGCCGCGGTTACCGCCGCCTCATCAACCATCGGCCCCATTATCCCGCCCAGCGTACCCATGATTATTGCCGGTTCGCTGAGCGGAATTTCGGTCGGACGCATGTTCCTGGCGGGTGCGGTGCCCGGGCTTCTGCTGGGCCTTGCCATGATGATCACGGTGTACATCCTGGCCGTTCGCCGCGGTTACCCCAAAGAGAAACGGTTGCCTTTCCTGCAGCTGCTACGCGAAGCAAGAACGGCCTTCTGGGCACTGCTGATGACGGTGATCATTCTGTACGGCATCATCGGCGGCTTCTTTACCCCCACCGAAGCCTCCATCGTTGCCAGCCTGTATGCCTTGGTCGTTGGCATGTATGTCTATAAAGGCCTGACCTGGAAAAAGCTTCCCGCGATCTTGTCGGATACCGTATTAACCTCCTCGGCACTGCTGCTGATGGTGGGGTTGGCGAACCTGTTCGGCTGGATTCTTACCAGCGAGCAGATTCCCCAGATGATTGCCTCACTGATTCTCTCGATCAGTGAAAATCCCCTGATCGTGCTGCTTATTCTCAATCTTATCCTGTTGTTTGTCGGCGCCTTCATGGAAACCATCGCCGCGCTGATCATTCTGTTTCCTGCCCTGGTGGGGGTCGCCACTGGCGTCGGTGTCGATCCGGTTCACTTTGCGGTGATCGCGGTGTTGAACCTGATGATTGGGCTGACCACGCCGCCGGTCGGGGTGTGCCTGTTCGTGGTGGCGGGGATTGGCAAGCTGCCGATGCTGACGGTGGCAAGGGCCATTGTGCCGTTCTTGCTATGTAATCTGGCGGTGCTGATGCTGGTGACCTACGTACCGGCAATTTCGCTTTGGCTACCCAACCTGCTGATGGGAGAGTAACGACGATGGATCTCCAACGTATTGAAGCCTCACCCCAAAGCGGCCAGATTGGCGTGGTCCATCTGGGCCTGGGGGCTTTTCACCGTGCTCACCAGGCCGTGTATCTGGAGCGCTATCGCCAGCGCAGCGGCGATAGTGCGTGGGGCGTCTGCAGCGCGAATTTACGCTCGAGCGTTGATCTAGTCGACGGGCTACGCGCGGCTCAGCATCGCTATCACGTGGCCGAGTACGCCGACAGCGACACCCTGACGCTGCGTGACATCGGCGTGATCGAAGAGACATTGTTTTCGGGCCGTGATGCGACAGGCCGCTGGGGGCGTGATCGGGAAGCGCTGCTGGCGCGGATGGCCGCTGTCGAGACGCGCCTTGTCACCCTGACGGTGACCGAGAAGGGCTACTTTTTAAACCCGGCGAGCGGTGACTTGATGCTCGATGAGCCGATGATCGTCGATGATATTACCGCCCCCCGGCAGCCGCGCACGGCACCGGGATTGCTGGTGGAGGCGCTAGCTCGACGCCTAGACGCAGGCCTTGCCCCCTTCACCGTGCTGTCCTGCGACAACATGCCGGATAACGGCAAGCGAACACGCCAAGCGGTGGTCCAACTGGCTGAGCAGCGTGACGTTGCCCTGGCTCGCTGGATCGCCGATGAGGTGGCGTTTCCTTGCAGCATGGTTGATCGCATCGTGCCCGCGATGACGGACGCTGACTTCGAGCGTTTTGCGGCGTTGGGCGTTACCGATCCAAACGCGGTGGTCTGCGAAGCGTTCACCCAGTGGGTGGTCGAAGACAACTTTCCGCTGGGGCGGCCGAATTGGGAAGCCGAGGGCGTCGAAATGGTTGCCGACGTGGCGCCGTTTGAAACCATGAAATTGCGCATGCTCAACGGCAGTCATTCCCTGCTGGCGTATCTGGGCGCATTAGCGGGGATTGAAACGGTATTTGACGGCGTCAATCACGTCGGACTGCGTGCTGCCTTGCGCCGCTATATGCGCGAGGAGGCGGCGCCGACCCTCGAGATGCCCGAGGGCATCAATCTGGGTGCCTACGCGGACTCGCTATTGGCCCGTTTTGCCAACGACAGCCTGCGCCATCGCCTACACCAGATCGCCATGGACGGCAGCCAAAAACTCCCTCAGCGCTGGCTTTCCGGCGCCCTGAAGCGTGCAGGCGCCGGCCAGTCATCGCCGTGCGTGGCGTTGGGCATGGCGGCGTGGATTCGCTATACCTCGGGTGAGGATCTGATGGGCAATCGCCATACCGTCGACGACCCTCTCGCCCAGCGCTTCCAGTCGATACATCAAGCGCACGGTCGCGATGCCGGCGCGCTGGTGGCGGCGTATCTGGCCATGGACGATGTGGTGCCAAGCGCGCTGGCAACGGATAAGGCGTTTGCCGAGGCCGTGGTGTCTGCGTACCAGACGTTGACCCAGGACGGCCTGGAGGGGGCGCTCGCAGCGCTGAAGCATAGTTAGAGGCTAATAAAAAAAGGAGATCACCATGGAACACACTTGGCGCTGGTTTGGCCCGCATGATGCGATTCGCCTGGACGAGATTCGACAGACAGGCGCCACCGGCATCGTGACCGCACTGCATGAGGTGCCCAACGATCAGGTCTGGTCGGTTGAGGCGATCCGTGAGCGTCAGCGGATGATCGAAGCGGCTGGCCTGACGTGGTCGGTGGTGGAGAGCGTGCCGGTCCATGAGTCGATCAAGAGAGGCCTGCCTGAACGCGATGCGCTGATCGCCACCTAC
Source organism: Halomonas sp. HL-48 (assembly GCF_001314875.1). Classification (GTDB taxonomy): domain Bacteria; phylum Pseudomonadota; class Gammaproteobacteria; order Pseudomonadales; family Halomonadaceae; genus Vreelandella. Next base: position 84,814 of record NZ_LJZS01000003.1, read on the forward strand.
TGCCAGACGCTACGCAACCTGGCGGCCTGCGGTATCGACACCGTTTGCTACAACTTCATGCCGGTGCTGGACTGGACGCGTACCGACCTGACCTACGCCTTACCCGATGGTGCCTTGGCGCTGCGCTTTGACCAAATCGCGTTTGCGGCTTTTGATCTTTATTTGCTTCAGCGTCCCGGCGCTGATGCGGAATACAGCGCCGAAGAGAAAAAGCAGGCGCACCGCTATCTCGACGGGTTGGATAGCGCTGGCCGTGAGCAATTAGTCAATACGCTGATTGCTGGGCTGCCGGGGGCCGAAGAACACTACACCCTTGAGCAGTTTCGCGCTGTGTTGGAAGGGTATGCCGATGTCGACGCTGCTCGGCTGCGGGAAAATCTAGGCTACTTCCTTGAGGCGGTTATTCCGGTAGCGGAAGAAGTGGGCATTCGTATGGCTATCCATCCAGATGACCCGCCACGATCACTGCTAGGGCTGCCACGGGTGGTCTCTACGCGTGAGGATGCCCAGTGGATTGTGGACTGTATGCCCAGCCCTGCCAACGGCTTGACGTTTTGCACGGGCTCTTACGGCGTTCGATCAGACAATGAGCTGGTGGCCATGGCCCGCCACTTTGCTCCGCATATTCACTTCATTCATTTACGTGCCACCCGGCGCGAAGCGGATGGCCTCTCCTTCCACGAGGCGCCGCATCTGGCAGGCGATGTGGATATGGTGGGCGTGATACAGGCTTTGGTCGACGAAGAGCGGCGGCGCGAGCGTGAGGGCGGGGCGCGTTTGCCGCTACGCCCTGACCATGGCCATCAAATCCTCGACGACCGGCAGCGCAATACGGCGCCCGGCTACTCACTGTATGGGCGCATGCGCGGCCTGGCAGAACTGCGCGGGGTGGAGCTGGCCGTGCGGCAGTTGAGCGAGCGTGCGTCGCGAACGACTTGAGCGTAAAAGCGCGCTGACGCCCGGCTTTTAACGGGCAAGCCAACCCCCGTCCACAGCCAGGGTGTGACCATGCACGTAGCGGGCGGCGTCGGAACATAAATAGATAGCCGCACCGGCCAGATCTTCGGGGGTGCCCCAACGTCCGGCGGGAACGCGGCCGAGTATTTCATCATGGCGCTTGGGATCGTCGCGCAGGGCCTGGGTGTTATCGGTGGCCATGTACCCTGGGGCGATGGCATTGACGTTGATGTCGTGAGCGGCCCACTCGTTGGCCAGCAGCCGGGTAAGGCCGACGATGCCACTTTTGCTTGCGGTGTAAGAGGGGACGCGAATACCGCCTTGAAACGAGAGTAGCGAGGCGATATTAACGATCTTGCCCGGCGCATTGCGCTCAATGAGGTGCTTGGCAACCTGTTGGGCCAGAAAGAACGCCGCCTTAAGGTTGACGTCGATCACCGCATCCCAGTCCTTCTCGGAGAACTCAAGGGCCGGTGCCCGTCGAATGATGCCCGCATTGTTGACCAGGATATCCAGCTTGCCCGCCTGCGAGACCGCACGATCGACAATATCGACCGGCGCGTCCTGGCCGAGCTCGGCTTCGACAGCATAAAAGCGCTGCCCCAGGGCCTCGACGTGCTGGCGGGTTTCCTCCGCCGGGCGACGGCTGACACCGACAATATCGGCACCTGCCTCGGCGAGCGCCAGGGCGATCCCTTGGCCCAAGCCTTTATTGCAGCCGGTGACCATAGCCACCTGGCCTTGCAGTGAAAATAACCTCATCGATGTCTCCTCAAAGCAGATGACGGGGCTGAGCTCAGTGCCACAGTTCCTCATTCACCAGGCTGATGGGGCGCTCGCCCTGCAGTGCCAGGCGAATATTATCCACTGCCCGTTGTGCCATGGCGTCGCGGGTTTCATGGGTGGCAGAGCCAATATGGGGCAGGGCGACCACATTGGGCATCTTCGGCAACGGCGACGATGCCGGCAGCGGCTCCTGCTCGAACACGTCGAGCCCCGCCGCGTGGATGACGCCGTTTTCCAGCGCGTGTATCAGGGCGTGTTCATCGACCACTTTGCCCCGGGCGATATTGATGAAAATGCCCGACGGCTTCATCCGGGCGAACTCCCTGGCGCCGATCAGCCGCTCGGTGTCGGCGGTGAGGGGCACCGTGACACACACGAAGTCGGCCTCGGCCAGCAGCTCGTTGAGTTCGCGGCGCTGGGCGCTCAGTTCTTTTTCCAGTGTGGGTTTGGGCGAGGCGTTGGAGTAGAGCACCTGCATGCCAAACCCCAGAGCCCCACGCCGGGCGACGGCCTGACCAATCCGGCCAAAGCCCACCATGCCCAGTGTCTTGCCATGTACGTCGCTACCGAACCGATCGGGGCCAATGCTTGACTGCCAGTGCCCCGCTTTTACCCACTCGGCGAGTTCAACGGCGCGCCTGGCCGTGGCCATGATCAGGGTAAAGCCTGTGTCGGCGGTGGTTTCGGTAAGCACGTCGGGGGTGTTGCACAGCATGATGCCGCGCCGGGTGAGTTCATCAACCGGGATGTTGTCGTAGCCTACCGAGATGGTCGCGATGACTTCCAGCTCGAGCGCGGCGTCCAATAACGCCGGAGTAATCGCCAGGCCGGAACCGATGATGCCTTGCGCCCCCGCCAGTACCGCGCGATTTTCAGGCGCATCCAGCGCGCTGGGTTTGGGCAGTACGTCCACCTTGAACAAGTCGTTGAGTGTATCGAGCTGAGCGTCGCTGAGTCGTCCCTGAACTACCAAACGTTTCTTCACGGTTATCTCCTGGGTAAAAGCCTTTTAACGTATCGCCAAGCGTCAGGCATCGGGGTGGTCAGCTTCAAGCGCCTGGAGTTGCTGGCGATTGGGCAGCCCTTCCATATCGCCGACCACCTGAACGGCCTGGGCGCCCACCAGGTTGCCCCGGTTGAGTGCTTGCTGGGGTAACAGACCATCGAGTAGCGCGCTGATCAAGCCCACGGCGAAGCCGTCACCGGCGCCGACCGTATCCACCACCTTGGCCACGGGCTGACCCGGCACGGTAAAACTCTCCAGTTTGCCGGTGAGTGTTCCCCGATAGTAACTGCCTTCTGGCCCCAGTTTAATCACCACCGCCTTAGCGCCGCGCGCCAGGTAAGCGTCAGCGATGGCGTCCGGGGTCTCCTGCTGGGTCAGTAAGCGCCCTTCGGCAAGGCCTGGCAGCACCCAGTCGGCGTGGCTTGCAAGCTCATTCAGGGTGTCGCGCATGGCGTCTTCACTCGGCCAAAGTGAGGGGCGAAGGTTGGGGTCAAAGGAGATGCTGGCACCCTGGGCGCGGGCCTGGCGCATTAGATGGCGCGTTAACTGACAGGCGCTTTCCGAGAGCGCGGGGGTAATCCCGGTGGCGTGTAGATGGGTGAGCGACGAGAAGTCGATGCTCGTGGCGTCGTCGACGGACAGGTAACTTGCGGCACTGCCGCGTCGGAAATACTCCACGCGAGGGTCGGCGCCTTCCTCGGCCCGCTCTTTGAACATCAGCCCTGTTGGATGCTGCGTATCGGTATGGATGTAGCGGTCATCGATACCTTCGGCGCTCAAGGCGTGTTGAATAAACCGACCGAGGCTGTCGGTACCGACACGACTCAACCAGCCAACATGAAACCCGAGGCGGGACAGGCCAATCGCCACGTTATTGTCGGCACCGGCCAGTCGGCGATGGAAGTGCTCGATCGCCGATAGGTCACCTGGGGCGTCGGCAATGAACATGGCCATTGCTTCGCCGAAAGTGAGCACTTTAGGGGAAGAAGAGCGCCTGTTTTCCATGGGGGTAGCCTCTAGCAAGTGAAATAGGTAACGGTCATGGAGCGGTACTGCCCCTAGCGAGTAACCGAGGTGAATGGCGGCTGTGAAACGCCAGCGGCGTAGCGCGTCGCTCAAGCTGGTTGACCAGACAGGCGACGGCATCACGGCCGATGCTATCGGTGGGCTGGGCCAGCGTGGTAACACCCGGTGTCATCAGCTCGCACCATTCGAGTTCGTCGATGCCCATTAACCCCACGGGGCCCATCGCGACGTCGAGCTGCTTGAAGCATCGCGCCATGGCGAGCGTGGCGTTGCCATTGGCGCACAACACCGCGCAATGGCCGGGCGCATGGGGTTCAACGAACGCGGCCAAGCCTGCACAGGGCGTGTCGATGTCCTGGCGACTCAGCATCAGCGTCTGGCGGGAGAATCCCATGGCGTCTGCCTGTTTCTGAAAGCGATCCAGCCGCGCCTGGCGAGTGCTGGTGTGCTCGGGCGCTTCGCTGACGTACAGAAGCGAGCGATAACCCTGCTGCGCGAGGTGCGTCAGGGCCATATCGATCGCCAGGGCGTTGTCGAGACCGATCACCTCGGCGTCGAGATGGTGGATGTCACGATCGAGCAGGACCACGGGGACGCCGCTTTCCAGCAATGCTTGCCCCGGCTGCCCGACGGCATTGATAATCAGCCCTTCGACCTGGTAGGCCGCAAGCGTTGCCAAGTGGTGCTGTTCAAGCGCCGGGTCGTTATCGGTGTTGCAGACGATCAATGAGTAGCCGAAGTCGCGGCATGCGAGCTCCACGCCATGCATCACCGCCACCGAAAAGGGGTTGCGTATATCCGCCACCATCATCCCCAGGAGGCGGGAGCCGCCGCCTTTGAGCCCTCGCGCCATCTGGTTGGGATGATAGCCCAACGTCGCGGCCGCCTCGGCAACGCGCTGCTGCAGCGATTGGGAAAGCTTGTCGCGTTCGGGGCCGAAGAAGCGTGACACGCTGGACTTGGAGGTACCCGCTAGCTTGGCAACGTCGATCAAGGTGGCTCGGGTAGGCGGCGAAGGCATAGGTGTCGGTACGCTATAATAAAAATGGGAACGTTCCCAACGCTAGTCGGTTTCCAGGCGAAAGGCAATGCCAAATGAGTGGGGTGGTTGGAAATGTCAGTAATATCTTTGTCTCAACGCTTCAAGACCCTTGTCCAGAGTGTCTTGTGCTGATGATCTGCGTAGCGTTGTCCCCGGGCCAGGCGCCCAGCCTTCAGGTCTTCCAGCAGTGCTTTTCTGTCTGGCATGCAGGGCTGCAAGCACCTAAGTACTCTCACAGTTCAGCCCAAATGCGTTCTCTTAAATGGAGGAAATGCTTTTTGGGGGGTGTTACTTATATAGGTAATACCTTGGTGTGAGTTTTTTAGTTAAAATTCATGTGCTGTAAGTTATTTATAACTAATCCTCGAATATTAAATAGTTTTGCTTTTAAAGTTTTGCCCAGTCTCAAAAGCGTCAGCTATCAATGCCTGCAAGTTTTCTCACTTACACCCGCGGGCGCGCAGCACGTATTTTTCCAGCTCCACGATCAGGTAAATGGCCAGGCTACTGATCAGGATAACGCCCCAATGACTAAGATGGAGCCCCTCGCTTTCGAAGATGACCTGCATAAAGGGCAGGTAAGTCCAGACGAGCTGGAGCACTACAATCGTACCGATGGAAATCCATACCGGACGACTGCCGAAGAGGCCCTCCAGGCTTAGGGTGCTACGCAGCAGGTAGCGGCTGTTGATTAGATAGGCAGCACTCCCCATTACCAGCATATTGACCGCACCGGTGCGCGCCAGCATTTCACTGCCGCCGTGCAGGAGTATCCAGCCGAACATTCCAAATACACCGAGCAGCAGTAACAGAGAGACAAAAACCACCCGCCAGAGAAGGAACAGATCAAGCAGTGAGGCGTCGGGGTCTCGTGGCGGGCGAATCATAATATCTTTTTCGGCCCCTTCGAAGGCCAGCGCAAGGCCCAGCGTCACGGCGACGACCATGTTGACCCAAAGCGCCTGTAGTGGCGTGACCGGCAGGGTAGTGCCCGCCAGCACGGCGAGCATGATCGCCAGACCCTGGCCGCCGTTGGTTGGCAGTAAAAAGGTGATCGTCTTGCGAATGTTGTCGTAGACCTTGCGACCTTCACGGATGGCCCCGACGATGGTCGCGAAGTTGTCGTCGGCCAGCACCATCTCGGCGGCCTCCTTGGCAGCCTCAGTGCCCTGGATGCCCATTGCCACGCCCACGTTGGCGCGCTTCAGGGCTGGCCCATCGTTGACCCCGTCACCCGTCATGGCGCAGATGCCGCCGCGGGCCTGCATTGCCTTCACCAGCCGCAGCTTGTGTTCTGGTGCGGCGCGCGCGAAGACGTCTACGTCGAGAATGATGGCCTCGAGTTCGGTATCAGACATGGCCTCTATCTCACGTCCGCTTATAGCCCGCTCGGTATGGGCAAAACCCAGCTGTCTGGCGATGGCCAGTGCCGTCGCGGCGTGGTCGCCGGTGATCATCACCGGACGAATGCCAGCGGCAAGGCATTCTTTCACCGATGTGATGGCCTCTTCCCGAGGTGGGTCGAGCAGCCCCACCAGGCCCAGCAGCACCAGTCCTTCTTCGGCATGTTCATCCTCCAGGTCACGGTCGTCGTGGATTTGCTTCTCCGCCAGTGCCAAGACGCGCAAGCCGCGTGAGGATAGCGCTTGGATACGCTCCTCCCAAAGCGCTACGTCCAGTTCGCTATGCTGATTTCCATCGCGCACCTGATGGCACATCTCAAGTAGGCGGTCGGGTGCACCCTTAACCAGCAAAAGGCGTTCGCCGTGCGCTTCGTGGAGCGTTGCCATGTACTGGCGTTCGGATTCAAAAGGAATGGCATCATGCCTGGCATGGTCGCTTCGCAGCGTACCGGCCTCAAGCCCTGCCTTGGCGGCGGCGACGACCAGGGCGCCTTCGGTGGGGTCGCCATGGATCCGCCAGCGACCTTCATCCTCGGCGAGCTCGGCATCATTGCAAAGCACGGCAACCTTCAGGAAGTGGCGCAGTCCATGAGCTTTATCCAGGTCAATGAATCGGGACGCCAGCTTGTCTTCTTGCATCCAATAGAAACGACCTTGCGGGGAAAAGCCGGTGCCCTCAATGCGTATCGCACCCTCGGGTAGCCAGACTGTCTCGGCGGTCATCTCGTTGCGGGTCAGGGTGCCGGTCTTGTCGGAGAAGATCGTCGAAATGGAGCCCAGCGTCTCTACCGCCGGAAGGCGCCGGATAATTGCGTTGCGGCGAGCCATGGTCTGCACGCCCAAGGCTAACCCAATGGTGACGATAGCCGGCATGCCCTCGGGGATGGCAGCTACCGCCAGCCCCACGGCGGCCATGAACATGTCGCCTAGTGGTTGACCATGCACCAGCAAGCCGAAAGCGCCCGTGAGAATGGCGGCAACGAGAATAAACAAGGCAAGTATCTGGCCGGCGCGGTCAATCTGGCGCAGTAGCGGTGTCTTGAGCTGCTCGACGTCGCGCAGCATCTCCGATATCCGACCGATCTGGGTGTGCGCCGCCGTCTCGACGACCAGTCCGTGCGCATTGCCCTGGACGACGATGGTGCTGGCATAGGCCATACAGGTGCGGTCGCCCAGGTCGGCATCACCGTCTACCGCCTCGGTCTGCTTATCTACCGGCGTGGACTCGCCAGTCAATGAAGCTTCCTCGGTGCGAAGACGCTGCGCCGTCAACAGGCGCAGGTCGGCCGGGACTCGATCACCGCTCTCAACCAGCACAACATCACCTGGCACGAGTGCCTCGGCAGGAATGGTCAGACGCTTTCCGTCGCGCAGCACTGCGGCCTGGGGTGAGAGCATTTGGCGGATGCTATCCAGTGCCTTCTCGGCCTTGCCCTCCTGTATGAAGCCGATCAGCGCAATGATCAGCACCACACAAAAAATCACGACCGCATCAATGGCGTGGCCCAGCCCCAAGCTGGCAACGGACGCCATGATCAGTACCAGCATCAGGATGTTATTGAACTGCGCGAGAAGCCGCTGCCACCAGGGACGACCCTTCGTTTGTTCGAGCTGGTTGGGCCCATGAGTGGCTAGCCGTCGCTCGGACGCCTGAACGCTGAGGCCATCGGCTGTGCTGTCGAGTTGCTTGAGCGCTTCACCTACCTCCAGGGCATGCCAGGCAGTTTGCTTGATGCGGTTGGGAGCAGCCATGGTTTCTCCGACATGAGCGAGGTGAGAGGATGCCAGATAGTAAACACGTTGCGGGGTTTAAAGCATTGATGCAGAGCAACATGTAGGGGTAATCCATGAAATTTATAGTTGCCGCTTGAGACATCGTTCCTCTACGAGCTCAAAGTGCTGTCATGCTCAAATCCTGTGCTCTTTATGGGGCGTTTGCCCTTGCACATAGGTCTTGAGCATTTTGATGGTTGCCCCGCCCACACTACAAGCAAAATACGACCGCGACCACAGAGCAGCGCTGCTTTTACTCAACCTCGGGATATGCGTGTTCAAGAAGCGCACTCGCCGGGAGGACGTGGATTTCAAGTTGTTGACCATCACGCTGATCGACAGCTTCGGCGGATATTCAACAAGCAAGTGAACATGGTCTTCTTCACCATCGAACTCCAGGATGCAGCAGTCTAGTGTCTCGCAAGCAGATTCATATGCCTCTCGGAGCTGCCCGATCATGTAGCCGTCGAACACTTTGCTGCGATACTTCGTCGTAAAAACAAGGTGAACCACAAAATGGACCATGCCGTTGAACATCCGGTCGTGGGTGTGCCCCTCCTGCCATACGCACCACGACCGGGACATCAACGCGGCGCTTAATATCAAGCAGCAAGGTATTATTCAGTTAAAGGGGGAAGGTCTGTCCGTCTCTGCCCATGGAGGCTCGCGTAAATCCGGCATATCGCCGGTTGCTGCCTGAGAAGTGGGGAGCCTCGCCCGCTAGGGCGGGGAGCAGTCACTAAGCACTGCGTGATCGTTTTAAACGAATATGACAACGCTATAAAACTAGGCAATATCACCCAGACTGAACCATCATTGATGTGGGTCAAGAGGTAAGCATTCGCGAAAACTAGACTTACATGGAGAGCTTAGGCGCTGCTTTGTTGCCCAAGAGCATACCGTTAACATCCGCTAACGTTATATAGGTCTATTATGCAGACACTGCCCTTCAAACTCTGGCCAACCATTATTGCGGTGGCCGTGACCCTGCTGATATGGCTGGTCATTCCCCTACCAGAAGGCCTAGCGCCCAACGCGTGGCTGATGCTGGCTATCTTCGTTGGCACTATTGTTGCCATTATCGGTAAAGCCATGCCCATTGGGGCTATTTCCGTTATTGCTATTTCTATTGTTGCGGCAAGCGGCGTTACGGGGGATACGCCTGGTGAAGCTATCGATGTGGCCTTAAGCAGTTACGCCAACTCGCTGATCTGGTTAATTGCTATTGCGATTATGATTTCACGCGGGCTGATAAAAACCGGTTTAGGAGCGCGTATCGGCTACTACTTCATATCCATCTTCGGTAAGCGTACACTAGGCATTGGTTATGGCCTTGCTTTTTCAGAGCTTACCATTGCCCCAGTAACACCCAGCAATACTGCCCGGGGCGGCGGCATTATCCACCCCATTATGCGCTCGATTGCCCACAGCTTTGACTCACACCCAGAAGACAATACTTCTGGCAGAATTGGCAAATACCTGGCCTTAGTGAATTACCACAGCAACCCAATAACTTCGGCGATGTTTGTCACCGCTACTGCCCCAAACCCGCTGACAGTTCAACTCATTGCGGACGCTACGGGCGCAGAGATCCAGCTGAGTTGGCTAACGTGGGCGGTCGCCATGTTACTGCCTGGTTTAGTCGCCATCCTGGCGATGCCTTATATTCTTTACCTGCTCTACCCACCAGAAATTAAGAAAACGCCTAATGCCACCCAAATAGCGCGGGACAAGCTGGCGGAGCTAGGCAAAATAAGTCGAAACGAAGGCATTATGCTGTTCGTCTTTTTGGTACTACTCCTGCTGTGGGCAGATATTCCGGCAATATTTTTGGGTGATGCGGTAACTCTTAACACGACAACATCTGCCTTTATCGGTCTTTCCATGCTGCTGCTGACGGGGGTGTTAACCTGGGATGATGTACTGAAAGAGAAAAATGCCTGGGATACGCTACTGTGGTTTGGCGCCCTCATCATGATGGCAAGCCAGCTTAAGGAAACCGGACTTGTTGATTGGTTCTCTGCAAATATGCAGGACTGGATTACCATGATGGGGATTGGTTGGGCAGGTGCCTCCGCCCTCCTTGTGCTGACCTTCCTCTATACCCATTACTTTTTTGCCAGCACCACTGCACATATCACCGCAATGATGGCCGCCTTTCTCACTGTTGGTCTAAGTCTCGGTGCCCCGCCCATGCCGTTTGTGCTGATCATGGCCGCTACCTCATCTATCATGATGACCTTGACCCATTACGCAACAGGAACGTCTCCCGTCATTTACGGCTCAGGCTATCTGACACTGGGTGAGTGGTGGAAAGCAGGCTTTATTATGAGTGTGGTCAATCTCATTATCTGGGTGATTGTCGGCGGTTTGTGGTGGAAGTTACTCGGACACTACTGAGCGCTGGCCAGCGAGTGGCGTAAGCGCAGGGGGGGGGGGCATGCGAATCGACCAGATGGTAAGTTAGTTTTGGCAGAAAGCACCGTTCAAGCAAGGTAAACTAGCCGACTTTGGAACCACAACTGGCTTCAGGCATGCAGCGAATTGAAGAATTAAGCGCGGCGGGGGATCGGTACTTCGATGGCCTGGTGGACAAGTTTTCCCGCTCGCTCTACCAGGCGCCGCGTGGTGAGCTGCGCCTGGCTATGCTCGACCATTTATTGCCGAAAATGCTGGAGTTGAACCAGCAGCCGTTACTGGACGTTGGCGGCGGGCTCGGCCAGCAAGCCTCGTGGTTTGCCAAGCGGGGGCACGCTGTCACCATGACCGAGCCATCTGCCGATATGCTGGCCTATGCGCAGCACTGGCATGCGGCGTGCGATGAACTTTCCTCGCAGGCGATCACCTATGGGCAGGCGCCGTTGCAGCAATTGGCCGTCGAGCACCCCGGCCCCTGGCCGCTGATCACCTGCCATGCCGTGCTGGAATGGCTGGGCGATCCCCGCGCAGCGCTGACCTCATTGGCGGCGCTTTTGGCGCCGGGTGGGCAGTTGAGCCTGATGGTGTTCAATCGCGATGCGCTGCGTTTTTCCAACGCGCTGAAGGGTAACATGGACAAGGCGCTGAGCGACCGGTTGGAGGGGCAGGGCAAACGCCAGCGCCTGACGCCAATCTCGCCGGTGACCCACCATCAGATAGCGCAGTGGAGCGCGGATCACCATCTGATGATCGAGTCCGTAGCCGGGATCCGTATCTTTCAGGATTATCTTAAACTCCCGCCGGCCAGTGACGCCGAGCGTGATAAACTGCTGGCGCTCGAGAAGCAGTATTGCCAATACGACCCCCATTGGCGGCTGGGCCGCTATCTGCTTTATACTCTGCGCAAACCGGAGTCTGCCCCATGAGCGCGCAAGTACCCGCCTGCCAGCTGCTTGAGCGGCAATCGCGCCAGTCACCTTTCTGGGTCGTCGGGCCGCCATTGGACCCCTGGTTGGTGGCGCAATCGGTCGGTTTGCTGAGCGCTGACCTTACCGTGCTCGACGCCTGGGCCGCTGGCGGTAAGCCGGCGTACACCCCATTTGAAGATCAAAGCAGTGCGGCATTGTCCGGCGAGGTGGTGCTGTTCTGGCCCAAAGCCCATCAGTTGGGCCTTTGGTGGCTGCAGTGGCTTTGCGATGTACTGCCTGCCAATACCCCTCTGGAGATCGTCGGTGAGCACAACGGTGGCATCAAGCGGGTGCCCAAGGTGCTCGCAGAGCGGGGGATGGCATGCGACAAGCTGGATAACGCTCGCCGCTGCTCGCTGTTTGCGACCCGCACTGTAAAAAAGGCCGCCACGGACGATGCGTGGCAGCGCTTCGAGGCGCTGGGGCTGACGTTGATCAGCCATCCCGGTGTCTTCGGCCATGGCAAAGTGGATGAAGGCACCCAACTGCTGTTGGAATGTCTGGAACGCGACCTGCCACACGCTTCCATGCGCGTGCTCGATATGGGCTGCGGCGACGGTATTATCAGCGCCTGGCTTGCCCAGCGCGGCCACCATGTCACCGCCGTGGATGTGAGTGCGTTTGCGGTTGAAGCGACCCGGCGCACGCTGAACGCCAATGGCCTGGAGGGTCGTGTAATGCAAAGCGATGTCTATGCCGCCTTGCCGGATGACCCCTTCGACATCATTGTCAGCAATCCGCCATTTCACCAGGAGCGCGACGTGAGCTACGGGGCAACCCAGCGTCTGATCAGCCAGGCGCCGGATTATCTGGCGCCGAAAGGGCAACTGTTCATGGTTGCCAATGCCTTTTTGCCGTACCCCGACCTGCTACAGCAGGCGTTTTCTTCGTTTCAGACGCTGGCGGATAATCGCCGCTTTAGGGTGTACCAGGCGCAAACGCGTTAGCCTGCGCCGGGGCCGGAGTATTCAACGCGCGTGACGGTGTAGAAGGTTTCGCCGTCCGGCGTGAGCACGGTGATATCATCGCCGACTTCCTTACCCAGCAGCGCTTTCGCCATGGGGGCGTCGATGCTGATCCAGCGTTTTTTCGTATCGGTTTCGTCGTGGCCGACAATGCGAATCTCGAGCGTTCCGCCTTCTTCGTCCTCCAGATTGACGAAGGCGCCGAAAAACACCTTGTCGGTGTTGGCGGGCAAGCGGTCGACCACCTGGAGCTCATCCAGACGCTTGGTGAGGTAAGTTATACGCGCGATTACGCGATTCAGCTCTTTCTTGTTGTAGGTGTAATCGGCGTTTTCGCTGCGGTCGCCCTGGGCGGCCGCTTCGCCCACTTTCGCCGAAATTTGCGGGCGCTTTACCCGCGAGAGATGGTCCAGAATCCCCCGCAGACGTGCGGCGCCTTCGGCGGTAATCAGGTTGCTTTTGGGTGCCTGGCGTGGATCTTTTGCCGGGTCGCGCCAACGGGTCATATTGCGGCCTTTCATTGCCAACTCCTTTGTTTAGGCAGTGTCTACTTTAACGCGATTTGCCCTGGACCGGCCAAACGCCATGAAAATGATTTGCGACTGGCGATTAATTCAAACGTTCGTTACATTGTTTGGGTGGCTTAATCTTGCCCGCCTGCACCAATCGGACAACAACAATCCAAGGAGTAGATCATGGCCCAACCCAACCTGATGCGCTATCTCGCACTGAGCGCACTTAGCACCACCTTAGCGTTCGTCTCGTTTAATGTGCTGGCCTATGAGAGCGAGCTGTCCTCGCTCAAAAACCGTTGGGAGCATACCGTCACCGAGATGCCCAAAAGCCAGCGAGAAGCCGCTTTAAGCGGGCTGGCAGAGGAAATCAGTCAGCTGGCGGAACAGCATGGCGACCAGGCTGAGGTGCTGGTCTGGAAAGGCGTCGTACTCGCCGCCTACGCCCGCGAACGCGGTGGCCTCGGCGCATTGGGCGATGCCAAAGAAGCCCGCAACACGCTCGAACGCGCCATCGAAATCGACCAGGACGGCAATAACGGCTCGGCCTACGTCACCCTGGGTGCCCTGTACGACCGCGTGCCCGGTGGACTGATCAGCTTTGGCGATAGTGACACGGCGGAGGAGATGTTTCAGCGTGCGCTGGAGATTCGCCCCGATGGTATCGACGTCAATTACTACTACGCGGCCTTTTTACAGGAAGAAGGCAATACCCAGGCGGCGCGAGAGCATGCCGAGCGGGCGGTAAATGGGACCGCCCGGGAGAGCCGCCAGGCCTCCGACGAAGCCCTGCGTCGAGATGCCCAGGCGATGCTCGACGCGCTGTAGCGTTCATTCGACAAATTGGCATTCCCGGTGGCAAGCATTGATAATAGGTCGATTGTTACCACTGGGAGCGCCTCATGGCATCCGCCACCCGAACGCCGCTACTCGAGACGCCGCCGCTAGGTCGCGACGATGTCGAGCTGCTCAAACGCGAAACGCTACACCAGGGCTTCTTTCGGCTTGAGGCTCTGGAGCTGCGTCACCGGCTTTTCGAAGGCGGGTGGAGTGATGTCATGCGGCGTGAAGTTCATCACCGCTTTGATGCCGTCGGCGTGCTGCTTTACGATCCCGAACACGATACCCTGGTGCTGGTAGAGCAGTTTCGCGCCGGCGCCATTGACGATCCGCACACCCCTTGGAAGCTTGAGCTGGTCGCCGGCCTGGTGGAAAAGGACGAGTCGCTGGAAAGCGTGGCCCGCCGCGAAGCGCTGGAAGAAGCAGGCTGCCGCGTTGGCCAACTTACCAAGGTGCATACCTACTATCCCAGCCCCGGTGCCTGCAACGAGCGGGTGACGCTGTTCTGCGGCCTGGTCAACACCCAGGGGCTCGGCGGGATTCACGGCCTTGATGAAGAACACGAAGATATTCGCGTCCATGTGGTGCCTTTTCCTAAAGTGTGGGAACTCTTGAGCCAGGGACGACTCGACAACGCCATGTGCTTGATTGGACTGCATTGGCTAGCGGGCCAGCGCGCCTCGCTGCGCGCCGCTTCGCAGCCAATCCCCCCGCAAGGCGAAACCGACGAGGAGTGATCATGGCGAAAATGGCTTATGTCACCGATTTGAAAACGCTCCAAGCCGAGTGCAGCGCCAACTATTTACGCCTGGTTCGCTTGGTGGGTGATTTGGAAGGCGACCAGCAACGCAGCATTGCCTTGCGCAGCGACGACCAGGATTTCGGCGATTTACAACTCAGAATTTTGCAAAACGCCCCTTACACCACCATGCTGGAAGTGTCGCAAAGCAGCCCAATGGATACGCTGTGGGAAGGCCCCAAAATGCGGGTGCATCTGTATCACGATGTGCGCATGGCGGAGGTGACCGACTTCCAGCGCGAGCGGCATTTTAGGGGCCGCTATCGTTACCCCAATGCGCGAATGCACCAGCCCGATGAAAAGCTCCAGCTGAACCGCTTTCTTGGCGAATGGCTGGCGCATGGTTTGGCGCATGGACACACCGTCGATGTCCCGGAGCTACCCTGATGCGCCTGGTGCAAATTACTGACGCTCACCTCTATGCCGACAAGAGGGCGCGCTCCCGGGCCGGCGTTCCCTGGCAGCATCTTGAACGCGTTCTGGCGGCGGTCATTGCTGAACGGCCCGATTTCGTGGTGTTGACGGGCGACGTCAGTCAGGATGAAACGGCGGCCTCCTACGCACTCGCGATGGAGGCCATGTCGCAGCTGACGTGCCCCTGGGCTTGGCTGGCCGGCAATCACGATCAGCCCTCCCTCATGCAGGCCGAGCACCCGCTGGTCGATGAAGTCGATCTAGCGGCCTGGCGGCTGCTGCTGCTCCATACGCCGGTTATGGGTGAACCTTATGGTCGTCTTGGCCCTGAGGCACTGGCCGCGCTTTCCACCACCCTGGCGTCGGACGAGCGCCCGACCCTGATCGCGATGCATCACCCGCCCGTGGACGTGGGTGCGGCCTGGATGGACGCCATCGGCCTGCAGGATCGCGAGGCGTTCTGGCAGGTGGTGGGGGCTTGTCCGCAGGTCAAGGTCATCGTCTTTGGTCATGCCCATCAGGCTTACGCCGAGCGTCACCTGGCGGGAGAGCATGAGGTGGCCGTGTATGGCTGCCCGGCGCTATCCGATCAGTTCATGCCCGGGGCAGAGCATTTCATGATCGATGAGTCGTCACGCCCCGGCTATCGCGTCATTGACCTAAAAGGCGACCAGTGGGAAACCTGGCTTGAGCGGGTGTCGGTATAGCCGTCATGGCGGGTGTTCGACCCGATAGCTATTAAAAGCATAAAAAGATAGTTATTAATTCTTTTGGGTTATTATTGCCGAGACGTTACCCTACCCACATTCTGGCGCTCAGCGTTCTGCGCAGTGCAACAAGTTTGTTTTTGTGAGGTAGTCGGCCATGTCCCAGTTTTCCACGCGCTCAGCCGCCCCGCGGCCTGAGGTGTCAGGTGCGCCCAGTGCCGCCCGCATGACGCATTTGAAACAGCTCGAAGCGGAATCCATCCATATCATCCGTGAAGTCGCTGCCGAATTCTCCAACCCGGTGATGATGTACTCCATCGGTAAAGATTCCTCGGTGATGCTGCACCTGGCGCGCAAGGCGTTTTATCCCGGTACGCCGCCGTTCCCGCTGATGCACATCGACACCACCTGGAAATTCCGTGAGATGATCGAGTTCCGCAACCGCATGGCGCAAGAAGCGGGCATGGAACTCATCGTTCACACCAACGAGGAAGGGCGTGCGGCGAACATCAACCCGTTCGAGCACGGCAGCGCCAAGTACACCGACATCATGAAAACCCAGGCGCTCAAGCAGGCGCTGGACAAGCATGGGTTTGACGCTGCATTTGGCGGCGCCCGGCGCGATGAAGAAGCGTCCCGAGCCAAAGAGCGTGTCTACTCCTTCCGCGATAAATACCACCGCTGGGACCCGAAAAAACAGCGCCCTGAGCTGTGGAATATCTACAACGCCAAGGTCAACAAGGGCGAATCGATCCGCGTGTTCCCGCTCTCCAACTGGACCGAGCTGGATATCTGGCAGTACATCTACCTGGAATCGATCCCCATTGTGCCGCTGTACCTATCTGCCCCGCGCCCGGTGGTCGAGCGCGACGGCATGCAGATCATGGTCGACGACGACCGCCTGCCGCTGGAACCGGGCGAAGTACCGGAAGAAAAATGGGTACGCTTCAGAACCCTGGGCTGCTACCCGCTCACCGGCGCAGTGGAATCCAAGGCCGCCACCTTGCCCGAAGTCATCCAGGAAATGCTGCTGACCAAAACCAGCGAACGCAGCGGCCGCGCCATCGACCACGACCAGGCCGGCTCGATGGAAAAGAAAAAGCGTGAGGGGTACTTTTAATGGCACACCAATCCAATTTGATTGCCGACAATATCGAGCAATATCTGCACGAGCACGAAAACAAGGACCTGCTGCGCTTTATCACCTGCGGCAGCGTCGATGACGGCAAATCCACGCTGATTGGCCGGATGCTCCACGACTCCAAGATGATCTTCGAGGATCACCTGGCGGCGATCACCCAGGCCTCCAAAACCAGCGGTACTACCGGCGATACGGTCGATCTGGCGCTGCTGGTCGATGGTCTGCAGTCAGAGCGCGAGCAGGGCATTACCATTGATGTTGCCTACCGGTTTTTCTCCACCGACAAGCGCAAGTTCATCATAGCGGATACGCCGGGGCACGAGCAGTACACCCGCAACATGGCCACCGGTGCCTCTACCGCAAGCCTGGCGGTGATCCTTATCGATGCCCGTTACGGTGTGCAGACGCAAACCCGCCGGCACAGCTTTATTGCCGACTTGCTGGGCATTCAGCACCTGGTCATCGCAGTCAACAAGATGGATCTGGTCGATTTCTCCGAGCAGCGTTTCAACGAGATTGTCGAGCAGTACCGTGCTTTTGCGACCAACCTCCAAGCCCCCGATATCCGCTTTGTACCGATGTCGGCGCTTGACGGCGACAACGTGGTCAACCCCAGCGAAAAGACGCCCTGGTATTACACGGCGGACTACGAAGGCAAAACGCTGATCGAGCTTCTGGAAAGCGTCGAAGTGACGTATGACCAGAACCTCACCGATCTGCGTTTGCCCGTGCAGTATGTCAATCGCCCTAATCTGGATTTCCGCGGGTACTGCGGCACCCTGGCCGCCGGTGTACTGCATCCGGGGCAGGCCGTAAAAGTGCTGCCCTCCGGCAAGACCTCTCAGGTGGCCAGGGTGGTGACC
The DNA here is from genome assembly GCF_001314875.1 of Halomonas sp. HL-48. Classification (GTDB taxonomy): domain Bacteria; phylum Pseudomonadota; class Gammaproteobacteria; order Pseudomonadales; family Halomonadaceae; genus Vreelandella. The sequence continues at coordinate 102,434 of NZ_LJZS01000003.1, forward strand.
TATGATGGCGATCTTAGCGCGGCGTACCCGGGCCAGGCTGTTACCGTCACGCTGGTGGACGAGATTGACATCTCCCGGGGCGATTGGTTGGTCAGCGCCGAGGCCGACGTGCCGCTTTCCAACACCTTCACGGCAGATATCGTCTGGATGCACGAAGACGCCTTGGCACCCGGCAAGCTTTACGATTTCAAGCTCGCCACGCGGGATCTGTCGGGCCAGGTCAGCGACATTGACTACCAGATTGACGTCAATACGCTCGAGAAACACCCCACTGAATCGTTAAGCCTGAACGCTATTGCCCGCTGCGAAGTAGAGCTGACAGCGGCGATTCCGGTCGACGATTACCGCACCAGCCCCGGCACGGGCAGCTTTATCATTGTCGACCGGCTGAGCAACGTCACCGTTGGCGCGGGAATGATCCGCGGCGTCGCCAATGCGTCGGAAGGTCAACCGCCAACCACTGACTGGGCCGCCTTCGAGCGCGACCTTAACGCCCTGGTCCGCAAGCATTTCCCCCATTGGGAAGCCAAGGATATTCGCCAACTGCTGTAACGCTCGCAGGCGTTAAACGAGCGCACCGAAAAAGCAAAGCCCCTTTGGCTACGCCGAAGGGGCTTTTTGCTGAGTGACGTTTGGGCAGCTTAATTGGCGTTGGGGAAGAACAGCTGCTGGCCGTCGACTTCGTAGTCGGCAATCGCCTGCTGTCCCTCATCGGAGAGCAGCCAGTCATGCCATTGTTCGGCCAGGTCATGCTTCAGGTGCGGATGCTTGTCTTGCGAGATCAACAGGCTGCCGTACTGGTTGAACAGCGCTTCGTCACCCTCGTAAAGCAGCGTCAGGTCCTGAGGGTTTTCAAACGCGACCCAGGTGGCGCGGTCGGTAAAGGTGTAGGCGCCCATGCCGGCGGCGGTGTTGAGCGTTGGGCCCATGCCGCTACCCAGCTCACGGTACCATTCGCCGTTCGGTTCGATATCGGCGTCCTCCCACAGGCGTAACTCGGCGCGGTTGGTGCCGCTGTCGTCCCCCCGCGATGCAAAGGGCGAGTCGCTTTCGGCGATGCGACGCATGGCGTCGCCGATCGAGTCGCTGTCCTGGATGCCAGCGGGGTCGTCGTCAGGGCCCACAATGACGAAATCGTTGTACATCACGTCCTGGCGTTCGCTTGCATCGCCATCAGCGACGAACTGCTCCTCCCCCTCTGTGTCGTGCACCAGCAGGCTGTCGGCATCACCGCGCCGGGCGGTTTCAAACGCCTGGCCGGTGCCCACTGCAACGACGCGCACCTCAATGTCGGTCTGCTCGGTGAACTGGGGAATGATGGCCTTAAACAGCCCCGAGTTCTCGGTCGAGGTCGTCGATGCCAGCGTGATGTAGTCATTATCAGCCAGCGCGAGTCCCGCCCAGGCGAGGCTTAGCAGGCTGATGCTGGATACAATCGCGGTTTTTTTCATTTCATGCGTCCTTGTTTTGGCGAGTGGCAGGGCTACCAGATCAGCTCACCCTGGATAAACGCGCGCCCCTCCAGAGAGCGAGGCGCGTCGAAAAAAGTCTCGGCTGGGCTGTGCTCTAGTAAGCGTCCGTTGTGTAGAAACACCACGTCTTCGGCCAGCCGTTTGGCCTGATGTAAATCGTGGGTCGTCATCACAATGCGGGTGCCGCTGGCGTGAAACGTCATCACGGCATCTTCCACGGCCTTGATCGCTGCGGGGTCCAGGGCCGAGGTGGCTTCGTCGAGAAACAGCACGTCCGGGTTGAGCAGCCAGGCGCGCGCCAGGGCAAGGCGTTGCTGTTCACCGCCTGACAGCACGCGGGCGGGACGGTGGGCGAGGCTGGTCAACCCAAAGGTGGCAAGCGCCTGCATAGCGTCTGCCTTGCGCTTGGCGCGGGGCACTTTGTGAATGGAGAGCACATAGGTCAGATTGTCGAGCGCCGAGCGGCGCAGCAGTACCGGTCGCTGGAACACCATGGCCTGTACGGGCGTTTTGCCCTGCCAGCGCACCTGCCCGCTGGTGGGGGGCAGTAAGCCGTGGGCAAGGCGCATCAGCAGGCTTTTGCCCGCCCCGTTAGGCCCCATGATGACCGTGCGCCGACAGCCTGAAAGGGTCAGTGTGGTGGGCGCCAAAAGCGCTTGTCCGCGATGCTCGAAGCTGACGTTATCCAGCTGCAGGTCGGCAATCGGGGTCTGTGTAGGAAAGGGCGCATTCATCCCAGGCGCCTCTTGGCGGTTTCGCCCATCAGGTGAGCGAGGGCGTTAATCATGGTCACCAGCGCCAGCAAAATGATCCCCAGGCCTAGGGCCAGCGGCAGGTTGCCCTTGCTGGTTTCCAGCACGATGCTGGTGGTCATCACGCGGGTGACGCCTTCGATGTTCCCGCCGACAATCATCACCGCGCCGACTTCAGCGCTGGCCCGCCCAAAACCCGCCAGCATGACGGTGAGCAGCCCGACCCGCGCGTCCCAGAGCAATGTAGGCATCATGCGCGCCTTCGAGAGCCCCAGCGACTGCAGCTGCTCGGCGTATTCGCCGTGCAGCGCTTCCACCTGTTGGCGGGTCAATGAGGCAATGATCGGCAACACCAGTACCCATTGAGCCACCACCATGGCGGCTGGCGTGAAAAGCAGCCCCCAGTCGCCCAGTGGCCCGGCACGCGATAGCAGCAGATAAACGCACAGGCCTGCCACCACCGGGGGCAACCCCATCAACGCATTGAGCGCGATAATCACCCCGTTGCGGCCTGGAAAGCGCCAGAGGGCCAGGGCGGCACCCAGCGGCAAGCCGGTGAGCGCCGCAAGGAATACGGCCACAAGCGATACCTGCAACGACAGCGTCACAATCGAAAACAAGTCGCTATCCATGTGCAGAATAAGCTGCAGTGCTGTCAAAAAGGGGTTGTCGCTATCGGGTATCATCGGTAGTCAGCATCACAGGATCAGATTGTTGTGTAATATGGTCGTAGCATGTAGGTAAAAAGACATAAATGCACCCTGTGCTGAAATCCATGCAGCATTATGCACAACTAAACCAATGGGTGGCCGATGCCGTCGAGCGAGATGTATTTAACCACCAGCGAAGTCGCCGCCTACCTGCGCCTCAAGGAGCGCAAGGTCTATGATCTGGTTCGCCAGGGGCAGATTCCCTGCAGTCGGGTCACGGGGAAGCTGCTGTTTCCCCGCCAGCAGGTCGATTTGTGGGTGCTTAACCATCTCGAAGGCGACCAGGCACAGCGCCAGCCGCCGCCCGCGGTCGTCGCCGGTAGCCAGGACCCGCTGCTCGAGTGGGCAATCCGCGAAAGCCAGTCGGACCTGGCCAGCCTATGCCATGGCAGCGGCGACGGCGTGCGTCGCCTGCTGGAAAGTCGCGCCATGGTGGCCGGCGTGCATCTGCTCGACCCAGCAAGCGGCCGCTACAATCAGCCCATGCAACTGGGTCTGGGGGGCGTAAGAGACCTGGTCGTGCTGCGTTGGGCGACACGCTGTCAGGGGCTGTTGATTGCCGCAGACAATCCGTTGGGAATTACCGGCGTTGCCGACCTTGCGCGCCCTGATGTGCGCGTGGCGCACCGTCAGCCCGGCGCCGGCGCCGCGCAGTTGCTGGCGTATTTGCTGGCGCAAGCCGGTATCGCCGAGACGTCGGTGCATTGGGTAACGCACCCCAGCCTGAACGAAGATGATCTGGCGCTCAGCGTGCTGCAGGGCGAGGCCGATGTCGGCCTGGGTGTCGAGGCCGCCGCCCGTCGTCAGCAGTTGGAATTCATTCCGCTTTTTGATGAACAGTTCGACGTGATGATGCATCGGCGCAGCTACTTCGAACCCAGCGTGCAGGCCCTGCTGGCATTTACCCGCACGCCCCGCTTTGCCGAGCGCGCCGAGGCGTTGGGTGGCTACGATATTTCCCAGTTGGGTAACGTGGTGTACAACGCTTAGCACAGCTAGCTGCGCGGTTCATGGCTTGACGATTATACAGCAGGTGCCACACTGGTGAGGCGTTGTTAATGTCTAATCATCACGAAATGGAGAGCATGATGAATCAAGCACTGAATGGTAAACGCGTCGCGATCCTGGCCGCGGATGGCTTTGAGGAATCCGAGCTGAGCGTTCCCCGCGCGGCGCTGCAGAAGAACGGCGTCGAAGTGCACGTGGTAACCCCGCAAGGCAAAGGCATTCGCGCCTGGGCCGAAACCGACTGGGGCGATACCTACGAGGCCGACGCCGCGCTTGCCGACGTCAACGAATCCGACTACCACGCGCTGGTGCTGCCCGGCGGTTTGTTCAACCCCGATACGCTTCGCCTCAATCAGGACGCGCTCGATTTTGTAAAAGCGTTCTTTCAGGCGGGTAAACCGGTGGCAGCTATCTGCCATGCGCCCTGGATTCTGATCAACGCAGGGGTCGTGGAAGGCCGTCGTATGACCTCGGTAGCAAGCGTTGCCCAGGATTTACGCAATGCCGGCGTCGACTGGGTTGATGAGCCCGTCGTGGTCGACAGTGGTCTGGTGACCAGCCGAAAGCCCAAGGACCTGGACGCCTTTAACGCCAAGCTTCTGGAAGAACTGCAGGAAGGGCGTCACTCAGGCCAGCACGCTTGATGGGTATGGTTCGTCAGTGGGCAAGATTCGTCAAGCGGCTTGTCCACCTGATTGCCAAACCCATGAAACGCGACTTCGGCAGCGGCGGTATGATGGTGCAACCTTACCGCGGCTACGGGTCGCAGCGTGAAGTGTTCGTGATGGGGCGGGTGTTTCGTCAGGCCGCCCTGGGTCGCGCCATTCCCCGGCGCGGCATGCTTCGTGATACGGCGGATGTCGCCCGGCGCGTTTTGCGTCGCGGTCTTGCCGGCGCGGAAGTCGAGCTTTCGCTGGGTGGCAACCAGCTGTGTGTCACCACCGACCGCGATGGCTACTTCGACGTTCATTTGCCGATCAGCCATGCGCTGCCCATCGACGTGTCCTGGCATGTCGCCAACATCAAGGTCAAGGCCGACGGACAAAGCACGATCCGGACCACCGTGGAAGTCTACGTGCCACCGCCCGAAGCGGATTTGCTGGTGATCAGCGATATCGATGACACGGTGATGTTCACCGGCGTGGCCGAAAAGCTCAAGATGCTGTATCGCCTGTTTGTTCGCAAACCCCACCGGCGCACCGCATTTCCAGGGGTAGCCTCGCTTTACCAGGCGCTGCATCGCGGCAGCAGTGATAAAGCGGAACGCCCAATCCTGTATGTGTCACGCGGCCCCTGGGCCATTTATGAAATACTCGAGGCGTTTTTCCAGCTCAACCGTATTCCCGTAGGCCCTATCCTGTTTCTGCGCGAATGGGGTATTTCCTGGCGCCACCCCTGGCCGCGTCGTGCAGAGGCGCACAAGCGCGATTTAATCGATCGTATGCTGTCCCAATACGACGATCTGCCGTGCATCCTGATCGGCGATAGCGGTCAGCACGACCCTGAAGTGTATAGCGAGGTGGTCCGCGACTACCCAGGCCGCATCAAGGCCATTTATATTCGTCGCGTTGACCGCAACCCCGAGCGTGAACGGGCGATCCAGGGGTTACGCAACGAACTGGCCGACACCGACTGCCAACTGGTGCTTGCCGCCGACAGCGTGCTGATTGCCGAGCACGCTCATGCAGAGGGCTACATTTCGGCGCGTGGGCTTCAGGCCGTCAAACGCGATGTGGCCGCAAGCTATCAGGAAGTGGCCGACGAGCGATCCGCCAATTAATCTCGCCGGGTCAATACGTGCCGCCAAAATCAGTGTTTAATAGGTGATGGCAATACGTCGACGACTCGGGAGCCGCCATGTTCGTTGTGCTGATTATCGCTGCCCTGGCGATCTTTGTATTACCCAACCTCTGGGCAAAATGGGTCCTTAAACGCCATACCCGTGGACGCGACGACTATCCCGGCACCGGTGCCGAACTTGCTGATCACCTGCTGCGCCGACTGGGCATAGAGGGAGCGAGCGTTGAGCGCACGGAGTTCGGTGACCATTATGACCCTGAAACGCGCTGCGTGCGTCTTTCTCCAGATAACTACGACGGGCGCTCGTTGACGGCCGTCACGGTGGCTGCCCACGAAGTAGGTCACGCGCTTCAGCACTTTGAAGGCTACGCGCCGCTACTGGCGCGCAGCCGATTGGTGAAGGTCGCGCAAAAAGCCGAAAAGCTGGGCGCGATATTGATGATGGCGGCGCCGTTCCTGTTTCTACTGACCCGGCTGCCGGGCGGGCTGGCGCTGGTGGTCGTCATGGCCGTGATCAGCTTTGGTACCGCCGCCATGGTGCATCTGGTCACCTTGCCTGTCGAGTTTGATGCCAGCTTTAACCGCGCACTGCCGCTACTTAAAGAGTATGTACCACCTGGCGATATGCACGGCGCCCGCCACGTACTGACCGCCTGCGCGTTCACCTATGTCGCCGCCTCGCTGGCCAGCGTCATGAACCTGGGACGCTGGCTGGTGATTTTGCGAAGGTAAGTTGGGTTATCACGGCTTATTCGCCAGAATCACTGCTCGGTGAGGGCGACCGGCCTTGATGCGCTTGAGGGCGCGCTGTTCGACCTGCTAGTGGAAGGCGTACTTGTCTTGATTGAGCGGATTGAAATCGGCCTGGCTGAGCAGCCCCTGCAAGTGCGACCAATGGGGTGAGGTTTTATTAGCGCTCGGAAGTGTGGAGTAGGCCACGTCACTGTATTCGATGGGGTCTAAGTTGATCAACGGATGTTATGCGGAGTTGTCGAACGTGATGATGTCGCCCCGCGTCGAGCCGACGAGCACGTTATAACCGTCGTGGCTGGCGTCGAGCATATCAGGGCCTATCTCGCCGAACTCTAGCATGTCAAGGAAGGCCGCGACGATATGACCGCCGGCATTCTGCAGGGCAATACGGAGCATAAGACCTCCGACGGCTCACGGCGTGGGTTGAAATGAAAAAGCCCCACCAAGTTGCAGGGCTTACAGATCGAGAATTAGTTGATCATCTATAAGGGACAGACAGAATATCTGCTATCTCATCCGCAATGAGGTTTCCATCGAAGTGTTTCTTATACCAGGGGACCATCTTTTCATGGCATCCCTCTTGTGCGAATGGGAATTGAAGTTTGCGTGCAACTTTCCCAAAAAATGACCGAAGCGTTCTAAATCCTTGACCAAGAATACGGCAGCCCCCACTCAGAATTATGCTGTATTGCCTACTTGATGAAGGTGGGATCAATCTCATGGTTAATTCCCATAGCCTCTTGCTGCTCAGCCATCATCATGAAATGCAGTCACTCGGCTGGCGTAAATTGAAAGCCCATCATTCATTCCCTGTTTTTGGGGTATGAATATCCGAGCTTAACAGTCAGCCATGCTCAACACTACTTGGTCTCGCCGCCAGAAAGATTAGTAAGGCGTTAACGGCGCCATTTTTCGAGGGTTAAGTTCCTAGCTCGGCAGACAGCCTTTCTCAGCTTTCGCCACCACCGTGTCAGAAGCCCCAGTTGTTCAGTGCTGGCCCGCTCCAGGATATAATTTTCCATGTCATTACAACGGGTGCGTATAGCGCGCTGAAGCTCTCTACCTGTCTCATGCCAGTTCTTCACTGCATCAGGGGGAGCGCTCAAGCTAATATTAATTTTCTGGTAAAGGTCGCTGACCCACTTAGCACGTGAAGCCATGCGATCTGCTTCCGACTCCAACTCGCGAGCGTGGAGCCTGATTAGTGCGTGGATGCGATTGGCAACATGCTCGATCTGATCTGGTTCAAGCTCCTGAATGAAGGCTTTTGCAGTAAGGTGATCACCTGTGCGCAATTCATTAATAACCTGGCCAAGTTCATCTCGGTTTAGCCTTTGCATCTGCAACAACAGCGCTTGGCATTCTTCCAGTTTACTTCGATTTACAAGGCTCAGATTTGCTTTAAGCGTCCCTTTGTAGGCTACCCAGCCACCGACGCCTGCACCTATGGCTGCACCTAATAAAGTCGCTCCAGAGCCCACCCATACCTGCCATTCTGGGGACGATTGGGCAACAATCTGGACGGGCTGACTTATTAGATGCTCTGGTAGCAATGGCGGCACTTGTAGGACCTCAAATGGCAACGCTTCAGCGTAAAGCCCAGGCGTTGAAGTTGTATGCTGAGCCTTGCGGAATCGAACCACTAATCGCGTGTCGCTGATCGACAATACAGCGGGTAGCAAGTGCTGTGTTAGCGCTCTGCTTAATCTCTGACCAGAGGAAGGCCATCAAAAATGCCCCAACCGGGAGGTTAAGGCGAAGAATCTAATAATGGGGATAAGTTAGCCCATACTGTGACAGGTATCAACCGCCTAGGAAATGGTGCGGTTCAGCGCTTCAACCACCACCTTGACAGCATAGCTTGTGCTAAGGTAAGTGACGCGGCGTTATTTTTAATATGGTCAATGATTATGTTGCGCAAACAGCTCAGTAATCCTGTGGCTTTTGATCATATAAGCGTGCTTGCTATTCTGCCGTATAAGCAGCTAAGAAATGCTTAATCAGATCGCGGCGAGCAAGGTTTGTTTGAACTGCCGCACAGGTAGCTCAGAAACTAGCGGCCTCTGATGGAGAAGAGTGATGAAAGTGACCTGCCGCACAGGCAGCTTAAAAACACTTGACCCAACCAACGACGTGATTTGCGAATTCGGTTGCTGTGCAGATCAACCCTCTCTCATGCAACTCTCATAAATTGTCCTGCTCACCCTCTCAGCTTCGAAGTCTGCGTAAATGTATCTCGCTGTACTTGCCGCAAGCTCGTACCCAACGAAGGGAGCAAGCTCTGCAATAGCATCCTCACTTGATAGACCATACTCCCGTGACTCAGACATCGCGTAGGGGGCATGTGCTCTGTACTCACACGCATCCTGCTTAAGCTTTTCTGGGTCTCTCCTATTCTTCCATTGATCTGGTTCAAAAGGTTCGTCAGCAGGATCTAGCCATTCGCTTCCGGTTACAATATCATTTGACATCGCATTACTCGTGACTAAATATAATGTAAAACAAAACAACAATTTAACGGCAAAATTGAACGTATCGATTTTCACACCCAATATCCTTTTCATATCTAAGCATACTGATACACTACAACACTTATAGTTTCGCTGTTACCTCCCGGTTTAACGCTCGCTACCATTTTTAAGATTTTGCAATCTCTATGCCGCAAGCTCGGGAACCCTCATTTTTATTTGGAGCTGATTAGCAACAGGTACGTTTTAATCACTTTTATTCGCCAATATCACCGCCCGGCGCGGAGCAGGGTAGCCTTCGATGGTGCGGGTTCGATCGTCGGGATCAAGAAAATCCGCGAGCGACTGGTAGGTCATCCACTCGGTGGAGCGCTGCTCGTCGAGCGTGGTCACCGCCTCATCCACGACGCGCACGTTGGTGAAGCCGCAGCGCGAAAGCCAGTGGCATAGCGCCTTGGAGGAGGGCAGGAAGTAAACGTTGGGCATGGCGGCGTAGCGTTCACCGGGCATAAACACCGTCTGCTCATCGCCTTCCACCACCAGAGTCTCCAACACCAGCTCGCCGCCGGGCGCCAAGGCGGCCTTTAGCTGTTGAAGGTGCTCCAGCGGCGCGGGGCGGTGGTAGAGCACGCCCATGGAAAAGACCGTATCGAAGAACGCCAGATTCTCCGGCACGTCTTCGATGCCCACCGGTAAAAACTGCGTTCTGCCGCCGTCCGCATCACCCACGAAATGGCGCACCGCCTGAAACTGCCAGTAAAAGCGCGGTGAAGGGTCAATGACCAGCACGAAAGCAGCGCCGGCCCCGGCCATCCGCCAGGCGTGGTAACCGCTACCGCCGCCGACATCGAGCACGTTGCGGTACTCGAGCGGCGCCAGGTGGGGGGCTACGCGCTGCCACTTCCAGTCGGAGCGCCACTCAGTGTCGATGTGGATGCCCCCCAGTTGAAAGGGGCCTTTCCGCCAGGGTGCAAGCTTTCTCAGCAGGTTGAAACACTGGCGCTGCTGGCTGTCGGTGAGCTCAATGTCGACCGTCACGGTGTCGCTGTTCAGGTCGACGCGTCGCTCGGCGGGGAGCGCGGGCAGTTTGGCCACGGCTTTTTCCCAGGCGGGCAAGTCGCCGTGGCGGTTGCGGTCGAGGCCGCGCGCCAGTTGTTCGGGCAGACGTGAAAGCCAGGTGTCCAGACCCTGGTCAATAAAGGCGTGGTATAGCTCGCGGTGGGGATGGGGCATGGGTGTCTCGCTGTCTTAAAAAGTGCACCAGCCGCTGGCTTCCATCAGGCGATACTGCCAGTAGCGGGGACGAGAGGCGTCCAGGTAAACCTCGGGGCCGGTGCTGTAGTGCTCGGTGTCGGTATTATGCCAGTGGCGTTCGAAGGCTGCGCGGGCCTCGTGGATAATCACATCGTCGCTGTCGGCGACCCACTCGAGATTGGCTTCGAAGTTGAGATCGTCGAGGCTGCGCCGGGTGTAGTTGGCCGAGCCCAGCAGCAGGTGGGCGGGGCGTTCGCCGGCGTGGCGCAGCAGCAGCTTGCTGTGAGCCTGTTCGCCGTGGGTGTCGCTCCAGCGCAGTTGGATGCCCGCGGCCAGCAGGTCGTTGGCCGCCTGCCGGTTGGGGATGCCGCTGCCGGAGACGCCAAAGGCGTGGTGGTTGGGGTCGAGTAATACGCGAACCTCTACGCCCCGCGCCACCGCCTTTGTCAAGGCGGCCATGATGCCGCGGTGGGAGAGGTAGAGTATCTCGATATCGATTCGTTCTTTGGCGCGAGCGTCATCAATGATCGCCAGCAGGGCTCTTTTGATGGCGCCTTCGCTAAGCAGCCGCAGCCGCGGCATATGGCGGCTGATGGAAGGGCTGGCGACCGGCGGCTGAACGTGGTCGAGAGTGACACCGCTGCGGGCAGCGATCTCGCATTCGGAGGCGAGCAGGTCGAGGGCGATATCGCCGGAGACCCGCAGTGCCAAGTCGCGGTAATCGCTGCTGCCGTCATCGGCGTTGGCTGAGCTGACGACGGCGGTCCAGCGATCACCTTCGTCCACTACCAGGGTCTTACGATGGTTGGCGTTGAGGTTAAGCATAGTCAGGTAGCTGCGAAGACCGACCTTGCCTGGACCGATAGGGTTAGGTAGCCAGCCGCCGCGGGGTGTCTGGCGCAGCCAGCGAAAGCTCAGTCGCCACAGCGCGGTCCAGCTCGGGTTAGGGTCACGCCCGATCGTCAGGTCGGTGGTGGCGACCCGGATGCCAGCCGCTTCAAGCGCTTGATGGTGGCTAAGCTCACGCCCGCCATAGAGCGTGTTGATCGGATCGGTGATCACCACTATCTCGATATCTGGGCGCTGGCGTTTGCGGGTCAGTAGGGCGTCGCGCAGCGCCACTGAAATCTGGCGATGGCAGTCGTGGCGGTTATCGGCGGGGTCGTTGAACTGGAACATATCCAGTACCACCCGCTTCTCGGCCTGGCCGATCAGGCGGATCATTTCATCAAAAATATGTTGCCGACAGTGGCGTTGGCCGCTGGCATCGATAAAGGTCTCGTCGAGAAGCAGACGTGGCGCGACAGGCGATCGCCACTCGCCTTCGACGCCAAGGCCGGGCGGCAACGGCTTGCGCGAGTGCCACCAGGCGGTGATCAGATAGAGCGCAAGCGCCCCCGCGGTCAGCGCAACCCAGAGGTTCATGGCTTGAAGGCAATCAGGGAGGCGAAATTCAGGTATTGGAACCAGGTCATCGAGCGCGGAAAGCCGGCTTGTTTCAGGCGTTCATGCAGGGCTTCGAGCGTGTCCGGCACCAGCACGTTTTCAAGGGCGGTGCGCTTCTGGCTGATTTCCAGTTCGCTGTAGCCATTGGCGCGCTTGAAGTCGTGGTAGCGTTCGACCCGCCAGGCGTTGTCCCGCTCGTCGGCGTCGACGGTTTTTTCCGATAGAATCAGCACGCCACCGGGCTCGAGCGCATCATAAAGCCGTTTCAACAGCGCATTGCGGTCGGCAGGGGGCAGAAACTGCAGCGTAAAGTTGAGAATGATCATCCCCGAAGGCGCATACTCAAGCGTACGGATGTCGGCTTCTTCCACCTGCATGGCATGCTCCGGGCACTCTTCGGCCAGGGTTTGCCGTGCCTGCTGTGCCATGGCGGGGGACAGGTCCACCCCGGTGTAGCAAAAGGCATCCGCAGGCAGTGCACCCGCCAGCGCCAGGCCCGAGGCGCCGAGCGAACAGCCCAGGTCGTAGACATGCGCGCCGTGACGCAGATGGCGCTGGGCGATCAGGCTCAGCATGCCGAGGATCTGCCCGTAGCCTGGCACCGAACGGCGGATCATGTCTGGAAAGCAGGCAACCACCTGTTCATCGAAGGAAAAACGCGCCACCTTATCCAGGGGTGTCGAAAAGATGGCGTCACGGTAAGATGCATTACTCATGGTCAAGCCAGGATTGTTGATGAGGTTGCGTAGTTTACGCGCCCTGCATGGGCGAGAACAGGCTTGACCCGCACAGAGCTGTCTAGAAAAGATGCCTGCCGCATGGAACGACGCCACAGGAGAGGGCACATGGTTGGATCATCACGGGCGACCCCCGACACGCTACCCGCATGGCAAACGCTCAAGCAGCATGCCCAGGCGCTTGAGCACGTCCATCTGAAAAACCTGTTTGGCACTGATCCCGGTCGCTGGACGCACTTCACTCGCCAGGTGGCGGGGCTGACGCTGGATCTTTCCAAGCAGCGCTGGGACGATGACACCCTCGAACATCTGCTGGCTTTGGCCGAGGAAGCCGGCGTGCCGGGTGCCATTGATGCCCTGTTGAGCGGCAAGCGGGTCAACGTCAGTGAAAACCGCCCGGCCCTGCACACTGCCCTGCGGTTGCCGCCTGGGTCGAGTCTGGAGGTCGAGGGGGAAGACGTGGCGGCGGCGGTGCACGACAGCCTTACCCAGATGGAGCGACTGGTCGCGCGGCTCCACGCGGGGCAGTGGCGCGGCGCTACCGGCAAGCCGATTCGCCACGTAGTCAACCTGGGCGTCGGTGGGTCGGACCTGGGGCCCTTGATGGTCACCCATGCCCTGGCTGACTACCAGCCCGAGGGGATTCATCCGCTGGAAGTTCATTTCGCCTCGACCATGGACGGCTCGCAGCTGGCTGATTACCTGACGCGCTTTAACCCTGAAACGACGATTTTCGTGCTGTCATCGAAGTCGTTTACAACCATCGACACGCTGTCCAATGCCAACACCGCCCGGGACTGGTTAATCGGCCGGCTGTCGAAGCACGGCGAGTTACCAAGCGCCTCGCCGGTCAGCGCCGAGCTGATCATTCGCCAGCACTTTATCGGTGTTTCCGCTAGCCCCGAGAAAATGAGCGAGTGGGGTATTACCCCCGACCACCAGCTGATGTTCTGGGAATGGGTCGGCGGGCGCTATTCGCTGTGGGGCACCATCGGCCTGCCGATTGCGCTGGTGGTCGGCATGGAGAATTTTCGTGAGCTGTTAGCCGGTGCCCATGCCATGGACCGCCATTTCCGCGAGGCGCCCATGGCAGAGAACTTGCCGGTGTTGCTGGGCCTGGCGGGCATCTGGAACGTCAACTTTCTGGACATTCGCGCCCACTCGATACTGCCTTACGACGGCCGGCTGGAATATTTTGCCGCTTATCTGGAACAGCTCGAGATGGAGTCCAACGGCAAGTCGGTGACAAGCCAGGGGCAGGCGGTCAACTATTCGACCTGCCCGGTGCTCTGGGGCCAGCTGGGGCCTAATGCCCAGCATGCGTTCTACCAGTTACTTCATCAGGGGACCCAGCCGGTGGTGTGCGATTTTATCGCTCCACTGAAGCGCTACGACGACGTGGCCGACCCGGACACTCGGCGCCATCTGAAAGCCCAGCATCGCCTGGCATTGGCCAACTGCTTCGCTCAGTCGCGGGTGCTGATGCTGGGTGACGATGCCTTGGAAGATGACGGGCCACGCCCGGAGCACAAACGCTATCGCGGCAATCAGCCGTCGACCACTGTGCTGCTCGACCAGTTGACGCCCTCGACCCTGGGCGCGCTGATCGCGCTCTACGAACACAAGGTGTTTGTTCAGGCCGTCATCTGGGACATCAACCCGTTTGACCAGTGGGGCGTGGAACTTGGCAAGCAGATCGCCACGGACACCCAGAAGATCATCGACCACCAGGGGGATCTGACGCGGATGGACGCGTCCAGCCGTGGGTTGATTGAAGCCTTTTGGGCGGCGGAGCAGGAATGATAGATCGTTGCCATTAGAGCTGGGGCTAACCCGGCAATAGGTCTACGAGGAGGCGCTGTGGACCCATCCATGGGCGCTACATTTGCCATCTGACCGCCATGGATGGCGGAAATGCCGGAATTGAAGGGATCATTTTTCCGGCCATGGCAAATGACCTCCTCTACGACCTATTCCCGGCGCCCCTGGTGGCAAACATCATGGCTAGATATACAGCTTTTTGCTTTTCCGCTATCCTGTGCATCTTTGCGAGCCCTCGATTACGCGCCACCGCTTCCAACATGGCTTGCCATAACAATGTATTCAGTACTATTTGCCCAGACCGCTATTTTCAGGGAATCGACGTTACATGACCCAGTTTGATGCCTCCCAGTACGGCGCGAGTTCCATCGAAGTCCTCTCCGGGCTCGAGCCGGTGCGTAAGCGTCCCGGAATGTACACCGACACCTCGCGTCCCAATCACCTTGCCCAGGAAGTCATCGACAACAGCGTCGATGAAGCGCTGGCGGGGCATGCCACCGCTATAAGCGTGGTGCTGCATAGCGACGGCGGGATTGAAGTGCAGGATAACGGGCGGGGCATGCCGATCGATCTGCATCCCGAACATGGTGTGTCCGGCGTCGAGTTGATCTTTACCAAACTGCACTCGGGCGGCAAGTTCTCATCCGACAGCTACCGTTTCTCGGGCGGCCTTCACGGCGTAGGCGTCTCGGTGGTCAACGCTCTTTCGCGGCGCTTGGACGTCGAAGTCACCCGCAACGGCGCCCGCCATGCCATGGCCTTCGAGTTCGGTGAAAAGGTCGAAGAACTGCACGAAATTGGCAAGGCCGCCAAGCGGGCCAGCGGTACCCTGGTGCGTTTCTGGCCGGATGAAAGCTACTTCGACAGCCCCAAGCTGGCGCTGGGTAAGCTTAAACACCTGTTGCGCGCCAAGGCTGTGCTTTGCCCCGGGCTTGCGGTCACTCTGGTCGAGCCTGACGGCACCAAAACCGAGTGGGCCTACGCGGACGGTCTGCGGGACTATCTGGCGGAAGCCACCGACGGCTACGACGTGGTGCCCGGCGAGCCGTTCGTTGGGCACTTCAGCGACGACGAGAACGGCGTGGACTGGGCCATTCAATGGTTGCCCGAAGGCGGCGATGCGTTGCTTGAGAGCTACGTCAACCTGATTCCTACCCCCCAGGGCGGCACCCACGTCAACGGTTTTCGCTCGGGGTTGTTGGAAGCGCTGCGCGAGTTCTGTGAGTACCGCAGCCTGTTGCCCCGGGGCATCAAGCTCACCGCCGATGACTTATGGGAGCGTGCCTCCTTCGTATTGTCGGTAAAGATGCTCGACCCCCAGTTTGCCGGGCAAACCAAGGAGCGACTGTCCTCGCGGACGATCGCCGGGTTTGTCTCGGGGGTGTTGAAAGATGCCTTTTCGCTGTGGCTCAACCATCACGTCGATCAGGGCGAAGCGCTGGCTGAGCTTGTGATCAGCGCCGCCCAGCGCCGCCAGAAAAAAGCCAAGAAGGTCGCGCGCAAGAAGGTGACTTCGGGCCCGGCCCTGCCCGGCAAGCTCGCGGACTGCTCCGGTCAGGATCCCGCCCAGAGCGAGTTGTTCCTGGTGGAAGGCGACTCAGCCGGCGGCAGCGCCAAGCAGGCGCGCAACCGTGAAAGCCAGGCGATACTGCCGCTGCGCGGCAAGATTCTGAATACCTGGGAAGTGGATTCCCACGATATTTACGGCTCCCAGGAAGTCCACGACATTGCCGTGGCCATCGGCGCCGATCCCGGCAGCGCCGATCTGGAAAAGCTGCGCTACCACAAGATCTGTATTCTTGCCGACGCCGACTCCGACGGCCTACACATCGCCACGCTTTTGTGCGCGCTGTTCGTCAAGCACTTCCCAAGCCTTGTAGATGCCGGGCACGTCTACGTGGCCATGCCACCGCTGTACCGTATCGATCTCGGCAAAGAGGTGCATTACGCCCTGGATGAGAGCGAAAAAGCCGCCATCCTCAAGCAGCTGGCGCAAAAGCGTGGTACGCCGAATGTGCAGCGCTTCAAGGGCCTGGGCGAGATGAGCCCACTGCAGCTGCGTGAAACCACCATGGCCGTGGAAACCCGCCGCCTGGTTCAGCTTACCCTCGATGAAGGCGACGGCACGCTGGAAATGATGGACATGCTGCTGGCCAAAAAGCGCGCTGGCGATCGCAAGAAATGGCTGGAAGATTACGGCAACCTTGCTGATATCGAAGTGTAGTGTGGTGTCAATTCTGCATTGGTGTTGAATGGCTAAGGTTGAGCATAAATTAGCCGATAGTGAATAAAGAGCGTACGCAAAAAGTGCGCCAGTCCGTTTCACTTATATCGCTAAAGGGGAATGTCCGTGCTCAATACCATTTCGAGGCAGTTAACGCTGGCAGCGTTTGCTCTCATGCTACTCATGGCAGCAAGCATTTACGCCGTTATGGCATGGCGTGGCCAACCGCAGGTCATAGAGGCAAGCCAGTCGCTTGTCGATCGAGCGGGTGAGTCCATCGTCAACGCAATGAATGCACAGCTGGCACGCGTGGAAGGCAATACGGCGAGTCTCGCGTCACTTGCAGAGTCATTACCCCGAGAGGAATCGTTGTTTCGACAAGCCTTCCCACGGGTTGTCGATGACAGTGGCAACACGGCAATAGCAGGGGGCGGCATCTGGCCGGAGCCGGATGCCTTTGAGGAAGGGGTCGAGCGGTTCAGCTTCTTCTGGGCGAGAAATGCTGACGGCGAGATTGAGTTCCTGGATGATTATAACGCTGAAGATATTGCGCCTTATCACGACGAGGCTTGGTATGAGAATGCCCGCGATGCCGAGCCCGGTCAGTGTATCTGGTCAACGGCGTATCGCGACGCGACCACCGGGGTGGCGATGGTGACCTGTAGCGTCCCTTACTACCTTGACGACGAGTTTGCCGGGGTCGCGACCATCGATATGCAATTGGAAGGAATCGCCGAATTTTTGACCGAGAATGGTGATACAACCGGCGGCTATGCTTTCGTGCTTGATAGAGCAGGCAAGGTCATCCATTTTCCTGGCGCTGATCTGGCGACAGATAATATGCAGGGGTTAACCGATCTGACCAGTGATATGCCCTGGCTTTCGCCTGTGGTTGAGGCTGTCGAATCGGGCAGTCAAAATGTCCAGGTGGAAACAGCTGGCGTGCTGGATGAGCCTGCCTCGGTTCGTTTGTTCGATATGCAGGATACGGGCTGGACACTGGGGCTTATGACGCCCCAAGAAGAAGTGACGGGACTGGCGCGGACATTGACGCGCGATCTGATGGTGGTAATTCTCCCCCTTTTGGCGCTGTTGCTGGCGTTAGGCTGGTGGGGTGGACGTATACTGTTGCGTCAAATCCATAGCACTACCGAGCAGATTGATCAGCTCGGCCAAGGCGGCTCAAGTCGAGAACTGAAGATTTATCGCAATGATGAAATTGGCGAGTTGCGCAGTGCCGTGAATCGTTATGCTGAAAAACTACGCTACCTGTTTGATGACGTGAGTCAGGTATCCGATGCGATTGCCAGTGAAGCGACGGACATTGCCTCTGGAAACGCAGAACTGTCGAGTCGGACCGAACAACAGGCCGCATCGCTCCAGGAGACCTCTTCCACTATGGAAGAAATGGCGACAACCGTGAAGCGCAACGCTGATAATGCCAATGAAGCCGATCAGCGCGTCACGGAAACAACGGAAAAGGTCAGGCGGGGTGGCGAGCAGGTCGCACGTCTAGCGCAGTCGATGGAGGCGATCAATGAGAGCTCGGGAGAGGTTTCCTCGATTGTCGATGTCATTGAAAATATTGCATTCCAAACGAATATCTTAGCACTTAATGCATCCGTCGAAGCGGCTCGAGCCGGTGAACACGGTCGAGGTTTTGCAGTGGTTGCCAGTGAGGTTCGCGAACTGGCTTCCAGAAGTGCTACATCTGCTCGCAACATCAATGAGTTGATCAAAACCACGTCTCAACAAATTGAGACCGGTAGCGGTTATGCCCGGGATGCAGAAGGCGCGATGCAGGAAATTGTGTCGGCGATCGAAGAAATCGCTCAGCGCATCGCAGAAATCAGTCAAGCGTCCAGCGAGCAGACGAACGGCATTGACGAAATCAATCGTGCGGTAACGCAAATGGACACGGTTACCCAGCAGAATGCAGGGCTTGTGAGTCAAGCGTCAGGAGCAGCCAATGAGCTATCTGTTCAGGCGCAGCGCCTAAAGAGTTTACTTGATGATTTTCAGCGCGATAATCAACGCTCCTCGGAAGCGATACCACTTTCGGGGCCTCAGTGATGTCATTGACATGAAATAAGCAACTACTAACACGTTGAGTATCAATGTGTAGCAGGAATAGCCGCTCCCGTTGGAGCGGCTTTGCTTGTCAGGAAAGGATGAATACCTCATGGATATTCAGGTAGCGGAAGGCGACATCGAACGCTTGTCTTTGCGCGATTACACCGAAAAAGCGTACCTCGACTACTCGATGTACGTGATTCTAGACCGGGCACTGCCCAATATCGGCGACGGCATGAAACCCGTGCAGCGGCGGATCATCTACGCGATGCGCGAGCTGGCGCTGCACGCCAGCGCCAAGTACAAGAAGTCGGCGCGTACCGTCGGCGATGTGCTGGGTAAGTTCCATCCGCATGGTGACAGCGCCTGCTACGAAGCCATGGTGCTCATGGCGCAGCCGTTCAGCTACCGCTATCCGCTGGTGGACGGCCAGGGCAACTGGGGTAGTCCCGACGATCCCAAATCGTTTGCCGCCATGCGCTACACCGAGGCCAAGCTTTCCAAGTTCGCCGAAGTGCTGCTTAGCGAGCTGGGTCAGGGCACCGTCGACTGGGCGCCTAACTTCGACGGCACCATGCAGGAGCCGCTGGTGCTGCCCGCGCGCCTGCCCCACGTGCTGCTCAACGGGGGCACCGGCATTGCCGTGGGGATGGCCACGGATATTCCGCCGCACAACGTGTCTGAGGTGGTCGATGCCACCTGCCATCTGCTGCGTAACCCTAAAGCCACCACCGTCGATCTGATGGAGTTTATCCCCGCCCCGGACTTCCCGACCGATGCGGAGATCATTACCCCCAAGGAAGACCTGCGCAAGCTTTACGAATCCGGGCGAGGCTCGGTCAAGCTGCGCGCCCGCTATGAGCGCGAAGACGCCAATATCGTGATCACCGCGGTGCCCTATCAGGTCAGCGGTGCCAAGGTGCTTGAGCAGATTGCCGCGCAGATGCAGGCCAAAAAGCTGCCCATGGTGGCCGATCTGCGCGATGAATCGACCCACGAAGAACCCACCCGTCTGGTGATCGAGCCGCGCTCCAACCGCATCGACGTCGAATCGCTGATGGACCACCTGTTTGCCACCACGGATCTGGAAAAGAACGTGCGGGTGAACATGAACGTGATTGGTTTGGACGGCCGCCCGCGGGTGATGCCGCTGCCCGAGATGCTGGGCGAGTGGCTGCGCTTTCGGCGTGCCACGGTGCGCCGCCGCCTGGAACACCGTCTGGGCAAGGTCGAAGACCGCCTGCATATTCTGGAAGGCCTGCTGACCGCCTACCTGAATATCGATGAGGTCATTCGCATTATCCGCGAGGAAGACGAACCCAAGCCTGCGTTAATCAACGCCTTCAATCTTTCCGAACGCCAGGCGGAAGCCATTCTGGAACTGCGCCTGCGCCACCTCGCCAAGCTGGAAGAGATGAAGATCCGCGGCGAGCAGGATGAGTTGGAAAAAGAGCGCAAGTATCTTCAAGGTCTGCTGGGTAGCGAAGCCAAGCTCACCACGCTGATTGAGAAAGAAATTCGGGCGGCGGGCAAGGAACACGGCGACGAGCGCCGTTCGCCGCTGGTCGCGCGGGCCGATGCCAAGGCGCTGTCCGAAGTCGAGCTGCTGGGCGCCGATCCCATCACCGTGGTGCTGTCGGATAAAGGCTGGATTCGCGCCGCCAAGGGGCACGATATCGACCCCGAAGGGCTTTCCTACAAGGCCGGCGATAGCTTCCAACTGGCCGCTCGCGGCAAGACCAACCAACCGCTGGTACTGTTGGACGACACCGGCCGGGCCTACACGCTCAGCGCCCATAATCTGCCCAGTGCAAGAGGCCAGGGTGAACCTGTGACGGGACGGGCCAACGTGTCCGCCGGGGCGCGCATGGCCGGGCTGATGCTGGCGCCTGCCGAGCGGCGATTTGTATTGGCAAGCGACGGCGGCTATGGCTTTATTGCTCGCCTGGAAGCCCTCACCGGCAAGAACAAGGCCGGCAAGGCGGTATTGAGCGTACCAAAAGGCTGTAGCGTCATGGCGCCAGTCGAGGTGCCCGAAGACGATAATCTGTGGGTGGCGTCGGTATCCAACGAGGGGCGTTTGCTGCTCTTCCCCCTGGCCCAGCTACCCGAAATGGCCAAGGGCAAGGGCAACAAGATGCTCGATATCCCTGGCCCGCGCGCTGCCCGGCGAGAGGAGTTCGTGCGCAGTATCGCCGTGATCCGCGACAGCGAGTCGCTGGAGCTGCACGCCGGTAAGCGCAAACTCACTCTGAAGGCCGACGATCTGGCGTATTATCGCGGCGAGCGGGGGCGCCGGGGCAGCAAGCTGCCGCGCGGCTTCCAAAAAGTTGACTGGATTGGGGCAGGGGAATAGTTCATGGCAACCCGTTATCTGATTCGCGCGACCGGCGCGGCGCGCCCCGGCCAACTGGCTGGTCTGGGCAACGCCCTGGCCAACAGTGGCGCGCGGCTGCTGGATATCAATCAAAGCGTGACCTTTGGCATGTTGACCCTCGAAGCCCTGGTGGCGCTTGAGCGCGACAGCACGCTTGAAGCGGCGCTGAGCGATGTGGGCGATTCCCTGGGCCTGGACGTCCAGGCCATCGCCGTCAGCGCCGATGACTATCAGCGCTGGAGCGAGCAGGACAGCCAGCCGCGGCTCATTCTGACCCTGCTGGCACCGCGTCTGCCCGCCGGTATATTGGCGGAGGTGGGCGCCTTAACCGCCGAGTTTGGGCTGACCGTCGAGCTGATTCATCGCCTGTCGGGTCGCGAGCCGCTGGACGGCGATGCCCCCGACAACGGTGCCTGCGTGGAATGCTGGCTGCGGGGCGATAATGCCGACGTTGAAGCGCTGCGGGAAAAGGCCCTGGCGTTGGGAAGCCAGCACGATGTGGATGTCGCCATCCAGGAGGACTCCATCTGGCGACGACACCGCCGCCTGGTGTGCTTCGATATGGATTCGACGCTGATCAAGACGGAAGTGATCGATGAGCTTGCACGGCGTCACGGCGTGGGCGATGAAGTGGCGGCGGTCACCGAGCGGGCGATGCGCGGTGAGCTGGATTTTCAGCAAAGCTTCCGTGAACGCATGAGCAAGCTTGCGGGGCTCGATGAAGCGGTGCTGGCCGAGATTGCCGCCGAGCTGCCCCTGATGGATGGTCTCGAGCGCCTGATGGTCAATTTAAAACGGCTTGGCTACCGCACCGCCATCCTGTCCGGCGGCTTCACCTACTTTGCCGAGTATTTACAACAACGCCTCGGCTTTGACGAAATTCACGCCAATGAGCTGGTGATCGAGAACGGCGTGGTCACCGGCGAGGTAAGCGAGCCGATTGTCGACGCCGAACGCAAGGCGGAGTTACTGGAGCAAATCGCCCTGCGCGAAGGATTGACCCTCGACCAGACAATCGCCGTGGGCGATGGGGCCAACGATCTCAAGATGCTGGCCAAGGCCGGCCTGGGCATTGCCTTTCGTGCCAAGCCCGTGGTCCGCGCCCAGGCTCGGCAGGCGATTTCCACCCTGGGCATTGACGCGGTGCTGTACCTGATCGGCTACCGGCAGTGCGATCTGATCGACGCGCATTGAGGCCCCTCGGGGCCTCGTTTACTCGCTTGAATCGTCATTCACCACCCCGTACTCGGCGCGCAGAGTCTCGAGCCGTTCACGCTGGCGTTCGCTCAGCTCGGGGGTATCCCACAGCGGGTTGCCTTCATCGTCGTGAATCTCCTCAATGGTGACGTCGAATTGCGCACCGTCGGGAATATCGCGATTCCCCCAGGGACCAAACCGGTTGGGGGCCAGGCGCCATTCGGCGCTTTCACCCGGCGCCAATCCGTCGCGAATCACGTAATAAAAGGCCTCGTCGACCCAGGGCGCCTCGCGGCCGGGGGTGGTGACCACCCCTCTAAGCGATAGCTGGGAGAGGCGTTCATCGGAGCCGTTGGTCACGGCAAGCTCAATCACCGGCTCCAGCGCCCCGTAGGGGCTCGTGCTCATGTAAAACTCGGCGCTGTCGAGGGTGACCTGCTCGCGCTGCTCCCGGTCGTGCTCGGCCTTGGCCTGCTTATCTTCCAGCCGCGAAAGGATATTCAGCGCCTGCTGGCGTTCGCGAGCGCGGCGGTTACGCAGCATTTCATTGGCTTTTTCGATGGCTTCATCGCCGGTCAGCCCATGCATGTGGGCGTTGGCCGACTCGGCAATTTCAGCGGCGTTCAGTGGTTGCGGGTTGAGGATGTCGATGCCGTCGAACGATGACATCGCCATGATGGTCAGCGCTTGATCAAATTCGTCGCGTTTATAGGTGGGCAGCGACTCGCGCACTTTCTCGACCGATACGACGGCCGCTGGCATCGAACTGGCGTCGATCCTGGGTTCTGAACAACCCGCAAGCATCACTATCGACAATGACACTGCCGACAGCCTGAAAAGGCTCCACATACAGTTTCCTTAACGAAACGAGGTCATTAACCATGCCCCTTGTCGGGGTGAGGAACGGGTTTCTTGCCCACTTCCTCGGGGCGAAGCTCCACGGGCTTCCCCTGGGTTTTATCAATGTGCTTGAGGCGCATGTGCAAGCCGGTCTTGGCCAGCAGGTGGGCGCTGACCGGTGCGGTGATAAACAAGAACAGGGTGATCAGCATTTCCTGGATGTCGGGCTTGCCGTCAACGCTCCAGAAGTACGCCATGGACGCCACCAGCATGCAGCCGATGCCCAGCGTGGTGGCCTTGGTGGGGCCGTGCAGGCGCATATAGAAGTCCCGCAGGTGGGCCATCCCCAGGGAGCCGACAAACACGAAAATACCGCCTGCGACCAGCAGCAGTGAAATCAAGGACTCTACCCAAAATGACATATTCGCACCTGTGTAGCGGCAAAAAAGGTAACCGGCTTCATTCGATAATATCCCCGCGTAGTATGTACTTGCATACCGCCACCGTGCTGATAAAACCGAGCATGGCAATAAGCAGTGCCGACTCGAAATAGGTTTTGGTGTTCAGCCACAGGCCGAGCAGCACGATCAGGGCGATGGAATTGACGTACATGGTATCCAGGGCCAGCACGCGGTCGGGTAAATCGGGGCCGATGGTCAGACGATAAAGGTTCAGTAGCAAGGCCATGACGACCAGCGCCAGGGTGATATACAGCGCAATGCTCAGCATTCGTAGATCTCCTTTAGCGGGCGTTCGTAGCGTTCGCGTATCTGATGAATCAACGCGTCTTCATCGTCAGCATTCAGGGCATGAATGAGCAGCGTTTTACCGTCCATGCGCAAGTTGGCGGACACGGTCCCCGGCGTCAGACTGATCGTGCTGGCCAGCAGGGTAATGGTAAAGCGCTCTTCCAACATGAGCGGATATTCCACAAAGTGGGGATTGAGCTTGCGCCACGGGTTGGCAATCAGATAGGCCACTTCAAAGTTGGCGGTGATGATATCGCCCAGCACGCGGAGTACAAAGCGCAGCAGCACCAGCGGCTTCTTGATACGTGGCCGTGAATCCCAAAAGCGGTTGGTAAGCAGCGGGATGACAATGGCCAGGAACCCGCCTAACACAATGTGACCTGGGGAGACGCTGCGTGCCAGCAGGAGCCACACCACGAGCAATAAAATTGAAAAGACAGGGGTCGGCAACCAGGCGCGCGATCGAATCATGGGGTATCTCCAGCGTCAGGAATTAACCTATCAATGACCAGGCCTGGATTGGCCAATTGCTCGGCAGTAGCCTGGGTATAATCGCTTACCGGGCTTGCAAACACGACCATCGCAAGCGAAGCGCTCAGCAACCACACCATGCCAAACCACTGATAACGGGAAAGGGCGCTGCCGCTCAGGTTGCCGCGGTGGCTACGCCAGAACAGGGTGGAGCCGGCGCGGGAAAGCGCAATCAGTGATGCCAGGCCCGCTAGCAGCAGCAGTGGCCATAGCCAGAGTCGCTGGCTGCCTTCTGCCGCGTTGAGCATCAGCGCCTTACCGAAGGCGCCCGACAGCGGCGGCATCCCGGCCACGGCAATCGCCCCGAAAAAGAAGGCCATCGCCAGGGCTGAACCCTGGACCATGGGGCGCCCCTTGACCAGGCGGGTGCCCGGTTTGCCGCGCTGCAGGCCAATCATCTCGGCGAGCAGGAACAGACCGCCGGTAATCAGCGTGGTGTGAATCAGGTAGTAGAG
Organism: Halomonas sp. HL-48; assembly: GCF_001314875.1. Lineage (GTDB taxonomy): Bacteria > Pseudomonadota > Gammaproteobacteria > Pseudomonadales > Halomonadaceae > Vreelandella. The sequence continues at coordinate 127,101 of NZ_LJZS01000003.1, forward strand.
CAGCGCCGAGGTGGCGGCAGGACTACGCATGCCGACGCCCGCGAGGAGCGTGCCCACGGAAATCAGCACCAGATAGGCAATCAGCAGTCGAAGGTCGCGAGCGGCCATCACGCCCACCCCGGCAGCGGCCAGGGTGGCTAACGAAAGCCACCATACCCAGGACTGCTCAATGGCCTCCAGGTTGCCGGCCTGGTCGCCGAAGATCAGGCTATACACCCGCAGAATCGCGTAAATGCCCACCTTGGTCATCACCGCAAACAGGGCGGCGACCGGGGCCGGCGCGGCCGCGTAAGCGCGGGGGAGCCAGAAATACAGCGGCAAGATGGCCGCTTTAAGGCCAAACACCACCAGCAGCATCAGGGCGCCTGCGACCACCAGGCCTTCGCGCTCGGCGGGCAGCTCGGCCATGCGCGAGGCCATGTCGGCCATGTTGAGGGTGCCGGTGGCGCCATACAGTACGCCTACGCCAATAAGGAAAAGCGACGAACCCGCCAGATTGAGGACGACGTAATGCACGCTGGCCTGAATCCGCGCCTTGCCGCCGCCGTGGAGCAGCAGGGCGTAGGAGGCCAGCAGCAGCACCTCGAAAAACACGAACAGGTTAAACAGATCGCCGGTCAGGAAGGCACCGTTGATGCCCATCAACTGCCACTGGAATAGGCCGTGGAAGTTGCTGCCTTTTTCATCATCGCCGCCGCAGGAAAAGACGACAGCCCCGACTGCCAGCAGCGCGGTGACCAGCAACATCAGCGCCGACAAGCGGTCGAGTACCAGCGCAATACCAAACGGCGGCTGCCAGTCCCCCAGTGCGTAATAGGTCACTTCGCCGGAGTTGGCCTGGCTGACCAGCCCAATGGCGATGAGCAGCAGACCGACCGTGGACACCACGCTCACGATTCGCTTGTACCAGACCATTCCCTGACGTTGATAAAGCAGCAGAATCCCCGCAACCAACGGCAGCACGACAGGTAAAACAATCAGATGTTGGATCATTCGCGATCATCCTTCTTGCCGTCAACGTGGTCGTTACCCACCTCGCTGCGCGCGCGCATCGCGAGGATGACCACAAAGGCGGTCATGGCGAATCCGATAACGATGGCGGTCAACACCAACGCCTGCGGCAGGGGGTCAGCGAAGTTATCGCCCTGATTGACGAGGGCGGCACCGTCGGTGGTCAGTCCGCCCATGGAAAATAGAAACAGATTGACGGCATAGGAGAGCAGGGTTAACCCCACCACCACTGGGAAGGTGCGTCCGCGCAGCGTCAGATAAAGCCCGGAGGCGGTCAGTACGCCGGTCGTGATCGCGTAAAGCAGTTCCATTAACGAGGCTCCTTGCTGGAGGGGGCGGAGGGTGTCTCAGCGTCTTTTTCTACCTGTTCGGGTAACGGGCGATGGGCCGTGGTCACCTTGCCCAGATTGGCCAGGATCATTAGCGTGGCGCCTACCACGGCCAGGTAAACCCCCAGGTCGAAGAGCAAAGCCGTTGCCAGCTCGAATTCACCCACGACGGGAAGGGTGAAATAACCAAACGACGAGGTCAGGAAGGGATAACCGAACAGCCAGCTGCCAAGCCCGGTAAGCGTGGCGATGGCTACCCCGACAACGGCCACTGGCTGGAAGGGGAAGTTGAGGCGTTCCTGGGCCCATTCGACTCCGCGGGCCATATACAGCAGTATCAGCGCTACTGCGGTAATCAAGCCGGCGATAAAGCCGCCGCCCGGTTGATTGTGGCCGCGCAGGAAGATAAACGCTGAGACCAGCAAAGCAAGGGGCAGAATCGTCATGGAAATGGAGGTCAGAATGGCCGGATAGCGGTCCGGCGACCATACCCGGCCTTCACCATCGCTGTGCGGAATAAACAGGCGCAGGCGGTTCAGCAGCTTGAAGATGGCAAGCCCGGCGATGGCCAGTACGGTGATCTCCCCCAGCGTATCGAAGCCACGGAAATCGACCAGAATGACGTTGACCACGTTGTAGCCGCCGCCACCGGGCTTGCTGTTGTCGACAAAAAAGCTCGAGATCGACAGCGTCTCGCGGGTCAATACCGCATAGTTAAGGCTGGCAATGACCAGGCCAAGCGAACCGGCGAGTAACATGTCGCGCAGGTTGCGCAGCGGACTGGATTCCTGGGGTGTTTTTTGCGGCAGGAAGAACAGCGCCAGCATCAGCAGGATCATTGTGACCACTTCTACGGAAAGCTGGGTCAGGGCCAGGTCTGGTGCTGAAAAGCGTGCAAAGGTGAGGGCGACAAACAGCCCCACGATCGACAGCATGAGCAGCGAGATCAAGCGGTAGCGATGGGTGGCGGCGGTGGCAATGCCACCGAAAATGAGCATCACGGCGCCGAAAATCACCACGCCGTCGACCGGCTGGTTACCCGCTGCGCCGGTAAGGTCCGTTACCTGGACAAGGCCGATCAAGCCCATCAGGAAGGCGGCGAAGAGCAGCAAGGTCATGTAGCGCTGCAGCGAATGGCCTTCGAATATCGCCACCAGCTTTTCGGCCTGGTAGCCAAGCGTGACAATCTGGCGCTCAAACACGCGTCGGGCATCGACGCTGGCAAACTGACGGGTGAAAAGGCGCATCTCATGGTGACGCCAGTAGAGCGCGGCGCCTATCACCAGCGCGGCGATACTCATCATCAGCGGCAGGTTGACGCCATGCCAGATAGCCAGTTTGAATTCCATCGGCCGCTGCAGCACCGCTTGAGTGGCAAGATCGAGCAGGCCCGTTGCCATCAGAGCGGGGAATAGCCCCACCACCACGCACAGCACGACCAGGATTTCCACCGGCAAGCGCATCAGGTGCGGTGGCTCGTGGGGCGTCTTGGGCGGCGCTTCGCGCGCGGGTTTGAAGAACACCGCGTAAACCAGGCGTAACGAGTAGGCGACGGAAAGAATGCCCCCGAGAGTGGCAAGCGCCGGCAATAACCAGCTCAAACCGCCCAATACCGGGGTTTCCAGCGTTTCGGTAAAGAACATCTCCTTGGAGAGGAAGCCGTTGAACAGCGGTACCCCCGCCATGGCGGCGGCGGCCAGGGTGGTCAGTAACGCCGTAACCGGCATGGCCTTTCTAAGCCCGCCAAGCTGCTTCAATTCCCGGGTGCCGGTTTCATGGTCAATGATGCCGGCGCTCATGAACAGCGCGGCTTTGAAGGTGGCATGGTTGAGGATGTGAAACAGCGCGGCGAGCACAGCCATGGGGCTGCCGATTCCCAGCAGAACTGTGATCAGGCCCAGGTGGCTGACCGTTGAAAAGGCCAGGATGCCTTTCAAATCGGTTTTGAACAGCGCAAACCAGGCGCCGTAAAGCAGCGTGACGGTGCCCACTAGCGAGACGACGACGGTCCATAGTTCGCTGTCGGCAATCGCGGGATGAAGCCGTGCCATGAGAAAAATCCCCGCCTTGACCATGGTGGCCGAATGCAGGTAAGCCGACACGGGCGTGGGTGCCGCCATGGCATGGGGAAGCCAGAACTGAAAAGGAAACTGGGCTGATTTGGTAAAAGCGCCGAGCAGTACCAGGCAAAGCATCAGCGGATAGCGCGGATCGGCTATAATCGCTTCGCTGCTGGCCAGCACGTCATCCATGCTGAAGCTGCCGGCCATGTCGCCCAGCAGGAGTAGTCCCGCCAGCAGCGCCAGGCCGCCCGCCCCGGTTACCGTCAGCGCCATCCGCGCCCCTTTGCGGGCTTCCGACTGGTGCGACCAGAAGCCGATCAGCAAGAACGAGGAGAGGCTGGTGAGCTCCCAGAAAAGCCACAGTAGGATCAGGTTATCCGACATGGAAATGCCGACCATGGACGCCATGAACAGCATCAAGAAGGCGTAAAAGCGGCCTACGGGTTCGTCGCTGGCAAGATAAAAGTGGGCATAAAGCAGTATCAAAAGCCCGATGCCAATAATCAGCAAGTTGAACAGCAGCGACAGGCCATCCAGGCGCAGTGCCAGCTCAAGGTTGAGCTCAGGCAGCCAGCCGACGGCGAAGCGCAGTGTTTCGCCGTCGAGCATTGCCGGTATCTGCATCAGGGTGAGCAGTAGGGCAATGGCCGGCAGCAGAGCAGTGGCCAACGAGCAGGCCACACGGCTGCGTTGAGCGTTGAGGACCGGCACCAAGACGCCTAGTAAAGGCAATAAGGCTATCCACAGCAGTGTCATGGGAGTCATCCAGCGCAATAATCAAAAAAAGCCCGCTAGCCGCAATGGCGTCGGCTGAGGCATCGGGGGTGAAGCAAATGACACAAGAGGATATCACTTGTAGTGCCGTTGTGAAGTTTTAGTATAAAGTGGCGCCGTCCACCGGAGCGAGTCTGTTTACCCTATGAATCAACCTTTCGACACATGGCAAGCGCGTTTCGAAACCCTGCGTTCGAACAAATTTTTTGAAGCGTTCGTGATCGCGATTATTGTGGTCTCGGCGTTGGTTATCGGTGCCAAAACCTACGAAGAAGAAACCTCGCGCTTTGAGCAGTGGCTGCTATATCTCGATCAGGCGATCACGGTGTTCTTCCTGGTGGAGATCCTCATCAGGATCGCCGCGGAAGGCAGTCTGCTGCGCTTTTTCAAGCGGGGGTGGAATGTTTTCGATTTTGTCATCGTGACCGCCAGCCTGATCCCTATGGACGATTCCGAGATGGTGCTGCTTGCACGCCTGCTGCGAATCTTCCGCGTGCTGCGGCTGGTATCGATGATCCCTGAGCTGCAGATGCTGTTGTCGGCTCTGGTGAAGTCCATCCCGCGTATGGGTTACGTGGTGCTGTTGATGTTCATCATCTTTTACATCTATGCCGCGATTGGTAGCTTTCTGTTTGCCGACATTGATAGCTTCTTATGGGGCAATATCTCCATTTCGATGCTGACGCTATTTCGTATTGCCACGTTCGAGGACTGGACCGATATTCTGTATGTCACTCAAGAGGTCTATGCCTGGAGCTGGATTTACTACCTGACGTTTATTTTTCTCACGGCGTTTATCTTCCTCAATATGATGATCGGGATCGTGCTGGATGTGATGCAAAAAGAGAGCGCCGCGCTCGACCTGCTGAATAACGAGGGAGAGGTCGACGAGATGAAGGAATTACGCAGCGAGGTGAGTGAGATGCGCAGCCAGTTGGACCGGATGGAAGCGGCCTTGTCCGGTCAGCCGACCGATAATGCACGTGCGGATGTTGACAAACCCCGTCAGGACTGATTTTCTAGAGGCATGAAGACATCCATGATCACCTCTGCGCTAGACCTACGACTACTAACCGCCCGTCTCTGAATTTCAGGGTCGGGCAGTGCTGCTGGCATTGTCGTTGGGTTACACTAGTTGCGAGGAAGACATGGATATGAACACTGGATTTACTGAATCAATTCGATTTGGGCGTCGCACTCCCATCTTTTGTGCGCGCACAGTTATCGATCGTTTTCTGCGCCCCATTGCCTGTATTGGCGATGGGGCGTTTTTCGTTGGCACGCCCGCCGTCAATCCAACCATCCATTACCCACCTATTTGCCCAGGAGAGCCGTCATGATGTTGTCTGATCCCTCCAAGAAATATCGTCCGTTCGTCGCGGTGGACTTACCCGACCGCCAATGGCCCAGCCAGCGCATTGAAATGCCGCCGATCTGGTGCAGCGTTGACCTGCGCGATGGCAATCAGTCGCTGATTGACCCCATGGACCAAGAGCGCAAAGAACGTTTGTTCGAGATGTTGCTCAAGGTGGGTTTTAAACAGATCGAGGTAGGCTTTCCCTCCGCATCGCAAACCGACTTCGATTTTGTGCGCACCCTGATCGAGCAGGACAAAATTCCCGAGGACGTGACCATTCAAGTGCTGACCCAGGCGCGTCCGCACTTGATTGAGCGCACCTTCGAAGCCCTCAAGGGCGCCAGGAACGCCATTGTTCACGTTTACAATGCCACCGATCCGATGTTCCGCCGTGTAGTGTTCAACGTGGATAAAGCCGAGTGCGTGAAGATCGCCACCGACGCCACCGCGCAGATCCGCGCGGCCATGGACGCCGCGCCCGAGACCAACTGGACGTTCCAGTATTCGCCGGAACTGTTTACCACCACCGAAATGGACTTTGCGGTCGAGATTGTCGAAGCGGTGATGGAGACCTTCAAGCCTACCGCCGACAACCGAATGATCGTCAACCTGCCGGCGACGGTGGAAGTTGCCACGCCCAACAACTATGCCGACCAGATCGAGTGGTTCTGCCGTCACGTCAATAACCGTGACCATTTGATTGTCAGCGTGCATCCCCATAACGATCGGGGCACCGGCGTCGCCGCCGCCGAGCTTACCCTGATGGCCGGCGCCGACCGCGTGGAAGGGACGCTGTTTGGCAATGGCGAGCGCACCGGCAACGTGGATATCGTCACGCTGGCGATGAACATGTACACCCAGGGTGTTCATCCGCAGCTCGATTTTTCAAATATCACCCCGCTCATGCGCGAGGTGGAGTACTGCAATCAGCTGCCGGTACATCCGCGCCATCCGTACGTGGGTGATCTGGTGTTTACGGCGTTCTCGGGCTCTCACCAGGACGCTATCAAGAAAGGCATGTTGGAACGCCGCGCTAATCCCGACGCCACCTGGGACGTGCCCTATCTGCCCATCGACCCGCTGGATGTCGGTCGTAGCTATGAAGCGGTGATTCGCGTCAACAGCCAGTCAGGCAAGGGCGGGGTGTCCTATCTGCTGGAGCAGGAGCACGGTATCGAGCTGCCGCGTCGCCTGTCCATCGAGTTCAGCCAGGTCGTGCAGGAAGTGGCCGAGCGCACCGGACGTGAGATCACCTCGCAGATGATCTATCAGGCATTTTCCGATGAGTATCTTGAACAGCGCGCGCCCTTTGCGCTGATCAATCACCGTTTGTCGTCAGAGCCCGACAGCCCCAAGGTTACGCTGGACGCCGTGATCGAGCATAACGGCGAACGGCAGTCGCTCAGCGGCGAAGGCAACGGCCCCCTGGCGGCGTTTATCAAGGCGCTGGCTGCTGCCGGACACGATGTGGAAATCATCGACTATCACGAGCATTCCCGGGGCCAGGGCGCCGACGCCGAAGCGATCGCCTATGTGGAAGTGCGCATCGACGGCAAGGCAGTCTTTGGTGTCGGCAACGATGAAAGCATTACCAGCGCGTCGATGAAGGGGGTGTTGAGCGCCATCAACCGCCATCACTCCGATCAGGAACCCGCGGCCAACGTGACGGCGGAAACGCTGGCGTAATCAGGCGGCTCGAAAATGAGGTGGCGAGCGATGCGACCCTGGCAAATATTGGTGGTAACCGCGATCGTCCTGGCCGGGGTCGCATCAGCGCTGGCCTCACACGAGCCCTTTGAATCCAAACTGGTGCGCCTGGAAGCTCAACGGGCGCTACCTACGCTCGAGGCATCGCTTCAAAAGGAAACGCCTGAGGTCAACGCGCTTTTTCTCAGCTATGCCTACGATCAGGCGCTGTGGATGAGTGCTTCTTTGGCGATTTTGCGCCACGGTGACGTGGCGCGTGATGTGCTGGTGGAGTACGGGTTATCGCCTCAGTTTCAGCAGGTGCTGGTGCGCTTTGGCGCCGACGCCGTACTGCCTATCAGCTACTTTCGTAACCATGATGTAGCGACACTTAGGGCTCGGCACTGGGTGGGTGAACGTTATCAGCAGCTCAGCCGCTTGTGGGGTGAAGACGAAGAAGCGGCTGACTCGGTACTCACCCCCTATCGTCGCGGACAAATGGGCATTGCCCTGCTGGATGCCAACGGCCACGCGCTGCTCAACCAGTTCGTGGTCAGTGAACAGGGCGAGGTCGAGTGGCTTCAGGGTGAGCGGATGGTCTCTGGCCTGGGCGATTTCTTTACCAGCGGGCTGCGCGATCTGGAAAGTCAGTGGCGGCGTGGCGACGCCATTGGCGCCGCCGATCTTGGCTGGGCGGGTGTCGACCTGCTGGTGATGGCCAGCACCGTCAAGGTGCTGCGGGCGGGCAGGGCCGCTCGAGCTGCACGGGTGGGCAGCGTTGAAGCTCAGGGCGCTCGCGTTGGCTTGCGTCAAGGTGTGGTTGCCAGCAGCGGGCGTTTCGCGACCCTGCCGCGCATGGCAAAAGTGGCCGTGGTGGCGGGTACTGCCTATATGGTGGTTCGCCACCCAAGCCTAGTCAGCGCGCTGGGCGCCAACCTGTCGAATTGGCTGGGCTGGCCGGTATGGCTGGGTCAGTTTCTTATCTGGCTAATTGTGCTGCTTCCCGTGTTGATCATCGGCCGTTTTATCTATCGTTGGTTGGTTACGCCGCTGCTATGGTTATTGGTGCCTTTAATCAGGCTGTGCTTGAAGGGCGCTAATCACGCGCTGGCAAAGCGAGGCCCACAGAATTAACCGGGGTTGCTGAAATAGCTGTCCCAAGTACTCAATAACGTTGATCGCGTGGGGCAAGATGAAATGGCTTAAATGTGAATCAACTGCTTGGTTTAAAAGGCCCATATGCCAAATAGGCCTTTTATCTTATCGCTTATGCTATGAACGGCTTGCCAGCCAGCTTCTCCAGCCGCCAAATTCGGTGATGTCCTCTGCTTCCCCCCCTTCATTGAGCGCGCCTGCGGTGCAGATAAAGCCGCATTTCCAATTGCCGTCTGCAAGCTCTACCTGGCCTAAGCCAAGCGGAGCAGGAATGCCTGCTAAAAAACTACCCAGCGTTTCAATCGGCAAACGCCACACTTCCACTTCAATGGCCTGGCCGTTGGCGTCGCGTAGCATTGCCGGGCGTTTGGGCGGCCCGCCTGCCAGGGCAAACAGCTTGTAGCGCGGCGCGCTCTGAGTGCGGCTAACCAGTACACCACCGCGTTCAGTCAGTTGATGGTTAAGCGGCAACCCCTGCAAGTGCGCACCGCACACGACCAGCTCTATGCTGCCATCCTGGGCATGGGTTAATGGCGTCGTGAGCGCCGGATGGGCAGCGCCAGTGGCCCCTAATGGCAGCATTAAGCGGGCTTCAAGAGCGCGGCCCAGGGAGAGTAGTTTTAAATCGTCGAATACCGGCCCAAACAGCGTCACGCCCACCGGCAGGTCTTGCCCGGTAAAGCCAATGGGCACGGCCAGGGCGCTGTAGTCGAGGAGGTTCATAAAGTTGGTCCAGGTACCCAGGCGTGAATTCACGCCGATGGGGTCCGCCGCCACCTCTGCCTTGGTGGGGTGGGTCACCGTGGTGGGTGAGAGCATCACATCCACCTGGCCGATCAATGTGTCGGCCTGACGCTTGTACTCGGCGAGTTTATAACGGGCATCAAAGGCGTCCACGGCCAGCGGCGTGGCACCACCCTGAGTAATCTGGAAAGTAACCGGATGCACCGCCTCTGGGTGGCTCTCCATCAAATCGCGAATTACATGATAGCGCTCGGCTACCCAAGGGCCTTCATAAAGCAGGCGCGCTGCGGCCAGGAGGGGCGAACAGTCCAGCTCGACTTTCTCGCCGCCAAGCGCTTCAAGCTCGGCAACCGCCTGGTGCATGCCCTGGGTGTAGGCTTCATCGGTTTGCCACTGGGATTGCGGCGGTACCCCAAAGCGAAACGCAGCAGGCGCCTTGCCGTAGCGCTTACCATGCACCGCAAAGTCGTGGCGGCGCGACCAGGCGCACTGGTCGTCATAGGCGGCGGTGATGTCGAACACTTTCGCTGCATCGTCGGCGGTAAGGGTAAACAGGCTGATCGTGTCGAGCGTCGCGCAGGCAGGTACCACGCCGCGGGTGCTGAGTAGCCCCAAACTGGGCTTAACACCGTATAAATTATGAAAGCAGGCGGGGACGCGTCCGGAGCCCGCCGTATCCGTGCCCAGCGCAAAGCTCACCATGCCAGCGGCGGTGACCACCGCCGAGCCGCTGCTGGAACCGCCGGTAATATAGTCGGGGTTGAAGGCGTTGGCCGGTACCCCGTAGTCACTCAGGGCGCGCTCACCCACCAGGCCGGTGGCGAACTGATCCAGGTTGGTTTTGCCCATGGGGATCGCGCCCGCATCGATCAGTTGCTGCACCACAAAGGCGTTTTCTGTAGGCGTGTAGGCATAGGCCGGGCTGCCTGCTGTGGTGGGAATGCCCGCAAGGTCGATGTTGTCCTTCATCGCAAAGGGAATGCCGAAAAGCGGCAATGTCTCCGGCGACTCGCCTTCCAGACGCTTTAAATAGGGTTCCAACTGCTCACGGCTCAAGCGAGTAATCCAGGCAGGCTCGCTACCGTGGGCGTCGGCTTGCGCAAGCAGCGCGTCGATTAACGTTGCAGGGGTGAGCTCACCCTGCTTATAGGCGGCAAGGAGGTTTTGGATATCGAGTGCTAGGCGTTGTGTCATAAGGAAAATCCTGTCGTTATAAACCGTGGCGAAATGCTCTAAAGCGCTGTTCGTGGGTCAGTATCACGTCTTTTCCTCACTCTTGAGCACTACAACCGGCTGCCCAGGGGCGATGGATGCTCCCTCGGAAAGCGGCAGGCGAACAACGCGACCATCGCAGTGGGCGGTGATCTCGACTTCCATTTTCATCGACTCCACCAGGGCCACCGGCTGGCCAGCCGTGATCTGGTCACCTTCTTCAACCAGCAACTTCCACAGGCTGCCGGTGACAGGGCTCTCAATGCCAATTTCGTTGTCATCAAGCGCCGTGACTTCGGCGCTTTCCGGGGCCTGATCTTCGAAGGTGAACTGGCCATTGGCTCGCCAGGCGGCCATCTCCGCCTGGAAGGCGGCTTCGCGCTTGGCGCGGAAGGTCTCGATCGCCTCGGCGTTGCTGTCGATCTCGGCCTGGTAATCCGCCAGGCGAAAACGCGTTGTCTCAATGGGTAAGTCATACCGACCATGGGGAAAGTCGCGGCGAATCTGGGTTAACTCGTCGTGGCTGACCTCGAAAAAGCGTAGCTGGTCAAAAAAGCGCAGCAGCCAGGGGGTTTCAAAGTGCTGTGTGGTGCGGTAACGGTTCCACATCTGCAGCGTGCGGCCGACAAACTGGTAGCCGCCAGGGCCTTCCATGCCATAAACGCACAGATAGGCGCCACCGATGCCCACGGAGTTTTCGGCGGTCCAGGTGCGGGCCGGGTTGTACTTGGTGGTCACCAGCCGCTGGCGCGGGTCAAGCGGGGTCGAAACGGGGGCGCCCAGGTAGACATCCCCCAGGCCCATTACCAGGTAGCGGGCATCGAAGACGATATCGCGCACTTGCTGTTCGCTTTCCAGCGCGTTAATGCGGCGAATAAAGTCGAGGTTACTGGGGCACCAGGGGGCATCCGGGCGCACGCTGCGCTGGTATTTGTCGATCGCTTCCTGGCAGGCGGGGTCGTCCCAGGAGAGCGGCAGGTGTACCACGCGCGATTCGACTTCCAGCGACTCCACGTCGACCAGGGCCTGCTCGGCGTTTTGCAGATGGGTGAGCAGTTCATCCAGGGTCAGTTCCAAGGGCTCGTAGTGAATCTGCAACGAGCGGATGCCGGGGGTTAACTCGCGCAGACCGGGCAGCGAATGCTCCCGCAGCCATAGCATCCAGGCATGAACCCGAAAGCGCAGCGCGATATCCAGTTCCATGGCGCCGAACTCGATGAGCAGAAAATCATCCCCGGCGCGTCGGTAGACGATTCGCTCACCGGCCTGCTCGGCGGGTACGTCACGGACGATGGGGGTATCGCGCTCAGGCTGAATCTCTTCGAAGGGCGCTGCTGTGAGAGACGCCAGTTGGTTGAGCTGGCACGCTTCCAGGGCGCGAGCGGTGGAAAGGCTTACTGGCACAAAGCGTATGCTGTCACCCGCCGCCAGTTGACCCAGCTTCCAGCGCTCGGCACGCACCACGGTAGCGGGGCAGACAAAGCCGCCCAGCGAGGGGCCATCGGGGCCAAGAATGACCGGCATATCGCCGGTAAAGTCGATGGTGCCAAAGGCGTAGGCGTTATCGTGGATATTGGAAGGGTGCAGGCCCGCCTCGCCACCGTCGGCCCGTGCCCACGTAGGCCGTGGCCCAATCAGCCGCACGCCGGTGCGGCTGGAGTTGTAGTGGACCTCCCACTCGTGGGCAAAGAATTGCTCGATATCGTCATCGGTAAAAAAGTCCGGCGCGCCGTGGGGGCCGTACAGCACGGCTACCTGCCAGGTCTTCCCGCCGTCGCGATGGCCGAAGGTGGGGATCAGCGCCTTATCAAGCTGCGTCGTCGGGGTAGGCGCGAGTGCGGGTAAGTCGAGCATGTCGCCGCTGCGCAACGCGCGGCCGCCATGGCCGCCAAACTGGCCCAGGGTAAAGGTGCTGCGCGAGCCTAAATAGCGCGGGCAATCGATGCCGCCGCTAATCAGTAGATAAGCGCGAGCGCCTGCGTCGGCCTTGCCCAGGGTCAGGGTGGCACCGGCAGGTATATCCACTACCTGCCAAAAGGCGACGGCGTCGCCATCCAGCGTGGCAGGCAGCTCGGCACCCGCCAGCACAATTTGCGTGGCGCGGTGAAAGCGCAGCGTCGGGCCGGTGAGGGTGATTTCCAGCCCAGCGGCATCGCTGGGGTTGTCGAGCAGACGATTACCCAGCCGGAACGACCAGTCGTCAAACGGCCCCGAGGGCGGCACGCCGACGTCCCAGTGGCCCTGGCGGCCGGGGTAATCCTGAATCGTTGTCATCGTGCCGGGTGCCAGCACTTCGATGGCGGGCGGCGCCCAATCCAGCGCGGTCAGCCAATGGGTATCCAGATCGGCGTGTTGAAAACGCTTGGCGCGCAGCACATGGGCAAGCCAGGTGCGGTTGGTGGTAATGCCGTAAACGCTGGCGTTATCCAGCGTTTCCGCCAACTGCCCGATAGCAGTGCCTCGGTCGCCGGCGTGGACAATCACCTTAGCCAGCATGGGGTCGAAAAGAGCAGAAATTTCCAGCCCCGCTTCAATGGCATGGTCGATGCGCAGACCATCGCCTTGAGGGAAATCGACCTCCGTCAGCAAGCCTGCGCTGGGGCGAAAATCGTGCGCAGGGTCTTCGGCGTAGAGGCGCGCCTGAACCGCATGGCCGCTAGGGGCGAGATCGTTTGTCAGCGCCTCAAGATCGGGCAGCTCGCCTGCGCCCAGTTTTACCATCCACTCAACGATATCAATGCCGTACACCATCTCGGTGACGCCATGCTCGACCTGAAGCCGGGTGTTCACTTCAAGGAAATAGAACGCTTCACGTTCGGTGTCATAAATAAACTCGACGGTACCGGCGCTGCGGTAGTTGACCGCTTTACCCAACTGAACGGCGGTTTCATGGAGTGCCTGGCGAACGTGTTCCGGCAGATTGGGGGCCGGGCACTCCTCAAGCACTTTTTGGTGGCGGCGCTGGGTGGAGCAGTCCCGTTCGCCGAGCGCCACGACATTGCCCTGGCCGTCGCCAAACAGCTGCACCTCAATATGGCGGGCGCGGGCAATGTATGCTTCCAGAAACACGCCGCCATCGCCAAAGTTGCGCTCACCCAGGCCTTTGACCGAGTCAAAGGCGCGCTCGAGCTCGGCAGAGGTTTGGCACACTTGCATACCGATGCCACCGCCACCGGCGGTGGACTTGAGCATTACCGGGTAGCCGATCTGCTCGGCGCTTTTGAGTGCTTCGTCAACGTTTTCAAGAAGCGCTGAGCCCGGCACCAGCGGCACACCGGCTTGCTCGGCCAGGCTGCGGGCTTCGTGTTTTAAACCAAAGCGTTTTATCTGCTCGGTGGTGGGGCCCAAGAACACCAGCCCTGCGGCGTCGCAGGCGTCGATAAAGCGGGTGTTTTCTGACAGAAAGCCGTAGCCGGGGTGTACTGCTTGAGCACCGCTTTGCTTGGCAATGGCGATGAGTTTATCGATATCAAGGTAGGTGTCGCTGGCGCTGCCCTCGCCGAGCGAATAAGCCTCATCGGCCTGGTGGACGTAGGGCGCGTCGCGGTCTGCGTCGGCGTAAACCACCACGCTGCCCACCTCCATTATTTTAAGGGTACGTAAAATGCGTGCGGCAATGGCGCCGCGATTGGCAATCAAAACTTTGCTAAACGTTTTATTGATAGACATGGCACTGCCTGCAAACAAAGGCGGGTCGTCCCGCTGGATAGTCAGTCGCTTGAGGTCGTCCCCAGGCCTTAAATCTCTATATCAACTGTCCCAAACCAACAGCTCAATGGGCGTGGGGTTGTAGCCGTTGCAGGGGTTGTTGAGCTGGGGGCAGTTGGAGACCAGCACGATCACATCCATTTCGGCGACCATTTCCACGTATTTGCCGGGTGCGGAAATGCCGTCTTCAAAGGTCAGCCCACCGTCGGCGGTGACCGGCACGTTCATGAAGAAGTTGATGTTGTGAGTGATATCGCGCTTGGTCAGGCCGAACGCTGGATAGTTGGCGATGGCCTGCATCCAGTTATCCCGGCAGGAATGCATATGGCGCTTTTCCAGGTCGTAGCGCACGGTGTTGCTTTCGCTGGCGCAGGCGCCACCCAGGGTGTCATGACGGCCGCAGGTGTCGGCGCTGATCGTCAGCATGGCGCGGCCTTCGCTGGACATCAGCGTGGTGCCTGCGGTGAGGTAAACCGCGCCCTGTTCGCGCACCGTGTCCATGGCGCTGTAGCGCTCGCTGGTATCGTCGGCGCTGAAGAACAGGGTGTCGGCGGCCTGATTGCCCTCTAAGTCGAGAATACGCAGGGTTTGACCGCGCTTTACGGTGCCAATGTAATGATCGCCCGCGTTAACGGTGGTGCGGCTCAGGGCATTTTCGGGGCGTAGGGTGCTTTCAATAATCATGGTATTCGTTCCCCCTTACAGGCCGAGGTGGTAAAGACGGTTATTGGCGAAGCCGCGGGCGTTTTCAGGACGCGAGCGGTAGCAGGGGTCGTCTTCCGTGGGCGGCTCGGCGGTGCCGAGGGCAATATCGACGCCGCGGCGAGGGTAGTCTGCGCTGGGGTCGAGCGGGTGGGGGCAGGTGTGCAGCAGTACCAGGGTGTCCATCTCGAAACACAGCGTGACACGTTGGCCTGGCTGGCAGTGGCCCGGCACGTAGCGCAACTTGCCCTCGTCATCGCTCTCGACCCGGGTGAACAGGTTGAGGTTGGCGGCCATATCCCGGCGACCCAGGCCATATTTGGCAAGCTCGACCAAAAAGGCGTCGAAGCCGGTGCGCGTCCAGTCGTTGTGGCCCTGCTGATAGCTGACGGGCTGCCAACCCTTGGTCAGTAAATGCTGGGGCATCAGGTTGCCGCCCACGCTGTCGTGCCAGCCCAGGTCGTCGTGAGTGATCGAGGCAAAGATTCGCCCCATGTCTGAATAAAGGCAGTGGCCCTGGGTCAGCTTGAAGGTGTGCTGGCACTTTAACGTGTCGGGCAGGTTTAAACGCTCGAGCAGATTTTCCGGGTTGTAGCACAAAAGCCCGACGTTGCTGTTCGCGTGTTGGGCGGTCAGGGTCAGCGTGGCTCCACGGCGCAGGCGCAGCGACCAGTGATGACCGCCGGGTAAATGGGTGGTGTAGTCTGGCTCGCGTTTCATAGCAGCGTCTCCTGGGTGTGTGTTTGCAGGCCGCCCTGCTGCAATTTTTCCTTCAATGCTTCAGACGAGCGGTCTCGGGAGATGGGCAGGTCGTAGGTGATCGTGGCGCCATAGGCTTCCGGTGCCTGGGGGTCGTGGCGGGTTTTATCGAAGACCCACAGCCGGGTGCCCAGCTCAAACGCCTCTTTCAAGTCGTGGGTGATCATAAAGATGGTTAGCTGCTGCTCTTGCCACAGACGGTTGATCAGCACGTGCATATCCTGGCGAATACCCGGATCCAGCGCGCCGAAAGGCTCATCGAGCAGTAATATGCGTGGCCGCATCATCAGCGCTTGGGCAATGGCCAGGCGCTGCTGCATACCGCCGGAAAGCTCATGGGGATACTTTTTGAGCGCGTGGCTCAGGCCCACTTCGTCGATGCGGGCGCGGGCCTTCTCAATCGCACTGCGTTTGGCAGCACCGACGCTTTTGCCAAGCCATTTAGAACTGCGCAACTCATCGGCCATCATCACGTTGCCGAGCACCGTCAGGTGGGGAAAGACAGAGTACTTCTGAAATACTACGCCGCGGTCTGGGCCGGGTTCAGTGGGAATAGGTTTGTCATCCAGCGTTAGACTGCCTCTTGAGGTGGCTTCGGTGCCTAGCAGCATTTTAAGAAAGGTGGTTTTACCGCATCCGGAAGCACCCACTAAGGTGACAAACTCGCCGGGCTCAACGCTAAAATTAAGGTTTTCGAGCACCACATGATGGCCGTAGTGCTTCTCTAATTGTTTGGCCGCGAGAAGGCTCATGAGTTATCTCCTTCACCCGCGTGGTACCAGGGGAAAACTAGCCGCGATACCCAGGCCAACAGTTGGTCGAGCAGAAACGCCAGCAGGGTGATCCAGGCCACATAGGGCAGTATTACGTCCATGGAGAGGTAGCGCCGCACCAGAAAAATGCGGTAGCCCAGCCCTTCCTGGGCGGCAATGGCTTCGGCAGCGATCAAAAATAGCCAGGCGGTGCCCAGTGCCAGGCGGGTAGCGTTTAAAAGCCGCGGGGTAAGCTGGGGTAGCAGAACCCTGAGCAATACCTGCCAGGAGCTGGCACCCAGGGTTTGCGCTTTGATCAGCTGTTCGTCGGGTAAGCGCAGGGCGTGGCCCTGGAGGTCGCGAATGAGAAAAGGGGTAACGCCAATCACAATCAGCGCAATCTTGGCAGCTTCACCGGTGCCAAAAGCGATAAACAGAATGGGTAATATCGCCATCGGTGGGATGAGTGACACAACGGTGACTAGCTGCGATAGCTTGGCGCGCAAAAGGGGCAGACCGCCGTTGAAAATTCCGATGATTAGGCCGATTAACGCGCTAATTCCCACCCCGATAAGTAAGCGTTCAAGGCTGGCAAATGTGTCGACCCATAAAATCACCTGCCCTGTGCGTGCGTTTTCTTCAGTGGCCAGTCGATAGAACGATTCGACCATGGTGGTGGGGTTAGGCAAAAGACGGTCATTAGGATTTTCCGCCAAGCGTGCGTTGGAGAGGCTCAAATAGAGCATTCCGAGCACTAAAAACGGTAAAAGACCCAGCAGGTAACGTCCGCCGCGCGATGGCGTAAGATTAATCAATCGCTTCATGGCAGTGTCCTTGCGAAAGAAATGCATAGGAGCGGCGCGTGGCCGCTCCCTTACGGACTTTATTGAGCGTCGTGGTAAGCGGTAGTAAAGCTTGGGTCAAAACGCAGTTGCACGTTGTTTTCATCACCAAACATGCCGCTGGGCGTCTCGATTCCGACGACGCCCGGATCCGGTGCCGTATCTCCCAACAGGCCGTGCTTGAAGCTGAATTCAGCGACACGTTGCATGGTGTCGAGTAGGTCTTGGCTTTCCATCAGTTCAATGGCTTCGGCTGGATCGGTATACAGGTAGGTGGCAGACAGCTGGTCTTGATATCCCTCTAGGTCGGTGCCTGCCGCATCGGCCATGATGCTTAGGGCGTCTTCATCACCTGCTTCCATTAAACCCATGATTTCATACCAAGCCCCCACCAACGCATGACCCAAGTCGGGGTTGTCATTCAAGGTGTCGGTATTGACGACCATCATGTCGAGAATTTCACCGGGAATTTCTTCAGAGGTATACACCACGTTACTATCCGCCATGTCAGCGATAGCGCTTAGCTGCGGATTCCAGGCGGTGACTGCCTCAACGTCGTCATTGGAGAAGAGGCCAACGATGTCGGCATCAGAAGTGTTAACCGTTTCAATGTCGCGTTCGGTCATGTCGACACTTTCAAGCGCACGTGCCAAGAGATAATGAGAAACGCTGAACTGGACAAGATTAACTTCGCGGCCTTCGATGTCGGCAAGGTCATCGCTGCCTTTTAGTACGATACCGTCGTTGCCGTTTGAGTAGTCACCGACGATCAAAGCGGTAGAGTCGACGCCACTGGCAGCGGGAATGGTTAGCGCATCCATATTGGTCATAGCGCAACCGTCAACATTGCCAGATGTGAACTGGTTAATAGATTCGACGTAGTCGTTGACTTGGATGATATCGATGTCGATATCGTATTTGTCTGCCCACTTGTCAATGACACCTTCAGCATCAGCATAGGCCCAAGGCATCCAACCGGCGTAAATCGACCAGCAGACGCTGAACTCATCGCGCTCTTGGGCTTGGGCAGGGGCGACAGAGAATGAAGACGCGAGCGCTGATGCCACCAGCACAGTGGACAGCGGGGCATAGGCAAAGCGTTTCAGAGAAATACGTGTGGCGCGGGTCATAGAAGCCTCCAACGGCAAGGAAAAACTCAGGGGGGCATCGGCGCATCACTGTGCCTTATCCTCCCGGGCTTTTGTCCCGCCGTGTAACCTCACGCCTTAGCGTTAGGTCGATTGCTCTCGGACCAGCCACAGCCATCAGGGGTTATACGTTGATGGTGTCGGAACCCTAGCGATCTATTGGAAGTTCAATTGTGAGGCAGTCGTAACTGCCGATACCCCGTCTTACAACATCTTTTTAAAAGCAATAAATTGGCCTGATAGATAAAATGCGTTTATTTTTAGCAGCTTGAGGTGTTTTGCTTCCTTCAAGTAGGGCGCACTTAATTCCATCTGTTTTATTTTGGTGCTTCCATGCGCCGGTGCGCGCTATTTTGGGGCGTTGTGCGGCGTGTAGGTGAAGATTAGAGCGGCGTTTTACTCTCTTCGCCGGGGATTTCGCGCACCAGGCGGGGCATCAAAAAGCCCGGTAGCCTAGGCAGCAGGGCGTTGATGAGCGCACGCGCTTCGTCATCGGAGACATCAAAATGCCCGGCACCTTGCACAGGATCCAGAACATGCAGGTAGTAGGGCAGGATGCCCGCTTCAAACAGCCGCTCGGACAGTGCGGCAAGGGTGTCCGCGCTATCATTGACGTGCCTTAACAGCACGCTTTGGTTGAGCAGGGTCACGCCGGCCTGCTTTAATCTGTTGCAGGCATCGACGACCGCTTGGTCGATCTCGTTGGGGTGATTGATGTGCAGCACCACGACCTTTTGCAGGCGGGTGGCAGAGAGCCAGTCGAGCAGGGCGTCATCGATGCGGTCGGGGATGACCACCGGCAGGCGGGTATGAATGCGCAGTCGTTTAAGGTGCGGAATGGCGTCAAGCTGCTCCACCAGCCATGCCAGCTGTCGGTCATTGGCGGCAAGCGGGTCACCGCCGGAAAGGATGGCCTCCTGCAGGGAGGTGTCGGTGTGCAGGTAGTCCAGCGCCTGCTGCCACTGGGCGCGGGATGGCGCGTTGTCAGCGTAGGGAAAATGCCGTCTGAAGCAATAGCGGCAGTTGATCGCGCAGGCGGGGCTGGCGATCAGCAGTACTCGGCCGGCGTACTTGTGGATCAGGCCGCTGGCCGGCTGGTGGTCGGCTTCCTCAAGCGGGTCGGCGACAAACCCCGGGAGAGACATGGCTTCCTCGTCGAGGGGCAGCACCTGACGCAGCAGAGGATCCCCAGGGTCGCCTGGCGCGATGCGCGATAAATAGGCGTCGGGCACGCAGACCTCGAACAGCTGGTGGCCGGTGCGAGCACCGGGCAGCCATTTATCGCTCAGTCCCAGGCGCTGGCAAAGGACCGCCGGGTCGCGAACCGCCCGCGAAAGCTGTTGTTGCCAAGTCCCTGTTTGGCTCGCGGGGCCCTTGTCAGCAATAATGATGTTCTCCTGCAAAAAACCCTCCTTCGGGTTATCATGCGCGCATTTATTCCACAACGTTCATTAGAGGCAAAGCGACACGTGGCGCCTCAGGTTATTGAAACGCATCATTGAGAGGCAATATGGCGAACTATTCTACCAACGAATTCAAGGGCGGTCTGAAAGTAATGCTCGACGGCGATCCTTGCTCAATCATAGAGAATGAGCTGGTTAAGCCGGGCAAAGGCCAAGCCTTTAACCGCGTCAAGCTGCGTAATCTGATGACTGGCCGCGTAGGGGAGCGCACCTTTAAATCGGGTGATTCGTTAGAGGGTGCCGACGTCATGGAGCTGGAGATGGAATATCTCTATAACGATAGCGAAATGTGGTACTTCATGAAAACCGACGGTTCCTTCGAGCAGTATGCGGTCGAAAAGAAGGCGCTGGGCGATACGGAAAAGTGGCTGAAAGAACAGGTGCCTTATACCGTTACCCTGTGGAACGACAATGCCATTCACGTGGCGCCGCCGAATTTTATCGAGCTCGAGGTGGTGGAAACCGATCCGGGCTTGAAGGGTGATACGGCGCAAGGCGGCTCCAAGCCAGCCACGCTGTCGTCGGGTGCCGTAGTGCGTGTGCCGCTGTTCATCAATCAGGGCGAAGTCCTGAAGGTTGATACGCGCAGCGGTGAATACGTCTCGCGTGCCTGATCACGCTGCCGCGTGAAGGAAGAGTAAGTACCAAGAGCCACGCTCCCTGCGTGGCTTTATCGTGTTAGGGAGGCGCTAATGAGCGTTAGCTGGCGGCCGACGGCGGATATCGATACCTTGCGGGAGCGGGCGCGACTGCTGGCCAAAGTGCGCGCGTTTTTCGCCGAGCGCGATGTGCTCGAAGTGGAGACCCCCGTCTTGGGCCAGGGGGGCAGCACCGACGTGCACCTTGTCTCGCTTTCCACCCTGGCGCGGACCGATCGTGGTCAGCGCCGGCTTTGGCTGCAGACCTCGCCGGAATTTCATATGAAGCGCCTGCTGGCCGCGGGCAGCGGACCGATTTTCCAACTAGCTAAGGGCTTTCGCGATGGTGAGGTGGGAAGTCGGCACAACATCGAATTCACCATGCTGGAATGGTATCGCCCTGGGTATTCCCTGGCTGCATTGATCGATGAAACCGCCACGCTGGTGGCCACCATACTGCCGCGTTTCCATGGCCCGGTGGTGCATTACGCTTACCGCCGTCTGTTCCATACCCATTTGGCGGTCGACCCCTTCACCTCGTCGCTCGAGACGCTTCGGCGACTGGCTGCCGAGCACGGCCAAATGCCCGCCACGGCATTGGCGAGCGACGGGCGTGACACCTGCCTGGATCTGTTGATGAGTCAGGTGATTGAGCCTCATCTTGGGCGCAACGAATTAAGCGTGGTCGTCGACTACCCGGCGAGCCAGGCGGCGCTGGCGCGTCGCCATCAGGACGTGGACGGCGAGTGGGTCGCCTCGCGCTTTGAACTGTATCTGGAAGGCGTTGAACTTGCGAACGGCTACGATGAGTTGACCGACGCCGCCGAGCAGCGTGCCCGCTTCGCCGATGACAACGCCGAGCGGCGCCAGTTGGGGTTAGTCGAAGTGGATGTGGATGAGCACTTGCTGTCGGCGCTAGACGCAGGGTTGCCGCCAGGTTCGGGGGTGGCCCTGGGGATTGATCGTCTGATTCAACTGGCGCTGGGCAAAGCACGCCTGGAAGACGTGCTGACGTTTTCGACGCCTAACTGTTAGGCGATTACGCCGTGCCCAGCGTCTGGCCCATCTGCACCATGCTGCCGGTGGGAATGTCTTCAAAGGCCACCGGATTGGCGAAGCACATTACCACGGTGGAGCCGAGTTTGAAGCGGCCCATCTCGGCGCCTTTTTCCAGCGTAATCGGTTGGCCGAAACGCATGCGCTGGGGGTGACCGGACAGCGGTGTGACCTGGCCGGACCAGACGGTCTCGATGGCCGCGACGATCATGGCACCGACCAGCACCATGGCCATGGGGCCGTGCTGGGTATCAAACACGCACACCAGACGCTCGTTGCGGGCGAACAGGCCCGGCACATGCTTGGCCGTCGCCTCGTTGACCGAGAACAGGCGGCCGGGCACGTAAATCATTTCGCGCAGCGTCCCGGTTACCGGCATGTGCACTCGGTGATAGTCGCGGGGCGACAGGTAAACCGTGGCAAAGCTTCCGCCCAGGAATTCTTCTGCCAGGGCCGTATCGCCGCCGAGTAACGTCTGCGCAGAGTAGGTATGGCCCTTGGCTTGCACCAGTTGGCCCGCCTGTAGGCGCCCGTATTGGGACAGAGTGCCATCAGCCGGGCTGAGAAGCCCATCGCCCAACGGGCGCGCGTCGGCTTTCAGAGCCCGGGTAAAGAAGTCGTTGAACGTCGCGTAGGCGCTGGGGTCTGGCTCCAGCGCTTGGCTCATGTCCACCTCAAAGCGCTTGATAAAAGCGTTGATCAGGGTGTTTTTGACCCAGGGATTATCGCACTGGGCAAATTTGCCTGTCAGCCGCGACAGGGCATGCTGCGGTAGCGGGTACTGAAGCAGGGAAAAAGCGTGTTGGGAAACAGTCACAGTGGTGTTTTCACTTCTCAATCGGTGTGTCGTCGCGGTTGCCCCATTCACCCCAGGAGCCTGGATAGCCGCGCATGTTGAAGCCCAGGGCCTTGCCTACTAGCCAGGTAAAGCTGCTGCGGTGGTGGCTCTGGCAATGGGTGGCAATTTCCATCTCAGGCGTCAGGCCAAGTGCGCCCAGTTCAGTCATCAGTTCGGCGTAATCGCGTATGCGTAATGCCCGGTGGCGGTCCATGGCATTGACCCAGTCCATGTTGACCGCGCCGGGAATGTGCCCCAGGTGCTTGTTATTGCCTTTTTCTCCGTCGTACTCGGCCTGGGAGCGCGCGTCCCAAACGGCAAACTGCTTATCGTCGAGCTTTTGCTTGATCTCGTCGGCGCTGATCATCGCCTGGGGATTGAGAATCTCGGCCTGGTAGTCGCTGGGCACCGGCGCGGTTGGTTCGCTACTTTCCTCAAGGCCGGCGTCCCGCCAGGCGTGAATGCCACCGTTGAGGTAGGAGTAACGCTGATGGCCGATAAGGTCGAGCGTCCAGAGCAGGCGCGCCGCCCAGCCACCGCCTTCGTCATCATAGGCAACCACGTGGGTGTCACGGGTGAGGCCCAGGGCGCTGAACAGGCGCGATAGCGCCTCGACGCTTGGCACATCGCTCGGGATGGGCCCTTCGCCGCGCATCAGATAGCGGAAGTCGAGGAAAATGGCCCCCGGCACATGCCCCTGACGGTAGCTGTCGGGGTTGACCGGCACGTCGATAATCAGCAGTTGCGGGTCGTCCAGGTGCGCTTGAAGCTGTTCGGGTTCAACGATCAGCGGCAGCACATTGGTTTCAGACGAGTGACGCTCGGTGCTCATGGGCAGCTCCTTATCAGTTAGGCGTCCAGGCTATCGAGAATACGCCGATAGCTGGCAAAACGTTCTGGATGGATCTTGCCTGCCTCAACGGCGTCGAGTAAAGCACAACCCGGCTCCGCACGGTGGCGGCAGTCGCGAAAGCGGCAGTGGCCGATAAACGGACGAAACTCGATAAAGCCGTCGGTGACTTCCTGCTCATCCAGATGAATCAGGCCAAATTCCCGGATCCCCGGCGAGTCGATCAGCTCGCCGTTGGTCACCTCGTCGCTGCGCATGGCGTAAAGCCGCGCTGTCGTCGTGGTGTGGGTGCCCTTACGCGAATCTTCAGACAACGCGCCGATACGCAGGGTTTCATCGGGCAGCAGTCGGTCGATCAGCGACGATTTACCCACGCCGCTCTGGCCGACAAAGACCGACGTGCGGCCCTTAAGCTGTTGGCGAAGTGCCTCCAGCCCCGCGTCGCTGGCCGTGGTGGTGCGCACCACTGGGTAGCCCAGCGCGCGGTAGCGCTCGAGCAGCGTCCCCAGTTCGCCGCCATCGTCGGGAAGCAGATCGGTCTTGTTGAGTACCAGTACCGGTGCAATCCCCGTGGCCTCGGCGGCGACCAGGTAACGGTCGATCAGGTTGGGGTGGGGCGCGGGTTCGACGGCGAAAACGATCAGCAACTGATCGATATTGGCGGCCACCGGCTTGAGCTGGCCGCGGGCGTCGGGGCGCTTCAGGACGCTGTCGCGCTCCTCGCGCGCCACTACCACACCGGAGCCCTCCTGGCCCGCCCGCCAGATCACCCGATCGCCGGTCACCAGGCCGTCCAGATTGGCGCGCAGATGGCATCGCACCGGCTGGCCGTTGGCGTCGCGCACCTCCAGGGTGCGACCGAAATGGGCCATGACGCGACCCGGTTGTTCGGCGCCGTATTCGCCTGCAGCAAGCTTGTCGGCATCCTGTACATCGCGCTTTTCAGCGCGCTGGGCACGCTCCGCCTGAACCTTCTCGACTCGCCAACGTTGCTGACGGCTTAATTTACGTTTGCTCATGACCACCCGATGCTCGGTACAATGGTCCTCATTGTACCTGTTAACTGCCGCTGGGTAACTTGATCTACCCATCTGATTGGAGAGCACTATGAGTGAATATGCCGCGCCGCGTGATGACCTGCTGGTCTGGATTGACCTGGAGATGACCGGGCTGGACCCCAACAAGGAGCGCATTATCGAAGTGGCGACCCTGATCACCGACGCTCACCTGAACGTGATCGCCGAAGGGCCGGTGATCGCCGTGAAACAGCCCGATAGCCTGCTGGCCAGCATGGATGACTGGAATCAGAAAACCCATGGCGAATCCGGGTTGGTGGCGCGCGTGAAGGCCAGCGACGTCGGTGTGGCGGGGGCTGAACAGCAGACGCTGGACTTTTTGCGCCAGTACGTCGTGCCGGGCTCGTCGCCCATGTGCGGCAACAGTATTCACCAGGACCGGCGCTTTCTGGAGCGTGAAATGCCCGCGCTATGGGCATTCTTCCATTACCGCAATCTGGACGTTTCAAGCGTCAAGGAACTGGCCAAGCGCTGGAATCCTGGCGCCCTGGCCGGGTTTAAAAAGCAGAATGTCCATCTGGCCATGGACGATATCAAGGAGTCGATTGCCGAGCTTGCCCATTATCGCACTACGTTCTTGCGCCTTGAGACGCAGAGTGACGAGGAAGAGTAGAAGCGCCTAAGACGCCTCGGTGGCAATACGCATGGCGCGTTTTAGGCGCTGTTCCTCAAGCGCCCAGGCAACGTGCTCGCGTACCAGGGCGCTGGGGTAGGCGCGCCGTGACCAGAGCGCGGCCTCGAGTGCCTCGCTCCAGGGCGCATTGCCCAGGCTTACAGCGACATTGCGCAGCCAGCGCTCGTAGCCGATGCGCCGGATGGGGCTGCCCGCGGTTTTGCTCAGAAACTCGTCTTCTCCCCAGGCAAACAGGCTGATAAGCGAGGCGCGATCGAGGTCGTGGCGCGGCGCGAAGTCGTCTTCCTGAGTGACGCGGGTAAAACGGGTGAAGGGGCACACCAGTTGGCAATCGTCGCAGCCGTAGATACGGTTGCCCATGGCGCGGCGGTACTCCACGGGAATCGCGTCGTGCAGCTCAATGGTCAGGTACGAGATACACTTGCGCGAATCGACCACCTTGTCCTCGACGATGGCGCCGGTCGGGCAGGCGGTGCGGCAGGCGTTGCAGCTGCCGCAGTGTTCGCCCTCAAAGGGAGCGTCAACGGGCAGGGGCAGATCGGTGTAAAG
Organism: Halomonas sp. HL-48; assembly: GCF_001314875.1. Lineage (GTDB taxonomy): Bacteria > Pseudomonadota > Gammaproteobacteria > Pseudomonadales > Halomonadaceae > Vreelandella. The sequence goes on from NZ_LJZS01000003.1 coordinate 152,447, forward strand.
TTCGCCCAGGAAAAACAGCGAGCCCGCCTTGGGAGTCAGCAGCATGGCATTTTTGCCGAACCAGCCAAGGCCGGCTTTCTGGGCGAGGGCGCGTTCCATCACCGGGGCGGAGTCGACAAAGGCGCGGTAGCCGAACGCGCCGACTTCGTGCTCGATCTGTTTCGCCAGCTGCGCCAGGCGTTTGCGCATCAGTTTGTGGTAATCCCGACCGAGGGCATAGCGCGACACATAGGCACGCCTGGGCTGGCCGAGCACCTTGGTGCTTTCCACTTCGGCGGGAAGGTAATCCATGCGCACGCTGATGACCCGCCGGGTGCCGGGCTCGAGCTCGGCCGGGCGGGTACGTTTGGTACCGTGCTTGGCCATGAAACCCATGTCGCCGTGGTAGCCTTTGTCCAGCCAGGCGTTAAGATGCGCTTCATGGTCGCCCAGTTGGGTGTCGGTGATGCCAACCTGCTGAAAGCCAAGCTCGCGACCCCAGGTTTTGATGAGATCGGCAAGGCCAGCAAGGGTGTCGTCTGAAAGCATGGGCGCGCCGCTTCGTCGCAAAAATGAAAAGCTCGAGGAATTGGGTGTTGATACTCAACGGTAAGCTGTAAGCCGCGCTATGCTAACGCATTGCTGGTCGTCACAACATGCGAAAGGAGAGATCGTGTCTCGCTTAACAACGTCTACGTTACGCCCTCTTTATAAAGCGGCTCAAGTGCGCGAGCTCGATCGGCGCACGATTGCCGGGGGCATTGATGGTTTCGCGCTGATGCAGCGCGCGGCGTCCAGCGCCTGGCATAGCTTTCGCTCTCGCTGGCCCCAGGCACGCAGCGTGACGGTGCTCTGTGGAAGCGGCAATAACGGCGGCGATGGTCACGTGCTGGCGGCGCTGGCGATGCAGTCGGGACTCAAGGTGCAGCGTATTTCGCTCAAACCGCTGGATGAGCTCAAGGATGACGCCTTTCGCGCCGCCCAGTTGGCCAGCCAGGCCGGGGTGAGCTGCGAAGAATGGCACGCGTCGACGGTGTTGTCCGGCGAGGTGATCGTCGATGCATTGCTGGGCACTGGATTGAACGGCGAGGTCTCGGGTCGCTACCGGCGCGCCATCGAGGCGATCAACGCCGCCTCTCAGCCGGTCCTGTCGATCGATATTCCCTCGGGGCTGGCCGCCGATACCGGCGCGGTGCTCGGCGTGGCGGTGGAAGCCGCCTGCACGGTGACCTTCATTGGCGACAAGATCGGTCTGCATACCGGCGATGCGCCGGCGTATACCGGCGAAATCGACTTCCGCCCGTTGAGCGTTAAAGCCCAGGCGTTTTTTGATATCCCGCCGACCGCGTGGCGCCTCGACGACGCCCTGCTTGGCGAGGCATTTCCGCCCCGCTCGCGCACCAGCCATAAAGGCCGCATGGGGCATGTGCTGGTCATGGGGGGCGCGCCTGGCTTCGGTGGTGCGGCGCTGCTGGCGTCCCAGGCGGCCGCGCGACTCGGCGCGGGCAAAGTCAGCCTGGCGACCGCTGCCGAGCACATCACCGCCAGTCTGGTGCGCTGCCCTGAAGTCATGGCCCATGCGGTTCGCGGCGGGGCGGAAGCCAGTGAGCTGCCACATCAGGCCGATGCGGTGGTGGTGGGGCCAGGGCTTGGTCAGGCGGCCTGGGGCCAGGCGGTGCTGCAGAGCGCGCTACAGGCGAGCGTGCCGCTGGTCGTCGATGCCGATGGGCTGACGCTATTGGCGCGCCACTGGCCGGATTTGCGCCGCGATGACTGGGTGCTGACGCCGCATCCCGGGGAAGCGGCCTGCTTGCTGGGCTGTACCGTTGAGGAAGTGCAGTCGGATCGGCCCGAGGCCGTTCAGGCGCTGCAGCGTGCCCGTGGCGGCGTCGTCATTCTCAAGGGCGCGGGCAGCCTGGTCGCCGGGCCGGGCGGGTTGATGGTCTGCCCGTACGGCAACCCGGGTATGGCCAGCGGCGGCATGGGGGATGCGCTCAGCGGGATGCTCGGCGCGCTGATTGCCCAGCGAGGCGATATCCAAACCAGCGCCTGGCTGGGCACGCTAGTGCATGCGTTGGCCGCCGACAGGGCGGCAGCCGCGTTCGGTGAGCGTGGCTTGCTGGCCAGCGATCTGGCATCCTATGCGCGAGAATTAATTAACCCGTGAAGGCAGCCTACATGCAGGTGCAACTGGATAATGAACAGGCCCAGGTCGCCTTTGGTGAAACCCTGGGTCACGTATTGCAGGGACGCGGGCGTATTTATCTGGAGGGCGACTTGGGCGCGGGTAAAACGACGCTGACGCGTGGCGTATTGCGGGCCTATGGGTATCAGGGGGCGGTCAAGAGTCCCACCTACACGCTGGTGGAACCCTATGAACTGGCCGGTCAGCGGCTTTATCATCTGGATCTTTACCGCTTGTCCGACCCTGAGGAACTTGAGTTCATCGGCGGGCGTGAGGTGCTGGCCGACGATGCGCTTTGCGTGATCGAGTGGCCCAGCCGGGGTGAAGGCTGGCTGCCGGCCCCGGATATCCGGGTGCGGCTGGACGTGGTCGACACCGGTCGCAGCGCGCAACTAAGCGCCGATAGCGATTTCGGCCACGACGTGCTGGCTGCTTTAAAACACCGTCTGACAGGCTATCCCCAGCAGGATGGTGTGTTTCAATGGTCGTAACCACGATGGTCACAAGGACAAAGGCGATTAACGCACGATCACTGCGCCGACTGGTGCTCAGCGCCATGGCGGTTCTGTCGGCGGGGCTGGGCACGTCGCTCCAGGCCGCTACGGTCGAGGGCATGCGCCTCTGGGCAGCGCCAGACCACGCACGTCTGGTCTTCGATTTATCGGATGCCACATCAGCAAAGGTGTTTTCCCTGGATGACCCTGCTCGCTTGGTCATTGATCTGGACGACAGCCAGATGGATGCCGACGCCGATAAGCTGAATCTGGAAGACAGTGCGATAAGCACCGTGCGCACCGGCAGCCGCGAAGGCAACGGACTACGGGTCGTGCTTGAACTCAACCGTGAGGTGGAGCCGCGCCACTTTACTCTGGCGCCCAACGATCAGTATGGCCACCGGCTTGTGGTGGATCTGGAGTACCCAGGCGAAAGCGCGGTGGAAAACCCCATCGACCCTATTGAGTCAATGATTCGCGATCAGGAAATTGAAGCTGAACGGGCTAGCGCTCAAGCGCAGGCGGGCGATAGTGAGCAGGCGTCTTCGCCAGCGGATGAACCGACGGCATCTGATGAAGCTAAGCCTCACCCAAAACGCGACATTATTATTGCCGTGGATGCAGGCCACGGGGGAGAAGATCCGGGGGCAATCGGCCCTGCCGGGACCCGTGAAAAGGATGTCTTGCTCGATATCAGCAAGCGTATGGCCGATACCATTAACGCGGCGGAAGGCTTCAAGGCGGTGCTGATCCGTGACGGCGATTATTACCTGGGCCTGCGTCAGCGCACCCAGCTCGCCCGCGAGCAAAAAGCTGACTTTTTCGTGTCGTTACATGCCGATGCTTTCAACAGTCCGCGCCCCCAGGGAAGCTCGGTCTATGCGCTGTCCCAGCGGGGCGCCACATCAGAGACTGCGCAATGGCTCGCCGATAGCGAAAATCGCTCCGACCTGATCGGCGGGGTGGATGGCAATCTGTCACTGCGTGACAAGGACCAGGTGCTGCGTGGCGTGCTGCTGGATTTGACCATGACGGCGACGCTCAACGATTCGTTGTCGATTGGCGGGCAGGTGTTGGACCAGCTCGGTCGCGTAAACCGGCTGCATAAATCCCAGGTCGAGCAGGCGGGCTTCATGGTGCTTAAATCGCCCGATATTCCCTCGCTGCTGATCGAGACAGGGTTTATCTCCAACCCCGACGAAGAGCGACGCTTACGCGACCCCGTTCATCAGCAGGGGTTGGCCGAGGCGATCTTCAGCGGTCTGCAAAGCCATTTCGAGCGCTATCCGCCGCCGGCAAGCCTGCTCGCCTGGCAGCGGGATAATCAACGCCGTCCGAGCGGTGATGAATACCGTATTCAGTCCGGTGACACGCTCTCGGCGATAGCGGTGCGCCATGGGGTGCCGATCAACCAGCTCAAGCAAGCCAACGACCTCAACGGTGACGCCATCCGCGTGGGGCAGGTATTGCGTATTCCCAGTTCATGAGGTGCCGTGTTGTCTGAAACAACGTCCGCTATGCCGCGCATACACGTTCTGGATCCCCGGTTGGCGAACCAGATTGCGGCCGGGGAGGTGGTCGAGCGTCCCGCCTCAGTCACCAAAGAGCTGATCGAGAACGCCATTGATGCGGGCAGTCAGCGCATCGAGGTGGATATTGAAGCGGGCGGGGCGCGGCTGATCAAGGTGCGCGATGACGGCGTCGGCATTGGTGAACAGGACCTGCCGCTGGCGCTGGCCCGCCATGCCACCAGCAAGATCGATAGCCTGGAAGATCTGGAGGGCGTAAGCTCATTGGGCTTTCGCGGTGAGGCGCTGGCCTCGATCAGTTCGGTGTCGCGTCTGGAGCTCATCTCCAACGCGCAGGACGATCCCCGCCAGGGCTGGCGCGTCGTGGCCGAAGGGCGTGGCATGGAAACACGCGTCACGCCGGCACCGCATCCACGCGGCACCAGCGTTGCCGTGCGCGACCTGTTTTTTAACACCCCGGCGCGGCGTAAGTTTCTGCGTACCGAAAAAACCGAATTCGCCCACGTAGAAGAGGCGTTCCGCCGCCAGGCGCTGTCGCGCTACGACATCGCCTGGACATTGCGCCACAACCAAAAAGTGGTGCACCAACTGCCCGCAGGCCATTCGCCTTCCGCCAGCGAGCGGCGCATTGCCTCGCTGTTGGGCAATAATTTTATCGAGCACGCACGCTATATCGAGCGCGAAGCGGGCGCGCTGCGCCTGAGCGGCTGGGTGGGGTTGCCCACTCATTCGCGCGCCCAGGCCGACCAGCAATACTTCTTTGTCAACGGACGCGTCGTGCGCGACCGGCTGGTGGCCCATGCCGTTCGCCAGGCCTACCGCGACGTGCTGTATAACGGCCGCCATCCCGTCTTTGTGCTGTACTTGACCCTGGACCCCGATGTCGTCGATGTAAACGTTCACCCCACCAAGCATGAGGTACGTTTCCGCGATGGCCGCATGGTGCACGACTTTCTGTATTCAAGCCTGCACCATAGCCTGGCAGACGCACGGCCGAACGGCGGCGATCGCGCGGCATCGGAGGTGGCGGCATCCGAGCCCGCAACGGCCGAGGAAGCGCCGGCTGATTCGGCGCGCTGGCAGCAGCAGGGCATGGCACTGGCCCCTTCGAGCGATCGCCACCCCGGTGGGGAGCGGGTGCGTCGCTTCATGCAGGGCTATCAGGCATTGCATCCCGGCCACGAAGAGACGCTGCTGACGCCGCAAACCAGCACCGCAGACAAAATGCCCGGTGAGGCACAAAGTACGGTGCGCGAAGCGCCAATGGCCATGCCTGAAGCGGACCCTACCAGCGCCCCGCCGCTGGGCTATGCCCTGGGCCAGCTCCACGGCGTCTATATATTGGCGCAGAACGCCCATGGCCTGGTCCTCGTGGATATGCACGCCGCTCACGAGCGGATCGTCTACGAGCGCATGAAAAACCAGCTGGCGGCGACCCGCGGGATCGACACCCAGCCGTTACTGGTGCCTGTGTCGTTAGCCGCCAGTCACGCCGAAGTGGCCACGGTGGAAAGCGAGCGTGATGCCATTGCCAAGTTGGGGGTCGAGCTGGATATTGCCGGCCCCGAAACCTTGCTGGTTCGACAGCTGCCGGCCATGCTGGCCCAGGCGGACCCGGAGGTGCTGGTGCGCGAGATGCTCGAGGAGCTGGCGCGCTTTGGTCGAACGCATCAGGTCGAGGCGCGGATTCACGAGCTGCTTTCCACCATGGCGTGTCATGGCAGTGTACGCGCCAACCGGCGGCTGACGCTGGATGAAATGAACGCGCTGCTGCGCGACATGGAGCGCACCGAACGAAGCGACCAGTGCAATCATGGACGCCCTACCTGGACCCAGATGGATATGAACGCCCTGGACCGCCTGTTCATGCGCGGCAAGTAGCTCTGTAACATGGCCGCCAGCAAGGCGTGATTTTTTGATTGTCAGTGGAGTTTTACCAGCGCATGGCTGATACACGCCCTTGGGCGATTTTTTTGATGGGGCCGACCGCCGCGGGCAAAACCGACACGGCCATCGCGCTGCACGAACGGCTGGGGCACCAACTGATCAGCGTTGATTCGGCAATGGTCTATCGCGGGATGGATATCGGCAGCGCCAAGCCCAGTGCCGATGAGCTGGCCCGCGCCCCCCACCGCCTGATCGACATCCGCGACCCGGCAACGCCGTATTCGGCGGCCGATTTTCGTGGCGACGCCCTGGCTGAGATGCGACAAATCAGTGCGGCGGGCCAGGTGCCCCTGCTGGTAGGCGGTACCATGCTTTATTACAAGCACCTGATGGAAGGCGTCGCCAATCTCCCCTCGGCCGACGCGTCCATTCGCCAGGATCTCGAAGCACGCTGGCAAAAAGAGGGGTTGGCTGCCCTGCACCGAACGCTATCCGAGGTCGATCCGCGCTCGGCACAGCGTATTCATCCTAATGACCCCCAGCGCCTGATGCGTGCCCTTGAAGTGTACTATGCCAGTGGGCGTTCGATGAGTGCCCTCTGGGCGGAGCAGCAGCCTGAAACCTTTCCCTGGCGGGTGCTGTCGATAGCGCTGTTGCCCGCGGAACGTTCCGTATTGCACCAACGTATCGCACGACGTTTTGAAATGATGTTGCAAGAGGGCTTGATAGATGAAGTCGCCGCCCTCAAACAACGCAGTGACCTGCATGGTGATTTGCCTGCGATGAAAAGCGTTGGCTACCGACAGGTATGGGAATACCTGGAAGGTCGCTATGATGACGAAACACTGGTAGAGCGCGGTATCATTGCCACACGCCAGCTCGCCAAGCGGCAAATTACCTGGCTAAGACGTTGGCCTTCGTTGCACTGGATCGATACGCTGCAGCCCAATGTCTTGGATAAGGTGCTGAAAATCGTGCGCGAAAGCGGCGCTTAGCGTAAGATAGAAGGTTCGTAAGTGATGTTTTCGAGTGGCCGAGTGAGCAGGCCTTTCGGGTAACAAGATGTCGGCGTAGCACCAGTTGGGCACGCCATCCATAACCAACCCCAACGACAGTTTTAGGGAGAGCAACATGTCCAAAGGGCAGTCCCTTCAAGACCCGTACCTGAACATTTTGCGCAAGGAGCGCATTCCGGTCTCTATTTTTCTGGTCAACGGCATTAAGTTGCAGGGCCAGATTGAATCGTTTGACCAGTTTGTCATCTTGTTGCGCAATACCGTCAGTCAGATGGTTTATAAACATGCGATTTCAACCGTTGTGCCTTCACGGAATGTGCGGTTACCTGCACAGGATCCGGCCGCTCCGGACGCTGATGAGTAACACGGTGAAATCAGCAGAACAGTCCACGAGGTATTGATTGTTTTTTGAACGCCCCGAAGCCGGAGAAACGGCTGTCCTTGTTCACGTAGATTTTCAAGATGAACAAGCGCGTGAAGATCCGGGTGAGTTTTTAGAGCTCGTACGTTCTGCCGGTGCAGAGCCTGCGACATTGCTCACGGCTAGCCGACATCGTCCTGATCCGCGCAGCTTCATAGGCTCAGGCAAGTTGGAAGAGCTGCGGGCACTGCTCGCAGCTCACGAAGCCGAGCTGGTGATCTTCAATCATGGCTTAAGCCCCTCGCAGCAGCGTAATCTGGAACGTGAGCTCAAGTGTCGTGTGCTGGACCGCACAGGCTTGATTCTGGATATCTTTGCGCAGCGGGCACGTACCCACGAAGGCAAGCTGCAAGTTGAGCTTGCACAACTAGAATATGTTTCCACGCGCCTGATACGCGGGTGGACGCACCTGGAGCGCCAGAAAGGCGGTATCGGCCTGCGTGGTCCGGGTGAAACCCAGTTGGAAACCGACCGGCGTCTGCTCCGCGGTCGCATCAAGTCGATTCACAAACGGCTCGACAAGGTGCGCAGCCAGCGTGAGCAAAACCGCCGCGCCCGTGCGCGGGCTGAAATACACAGCGTCTCGTTGGTGGGCTATACCAACGCCGGCAAGTCAACGCTCTTCAATGCGTTAACGCAGTCAGACGTGTATGCTGCCGATCAGCTGTTTGCAACGCTTGACCCGACGCTGAGGCGTCTGGAAATCGAAGATGTCGGGCCGGTGGTGATGGCCGACACCGTTGGCTTTATCCGGCATCTTCCCCATAAGCTCGTTGAAGCGTTTCAGGCCACGCTTCAGGAAGCCGCCGAGGCAACGCTACTGGTGCACGTCATCGACGCGGCGGACCCTGACCGGGAGCTCAACGTGGAGCAGGTCGAGCGCGTACTTGAAGAAATCGGCGCCGATGACGTACCGGTGCTGAAGGTCATGAACAAAATCGACATCCTGGACAGCGCCCCGCGTATCGAGCGTGACGGCGAGGGACTGCCTGAAGTCGTGTGGCTTTCGGCCCAGCAGGGCAAGGGTCTTGATCTGCTTCACCAAGCGCTCACCGAGCGTCTTGCCGGCGATGTCATCGGCTTTTCGTTAACGCTTTCCCCCGAGCAAGGTAAGCTGAGGGCCGGCCTCCACGAACTCAATGCAGTACGTGAGGAAGCGTTTGATGAACAGGGGCGTTCGGTGCTGGATGTTCGCCTGCCGAGACGCGACTTTAACCAGTTGATGGCGCAGCTCGGCGAGCGTGCCAATACCTATTTGCCCGCCGAACTGCGTGAAACGAAAGAGTGGTGACCCTCTCAAGACAGCGGGGATCTGAGCGCTCGGTCGGTAACCCGAAAAGCGCCGTATCGCAATAATACTAAATACTCGCTACGGCCCCGTGTTAACGTCGGGGCAAGCGCGTGAGTGAATACCTCAGTGGAGACGAAGTATGGCCTGGAATGAGCCTGGTGGTGGCAACCAGCACGACCCCTGGAGTGGTGGTGGCCGACGTGGCGGCAACGACGGCGGTGGCAACCGCGGTGGTAATAACGACGGTAACAACGGCAACAAGGGAGGCAATAACCAAGGCCCTCCCGACCTTGATGAAGCGCTGAAGAAATTTCAGGAAAAGCTGAGCGGCGTGCTGGGCGGCGGCAAAAAATCTGGCGGTGGTGGCAAGAAAGGCGGTGGCGGTAAGCCGCGCAACGTTTTTGCCTTGCCGGGCCTGATCGTTATCGTTGCGCTGGCTATCTGGGCCGCCATGGGCTTTTATCTGGTGGATCAGTCAGAACGTGGCGTCGTGCTTCGTTTCGGCGAATATCAGAATACCGTTACCCCGGGTCTGCAGTGGAACCCTCCGTTGATTGATGAAGTGCGGATGGTGAACGTTACCCGCGTTCGCTCGCTGACCCAGACCCAGTCAATGCTGACTCGCGACGAAAACATCGTCGAAGTCGAGATTTCCGCCCAGTACCAGGTGGCCGATCCGCGCAATTTCGTACTCAACGTACGCGACCCGGAACTGTCGCTTGATAACGCCCTCGATTCGTCGCTGCGGCACGTCGTCGGCGGAACCGACATGATCGATATTTTGACCTCGGGCCGTGAAATCCTCGGCAGCTCGGTATCGAGCCGTTTGCAGTCCTATCTGGACAATTACGGCGCTGGTATTCAGCTGCAGACCATCAACATCGAATCGACGACGGCTCCAGAGCCGGTCATCGATGCCTTTGATGACGTTATCCGTGCTCGTGAAGATCGCCAGCGCACGATCAACCAAGGTATGGCATACGCTAACGCCATCATCCCTGAGGCTCAGGGTCAGGCGCAGCGTGTAGTCGAGCAGGGTCAAGGTTATCGCGAATCGGTAGTGGCCGAAGCCCAAGGTCAGGCAAACCGCTTCAATTCGCTGCTTGCCGAGTACGAGAATTCGCCCGAGATCATGCGTGAGCGGATGTACATCGATGCCATTGAAGATGTGTTTGGCGAAACGCCCAAGGTGCTGCTGGATGTGAGTGACAACGCGCCGATGATGTATTTACCCCTTGAGCAGTTAAACCGTGGTCAGGGCAGCTCCGGCCGTTCGTCGGAAGGCAGCGGCAGTGATGGTGTTGACCCTCAAGTGTTGGAGCGTCTGCGTAACACCAGTTCAGACAGCAGTTCCTCATCCAGTAGTAGCTCCATCCGCAGGGAGGGCCGGTAAATGATTAACAATCGATCCCTGCTAATCGTTGGCGGCATTGCCGCTGTCGCATGGCTTGCCAGCAACAGCCTGTATGTGGTTGATGAAACCGAGCGCGCGGTCAAGCTGCGCTTCGGTGAAGTCATCGAAGAAAATATTCAGCCTGGCTTGCACGCCAAAATTCCGATTGCGCAGACTGTTCGCACCTTTGATACGCGCCTGCTGACGCTGGATACCGACACCAGCCGTTACCTCACGCTTGAGCAGAAAGCGGTGATTGTTGATTCCTATGTCAAATGGCAAGTCATCAATCCCACGCGCTATTATGAGGCCACGGCGGGCGATGAAATGATGGCTACGCGCCTGATCCAGCCCCGCGTTGACGAAAGTCTGCGTAACGAGTTTGGTCGCTTGAACCTTCAGCAGATCATTGCCGAAGAGCGTGACGACCTGATGAATGGCCCCACCGAAGAGCTTGACGAGCTGATGCGTGAAGAGCTTGGTGTGGCGATTCGCGATGTGCGTATCAAGCGCATTGACCTACCCGATGACGTGTCAGCCGCGGTATTTGAGCGGATGCGCTCGGAGCGTGAGCGTGAAGCCCGTGAGTGGCGCGCTCAGGGTCAGGAAGAGGCTGAACGGATTCAGGCCAATGCGGATCGCCGCCGTCAGGTTCTGCTTGCCCAGGCCAATGAGCGTTCAGAAACGCTACGCGGTGAGGGTGATGCCGAAGCCGCTGCGATCTTCTCAGAAGCTTACGATCAGGACCGCGAGTTCTTCTCGTTCTGGCGTAGTCTGAATGCCTATCGCGAGAGCTTCTCCGGGGACGATAACCTGCTGGTATTGGAGCCGGATAGCGACTTCTTCCGCTACCTGCGCAGCGCCATGCCCGACGAAGACAGCTAGGCTGTCAGACGCAGCCCCGCCGGTATCCGGCGGGGTTCAACGCGTCACAAAACGTGGTAGACTTTATCAACCGGGCGTCGCCCGGTTTTTTTGTGGCCCTACGTCATTGGGCCTTCATTATTGTCGTCTCGCAGGATTGTTCACATGACCATTGCTGACCGCTGGCTACTGCCCGACGGCATGGACGAAGTGCTGCCGCCTCAGGCAAGCCGTATGGAAGAGCTACGCCGGACGTTGCTGGATCTCTACCACTGCTGGGGCTATGACCAAGTCATGCCACCCCCGGTAGAGTTTCTGGACTCCCTGCTGACCGGCACGGGAACCGATCTTGACCTCCAAACCTTCAAGTTGACCGATCAGCTGACGGGGCGGATGATGGGTGCATCGGCGGATGTCACGCCGCAGGTGGCGCGGATGGATGCCCACTCGCTCAAGCGTCAGGGGCCGGTGCGGCTGTGCTACTGCACCAACGTATTGCGCGCCAAGGCAGACCAGCATCAAGGTGGTCGCAGCCCGGTGCAGGTAGGCGTCGAGCTGTTCGGCCATGCAGGACTGGATGCCGACAAAGAAATTATTCACCTGGCATTGTCCAGCCTGCAGGCGGCCGGTGCCCAGGAAATTCACCTGGCGCTGGGGCATATCGGCATTTACCGCAGCCTGGTGGAAGCCGCCGACTTGAATGCTGAGCAGGAGGCGTCGCTGTTTGGCGCCCTGGCCCTCAAGTCACCGGGCCTGCTTGCCGAGCAAGTCAGCGCCAGCGTCAGCGATCCGGCGCTTGCCGACATGCTGCTCGCCCTTGGCGAGCTGCACGGCGATGCCGACATTCTGGTGCAGGCGCGTGAACGGCTGGTCGGCGCGCCCGCCTCTGTGGTGGCGGCACTGGATCAGTTGGACGCCCTCTATCAAGGGGTATTGGCACAGTTTGACGTGTCATTGTATTTTGATCTGGCGGAACTGCGTGGCTATCAATACCACACCGGCATGATGTTTGCGGCGTACGTACCGGGCTATGGTCATGCGCTGACGAAAGGCGGGCGCTACGATGATACCGGGCGTGCCTTTGGACGTGCGCGTCCCGCCACCGGTTTTTCGATGGACCTGAAGCAATTAGCTTCACTGGACGTTGCCGCACCGGCGAAAGGCGCGATTTGGGCGCCCGCCGAGCAGGTGGCGTCGCTGGATGCAGCCATTGTCGCTCTGCGCGCGCAGGGTGAACGGGTAATTCAGGCGCTGCCAGGGCAGCGCACGGGACCGGCGGAGCACGACTGTGACCGCCGTCTTGAGTTTATCGATGGCCGTTGGCAGCCAACGGCCCTGACACAAGAGACGAGTGCATAATGGGTAAGAATGTCGTAGTCCTGGGGACCCAGTGGGGCGATGAAGGCAAAGGCAAGATCGTTGATTTGCTGACCGAGTCAGCAACAGCGGTGGTGCGTTTCCAGGGTGGCCACAACGCCGGTCATACGCTGGTGATCGACGGTGAGAAAACCGTTCTTCACCTGATCCCCTCCGGTGTCTTGCGCCCCGACAAGACGTGTATCATCGGTAACGGTGTGGTGTTATCACCGGAAGCGTTGATCAAGGAAATCCGTGAGCTTGAAGCCAAGGGGGTTCCGGTACGCGAACGGCTGCGTCTGTCGCCTGCCTGCCCTCTGATCCTGCCTTACCACGTGCGCCTGGATCAGGCCCGTGAGAAAGCCCGCGGCATCGCCAAGATCGGCACCACAGGGCGTGGCATTGGTCCCGCCTACGAAGACAAGGTCGCCCGCCGCGGCTTGCGGTTAGGCGATATGCTGCACCGGGAGCGGTTTGCTTCCAAACTTGGTGAAGTCCTCGACTACCATAACTTCGTGCTGGTGAATTACCACGGCGAGCCGGCGGTCGACTTCCAGGAAGTGCTCGACAGCGCCATGCAAATGGCCGAGGAACTGCGTCCCATGGTGCGCGATACGGTGAGCATGGTGCACGATCTGCGCAAAGCCGGGGAGAATATTCTGTTTGAAGGCGCCCAGGGCTCGCTGCTGGATATCGACCACGGGACCTACCCGTTCGTAACCAGCTCCAACACCACCGCGGGCGGGACGGCAACAGGCTCCGGCGTTGGGCCGCTGTATCTGGACTACGTGCTGGGTATCACCAAGGCCTATACCACGCGTGTCGGGTCGGGCCCATTTCCCACCGAACTGTTTGACGACCACGGTCGCCATCTGGCCGAGAAGGGCCACGAGTTCGGTGCCACCACCGGCCGCCCGCGTCGCTGTGGCTGGTTCGACGCCGTGGCACTTCGCCACGCTGTCCAGATCAACTCGGTATCGGGCATCTGTCTGACCAAGCTCGACGTCCTCGATGGGCTGGAAAATATCCGCGTATGCGTGGGTTATCGCAGCAAGGACGGCGATGTCCTCGATACGCCGGTGGATTCGGAAGGCTACGAGGCCATCGAGCCGCTTTACGAGGATTTGCCAGGCTGGAAGGAATCGACGCTGGGCCTCAAGAAAGTCGAAGATCTGCCTGCCAATGCGCGTGCCTACATCAGCTTCCTGGAAGAGCAGGTCGGCACCAGCATCGACATCATCTCGACCGGACCCGATCGCGTCGAAACCATCGTGCTGCGCAATCCGTTCGACGGGTAGTCGACGCCGTGACAGCCGTTTAGCTAGCGGTTTGCAGAGAGGGGCGACTGAGTCGCCCCTTTTTCATGACCATAAGTTTGGATTGCCTGCTTAGAAATCGATGCCCCGGCGTGCCTGAAGGCCGTTGTTGAAGGCATGGCGGACTTCCTGCATTTCGGTCACCGTGTCCGCCATGGCGACCAGGTCGCGATGGGCGTTGCGTCCGGTGACGATCACCGTCTGTTCGCGGGGTCGGTTCTCGAGGGCCTTGATCACCGTGGCGATATCCAGATAGCCAAACTTGAGCATGTAGGTGATTTCATCGAGTACTACCAGGTAGGTGTCAGGGTCGGCCAACATTTTCTCGGCATCCTGCCATACCGCCTGGCAAGCCTGGGTATCGGCCTCGCGGTTTTGCGTGTCCCAGGTAAAGCCGGTGGACATGATGGCAACGCTCAGGTTGGGGTCTTCCTCCAGGCGGTTGCGCTCGCCGCACTCCCATAACCCTTTGATGAACTGAATCACGCCGACTTTATAACCATACCCCAGGGCCCGCGTCACGGTGCCCCAGGCGGCGGTCGTCTTGCCCTTGCCGTTGCCGGTGTTGATCAGCAGTAAGCCTCGCTGCTCGGTAGCCTCGGCAATCTTTTCATCGACACGTGCCTTGAGTTTTTCCATTGACGCCTTGTGGCGTGTATTGCGGTCTGTCATGCGTTTTCCTCGGTGTCGAATAGCCAATCTGAAGGCTAGCCTAAGCGATTGATCCGGGCTTGAACATCCGGGTGGTTCAGCTTTTATTTCACGGTTCATGGGCATTGACGGCGCAATTTGGTGATTTCAACGAACAGAATTGGCCGGTAGGGGGCTGGCTACTCTAGAATGGGGGGTCATGTCTTGCCAGGAATCCGCCTATGCCGTCATTTGATATTGTTTCAGAGTTCGACCAGCACGAAGCGGCGAATGCCGTTGACCAAGCGAATCGCGAAGTTCAGTCACGTTTTGATTTCAAAGGGGTGGATGCTTCTTTTACGCTCGAGAAAGACACGGTTCAGCTGGAAGCAGAGGTCGATTTTCAGCTCAAGCAGATGCTCGACGTGCTGCGTAACCGGTTGATTGCCAGAGGTATCGACGCACGCTGCATGGATATCAAGGACCCCGTTCTGTCCGGTGTCAAAGCCCGCCAGGAAGTCGCGCTCAAGCAAGGCCTGGATCCAGCCGAGGCCAAGGATATCGTCAAACGTATCAAGGCCAGCAAACTCAAAGTGCAGGCACAGATTCAAGGCGAAAAGGTACGCGTTACGGGTAAAAAGCGGGACGACTTGCAAAGCGTCATGGCGTTATTGCGCGGAGAAGAAGGGCCGGAACTGCCTCTGCAGTTCGATAACTTCCGCGATTGAGCCCCGTGCTCACCACTTCCTTAACGCCGATAACAACAGCACCGACCATAGGAGTTTCGCATCATGTCTGATCCGCAGCCGGTTTATTTAAGCAACTACCAGCCCCCCGCCTATCGGGTGACTCATACCGAGCTGACGTTTGATCTTGACCCCGCCGCCACCCTCGTTACAGCGCGACTGCATATCGAGCGGCAGGCTACCGCCCATGCCGATACGTCGCTGACGCTTGACGGTGAGCAACTAACGCTTCGTTCGTTGTCGATTGACGGCACCCCGCTTGCAACAAGCCAGTATCAGGTCAGTGATGAAGGCCTGCATATAGAACGGGTACCGGCGCGCTTCGTGCTGGAGAGCGAGGTTGCGCTTTCGCCAAAAGACAACACCGCCCTGGAAGGTCTCTACCAATCCAACGGCATGTTCTGTACCCAGTGTGAGGCGGAGGGGTTCCGCCGTATCACCTTTTACCCTGATCGTCCGGATGTGATGTCGACCTTTAAAGTGACCGTCATCGGCGATCGCGAGCGCGAACCCGTTCTGCTCGCCAACGGTAACCCGATTGAACAAGGCGGTCTTGAAAACGGTCGTCACTTTGCCGTTTGGGAAGATCCGCACCCCAAGCCCTGCTACCTGTTTGCTCTGGTCGCCGGAGACCTGCATAAGGTGGAAGACCACTTCACCACCCAGTCTGGGCGAGAGGTAACGCTGCAGCTTTGGGTGGAAGAGGAGAACCTGCAGAAAACCGATCACGCCATGGGGTCACTCAAGCGCGCCATGGCGTGGGATGAGCAGGCTTACGGGCGCGAATACGACCTGGACCTGTTCATGATCGTGGCTGTCAACGACTTCAACATGGGGGCCATGGAAAACAAAGGCCTCAATATCTTTAACTCGGCGGCGGTGCTTGCGCATCCGGATACCGCCACCGACGCCGCCTTTCAGACCGTCGAAGGCATCGTTGCCCACGAGTACTTCCACAACTGGTCGGGCAACCGGGTGACCTGCCGCGACTGGTTTCAGCTGTCTCTGAAAGAGGGCTTTACGGTTTTTCGCGACCAATGCTTTTCGGCCGAGATCAACTCCGCGCCGGTGAAGCGAATTCAGGACGTGTCGTTTTTCCGCACGGCGCAGTTTGCCGAAGACGCGGGTCCCACGGCACATCCGGTACGCCCCGACCATTACATTGAAATCACCAATTTCTACACCTTGACGATTTATGAAAAGGGCGCCGAGATCGTCCGCATGCTGTGCAACCTGGTGGGTTGGGAAGCTTTCCGCCAGGGGGCGGATCGTTACTTCGCGCGCTTTGACGGGCAGGCCGTCACCATTGAGGATTTCGTCGACTGCATGGCAGAGGCCTCCGGGCTCGATCTGAGCCAGTTCATGCGCTGGTACTCGCAGGCCGGCACGCCTGAGATCGATGCTCATGGCGAGTACGACTACGCTCACGGCGAATACCATCTGACACTGCGTCAACGGACCCCTGCGACGCCCGGGCAGGTGGACAAGCAGCCGTTGCATATCCCCGTTGCCATGGGGCTGGTGGGCACCAAGTCGGGTCAGGACCTGACGCTTACCCTTGACGGAGAAAAGCTCGGTAAAGACGCCGTGATTCACCTGCACGACGACGAACAGACGTTCGTGTTTACCGATGTCGCCGAGGCGCCGATTCCCTCACTGCTGCGCAACTTCTCGGCGCCGGTGAAGCTGCATTTCCCCTATTCCCGGGAAGACCTTGCCTTTCTGCTGACCCAGGACAGTGACGGCTTCAATCGCTGGGATGCCGGGCAGCGCCTGGCCATGCTGGCGCTTGACGACCTGATCGCTGCACACCGCAACGGCGTCGAGAAGGTCATGGACAGCCGCGTGGTCGACGCTTTCCGCGCGCTGTTGGCCAGTGCCCCGGCGGACAAGGCGGTGCTCGCCGAAATGCTTACCCTGCCTTCCGAAGCGTACATCGCCGAGCAGCAGCCGATTGTCGACGTCGATGCCATTCATGCCGCGCGGGAATTCGTTCGTCAGTCACTGGCGATGGCGCTGCGTGATGACTTCATGGCGACGTTCGAGGCCAACCGTTCGAGCGAGCCCTACGCCCCGACGCCCGAACAAATCGCTCAGCGCAGCCTCAAAAACGTCGCCCTCAGCTATCTGATGTCGATTGAGGACGAGAAGGGTGTGGCGCTGTGCGAAGGTCAGTTTGCGGCCAACCACAACATGACCGATGTGCGCCATGCCCTGACGCTGTTGGTACACAGCGACCGCGACGACCTATCATCGCAGGCGCTCAAAACCTTCGGCGAAAAGTGGGCGCATGACCCATTAGTGATGGATCAATGGTTTTCCATTCAGGTGTCGCGCCCTCAGTCGGATGTACTCGACCGGGTGAAGTACCTGATGGCACACCCTGCCTTCTCGCTGAAAAACCCCAACCGCGTGCGGGCCTTAATTGGTGCCTTTGCCCAAAACCGGGTGAATTTCCACCGGTTGGACGGCGAGGGTTATGTCTTGCTCGCTGATGTGGTGATCGAGCTGAATCGCCTGAACCCGGAAATTGCCGCGCGCATTATCACGCCGCTCACCCGCTGGCAGCGTTTCGATGAAACCCGCCAGGAGCTGATGCGGTCACAGTTGAAGCGCATTCAGCAAGAGCCGCTGTCGAGTAACGTTTACGAGGTGGTCGAAAAGGCGCTGGCATAACCAACCCGATGGAGCGATAACGAAAGGAATCCTCAGTGACAACATCACAAAAGCGGTTTTTGCTTATTGTAAACGGTAAATCCGCCGGTAACGCGGCGCTACGTGAAGCAGTGGCTGAGCAACGCAAGGCAGGGATGCCGATCAGCGTTCGGGTAACATGGGAAGCAGGCGATGCCATCTACTTTGCCGAAGCGGCAGCCGACATGGGCATTACCCATGTGGTTGCCTGCGGCGGGGATGGTACCGTCAATGAGGTGATGAACGGGCTGATGCGCCTGGAGGCGTCGCGACGCCCCGCCATGGGTATTGTGCCGCTGGGGAGTGCCAATGACTTTGCCACCTCGGTCGGCCTGCCTTTGGAACCGACAGAAGCGCTCGCGGCGGCACTGACACTGGTTGACTATCCCATTGACGTGGTCAAACTCAGCGCCGAGAACGACAGTGAATCAGCGACCAGCTACTACGTGAATATGATGACGGGCGGTTTTGGCGCCGAAATCACCTCGTCGACGCCCAAAATGCTCAAGCGGATGCTGGGCGGGGGTGCCTATTCGCTAATGGGTGCCGTCAAGGCATGGCGACATCGTAGCTATCGTGGCACGCTACACTGGGCCGATCAGGAGGAATCTGCATCACTGCTGCTGCTGGCGATTGGCAACGGCCGGCAGTCCGGGGGTGGGCAGGTGTTGGCCCCCAACGCAAGATTGGACGATGGTCTGCTGGATGTCCTGGTGGTAAGAGACTTTGTCACTGCATCGGCAGTGCCTGAGCTGGTCAGCGAGCTGCAGGATTTTCCAAGTGACGGACGCTTTGTCCGCTATCTATCGGTGGACGCGCTCAGCGTCACGACGCAGCCAGATGATCCACCCTGGCCGCTGACACTGGACGGTGAAGCGCGCCACTATCGACGCTTTCGCGCTGAGGTCGTCCCGTTGGCGATCCGCGCGGTACTGCCTGATAACTGTCCGCTGCTATCGTCGGCCGATCAAGGCTGACACCGAACCGACAAAGGGTAATGGATGCAATGAGGAGCAAACATTGAGGAGACAACATTAATGGCTAACCGCGTGTGGCTACCCGTGCTTGCCGCTGCCATGCTGGTCATCAGCGGCTGTGGCGATAGCGAAGAGGCACCTGATGTCAATCAGGAAGAGTCGGCGTCAACTGATACTGAATCAGTGTCGAACAGCGACGATGAAAATGAACCTGAGGTGTCTTCTGAAGGTGATACTGACAGCAGCGAAGCGGATAGCGACGCGATCGAGTCCCGTCAGGCGGAAGAGGAGCTGGAGCGCGCCGAGGCTCTGGAAGGTGATGAGGCGGAGCAGGAAGACGCGCCGCAGACCGAAGATGTTGACGCCGATGAAGACACCCTGGCGGCTGACCCGGAAGAGGTGCTGGAAGAAGGCGGGGCAATGCCGGGTGAAGCCACTCGCTCGGATGTGGACGACATGATTGCCGAAACCGAACGCCGCTTCGAGGAGGCGCAGCAGCGTCTGGAAGAGCAGTTCAACGAAGTCGAGCAGCAGGCGCCCATCACCGACACCATCAGCGACGAAGAGATGGACGAACGTTGGGAATTCGAGAGCAGCCTGCCGGAATCGGCGCGCAGTGAGGAAAACACCCGTAGCAGCGATGTCGACGAGCTGATCGAAGATACCGAGCGTCGTTTTGAAGAGGCCGAGCAGCGCCTGAATGAAGAGTTTGACACTATCGAAGAGGAGCGCCCCGAGAATCTGGGCGAGGAAGAGTAGGCGACACAACAAATATTATCAGGTGCCAGGGAATTAAAAAGGCCCGCTTCGATGCGGGCCTTGTGCGTTGGCGTTGTTATGCCAAGCGAATATTGGAAGCCTGAAGGCCTTTTTTACCCTGTGTCACCTCAAAGCTGACTTTCTGACCGTCTTGCAGGCTCTTGAAGCCTTCAGCTTGAATTTCGGAGAAGTGGGCAAACAAATCGTCACCACCGTCATCGGGAGAGATGAAGCCGTAACCTTTGGTATCGTTGAACCACTTGACAGTGCCAGTTGCCATTTTCCATTTCCTTAACGAGCTTAATGATCAAGCGGGACGCTTTACGTACCCGCCAAAATCACTTTAGATGCAAAAAAACCGATCGTCCAGTCACAATGTGCTGAATCTATTCCACTGTGAGAGCGCCTGAATATGACCCCATTTAGCCTGATTGACGGGCAATTCGTGCCGTTTGTCATTGCCATTACGCTGCTGTCGATTACCCCGGGGGTCGATACGCTGCTGGTGATTCGCAATACCGCCCGGGGCGGGCTTCGTGATGGGGTGGCCACCAGCATGGCAATCTGTAGCGGGCTGTTTGTGCATGCCACCATCTCGGCGATGGGTATCTCGCTGATCCTGCTGCAATCCGCCTGGGCGTTTCATACCTTGAAGCTTGTGGGGGCGGGTTATCTGATCTGGCTGGGCGTAGCGGGCCTGTTGGCGGCGCGGCGCGGCCAGCCGCTGCCGGTCAAGGGGGCGATGACCGATGCCGCCGCCGTTCCGCTTTGGCAGCCGCTCAAGGAGGGGTTCCTGTCCAATGTGCTCAACCCCAAGACGGTGGTGTTTTACATGGCATTCCTGCCGCAGTTCATTGCCCCGAGCGACCCTGCGCTAGTCAAGTCGCTGTGGCTGGCGGGTGTGCACTTCGTGATTGCCAACATCTGGCAGATTGGCGTGGTACTGATGGTCGGCAGCGCCGGTAAATGGCTGGCCAGCGCACGTTTTGCGCAGACCCTCAATGCCATGACCGGCGCGGTATTGGTTGCGCTGGGAATACGACTGGCGTTCTCCCAGCGCCCGGTCTAGTGGCGCTTGATAGCCGCAGCGGTTGCCCGGGGAGATTAAGCTCGTCGGGGTCAATTGCGTGCGACCAGAGCGCCGTCGTAACGTACCTGCTTTTCGCCCTCGCTCAGGAGAGTGACACCGTCGCTTGAGCCGTTGGCAAGACTTTCAAAGATGGCCCGATAGCTGAGCACTGCCTGAACGTAGTCGCGGGTTTCGCGGTAGGGGATACGCTCCACAAACAGGTCAAAGGCCTCGATGTTATTGTCTCCAAGCCAGCGATCCACGCGCCCGGGGCCCGCGTTATAAGCGGCCGTCGCGGCTAGCCGATTGCCCTGGTAGCGCTGCAGCTTGTCGCGCAGGTAAGTGCTGCCCAGGCGAATGTTGAGCTCCGGGTTCAGCACGCCGTAGGGGCCAGGGTCGTCAAGCCCGATCTGACGACTGACCTGGGCGGCGGTACCCGGCATCAACTGCATCAGCCCGCGGGCGCCTGCCGGTGACAGGGCGCTGGCGTTATAGGCACTTTCACGGCGCGTGATGGCCATCAGCAGGTAAGGATCCACCCCGCTGATGCGCCCCCAGTGGATGAAGTCATCGTGATAGGCCTGAGGAAAACGCCATTCGAGGGCATCCCACATGCCCGCCGCAATGGTGGTTTGCACCAGTTGGGCATGCCAATCCTGCTCGGCGGCAAAGTCCGCCAGCGCTCGGGCGTCTTCGGTGGATGCCTGCTGAACGGCATGCAGCCACTCGCTATTGGCCAGGCCGTCTTCGCCGATGCGCATCAACGCCTGGGTGCGCTGTACCACCGGCAGCTCTGCGATGCGCTGGCGCGAGGCGTCATCGAAATAGAAACGTTCATTGTTGAGTGCCAATGGCTGGCCCAGGCGTTCCGCGGCGGCAAAGCCGTAAAAACTGCGTTCACCGGCGGCCTGCTGGAAATGCGTTTCCGCGGCGGCCTGGTTACCTAGCTGGTCGTTGGCGCGGGCAAGCCAGTATTGCCAGCGAGCGTCCTGTTGCTGGTTGCTGGGCATCTGGGTAATCCACTGACGTACGCCCTCCCACTGGCGCTCTTGAAGCGCGCGACGAACGCGTAGTTCAAACACCCGCTCGCTTTCGAGCCCGGGGAGTACGCTGTCCACCCAGGCCATCGAATTGGGGACTTCATCGACCAGCACGGAGTAGGCCAGCGCTTCCTCGATTTGCTGCTGGTCACTGGGCAGCAGACTCAAGCGATCATCCAGGGTGCGCCAATAGGCGAGGGCCTGCGAGGTGTCTTCCTCGATGAGGCGCTGCATCGCCGCTTGATAAAAGCGTGCGGTCGCCGCGCATTCTGGGCCCAGGCAGGTGGGTGAGCTCAGCAGTGCCTTGGGGTCAGTGTCCACCGTTTCATAGGTATCGATGGCGGTCTGCCAGCTGCCGCTCAGTTGATCACTCAGGTGCTCGGCCAGCCGTGTACTGCCCGCCTGCCAGGCGAGCATCTGGCGATCCCAGATCGCTTCATCGTCGATGGTGCCGTTGGCTCGCAAGCGCTTGAACAGGTCATCGCAAGCGCCGGGTTGCGACTGTGCCACCTTCCACAGACGCAGGCCCGCTTCCGCCGCTTGCTGCGGGTCGCTATCAAAGTGAGCAGTGTGGTAATGGCACTGCCGAGCGACGCCGCTGGGCTCGCCGTCGCTGACCGCGCGAACATCGGCGTATTGCTCGGCGTCACCGTATTGTTCGATCGCCTGGCCGCGCAGCCAATCACCCAGCGGCGAATCGCGGTGGGCATCGGCGTAGCGATTGACCGTGTCGGGGGACAGGTCCGGTAGCTGGTTACGCAGGCGATGGTAGGTGACATAACCGCTTAGCGGATGGTCCTCGATCTCGGCCATGTCGATGCGGTCCCACTGCTTGTTGCGCGCGGCCTCGAGGGCGTCGCGCAATGCGCTGTCGCTGGCAGCCCAGGACAGGCTCGGCAGGCAGGCCATAAAAGCGATTGATAATACGCGGGCGGTACGGGGCATGATGCTTCCTCGCTACGGCGTTCGGCCACCTGGGTAGAATGAACTATGCTAACGCGAAAGGTTCTGACAACCGAACGCCTTAGAGGATTCACTACTGATGGCTCCATTATCCACGTGGTGGTTGCTACGTCGACTTAAATCCCGTGCCTGGGCAGTCAAACGCATTTTCCGGGCCTTGAAACTGTTTCTACCGATGACCCGCGATGTGATCAAGGGGCGTTTTCGCCCGGTGCCCTGGTCGGCCTTTGCGCTGATGGCGGTGGCGCTGTTTTATCTGGTGCTGCCGTTTGACCTGATCCCTGATTTTCTGATGTTGATCGGCGTGGTTGACGATGTCGTGATCGTCGGGTGGTTGCTCAACCGCATCGACCGGCGGCTGGCGGGGTATCGCGCCTGGAAATACCCCGATAACGAGTCGGCGCCTTCCTCGCCACCTGCCGCTTGAAAAATCATCCCTCAGCCCCATATCTCGTTCACACCTGATTTTATGCCTTTGCCAGCATGGCAGGGCGTCTTATGTAACGAGATCAACGAGGGCTAAGCGCATGTCCAATACGAACCACGAAGAAACCCTTGGCTTTCAGACGGAGGTTAAGCAGCTATTGAATCTGATGATTCACTCGCTGTACTCCAACCGGGAGATTTTCCTGCGCGAGCTGATTTCCAACGCCGCCGATGCCTGCGACAAGCTACGCTACGCGGCGCTGGACAACGATGCCCTTTACGAAGGTGATAGCGAACTGCGGGTCGAGATCGAACACGACGCCGAAGCGGGCACGGTGACCCTGCGCGACAACGGCATCGGCATGAACCGCGACGATGTGATTGCCAACCTCGGTACCATTGCGCGCAGCGGCACCTCAGAGTTCCTCAAACAGCTGTCCGGCGAGCAGCAGAAAGACGCCAAGTTGATCGGTCAGTTTGGGGTCGGCTTCTACTCCAGCTTCATCGTCGCCGATGAGGTCACGGTGCGTACGCGTAAAGCGGGAGAAGACGCCAGCAACGGCGTCGAGTGGCGCTCCAAGGGCGAGGGTGAATTTACCGTTGCCGATATCGACCGCGAGCAGCACGGCACCGAAATCATCCTGCACCTCAAGGACGATGCCAAGGAATTTGCCGACGATTTCCGTCTGCAGAATCTGGTACGCAAGTACTCGGACCATATCGAGGTGCCGGTACGCATGCCCAAGACCGAAACCGCCAAGGACGACGAGGGTAATCCGGTCGAAGGCAGCGAAGTTACCACCTGGGAAACCGTCAACGAAGCCACGGCGCTTTGGGTGCGCCCCAAGAGCGAGATTTCCGACGACGAGTACAAGGCGTTCTACAAGCATGTCGCCCACGACTTCAGCGACCCGCTGACCTGGAGCCACCACAAGGTGGAAGGCAAGCTGGAATATACCAGCCTGCTGTACGTGCCCGGTCGCGCGCCCTTCGATATGTTTGACCGCGACGGCGCCCGTGGGGTGAAGCTTTACGTCCAGCGCGTCTTCATCATGGACGACGCCGAGCAGTTCCTGCCGCTTTACCTGCGCTTTATCAAAGGGGTGCTGGATACCCGCGACCTGTCGCTCAACGTCTCCCGCGAGCTTCTCCAGCAGGATCCCAAGGTCGACAAGATCAAGGGCGCCCTGACCAAGCGCGCGCTGGATATGCTCAAGAAGCTGTCCAAAGACACCGAGCAGTATCAGACCTTCTGGAACACCTTCGGCAGCGTGCTCAAGGAAGGCCCGGGGGAAGACTTCGCCAACCGCGAGAAAGTCGCCGGCCTGCTGCGCTTTGCTTCAACGCACACCGATACGGCCGCGCAGGAGCATTCGCTTGCCGACTACGTCGGGCGCATGAAAGAAGGCCAGCAGAAAATCTATTACGTGGTGGCCGACAGCTTCAATGCCGCCAAGCATAGCCCCCACCTGGAAATCTTCCGCAAGAAAGGCATCGAGGTGCTGCTGCTTTCCGACCGCATTGACGAGTGGCTGATGAGCCACCTGACCGAGTTCGACGGCAAGTCGTTTGCGGACGTGGCCAAAGGCGAGCTCGACCTTGGCGATGTGGAAGACGAAGCCGAGAAAAAAGAGCAGGAAGAAACCGCCAAGGCCAAGGAATCGCTGGTCAAGCGGGTCAAGGAGGCGTTGGGCGAAGGCGTGCAGGACGTCAAGGTCACCCATCGTCTTACCGACTCGCCGGCCTGTGTCGTGTTGCCGGAGCATGAAATGGGCTACCAGATGCGTCGCATCATGGAAGCAGCAGGGCAGCCGCTACCTGAGGTGAAGCCGATACTCGAGCTGAACCCCAGCCACTCGCTGGTAGCGCGCCTGGAAAGCGCCGACGACAGCCTGTTTGCCGATTTGGCCCATATCCTGCTGGACCAGGCAATTATCGCCGAAGGTGGCCACCTGGATGACCCGGCGGCTTACGTGAAGCGTCTCAACGGCGTATTGGCAGCGTAACGCTTGCTCGCTTGTGTACAACGGCCCCTTGGGAGTGACCCAGGCGGGCCGTTTGTTTTTGTCGTACCCTTAACTCTTTGTTAATAAATTCCAGGAAACCCATGGCTGAGCAGCAGATTCATGTCGCCGTGCTAGGCGGCGGTAGTTTTGGTACCGCCCTGGCCAGCATTGCCGCCGACAATGGCGCTCAGGTGCGCCAATGGATGCGCGACGAGGCGCTGGTGGAGCAGATCAATCGGGAGCGCCGCAACGGTCGCTACCTGCCGAACTATCCTATTAACCCTGCCGTCCAGGCGTCTACCGACCTTGAAACGGTGCTGCACGACGCGGAGCTGGTGCTGATTGCGATTCCGTCCAAGGCGTTTCGCAGCGTTGTTCAGGCCGCCAAACCCTGGTTAAAGCCTGAGCAGATTCTGGTTAGCACGACCAAAGGGATCGAGCAGGACGGCTTTCTGTTGATGAGTCAGGTGCTCGAACAGGAAACCGGGTTTGCGCATATCGGGGTGATAGCCGGCCCTAATCTTGCTTCGGAGATTGCCGATAAGCAGCTTACCGCCACGGTGATTGCCAGTGCGGATGCGTTGACCCGTACGCGGGTTCAGCAGGCGCTGGGCTGCCGCTACTTTCGCGTTTACGCAAGCAACGACCGCCACGGGGTGGAGCTTGGCGGAGCGCTCAAGAATATCTACGCGATTGCCGCCGGCATGGCGGCCGCGCTGGGCATGGGCGAAAATACCCGCAGCATGCTGATGACCCGGGCGCTGGCGGAAATGAGCCGCTTTGCCGTCGCCCAGGGGGCCAACCCCATGACGTTTCTGGGGCTTGCCGGGGTGGGGGATCTGATCGTCACCTGTTCGTCGGACCTGTCGCGCAACTACCGCGTAGGCTTTGCGATCGGCGAGGGCCGCACCCTTGAGGAAGCCGTGGATGCCCTCGGGCAGGTGGCCGAAGGCGTCAACACCGTCAGGCTGGTCTGCACCAAGGCGGCCGAGATTGGCGTGTACATGCCGCTGGCCGAAGGGCTTTATCACGTGCTGTTCGACGGCGTGCCGCCACAGGACATGGCGAAGACGCTGATGATGGGTGAGCAAAGCAGTGACGTCGAGTTCATCCTCCCTCGGGAAGACGTTCAGCAAGCTCATCGGGAAACAGGAGGCTGGCATGACTGATCAAGCGCAGCGACTCTGGCTGATGCGCCACGGCGAAGCGGGCCCCGGCCGCCCCGATGACCAGCGCACGCTGACGCCGCAGGGCGAGCAGGAAGTCGCCAAGGTAGCGGACTGGCTCGCCACGCATTACACGGCCCAGGGGTGGCCGACGCCGAGGCTGCTGGCAAGCCCCTTTCGTCGCGCACAGCAATCGGCTGCACGGCTTGCCCAGGCGCTTGCCGTGCCGGTGGAGACGCTGCCGCTGATCACCCCCGATGATCCACCCGAGGCGGTGGTTGAGTGGCTGCTCGAGCAAGCCGATGCGCAATTGATTCTGGTCAGCCACATGCCCCTGGTGGGCGCGCTCACCGAAATCCTGGTGGAAGGCCGCTCCGCCCGCGGCATTGGGTTTCCCACCGCGGGCCTTGCCGAGCTAACCGCGCCGGTGTGGGCAAAAGGCTGCGCCCAGCTGCAACGCTTTGTGCATCCTGGGCAATTGACGTAACGAAAAAAAACGGCCGCAGGCGCGGCCGTTTTAGGTTGGCAAGGTAGCGCCTAGAGCAGCGCATCCAGCTTGTCTTTCAACAGGCCATTGACCTGCTGAGGATTGGCGGTCCCCCGCGAGGCCTTCATGACCTGGCCGACGAAGTAACCAATCATCTTGCCGCGCTTTTCGGGCTCGGCGTCGCGATACTGCGCGACCTGGGCGGGGCTGTCGGCAATCACCTGATCGATCATCGCTTCAATGGCGCCGGTGTCGGTGACCTGCTTGAGGCCTTTCGCCTCGATGACCGCATCGGCACTGTCGCCCTCACCGTGCCACAGTGCCTGGAAGACCTGCTTGGCGGCTTTGCCGTTGATGGTATCGTCAAGCACGCGCTGGACCAGCTCACCCAACTGCACGGCCGAGACCGGGCTGTCGACGATGCTCAGGCTTTCGCGGTTGAGTGCGCCCGAGAGCTCGCCCTGGACCCAGTTGGCCGCCTGCTTGGCATCGCCACACACGCGATGGACTTCCTCGAAATATTCGGCCATGTCGCGGCTGGCGGAAAGCACCGCGGCGTCGTAGGCTGATAAGCCCAGCGCGTGCTGGAAACGTTCGCGCTTGTCGGCGGGCAGTTCGGGCAGCTGACTGCGCAGATGGTCCAGGTAGGCCTGGTCGAGGACTACCGGCAGCAGGTCGGGGCAGGGGAAGTAGCGGTAGTCGTTGGCTTCTTCCTTGGTGCGCATGCTGCGCGTCTCGTCGCGCTCGGGGTCGAACAGGCGGGTTTCCTGGATCACCGTACCGCCGTCTTCGATCAACTCGATCTGCCGTTCGACTTCAAAGGCAATGGCTTTTTCCACAAAGCGGAACGAATTGACGTTCTTGATCTCGGCCCGGGTACCGAAGGTTTCCTGGCCCTTGGGGCGCACCGAGACGTTGACGTCGCAGCGCATCGAGCCTTCGGCCATGTTGCCGTCGGAAATGCCCAGGTAGGTGACGATCGAATGGATCGCCTTGAGGTAGGCCGCCGCTTCCTTGGCGCTGCGCATATCCGGTTCGGAAACGATCTCCAGCAGCGGCGTGCCGGCGCGGTTGAGGTCAATGCCGGTCATGCCGTGGAAGTCTTCGTGTAGCGATTTTCCGGCATCTTCCTCCAGGTGGGCATGGTGGATGCGGATCCGCTTGGTGGTGTCGTCGTCCAGGGTAATCTCCACCTCGCCGGGACCGACGATGGGGTGATACATCTGGCTGGTCTGGTAACCCTTGGGCAAATCCGGGTAGAAGTAGTTCTTGCGATCAAACACCGATACTTCAGCGATGTCGGCGTGCACCGCCAGGCCAAACTGCACCGCCATGGCCACCGCCTGCTCGTTGAGCACCGGCAGCACACCGGGTAGACCCAGATCGACCGCGCATGCCTGGCTGTTTGGCTCAGCGCCAAACGCTGTCGAGGCGCCGGAAAAAATCTTCGAGTGGGTGGCGAGCTGAACGTGGACTTCAAGCCCAATCACGGTTTCCCATTGCATCAGGCGCTCTCCTCGACAAAAGCAGGACGTTGTGTGTGCCAATCAGTGGCTTGCTGGAACTGGTGGGCGACATTCAACAGTTGGGCCTCGGCGAAGTGGGTACCGAGAATTTGCAGGCCGATCGGGCGGCCACCGGCGAAGCCGGCCGGTACGCTGATGCCGGGGATGCCCGCTAGGTTCACCGCGATGGTATAGATGTCCTGCAGGTACATAGAGACCGGGTCCTTCTTGGCACCCAGGTCGAAGGCCGGCGTCGGCGAGGCGGGGCCCATCAGCACGTCGACGTCTTCAAAGGCGTCCAGGAAGTCCTGACGAATCAGACGGCGAACTTTCTGTGCCTTGGTGTAGTAGGCGTCAAAGAAGCCTTCCGACAGCGTGTGGGTGCCAATCAGGATGCGGCGCTGGACTTCCTCGCCGAATCCTTCGGCCCGCGAACGCTTGTAAAGATCGATCAGGTCGCTTGGGTTCTCGCAGCGGTGACCGAAACGCACGCCATCAAAACGCGACAGGTTGGAGGACGCCTCGGCCGGGGCGATTACGTAATACGCGGGGATGGCGTAGTGGGTATGCGGCAGGCTGACCTCGCGCACCGTCGCGCCCATCGATTCGTAGACGCTGACCGCTTCACGGACGGCCTTTTCGACCTCGGAGTCGAGGCCGTCGCCGAAGTACTCCTTGGGCAGGCCGATTTTTAGCCCCGAGAGCGGCGCGTTGAGCGTTTCCGCGTAGTCGGGCACGCCACGGGCCACGCTGGTGGAATCACGCACGTCGTGACCGGCCATGACGTTAAGCAGGTGCGCGCAGTCGGAGGCCGAGCGCGCCATGGGGCCCGCCTGATCAAGGCTTGAGGCGTAGGCGATCATGCCGTAGCGCGACACGCGGCCATAGGTGGGCTTGAGGCCGGTAATCCCGCAGAACGCGGCCGGCTGGCGAATCGAGCCACCGGTGTCGGTGCCCAGTGCCGCTGGCGCCAGGCCTGCGGCCACCGCTGCCGCGCTGCCGCCAGAGCTGCCCCCGGGCACTGCGCTTAGGTCCCAGGGGTTCTTTACCGGGCCGTAGTAGCTGTTTTCATTGGAAGAGCCCATGGCGAACTCGTCCATGTTGGTCTTGCCAAGACTGACGGTGCCCGCGGCTTTGAGCTTTTCCACCACGGTGGCGTCGTAAGGCGCCGTGAAGTTGTCCAGCATCCTGGAGCCACAGCTGGTTTTAACTCCCTGGGTGCAAAAAATATCCTTCAGGGCAAGCGGCAGACCGGTCAGCCATCCGGCGTTGCCCTTGGCGCGCGCCTGATCGGCGGCGTCGGCCTGGGCTTGGGCCTGCTCGGCGGTCACGGTGATAAAGCTGTTCAGCGTGGAATCGGCCTGCCGGATGCGTTGCAGGTAGTGGTCGGTCAGCTCGCGGCTGGACAGCTCACCGCTGTCGAGGGCCTTGGCGAGTTCCGTCAGTGTCTTGTCGTGCATGACCTGAGAGCTCCGTTCGAAGCGAAAAAAAAGTGAAAAGACGTCGAGGGTGGCAGCGTCAGGTTACTCGACCACGCGCGGCACGAGATAAAGGCCGTTTTCCACCGCCGGCGCGCAGCGCTGAAAGGTATCGCGCTGATTGATTTCGGTGACCTCGTCGGCACGCAGACGCTGAGTAGCATCGAGCGGGTGGGCCAGCGGCGCCACGCCATCGGTATTGACGCCTTGCAGCTGGTCAACCATATCCAGGATCCGGCTCAGGTCTTCGACGAAGTCGCTGGCTTGGTCATCGCTGACGGCGAGTCGGGCCAGATGGGCGGCCCGGCGTACATGGGAGTCTTCAAGCGCCATGATCGGAAATTCCTCGCGAAGGTGATGGAACATATCCCGCGTCACGCGGTATACAGTCAGTCATCTTGTTAACGTCTTGTGTTGTAGACGTGGAAAATAGCCGCAAAAGGTACCACATCTTGGCGCGAACGGGCAGTGTTAGACGCGACTCGTGCTTGCTGCCAGGGGGTTGCGGTGATACCGTTTGCATCCGCACAGGGTTCCCAGTCTGCACTAGGTAACAACATCCATGTTCAAACGTCTGAGGGGGCTGTTTTCCAGCGATCTATCGATCGACCTGGGTACGGCCAACACACTGATTTACGTACGCGGTCGTGGCATCGTACTTAACGAGCCATCCGTCGTTGCCATCCGTCAATCCGGTAACATGCGCAGCGTGGCGGCCGTTGGTGCCGATGCCAAGCGCATGTTAGGGCGCACGCCGGGTAATATTACCGCGATTCGTCCAATGAAAGACGGCGTTATCGCCGACTTTACCGTCACCGAGCAGATGCTTCAGCACTTTATCCGTAAAGTGCACCAAAGCACCTTCATTACGCCAAGCCCGCGCGTTTTGGTCTGCATTCCCTACATGGCCACTCAGGTTGAGCGTCGAGCGATTCGCGAATCTGCCGAAGGTGCTGGCGCACGCCGTGTGGATCTGATCGAAGAGCCCATGGCCGCAGCGATTGGCGCAGGGCTTCCGGTGGAAGAAGCCCAAGGCTCGATGGTAGTGGATATCGGTGGCGGGACGACCGAAATTGCGATTATTTCGCTCAACGGCATCGTTTACTCCGAATCTATCCGGGTCGGCGGCGACCGCTTCGACGAGGCGATTATCGCCTACGTGCGTCGCCATTATGGCAGCCTGATTGGCGAAGCCACTGCCGAGCGGATTAAAGAAGAGATCGGCTGCGCTTTCCCCGGTGGCGAACTGCGTGAGATAGACGTGCGCGGGCGCAATCTTGCCGAGGGGATTCCGCGTAGCTTTACGCTCAATTCCCACGAGATCCTCGAAGCGCTGCAAGAGACCTTGGGGTCTATTGTGTCGGCGGTGAAGAACGCCCTGGAACAATCACCCCCCGAGCTTGCGTCGGATATCGCAGAGCGCGGCCTGGTGCTGACCGGTGGCGGTGCGCTGCTGCGCGATATCGACAAGCTGATTGCCGAAGAAACCGGCCTGCCTGTCATCGTGGCCGAAGATCCGCTGACCTGTGTGGCCCGCGGTGGTGGCAAGGCGCTGGAAATGATCGATCAGCACACCTTTGAGTTGCTGTCGAGCGACTAATCGCAGCGGTTAAGCGCGGGGGATTTGCCTATCAAACCGCTGTTTTCGCACGGCCCTTTGCCAGGATATCGGCTTTTTTTCTGTGTGCTGATCGCCAGCGCGCTGATGTTCGTCGATCAGCGTTTCACGCGGATGGAAAATGTGCGTGCCCAGATGTCGATGGTGGTAGCCCCTATCCAATGGGTGGTGGGCGTCCCCAGCCGGTTTCTGGACTGGGGGTCGTTGGCATTTTCAGATCAGCAAGCGCTCGTTGACGAGAATCAGCGTTTGCGCGAACAAATTCTGACGCTATCCCACCGGGGTCAGCAGATGGAGAACCTGACCAAGGAAAACGCTGAATTACGCCAGTTGCTTGACGCGGCTGAACAGCGTGATATTCCCTCCATGACCGCTGAGCTGCTGTCCCTCGACAATGATCCCTTCAGTCATCAAATGGTGGTTGACCGGGGTCACCGTCATGGGGCTTATGTAGGCCAGCCGGTGATCGATGCAACGGGGCTGGTCGGTCAGGTAACAGCGGTGTCGGCCTACTCGAGTCGCGTGCTGTTGCTGGCCGATGCCAGCCATGCCTTGCCCGTCCAGGTCAGTCGCAACGGGCTGCGCTTTATTGTTCAGGGGGCGGGCCGCTATGGTCGGGTTAACGTCCTGCACGTGCCCAACACGGCGGATATTCGTGAGGGCGATCTGCTGACCACCTCGGGGCTGGCAGGAAGATTTCCGCCGGGCTACCCCGTTGCCCGCGTCACCGAGGTTGACCATGACCCGGGCCAGCCATTTGCCAAGGTAACGGCAGAACCTATGGCGCAGTTGAAACGTTCGCGTCATTTCCTGTTACTTTCGCCGCCGCCGCAGGTATCGCCTGACGAGCAACAGTGGGACGACACCCTGCGGGTCTCGGTGGACGCGTTACGCAGTGTCCATCAGGTGGTCAACCCCGACGATACATCGTTCTCCCAGGAGGTGCCCTGATGCCCCGCGTTCCGGTGACGCCCCTCTTGGTGGTGTGGCTGACGCTGCTGCTGGCACTTTGCCTGCAGGTCATGCCGTTGGCCGATGGGTGGCAGGTGTTTCGCCCGGAATGGTTGGGGCTGATGCTGATTTACTGGTGCATGCGTGAGCCGGACCAGGTAGGCGTCTTTCATGGCTTTGTGCTGGGCATTCTACTCGACCTGATCGAAGGTAGCCCGTTGGGTCAGCATGCCATCATGTTTTCCCTGCTGGCATTTTTGTGTGCCCTGGTGTATGCCCGGTTCCGCGCCTATTCGCTGCTACAGCAGGCGCTGCTCGTCCTGGTGCTGCTGGGGCTGGTCCAGCTGATCGACCAGTGGCTGCGCAGTCTGGTGGGGGATTTCTCTATTCATCTGGCGTTTTTAACCTCGTCGGTGGTCAGCGCCGTGTTGTGGCCCTGGCTTGCGACGATGTTTGCCGCCCTGCAGCGCCGTTTTGCCCGCTGACAGCCGGGAAGCCGTTCTGAACAATCGACGTGGAGCCGATATGGCGTTGGAATCACAGCCAGTGTTGTGCCTGGCGTCCGCATCGCCACGCCGCCGCGCGCTGCTCGCATCGATCGGCGTGGCGGTGCAGGTACAGCCCTGCAACATCGATGAAACACCGTTAGCCAATGAGTCCGCTGAGCGCTATGTGGAACGCTTGGCGCAGGCCAAGGCGCAAGCCGCGGCGCCCATGACGTCACTGCCCACGTTGGGCTCCGACACGGCGGTGGTAGTGGACGGGCAGATTCTCGGCAAGCCCGATAGCCAGCAGCACGCCGCCTGGATGTTACGCCAGCTCTCGGGGCGTGAGCATCAGGTGTTGACCGGTGTCGCGGTGACCGGCCCCCAGGGCGTCCTGACGTGCTGTGTGACCACCCGCGTGACGCTGCGCGCGCTCAGCGAGGCGGAGATTGCGGCCTACTGGAAAACGGCTGAGCCACAGGACAAGGCCGGCGGTTATGCTATACAGGGATTGGCGTCGGTGTTTGTGACCGGCATTGAAGGTAGTCACTCGGCAGTGGTGGGGCTGCCACTTTTTGAAACAGCGTGCTTGCTGCGTCGTCAGGGGGTACCGTTATGGGATGG
The DNA here is from genome assembly GCF_001314875.1 of Halomonas sp. HL-48. Taxonomy (GTDB): domain Bacteria; phylum Pseudomonadota; class Gammaproteobacteria; order Pseudomonadales; family Halomonadaceae; genus Vreelandella. Next base: position 185,802 of record NZ_LJZS01000003.1, read on the forward strand.
ACATTTACCCGCGTAAACCCACAAGGATTTTTGCATGAGCGGTGAGGTTCTGATTAATTTGACGCCGATGGAGACCCGTGTGGCGCTGGTCGAAAACGGCGTGCTGCAAGAGGCGCTCATCGAGCGTTCCCGTCGACGCGGTATTGTCGGCAATATCTACAAAGGCAGAGTCGTACGCGTGTTGCCTGGAATGCAGGCTGCTTTTGTTGATATTGGCCTTGAGCGCGCCGCCTTTATCCATGCCCACGAAGTGATGCCGCCCGGCACGCCCGTTGAAGCGCAGCAGACGATCGGGCAACTGCTTCACGAAGGCCAGGCATTGGTCGTGCAGGTCACCAAAGACCCGATTGGCAGCAAGGGCGCGCGCCTGACCACCCATCTGTCGGTGCCGTCGCGCTACCTGGTGTACATGCCCGACTCGCCGCATAATGGCGTCTCCCAGCGCATCGAAGATGAGCGTGAGCGCGATCGCCTCAAGGCCCTTTTGGATAGCAGCATTGAAGAGCAGACCCTGGACGTCAACGGCGGCTTCATCGTGCGTACCGCCGCCGAAGGAGTGGGCGATGAAGAGCTGATTGGCGACATGCATTTTCTGCTGCGTCTATGGCGCAAGGTCAGCGAGCGAAAAATTACCGCGGCGCCCTCCACGGTTATATACGACGACCTGCCGCTGTTTATGCGCACTTTGCGTGATGTGATGCGCGATGACATCGAAAAAATCCGCATCGACTCCAGGGAGAACTTTGTCAAGCTCGTCGAGTTTGCCGAGGAGTTCATGCCCGATGCGGTCGACCGAATCGAATATTACCCCGGTGAACGGCCGATTTTTGATCTCTACAGCGTCGAGGACGAGATACAGAAGGCCCTCGGTCGCAAGGTCCAGTTGAAGTCGGGCGGCTATCTGGTCATTGACCCTACCGAGGCCATGACCACCATCGACGTCAACACCGGGGGCTATGTCGGGCATCGCAACCTCGAAGAGACGATTTTCAAGACCAATCTGGAAGCCGCGACCGCGATCGCCCGTCAGCTTCGGCTGCGCAATCTGGGCGGCATCATCATTATCGACTTTATCGACATGGAAGACGTCGAGCACCAGCGGCAAGTGCTGCGCGTGCTTGAAAAGGCCCTGGAGCGTGATCACGCCAAGACGAAATGTACCGGGGTCACCGAGCTTGGCCTGGTGCAGCTGACCCGTAAACGCACGCGTGAAAGCCTCGAGCAGACCTTGTGCGAGGCGTGTCCGACCTGCAGTGGCAGGGGCACGCTCAAGACGCCGGAGACGGTATGCTATGAGATTTTTCGCGAGATTCTGCGCGAAGAACGCGCCTACAGTGCCGAAACCTACATGGTGTTGGCGTCGCAGCCGGTGGTTGACCGCTTGCTGGATGAAGAGTCTGCGGCCGTGGCGGACCTGGAAACGTTCATTCACAAGACGATACGTTTTCAAGTGGAGCAGCATTACTCTCAAGAGCAGTACGATATCGTGTTGATGTGACCCATGACGACTCGCCCGGTGTTGCGTACTGCATTGAGGTTGACAGCTTGGTGGCTGGGGGCGCTGGCCATTGTGCTGCTGCTGCTGCGTTTGGCCATGAGCCAGGCGGATGCGCTGACGCCGCGCATCGAGGCGTGGCTGGAAACCCGGGTCGGCGTACCGGTCAACATCCAGCGCCTGACGCTGGCGTTTGAACGCAACGATATCCAACTGATGGTGGGTGATGTCAGTGCGCAAACCCCCAATGGTTACCCCCTTTTCAAACTGGACCATGCCAAGCTGCGCCTGGATATCTGGGCGTCGCTGATCGCGCGGGCCCCAATTTTCAACGATGCGGATGTGCGCGGTACCGAGTTTCACCTTTACCGTCTGTTCGGCGATAAATGGCAGTGGCCGGCGCCGGCTAAACTGCCGGTGATGGAGCAGCAGCCGAAGCTCAATCTCGAGGCCCTGGATCGATGGGTGGGCATTCTGCTGCGCCAGCGGCTAAGCGTCGAGGATACCCGTGTCGTGCTGCACGGTGAGCGCAATACCGTCGACTTGCACGCCCCCACGCTGTTACTGGGTGGAGACGATCAAGGCACCCAGCTTGAAGGCAGCATCAATCTGATCAGTCGGTCTGAGGATACGCCCTCCCGGCCTTTACCCACGGCCCATGTGCAGGCCGAGATTGCGCCGGGTGAGGAAGGCTATCGTGACTTTTCAGGTGCATTGAACATCGATATACAGCTGGACCACCTGGCGCTTCTGGCGGAGGTTCTGCGCCCGGACTACGTGCCGCGGGTTACCCAGGCGGGCGGCGATGCAAAGTTTTGGGGGCGCTGGTACCAGGGCCAACTGGATCAGGCGCGTGTCGGGGTTGAGATGCCTCAGCTAACACTGCGTCACGATGTGCAGCGAGCCATCTTGCGGGATGTGGAAGCGCTTGGGCAGTGGGAACGCGATGGTGAGGGCGGTGAAGCCTGGCTGAGCGGCAATGCGCAAAGCGTAGAATGGGCTCAGCCAGCAGGCGTTAGTGAAGGGCCCGCGCTCCCCCGGCATTTGTACGTAACGCATCAGCCGGATAACTGGGAATTGCGCACCAGTGCGTTTGAGCTGGCCTCCCTGGCTGCCTGGCGCGACTATGTTCTGCTGCCGGAGTCGGTCACCCGGGTACTGCAAACGCTCTCCCCTCGGGGGCAGGTGGAAGGTTTGCGCCTCGGCCAGCGTGCAGGTGAGTGGGGCGTCGACGCGGCCATCAGCAATCTTGAGGTATTGCCCTGGCAGCAGGCGCCCGGCGGTGGCCCCCTGGATGCCTGGGTCCAGGCGCGCGACTTCAGGGGGCGAGTGGAGTTTGCCAATCATCACGACAGCACGCTCTACTTCCCCGAAATCTTTGATGCCCCCATGCAACTGCAGCATGCCACGGGGCAGGTCGAGTGGGTTTACGACGGCCCGCGGGCGTTGGTCAGCGGACGCGATATCGCGCTTGATTGGGACGGCGCCCGCGTCACTGGGGGCTTTGGTCTGGTCACCGATGCCGAGCGCGGGCATTTCGGGCTGGATATTGATTTTCAGGACGTCGATGCCGCCGAGCGACCGCTTGCACAGTGGGTGCCCATGCAACTTCTGGACCCCGAGCTGCGCGAATGGCTGGGTCGCGATGTGGGCGGTTATGTCACCCAGGGGGCGCTCAAACTCAGCCAACCGCTGGGTGACGATGTGTCCAGCGATGACGTGGTCACGACCCTTGATCTGTCGCTGCGCGATGGCTACCTGCCTATTGCGCCGGGCTGGCCTAAGCTGAACGAGCTGGCAGGCCGGTTGAAGTGGCAAAACAACAACCTGCTGGCCGAGATCGAGCGCGGACAAAGTCAGGGGGTCGTGCTCACCCAGGGCGCGCTGCGAATGAAGGACGATGCGCTGGCGCTATCCGGCAATTGGCAGTCAAGCGGCCAGGATGCATTGGCGTTTTTAACCGCGATTCCTGATGTTGATATGCCGGCTCTCGGGTCGCTCGACCTTCAGGGCGATATTGACGGTGACCTGGCGCTTGCCATGTCGCTGGACGAGGAAGATGATCTTGCGCTGGAAATCAACGCCAAGCCGCAAGGCATGCAGCTCGCCTACGGCGATATCGCCGCGCGTATTGAAGCGCTTGAAGGCGACCTTACCTGGCAGCAGCAGGGCGAGCAGAATGCGCTGGTCGGCCAGTTGGATGGCCGGCTATTGGGTGGCCCAGTTTCAGCAGCGATCGATACCCGCCGCGACGGCGTCGCGCTGCAGGGCGAAACCTCGGCAGAGCGACTCTTGGGCATGGCCGGTTTGTCGGGTGACGCCGCCGCTTCGCTTGCCGAAGGGCGCACGTCCTGGCAGGGGCAGCTGATGCTGGCGTCTTCGCCGACGCTTTCGCTTGAAAGCGACTGGCAAGGTGTCGCGGTCAAGCTGCCGGCACCCTTCGCCAAGACCGCGCAGCAGGCGTGGCCGTGGACGTTGAACGCGTCGCTATCCCCTTTGCGCATTGAAAGCCGACTTGGCGACATCGCCGACCTTCACGTCCACGCGCCTGAGGATGAGCTTGCCGGGAGTGTGCGTCTGGGGTCAGCCTCGCGGCGCACGCCCGACTGGCGACAAACACCCGGCTGGCAAGTGTCGGCGGATGTCGAACGGCTGGATATCGCTGCCTGGCAGGCCGCATTATCGCCTGTTCTGCAGGCATCCGGTGCGCAACGTAGCGACGCGGTATCCGCGTCGGCCATGCCCCCCCTGGCGGTGAATATCGCGACAGGTTGTGTGGTCTTGCGTGGAGATTGTTTGGGCGGCGGTAAAGCGGAGGGTAGCCTGAGTGATGATCAACTGTCGTTACTGATCGACAGCGACGTCCTCACGGGGCGGATCGACTATCGACCCTCGCAGAGGGCTCCGCTGGATGTTGCGTTATCGCGGCTGTCGCTGGACCCCATTGTCGAGGTGTTTTCCGCCCAGGCCACCGATGACGATGCCGCGGCAAGTGTCGAGGGTTCGGCACTGATGCCGAGTTCGTGGCGCCAGTCGGTCGATACGGATGCGCCCGCGCCGGCGGCGCCGATGGGGCTGCCTGGCTGGCTTGCCGATATCCCCGATGGGCGTTTTCGCCTTGCCACCATGCTTCTTGAAGGCAAGCGGATGGGGCCTCTAACCGCGTTCTGGCACGCGGACGGCAAAGGCATGTCGCTGGACCCGGTCGGGCTTACGCTTGGACAGCTGACGGCGTCGGGGGCGCTTCACTGGGAGGGCAGCAGCGTCAATAGCCAAACCCGCGCCGAAATGTCGATCAGAGGGGGCGATATCGCCTCGGCCCTTGACCGCCTGGATCAGCCGGTGGCCATGCGCAGTCGCAGCACCCAGGCGGACGCCAGCCTGGCCTGGTCCGGTGCTCCCTGGCAGTTGGAGCTTGCCCGGGCGGGCGGGGAGATGACCGTCGACGTGCGCGATGGTCGCTTTCTGACCCTGGAGTCGGCGCCGGCTCGGCTGGTGGGGCTGTTGAATCTGGATAATATCTTACGCCGTTTGCGGCTGGATTTTTCCGACGTGACGGGGCAAGGCACGGCGTTTGATCGCGTCCATGGTGCGGCGGATATCGCCGAGGGGCAGTTGATGCTGCGCGGTCCATTGCAAATTGAGGCGCCAGCCACCACGCTAACCCTTACTGGCGATGTCGATCTGGTTCGCCGTGAACTTGATCAGCGTCTTGGCGTCGCACTACCGGTAAGCCAGAGTTTGCCCATGGCGGCCATCGCCATCGGGGCGCCCGTGGTGGGCGGCGCGCTGTTTTTAGCCGATCAGATGTTTGGCGATGCCTTGGATCAGGCAACCACGATTTATTACCGTGTGGAGGGGCCCTGGGCCTCGCCGCAAGTTACCTTAGAAGGCTCTCGATGACCGATCAGACAAGCGACTTACAGACGGCCGTTTCGATTTTGCTCACACCTGGGGGGCTCGACCTCGACGCGCTGGATAGCGGCCTGGGTTATGCCATGGGGGCCGGTGTGGACTACGCCGACCTGTATTTCCAGCGCACCTGGCAGGAAGGTTGGGTGCTGGAAGACGGTGAGGTCAAGGAGGCAAGCTACAACATCGATGGTGGCGTGGGCGTGCGTGCGCTTGCCGGCGAGAAAACCGGCTTTGCCTATTCCAACCAGATTACGGCCGATGCGCTGGTGGATACCGGGCGCACGGCCTCCGGTATCGTGCGCAGCGGCAAGCGCCTGCCCGGCCAGGCGGTCAAGCCGGTCACGGCGGCGTCTTACTACGCGGGTATCGACCCGCTTGCCGGCCTGAGCGCCGATGAAAAAGTCGCCATGCTGAAAGATGCTGACCGGGCGGCGCGTGCCGCCGACCCCAGCGTCAGCCAGGTCAGCGCCTCACTCTCCGGTACTTACGAAGTGGTATTGGTGCGTGCCAGCGATGGCACCCTGGCCGCGGATATCCGGCCGCTGGTGCGCTTCAATGTGAGCGTTATTGCGGTGAAAAATGGCCGTCGCGAGCGGGGCAGCGCCGGGGGCGGCGGGCGTTATTCCATGTCGCGGCTGCGCGACGAGCAGGTCGCCGAGCGTTACGCCAAAGAGGCGGTGCGTCAGGCCCTGGTCAATCTTGAAGCGGTCGATGCGCCCGCCGGGCAAATGCCGGTGGTACTCGGGGCGGGCTGGCCGGGCATTCTGCTCCATGAAGCCGTCGGGCACGGCCTGGAGGGCGACTTCAACCGCAAGGGCAGCTCGGCCTTTGCCGGGCGCATGGGCCAGCGTGTGGCCTCGAAGGGGGTTACCGTGGTGGATGATGCCACCTTGCGCGACGGACGCGGTTCGCTGAGCGTTGACGATGAAGGCACCCCGGGGCAGTACACCTCGCTGATTGAAGACGGCGTGCTGACCGGCTACATGCAGGACAAGCTCAACGCCCGGTTGATGGGCATGGCGCCCACCGGCAACGCCCGCCGCGAGTCGTTCGCGCATTTGCCGATGCCGCGGATGACCAATACCGTCATGCTGGCGGGTCAGGACGAGCCGGACGACATTATCAGGAGCGTTAAGCGGGGCATTTACGCGGTGAGCTTTGGCGGCGGCCAGGTCGACATCACCTCCGGCAAATTTGTGTTCTCCGCCAGCGAAGCCTACCTGATTGAAGATGGCCGCGTGACGGCGCCGGTGAAAGGCGCGACGTTGATTGGCAACGGCCCTGAGGCGATGAGCCGGGTGTCGATGATCGGCCACGATATGGCGCTGGACACCGGCATCGGCGTATGCGGAAAAGAAGGTCAGGGCGTGCCGGTTGGCGTCGGCCAGCCGACGCTGAAGGTCGACGAACTGACCGTGGGCGGCACGCAGTCCTGAATCGGGATTAAAGCTGGACGGTATCGCGCAAGAACTTGAAAAGCTTGCGGGCGCTGGCCGGTGGTTTGTCTTGGTCACGCTCCCGCTGGGCATTGCGGATCAATTGACGCAGGGTCTGGCGGTCGGTGTCCGGGTACTCGACAAGCCATTGCTCCGCTGCCGGGTCGCCTTCATGGATCAGCCGGTCGCGCCATTTTTCAAGACGATGAAAGGCGTGGTCGCGCTGCTGTTTTTCCTGTTCGATGCCGTCGAAGACGGCCTGAATGGCGGCAAGGTCTTCCTTGCGGATCAGCTTGCCGACGTACTGCATATGCCGACGGCGCCCCTCATGGGAGCGAATGCGAGCGGTTTCATCGATGGCGCGCAGCATGTCATCGGATAGCGGGAAACGCGCCCGCTCGGCGGGCTGCATGGCAATCAATGTTTCCCCCAAGGCCTGAAGCGCATGCATTTCGCGCTTCAACTGGGATTTGCTGGGACGCTCTGGCATCTCGTCGTCTAGGGGCTCGGGGCGTTGTTTTGGCATCGTGGGTTCTCATCAACAGAATTCGTGGCCTTATTATATCAGGCCGCGATGCTCAATATGGATCTACCGGCAATGTCGGTGGTTAAGGAGATTGTATGGCTCAAGCGTTCGACGCATCAGCCCAACAGGCACTGCTCATCCAGCGTGCTGAAAGTGCCTTGGCGATGGCTAAACGGATGGGCGCCGATGCGGCCGAGGTCGGCGCCAGCGTTGACCAGGGGATCGGCGTCAGCGTCCGCCAGGGGGAAGTGGAAACGGTTGAGCTCTCCCGCGATCAGGGCATTGCCATTACCGTCTATGTCGGGCAGCGCAAGGGCAGTGCGTCCTCGACGGATGCCAGCGAAGCCTCGCTGCAGGCCACGGTGGAAAAAGCCCTGGCGATTGCGCGCTACACGGGCGAAGACCCGGCCGCCGGGCTTGCCGACGCGGCCTTGATGGCCACCGACCTGCCCGATTTGAAAGTGCACCACCCCTGGGCGCTCACCACCGATCAGGCCATCGAGCTGGCGCTGACCTGCGAGCAGGCGGGAAGAGACGTGGCTGGGATTACCCAGTCGGACGGGGCGTCGTTGTCCAGCGGTGAAGGCGTACGCGTGTATGCCAACAGCCACGGTTTTGTCGGCACTCAGAAAGGCAGCCGCCACTCGCTGTCCTGCATGTTGATTGCCGAAGACGCGCAGGGCATGCAGCGCGACATGGACTATACCTCGGCACGCGATCCTGAGCAGTTGAGCGACCCGGCGGCGGTGGGCCGCGAGGCGGCGAGGCGTACGCTGCGTCGGCTAGGGGGCAAACGGCCGCCAACAGGCACGTATCCGGTGCTGTTCGACCCCAGCCTGGCCAGTGGACTGGTAGGCCATCTGATGGGTGCCCTGGCGGGCGGTGCGCTTTACCGTCAGGCATCTTTCCTGTGTGATCGGCTCAACACGCCACTGTTTCCCGATTGGTTCAGCCTCGAGGAGCGGCCGATGGAGGTCGGCGCGACGGCCAGCTCACCCTTTGATGGCGAAGGCGTGCAAACCCGCGATAACCGCTTTATCGACCGCGGCCAGATTGCGAGCTACATGCTGTCGTCCTACAGCGCTCGGCGCTTGAACATGACCACCACCGGTAACGCGGGCGGTGCCCGCAATATGCGCATTACCGCGCCGTTAACCAGCCAGGCCGCGCTGCTGTCGCAAATGGGTACCGGGGTCTGGGTGACCGAGTTGATGGGGCAGGGCATTAACGGGGTGACCGGCGATTACTCCCGCGGCGCCGCCGGGTTCTGGGTCGAAAGCGGGGTGGTGCAATACCCGATCGAGGAATTCACCATTGCTGGCAACCTGGAGCGTATGTTCGGGGGCTTGATAGGCGTTGGCGATGACATCGACCGGCGGGGCAGTATCCATTCCGGGAGTTGGCTCATCGATGGCATGACGGTCGCCGGCAGCTAATAGCGCGGCCTTGAAGGCTTACTTGTCCTCGTCGAAGCGTGCGTCGAACAGTGCCTGAATCGCATCCAGTGCCTGTTCGGCGTCATCGCCTTCGGCCCTGATACACAGTTCGGTGCCGCAGGGTGCCGCCAGCATCAGGAGAGCCATGATATTGGCGGCATCGGCTTCCTGCTGCTGCTTCACTACCCGTACGTTGGCATCAAATTGCTGGCTGCACTGCACGAGTTTGGTGGCGGCCCGCGCGTGAAGACCGCGCTGGTTGGTGAGGGTAAGTTTACGTTCTGGCACCCTGGTTCCTTTTGGCTATTAGGGGTGTCGCGGTGGAAAACGGCCCGGCTCCCGCCAGGCATAAACGCTTATTGCGGTGCATTGACTGTGTACTGCAACCCCAGCTCCCGGTGGCGTAGCTGAACTTCATCCGTGTGCCGGGCGAGTCGCTGAGCCAGCTGTTCCACCATGTAAACCGAGCGGTGCTGCCCGCCGGTGCAGCCGATCGCCACGGTCATGTAGCTGCGCTGACTGTTCTGGTACGCAGGCAGCCAGCGTTCAAGCCATGCCTGAATATCGTTGGCCATCTCGTCGACCAGCGGGTAGTTGCCCAGGAAGGCGATGATATCGGCGTCGCGACCGGTGGACGAACGTAGCGAGGGGTCCCAGTAGGGATTGGGCAGGCAGCGCACATCGAAGACAATATCCGCATCGAGGGGAACGCCGCGCTTGTAGCCAAAGGACTCGAAGGTCAGCGTGAGCTGGTCGCGCCGCTGGTGCGCCACCTGGTCGGTGATGCGTCGGCGCAGATCGTGCACCGAAAGCCGCGACGTATCGATGGTTAAATCGGCAAGGTCGCGTATCTCGTGCAGGGTCTGCTCTTCCTGATCGATGGCTTCTTCAAGCGTCAGCGAGCTGTTGCGGGTCAGCGGATGTCGCCGGCGGGTCGCCGAGTAGCGCTCGAGCAGGATGCGGGCATCTGTGGTCAGATACACGATCTGGCACTTGATGGTTCGTTGGCGGAGTTCCTCGAGAAGCTTGGGCAGCTTGGCGAGTGCCCCCGGCAGGTTACGCGCATCAATGCTGACCGCCAGATGGGTACGTTCACCCTGGTCGCGCAGCTCATCAATCAGCGAGTCCAGGAGCATGGCCGGCAAATTATCAATGGCGTAGTAGCCCAAATCTTCCAGCGCCTGTAAGGCAATTGATTTGCCTGACCCGGATCGGCCACTAATAATGACGAGTTGCATGAAAGCTCTCTTGCTTGCGGTCAAGCGACATGGGTAACCAGCCAGATAGCGACGTTAACGCATTGTGTGCCCGCTAGGCTCGTCAGCGAGTTACTGGCTGTTAGCCTGGTCGCGTATCTTGGCCGTGATGAGGTCCAGCAGCTCCCGTTGGCTCTCGGTCTTGCGAAGCTGCTGGCGCGTGTCGGCATCGTTCATGATCGAGGCGACCTGGCCAAGCAGGGCCAGGTGGGTGTCGTCGGCTTCTTCGGGTACCAGCAGCACAAACACCAGATCGACTGGGTCGCCATCAATGGCATCGAAGTCGACGGCTTCGTTGAGCTTCAGGAAGCCGGCGATGGGGGAGTCGCAATGCGGACTCCGGGCATGAGGGATGGCAACGCCGTTACCGATCCCGGTGCTACCCAGGCGTTCGCGACCGATCAACCTGCTGAATACTTCCTGGCTGTCGAGGCTTGGGATATTTTGCGCGATGAAGGTGCTGAAAAACTCCAGCACCCGTTTTTTACTGCCCCCCGGCACGTCGTAAAGGACGCGTTCCGGGGGGAGGATGGTGGCCAACGTCATTGAATTAACGCACGCCTGCGCCCTGGGCGCGGGCTTGTGCTTTTTCCTTGTGCTTAACGAGTTGTCGATCGATTTTGTCCGCGAGAGCGTCAATGGCCGCGTACATATCATTGTCGAGGGCTTCGGCATGCAAGTCAGCGCCTGCGGCGTGCAGCGTACAGGCTGCCTGTTGACGCTCTTTTTCGACCGAGAGCGTCACCTGCACGGTGGTGATGTTGTCGTAATGGCGCTCAACGCGTTCCAACTTTTCGTTGACATAGTCACGCAAGGCGTCAGTCAGTTCCACATGATGACCGGTAATATTGACTTGCATTGACGTACTCCTTATCCGTCGGACTGTCCTTCGATTGTAACCCTTTTTGCCGCTAAGCAAAGCCCTTGTGATGAGTTTCCGTTGTTCTACCGCAAACGGCGTCGCTCGCTTGAGGACGGGATGCCCATACCTTCGCGATATTTGGCGACGGTACGCCGCGCCACGTGAATGCCGGCGTCTTCAAGCAAGGTGACCAGGCGGCTGTCGGAAAGGGGTTTGCCGGGCGCCTCTTCCTGGATGAGTTTTTTGAGCCGTGCCCTGATCGCGGTGCTTGAATGGCTGTCGCCGTCCTGGCCGCTGATCTGGCTGGAAAAGAAATATTTAAGCTCGAAAATGCCCCGTGGCGTATGGATGAACTTCTGGGTGGTGACCCGGGAGATCGTCGATTCGTGCATCTCGACCGCATCGGCGATGTCGGCCAGGATCAATGGTTTCATGGCTTCTTCGCCCTGCTCCAGAAAGCCGATCTGACGAGAGATGATTTCGCGACCGACGCGCAGCAGAGTGTCGTTGCGGCTGGAGAGGCTTTTGATCAGCCAGCGGGCTTCCTGCAGGTGATCCTTGAGAAACTGGTTATCCTGGCTCTTGTCGGCGCGTTTGATCAGGCTTGCGTAGTCGGGCTGAATCCTGAGTTTGGGAAGCGCCTCGGGGTTGAGTTCCAGGTGCCACCCTTCGTTGTCATGGCGAACCACAAGGTCGGGAATCACATAGCTGTCATCGGTTGCGGTGTATACGCTGCCGGGACGAGGGTCCAGGCTGCGGATCAGTTGGACGACGTCGTTGAGCTGCGTCTCGTCCAGACCGAGCCGTCGTTTGAGCAGGCGTAGATCATTTTTGCCCAGGGCTTCCAGGAACTGGCGGACCAGCCGCCGGGCAGGCATCAGCAGCGGAGTATCGTCGGGCAGGGCGGCGAGCTGAAGCATCAGGCATTCGCGCAGATCACGGGCGAACACGCCGGTCGGCTCAAACTGCTGGAGCCGCATCAGGATGGTTTCGATCTCGCGCTGGCTGAGGCCTTCCACGCCCTGGGCGCGCAGCCCTTCGCGGATATCGTTGAGTGGCTGGGTTAAGTAGCCGTTAGCGTCGAGGGCGTCGATCAGGCTTTCAGCGACCAGCTGCTCGCGGCTGCTCAGGTCGGTCATGGCGAGCTGCCAAAGGAGATGGCCGTGCAGGCTTTGCCCCGCCGCCTGACGTTCAAAGTCCGGGCCCTCACTGCTGGTGCTGCCGGTGCCGGCCATGTCCTGGTAGGTGTCCGACCAGTCGCTGTCGACGGAGAGCTCCGTGGGGATGCTGTCGGCCCATTCGGTCTCTTCGGGCTCGCTGGCGGCCTGTTCGCTGAACTCGTCCTCTTGCTCGAGCATCGGGTTGGCGTCGAGGGCCTGCTGAATTTCCTGGCGTAAATCGAGCGTGGATAGCTGCAGCAGGGCTATGGCCTGCTGCAACTGGGGTGTCATGGTGAGCTGGGTGCCGATCCGCAGTTGAAGAGAAGCTTTCATGACCATCTGAGAACCACTCGTTATCGGAAAGCATCCACCCTAGTGCGTGTTGTGTTTTGGTGCAAGTGCAATAAGTATGCCACAGGCAATAAATATGCCATTGACAGCTTTACAGACGGAAATCAGCACCTAGATAAACGTCGCGAACTTCCTGGTTGTCAAGAATGGCGCTAGGCGTGCCGCTGGCGATGATGTGGCCGTCCCCGACGATGTAGGCCACATCGCAGATATCCAGCGTCTCGCGCACGTTATGGTCGGTGATCAGCACGCCGATGTCACGGTCCTTCAAGGCGCGAATAATCGCTTTGATATCACCGACTGAAATAGGGTCGACGCCGGCGAAGGGTTCGTCCAGAAGGATGAACGCGGGTTCAGTGGCAAGCGACCGGGCAATCTCGACGCGACGGCGTTCGCCGCCGGAAAGGCTCATGCCCATGTTGTCGCGGATGTGGGTGATATGAAAATCCTCCAGCAGCGCTTCGAGGCGTTCTTCGCGCCCGGCGCGATCGAGATCCTTGCGCGTCTGAAGGATCGCCATGATGTTATCGGCAACGGTCAGCTTGCGAAAGATCGACGCTTCCTGGGGCAGATAACCGATGCCTGCCTTGGCGCGCTCGTGCATGGGCGCGCGGGAAAGATCGAGGCTGTCGATGCCGACGCTGCCCGCGTCAGCCTTGACCAGGCCGACGATCATGTAGAACGAGGTGGTTTTGCCCGCCCCATTGGGGCCGAGCAAGCCCACGATGCTGCCCTGGGAGATATCCAGGTTGATGTCTTTTACGACGCGCCGGCGCTTGTAGCTTTTTGCCAAATGGCGGGCGTGTAGGGTTCGGGTTGCGCGGTCGGCAGCAGCGGCCATCGGGCTCTCCTTATTCTTCGGGTTGCAGCGTCATGCGGATACGCTGCGGCTCTTGGTTCTCCACGTCGGAGCGCGCCTGGACCACGTCCCGATCGATGAAGTATTCCAGTCGCCCGCCGGTGAAACGGTCGCCCTGCTGGATGATTTCAGCCTGGTCGATCAACTCCACCCGGCGCTCGGCGACGTGATAAATCACTTTGCGTCCCCAGCCTTCCATGGGGTCTTCCTGGTCCTCGGGCTGCTGTCGTAAATAGGCGCGTTCGCCCAGGGCAATGGCGCGCGAAAGCTCGCCTTCGTCGTTGCGCTGAATTTCGACTTCGTCGCCTTTGATCAGCATGTCGCCCTGGCGAACTTCGACGTCCCCGGTATACACCGCTGTGCCGGCACGCTGGTCGAGATCCAGTTGGTCGGCTTCAACCTCAACCGGTTGCTGCTGGTGGTTGTCGGCCGTGGCGTAAAGTGGGACCAGGCAGGCGGCGGCCAAGGCCGTGTATATAAGCGCTTTCATGTTTTATTCCTGTCCAGGTTGCGTCTCGGGGGGGTGGTAGCCTTGCACATTGTCTTCAAGGCGCACCTCCTCATCGTTGAGCCATGCATCCATCCGTTGCGCCGTCATGCGCTGGGGAGGCTGCTGAAGAAGTACGTGGGTATCGCTCCAGGCATGGGCGGTCTTGCCATCATAGTGCAGCACGTCGGTGTCCAGTTGCCATCCCTCTTCGGGCGCTATCAGTCGCGCATTGCCCGAGAGCGTCAGTTCCTGCGCATTGGTGTCGAGCATCCCTACTTCGGAGGTGGCGTTCCACACGCGACGTTCGCTGTCATAAAGCTTGGCACGGGGCGTTTCTGCCTGGGTGGAAGCGGACTGGGGGGTATGCAGCAGGCGCGGGGTGGTCAGCCCCTGCTGGATGTTGCCCTGCTCGTCGAATAACGTCAGTTCGGCGTCGTGAAGCACATGGCCGGGCTCTTCCGACCGCGCATCGGGGTCGGGGGAGACGGTTCGCGGGCCGCCGGGGTCCAACCATACCAGCAGGCCGCCGAGTGCCAGTACGATCAGGGCGAGTCCCAGGCGCGTGCGTAGTCGCTTCACCATCATTCCTCAGCCGTGCAGGTAAGTGTCGATGACCGCGCCCCAGTGGCCCTGGGCATCCAGCATCGCGTCACATACTTCGCGCACGGCCCCGTGGCCACCCAGGCGCTCGGTAATCCAGTCGGCATGGGTATGCATATAGTCAGGCGCGTTGGGGACGGTAATGCCTACGCCCGAGCGTTTGATGCTGGCTAAGTCGGGCAGGTCGTCGCCGCAGTAGGCCACCTGGGCAAGTTCGATGTCCAGGCGCTGGCAGAGCCCGCGCAGCGTGGCCAGTTTGTCCTCGCATCCCTGGTAGACGTGGGGAATGCCCAGGGCGGCGGCGCGTTGGCTGACCATGGGCGAATCGCGCCCGGTAATCAGGGCAACCGAAATGCCGGCGCGCTTGAGCAGCTTGAGCCCGTGGCCATCCTGGGTGTGAAACGCCTTGATTTCAACGCCGTCGGCCTGAAAGTAAAGCCGACCGTCGGTGAGCACGCCATCGACATCCAGAGCGAATAAGCGCACGCGGCGGAGTCGGTCGAGTAGGTCAGCGGAAAGGGTCATTGAGCCTCCGGTCGATTCGGTTATATGACGCCGCTGGCAAGCAGGTCATGCATGTGTAGCGCCCCTATCGGGCGCTGTTGTTCATCCACTACCGCCAGCGCGGTGATGCGATTGTCTTCCATGATGCGCACAGCTTCGGCGGCCAGCAGGTCGGGAGAGATACGCTTGCCGGGGCGGGTCATTACGTCATCCACCCGCACGTCGCGCAGGTCATGGAAGTTATCCAGGGTGCGGCGCAGGTCGCCATCGGTGTAAACACCGGCCAATTGACCGTCGGGGGCGACCACGCAGGTGAACCCCAGCCCCTGGCGGGTGATTTCCAGCAAGGCATCGCGTAGCGGGCTGCCCAGCAGGACCTGGGGCAGGCGGTCGCCCCCGTGCATCAGGTCACGCACGCGCAGCAGCAGGCGTCGGCCCAGGCTGCCGCCGGGGTGCGACAGGGCGAAGTCTTCGGCGGTGAAGCCACGTGCCTCAAGGAGGGCGACGGCTAACGCGTCGCCGAGCGCGAGCGCCGCCGTGGTCGAGCTTGTCGGGGCCAGATCCAGTGGACAGGCTTCCCGGTCAACGCTGCTGTTCAGGTGGGCGTCAGCGTGTTGCGCGAGCGTCGACGTGGGCCTGCCCGTCATGCTGATCAGCGGCGTGCCGAGCCGTTTGAGCAGCGGCAGCAATGCCGTGACCTCGGCGGTTTCGCCGGAATTGGACAGCGCGATCACCACGTCGCTACGGGTGATCATGCCAAGATCGCCATGGCTGGCCTCGCCGGGATGAACAAAAAAGGCGGGGGAGCCGGTGCTCGCCAGTGTCGCGGCGATCTTGCCGGCAATATGGCCTGATTTACCCATGCCGGTGACCACGACGCGGCCATGGCAGCCAAGAATCAGCTCGCAAGCATGGTCGAAATGCGTATCCAGCTTGGCAGCCAGGCCGGCAATGGCGGCCTGCTCGATATTCAGCGTGCGCAATGCGCTTTGACGAAAAGGCGTAATAGCAGTGGTCGCTGGCATGGGTGATCGCGTGGCTCGTTAAAAATGATAAACAGGGTACAAGAGTAACATTGACGGCAAGCAGTTTGCCCTATCGTTTTGCCTCGGGGGCAACCTATGCTCGCTTGTCATCGTCAGGGTGGGTTAGAATACGTTGTTCGATAATTCTTTTTAACCACTGTTTTTTCGTTGTGTGGAACGAGGCGCCACCACCGCTCTAGCGGATGGCGTTTACACGGCGAACCAGCGCTGAACCGCCGGCGCATGTCAACGTGAGAGTCGATGGTTCCATGAGCACTGTGCCTTTTATTGAAGTTGAGAACCTGTATTTTTCGCGCGGAGATAGCGAGATCTTTCGCGGCGTGAATATGACCATTCCCCGCGGCAAAGTGACGGCCATCATGGGGCCAAGCGGAACAGGTAAAACCACTCTGTTGAAGCTGATCGGCGGGCAACTGACGCCGGATAAGGGGCGTGTTCTGATCGACGGCGACGACGTTCATCGCCTGTCGCGGAAAGCCTTGTTTGCCCTGCGTAAACGTATGGGCATGCTGTTTCAGAGCGGGGCGCTGTTCTCGGATCTCGATGTCTATGAAAACGTCGCCTTTCCGCTGCGCGTCCATACCGACCTGCCCGATGCAATGATTCGCGATCTGGTGCTGCTCAAACTTCAGGCGGTAGGCCTGCGCGGGGCGCGCCACCTGACGCCAGCCGAACTTTCGGGCGGTATGGCCCGGCGCGTGGCGCTTGCCAGGGCGGTGGCCCTGGACCCTGAACTGATTCTCTACGACGAGCCGTTCGTGGGTCAGGACCCGATCTCCATGGGCGTGCTGGTGCAGCTAATCAAGCGGCTCAATCAGGCACTCAACCTGACGTCGGTGGTGGTCTCCCACGATATCAAGGAGACATTGACCATCGCGGATTACCTGTACTTTATTTCCGAAGGCCACGTAGTGGCCCACGGAACGCCCGCCGATCTCGACGCCAATCAGGATGCCCGGGTGAAGCAATTCATCCACGGGGAGCCCGACGGCCCCGTTCCGTTCCATTACCCGGCGTCAGCTTTTTATCCCGACATGCTGGGTGACACGGTGATTCAGGGAGATGCCAAATGACCATCAAGCAAGGAGCGGTCGCTTCGCGCATTACCCGCCTGGGGCGGCGGGGCTGCGACCTGATCGAGTCGCTGGGCCGTGCCGGGGTGTTTCTTGCCCAGTCGGCCGTGGGTGTACCGTCGGCGGAGGGTATTCGGCTGTGGATTCGCCAGCTGCACTTCGTCGGTGTGCTGTCACTGGCGATCGTGCTGGTGTCGGGGCTGTTTATCGGCATGGTGCTGGCGCTTCAGGGCTATACCATTCTGATCGATTTTGGCGCTGAAGACGCCTTGGGGCAGATGGTGGCGCTGTCGCTGCTGCGTGAACTGGCCCCGGTGGTCGCCGCGTTGTTGTTCGCCGGTCGTGCCGGGTCGGCACTCACCGCTGAAATAGGCCTGATGAAAGCGACCGAGCAGCTGACCAGCATGGAAATGATCGGCGTCGACCCCTTGAGGCGGGTGGTGGCGCCCCGCTTTTGGGCGGGGGTCGTGGCGCTGCCGATTCTTACCGTGGGGTTCAGCGTTGTAGGGATCTGGGGCGGCTACCTCGTAGGCGTCGAATGGCTGGGGGTCTTCGAAGGTTCCTACTGGAGCAACATGCAGGCAAGCGTTGGGTTCATTAACGATATCGGCAACGGCATGATCAAAAGTGTCGTGTTTGCGGTAGTGGTTACCTGGATCGCCGTGTTTCAGGGGTACGACCTGATGCCGACCTCTGAAGGTATTTCCCGAGCGACTACGCGCACGGTCGTCTACTCGTCGCTTGCGGTGCTGGGGCTTGATTTCATATTAACCGCCGTGATGTTCGGCGGCCTCTGAATAGCGGGAGCAGTGTCATGAAGCGAAGTAGAGCCATGGAGTTTGGTGTCGGCCTGTTTATATTGGTCGGGGTGCTGGGAATGGTGTTTCTGGGTCTGCGCGTCAGCGGCCTGAGCTTTTCAGGGCCATCGAACACCTTCCAACTGGACGCGCATTTTTCCAATATCGGCGGGCTCAAGCCCCGTGCCCGTGTCTCCATGTCAGGCGTGACCGTGGGGCACGTCGAGTCCATCGAGCTTGATACCGAGTGGTACGACGCGCGGGTGACGCTGAGTCTTGACAGTGAACTGGAAGGGCAGATTTCTCGTGATGCCACCGCCTCGATTCTGACCTCGGGGCTGCTGGGCGAGCAGTACGTTGGCTTGAGTATGGGGGGCGACCCCGACATGCTGGAACCCGGCGATACCATTCGTGATACGCAATCCGCGCTTGTGCTTGAAGAACTTATTCAGCAATTTATATCCAATATGGCAAGTAACTAACCGTTGTGATGGCGAATGGCTTGCCGCGTTCCGTGCCCGTAGCTCAGGACGAGCGAAGTAGCGGAGATCTGCTCGCCGTCGATAAAAGGAGAAAATGATGCTGGTTAAAAAATGGTCGTTAATGACAGGGATTGCCCTAGTCGCCGCGTTAGCTGCCGCCTTGATGCCGCTGTCGGCAAGCGCGCAGCCCGAGCCGCCCGAGGCGATGATCCGCGAAAACATCAATGCCTTCATGGAAGAACTCGAAGGTCAGGAAGCGTATTACGAAGACAATATTGATGAGCTCAAGCAGCACGTCGATGAGAGCCTTGAAGAAGTGGCGGACTTTCGCTACATCGGTGCCAGCGTCATGGGCAGCTATTTCCGTAATGCATCGCCAGAGCAGCGCAGCCGTTTCGCCGATGTCTTCCGTCAGACGCTCATCGATACCTATACCCGGGGGCTGGTGACCTTCGATTACGATGAGATTCGGGTGCTGGATGATCAGCGTCCTCAGCGCGAAGACGACCGTGCCAGCGTGGCCATGGAAGTTGTCGGCACCAACGGCGATGTTTATCCGGTCAACTACAGCCTGCGTCTATCCGATGGCGAGTGGCGCGTGGTCAATGTCATCGTCAACGGTATCAACCTGGGGCTGACCTTCCGCAACCAGTTCGATCAGGCGATGCGCGACAATAACCGCGACTACGACGCAGTGATTGAGGGCTGGTCGCCAGACGTCGGCGTCGATGAGCTGGAAGAAGGGGGCAATGAGTGACGGTACTCTATACCGATCGCGATGTATCGCTTCACCATCAGGGCGAAGGCCTGAGCGTGCAGGGCGATGTGGATGTTACCTCGGCGGCGGCACTGGCCGCCGAGGGCTCGCGCTGGCTTGCCGAGCAGCACCCCGCGACGGTAACGCTCGATTTCAGCGAGGTGGCCACGCCGCGAAACGTTGCCCTGAGCGTTCTGCTGCAGTGGCTGCGGACCTGTCACCAGCACCAGATCAGTGTCATCTCCATTGCGCTTTCGGCACCGCTCATGCGGCTCGCCGAGCTTGCCGAGCTCGAGGCGTTGATCAAGGCGCCGGACGAAAAGCCCGCCCACTGACCCGCGGGCGTCGCCAAACCGCAGGCTTTTCTTTATGATGTCTTCCCCTTGATGTCCATCCATTCGTTATACAACGTCCTTTAAGGAGTTTTGGACCTATGCAACCCCATGAAGTGAAAGCCCTGCTCGAATCGCGTATCGACGGATGCGAATTCCATATTCAGGGCGAAGGCTGTAATTTCCAGGTGATTGCAGTGGGTGATGCTTTTGAAGGATTGTCGCCCGTCAAGCGCCAGCAGTTGGTGTATGCCGCCTTGAGTGATGAAATTGCGTCGGGCGCCTTGCACGCGATCAGTATCAAGACCTACACCCCGGCCCAGTGGCAGACGGCCGCTGAAAACGTTCAGTAACGGGTATTTCATGGACAAACTGATTATTACCGGCAACGGCTCGGTTGATGGCGAAGTATGGGCCAGCGGTGCCAAAAATGCGGCCCTGCCCATCCTGTGTGCCAGCCTGTTGGCCAAAGGCCCCGTGGTCATCGGTAACCTGCCGCATTTGCAGGACATCACGACGACGTTGGAGCTGCTCGGGCGGATGGGCGTCGAGCCGGTCATGGGGGAAAACCTCACCATTCAGTTGGATGGTTCGCAGGTTACTCACTGCCATGCCCCTTACGAGCTGGTCAAGAAAATGCGCGCCTCCATTCTGGTGCTCGGGCCCTTGCTTGCCCATTTTGGCCAGGCCGACGTTTCCTTGCCGGGTGGCTGCGCGATTGGCTCGCGCCCCGTGGATTTGCATATTCGCGGGCTTGAGGCCATGGGCGCCGATATCCGTGTTGAAAACGGCTATATTCGCGCCCGGGTAGACGGTCGACTGAAAGGTGCGACGATCTACTTTGATACGGTAACGGTCACCGGTACGGAAAATCTGTTGATGGCCGCCACCCTCGCCGAAGGGGTTACCGTGCTTGAGAACGCCGCCCGGGAGCCCGAGGTGGTGGATCTGGCCGAGTGCCTGATCAAGATGGGCGCACGCATCAGCGGTCACGGCAGCGATACCATTACCATCGAAGGGGTGGAGACCCTCAGCGGCTGTCATCATAATGTCATGCCCGACCGCATCGAGACCGGCACCTTTCTGGTGGCGGCGGCGATGACCGGCGGCCGTGTGAAGGTCAAACGCACCCGTGCAGACATCCTTGAAGCGGTACTCGCCAAGCTCGAAGAGGCCGGCGCCGAGATTACCACCGGTGACGACTGGATAGCGCTGGACATGCACGGCAAGCGCCCGCGTGCGGTGAATATCCGCACCGCGCCGTATCCGGCTTTTCCCACCGATATGCAAGCCCAGTTCGTGGCCATGAATGCCGTGGCAGAAGGGTCGTCGAGAGTGGTCGAAACGATTTTCGAAAATCGCTTCATGCACGTGCAGGAACTCAATCGCATGGGCGCCAATATCGTTCTGGAAGGCAATGCAGCACTGATCTCCGGCGTCGACAAGCTTTCCGGCGCGCCGGTGATGGCGACGGATCTGCGCGCCTCGGCCTCGCTGGTGATTGCCGCCATGATGGCGGAAGGTGAAACCCTGGTTGACCGCATCTACCATATCGACCGTGGCTACGAATGCATCGAGGAAAAGTTACAGCTATTGGGTGCGCGCATCCGGCGGATCCCTGGCTGAGCCTGGCCCCCAACCATTGGCAAACAAAATGAGTAATCAGTTAATTGTCGCGCTCTCGAAAGGGCGCATCCTGGATGAAACTCTGCCGCTGCTGGCCGATGCGGGCATCACCCCTATCGAGGATATCCGCAAAAGCCGCAAGCTGCTGTTTGATACGAATTTGCCCGACGTCAAATTCGTCGTGATCCGAGCGACGGACGTGCCGACCTATGTGCAACTGGGGGCGGCAGACCTGGGCGTGGCGGGCAAGGACGTACTGCTGGAACACGGCGCCGAAGGGCTCTATGAGCCGCTGGATCTCGACATCGCCCGCTGCAAGCTGATGACGGCGGGTGTCTCCGGCGAGCGACCAACGCTGGCGCGGCGCCGGGTGGCGACGAAATTCGTCAATATCGCCCGCCGTTACTATGCCGAGCAGGGGATTCAGGCCGAAGTCATCAAGCTTTACGGCGCGATGGAACTGGCCCCGCTGATGAACCTGGCCGATGAGATCGTCGATATCGTCGACACCGGCAACACCCTGCGCGCCAACGGCATGGAGCCCCGTGAATTGATTGCGCCGATCAGCACTCGCCTGGTGGCCAACAAGGCGTCGATGACCATGAAGCACGCCCGCATCAAACCGCTGCTGGCCCGCCTGGAGCGCGCCGTTGCCGAACGCAAGACCACATCGCCCGCCGATTAACGTGAGGTTGCTATGAACGATAACGCCACTGCGACGATAGCACGGCTCAACACCGCCGATGCGGGGTTTAACGCTCGGCTGGATGCCCTGCTCGACTGGGAGGGAGTCTCCGACGGAGCCGTCCAGGCACGGGTTGACGACATTCTTGCCAGCGTGAAGCGTGAAGGCGATGCGGCGGTGATCGAGGCCACCAATCGCTTTGATCGCGTATCGGTTACCTCTATGGACGAACTCCGTCTCACCGCCGAGCAACTGCGCCATGCGTTCGAGCAGTTGCCTGCTGAACAGCGCGACGCGCTGGCCACCGCGGCCGAGCGTATTCGTCGTTATCACGAGCGACAAAAGCCGGGTTCCTGGCAGTACGAAGAAGCCGACGGCACCGTGCTCGGTCAGCAAGTCTCGCCGATTGATCGGGCGGGTATTTACGTGCCTGGAGGCAAGGCCGCCTATCCCTCCTCGGTTTTAATGAATGCAATCCCTGCCCATGTGGCCGGGGTGCAGGAGATCATCATGGTGGTTCCCACCCCCGATGGGGTGCTGAATGATCTGGTGCTGGCGGCGGCGCACGTGGCGGGGGTCGATCAGGTATTTACTATCGGCGGTGCCCAGGCGATCGGCGCGCTTGCCTATGGCACCGAAAGCGTGCCGCGGGTGGACAAAATCGTCGGGCCGGGCAATATTTACGTGGCCACCGCCAAGCGGGCGGTATTTGGCCAGGTGGGTATCGACATGATTGCCGGTCCCTCGGAAATCATGGTGGTGTCCGACGGCCTTACCGATCCCGACTGGCTGGCCATGGACCTGTTTTCCCAGGCAGAACACGACGAGGATGCGCAGTCCATTCTGGTCAGTTGGGACGCTGATCACCTGGCCAAGGTGGAGGCTGCCATCGAGCGCCTGCTGCCCACACTGGAGCGTGCGGATATCGTCCGCGAGTCGCTGCGCCGTCGTGGTGCTTTGATCCAGTGTCGCGATGCCGATGAGGCCGTCACGCTGATTAATCGAGTGGCCCCAGAACACCTTGAGCTGTCGGTGGAGACGCCGGATACCTGGCTTGCGGACATTCGTCACGCCGGGGCGATTTTCATGGGTCGCTACACGGCCGAAGCGCTGGGCGATTACTGCGCAGGACCCAATCACGTGCTCCCGACGTCGGGCACGGCGCGCTTCTCATCGCCGCTTGGCGTGTACGACTTCCAGAAACGCTCGTCGCTGATTCACTGTTCGGCCGAGGGCGCCTCTACGCTTGGTGAGGTCGCCTCCGTGCTGGCACGGGGTGAGTCCCTGACCGCCCACGCACGTTCCGCCGAGTACCGCATTCGACGCTCATGAATCCCGCGCTGGCGACCTGTCCTGTTGTGGCTGGTCGCCGCTTCGCCGCGTGCCATCGGGCTGCGGCAGCGATGTGGGAATGGGGCGTTCACCGACTTCCAGCGTCATCTCCATGCGCTCACCGTCGCGCACGATGGTGAGCGGTAGCGAGGTGCCGGGCTCGATCGAGGCGATGTCGCTCATGGTGGCGCGGGCGTCCAGAATCGGCTGGCCGTCCACGGAGAGCAGGACGTCGCCGGCCATCAGTCCGGCTTCTTCGGCGGGCCCATCATCCACAACACCCGCGACAATGACGCCCTGAGGCGTTCGCAGCCCGAATGAGGCGGCGAGCTCCCGGGACAGCGCCTGGGCTTCAATGCCCAGCCAGCCACGGATGACGCGCCCCTGAGTCACCAGTTCGTCGAGAATGCTATGGGCCAGATTGGCCGGGATGGCAAAGCCGATGCCCTGAGAGCCGCCTGAGCGCGAGAAAATGGCCGTGTTGATGCCGACAAGTGCACCTTCAGGGTTGACCAGTGCACCGCCTGAATTCCCCGGATTAATGGCTGCGTCGGTCTGAATAAAGTCTTCGTAGGCGTTCAGGCCTAGATGGCTGCGCCCGGTGGCGCTGATGATCCCCATGGTTACGGTTTGACCCACGCCGAAGGGATTGCCGATCGCCAGCGCGACATCGCCAACGGCCGCCTCGGTGGAGTTGCTTAACTCAATGACGGGCAGCTCATCCAGGTCAATTTTCAGCACGGCCAGATCGCTTTCCGGGTCGGTGCCGATCACCTCGGCGATCACCTCTCGCCCATCGCGCAGAGCCACCTGAATCTCATCGGCACCATTGATGACGTGATGGTTGGTGAGCACATAGCCCTCATCGCTGACGATGACGCCAGACCCCAGGCTGGAGAGCATGCGTTGGTGGGTGGTGGCGTCATCGCCGTTGAAGAATTGCTGAAAGAATGGGTCCGACATCAGCGGGTGTTCGTCGCGCTCAACGATGCGCGATGAATAAATGTTGACCACCGCAGGCGCCGCTTGGTTGACCGCTTCGGCATAGCTGGCAGGCCCCTGGTTGCGAGCTAGTGGAGCCGCTTGGCGAATATCGGGGGCAGGGCGGTCAGGGTCGCTGTCCTGATCCGCGGTCGTCACCAGCGAGGGCGGCGGTTCTACGGTCTGCGGCGTCGAATTCAGGAATGGCAGCGGAAAACGCTCGGGAAACGCCAGTAATACCAGTGCTGCCAGCAAAAAGCCTGTAATGATGGGCCATACATATGGCAGCACAAAGCGATGCATTGGGGATTCCTTTGGCGATGGCTATAACGTCTTAAGATTAGCACTGACCGACGGTCAGCCTTACACTATGAATGGTAACACTTTATTGGTTTATGTCTCATGGGTGCCAGCAAATCCCTAGGAGTGACGGTGATTCAACGCGATAGTTTAGTAGCGGCCTGTGACCATCAGTTGCGCGCTTCTCAGTTCAAGGACTTTACGATTAACGGCCTCCAGGTCGCTGGCTGCGAGCAAGTGAGCCGGGTGATGACCGGCGTGACGGCCTGTCAGGCGCTGCTTGATGAAGCCGTGCGCTGGGAAGCCGATATGCTGATTGTCCACCATGGTTATTTCTGGAAAAACGAGCCCACTGCGATTACCGGCATGAAGCACCGGCGTATCAAGACCCTCATGGATCACAACATCAACCTGCTGGCCTATCACTTGCCCCTGGATGCCCATCACGAGATGGGCAACAATGCTGAGCTTGCCAGGCGGCTTGGCTGGAAGGTCGAAGGATGTCTGGACGGCGAGCTGGGTGAAGGGCTGCTATGGTCGGGGCGCGTTGCCAAGCCGCTGAGCGCCCAGGCGCTGGCGCAGCAGCTAGGCCAGACCCTAGAGCGCGAGCCATTACTGATCGAGGCCCCCGGCGTGGGTGATATCGAGCGCATCGCCTGGTGCACGGGTGGGGCGCAGGACATGATCAGTGCCGCTTATCAAGGCGGCGCTCAGGCGTTTGTTTCCGGTGAGATTTCCGAGCGTACGACGCATCTGGCCAGAGAGATGGGAATTCATTATCTGGCGGCAGGACATCACGCTACCGAACGCTACGGTGTGCAGGCGCTGGGCGAGTGGCTGGCCGACGAATACGGCGTGGCCCATCGCTTTGTGGATATTGATAACCCGGCATGAAGGAGCTGCCCCTGTCAGCGTTGATGAGGGGCAGCCTGGCCATTCCGGTCTCAGTAACGCGGTGCCGTTGCGGGGGCGTCGCTTGAGTCCTTGTCTTTGAGGCCGAAGTCTTCGGATAGCGTGCCGTTTTTACCATCGGCGTAGTCGCGAGGCATGGCGGGCTCGTCGGCGGTGTCAGCGGTCGCCGCTGTTGTCGGGCGAAGGTCGCTAAGCTCGGCAGGATGGTGGGTCAGCCTGTCGAGCTGCCACTGCCCGGCATCTTCCTGCAGTTTCTTTTCCAGCTCGTCGGTTTCCTGGCGAATGGTCGCCAGCGACTCATGGACGCTGGACAGCTGGTTGCTGACGCCGTTTTTAAGCGATGCAACCTGATGCTCGCGTTCCAGTAGCGTTTGGCGTAGTGAGGCAAGTTCACGCTGGCTCTTGCTGAGTAACCGGTAGCATCCTGCGCCGATTATCAGGCCGATTACCAGGCCGATTGCCGCATAGGTTAATGGCTCGCTTTCCACATTGATCTCCCTTGATGCCTGCCGCTGCTCATCGTAACAGCGCGTAAAACAGTCGAGTGCCATTATAGGCGTCTTCATGATGGTTGGGTCAATGCTCATGCGTCGGCAGGCGGAACCACGTATAATTTGCGCTTTCATCCAGATCGGGTGGCGTTTTTATCAGCGGTGTCACACAGCATACAAGGGGAGAGTTGAACGATGAGGGCAACGTCGGCCGGCGGTGAACCCGCGCCCAAAGCGGCAACCCCGATGGGGCGTTATCGCGAGGATCTCAAGCGCGAAGGGTTTGAGTACGACGCGGCGCAGGAAGCCGCGGTGGCGCATTTGCAGCGCTTGTACGATGCGTTGCTGTCCACCCCGACCACTGTGCCCAAAACCGTTCTCGCGAACAAGGGGCTAAAGGCGAGGATGGCGGGCCTGATGGGCAAGAAATCTTCACCCGCCGAGCCGGTCACCCCAAGCGTGCAGGGCCTGTATTTCTGGGGAGGGGTAGGCCGGGGCAAGACTTATCTGGTCGATACCTTTTATGAGGCATTGCCGTTTGCCGACAAGATGCGCACTCACTTTCATCGTTTCATGCAGCGGGTTCATAACGAACTGACCCACTATAAAGGTGAAAAGAACCCGCTCACGCTCGTGGCCAGCAAGTTTGCCAGCGAAGCGCGCGTGATCTGCTTTGATGAGTTCTTCGTCAAGGATATTACCGATGCGATGATTCTGGCCAACCTGCTTGAGGCGCTGTTCGAGCGCGGTGTCGTGCTGGTGGCGACGTCGAATATCGTGCCCGACGATCTCTACAAGGATGGCCTGCAGCGCGCCCGCTTTGTGCCGGCCATCGATTTGCTCAATCGCCATTGTCGCGTCGTGAATGTGGACTCGGGCGTCGACTATCGCCTGCGGGCACTTGAGCGTGCGGAGATCTTTCATTCGCCGTTGGACGAGGCGGCCGAAGAAGAGCTCGCGCGCAGTTTCCGCGAAATTGCCGGGCATGCCGGGGAGGCCAATGCCCCGCTTGAGATCAATCAGCGCGTGTTGACGACGCGGCGGCTCCACGACGATATTGCCTGGTTTGAGTTTGTCGAACTTTGCGATGGGCCGCGCAGCCAAAACGATTACATTGAGCTGGCGCGGGAATTTCACACCATTATCGTGTCCAACGTGCCCGCCATGCGCGGCGGTGATGATGATCAAGCCCGGCGCTTTATCAACATGGTCGATGAGTTTTACGATCGCGGGGTCAAGGTGCTGATGTCGGCAGAAGCGCCGGTCGAGTCGCTATACGGCGATGGAAAATTGACCTTTGAATACCAGCGCACGCTCTCGCGACTTCAGGAAATGCAGTCCCATGAATACCTGGCGCTGCCGCACAAGCCCTGACATAGGGAGGTCGTCTGCGCCGGGTAGCGAACAGACGGACGAAAAGTGTCCGGTAGGGCGTAGAAAGGCTTAACTTGGCGAGTGGCTTGCTGTAGAATGCCGCCTCGCTACACGTTGTGGGGTTACTTGATCCGCAACCAAAAAAAATAGGGATGGTGCAACGCCGCTTCTCGGTGTGTAGCACCCAACACATTTTAACTGGTGATTTCATCCATGAAGACGTTCAGTGCTAAGCCGCAGTCCGTCCAGCGCGATTGGTACGTTGTTGACGCAACGGACAAGACGCTCGGTCGTCTGGCTACCGAAATTGCTCGCCGCTTGCGCGGTAAGCACAAGCCCGAATTTACCCCTCACGTTGATACCGGCGATTACATCGTGGTCATCAACGCGGAAAAAGTCCAAGTGACCGGCAACAAGGCGAAGGCCAAGACCTACTACCGCCACACTGGTTACCCGGGCGGTTTGCGCTCCATGACGTTCGACAAAATGCTCGACCATGCTCCAGAGCGCATCATTGAGTCTGCCGTGAAAGGCATGCTGCCGAAAGGCCCGCTGGGCCGCGCCATGTACTCTAAACTGAAAGTGTACGCTGGTGCCGAGCATCCGCATGCTGCCCAACAGCCGCTTGAACTGAACATCTGAGGAACTCTTCGCCATGACACAGCAGTATTACGGTACCGGGCGCCGCAAGACTTCCACCGCTCGCGTCTTCATGAAGCCGGGTTCCGGCAAAATTACCGTCAACAACCGTGAGCTTGACCAGTACTTCGGTCGTGTAACCGGCCGCATGGTCGTGCGCCAGCCGCTCGAACTCACCGAAACGCTCAACCAGTTCGACGTTTACGTCACGGTTGAGGGTGGCGGTGGTTCCTCGCAGGCCGGTGCTATTCGCCACGGCATTACTCGTGCGCTGATGAACTACAATGAAGGTCTGCGTCCGACACTACGTGCTGCGGGTTACGTTACCCGCGATGCGCGTCAGGTTGAGCGTAAGAAAGTCGGCCTGCGCAAAGCGCGTCGTCGTCCGCAGTTCTCCAAGCGTTAATCACGCGCCAAACTGTGGAAAGCGCCCAGGCCAATGGCCTGGGCGCTTTTTTTGGTTATAACAAGCATGTTTAGAGGGCTACGTAAAAGATGGGCCGGGTCTGGCGCTTAGCGTGTTGGTTCAACTACCTTATACATAGACGATAAATAACAATACCAAGCCTCGTCTGAATGGAATGCATTAGGCGAGGCACGAGGGTGGGGGATCGGATATGGCAAATGGCGGCGTTAACAGGGGGCGGCGTCGCTTCCTGGTGGGGGCAACCACCGTTGTCGGTGCGGTGGGGGCGGTAGGCGTGGCGATCCCGTTTGTGTCGGCATGGCAACCGAGTGCCAGGGCGCGGGCAGCGGGCGCCCCCGTTCAGGCCGATGTGTCGAAGCTCGCCCCCGGCCAGCGTATGACAGTCGAATGGCGTGGGCGGCCCGTGTGGATCATCAATCGTACACCCGAGATGATCGAACGCACCGAGGCGTTTGCCGCTGACCGTCTCGCCGACCCTGACTCTGAGTCGTCTCTGCAGCCTGCTTACAGTGCCGGTCAAATGCGCTCCATTCGGCCCGAAATAGGCGTGCTGATTGGTATCTGCACCCATCTGGGCTGTTCGCCTGTCTATCGGCCTGAGCCCGATGCCTCCGGCGTGGGCGTTGATGACTGGCCCGGTGGTTTTTTCTGCCCTTGTCATGGATCTCGATTCGACCTGGCGGGCCGTGTGTTCAGCAACGTACCGGCGCCGACCAATCTTGAAGTTCCCCCCTATCGTTTCGAGGGCGATAACATCATCATCGTTGGCGAAGATGAGGAGACGGCCTGATGGGTAATCCAAATAAAGCCAAAGCCCCACGCGGCCTGATGCGCTGGGTTGACGACCGCTTGCCGGCAACGCAGTTCTTTCAAGATCACCTGTCTCACTATTACGCCCCCAGGAATTTCAACTTTTGGTACTTTTTCGGCTCGCTGGCGCTTTTGGTGCTGGTCAATCAGATCATCACCGGTATCTGGCTGACCATGAGCTTCAACCCCAGTGCCGAAGGGGCCTTTGATTCCATCGAATACATCATGCGCGATGTGGAATGGGGATGGCTGATCCGCTACATGCACACTACGGGGGCGTCGGCCTTCTTTGTGGTGATCTATCTGCACATGTTTCGAGGTCTGCTCTACGGCTCCTACAAGGCGCCCCGCGAGCTTGTGTGGATATTCGGCATGGCGATTTATCTGTTGCTGATGGCCGAGGCGTTCATGGGCTATCTGCTGCCCTGGGGGCAAATGTCGTACTGGGGAGCGCAGGTGATTATTTCACTGTTCTCGGCTATACCGGCGATTGGTCCGGATCTGGCGCAGTGGATACGCGGTGATTACCTGATATCGGGCATTACGCTGAATCGCTTTTTTGCGCTCCATGTCGTGGCGTTGCCGATCGTGATTCTGGCGCTGGTCGTATTGCACATCATTGCACTGCACGAGGTGGGCTCAAATAACCCGGACGGTATCGATATCAAGCAGAAAAAGGACGAAGCCGGTAACCCGCGCGATGGGATTCCCTTCCACCCTTACTACACCGTGAAGGACCTGGTGGGTGTGGCGGTCTTTCTGTTTGTATTTTGCGTGGTGGTGTTCTATTTCCCAGAGGGCGGTGGATATTTCATCGAAAAGCCTAACTTTGAGCCTGCCAACGCGCTGCAGACGCCTGATCATATTGCGCCCGTCTGGTATTTCACGCCGTTCTACGCGATTTTGCGCGCGATCACGTTCTCGATCTTTGGCCTGGAGGCGAAATTTCTAGGGGTGATGTTCATGGGGGGCGCTATTGCGGTGATGTTTGTATTGCCCTGGTTGGACCGCAGCCCCGTGCGTTCGATGCGCTATAAAGGCTGGATCTCCAAGTTGATGCTGGCGTTATTCGTGGCAAGCTTTGTGACGCTGGGGGTGCTCGGGGTGTTGCCCTCAACGGGCGCTAGAACGCTGCTGGCCCAGATATGTACAGCGGTCTATTTTGCCTATTTTCTGCTGATGCCGATCTACACGCGGCTGGAAAAAACAAAACCCGTACCGGAAAGGGTGACTGGCTAATGAAAAAACAACTGATTGCACTCATGGCCATATTCGTCCCTCTTACCGCCGCGGCTGCCGGTGGCGCAAGTGTGCCTCATTCCATGGAGCCCGACCTGCAAGACCAGGCGTCATTGCAAAATGGCATGAAGCTCTACGTTAATTACTGCATGGGGTGCCATTCGCTTGAGTACCAGCGATTCTCGCGTGCCGCCGAGGACCTGGCGATTCCCCAGGATATTATTGAAGACAACGTCATCTTTTCGCCGGAGTTGGCGTTTAACGATCAAATGCAAACGGCGATGGGTGAGGAGGACGGCGAGACCTGGTTTGGGGCTCCCCCGCCGGACCTGACGCTGTCTGCGCGTCTGCACGGTGCGGATTGGCTGTATTCGTATCTGCTCAGTTTTTACCAGGACCCTGAGCGCCCCACCGGGGTCAATAACACGGTGTTCGAGCTGGTGGCCATGCCCAACGTGCTCGAGCCTCTTCAGGGCGTGCAGGAAAAAGTATGTGATGACGCGCCGGCCTCTGAAGGTGGCGACGCGTCCGACGCTGACTGCAGCACGCTTGAGGTGACCGAGCAGGGCGAGCTATCACCGGAGGAGTTTGAAGATGCCGTTTATGATTTGACCAACTTCCTTGCTTACGTGGGTGAGCCCTCAAAGCTTCAGGCCCAGGCATTGGCGCCAAAAGTGCTCATATTCCTGTTTATATTCGGCGTGATTGCGTATTTCCTCAAGCGAGAGTACTGGCGCGATATTCATTGAGCGCATCGATATGAGGCAAGCTGGGGCGTGCGGCCAGACCGCACGCCCTTTGCATGTTAGCCTTGGCCTTAAAGCATGGCGTCGCCTTCCCCAAAGGTGGGGTGGACGTGTTATTATCCAGGATTGATTCGCTGCGAGGATGGTTTCATGGGAGTTGTGGCCAAACGGTCGTCAATGATTTTTTATTCAGGTAATGATGATCATTTCAGTCATCGTGTGCGCATCGTGCTGGCTGAGAAAGGCGTGGCGGTCGATGTTGTCGATGTAACCGGCGAAAATGTACCCGACGAACTCGCCGATTTGAACCCCTACAACAGCGTGCCGACGCTGCTCGACCGCGACCTGGTGCTTTACGAGTCCAAGGTCATGATGGAGTACCTGGACGAGCGTTTTCCGCATCCGCCTCTTCTGCCCGTTTATCCCGTGGCACGTGCGCAAAGCCGCCTCTGGATGCATCGCATCGAGCGCGAATGGTGCCCGATGGTCGAGCAGATCGTCAGCGGTGGGAAAAAAGACGCCGAGAAGGCGCGCAAAGAACTGCGCGAAAGCCTGATTGGAATTTCGCCGATTTTCGAAGATATGCCGTACTTCATGAGCGATGAGTTCACCCTGGTGGACTGTTGCCTGGCGCCCATTCTATGGCGCTTACCTGCGCTGAATATTGAGCTGCCGGAAAAGCAGGTCAAGCCGCTGCTGAGCTATATGTCGCGTGTGTTTGAGCGAGACGCTTTCAAGGCTGCGCTTAACGAGCGCGAAAAAGAAATGCGTGCTTGAACTCACACGGGGCCTCGCCTGGCGGGGCCTGTTTGTCAGGAGGAGCGAGTCTAGATGAAATCGAGCCGTCCTTATATCGCCCGTGCGCTTTACGAATGGCTGCTGGACAATGAGCTGACTCCCCACTTGGTGGTGGATGCCACCCAGCCGGGTGTCGAGGTGCCGCGTCAATTCGTCCAGAACGGTCAAATCGTCCTGAACGTCGCGCCCACTGCGGTGCGAGATCTGTTCATGGAAAACCAGGCCATCGGCTTCAACGCCCGGTTTGGCGGTCAGCCGATGCAGGTAATGATCCCCACGCCGGCGCTTATCGCCATCTATGCCCGTGAAAACGGGGCTGGAATGGTCTTCGGTCATGAGCCTGAGCTGACCTCGTCGGAAGAGGAAGAGCCGTTGGACGAGACGCCGACCCCCGGCAAGCCGACGCTTTCGGTAACCGATCCAGCCCCCGAGGCTGAGTCGTCCACCGATAGCCCGACGTCGGGCACCTCTGGGGATGCGCCCAAAAGCAAATCCGGCGGCAAGAAAAAGCCGTCGCTGCGTGTGGTGAAATAGCCGCTTTCGTAGTACCGCGCTGCAAATGGCTATAAAAAAACCTCGCTGTCTTGCAGCGAGGTTTTTGTTTGCCTGACGCCTGGGCTCAGTCGATATATTCGAAGACCTTGACGATGCGCTGCACCCCCGCCACGTTTGAGGCTGCATTGACAATGCGCTCCGCTTCATCCCGCGACACCATGCCCATGATGTAGACACTGGCGTTTTCGGTGGTCACCTTGAGCTTCGAGGAGTCAATGCTGTCATTGGTGGCTAGCCGTCCGATCACGTTGCTGGTTAACCAGGTATCGGTAAGCCGTTGAGAGGAGGGCAGGCGGGCGGCTACCGTCAGTTCATTGTAAACGTCGTCGACGCCGCGCAGGTCGGCGGTGACGCTTTCTGCCTTATCACGCAGCTCCTCGCTGGGCACCTGGCCGACCAGCAGTACCACACCGTTGAAGCTATGCGGACGGATCCGCGCATCACCCAGGCGTCCGTCGGCCCGTTCAAGCGCGCGACCGACTTCGCGTTCGATCGTTTCGTCAACGGCCGCCACGTCTTCGCTGCGCTGGCCGTAGTTTGATGAATCAACCCGGGTGTTGGTGGCGCAGCCGGCCAACAGGATGCTTGCGCCAAGTGCCGCTGCCATCAGCAGGCGAGATAAACGCGAAGTGGGAAGGTATAAACTCATGATAGGTTCCTTTTCATTGACGACGATGCGGGCTAGCCGCCGAAGAGTTGTTCATCGATTAAATCGCAGAGACAGTGAATGACCAATAGGTGGACTTCCTGGATTCGCGCGGTAGAGGTGGCGGGTACGCGAATTTCGCAGTCGTCCTGGCCGAGCAGCGAGGCCATGTCGCCGCCGTCCCGGCCGGTGAGGGCCACCACCGTCATTTCGCGATCATGAGCGGCCTGGATGGCCTGTACGATATTAGCCGAATTGCCGCTTGTCGATATCGCCAGAAGGATATCGCCGGGCTGCCCCAGCGCCCTGATCTGCTTGGAAAAGACTTCGTTGTAGGTATAGTCGTTGGCGATTGAGGTGAGCGTAGAGGTGTCTGTGGTCAATGCCAGCGCCGGCAGGCTTGGCCGTTCGCGCTCGAAGCGGTTAAGCAACTCGGACGAAAAATGCTGGCTATCACCGGCGCTTCCGCCGTTACCGCAGGCAAGAATTTTCCCCTCGCTCACCAGGCACTGCACCATCATTTGACTGGCCACTTCGATGAAGGGCGGTAACACTTCGCTGGCGTAGGTTTTGGTATCGATGCTGGCGTTGAAATGACCCAGTATGCGTGATTGAAAGTCCATTAGGGCTTCCCGGTTGTGTATTCAAAAAGCGTCAAACGCGGCCTTCACCCACTCGATGTCAACATCAGGGGGCGTGCCGGTCATGGCGACAACATCAAAACGACACGGCACAGGCTGACGTAAAGCGGCCAGGTATAACCGTGCGGCCCGTACCAGCCGCTGCTGTTTCTGAGCCGTTACCGATTCAAGTGGGTGCCCGTAGCGACTCGACTTACGATGTTTGACCTCGACGAAGACTAGAATATCCGCGTCTTGCATGATGAGGTCAAGCTCACCGCCCTTAACATGATGATTGCTGGCGATTAAACGCAGCCCTCGCTGCTGAAGCCATTGAGCCGCCACCTGCTCAATGGCCTGGCCTCGGGCGCGTGCGGTTTTGGAACTAGTCGTCATCGCGCTCGTCGTTGTCTTCCTGGTCTTCTTCTTCATCGCCCAGCAGGCCAGGGATCAGGATCGGTGAAGGCGTGCCATTCTGGAACTTGGCCCAGGGAAGCTCGCGGTAAATCCGCCCGTCGCCGGTGAGGAATAGCTTGCCAGTGCTGCCGTCGAGGCCTTCCAGCTCAGAAAAATCCGACAGGCGGGTGGCGATTTCGTAAGCATCGACCCCCATGGCCATCAAGCGGAACGTGGAGGCGTCGGACTCTTCGCGCAGTCGCTGGTAGCTATCGTAGAAAGGCAGTACCTCTTCGCCACCCACGGCAGCATCGGGGATCTGCCAAGGAATATCCATGAACATCACATCGTTGAGGTCCTGATCGAGACGGGTCTGGCGGCCCCCTTCGTGAAGATGGGAGGTCGCATAGACGGGCAGGTCCTGGGCGTAGTGGTAGTCCATCGTCGGCGGCACCTGGCGCGCATAGTCCGGAAGCGCGAGCAGGAAGAGGGCGTCAATATCATCAAGCTGCGCGCGTTCACCGCGCACGTTCAGGGCGGTTTTTACCGCGTCGGAGACCGGGTTTTCCGGGTTGTAGCGCACCGCATTGGTGATGTCTCCACCCTGGCGCTGCCACTGGTTCCAGAACGCTTCACCCACGCGCTGGCCCCAGTCGTTGTCCGGGACCATTAGCGTCATCTTGCGGTGGCCATCCTGCCAGGCACGGTGGGCGGCCTGGCGTGCTTCGTCCTCAGCGGAGAGGCCAAACTGGAAAAGCCGTTTCGCCTGATTACGCTCGCTGCTGCCGTAATTGAGTGCCAGGGTGGGCACCGGCACGCTATCGCGTTGCTCAAGCTGGGTAACCTGCTCCTTGTCGAGGGGGCCGATCATGACCTGGGCGTTCATCTGCTGGGCGCGATCATAAAGCTCGTTGAGCGAATATTTCGAGGCATCAAGAAAGCTCAGCTCCACGTCGTCGCCCTTGATGTCATGATGACGGCGCATGGCCGACGCGAGGGTCTCGGCCACGTTACTCAACGCGCCGGACTCCGGCAGGGCCACCGCAACACGGTTGATCGTTTCACCTTCGAGCTCGGGCAGCGCAAAGCGCTCCGGGTCGGGCTTGTCGAGGGTCTCGCGCGCCCAGCGCTGGCGGTCTTCGAGCGTGCGCTGTTCGTCCGACTGCATGGCGAGTTCGTCGTCGAGCACCTGAGTGGCGCGCAGCACACTGTCGGGCTCGTCGAGCGCGCGAGCCAGCTCAGAAAACAGCAGGGCCCAACGTACCCGGTCTGACTCGGACAGTGCTTGCTCATCGATGTCCCCGGCGGCGTCGAAGGCATCCTCACGTTCACCCTGGCGGGCAAAGATATTGGCCGCCTCGAGACGCGTCTTGGCCGCCTGTTCGGGTTCCTGTTCCTCTGCCTGGCTGAGTAGCTGGCCGGGGTCCTGGTCGGGAATGCGGTCGACAACGCTTGGAGACTGCGTCGCACAACCCGCAACGAGAAGCGCCATGAGCGTAGCGGCGAGAAAGCCACGTAATGACTGTTTCATGTATCCTTCCTTAGTTTCCATTTGCGCCATCGCTGCTGGTCAACGATTTGGCGGCTACTGCACAAGCATAGCGTACCGTGGGGCAAGCCATTGACGAATTGGGAGTCACGATGACACAGACACCACCGGGAACATTGTACGTGGTCGCCACGCCGATTGGGAATTTGGATGATCTATCCGCCCGAGCCATTCGGCTGCTTGGTGACGTCGCGCGAGTCGCCGCCGAGGACACACGCCACAGCGCGCGCCTGTTATCGCACCTGGGCTTGAACAAGCCGATGCTTTCTTTGCACGAACACAACGAAGCGCGACGGGTTGAAACCCTGGACCGTTATCTCGCTGAAGGCGAGGATATTGCCTTGATTAGCGATGCTGGAACCCCGTTGATCAGCGACCCGGGCTTTGTCTTGGTGCGCGAATTGCGGGCCCGTCACCGTCATATCGTGCCGGTGCCGGGCCCCTGTGCTCTGATTACCGCGCTCTCGGGGGCGGGGCTTCCCACCGATCGTTTCGTGTTTGGTGGGTTTCTGCCCGCCAAGCCGGGGGCGCGTCGCCAAGCACTGGACGGCTGGAAGACTCGCGAAGAGACGCTGGTGTTTTACGAATCTCCGCATCGTATCGTGCATACCCTCGAGGCGCTCAATGAGCAACTGGCCGAGCGCGACGTGGTATTGGCTCGCGAATTGACCAAGACCTTTGAAACCTTCCTCCACGGTACGCCGGCCTCCTTGCTTTCTCAGTTGGCCGATGACCCCAATCAGGCGCGCGGCGAGTTTGTGGTGATTGTCGCCGGTGCGCCCCCGGCCGTGCAAAGCGAACAGCAGTCGATCGACGCCGATACCTTGCTTGAGGCCTTGCTGGCCGAGGGGGTCGGCGTCAAGCAGGCGGCGGGTGTGGCCGCGCGCTTGTTTAGCGGCCGCAAGCAAACCTGGTATGCCCGGTTGCAGGCAATGAAAGGTGATCATTGAGGCGAACGTAAGGCGCTGGTATGCTTGCCGCCGGAGTTGGCCAGACAGTCGCCGCTGATACCCCTCAAAAGGTGTTGGGGGAGGAAAGTCCGGGCTCCATAGGGCAGAGTGCCAGGTAACGCCTGGGCGGCGTGAGCCGACGGAAAGTGCAGCAGAGAGTAGACCGCCTAAGCCCCTGAAATAAACCTCTGGGGCCGGTAAGGGTGAAAGGGTGCGGTAAGAGCGCACCGCGCGCCTGGCAACAGTGCGTGGCATGGTAAACCCCACTCGGAGCAAGACCAAATAGGGATCCAATGGCGTGGCCCGCGCTGGATCCGGGTAGGTTGCTTGAGCGCTGGGGTAACGCAGCGCCTAGAGGAATGGCTGTCCACGACAGAACCCGGCTTATCGGCCGACTCCCCATCCACAAGGGCATGCCCCGGCATGCCCGTTTAATATCCTGTGAGTGTACTATGCCGTCACCTGACACCGATCAGGCCAGCGCCCATTTCGAGCATACCAGCGTGCTACTGGACGGTGCCGTCGATGCCCTCGTGCATCAACCCGACGGCGTATACCTCGACGGCACCTTTGGCCGCGGCGGTCACTCGCGGGTCATCCTTTCGCGCCTGAATGATACAGGGCGCTTGATTGCCCTTGACCGAGACCCCCAGGCCGTGGCCGCCGCGGCAGCTATCACAGATGCGCGCTTTACGATGGTTCAGCGCGATTTTGCCCGGCTGGCCGAAGTGGCCAAAGAGCAGGGCGTGCACGGCAAGCTGGCCGGTATCCTGTTGGATGTGGGGGTGTCCTCGCCGCAGTTGGACGATCCTGAGCGTGGCTTCAGCTTTATGCGTAATGGACCGTTGGACATGCGCATGGACCCCACTCAGGGAGAAAGCGCCGCCGAGTTTCTCGCCCATGCCAGCGAATCGACAATCGCGCACGTGTTTAAATCCTACGGCGAAGAACGGTTTGCGAAACGGCTGGCGCGGGCGGTGGTGACACGACGCAGCGAAACGCCCTTTACGCATACCGTCGATCTGGCCGAGGTGTTGAAAGCGGCGCATCCCGCCTGGGAGAAAGGCCGGCACCCCGCCACCAAGGCCTTCCAGGGGCTGCGCATTTATTTGAACGGCGAGCTGGAGCAGCTGGATGCCGCCCTTGAGGCGGCACTTGATGCCTTGGCGCCGGGCGGCCACCTGGTGGTCATCAGTTTCCATTCGCTGGAGGATCGCCGCGTGAAGCGGTTCATTCGCCATCACGTCCGGGGCGACACGCATTTACCCCGCGGCGTGCCGATTCGGGATGACCAATTGAATCGTCGTCTGGAGGCGCTGGGCAAGGGAAGGCGGCCAAGTGACGACGAAGTAACCGATAATCCACGTGCCCGCAGCGCGGTCATGCGAGCGGCGCGCAAACGAGTTTGATCAGGTAATCATGAGCATGGAGCAACTTGATCGGTGGCTATCCACTTTACAGGCTGAGTGGCCTTTTACGTTTCGGCTGCGGCCCTGGCCGGTAGCGTTCAGCCTGGTTTTCTTGGCCTGCCTCGTCACGGCGTTTAGTGTTGTGGCGACTACTCACGCGACGCGTGGCCAATACGCACAGCTGCAGCAGCTGGAACAGGAAGAGAGCCAGCTCAACACCGAGTGGGGCCAGCTGCTACTCGAGGAAGGCGCCTGGTCAACGCCCGCCCGGATCGAGCAAATCGCCACCCAGCGCCTGGGCATGCGCATTCCCGACGTCAACGACGTTGAGGTCATCCGACCATGAGCTTCCAGCGCCGTGGCGTAAGCTCACGTCAAGCCCCTGTCGCGCCGCCTCTGCCGGGAGGGCGGTTTTTCGTTATTGTGCTGATCATGGCCATCACCTCGGCGGTTCTGATTGGCCGGATCACCCTGCTTCAAGTCATCGACCGTCCGTTTCTACAGAGTCAGGGCGATGCGCGCACGCTGCGCAACGAGGTGATTCCCGCTCACCGGGGGATGATTACCGACCGTAACGGCGAGCCGCTGGCGATATCGACCCCTGTCGTGACCCTTTGGGCTAACCCTCAGGAACTTCCCGCCGACCCCATCCAGCGCATCGTCCTCGCCCAGGCGCTGGGGATGTCACTGGAGGCTTTCGAAGCTCGGGTGGCGCGCTACAGCGAGCATGAGTTCATGTATTTGCGCCGTCAGATGACACCTGAGGCCGCGCAACGCATCCTCGATTTGCGCACGCCCGGTGTTTATCCTCAGCGTGAATACAAGCGCTACTACCCCGCCGGTGAAGTGGCAGCCCAACTGATGGGCGTTACCAACGTTGACGATGTCGGCCAGGAAGGTCTCGAGCTGGCCTATCAGCCGCATCTCGCCGGTCACCCGGGCCAGCGGCGCGTCATCAAGGATCGCCGTGGGCGCCTGGTTAGGGAACTGGATGTGATCCGCGAAGCGCAGCCCGGCGGCGACCTGACCCTCTCGATCGACCAACGCTTGCAGTACATGGCCTACCGTGAACTGCGCTCGGCGGTTGCCGAAAACGAGGCCAACGGCGGTATGCTGGTCATGATGGACGCTCGCAGTGGCGAGGTGCTGGCCATGGCCAATCTGCCGTCCTACAACCCCAATAACCGGGCTGGAATCGACCCGCGGGGGCTGCGTAACCAGGCGCTGGTCGATGTGTTTGAGCCTGGCTCGGTAATGAAGCCGCTGGCCATGTCGGCGGTGCTTGAAAGCGAAGGCTTTGACCGCGATACCGTTGTGGATACGTCGCCTGGCTGGATGCGGATCGATGAGTACACGATTCGGGATATACGCAACTACGGCGAGCTGGATCTGGCGGGGATTCTGGAGAAATCGTCCAACATCGGCATGTCCCAGCTCGCGCTTGAGCTCCATGACGTGGCAATCTGGGAAAA
This sequence comes from Halomonas sp. HL-48, assembly GCF_001314875.1. Taxonomy (GTDB): domain Bacteria; phylum Pseudomonadota; class Gammaproteobacteria; order Pseudomonadales; family Halomonadaceae; genus Vreelandella. Next base: position 225,136 of record NZ_LJZS01000003.1, read on the forward strand.
GTATCACCAGCTTGGCTTCGGCCAAAGTGCCGAAACGGGCTTCCCCGGTGAAACCACCGGTCACTTGCCTGCGCCGATACGCTGGTCGCGCAGCGAGCGGGCAGCGCTTTCCTACGGCTATGGCCTGTCAGTGTCGGCGGTCCAACTGGCCAGTGCCTATACTGCCATTGCCAATGATGGCACCCGCTTGACGCCATCGCTGTTACGCTTATCTTCTCCGCCTGAGGGAACATCGGCGATGTCACCTGATGTGGCCAATGACCTACTGGATATCCTCGAGACGTCCGTGGGTGCCTACTCGGGCGGGCGTCGAGCGCGGGTCGAGGGCTACCGCGTGGGTGGCAAGACCGGCACGGTGCGTAAGTCGGGGCAAGGTGGTTATGCCACGGATGCCTATCGCAGCGTGTTTGCGGGTATTGCGCCGATTTCGGATCCGCGTATTGTCACCGTGGTCATGATCGATCACCCCAAGGCCGGCGAGTTCTACGGCGGTGCCGTGGCTGCGCCGGTGTTCTCGAGTGTTACCGGCAATGCGCTGCGGCTGCTGGATGTGCCCCCCGATCATGAAGTTGAATAAAGGGAAGGAGATTGCATGACGCTCAGCCCGTATGAGGTGAGACAAGCCTTAGCCAAGGTATGGCCTACCGGCAATGTGCCCCGCGAGCTACCCTCGCTGCCCGAGCGTTTCGAGATCACCAGCGACTCGCGCCAGTTATCGCCTGGCGACATTTTCGTGGCCGTCCCGGGCAGTCGCTGCGATGGCCGCGACTTTATTGAACAGGCTATCGAGGCAGGGGCCGGGCTGGTGCTTGCGCACGCCAGCGAAGGTGACGTAACCCTCACCGGTCGGGTGCTTGAGCTGCCGTACCTGACGCGCCGGCTGGGAGAGCTTGGCCGCGCGCTGTTTCAGCTGCCAGAGGGTCCTGCGGTGATTGGCGTGACGGGGACCAACGGCAAAAGCTCGGTCACGCATTATATTGCCGCGTTAAGCGAAGCGCTGGGCACGCCGGCGGGGGTCATTGGCACCCTGGGCGTTGGACGGCTGGGTGCGCTTCGCGATACGGGTCTGACCACCCCGGGTGCGCTTGCCATGCATTCGGCATTGGGGGAATTGGCTGGTCAGAGTGTAAAGCGCGTAGCGCTTGAGGTCTCTTCCCATGCGCTTGACCAATCCCGGTTGGACGGTGTGGACATCACCGCGGGGGTATTTACCAACCTGACCCGTGACCATCTGGATTATCACGGCAGCATGGCCGCGTATGCGGCGGCGAAGGCCAAACTGTTCAGGCGGCACGAGCTTGAGCTTGCCGTGATGAATGCCGATGACTCGCTGGTACGCCTGATGCTGGCCGGCTGTGATAGCGGCGTGCGCGTGCTGGCGACGGGAGGTGACGAGGCCGTCACGCTGCGCGTAGTTGGCTGGCACCCCCACAGCCAGGGCCAGGAGGCGTTGATTGCCACCCCCGAGGGGGAGCGGACGCTTTCGCTGTCGCTGATGGGGCGCTTCAACCTGGATAACGTATTGCTGGCGATGGCGACCCTGTATGGCTTGGGTGAGCCGCTGGACGCCTTGTTCGAGGCAGCGGCGTCGCTCGCTCCGGTGCCGGGGCGCATGGAATGCTATCGTCAGGCGGGCGCACCCAGCGTCGTGGTCGACTATGCCCATACCCCGGACGCGCTCGACAATGCACTGAGCGCGCTGGCCGGGCACGCGGGGCGCTTGTGGTGCGTGTTTGGCTGCGGCGGCGAGCGCGATACTGGCAAGCGCGCCGAGATGGCACGCGTGGCTGAAACCCACGCCGACAGCGTGATCGTGACCGATGATAATCCTCGAGGGGAGGCCGCCGAAGACATTCGCAGGGCGATTCTGGCAGGCTTCAGCGCCGAGGCGCAGCCGCTGGAAATGCCGGACCGCGCCGAGGCCATTGCGTATGCGGTGCGCGAGGCCACTCCTTGCGATGTCATTTTGGTGGCCGGAAAGGGCCACGAGCCTTATCAGGAAATAAACGGGGTTCGCTACCCCTATCACGACGGCGAGGCCGTGCGGAAAGCCCTGGCTGCTCGGGAGGCGCGCTAAATGGACTGGACGTTAGGTCGTGTAGCCGACGCGCTTGCCATCGCACCACCGTCTGCCTTGGCGGACACGCGGCTGAGCGGCGTGTTCACCGATACGCGTAACATGGTGGCCGACGGGCTGTTTGTGGCCCTCAAGGGGCCACGGTTCGATGGCCACGATCTACTGGAAGACGCCCGCCAGGCGGGCGCCGTGGCGGCGCTGGTCGAGGCGCCGGTGGATAGCCCACTGCCGCAACTGGTGTGCCCGGATACCCGCTTGGGCCTGGGGCTGTTGGCCTCAGCGGCGCGTGAGGCGTGGTCGGGGCCACTGGTGGCGGTAACCGGCAACAGTGGCAAAACCACCGTCAAGGAAATCACCGCCGCCTTGCTTGAACCCTTGGGGGCCGTTCACGCCACGCGTGGCAATCTGAATAATGATATTGGCGCGCCGTTAACCTTGCTGGCTCTGACGCCCGCCCATCAGGCCGCCGTGGTCGAGTTAGGGGCCAATCATCTGGGGGAGATCGCCTGGACGACACGTCTGGCGCGCCCCCAGGTTGCGGTCATTACCAACGTGACCGGCGCCCACGTGGGTGAATTTGGTGGAATGGGCCAGATTGCCCAGGCCAAGGGCGAGCTGCTTGGCGGTTTGCAGCCCGATGGGGTGGCGATTTTGAACCGTGATGACCGCTATTTTTCCTACTGGCGAGCCTGTGCAGCACTGCGGCGTGTCATCAGCTACAGCATTGAAGGTCCGGCGGATATCTGCGCCGAAGCGCTTTCCTGTGACTCCCAAGGGCGTTATGCTTTCACGCTTAACTATCAAGGCCGCTCCCTTGGTCAGGTGCAACTGCCGCTGCTGGGCAAGCATAATGTCAGCAACGCCCTGGCGGCGGCGGCGGCGGCGCTGGAGTTGGGTGTGGCCGCCGAGCAGGTGATAGAGCGGCTTGGGGGTTTGACGGCGCTGCCCAATCGGCTGAGCGTATTACCGGGGCTGCGCGGCGCAAATCTGCTCAATGATACCTATAACGCCAATCCAGGCGCGGTGAAAGCCGCCCTGGACACCCTGGTCAGCCTGCCTGGACCGCATTGGTGCGCGCTGGGTGCCATGGGTGAGTTGGGTAACGCGACCCGCGAACTGCACGAAGAGATTGGCCGGTACGCGGCTCAGTTGGGTGTCGATATGCTGGTGACCCTGGGCGACGCCGCCCGACCGGCCAGCGAAGCATTTGATGGTGGACTGCATTTTAATGATCACGCGACGCTAGTGCGTCATCTTCACAATACGTTGCCGCCCAATGCCAGCTTGCTGGTCAAAGGGTCGCGCAGCGCAGGCATGGAACATGTTGTCACCGCCCTGCGCACGGATGAGATAAGGTAAACGCCGTTCATGTTACTTCACTTGGCGAATTTTCTTGCGCAGTATCAATCTGCCTTTCAGGTTTTCAACTATCTAACCCTGCGGGTGATTCTCGCCGCCCTGACGTCGCTGTTCTTGTGCCTGTGGCTGGGCCCGTGGGTGATCAGGCGTCTGGTCGAGGGGCAAATTGGTCAGGCCGTGCGCGATGACGGGCCCCAGTCGCATCTGTCGAAAGCCGGAACGCCGACCATGGGCGGCGCGATGATCCTGATGGCCATGGCGATCAGCACCCTGGTATGGGGCGATTTGACCAATCACTACGTCTGGATCGTGCTGGGGGTGACCCTCGGTTTTGGCGCTATTGGCTGGATAGACGATTACCGTAAAGTGGTCGAGAAGAATCCCAGGGGGCTGCCTGCGCGCTGGAAATATTTCTGGCAGTCGGTGGTGGGCTTGAGTGCCGCCGTGATTCTGTATGTCACGGCGGCCTCAGGGTTGGAAACCAGTCTCTTGATCCCGACGCTCAAAGACGTTGCCATTCCCCTGGGCGTGTTTTATATCCTGTTGACCTACCTGGTCATTGTCGGTAGCTCCAACGCGGTCAACCTGACCGATGGCCTGGACGGTTTGGCCATCATGCCGACCGTGCTCGTTGCCATGGGGCTTGCGGTATTTGCCTATGCTGGAGGCAATGCCCTGTTCGCGGACTATTTGCACATCCCCTTCATTGCCGGAACCGGCGAGCTGGCAGTGTTCTGCGCCACGATAGCGGGGGCGGGGCTTGGGTTTCTGTGGTTCAACACCTACCCTGCGCAGGTGTTCATGGGCGATGTGGGGGCGCTGGCGCTGGGGGCGGCGCTGGGTGTCGTCGCGGTTATCGTCCGCCAGGAAATCGTGCTGTTCATCATGGGCGGCATTTTTGTTCTCGAGACCATTTCGGTCATCCTGCAGGTCGGCTCATACAAGCTGACGGGACGTCGCATCTTCCGGATGGCCCCATTGCATCACCACTATGAGCTGAAAGGCTGGCCCGAACCGCGTGTCATCGTGCGCTTCTGGATCATTACCGTCGTGCTGGTACTGTTAGGGCTGGCAACGCTCAAAGTGCGTTAAGCGTTCAACACTTTCATTTTTTCGATATGGCCGGGCCCCTAGCGGTTCGGTATGAGGGAGCCGGGATGGTTCGCGTTCCGCCAGGAATGACGTTAGTAGTGGGGCTAGGGATCTCTGGGCGGGCGATTTGTCGCCATCTGGCGCGCTTGGGTGTGCCTTTCATGGTGGCCGATACCCGTGAGCAGCCACCCGGTCTTGAGGCGTTCTGCAACGATCATCCCGAGGTGACGGTGCATTGTGGTCCGCTTGAAGCGCTGAACCTTGAGGCCGCGGAAGAGGTAGTGGTCAGCCCTGGTGTCGACCCCCATCACCCCGTTTTGGCGCCGCTCGCCGGGCAGGTCAACCCAGGCACCGGTGAGCCTCGCCTGGTGGGCGAAATGGCCCTGTTCGTGCGCGCCACCTCCGCCCCGATTGCCGCCATCACCGGCTCCAATGCCAAGTCCAGCGTGACCACCTTGCTTGGGCAGATGGCAAAGGCCTCGGGCGTCAACGCTGCCGTGGGCGGCAACCTGGGTACCGCTGCGCTGGATCTTCTGGGGCAGCAGCCCGACGCTGAGCTATTCATTCTTGAACTTTCCAGCTTCCAGCTTGAAACAACGCCTCGCCTTGGCGCGAGGGTGGCGGCGTTTTTGAACCTCTCCGAAGACCACCTGGACCGACACGGTAATATGCAGGGCTACCGCGACGCCAAACAGGGTATTTTTCGTGGGGCGCAGCATGCCGTTGTCAATGCGGATGACCCGCTGACGTTTCCCGCGCAATCGGTGCCTCAGATCACGCGTTTCGGCCATCAGCCGCCGAGCGGCAACGACTGGGGGCTTTCGCAGGATCAGGGGCGGCTGACGCTAATGCACGGAGCGACGCCCTGGCTCGGCGCTGACGAGCTGGCGATGCTTGGTCAGCATCATTACCTCAATGCGTTAGCTGCTCTGGCCATGGGGGACGTGCTGGGGTTTGCCAAGCCGGCCATGTGTCAGGCGGTGAAGGCCTTCAAAGGCTTGCCCCATCGCAGCGAGTTGATTGGAGAGCTTAACGGGGTGCGTTGGATCAATGACACCAAAGGCACCAATGTGGGAGCGACCCTGGCGGCCATTGAAGGCATTGGTGCCGATTTGAACGGGCGCCTGATCCTGCTTGCGGGCGGGGTTGGCAAAGGCGCTGACTTTTCCCCCCTGGCGTCACCGTTGAGCCGGTCGGCACGCTGCGCGCTGCTGTTCGGCCAGGACGCGCCGCGGCTGGAGAGCGCGCTGGCGGGGCACGTCGAGACGCGCACCGTGGCGACGCTGGAGCGTGCTATGGAAGCGGCTTACGCGCTTGCCGAACCCGGCGACTGCGTCCTGCTGTCGCCCGCCTGTGCCAGTCTGGACCAGTTTGCCAATTATCAGGCAAGAGGCGATGTTTTTCGACGCTGGGTGGAATACAAGGCCCGGCAAATCGATGAGGCCACGGCATGAAACGGTTACGCAACCTGCGCCAAAAAGTGTCGACCCAGGGAATGGTCTGCGATGTCTGGTTGATTGTGGTCACCATTGTGCTGGCCGGGTTTGGCTGGGTGATGGTGAGTTCCGCCTCGATTGGGTTATTGGACGACAGCTATCACTACGCACTGCAGCATGGGCTTTTTCTGGTGGCTGCTGCCCTGGTCTGCGTGCTCATGCTGTGTATTCCCCTTGAGGTATGGCGTCAGAACGCCGGGCTGATCCTGCTGGTGAGTATTGGCTTGCTGACGCTGGTGCTGTTCATTGGTCAGGAAATCAACGGCAGCAAGCGCTGGATTTCGTTGCCCGGGTCGCTGCCCAGTCTGCAGGTGTCGGAGTTCGCCAAGATTGGCCTGATTCTCTATATGGCGGCGTTCATGTCACGTTTCACCTACGATCTCCGGCGCAAGCCGTTCAGCATGTGGCGGCCGCTGGCCGTGCTGGCCGTGCCCGCGGGGCTGTTGTTTCTGGCCCCCGATTTTGGCGGCATGGTGGTGTTTACCGTTTGCGTGATTGGCATGCTGATGATGGCGGGGGCGTCGTTGACCCTGTTGATCGGCAGTGGCAGCCTGCTGGCCACCGGGGCGGTGATGATGGTGGCGATGGAACCGTACCGCCTGGCGCGCTGGACCAGCTTTCTTGATCCTTGGGCCGACCAGTTCGCCACCGGGTATCAGCTGACCCAGGCGCTGATCGCCTTTGGCCGCGGCCATGTGACCGGAACCGGGCTCGGTAACAGCGTGCAGAAGTTGCATTACCTGCCCGAAGCCCACACCGACTTCATCTTTGCGGTCGTCGCGGATGAGCTGGGCATGCTGGGTGCCATTACCGTGGTGATTTTATTCACCCTGTTGATTGCCCGTGCCATGTGGGTGGGGCGGCGTGCGGAGCTGTCTGGCCACCTGTTCGGTGCCTACGTCAGCTATGGCATCGGCTTTATTATCGCCGCCCAGGCATTCATCAATATGGCGGTGAGCTCCGGACTCTTACCCACCAAGGGGCTGACGTTGCCGCTGATGAGCTACGGCGGTTCCAGCTTGCTGGTGACGGGCGTGATGATAGGCTTGCTGTTACGTACCGATGCCGAAACACGGCATTCTCCCAAGCGTGCCTCGACGCCCTATCGGTCTCGTCGCGAGCCACGTCTCTCATCATCAAGGTAAGGAGTAGCCTGTGACACAGCCGACGCGCCGAGTGCTTATCATGGCAGGAGGGACCGGGGGCCACGTGATGCCGGCCTTATCGTTGGCGCGGGCCTTGCGCGCTCAGCAGGTTGAGGTCGAGTGGCTGGGCAGCCCCAACGGGATCGAAAATCGGCTGGTGCCCGAGGCGAACATTGCGCTGCATACCATTGCCGTATCAGGACTGCGCGGCAACGGCTTGGCTGGCTGGCTAAAGGCGCCGCTGAACCTGAGTCGTGCAGTTCAGCAGGCGCGTCGGGTCATGCAAGGCTTCAAGCCTCAGGTGGTGGTCGGCCTGGGCGGCTTTGCCAGCGGCCCAGGCGGCCTTGCCGCCAAGACTCTGGGTATCCCGCTGGTGATTCATGAGCAGAACGCGGTCGCCGGGCTAACCAACAAGGTCCTGTCACGCCTCGCGGCACGCACCTATGCGGCTTTTCCCCAGGCGTTCGGCGCGCGCGCCGAGGTGATCGGTAACCCGGTTCGTGATGACATCATTCCGTTGGGCAATACCCCGCGCACGGCGGCGAGCATGGCATCCCGCCGGCTGAGGCTGCTGGTGGTAGGCGGGTCGTTGGGCGCGGTCGCTCTCAACGAACGCCTGCCGGCAGCGCTTTCCAACCTGCCGGTTTCCCAGCGGCCGGACGTATGGCATCAGGCCGGAAAGGCCCGCGATGGCGATACCGCCGCGCGCTATCGCGAGCACGGTGTAGAGGCCCTGGTGGAGCCTTTTATCGACGACATGGCGGGCGCCTACGACTGGGCCGATCTGGTGGTGTGCCGTGCCGGGGCGTTGACCATCGCCGAGCTGGCCGCGGCGGCCAAACCGGCCTTGCTGGTGCCTTTCCCGTTCGCCGTTGACGATCATCAGCGGGTCAACGCCCAGGTGCTTGTCGAGGCGGGAGCGGCCCTATGCATTGTGCAGACCGAGTTGACCGTCGAACGTCTTGGCCGGGAACTGGCCAACTTATTAATGCCCGACACCCTGGCAACGATGGCGGCGAATGCGCGCCAGGCAGCTCATCTGGACGCGACCCAGCGGCTGGTCGACGGGTGTCTGGCTGTCATACCGCAAGGAGAGACTGCGTGATCCACTCTGAAACCAAGGCGTCTTCATCGGCCGCTCCCAGTGGCAAAGGCATGCGCCGCATTCGCCGTATTCATTTCGTCGGTATTGGTGGAGCCGGGATGTGTGGCATCGCCGAAGTGCTGGCCAATCAGGGCTACGCCGTCAGCGGCAGCGATTTAAAGCCTTCGCCGGTCACCGAGCGTTTGGGCCAATGCGGGGTCAGCATATCCTTAGGCCATGCAGAAGCGCACGTGTCAGGCGCCGATGTGGTGGTGGTGTCGAGCGCCATCGACCCGACCAACCCGGAAATCCGCTGGGCCCACGACCATCGTGTGCCGGTGGTGCGCCGTGCGGAAATGCTCGCCGAGCTGATGCGCTTTCGTCACGGCATCGCGGTGGCGGGCACCCATGGCAAGACCACGACGACCAGTTTGACCGCGACGCTTCTGGCCGAGGGCGGACTGGACCCGACCTTTGTCATCGGCGGTAAACTGACCAGCGCGGGCACCAATGCGCGCCTGGGCGAGGGTGATTATCTGGTGGCTGAGGCCGATGAATCGGATGCCTCTTTTCTGCACTTGCAGCCGATGATGTCCATCGTCACCAATATCGATGCCGATCACATGGCTACCTACGGCGGCGATTTCTCGCGCCTCAAGAGCACCTTCGTCGAGTTTCTGCATAACCTGCCTTTTTACGGGCTGGCCGTGTTATGTATCGATGACGCCAATGTCCGCGAGCTGAGTGAGCAGGTAAAACGTCAGTTTGTGACCTATGGCTTCGATGCAGATGCCGACTATCGCATCACCGATTTCAACCAGCAGGGCGGCGAAGTCACCTTTACCGCGCTGCGCCCAGGCGGTGCCGATCCCTTGCCCATTCGGCTGGCCATGCCCGGTCGACATAATGCCCTCAACGCCATGGCGGCGATCGTTGTCGCCACGGATGCCGGCGTCAGCGACGCGGCGATTACGCGCGGACTCGCCGGTTTTGCCGGCGTGGGCCGCCGCTTCCAGGTGCATGGTCATTACCCGACCGCTGCCGGTGGAGAAATCATGTTGGTGGATGATTACGGCCATCATCCGCGGGAAGTGGATATGGTCATCCAGGCGGTGCGCGCAGGGTGGCCCGAACGACGCCTGGTGATGCTCTATCAGCCCCACCGCTACAGCCGGACACGTGACCTGTTCGAGGATTTTGTGCGCGTGCTTTCCCAGGTGGACACGCTGGTGCTGCTCGACGTCTACAGCGCGGGGGAGTCGGTGATTCCCGGTGCTGAAGGGCGCACGCTGGCAGGCTCCATTCGCCAGCGGGGTGAAGTCGACCCGATTTTTGTCGAGCACAAAAGCGAGTTGCCCGGGTTGTTAGGCCATGTGCTACGCCCCGGTGATATTCTGATTACCCAGGGGGCGGGGGACGTAGGTGGTATTTCGCTGCGCTTGGCGCAAGCCCAGATGGCGTTAAATGAGGTGGTCCTGTGAGTGAAGCGAACTCCCAATCCGTATCGCTCGAGCGTGTCGTGGTGGTCTACGGCGGTCACTCTGCCGAGCGTGAGGTGTCATTAAAAAGCGGCGCTGCGATTATCGACGCTCTCCAGCGTCAGGGCGTCAATGTACAGGGTTACGATCCCCGTGAGGGCGGGCTGGTCGGGCTTGAGAAGCTGGCTCCGACGGCCGTCTTCGTGGCGCTTCACGGCCGCGGGGGCGAGGACGGTACCCTGCAGGGCGCACTGGAGCTGCTGGGCATTCCCTACACGGGCAGTGGCGTATTGGCGTCAGCACTCGGCATGGACAAGCAGCGCACCAAGCAGGTATGGCAGGCGCTGGCGTTGCCAACCCCGGAAAGCATCATGCTGGATGCACAGTCTGACTGGGCGGGTGTCGTGGCACAGCTTGGCCTGCCGCTGGTGGTCAAGCCCGTGCACGAAGGCTCGACGCTAGGCATCAATATCGTCGACGATCAGGCCGCCCTGAAAGCGGCCTATCACGATGCCGCCAGGTTCGATGCCCGGGTCATGGCGGAACGGTTCATTCAGGGCGGTGAATACACGGTCAGCCTGTTAGACGATCAGGTCCTTCCCGCTATCCGCGTTGAAGTGCCGGGCGGTTTCTATGACTACGAAGCCAAATATTTAACCGATACCACCGAGTATCACCTGCCCTGTGGGCTATCGCAGGAAGACGAAGCCGCGCTGGCAACGCTCTGCCAGCAAGCGTTTGCCGCCATTGGAGGCGAAGGCTGGGGGCGCGTTGACGTCATGCGCGACAGTGAAGGGCGTTTTTGGCTGCTGGAAGTCAACACCGTACCCGGCATGACCGATCACAGCCTTGTGCCCCAGTCGGCGGCCTATGCCGGCATTGATTTTGACCAGCTGGTCATGCGCATTTTGCGGACAGCCGGACAGCTGAGTGCCTCATGAAAAAGCGCCAGGCCTGGTTGGGTGGTTTGATGTTGGGCCTTCTGTTGGTGGCAGGCGGACAGGCGCTCTGGCTATGGCTTGACCGGCCCATCGAACGCGTGTCGATCCGCGGCGACTGGGACTATGTCGATGCGGATTACCTGCGAACGCAATTGGCGCCCGTGGTGGAGGACACTCAGTGGTTGTCCGCCGATCTAGGAGCATTGCGGCAGCAGGCGCTGCGCATCGGCTGGCTGAATGAAGTCCGCATCACACGCGAATGGCCCAATGCACTGGTATTTGAACTGGTTGAGCAGACCCCTGTTGCCCGCTGGAACGATGATTTCCTGCTCAATGAGGCGGGGGAGCCTTTTGCCTTTGCGCCGTTAGGCGTGCCCCAGGGCTTGCCTGACATGGCAGGCCCGGCGGGAAGCAGCGAAGAAGTCCTGGATTACTACCATCAATTAACGCCGCATTTTGCTCGGCTCGATTTGCGTTTAACCCAACTACGTTTAGAGCCTCGCGGTGCTTGGCGAGTGCAGTTAAACGATAGTGCCTGGGTGATGTTAGGGCGTCGTCAACACGAAGTGCGCCTGGCGCGCTTAAGTGCTTCCTGGCAGCGTGAGTTGAGTGATTTAAGTGAGCGTATCCGCTATATAGATTTACGTTATCCAAACGGCGTCGCAGTGGCTTGGCATGGTGAAAGTGAATTTGATGTGCAAGAAGAGTAACGCGACGATGGGCGGGTGTTTAAAGGTGTAAAGTAAGCAGTCGCTGTCGGTGAAAACCACGTCAACGGGGTTTTATTTGTCTTTTATGGCGACTATTGTGATATTTGACTAGTCGTATTGCATCAATTGTTTCTATACTATGTGCCAATCAGGAATTATAAATGTTAATTCCTTTGGTTAAACTGGCGCATTGCCAAGCAACGCAAAGTCAAAAGTTGGCACTCTTATTAACTTGTGCCAAGTAGCATCGAGCGTTAATTGTTTTTTTATTTAAGGCGACAAGGAGATTTCCCGACTCATGGCAGGCTCACCCAACGCATCCAACATGGTGGTCGGGCTGGACATCGGAACGTCCAAGGTCGTCGCAATCGTCGGTCAGCCAACCGATGACGGCGGGATTGAAATTGCGGGCATAGGCTCACACCCGTCCCGGGGCATGAAGCGTGGCGTGGTGATCAACATTGAATCAACCGTACAATCGATCCAGCGCGCCGTTGAAGAAGCTGAACTGATGGCTGGGTGCGATATTCATTCGGTATATGTGGGCGTTGCCGGCAGTCATATTAAATCGATGAATTCCGATGGGGTCGTGGCGATCAAAGAACGCGAAGTGACGCCATCCGATATTGACCGGGTGATAGACTCTGCCCGGGCACGGGCCGTCTCGGAAGGCCAACGCGTGCTGCACGTGCTGCCCCAGGAGTTCTCGATCGACGCCCAGGGCGGTATTCGCGAGCCTCTCGGTATGTCGGGCGTTCGCCTAGAGGCTCAGGTGCACCTGGTGACCGCGGCGCTTAACGCGGTGCAGAATATTGAGAAGTGCGTACGTCGCTGCGGCCTGGATGTGGATGCCATCATCCTTGAGCAGCTGGCGTCCAGCATGGCGGTGCTCACGGAGGATGAGCGCGAACTCGGCGTATGCATGGTCGACATCGGTGGCGGGACCACCGATATGGCCATCTTTACCGAAGGGGCCATTCGTCACACGGCAGTGATTCCGATTGCCGGTGATCAGGTCACTAACGACATCGCCATGGCGCTGCGCACGCCGACTCAGCACGCCGAAGAAATTAAAGTAAAATACGCCTGTGCGCTGACCCAGTTAGCGGCAAGTGATGAAATGATCAAAGTACCGAGCGTGGGCGACCGGCCAGCACGGGATCTTTCCCGACAAGCTTTGGCCGAAGTGGTCGAACCACGCTACGAAGAACTTTTTACGCTGGTCAGGGACGAGCTGCGGCGCAGCGGCTATGAGGATATGGTCGCGGCGGGTGTGGTACTGACTGGCGGTACGTCACGCATGGAAGGCGTGAGCGAGCTGGCAGAAGAGATTTTTCACATGCCGGTTCGCATTGCGTGTCCGCAAAATGTAAAAGGGTTGTCAGACGTGGTACGTAATCCTATCTATGCAACGGGCGTCGGTTTACTGCATTATGCATTGCAGGAATCCCGCCATGGGCATGGTCGAGAAAGTCAACAGGGAGTCATCCCTGTGCATAAGGGGCGTAATGACGTCTCCCGGCGTGACGTCAAGGATGGCAGTGCAGCGCTGGCAAGAATCAAAGGCTGGTTCAAAGGAAATTTCTGACAGGGCCGCAAGCGCGGTTCAGGAGACGGGGCTTATGTTCGAATTGGTAGATAGCGCACCCTCGAGCAGTGCGGTCATCAAAGTGGTTGGCGTTGGCGGCGGTGGCGGCAACGCTGTCAATCACATGGTCGAAAGCAACATCGAAGGCGTCGAGTTCATCTGCGCCAACACCGATGCCCAGGCATTGAAACGCGTGTCCGCTAAAACGGTCCTGCAGCTTGGGGGAGAGATCACCAAGGGGCTTGGCGCGGGTGCCAATCCCGACGTCGGCCGTCAGGCCGCAATGGAAGACCGGGAGCGTATTGCCGAGCTTCTCAACGGGGCTGACATGGTGTTCATCACCGCCGGTATGGGCGGCGGCACCGGCACTGGCGGTGCGCCCGTGGTCGCGCAGGTGGCCAAGGAGTTGGGCATTCTGACGGTCGCGGTGGTAACGCGTCCCTTCCCGTTCGAAGGGCCCAAGCGGATGCGCGCGGCCGAAGAGGGCATGAAAGAGCTCTCCGAGCATGTCGACTCGCTCATTACCATTCCCAATGAAAAGCTGCTCTCGGTACTGGGTAAAAATGCGACCTTGTTGACTGCCTTCAGTGCGGCCAACGATGTGCTACTGGGCGCGGTACAGGGTATTGCCGAGCTGATCACCAGTCCAGGCATCATCAACGTCGACTTTGCCGACGTGCGCACGGTAATGTCAGAGATGGGTATGGCGATGATGGGTACGGGCGGTGCCACTGGCGAAAACCGTGCCCGCGAAGCCGCTGAAAAAGCCATTCGCAGCCCGCTGCTGGAAGATATCGATCTGCACGGTGCCCGCGGTATTCTGGTCAATATCACGGCCGGTCCCGATCTCTCGATTGGCGAATTCAACGACGTGGGCGCCACGGTTCAGGAATTTGCCTCTCAAGAAGCCACCATCGTGGTGGGAACCTCCATCGACATGGAAATGTCCGATGAGCTACGTGTGACGGTTGTGGCTGCAGGTCTTGACGGTGGCCAGCCCAAAGCGGCGGCACGTGAACCGGCTCGTCGTACCGCTGATACCTCTTCCGATTATCGCAAACTGCAGCAGCCGACCGTCATGCGCCAGCAGGCGAACAGCCGTGCCGAAGCAGCCGAAAGCGCACCTGCGCGCCCTGAAAAACGTCGTACTGCGGATGCCGACGATTATCTTGACATCCCAGCGTTCCTACGCCGTCAAGCGGATTGAAGCAACAGCAGGCAGGTTCACTGCTTTCAGCAAACGAGAGTTTTATTGGTTAAAACCCTCGTTTGCTGTTACAGTGAACACTGTTTGATAACTTTCATCCCTCGCGGTTTCCCCGTTATTAGAGTTCTACCACTGCCCATGATCAGACAACGCACCCTACAAAATGTCATTCGCGCCACCGGAGTGGGTTTACACTCGGGGAAAAAAGTTCATTTGGCTTTGCGTCCGGCACCCGCCAATACGGGGATTGTGTTTGTCAGAACCGATCTAGACCCAGTGGTCCATGTGCCTGCGCGCGCAGAACTTGTCGAAGATACCAAGCTGTGCACCGCGCTCAGCTATCAGGGCGTCAAGGTGGCGACGGTCGAGCATCTGATGTCGGCGTTTGCCGGGTTGGGCATTGATAATGCGTATGTTGATGTCAGTGCACCTGAAGTGCCGATCATGGATGGCAGTGCAAGCCCGTTCGTCTTCCTGATTCAATCGGCGGGAATTCTCGAACAGGAAGCGGCCAAGAAATTTATCCGTATCAAGCGGCCGGTCAGCGTGACAGAAGACGATAAAGAGGCGACGTTCCTTCCTCATCAGGGATTCAAGGTTTCGTTTGCTATCGACTTCGATCATCCAGTGTTCGACCAGCAGAAGCAAACGGCGCTGATCGATTTCTCGACCACTTCGTTCGTGAAAGAAGTCTCCAGGGCGCGTACCTTTGGCTTTATGCGAGATCTGGAGTTCCTGCGTTCCAATAATCTGGCGCTAGGCGGTAGTCTGGATAACGCGATCGTGGTGGATGACTACCGGATCGTCAATGAAGGCGGGCTGCGGTACGAAGATGAATTCGTCAAGCACAAGGTTCTGGACGCCATTGGCGATCTTTACCAGCTGGGCTACAGCCTGATTGGCGAGTTCCGCGGTGTAAAATCAGGCCATGCCTTGAACAACCAGCTGTGCCGTGAACTCATGGCCCAGCCGGACGCCTTTGAAATCGTCACGTTTGAAGAAGAAAAGGCCGTTGCCCCAATTTCCTACGCGGCGCCCGCCATGGCGTAGTTGCCGAGAACGACATTATCGTTCAAAACGCACCGCTTCGGCGGTGCGTTTTGCGTTATGGTGCAAGCTTGGAGAAGGGGCTTACTCGTCAGGCGCGTGTGAGGCCAGCCGTTCCAGTGCGCTTTTTAGTGCCGGGTCAGTGGTGTCTTGGGCGCATTCTGCCAGGGTTTTACCGGCATCTGCCGACAGGCTGCGGGTATTACGCTTCGGCGCCACGATGGGATGGACGGGGCGCACCTTGAAGGTAAACCCAGTGACACCCTCGAACCCCGGCAACTGGTGAATGAGCCCCAGCAAGCGAGTCTGCTCGTAGCGCAGCCAGGTCAGCCATTGGGCCTGGCCGCTGATCAGCGTTAGGCGTCCGTCGCGAAACCCGCCCACATAGATATGCTCGCGCATTTCTTCTGGCAGGTGGGCCTGAAGATGCCGCTGCGCCTGATCGATCAGCTTCGAGAGACGCATAAGCTTGCCAATATCGCCCGACTTGCCCATCAAGCGGCTGATGGGCTGTGCCTGAGATCGCTTAACCTTTATACTCATACGCCTGATTCCTAAGGTATCGCTTATTACGCCACGCCACGGTGGTGTCGGGGGCATGTTGTCCGCCCGGTGATCAAAGCCTAACACGCTCAGGAGCTTGTCCACAGCATGTCGTCAGCGTTAAACATAGCCTCGGTATTGCCGCGACGTCAGCGCCGTCATGGTCTGGCGCGCTGGTGGCTGGCGGGGCTGTTGGTCGGCTGCTTGTTGCCCACCAACCTGACCTATGCTGACGCGCTCAGGGGTGGCGAGCGTAGCGTGGTGGCGTGTTTTTGGGCGCCCTCGGTATTGCGCGCTCGGACTCGCCTGATGGCCACCCGGCGACGCATTCTGCGGCGCTGGTGGGTGGTGCTGAAACCCGTCAGGCAGTTGCGCCAGCGCGTGGCGTTCCCTTCCTTTGTGAGTGTGCTCGTTGCCGAACACGATGTATTCAGTCGTCGCGGTCCACCGTGCCATCCCCGTTTTAGTTAGCGCTGACACCTCAGTCAACCTTCATCATTTATGGAACGGGGCGACCCCACCAAGGGCGCTCGCTGCGAGTTGGAAACTACATGATCAATAATTTGTTACGTAAAGTCGTCGGTTCGAAAAATGACCGTGACGTTAAACGCATGCTGAAAAGCGTGCAGGACGTTAATGCGCTGGAAAGTGAATTCGAAGCGCTAAGCGATGCCGACCTTCAGGCCACCACGGCCACTCTGCGCCAGCGGTTGGAAGACGGCGAGCCTCTGGATAATTTGTTGCCGTCTGCCTTTGCGATGGTCCGTGAGGCCAGTAAACGTGTCATGGGCATGCGTCACTTTGATGTGCAGATGGTGGGCGGGATCACCCTGCACCGCGGTCGTATCGCCGAGATGAAAACCGGTGAAGGTAAAACCCTGGTGGCAACGCTTGCCGTCTATTTGAATGCGTTGCCGGCCAAAGGCGTGCACGTGGTTACCGTGAACGATTATCTGGCACGCCGTGATGCCGAGTGGATGCGTCCGCTGTATGAATTTCTGGGCCTCACCGTCGGCGTCATTTTTGCCGGCCAGACCAGTGCCGAAAAGCGCCATGCCTATCACTGCGATATCACCTATGGCACCAACAACGAGTTTGGCTTCGATTATCTGCGCGATAACATGGCCTTTTCGCTGGAAGATAAAGTCCAGCGTGGCCTGCACTACGCGATCGTCGATGAAGTCGATTCGATCCTGATTGATGAAGCCCGCACGCCGCTGATTATTTCAGGCGCCGTCGATGAGAACACCGACTTGTACAAGGTGGTCGACCGTCTGTCGCAGCAGCTTGAGGAAGGTGAAGTGGCCGACGACGAAGAAGCAACGGTCACCGGTGACTTCTTGCTGGACGAGAAACAGAAGCAGGTCGAGCTGACCGAGCAGGGGCATAACAAGGTCGAGGCGCTGATGCGCGAGGAAGGGCTGCTGGGAGAGGAAGAATCTCTCTACGCCGCCCAGAATCTGAACCTGCTCCAGCACATGCATTCGGCATTGCGTGCGCGCTACCTCTACCACCGTGACGTTGACTATATGGTCTCGGGCGACCAGGTGGTCATCGTCGACGAACACACTGGCCGTTCAATGCCTGGCCGGCGCTGGTCGGAAGGCCTTCACCAGGCGGTGGAAGCCAAAGAGGGCGTTACCGTTCAGCGTGAAAGCCAGACCCTGGCGTCGACGACCTTCCAGAATTATTTCCGTCTTTACGAAAAGCTTGCCGGGATGACCGGTACTGCCGATACCGAGGCCTTCGAGTTCCGCCAGATCTATGGGCTTGACGTAGTGGTCATTCCCACCAACCGTCCGTTGACGCGTAAAGATCTCAATGATCTGGTCTACCTGAGTGGGGAAGAAAAGTACGAAGCCATCATTCAGGACGTCAAGGAACAGACCGAAGCCGGCCGTCCGGTACTGGTGGGTACGGCGTCGATCGAAACGTCAGAGTACATCGCGCGGCTGATGCGTGAGGCCAATCTGGCGTTTAACGTGCTCAACGCCAAACAGCACCAGAGCGAAGCTGAGATCATTGCCCAGGCAGGTCGTCCCGGGGCGGTCACCATCGCGACCAACATGGCCGGCCGTGGCACCGATATCGTGCTGGGCGGTAACTGGGAGGCCGAAGCGGCCAAACTTCAGCAGCCCAGTCAGGCGCAGATCGACGCGCTAAAAGCGGAATGGCAACAGCGCCACGATGCCGTGCTGGACGCCGGCGGCTTGCATGTGATCGGCTCTGAGCGCCACGAATCGCGCCGCATTGACAATCAGCTGCGTGGCCGTGCCGGGCGCCAGGGCGACCCGGGTTCGACGCGTTTCTTCTTGTCGCTCGAAGATAGCCTGATGCGGCTGTTTGGGTCAGACCGCGTCAAGCGACTGATGCAGGCGCTGGGGCTCGAACGCGGCGAAGCCATCGAACACAAGATGGTATCCAACGCGGTAGAGCGGGCGCAGAAGAAAGTCGAAGGCCGCAACTTCGACATCCGTAAGCAGCTACTCGAATACGATGATGTGGCCAACGACCAGCGCCGGGTCATTTATCAGCAGCGTAACGATATCCTGGCGGCCGACAATGTGGCCGACGCCGTCGAGGGCATCCACGAAGAAGTCATGGACAGTACCATCAGTGACTTCGTGCCGCCCCAGAGCCTGGCCGAGCAGTGGGATCTGCCGGGCCTCGAAGCGCATCTGAAAACCGAGTTCAATCTGGACGCGCCGGTGGTCGAATGGGCCGAAGCCGACCAGCGTTTTAATGAAGAGAAGCTGCGCGAACGGCTGCATGCCATGCACCGTGAGGCCTATGCCGCTAAAATCGATGCCGCCGGTGAGGCGCTCATCCGCCGCTTTGAAAAGCAGGTCATGCTGCAGGTGCTCGACACGCGCTGGAAGGAACACCTGCAATCCATGGACCATCTGCGTCGCGGCATCCACCTGCGTGGCTATGCACAAAAGAACCCCAAGCAGGAATACAAGCGCGAAGCGTTTGAGCTTTTTCAGCAGCTACTGACTAACATCAAGGCTGACGTGACACGCATCCTCAGCCATGTGCAGGTACGCCAGCCCGAAGAGGTCGAGGCGCTTGAGAAAAAGCGCCGCGAGGCCCTGGAGCGTGAAAAAGCCACCGCGGACAGTCGTCATGACGATCCGGCGGCGTCACCGGTTCCAGACACTGACACCGCCGCAGAAGCGCCAGGGGCTGACGGTCGCCCCGTGCGCCGCGAAGGCCCCAAGGTAGGCCGCAATGATCCGTGTCCGTGCGGCTCGGGCAAAAAATACAAGCAGTGCTGCGGTAAACTTGATTAAGTGAATATGCCACGTCCTAGGAGAACTACATGGCGGTAGGAGAAATGCCCTTTCCCACGATGCCGCCCCTTGAGGGGGTGCGTCTGGGCACGGCCATGGCGGGCATCAAAAAGCCGCACCGTCGTGATGTCGTGGTGATTGAACTGCCCGAGACGTCGACGGTGGCGGGCGTGTTTACCCGTAACGCCTTTTGTGCCGCCCCGGTGGTGGTAGCCAAGGCGCACCTGAAGCGTGCCGCCGAAGCGGATAGTGGCCCTCGCTACTGGCTGATCAACACCGGCAATGCCAATGCCGGCACGGGGGAAACCGGTAACCAGGACGCACTGCAAAGCTGTGCGGCGCTGGCCCAACAGGCGGGCGTTAACGACGTCGCGGTGCTGCCGTTTTCGACCGGCGTGATCGGCGAGCCGATGCCCATGGCGAAGCTACTCGACGGTATCCCCGAGGCGTTTGCCAGCCGGTCGGATGATAGCCAGGCCTGGCAGCACGCCGCCGAGGGTATCCTGACCACGGACACGCGCCCCAAGGGGGCGAGTGTGCGCGTGGCGATGGGGGAGCACGAGGTCGTGATCAACGGCATCGCCAAGGGGTCGGGGATGATCAAACCCGACATGGCCACCATGCTGGGCTTTGTGGTGACCGATGCCGCCATCGAGCAGTCCTTGCTCGAGCGATTGCTGCGCGAAACGGTCGACCGTTCCTTCAACTGCATTACCGTGGATAGCGATACCTCGACCAACGATGCCTGTATGCTGGCGGCAACCGGTACCGGCGTGCGGGTTGAAAGCGAGGCGCAGATCGATATCTTCCGCAATGCCCTGCAGCGGGTGATGACGGAGCTTGCGCAGTCCATTATCCGAGATGGTGAAGGCGCGACCAAGTTTGTCACCCTGCAGGTCGAGCAGGCGCGATCGCGCCAGGAAGCCCTCGATGTTGCCTTTACCGTGGCGCATTCGCCGCTGGTCAAGACCGCGCTATACGCCTCGGACGCCAACTGGGGACGCATCCTTGCCGCGGTGGGGCGGGCACCGGTGGACGCGTTTGACGTCCACAGGGTAACGATCGAGTTAGGCGACGTCCGCCTGGTGGAAGACGGCGGACGGGCAAAAGGGTACACCGAAGCGGCCGGCAGCAAGGTGATGGCCGAAGACGAAATTACGATCCGCATCAGTTTGGGGCGGGGAGACGACGCGGCCACCGTGTGGACCTCGGATCTTTCCCATGACTATGTATCGATCAACGCTGATTATCGTAGCTAGCCAGTGTTGGCCGGGTTGGGTGCCTGGCCGTCAAAGGTAGCGTTAACGTAGCGATATAACACCAACCGCAATTGCTCAGCGGGTGTGCACACAGTGGATAAAGACGTAATGAATGTAATGGTTAAACGACGGGTTCATGTGGCAGCGGCTGCCATTATCAGCGCTGACAAGCGGCAAGTCTTGATTGCCAGGCGGCCTTCCAACGTGGATCACGGCGGGCTATGGGAGTTTCCCGGCGGCAAGCTGGCCCCCTACGAAACCGGGCTGGAAGGCCTGAAGCGCGAACTGCACGAAGAGCTGGGCGTTGAAATCGTGCGCGCGCAACCATTGATTCGCGTGCATCACGAGTATTCTGACAAGCACATACTGCTGGACGTCTGGCAGGTTCATGCGTTTGCCGGTGAGCCGTTTGGTCGTGAAGGCCAGGCGGTGCGCTGGGTGCCCATGGAAGAACTGGTCAACTACCCGTTCCCGGCGGCGAATTTGCCCATCCTGCGTGCCGTCATGTTGCCCACCGAATACCTGATCACCGGCGAAGAGGCCGACGAATCCCGTTTTGACGCACGGCTGACCCGGGCGCTGAACGAGGATAACATCCGGCTGGTTCAGCTGCGTGCCAAGCAGCTGACCCCCGAGGCTTACGTGGCCAGGGCGCAGCGCGCGCTGACGCTGTGTCGCGAGGTCGGTGCGCGATTGCTGCTCAACGGTGAGCCCGCGTTGCTCGACCAGGTGGATGCCGACGGTATTCATCTGACCAGCGAGCGACTCATGCAGCTGGAGCGTCGGCCGATCGCGGAAAACAAGTGGCTGTCAGCCTCGACGCACGACCCCAAGCAGCTCGCCAAGGCCGCTACCCTTGGCTGTGATTTTGTTTCGCTGTCGCCCCTGCGCACGACACCGTCGCACCCTGAAGTCGCCCCCATTGGCTGGCATGACTTCCAGCAGTGGGTGGAGCGCGCTGGCATGCCGGTGTTTGCCCTGGGCGGCATGACCCGCTTTGACGCCAACCACGCCCGCGCGGTCGGCGCGCAGGGCATTGCCTCCATTCGCGATTTCTGGAAGTAGCGCACCGATAAAAAACGCCTGTCCGGCTAACCGGGCAGGCGTTTTGCGTTGTTGGCTAGGCTGAAACGCACCTAATCCCTGAAGCGCCGGGTCAATTCCCCGTACGCATCAATGCGCCGATCGCGCAGATAGGGCCAGATACGCCGGGTGTTTTCGCTGCGCGCCATGTCGATGTCGACCACCAGCTGCTGCGGCGTCTCGTCGGCTTGCGCCAGGAGTTCTCCCTGAGGGCCGCACACAAAGCTGCCTCCCCAGAACTGAATGCCGTCGCCGGTAGCGGAGGCGTCAGCCTCGAAGCCCACGCGGTTGGCCACGATCACAGGCACACCATTGGCGACGCCGTGAGCGCGTTGGATAAGCGTCCAGGCGTCCTGTTGGCGGGCCTTCTCAGCATCGTCATCGTTGGGGTCCCAGCCAATAGCGGTGGGGTAGAGCAGTAGCTCGGCGCCGGCCAGGGCCATCAGCCGCGCGGCTTCGGGGTACCATTGGTCCCAGCAAACCAGCACGCCCAGGCGGCCCAACGACGTATCGATGGGGGTGAAGCCTTCGTTTCGCGCAGCATCGTGATCGCCGGGCGTGAAATAGAATTTCTCGTAAAACCCGGGATCGTCGGGGATATGCATTTTGCGGTAGTGCCCCACCCGGCCCTTGGCGCGGTCATAGACCACCGCGGTATTGTGATAGAGTCCGGCCGCGCGGCGTTCAAACAGCGAGCCGACCAGCACAATGTCCAGCTCCCTTGCCAGTTCGGCCAGCCGTTGGCCGGTGGGGCCGTCCAGCGGCTCGGCCAGATCAAACACGGCGGGGTCTTCGTATTGGCAGAAGTAGTGCGTGGCATGCAGTTCCTGCAGCAATACCAGCTGCGCGCCCTGTTTGACGGCATCGCGGATGCCCGCCTCGCTGGCGGCCAGGCTGCTTGCTTTATCCGGCCAGGCCGGCTGTTGGACGACGCCAACGGTCAACAGACGTTGCATGACGACTCCCTATCGGTCGGGTGAGCGGCGAGCGTGCCTCGTGGAAGCTGCATGGTCAAGCAATGCAGGCTGCCGTGCTGGCGAATGACGTGAGTGCACTCGATGGGAATGAGGGTATGCTCGGGAAATGCCTCGGTCAGCGCCTGAAGAGCGACAAGGTCCGCCGGGTCGCCGTAGGTGGGCACCAGTACCGCTTGGTTGATGATCAAGAAATTGGCGTAGGTCGCGGGCAGGCGGCGGCCGTCGTCCGGGGCATGGCAGGCGTTGGGCCAGGGCAGCGGAATAAGCCGGTAGGGCGCGCCGTCGCGCTGACGAAACGCCTGCAGCTCCTGCTCCATCGCGCGCAGCGCGTCGAAATGCGGATCCTTAGGATCGTCGCAGCGAACATAGGCAATGGTCGCGGGGTCGCAAAAGCGCGCCAGGGTATCAACGTGGCTGTCGGTGTCGTCGCCTTCTAGGTGCCCGTTGGCCAGCCATAGCACGCGATCAACCCCCAGGTCTGCCTCAAGCTGTGCTTCCAGGGCGCTACGTGTGAGCTGCGGATTGCGATTGGGGTTCAGCAGGCAGGCCTCGGTGGTCAGCAAGGTGCCGTTGCCGTCTGTCTCGATGGCGCCGCCTTCCAGTACCAGCGTGCGGGAGCTGACCGGGCAGTTCCAGACCCCAGCGTCGGCAAGCCGCTGGGTTAATTGGTTATCATGCTCGGCAGGAAATTTACCGCCCCAGCCGGTAAAAGTGTAATTCAGCAGTTGCAGCTGCCCGTCCTTATCGGCGACGGTGATGGGCCCGTGATCGCGCGCCCAGGTATCGTCGGTGGGCGCCACACAAAACACTAACTGTCGCTCGGGCACGCCGTAGGCATGGAAAGTGGCTGCCAGCCGCGTACGCGTGGCATCGTCGGGCACGCTGATTAGCACGCGTTGGATGCGTGTCACGGCGATGATGATGCGCTCCAGGGTGGCCTCAATGCAGGCCAGGAGCGGCTGCCAGTCGCCATCCGGGCGCGGCCAGGTCATTTGAATGCCGTCTTGTGGATGCCACTCGGGCAATAAACGGTAGGTCGGGGTAGTCAACGTAAAGCCGCTCGCAGCGAAGATAAAAAGGAGTGGGCGAATCGGCGCAATGTAGGGGCTGGCAGTAAAAGTTGCAAGTACTGATAAACACGAGGGAACGCTGGCGGTGGATGTGTCTCTAAAGCCCGTTTACACATGCAGCGATGCTAAAAAAACCGTACCATGAGCGCTGACTTATAAGGAATGACGCCATGCTTGATCGTTTGCCTTTTTTGGTGGGGCTGCGCTACGTGCGCGCTAAACGCCGAAATCATTTTATTTCGTTCATATCACTGACCTCCATGCTGGGACTGATGCTGGGGGTGGCGGTACTGATTCTTGTGCTTTCGGTCATGAACGGCTTTGACCATGAGTTGCGTACCCGCATTCTGGGCATGGTGCCCCACGCCAAAATTGAAGCCCGGGAGGGCATGGTGGAGTGGCAGTCGCTGGCCGAAGAACTGATGGAGCGTGACCGCGTGGAAGGCGCGGCCCCGTTCGTCGAACAGCAGGGCATGTTTTCCGTTGGCGGTAACAACGAAGGGGCCATGGTTAACGGCATCAACCCCGAGTGGGAAGATAACGTATCGATCATCGGCGAGCACATGCAGCAGGGCGAACTCGCCGATCTGGTGCCCGGCGAGTGGAACGTGGTGCTGGGATCAATGCTTGCCAGGCGGCTGGGGGTTGATGTGGGGGATCGCGTCACCCTGCTCGTTCCCGAAGCGTCGATTACTCCAGCGGGTGTGTTTCCGCGTCTGAAGCGCTTTACCGTCAGCGGTATCTTCAGCGTCGGGGCCGATCTTGACGCGACGCTTGCCTACGCCAATATCGAAGACATGCAGAAGTTGGGGCGTCTCGGTGACGCCGTCGGCGGGCTACGCCTCGAGCTGGATGATCTGTTTGTCGCCGGCAGTGAGACGCAGGACATTCTCAATGAGCTGGGTCCTGGCTATCGCGGTAGCGACTGGACCTACTCCCAGGGCAACCTTTTCCAGGCGATTCAGATGGAAAAGCGCATGATCGCGCTGTTGCTGACGGTGATCATTGCCGTTGCCGCCTTCAATATCGTGTCGACCCTGGTGATGGTGGTCACCGACAAGCGCGCCGATATCGCGATATTACGCACCATCGGTGCCACGCCGCGCTCGATCATGGGCATCTTTATCGTTCAGGGGCTGGCCATCGGCCTGATTGGCATTGCCGTTGGGGTGGCCGCCGGGGTGCTCCTGGCGCTGACGATTTCCGACCTGATCGCCTGGGTTGAGAGTGCGATGAATATCAAGTTCCTCGACGCCGGGGTGTATTTCATCAGTGATTTGCCGTCGCGTTTACACTTTGAAGATGTTCGCAATATCGTGCTGGCCGCGTTTGGTTTGACGTTCCTGTCGACGCTATATCCGGCCTGGCGAGCGGCGCGTGTCCAGCCTGCGGATGTGCTGCGCTATGAATAAGGATGCCAACATGTCTGAGACGACATCGACCAATGCCCCCGTCATGCTGCGTTGCGAGTCGCTTACCCGCACCTACAGTGAAGGCCCGCATGATTTAACCGTGCTTGATGCGCTGGACCTGGAGGTGCGCGCCGGCGAGCGCGTAGCCATCGTGGGTACCTCTGGGTCGGGCAAGACCACGCTACTTAACCTGCTGGGCGGGCTGGATAATCCCACTGGCGGGAGTGTGGTGATCGCCGACCAGCCTCTGTCGGGCTTGAAAGAGGCCGCACTGGGCAAGTTTCGCAACCGCTACATCGGTTTTGTTTACCAGTTTCACCATTTGCTGGCGGAGTTCACGGCCCTTGAAAACGCTGCGCTACCGCTGATCATTCGCGGCCAGGCGAAGAAAACCGCCGAGCAACGTGCCATGCAGATTATGACGCGGGTAGGCATGCAGGACAGGGCAGACCACAAGCCAGGCGAACTATCCGGCGGGGAGCGTCAGCGGGTGGCGATTGCCCGCGCCCTGGTAACCGATCCAAGCCTGGTGCTGATGGATGAACCCACCGGTAATCTGGACCAGACGACGGCCGCCACGATCCTTGCGTTAATGGACGAACTGGCCAAGGAAAGCGCCTGTGCGTTCGTGATCGTGACCCACGATGTCGGCCTTGCGGCCCATCAGGACAGGGTCATGAAGCTGGACGCGGGCAAGCTTGTCGAGCAGTCCTAGTCGTCGAACTCCGCTTCAACGCGGGCGCGCCGCAGCCGACGTTGTTGGCGGCGGCGCTTCCAGTGATGGGAAACGTGCCAGCGCCAGATCAGACGCACGGCCACGTTACCAATCAGCGCGAGTGCCAGCGCCGATACCAGTGAGCCGAGCAGCAGGGCCGGCATGATGTCGTGCATTTGTTCCGCGAGCCAGCGCGTGGAGATGCGCGAAGGGGCTTCACGGAGCGGGGTGTCCAATAGCAGGCTGCCTAGCCGATAATTGCCGTAAAAAACCAGCGGCATGGTTAGAGGATTGGTAATCCAGACCAGGCCGGCGGCCAGGGCAAGGTTGCAGCGACTGAAGCGCGCGCCCAGTGCGGCGGCGACCATTTGGCAAGGAATCGGCAGCATAGCGCAGAACAGGCCAACGCTGAAGGCGTTGGCGACGCTGCGTCGAGTCAGTTGCCACAAGCCCGGGTCGGCAATCAGCGGTGCGATGAAACGCAGCGACCGCTGACGCCTGAGCGTATCGGGCTTGGGCATGTAGCGCTGGAAAAACCGGCGAGGCATGTCAGACACTCTTGCCTATAAATGCGGCCCATTATCCATGAGGCGCAGGGTTTCGGCTATGGTGGGGTGATGCACGCTTGCCAGGGAGGGCATTATGCGAGTTGGGCTTGCCATGCCCGCCGCCATATCGGTGATGGCGGGAGGGGCGCTCGGTGGTTGGCTGGGGCCAGGCGGGAACACGCTGCAGCTGGCGACGCTGCTTGGCATCACGCTGCTGCTGTTGGCCGTCGTGGGTGGTCGGTATTGTCTCTGGTGGGTGATGGCCTGCTGGGGATTGGTGGCGGTTCAGTCGCAGTGGGCGGACCAGTTACCCTTGGGGCTTTCCGGTGAGGATGTGCGTGTCGAGGGACGGGTGACCGAGACCCAGCAAGTTAACGATGGCATGCGCCTCCTGTTGGACGTACAGCGCTGTGAGGCGCCTGCCAGGCGACCGGATTGCAACGGCCTTGAACGGGTTCGCGTCAGCGCTTACGCCTTTGATGACGTGTCACCTCAGCCCGGCGAGCGCTGGCAGATGACGCTGCGCTTGCGCCCGCCTAATGGCTTCATGAACCCCGGTTCTTTCGATTTTGCCCACTGGCTGTGGCGCGAGGGCATCCACGCCACCGGCTATGTACGCCAGGAACCTCCTCCCGAGCGGTTGAGCGCAGCACCGTTTTCGCTTCGCCAGCAGGCGCACGCCCGCCTTGACGATCACTCCCTGGCGCCGCGTACAAAACGCTGGCTGGCGGCGCTGACGCTTGGTCTCGGCGATCAGCTTGTCCAGGATGACTGGGAACTGCTCAACGCCAGTGGCACGACCCATCTGGTGGTAATATCCGGTCTGCACGTGGGGCTGGTGGCGTCGTTTACCTTGCTGATTGCCCGTCAGGCAGCCCGCTGGGTGAGCCCAGGCAACTGGCGGCTGCAGACATGGCCCTGGTGGCTTTCCGGCGTGGCGGCGCTAGGCTATGCGTTACTCGCGGGGATGGCGCCGCCCGCGATGCGGGCCATGATCATGACCGTGGTCGGGCTCTGGGTGATGAGCGGGCGTCATGCCCCCGGGCCCTGGCAAGGGTGGTGGCTGGCGCTGGCCGCCGTGCTGATCCTGGACCCCGTGGCCCTGTGGCGGCCGGGGCTGTGGCTGTCGTTTCTCGCCGTGGCCTGGCTGATCATCATTTGGCAAGGCAGGCCCCGGCCGCAAGGGCTGCGCGGATGGGGGTGGGCATTGCTGCGCTCGCAGCTGTTGCTGGCGCCGTTGATGGCCGCCGCGGTGTTGATCGCGTTTGGTCGTGTGGCCCCGGCAGCCCCGCTGATCAATCTCATCGCGGTGCCCTTCATGAGTCTGGTGATGGTGCCCCTGGCACTGCTGGGTTGGTTGCTGACACCTCTGCCTTTCGCGTCGACGGCTGTGTGGTGGCTATTCGAGCAGGGATTGGAGGTCTTCTATACCGCGCTGGAATACGCCGTGGTTCACTGGCCTCAGTGGGAGCCGCCCCGTTACCTGCATCTGCCCTGGGCGTTAGGCCTGTGCATCACCGCACTGAGCTGGGGGTTGCCGGGCATGGCCGCCTGGTTGAGGCGTGGTGTGCTTGTCGCGGTCATCGTGGTGCCTTTCTGGCCTGCGTCGCCACGCTCAGCAGAGGGGGAGCTCCTCATTACCGTCTACGATGTGGGCCAGGGACAGTTGGTGGAGCTGCGCAGTGCCGATTACCGCATGCTGGTGGACACGGGGCCGCGCTATCGCTCAGGGTTCATGCCCCTCGAAACCTTATGGCCGCCCGGGCAGTATTTCGACCGCGTCGTGGTGAGCCACGGGGACAGCGATCATGCCGGCGGTGTGCAGGCGCTGCGTGACCAGCATCGGGTGGGCGAATGGCGCGCGCCGTTAAGCGAACCGCTCGCCGTGCCGAGCAACCCCTGCGAACGGGGCGACCGATGGCAGCGAGACGGTGTCAGCTATGAGGTGTTGTGGCCCAATGCCGAGCAAGCCGAGGCGTCAGCCAATGACCGGTCGTGTGTGCTGGTCATCGATGCCGGAGAGCAGCGCGTGGTGATTACCGGGGATGTGGGGCGTCAGGTCGAACGTCGTTTGGTGGGCGATCTGGCGTCACCGGTGACGGCGTTGGTGGCCGGCCATCACGGCAGTGCCTCGAGTTCAGGGCTTCAGTTCGTGCGCGCGGTCGACCCCAGGCATGTCATTTTTAGCGCCGGACGTGATAACCCCTTCGGCCATCCAAACGACACGGTGGTGCGGCGTTTCCGCGAGCAGGGCAGTTGTTTATGGAACACCGCGCAAGACGGCGCTATTCAACTGCGGCTCTCGCCTGGGGCAGCGCCTGAAATAAAAACCCTACGTCAGGCGTTCAAGCCGCGACAGCGGTGTTGATGCCGCGCGCCATCAGGTAGAATTTCCCCACTGCACGCTAACGCTTAGGAGCTCGTGTGACTGAATCAGGCTGGGTCCTCTATAAACGTTTATTGAGTTATGTGAAGCCGCACTGGCGTGCCTTTAGCCTGGCGCTGGTGGGGTTTGTCGTTTATGCCGCGTCAAGCACGGCGCTGGCGGAGATGATGAAGCGACTGATTGACGGCATTCAAAATCCCGACGCCTCTTTCCGGCTATTTCTACCCATGTTCGTGATTATCATGTTTACTGCACGGGGCATCGGCACCTTTCTGAGCACCTATTTCATGTCTTACGTCGGGCGCTATGTCATTCATACCCTGCGCTGCGATGTGTTTGCCCACATGCTCCACCTGCCCGGCAAGTTTTTTGACCACCATTCGAGCGGTCACCTGGTATCGCGGGTCACCTATCACGTGGAGCAGGTTGCCGGAGCGGCGACCAAGGCCTTCACGATTCTGCTGCGCGAAGGGCTCTTCGTGATTGGTCTGTTGGGCTACTTGTTCTGGACCAACTGGCTGCTGACGCTGCTGTTCCTGGGGGTTACCCCGGTTATCGCGGGCGTGGTCAGCTATGCCAGCAAGCGTTTCCGGCGGCTTTCCAAGCGTATCCAGCATTCCATGGGGGACGTCACCCATGTGGCCTCCGAGGCGCTATCCGGGCACCGCGTCGTACGCACTCACGGTGCCGAGGCCTACGAGCGGCAGCGCTTTGAGCGCGTCAGCGAAGAAAACCGCCGCCAAAGCATGAAGGAAGCCATGACCCGCGCCATCAGCTCGCCGGTCATCTTGATTCTGGTGGCGATTTCCATGGCCATCCTGGTCTGGTTGGCCATGGCGCCTGCCTTGATGGCGAGCATGACGCCGGGGGAATTCGTTGCCTTCATTACCGCCGCGGCGCTGATGGTCAAGCCGGTTCGACAGCTCACGGAAATCAACAGCGAAATACAAAAAGGCATCGCTGCGGCCTCAGAGCTGTTCGGCCTGATGGACGTGGCCCCGGAAAATGATAACGGCACTTACAGCGTCGAGCGGCTGGCGGGGAGCGTCAAGCTTGAAAACGTCAGTTTCCGTTATGACGACGATCAACCCTATGTGCTTCGCGATATCAACCTGGAAGTGGCGCCCGGTGAAATGGTCGCCATTGTGGGACGCTCCGGTAGCGGCAAGTCGACCCTGGTGAGCTTGCTACCGCGTTTCTACCATCCCAGTGAAGGGCGTATTACCGTCGATGATGTGGCCCTTGAAGAGTACGCCCTGCGCCCCTTACGCCAGCAAATGGCGCTGGTGTCCCAGCAGGTGACGCTGTTCAATGCCACCATCACCGACAACATTGCCTATGGCATCGACAACCCCGACCCTGACGCCGTCAAGGCGGCGGCTGAGGCCGCCTACGCCGATGAATTTATCGATCAGCTGCCCCAGGGCTATGCCACGGTCGTCGGTGAGAACGGGGTGATGCTGTCAGGCGGCCAACGCCAGCGCCTGGCCATTGCCCGGGCGATCTTCAAGGATGCCCCGCTGTTGATTCTGGACGAGGCAACCTCGGCGCTAGATACCGAATCAGAGCGCTATATTCAGAAGGCCCTCGAAGACGTTTGCCAGGGGCGCACGACCCTGGTGATCGCCCATCGCCTGTCGACCATCGAACGCGCCGACCGGATCATCGTGATGGACCAGGGGCGAATCATCGAGCAGGGCAGCCATAAAACGCTGTTGGCGGCCGGCGGTGCTTACGCCGCGCTGCATCAGCTGCAGTTTCAGGAGCCGCAGTGAGCCTAGCCGACCGCTGGCTGGCCGGCGCCTACCAGGGCAGTCGCTGGCTGTGGCCGCTGCGGCCGCTGAGTCGGCTTTATCAATGGCTGATGCAGCGCCGGGCGAGCCAGTTTGAACGGGGCAAGCGCCCCGTCTGGCGCGCGGGCGTTCCGGTGATTGTCGTTGGCAATATTACCCTGGGCGGTACCGGCAAGTCGCCGTTGGTGGCCTGGCTTGGGCGCCGGCTGGCGGCCCAGGGATGGTCGCCGGGCATTGTGTCCCGTGGTTATGGCGGGCGTACCCAACATCACCCGCTGCGGGTGACCACGACCACCCCGGTAGAGGAAAGCGGTGATGAGCCGCTGATGCTCGCCCAGCAAACCGGCTTGCCGGTGGTGGTTGACCCGCAGCGAGGGCGCGGCGCGGCGGCGCTGGTGGCAGCCGGCTGCAACGTGATTATCAGCGACGATGGCTTGCAGCACCTTGCCCTGGCGCGCGATATTGAACTGGTGGTGATCGATGGCGCCCGCGGGTTGGGCAATGGCGACTGCCTGCCGGCAGGCCCGTTACGCGAGTCGCCGAGCCGCCTGAATAGCGTTGATGCCGTGATCGTCAATGGCGATACCGGCGCCCCGCTGCCGGTGGAGACCGTTACCATGCGCCTTGTGCCCGCCGGCTGGCGACGCCTGAGCGATGGCCAGCATTTCCCGCTTGCGCCGCTGCCGTTTAGCGGGCCGGTTAATGGCCTGGCCGCCATCGGCAATCCCGGGCGTTTCTTTGCCACGTTGGCGTCGCTCGGGGTGGTGGGGGAATGGCACCCGTTGGCGGACCATCAGCCGCTTACCGAGACGCTGCTGAGGCCGCTGCACGGGCGTCCGCTGGTGATGACGGCCAAGGATGCCGTGAAATGCCAGGCATTTGCCCCGCCCGATAGCTGGGTCCTCGATGTGGAAGCGTCGCTTCCACCTGATTTTGAGCATTGGCTGACAGGCAAACTGTCAGCGCTTACCTGCGGTAGGAGAAACTCTCATGGATAAGGAACTGCTGGCGATGTTGGTCTGCCCGCTGTGTCAGGGCAAGCTGAAATACGACCGCGAGGCCCAGGAGCTGCATTGTGTTTACGACGGCCTGGCCTACCCGATCGAGGAGGGGATCCCGGTCATGCTGCCCGAAGCCGCGCGCCCCCTGGATGTCGACGAAAAACTGCCACCCTCACCGGGGCGCACAGGAGAGGCCTGAATGAGCTTGGCGTTTACCGTGGTGATCCCCGCGCGCTATGGATCGAGCCGACTGCCGGGCAAGCCACTGCTCGACATCGCCGGCGAACCGATGATCGCCCACGTCTGGCGGCGTGCCTGTCAGAGCGGGGCCAGCCGGGTGGTGGTGGCCACCGACGACGCGCGTATTCAAGCCGCCCTCAAGCCCTACGGGGCCGAGGTGGTAATGACGCGCCAGGACCATGCGTCCGGCACCGATCGGCTAGCCGAGGTTGCCGATCAGTTGGCGCTCGACGAGGCCGAACTGGTGGTCAATGTCCAGGGCGATGAGCCATTGATTCCTCCGGCGCTGATCGATCAGGTGGCCAAACGGCTGGCAGACGATGACGAGGCGTCTATCGCCACGCTCGCAGAGCCGATCACGGATGTCGACGCGCTGTTCAATCCCAACGTGGTAAAAGTCGTGCGGTCGTTTCAAGGGCGTGCGCTGTACTTCTCGCGGGCGCCGATTCCCTGGGATCGTGAGCAGTTTTCCGCTCCGCCTGTGCTGCTGGGCACCGATGCGTGGCTACGCCATATTGGCCTTTACGCCTATCGGGTGAGTTTTCTTCACGCTTACTGCGATTGGCCGGCCTCGAGCCTTGAGCAGTTGGAGCAGCTTGAGCAGCTGCGCGCGCTGCAGAATGGCCACGTCATCCAGGTCGCCCTGGCCTGTGAGGTCAATCCGGCAGGGGTCGATACGGCCGAGGATCTCGACCGGGTACGCGCGCTATTGTCGTCAGCATCGCAGAAGGAGTGAGTCGTGAAGGTGTTGTTTGTTTGCCTGGGTAATATCTGTCGCTCGCCGACCGCGGAAGGCGTATTCCGCCGTGCCTTGGCACGCGCCGGATGGCAAGACCGTGTGGAGGTCGATTCCTGTGGGGTTGGGCGCTGGCACCTGGGTAAAGCGCCCGATCCGCGCGCGCAGGCGGCGGCCAGGCAGCGGGGCATCGATATCAGTGGCCTAAGGGCGCGCCAACTGGTGCCTCAGGATTTCATGGATTATGACTATGTGCTGGGGATGGATGACGATAATCTGCGCGCCATGCTGGCCATGAAGCCCGAGCAGGCCAGGGCGCATGTCGGGTTGTTGCTCGACTTTGCCGACGTGCCCGAACGTGAAGTGCCAGATCCGTATTACGGCGGCGATGACGGCTTTGAAGACGTCCTGAACCTGCTGGAAGCGGCGGCTGATGGACTGGTCGATCACCTCAAGCGTGGCCGTTGAGGTGGCGGCGTGTGTCGTACAGCGTGGGGTAGACCTGCGTCATGCCAACACCCTGCGTCTGCCGTGCGTGGCCGAACGTTATACCGCGCCGCGCACATTGGCCCAGTTGCAGCAGGTGCTCGCCGTGGCCCGCCGTGAAGGCTGGCCGATAACGCTGCTCGGCGGTGGCAGCAATGTGCTGCTGCCCGAAATGCTGAGCGGCATCGTCATCCGACCGGCCCTCAACCAGTGGTGGCTGGAAGCGGATGCGCATGAGCTGGTAGCCCACGTGGGCGCTGGGGTTAATTGGCACTCATTGGTCATGGCGTTGGCCTACGCCGGCCTGTGGGGCACCGAAAACCTCGCCCTGATTCCCGGCGATTGCGGCGCCGCGCCGGTGCAGAATATCGGCGCGTACGGCGTTGAGCTAGCCGACCGCTTGGCGGGGGTGCAGGTGGTTGAGCGGGCCACCGGTGAGGCGCGCTGGTTAAGCCGCGATGCCTGCCGGTTTGGCTACCGTGACAGCATCTTCAAAGGTGAGCTTGCCGACAGCGTCGTGATTACCCGGTTGCAGCTGCGCCTCTCGCGCCAACCCAAGGCCAAGCTGGACTACGGCGATCTGGCGTCGCGGGTGCCAGCATCTCCCACGCCGCTGGCAGTGGCCAAGGCGGTGTGTGCGGTGCGCCGTGAAAAGCTCCCCGACCCAGATCAACTGGCCAATGCGGGCAGTTTTTTCAAGAATCCTTTTGTGCCGGATCAACAGGCGAGTGAGTTGCGCGAGCGCTACCCCGCTATGCCGTGTTTTCCCCAGGGCAACGGGCTGACAAAACTTGCGGCGGGCTGGCTCATCGACCAGTGCGGGCTGAAAGGCTTTCGTCAGGGCGCCTTTGGGGTTCACGAGCGTCAGGCGCTGGTGCTGGTGCATTTTGGTGGCGGCAATCGCCAGGGTCTGCTGGCGCTGGCCGATACGGTCGCGGCGGAGGTGGCCGCTCGCTTTGGGGTAACGCTGACCCCGGAGCCGCGTCTGATAGAGACGTAAGCGTCGATGCTTGCCAGGCAAAAAAACGCCCCGCTTTAAGCGGGGCGTTTTCGTTTCAGGGCGAGTCAGCGATCAATCGGAGCTCGCGTCCTGGGCCTGCTGCTTGCGCCGTTCGCGGGGGTCATTGTGCGCGCGGCTGCGACGACGGCGCGGTTTGACCGACTCGTCGGCTGCCGCGTCACCCGTTGACGCTGCAGGTTGCGCCTCTTCAGGCGTTGCGGCTGGCTCGGCGGGCGTTTCCGGCGTGGCTTCGGCGGTGGGCGCTGCGGCCTCTGCGTCAGCCGGCTCGGCAATTGCCGGTGCCTTTACCGCCGCGTCGTGATCGTCGCTGGCTTGAGGCGTTGCTGCCGGTGCGTCAGTTGGCGCCTCGCTTGTGGCAGGCGTTGGCGCTGCTTCTGTCACCGCAGGCTTGTTGGCATCGGCATCGGCATCGGCATCGGCTTTCGCTTCGCCTGCATCTGCCGGGGCGGTCACGTCGTCTGCTGTTTCAGGCGCCGTCGCGGCAGGCGTATCCACCTGCGGCTTGGCATCACCGGCGTCCTGATCCGCCGACGGCTTGTCGTCTTCCTGCGGCGCCTGGGTAGAAGCTGAAGGCGACGCTGCTTCCTCTGAAGACGCCGCGGCAGGGGTTTCTGCTGCCTTGGTGTCCGTCGTGGCGTCGGCCGTTTTGGCTTCCTCCTGAGTGGACGTCTCAGCGGTTGCCTGAGCCGTCTGGCCTGCGTCATCGTCAGTCGGCGATGCTGTGTCCGCAGCCTGACGCGGCGCCTTCTTGGACTGACGACGCTGGTGCGTCGACTTGCGCGCTTTGGCCGCTTCGGCGACGGGGTGCTCGGCGGTCGTTGCGGCTTCGTCGCTGCTATCATCGTCTGTAGCGCTACTGACCGGTTGCGCCGCATCGGCCTGGGTGTTGCTGTCTTCAGGCGTCTCGGTGCTCTCCGCAGCGGCAGGAGACGTCGGCTGAGCGGCTTGCTCTTGAGTCGCCGGTGCGTTGTCGGCACGGGTGTCGCTAGACGGGCTTGCGTTCTGGTCAGGCGTCTGCGCGTCTTCGCTGGGCGCTTCGGCGGCCTCGGCCTGAAGCTTCAGCTGTTCGGCTTCAGCAGCAGGGTTGATCGCCTGCTTGCGCGTGCGCTGACGGGGATTGTTACGCGTGCGCTTGGGCTTGCCGTCATCCTGCTTGGCGGCAGGGGCCTCGGCGCCGGCGTTATCCTGCACCTGATCGGTGTCGGCTTTTGCGCTGCGCGGCGCGTCCCGGTTGGAATCGCGGCGAGCCTTGGCAGGTGCACTTTTGCCGGTGGTTTCGCTGTCGCTGTCTTTCGCCGAACCCGGCGTGGCGTCTTTCTGACGGCCGGGCTTGCTGGCGCTGTCCTGACCGGTGCTAGCGTCGTCCTGCTGAGGATGGCGGCGACGGTTGCGGGTCCGGCTGGGGCCGTTTCGCTTGTCTTTATCGGCGTTGTCGTTGCCGGCACTGCGTGACGCGTTATTCCGCTGGGTATTTTTGGCGCTGCTTTCCTCACGCTCGGCATCGCGCTCGCGGTTTGGCGGCGTTTCCTTACGTGCGGGGGCAGGCCGCTGCTCGGCGGTTTTGCGCGGTGCGGCGGGCTCCGGTGCGGGCTTGGTGGGCTTGGCCGATTCGGCAGGCGCAGAGCGCTGCTCGTCGCTGCCCAGCAGCTTGGCAAAGCCGCGCATGAAGCGCCCCAGCATGCTGGCATCGCCGGCGCTGCTGGTTTGTGCAGCGCCCTGCGGGACCGGGTCGTTCTGCAGTGACGCCGGCGCCGGTGCGTTGTGGGCAACGCTTTTAACCGCAGCTTCAGCGCGCTGGGCCGGGGGTACAAAGCTTGGGTCGGGCTCTTTGCCCACGTCGGTGTCGGTGGACAGCTCGAAGCTCGACAGCGTCTGGCTGTCGTCTTCGTCAAGATGGTCGTCGCGCAGACGCTGAACGTCGTAGTGCGGCGTGTCCATGTCCGGGTTGGGCAGCAGCACCACGCGCACGCCCTGGCGGGATTCGATATCGGCCAGTACGCTGCGTTTTTCGTTGAGCAGGTAGGTGGCCACCGGCACCGGCAGAATGGCGCGGATCTGCGCGCTGCGCTCTTTCATGGCCTCTTCTTCGATTAGGCGCATGATCGACAGGGACATTGAGCGGACATCACGAATGGTGCCCTGACCGTTACAGCGTGGGCAGACCACGCCGCTGGTTTCGCCCAGCGACGGACGCAGGCGCTGGCGGGACATTTCCATCAGGCCAAAGCGCGAGATGCGTCCGATCTGCACCCGGGCGCGATCCAGTTTGAGGGCATCGCGCATGCGGTTTTCGACCTCGCGCTGATTGCGCGCAGGGCCCATGTCGATAAAGTCGATGACTACCAGGCCGCCGATGTCGCGCAGACGCAGCTGGCGAGCGATCTCGTCGGCGGCTTCGGAGTTGGTCTGCAGCGCGGTTTCTTCGATATCACTGCCGCGGGTGGCGCGGGCCGAGTTGATGTCGATGGATACCAGAGCTTCGGTATGGTCGATAACGATCGAGCCGCCCGACGGCAGTTTGACTTCGCGCTGGTAGGCCGTTTCGATCTGCGATTCGATCTGGAAGCGCGAGAACAGCGGCACCTCATCGGCGTAAAGCTTGATCTTCTGCTGATAGGAGGGCATCACCTGGCGGATGAACGCCAGCGCTTCAGCATGTATCTCGGGGCTGTCGATGAGGACTTCGCCGATGTCCTGGCGCAGGTAGTCGCGCATCGCACGGATGATCACGTTGGATTCGCGGTAGATGAGGAATGGCGCGGCGCGTTTGCCGGCTTCGGTGGTGATCGACTCCCACACCTGGACGAGGTAGTCCAGGTCCCACTGCAGCTCTTCAGGGCTCCGGCCGATGCCGGCGGTGCGCACGATCAGACCCATCTTGTCCGGGACGGTGAGCTGGCCCATGGCGTCTTTCAACTGGCTGCGCTCGTCGCCTTCGATGCGGCGCGAGATGCCGCCGGCGCGCGGGTTGTTGGGCATCAGTACCAGAAAACGTCCGGCCAGGCTGATAAAGGTGGTCAAGGCCGCGCCTTTGTTGCCGCGCTCTTCCTTGTCGACCTGGACGATGACTTCCTGGCCTTCCTTGAGCACTTCTTTAATGCTCGGACGACCGGAAACGTCTTTTACAAAATATTCCCGCGAGATTTCCTTCAGCGGCAGAAAGCCATGGCGCTCGGCGCCGAAGTCGACAAAGGCGGCTTCAAGAGAGGGCTCGACGCGGGTGATCTTGCCGCGATAGATGTTGGCTTTTTTCTGTTCCCGGGCGCCGGACTCGATATCCAGGTCGTATAAATGTTGTCCATCAACCAGAGCGACGCGCAGCTCTTCGGGCTGGGTCGCATTGATCAGCATTCTTTTCATAGTGTCTCGCATAGCGAAGCGTGCCGACGAACCACCTTGGGGGTGATGTGGCGAACCGCTGGGTGCTGCGTGCTTGTGCTCGGCGCATAGCGATGCTGACGCATTTTACCAGGAAGGCGTGATCGCCGACCCGGCCAATTGGGCGTTGAGTACGTGGCGGAGGCAGGACATGTTTCGGTGGCTGTCACGTCCATCCGGCCCTGCTGACACCGCCAACACCTGGCATTCATCGATTCACCAACACCGACCATCGGCACGGTGTTGAACTTTGTCGTCATAAGCAGGCAGCGCGTTGTGACGTTTCAGCGCGGCTACTTAGGACGTGGCGTTTTAAACGATCGCCCGCCGTTGAGGGTCGGGCATGATCATGTCTGCCGTCTTAGAAAGCGGCGGCAGAGTTACTGCATTTTATTACGGCGAGGGTGGGTAATGCGTACACTAAACCACCTCTCTTGCTCCGGCCTGCGTGTTAGTCGGGCAGGCGCTGGCCAATGACAGTGATGCTATCTTCAATTACCTGATGACAACGCGATGGCACCAATGATCTGCATCAGCCGGTAAGCGCTTTGGAATATAACAGTAAAGCTAACGACCAGCAATTGACGCATTGGGGTTGGGTCTACGGTAGAATGCCGTTTTTTAGCCTATTAGCAGGAGTGCGCGGCAATGGCCGAAGGGCGCGAAGTACAGTGGGTGGAAATTGCCCAGGAGCAATCCGGCCAGCGGATCGACAATTTTTTGATGACGCGCCTGAAAGGGGCCCCGCGTGCCTTGATCTACCGGATCGTGCGCAAGGGCGAAGTGCGGGTCAACAAAAAACGCATCAAGGTGGATTACCGCCTCCAGGCCGGGGATCTGGTACGTATCCCGCCGCTGCGTCTGGCGCCCCGCGAAGCCGTCAAGGAAGTCAGCGATAATTTGCGTGACCTGCTGGTCGGCAGTGTCATCATGGAAGGGCCGGACTGGATGGTGCTTAATAAACCGTCGGGCCTGGCGGTTCACGGTGGCAGCGGGGTCAAGATCGGCTTGATCGAGGCGCTGCGTCAGGTACGTGATGATCTGACGTTTCTGGAGCTGGTGCATCGTCTGGATCGCGATACGTCGGGCTGCCTGCTGCTGGCCAAGTCCCGGGATGCGCTGGTGACGCTCAACGAGGCGCTCAAGAAGCACGGCATGGACAAGCGCTATCTGGCCCTGGTGGCAGGACGCTGGCCGGCGCGCAAGACCTATGAAAGCGCCCGCCTGGACCGCTTCGATGCGGGGAACGGCGAGCGGCGTGTCAGGGTGGACCCCAATGGTAAGGTGTCGCGTACCCACTTTGCGGTCGTGGAAACCTTCGAGAAAGCCACGCTCATCGAAGCCGAGCCGGTAACCGGGCGGACCCATCAGATCCGCGTTCATGCGGCGCATGCCGGCCATGCATTGTTGGGCGACGACAAGTACGCCACGCGCGAAAGCGGTCTTTTGACTAAGCAGCTCGGGCTTGGCCGGCTGTTCCTGCATGCCCGCTCGCTGACCTTTCCCGAGCCTTCCAACGGGCGCCCGGTAACGGTCAAGGCGCCGCTTCCCGACGCGCTCGATGACGTGCTCAAACGCCTGCGTCGCTAAGGAACCCTGATGCGTTATGAACTGATTATCTTCGACTGGGACGGCACCTTGATGGATTCAGTGCCGCGTATCGTCTCCTGTATGCAGGCGGCCGCCATCGAGGCGGAGTTGGGTGAGCTTGCCCGGGCGGACATTGAAAACATCATTGGTCTTGGGCTGCCGGAGGCCATCGACACGCTTTGTCCGGGCATCCTGCCGGCCCAGGCGGAACGCCTGCGCGAACGTTATGCCCACCATTTTGTCCATGTCGACACCACCCCGATGCGCTTTTTTGCCGGCGTTGAAGATCATCTGGCGCGCCTGCGTGCACGCGAGATGCCACGTCTTGCGGTCGCGACCGGTAAAAGTCGTCGCGGACTCGATCGGATTTTTCGCGAGACGGGCAGCCTCGACTGGTTTCATGCCAGTCGCACCGCCGACGAAACGCGTTCGAAGCCCCATCCGCAGATGCTGATGGAGTTGCTCGACGAGTTGGCCGTGCCGGTGGAGCGGGCGGTGATGGTCGGTGATACCGAATACGATCTGGAAATGGCCCGGGCGATAGGAATGCCGCGGGTCGGTGTGAGCTATGGGGTGCATACCCCCGAGCGTCTGGCCGTCAGCCAGCCGGAAACAATTGCCCACAGCGTCGATGAGCTGTTTGCGTGGCTTCAGGCGTAACCAGTCAGCGTGTCAATGAGGAAGCAGTGAGTGATGAAAGATGATGAGTCGCGTCGCGACGAGCACCTAGAGACGCCGTCCGAGCAGCAATCGCAGGAAGACCGCTGGACCCAGGGTGCCGAAGTCCCTCCGGGGAAAGAGAGTCAACCCTCAGGGCAGCCGGATGACGACGCCGAGACGCTGCGCGAGCGACAGCGCCTGGCGCAGCTCGAGATGATGGACCACTGGATCGGTGGCGTGCTGGCCGAGCAGCGTCGTTCGCGCCGCTGGAAGCTGTTCTTCCGCCTGCTGATGCTCAGCCTTCTGGCGGCGGCCATCGGCATAGGGGTATATCAGTTTTATGCGCCCTCGACGACCGCGCCGACGTCGCAGGCACACCTGGCAAGGATCGACGTGAACGGGGTGATTGCCGAGGATGCCCCGGCCAATGCCGAGCGGATCATCGAAGGGTTGCGCAACGCCTGGGAGGCCGATAGCGCCAAGGCCGTGGTGCTCCACATCAATAGCCCGGGCGGCAGCCCCGTTCAGTCGCAGCGTATTTATGCAGAAATTATGCGGCTGCGCGAATCGGGCGATAAGCCTATCGTGGCCGTCATCGAAGATATCGGTGCCAGCGGCGCTTATTACATTGCCGCCGCCGCTGACGACATCGTGGCGTCGCCGGTGAGTCTGGTGGGCTCCATCGGGGTGATTTATTCCGGCTTCGGGCTGCAGGAAGCCATTGATCGGGTGGGCGTCGAGCGGCGCGTGTTGACCGCCGGGGACAACAAGGCTTTTCTCGATCCCTTTCAGCCGTTTGACGACGAAGATGAGGAATTCTGGCAGGGCGTATTGAACAGTACCCATCAGCAGTTTATCGATGATGTCAAAGCCGGTCGCGGTGATCGTTTGAGCGATGATGACTCATTGTTCAGCGGCCTGGTGTGGAGCGGCGAGCAGGCCGAAACGCTGGGGCTGGTCGATCAGCTTGGCAGTATCGACGATGTGGCGCGGGAATATGCCGACGATGCTGACTGGCAGAACTATACGCCGAGTCTCGATCCGTTTGATCGCCTGACCCGGCGCTTTACCCAGACGGCGGCTCAGCTGATGGGCGTGGATACCTCGCCGTCGCCGCTGCGTTTTCAGGCCCCGTAAAGTTATCAGGCGCTGAGCGGGTCGAGGCCCGCCTGGCGCAGCATGTCGCACAGCGCAATCAGCGGTAAGCCGATGAGCGCATTGGGATCATGGCCGTCTAGGCGTTCGAAAAGACTGATGCCCAAACCTTCCATGCGGAAGCTTCCGGCACTGTCGAGCGGCTGTTCTTTATTGACGTAGACGCTGACTTCTTCACGGGTAAGCTTTCTGAACACTACGTCGAAGGGCTCTACGTGGACCCGGTGCGTGTGGTGGCGGGTGTCGAGCAGCGCCAGCCCGGTCAGGAAGGTGACGCGATGGCCGGAAAAACGGTTGAGGTTGTGTTCGGCGCGCTCGACGGTATGCGGCTTGCCGAGGATATCGCCCTCAAAGACGGCAACCTGATCGGAGCCGATGATGCAATGGTCAGGGAAACGGTCGGCGACGGCGTTGGCTTTACTTAACGCCAGTCGATGAACCAACTGGTGAGGTGTTTCTCCCGCCTTGGGTGTTTCATCGATATCGGGAGAGCAGCATTCATAGGGCATCTGCAGGCGATCGAGCAGTTGGCGTCGCGAACGTGAACTCGAGGCCAATACCAGCGCGGGCGTTGCGTTAGGCATAGGGTTTTCCTTCATGAGGCAAGTGTCTTGATCGGTAAGGCAGCGGCGTTTATGGCCAAGGCGCTTAGGTATGTCGCGTATCCTAGCGCATGACGGCAAAGAATTGTGTCCTTGGCTTTGACACCAGCATGGGGAGTGCCTATCATTGCGCGCCTATGTTGACCACACAACTCCCCAGCCGGGTTGAGCCTTACAAGCTTGCAGCCCGCCGCGAACGACTCGAAGGCCTGGTGGCGCTTGACAAGCTGCCACGCCTCGCCGAAGAAGTCGGCCCCCAATCCGGCGACTGCCATGTCGTGCTCGATTTTGGCGTGGATGCCCAGGGGCGACGTGAAATTCGTGGCCACCTGCAAGCAACACTGGCGCTGCCTTGCCGCCGTTGTCTGGAGCCGCTCAGCCAGGATGTCGCCAGCGACTTTGTGTTGGGCATGGTGGCCGATGAAAGCTTGGCCGGTGAGCTGCCCGCCAGTCACGAACCGGTGCTGGTGGAAAATGAACAGCTGGACTTGCTGACGGTCGTTGAGGACGAACTAATCCTCAGCCTACCCCAGGTGGTCTACCACGACGAGGCAGATTGCCACGTTTCGGCAGAACAACTGGTCAGCAAGACAGAAGGTGGGGAAGACGCATCAGCCCCTGCCAATCCTTTCGCGGTGCTTAGCACGCTGAAAGGCAAGAAGTAAGCACCCATAAACCGACAGACCCTGGAGTACTCCCATGGCAGTTCAAAAGAACCGTAAAACTCGTTCCAAGCGCGGTATGCGTCGTAGCCACGATGCGCTGACCGCCCCTACACTGTCTCAGGACAAGGAAACGGGCACCACGCACCTGCGTCACCACGTTTCTCCGGATGGTTTCTATCGCGGTCGTAAGGTTGTTGACGCTTAACGCGTCATTGCCTGTCGATACGGCTAAACGAATGGGTGCTTTGTGCGCCTAGCAATTGATGTTATGGGCGGTGATCAAGGCCCCCATGCGCTAATTGAAGGGGCTGCCAGGGCCGTAACTTACCACCCTGGTCTGGAACTTGTTCTGTTTGGTCCGCGTCAGCAAATCGATGCTGAGCTTTCGCGTTTGCCGCGGCCATTGGCTGCGGCAACGTCACGTTTGGCGGTCCATGATGTCACCAGCAGCGTGGCCATGACGGCAACAGCTGCCTGGGCACTTCGCCGCGGTCAGTCGACCAGCATGGCGCACATGCTGCGCTGCGTGGCGCAGGGCGGCGCCCAGGCTGGAGTCAGCGTCGGCAATACAGCAGCGCTGGTGGCCCTTGCGCGTCGCGAACTGGGCATGTTGGCAGGTATGTCGCGGCCGGCGATCAGCACGGCGATCCCCGCGCGTCGGGGGCGACGCTGTTACTTGCTCGATCTGGGCGCGAATGTCGATTCACCGGCGAGTCGTCTGGTCGAATTCGCCCTGATTGGCGCAGCAATGGCCCGTCAGGTCGACCAGATCGAATGGCCCCGCGTGGCACTGCTCAACGTTGGCGCCGAGTCGACCAAAGGCAGTGCCAGCGTTCGCGAAGCCGACCGATTGCTGCGTGAATCGGCCACCGAGCTGCCGTTTGCCTACCTTGGCTATGCCGAGGGTGGCGATATTTTCAAGGGCGAGCTGGATGTGATCGTCTGCGACGGTTTCGCAGGCAATGCGGTGCTCAAGGCAAGCGAAGGCCTAGCCGGCATGCTGGTCGAGCGCGTTCAGTCGGCCTTTGCGTCACGCCTGAGAGGCCGCCTGGCAAGCTGGATCGCCAAGCCGGTACTAAAACAGTTAAAGCAAGAGCTGGACCCGGTGCGCTATAACGGTGCCAGCTTGCTGGGCCTGCAGGGTATCGTCGTGAAAAGCCACGGTGGTGCCCAGGCAGAAGGTTTTTACTATGCCATTCGCCGCGCCATGCAGGAGGTCGAGCACGACTTGCCCGAGCGGCTCGCCAAGCGCTGGACCTTGCATGGATAGCGTCAATTTAAGTCAAAAGCGTAATGGTGATGCCATTGCGCTGCACGTTAGCGGGTTATGCCGAGCAGCAGGATGTGCCCATAACGCGTCTATCGCTCAACTGAGCAAATGCCTACAAGAGCAAAGGTGAACGACATGTCTCAACCCCTTGCCCTCATTTTCCCCGGGCAGGGCTCGCAGCAGCTTGGAATGCTGCGCGAGCTTGCCGAACGTTACAGCGTGGTGGGAACGACCTTTGAGGAAGCTTCGGATGCGTTAAGCTACGATTTGTGGAAGGTCGTTCAAGAGGGGCCGGAAGCCTCGCTAAACGCTACCGAGTGCACTCAGCCCGCCTTGCTATCCGCCAGCGTGGCGATATGGCGCGTCTGGCAGGAGCTTGAAGGGCCGCGCCCCACCGTGATGGCGGGCCATAGCCTGGGCGAATACAGCGCCATGGTGTGCGCGGGTGTGCTGGGGTTTGCCGAGGGCGTGAAGCTGGTTCGTCTGCGCGGCGAGGCCATGCAGCAAGCGGTGCCTGCCGGTGAAGGCGGTATGGCCGCCATCCTGGGTCTGGATAATGAGGCCGTGGAAGCGGCGTGTGCCCAGGCCGCGCAGGGCGAGGTGGTGTCAGCGGTCAACTATAATGCCCCTGGGCAGGTCGTCATTGCAGGCGGCAAAGCTGCCGTTGAGCGCGCGATTGCCGCCTGCCAGGAAGCAGGCGCCAGGCGTGCGATGCCGCTGCCGGTTTCCGTACCGTCACACTGCGACCTGATGCGTCCGGCGGCGGATCGTCTGGCGACGGCCAT
This sequence comes from Halomonas sp. HL-48, assembly GCF_001314875.1. Taxonomy (GTDB): domain Bacteria; phylum Pseudomonadota; class Gammaproteobacteria; order Pseudomonadales; family Halomonadaceae; genus Vreelandella. The sequence continues at coordinate 269,028 of NZ_LJZS01000003.1, forward strand.
GCAGGACATCGAGCTGCGCCCGCCGCGCTATACCGTCATTCAGAACGTGGATGCTGAGGCCCATGCCGACGTCGACACGCTTCGCACCCGCTTGATTGAACAGCTATACCAGCCCGTGCGCTGGACGTCCTGCATAGAAGCGATGGCCGCCCAGGGGGCGAACGTGTTTATCGAGTGCGGGCCAGGCAAAGTGCTCACCGGCTTGAATAAACGTATTGTACGTGGCAGCAAAAGCTTGGCGGTGAACGATCCCGACAGCTTGGATGCTGCGCTTGAGCTGGCGCGTGATGCGTTGGCGGATAATGCATGATAAGTGGTAACTTTCCGCTATCCTTGCTTGTTTACATGGCGAAAGGCAGGACCTTATGACCCAAGAACGTAGAGTAGCCCTTGTCACGGGGGCGAGCCGAGGTATTGGCCGGGCGGTGGCATATGAACTGAGTCGCCAGGGGCGCATCGTCGTCGGTACCGCGACGACTGAGGCGGGCGCCGGAAAAATCGATGCCGCCTTTGCTGAGCAGGGTATCGAAGGCGCAGGCTTATGCCTTGATGTGACCGATCAGGCGAGCATCGATGGTGTGCTGAAAACCATCGTTGAACGTTTTGGCGCGCCGACGATCCTGGTCAATAACGCCGGTATCACCCGCGATAACTTGCTGATGCGCATGAAAGAAGACGAATGGGATTCGGTGATGGACACCAATCTCAAGTCGGTCTACCGGGTCAGCAAGGCGTGTCTGCGCGGGATGACCAAGGCGCGTTTTGGGCGTATCGTGTCGATCAGCTCGGTGGTGGCGACCATGGGCAACCTGGGTCAAACTAACTATGCGGCGGCGAAGGCCGGCATGGAAGGCTTTAGCCGGGCGTTGGCGCGTGAAGTGGCCTCGCGGGCTATTACGGTCAATGCGGTGGCGCCGGGCTTTATTGCGACCGACATGACCGAAGCATTACCGGAAGCGCAGCACGAGATGCTGTTGAAGCAAATTCCGCTGGCGCGTCTTGGATCGGCGGAAGAAATCGCCTCAGCAGTTGGTTTTCTGGCCAGTGATGCGGCAGGATATATCACTGGCGAGACGCTGCACGTTAACGGCGGCATGAATATGCGTTGATGGCCTTTGGTCTGGCGGTTGCGTCAGCTTAAGGGCGTCTATAAACTACCCCGCAGCTTTTGGCTTGCGGTTCCCAAATAGCTGGTTATCCAAAACGGCTAATGTGAATGACTGGAGTACGTTGATGAGTACTATTGAAGAGCGCGTAAAGAAAGTAGTGGCTGAGCGCCTGAACGTTAAAGAAGAAGATATCCAGAATAGCTCTTCTTTTACTGAAGATCTGGGTGCTGACTCGCTTGACACGGTTGAGCTCGTCATGGCGCTGGAAGAAGAATTTGATACCGAGATTCCGGACGAAGAAGCCGAGAAGATCACTACGGTTCAAGAAGCTATCGACTACGTTAACGCCCATCAGTAAGGGTTAGTTGATGCAGCGAACTCGGGTAGGTGGCTTTATGTCTACCCGCATTAAAAAGCCGTCCTTCCAAGGGACGGCTTTTTTGCTTTGCGGTCACACTGAATTTAACGTTCAATCTCCGTTATACTAGCGACAACATTGACGGCAGCTACTGACCCACATGGGTCGAGTCACCATGAATCCCTGGAGGAAAGTTGATGGCGCGAAGAAGGGTAGTGGTAACTGGGTTAGGCCTGGTGACCCCCGTTGGAAACACGGTCCAAGAGTCGTGGGCCAATATTGTGGCCGGAAAAAGCGGTATTGCGCCGATCGAGCACTTCGATACCAGCGGTTTCAATACGCAATTTGGCGGATCGGTTAAAAATTTCGATATCAGTCCGTATCTGAATCCCAAAGATGCCCGCAAGATGGATCTGTTCATCCAATACGGGATGGCGGCGGGCGGTCAGGCGATTCAGGACGCAGGCATTGAGTGCACCGAAGACAACGCCGAGCGTATCGGCGTGGCGATCGGGTCGGGCATTGGCGGTCTGCCAATGATCGAGCACAATCACAACGCGCTGAATAAAGGCGGCGCGAGGCGCATTTCGCCGTTCTTTGTACCCGGCTCAATCATCAATATGATCTCGGGCAACATGGCGATCCAGCACGGTTTCAAGGGCCCCAATATTGCCATTACCACGGCCTGCACCACCGGCACCCACAACATCGGCTACAGCGCGCGCACGATTGCCTACGGCGACGCCGACGTCATGGTATGTGGCGGCGCGGAGATGGCCACCACGCCGCTGGGGCTGGGCGGTTTCTCGGCCGCCCGTGCGCTCTCGACGCGCAACGACGATCCCGAGGCCGCCAGCCGTCCCTGGGACGCCGACCGCGATGGCTTTGTGCTGTCGGACGGTGCGGGGGTGCTGGTGCTTGAAGAGTTTGAGCACGCCAAGGCGCGCGGTGCGACCATTTATGCTGAGCTGGCTGGCTTTGGCATGAGCGACGACGCCTACCACATGACGTCGCCGCCCGAAGATGGCAGCGGGGCGGCCATGTCGATGAGCAACGCCATCAAGGATGCGCAGCTTGATCCTGACAAGGTGGATTATATCAATGCCCACGGCACCTCGACGGCGGCAGGCGACCTGGCGGAAAGCCGTGCCGTCGAAAGCGTCATGGGGCAGGCGGCGCAGCGAGTGGCAGTCAGCTCTACCAAGTCGATGATCGGGCACCTGCTGGGTGCGGCCGGGGCGGTCGAGGCGGTATTTAGCGTGCTGGCCATTCGCGATCAGGTGGCTCCGCCGACGATCAACCTGGATAATCCTCAGGAAGGTTGCCGCCTTGATTATGTGCCGCACACTGCGCGTGATATGCGCATCGAGGTAGCCCTGTCGAACTCTTTCGGCTTCGGTGGCACCAACGGTTCGCTGCTGTTCAAAAAGGTGTAAGTCACGATGAGTCAGCCCTGGGTGCCGTTTGATGACCGTGGGCTGGCCTATGGTGACGGCGTTTTTGAAACGATCCTGCTTTATCAAGGCCGGCCGATGCTTTGGGCGCACCACGTCAAGCGGCTTTTTGAAGGCTGCCGGCGGTTGGCGATAGACCCGCCCGATGAGACGGCGCTCGCCGCGACTTGGCAGGCGCCCTCTGGCAGCGAGTGGGAAGTGCTCAAGATCATCGTCACCCGGGGTAGCGGCGGTCGCGGCTATGCGGTTCCAGACGTCGCGGCGCCCCGGCTCATGAGCCGTCGTGTGCCGTTCCAGTCCGATCCGCAGGCATGGCGCCAGGGTGTCAGCGTGCGCGTCTGTTCGCTACGCCTGGCCCGGCAACCCCGTCTGGCGGGTATCAAACACCTTAATCGTCTTGAAAACGTGCTGGCCCGCCAGGAGTGGCAAACATCGGCTTACCGGGAAGGTCTGCTGGCCGATAGCCATGACCTGGTCGTGGAAGCTACCAGCATGAACCTGTTCTGGCAGCAGGGCGGACGGATCATGACGCCGGACTTGGATCAGTGCGGTGTGGCAGGTACGCTGCGTGCTGCCTTGATAGAGGCGCAGCACGTGGTGCCTGCCCAGCTGGCCCTGGATGAACTGGCGGCGGTGGACAGGCTTTGGCTGGCGAATTCCGTGCAGGGCGTTTGGCCCATCAGTGAGTTGTGGTCCTCCGATGGTGCCTGTCTGCGCCGTTGGCAGCCGCTACAACATGATCCTTTGCAAGCAGTGGCGCATCCGCTACTAGGTTTTCCTGCAGCTCCTTAACGCATTGAATATCGAGGTCTCATAGTGAAACGCATCTGGGCGGCCATGGCCGTGGTGGTGGTGCTTGGCGTGGCCGGTGTCGCCGGTGGCTATGCCGTTTGGCAACAAACGCTCAGCGCCCCTTTGGCGATTGAAGAGCCTGTGCTTTATCAAGTGCCTTCGGGCGCCGGCTTTAGTCGTGTGGTCGGTGAACTGGAAGCGCAGGGCGTGATTAGTCATGGCTGGGCGTTTCGGCTGCTGACCAAGCTTTCGCCGGAAGAACTGCCGGATCTGCGCAGCGGGGAGTATCAGCTGTCTCCCGATATGAACGGCTGGGACCTGCTGGCGCTACTCGACAGCAACGATGTCGTCACCTACCCGCTGACGTTCCCTGAAGGGTGGACCTTCTCGCAGATGCGCGGGCTGCTGGCCGCGGCGCCGAAGCTTGAGCAACGCACGGCGGACATGAGCGATGAGGAGGTCATGGCCCTGCTGGGCCGTGAAGGAACGGATCCGGAAGGCTGGTTCTTCCCTGATACCTATCGTTATCACCTGGGCATGAGCGACGTTGATATCCTGCAGCAATCGCTCAACCGTATGGAGCGGATGCTCGAAGAGGCCTGGGCGGAGCGGGCGGATGATCTGACCATCGACTCGCCTTATGAGGCGCTGATCATGGCCTCGCTGATCGAACGCGAAACCGGTGCGCCCGAGGAACGTCGCGAAATTGCCGGTGTATTCAAACGGCGCATGGAACGCGGCATGCGCCTGCAGACCGATCCCACGGTTATCTATGGCATGGGGGAGCGCTACGAAGGCAAGATCTCCTATGACGATCTACGCGAGGCGACGGCCTATAATACCTATGTGATTGACGGGTTACCGCCTACGCCGATTGCCATGCCGGGTAAGGCGTCGCTGGAAGCCGCCGTGAATCCACTGCCGGGGGACACGCTGTATTTCGTCGCACGCGGGGACGGCTCTCACCAGTTTTCAAGCACGCTGCGCGAGCACAACAATGCGGTCAACCGGTACATCCGCAATCGTGACTAATAACGTTACCAAGACCCAGAGGCCATGATGACGAAGCGCGGTCGCTTTATCACGTTAGAAGGCGGTGAAGGCGTGGGTAAGTCCACCAACATGCAGTTCGTGGTGGCCTGGCTGGAAGCCCAGGGAATCGAGGTGGTCGCCACGCGCGAGCCGGGAGGCACCCCGCGGGCGGAAGCGATTCGCCAGTTGCTGCTCGACCCGGCGCCCGACGAATGGCTGCACACCGACGCCGAGCTGTTGTTGATGTTCGCCGCGCGGGCCCAGCATCTGGCTGAAAAGATCATTCCTGCGCTGGACCGCGGGGCCTGGGTGGTGTGTGATCGCTTTACTGACGCCACCTACGCCTACCAGGGCGGGGGGCGAGGGATCCCGGTCGAGCGAATCGAAGCCCTCGAAGCTTTCGTGCAAAAAGGCCTGACGCCTGACCTGACGCTGTTGCTGGACATGCCGCCGGGAGCTGCCAAACATCGCCTGGAATCACGCCTGCGCGACCAGCATACAACCCGGGACCGCTTCGAGCAGGAGCAGACAGCTTTCTTCCAGGCCGTGCGTGACGCCTATCTGGCCCGGGCGGCGCAGTCCCCCGAGCGGTTTGCGCTGATCAACGCCGATCAATCGCTGGCGGCGGTGCAGTCGGACATCCGCGACACCCTGGCCGGGCGGTCAACGCTATGGCACTGAGCGGTGTGTTGCCCTGGCACCGGTCCACCTGGGCGCAGCTCCGCCGCCTTGCCGATACCGACCGGATGCCGCATGCCCTATTGTTCAGCGGTGAGCATGGCGTCGGTAAGCAGGCACTGGCCGATGCGCTGGTGGCGCGCACCTTGTGCGCCGCGCCAGGTGAGCTGGCCTGCGGTCAATGCCGCAGCTGTCAGCTGCTTGCCTCCGGCTATCATCCCGATCTGCTACGCATCGCCCCCGAAGAAGGCAAGCGCCAGATACGCATTGATACTATCCGCGACGTCAATCGCTTCGTCTCGCAAACGGCCCAGCAGGGCGGCTATCGCGTTATCGTCATCTCGCCCGCCGAAGCCATGAACGTCGCCGCTTCCAATGCGTTGCTAAAAAGCCTGGAAGAGCCGGGTGACAGAACCTTGTTCGTGCTGCTGGCCGATGTGCCCTCGCGGGTGCTGCCAACCATTCGCTCGCGCTGCCAGCAGTGGCCGTTGCCAAGCGTTGCGCTGGACGATTGCCTCGGCTGGCTAACCGAGCAACTGGCAAACGAAGACGAGGCGCGTTTTTGGTGGCAGGTGTCGGGTGGGCTGCCGTTAAGCGCGGTGGAGCTGGCGGCGCCGGAGGCGCGTGCGCTCCGCCACCAGCTGCATGACTGTTTCGAGCAGTTGGTGCGCGGCGGCGAGCCGGTGGCCGAGGCGTCGCGCCTGGACCGCCAGGCGATCGATGCGATTTTATGGTACGGTATCGCCTGGCTCGAAGACCTGATCAGGCTGGGGCTGTCCGGCACCACGACCTCCCTGCGCAACCCTGATTTACTGCCGCTTTACCGTCAGGCGGTGAAAAACGCCCGGGTAAGGGACTGGTTCAAGCTGCTGGATTATGCCCGCGAGCAGCGTCGGCTGCTGGCCGTCGGGGCGAACCCCAACCCCCAGCTTGTGCTCGAGGCATGGTTGGTGCGCTGGTCGGCGCTTCTTCGCTCCTAGACGTTTCTGGCAACCCGATCGATTGACGAGGTGGTATGGCAACGCAAAAAGCGCTTTCGCTCACGGTGCCGGATGTGCCCACGTTACTGTCCGCCTATATGCCGTTCCTCGACCGCGGTGGCATGTTCATTCCTACGCGCGGCCTCTACGAGCTGGGTCAAACGGTTTACTTACTGCTCACGCTGCCCGGTGAAAGCGAACGCCTTTCGCTGAGCGGCGACGTGATCTGGGTGTCGCCCGATGGCGTCACCGGGCGCCGCATGCCCGGTATCGGCATCCATTTCAAGGCGCAGGATTACATGGTGCGCGACCGTATCGAAACGCTGCTGGCGGGGCAGTTGGACAAAGCCGCCCCCTCTTTTACTCTTTAACGCCCACCCTGAGAGCGACATGTTTGTTGATTCCCATTGCCACCTCGATCGCTTATCCGATACCACCCACAATGGCAGCCTGGACGCGACGCTTGACGCGGCCCGCGCCGCCGGCGTCAACCAGTTTCTGGCCATCGCGGTGGCGCTTGGCGATATGCCCAAGCTTGCCGAGATTGCCCGGGCGCACGAAGACGTGGTGATTTCGGCAGGCCAGCATCCGCTTCACGACGCCCCGGAGGAACCCAGCGTCGACGCTATTCAGGAAGCCGCCGAGCAGTATGGGGCGGTGGCCATTGGCGAGACGGGCCTCGATTATCATTATGCAGACCGGGTCCCGGTGGCGGTACAGCACGAGCGCTTTAAGCGCCACCTAATGGCGGCCCGCGAACTCGAACTGCCCGTAGTCGTGCACACCCGCGATGCCAAAGAGGATACGCTTGCGTTGCTGCGTGAACACTGCGATCCGCGCGTCGGCGGGGTGCTTCACTGCTTTACCGAAGATATCGAGATGGCGCGTGAAGCCGTGCGGCTGGGCTTCTATATTTCATTGTCGGGTATCGTCACCTTCAACAGTGCAGAGTCGCTGCTCCAACTGGCACGCCAGCTGCCCCTCGATCGGCTGTTGATCGAAACCGACAGCCCTTACTTGGCGCCGGTGCCGCATCGTGGTAAATCCAATGAACCCGCCTGGGTGGTCGAAGTCGCTGAATGTATCGCCCAGGCGCGGGATATCAGCGTCGATGAGGTCGCCATGCAGACCACCGCCAATTTCTATCAGCTGTTCCGCGGCGCCTTGCCTGAGGCCCCTGACGCGGTCAAGCAGGCGCTGGCGGACGCGGGGCTGGTGACAAGCTAGGCGAGGGCGAGGTAACACCATGAATATAGACCGCTTGCTGGATTATCGGCAGGGCGCCTCCAGTATCCCGCCGATTGACGACTGGCAGCCCGAGCTGTCCGGCGATATGAACCTGCGCATCGATGCCCAGGGTGGCTGGTGGCACGAAGGGCAGCCGTTTGCCCGCGCAAGCGTTGCCCGATTGTTGTCGACGCTTCTGCGCCGGGATGCCGACGGCTATTGCCTAGTGACGCCCGTGGAGCGTTGGCGCATCCAGGTAGAGGATCGACCCCTGGTCGCCGTGGAAGCCGATTTTCGCGACGACGCCTGGTGGCTGACCACCCAGTTCGATGACGTGGTACGGCTCGACACCGACCATCCGCTAAGCGTAAGCGAGACACCCCAGGGCGAGTGGGTACCGGAAATCGCCGTGCGTTTCGGCCTGGCGGCCCGCTTGCATCGCCACGTCTACTATCAGCTTGCTGACGTCGCCGAATTACGCGATGCAGGAATCGGTCGTCAGGCGCTGAGTGTTTACAGCGCGGGCCACTGGTTTCCCCTTGGCTATTTCGACGCACACGAACTGGATGGGCCGACGCCCAGCGAGGCGCCGTGAAGCTCACCGCTGAACAGCAGGCCGTGATTCACCACGCCCAGGGCCACGCCCGCGTGGCTGCCGTGGCCGGCGCCGGTAAAACCACGACCATGGCCGCCCGCGTCCTGCATCTGCTCGCAAGCGGTGTGGCCCCCAAGCGCATCCTGGTGTTGATGTTCAACCGCTCCGCCAAGGATGATTTCCAGCGCCGGCTGGCGTCCATGGCCCCGGCGGGCCAGGCGCTGCCCGACGTGCGCACCTTTCATTCCCTGGGGCACCGGCTGACGCAAAGCCTGTGCCGCTGGGGGATTCTGGAGTCGCGGCGGCTGCTGTCCGCGGAGTGGCAGCTGGAGCGCCTGCTGCGCCAGGCCAGCCTCAACGTGCTCAGCGACGCCGTGGAGCGGCGCGATACCGCGCTGGAGGGTGACCGGCTCGAGGCGCTGGCGCACTTTTGTGGTCTGGTCAAAGCTGAAATGCTGGCCCCTGAAGCGCTTTACCAGCGCCTCAATTACGACCCTGACACCGACTATTTTCCCGCCGCCTTCCACGAAGCCGAGCGCCTGCTTCAATATGAAGGTGTCATGACCTACGCCGATCTGCTTTATCGACCGTTGCTGGCTCTGGAAGCCGACAGCGACTTGCGCCGTCGCGTGGAAGGCTTTCTGGATCATGTGATCATCGACGAGTATCAGGACATCAATGCGGCCCAACAGCGTCTGCTGGCGGTGCTGGCCGGTCGCCGTGCGTCGGTCATGGCGGTCGGCGATGCCAACCAATGCATCTACGAGTGGCGCGGCGCACGGCCGGATACCATGCTGGAGAACTTTACCGCCACCTTCGGCGAGGCCACCAATTATCCTCTCTCGACCACCTTTCGCCATGGCCACGCCCTGGCGCTGGCGGCCAACCATGCCATCGCGGCCAATCAGCGCCGGCCCGACCAGCTGTGTCTGGCGGCGGCGGACAACCCGGACACGCGCCTGGCGGTGGGCCAGGGCGGGCGACATCTGCTGGACGCGATCATCGACTGGCAGGCCCAGGGCCGGGCGCTAAGCGACGTCAGCCTGTTGGTGCGCAGCTGGGCGCTTTCGGTGCCGTTCCAGCTGGCGCTGTTGCAGGCGGGCATTCCGTTTCGGCTAGCGCGGGAAGACCGCTTTGTCTTCCGCCTGCCGCTGGTGCAGGCGTTGGCGGGGTATCTGAAGCTCTCCCGCCGCCCGGCATTGCTGCAGGACCCCGAGCAGTTGACCCTGTTGCTGGCTCAGCCGACGCCTTTCGTGGCTCGCGAGCGCCTGCAGCGGCTGGCTCAGCATCTCGCCAGCCGCCAAGCGTGGCCGGAAAATCACGACCCGGTGATCAGCGATTTAAAACCTATCCAGCGCCGTACGCTGAAAAAACGCTGGGCCTTGCTGTGCGAGTTGCCACAGCTGAGCGCCTGGCCACCCGCCAAGCTGCTGCAGCACGTGGTCGACACCATCGAGGCCGAGAAAACCCTGAAGCGCGCCGCCGCGCGGCGTGATAAAGGCGAAGAGGACGTCCGCCTGCTGGACGTTTTGATCGAGCAGGCGCAAAGCGTCGAAGATCCTGATGCGTTCATCGAACTGCTCGAACGTCCCGTGGAAAACCAGGCGGCGGGGGTGCTGATCAGCACCGTCCACGGGGCAAAAGGCCTGGAATGGCCGTTTGTCGCCGTTGCCGGGGTCAACGAGGAGGATTTTCCTTATTACAGCCGCGATAACCCGCTCACTGACGACCGTCTCGAAGAGGAGCGGCGGCTGTTCTACGTGGCCATCACGCGCTCGAAAGAGCAACTGCTGGTACTGCACGACGGCGGCTCGCATCGGCCCAGCCGCTTCATTGCCGAAAGCGCCTGGCAGGACAGCATGCAGGTGGCCGCGTCTCTGAACCAAGACGCTCCATCAGCCACGGTGTCGGTAACCGCCCCGGCGCTGGTGCGGCGCTATCTGACCCAACTGGGGCGCGACGATATCGTGCTATCAGCCCCTGATGTCCAGGAGCCTAAGGCGACGTATGCCGGGAGTGCGTTCTACCCGGGCCAGCGACTGCATCATGCCGTGTTTGGTGAGGGCGAAGTGGCGACGGTGGAAGGCAACCCCAGCGATCCGGTCATCGACGTGCGCTTTGACCAGGCGGGCCGTCGACGGCTGATTGCCAGTCGTGCGCCCATCGAACGATTGGCCTGAGCGAAACACGATACCCCCGCGCCAGTAGGCTGACGCGGGGGTATCGGACTGCGGACAAATTTGCCTGACGCCGTGCGCTACATGTTCGGGTAGTTGGGCCCGCCGCCGCCTTCCGGTGCTACCCAGGTAATGTTCTGGGCAGGGTCTTTGATGTCGCAGGTCTTGCAGTGAACGCAGTTCTGGAAGTTGATCTGAAAGCGCGGCTCACCCTTTTCGTCCTCGACTACTTCATACACCCCCGCCGGACAATAGCGCTGAGCGGGCTCTGCGTATTTGGGCAGATTGTGGCGAATCGGCAGATCGGGATCATCCAGGCGCAGGTGGCAGGGCTGATCTTCCTCGTGGTTGGTGTTGGACAGATACACCGAAGACGACTTGTCAAACGATAGCTTGCCATCAGGCTTGGGGTAGTCGATCTTCTCGCACTCGTCGGCGGGTTTGAGAGCCCCGTGGTCGGTGGTCGTGTCGTGCACGTTGGGCAGCTTGTTACCCAGCAACTGGTTGGCAAAGTTGTATGCGCCGCCGCCGACTGTGCCGTATTTGTGGATGGCCGGACCGAAGCTGGCGCTTTCTTTCAGCTCTTGATAGGCCCAGCTGGCTTCCCATTTGGCGGTGAAGCTGGCGAGCTCCTGAGCGCCTTCGTCGCCGTCTTTGAGGGCCTCGAAAACGCTCTCGGCGGCCACCATGCCCGACTTCATGGCCGTATGCAGGCCTTTGATCTTGGCAAAGTTGAGCGTGCCGGCGTCACAGCCAATCAGCAGACCACCCGGGAAGGTCATTTTCGGCAGGCAGTTGAAACCGCCTTTGGTGAGCGCCCGCGCTCCGTAGGCGACGCGCTTGCCGCCTTCGAGATACTGGCTGAGCACCGGATGATGCTTCATGCGCTGGAACTCGTCGAACGGCGAAAGCCATGGGTTCTGGTAGCTGAGGTCCATGATCAACCCGACCACTACCTGCTGATTTTCAGCGTGGTACAGAAACCAGCCGCCGTGGGTGTTTTTGTCCAGCGGCCAGCCGGAACCGTGCACAACAACGCCGGGTTCGTGCTTGTCGGCGGGCACATCCCACAGCTCTTTTAAGCCGATGCCGTAGTGTTGCGGGTCGCGACCGGCGTCGAGCGAGAACTCCTCGATCAAACGCTTGCCGATGTGGCCACGGGCGCCTTCGGCAAACAGCGTGTACTTGGCGCGCAGCTCCATGCCCGGCATGTGGCCGTCTTTGGGTGAACCGTCTGCGGCCACGCCCATGTCGCCGATCAGGATGCCGCGCACGGCGCCGTCTTCAACGATGGCTTCCTGGGCTGCAAAGCCGGGGAAGATCTCGACGCCCAGCGCTTCCGCCTGTTCGGCCAGCCAGCGGCAGAGGTTGCCCGCGCTGATCACGTAGCGGGTCAGGTCGCCGCCGGTGTTGTGCATGCTCTTGGGCACCAGGGCGTTGGGTAGCTTCTGCGCCTTGTCGGCATCTTTCAGCAGATAGACATCGTCGCGGATAGCGGGGGTGTTGAGCGGCGCGCCGCGTTCCTGCCAGTCTGGGAACAGCTCATTGAGCGCGCGGGGTTCGAAGACCGCGCCGGAGAGAATATGCGCGCCGACTTCCGAGCCTTTTTCAACCACGCAGACGGTCAGCTCGTGTTCTGCGGCATTGGCCTGCTGCATCAAACGGCAGGCCGAGGCCAGTCCCGATGGGCCTGCGCCGACGATGACCACGTCAAAGTCCATCACATCGCGTTCAACGTTATCCACCTGGTTGTCTCCTTATTCTCATAAGTGCTGTGCCTTATAAAAACACGGCCTTAATTTTAAACGGTCGTTTGCTTCTGGTTATTCCTCATAATAGGCATAATACCTGTGTCAGGTCACGTCTACGATGCCAAATGGCAATTTCGCCCGCTGTCACGGGGCAAGGCGCCTATAACGGTGCCCGGACATTCGACCAAGGCCTCCATCACCGCTATTGTTGCAGGCGGGTCGGCTGTGGCAAATTAACAAGGTTTTTTCATTTGCACGCCTATCAAACGCTTGAATGAATGTTGGCGGCCCGCCTTCCGGAAGGCCGCAACGTGATACCAACCACTTATTCAGGGTGCCTGCCAGAATGGGTGCCCATTCCGGTTTAACGGCTTCATCACCAGCCAAGCGAGGAACCTATGAAAGTACTTGTCGCGGTCAAACGCGTCATCGACTACAACGTCAAAATTCGTGTCAAAGCGGATCATTCGGATGTCGATCTCACCAACGTCAAAATGGCCATGAACCCGTTCTGCGAAATTGCCGTGGAAGAAGCGGTTCGCCTTAAAGAAAAGGGTGTGGCGACGGAAATCGTGGCGGTTACCGTAGGCCCCAAGGCCGCCCAGGAGCAGTTGCGCACCGCGCTGGCACTGGGTGCTGACCGCGCTATTCATATTGAAACCGACGAGCGGGCCGAATCGCTGGCCGTGGCCAAGCTGCTTGCCAAGGTAGTCGATGAAGAGCAGCCGGGCATGGTCATCCTTGGCAAGCAGGCCATCGACACCGACAACAACCAGACCGGTCAGATGCTCGCCGCCTTGACCAACCTGCCCCAGGGCACGTTTGCGTCTGAAGTCGTGGTAGACGGCGACAAGGTCCATGTGACCCGGGAAATCGACGGCGGTCTGCAAACCGTTGCGTTGACGCTGCCGGCGATTGTCACCACCGACCTACGCCTCAACGAGCCGCGCTACGCCAAGCTGCCGGATATCATGAAGGCCAAAAAGAAGCCGATGGACGTCAAGACCCCCGCCGATTACGGCGTCGAGGTCGCCTCCAAGGTCAGTCTGCTCAAAGTAGAGTCGCCCGCCGAGCGCAAGGGCGGCGTCAAGGTCGCCTCGGTCGACGAGCTGATCGACAAACTGAAAAACGAAGCCAAAGTTCTTTAAGACAGGTACTTGGCTACAAGCGCTTTGAAAGGAGTTGATGCCATGAGCATTCTGGTACTTGCTGATTTACACGACGGCCAATTGGCCGGCGCCACGGCCCATGTGGTGGCGGCTGCTAAAGCGATCGGCGGCGACATCGATGTGCTGGTTGCCGGGGAAGGTGTGCAAGCCGCGGCCGAGGCTGCCGCCAAGCTTGACGGCGTGACGAAGGTGCGCGTGGCGGATAATGCCGTGTACGCCCACCAGCTAGCCGAGCCGCTGAGCGCGCTGCTGGTCGAGCTGGCCGATGATTACACACACGTGCTGGCCAGTGCCTCCACCACCGGCAAGAACGTACTGCCGCGTCTTGCGGCCCTGAAAGACGTCAGCCAGCTTTCTGACGTGCTGGCCGTGGATAGCGCCGATACCTTCAAGCGTCCGATCTATGCCGGTAACGCCGTGGCTACGGTGAAAAGCGACGATGCGCTGAAGGTGATCACTGTACGTACCACCGGCTTCGATGCGGTCGGCGAAGGCGGGAGCGCACCCGTTGAAGCCGTCGACGTGGTGGTTGAAAACAGCCAGTCCAGCTTCGTCAAAGAAGAGCTGGCCCAGTCGGATCGTCCGGAGCTGGGCGGTGCCAAGGTGGTGATTTCCGGCGGCCGCGGTATGGGCAACGGCGAAAACTTCAAGCTGCTCGACGGCATTGCCGACAAGCTGGGTGCGGCCATCGGTGCTTCCCGCGCAGCGGTAGACGCAGGCTTCGTGCCCAACGATATGCAGGTCGGCCAGACCGGCAAGATCGTGGCGCCCGAGCTTTATATCGCCGTGGGTATTTCCGGCGCCATTCAGCACCTGGCCGGCATGAAGGACTCCAAGGTGATCGTCGCCATCAACAAGGACGACGAAGCACCGATCTTCCAGGTCGCCGACTACGGTTTGGTGGGCGATCTGTTCGAGATCCTGCCGGAACTCGAGAGCAAGTTGTAAACGGCTGAAATGATAGCGTTTAAAAGCCGGCTTCTAACGAAGTCGGCTTTTTTTATGCGAGCGGGATTAGGTAAACTGTCAGTAGTTGACTAAAATACTGGGGCAAAAATCGAAATCAACCCACTCGGTGGTTGAAAAAGCGAAGAGGTGACCACACCTAGTTCATTGAGACCGAGAATTGCCGAACGCAACGAAAGCCACTCAAGGAGATGATCAATATGGCACATACACTTCCAGAGTTACCCTACGCGTACGATGCGCTCGAGCCGCACATCGATGCGATGACCATGGAAATTCACCACTCTCGTCACCACAATACCTACGTCACCAACCTCAATGCCGCGCTGGAAGGCACAGGTCTCGAAGACGTACCGGTTGAAGAGCTGGTGTCCAATCTGGACCGTGTTCCGGAAGACAAGCGCCAGCCAGTCATCAACAACGGTGGCGGCCATGCCAACCACTCCATGTTCTGGCAAATGATGTCGCCCAACGGCGGCGGCCAGCCACAAGGTGGCGTTGCCAAGGCGATTGACGCTGAACTGGGTGGCCTCGAATCCTTTCAGGATGCCTTCAAGAAAGCCGCGCTGGGCCGTTTTGGTAGCGGCTGGGCCTGGCTCTCCGTGACGCCGGAAAAGAAACTGGTCGTGGAAAACACCCTGAACCAGGACAGCCCGCTGATGCACGGCAACACGCCGGTGCTGGGCCTGGACGTCTGGGAACATGCGTACTACCTCAAGTACCAGAACAAGCGTCCCGACTACGTGTCCGCTTTCTTTAACGTCGTCAACTGGGAAGACGTTGAGCGTCGTTACCAAGCGGCCATCGCCTAACGCCCTGGCGCGTAAGGTATGACGCCAATTCATGGCGTCTGTCAGCCAAAAACCGCCCACTTTCGAGTGGGCGGTTTTTTTATGGGAGGTGCCCCCGCGCTGAATAGAGTTGGGTGTTAGCTGTCAATATCCTGTGGATGAAAAATACCACATATGCTTGAATTGATTTTCTATTGGGCTATATATAGTATGCGTTGTATCTTCTAGAGAGGGCAGGCACAAGATGTGCCCTACCCGAAAAACGCCGCTATGAAAAGGGGATTAGCCATGGAAATTCAGATTTATAGCAAGCCTGCCTGTGTGCAATGCACCGCTACCTATCGTGCGCTGGACAAGCAGGGGATTGAATACACCGTGATCGATATCACGGCTGAATCAGGCGCTCAGCAAGAGGTGGAAGCGTTGGGTTACCGTCAGCTACCTGTGGTCGTCGCTGGTGAGGATCACTGGTCGGGTTTCCGTCCAGATCGCATTCAAGCCCTGGCGTAAACCAATCATGCTGACGAATGGACCCGCAACCTCCATGGTCGGCAATTTGGTGTACTTTTCCACCAAGTCAGGCAATACCCACCGGTTTATTGAAAAAGTAGGCTTGGCCGCCCAGCGGTTGCCGCTCAATCGCGACGAGCCCTTACTGCAGGTTGACCGCCCCTACATTCTGGTCACCCCCACCTACGGGGGCGGTCAGGCAAAAGGGGCCGTGCCAGGCCAGGTGATCCGGTTTCTTAATGACGAGCACAATCGCCACCTGATACGCGGGGTGATTGCAGCGGGTAACACCAATTTTGGCGATGCGTACGGTTTGGCGGGCCGCATTATTGCGGAAAAATGCCACGTGCCTTTGCTTTATCGATTCGAACTGTTTGGCACTGATGAAGATGTCGCCAAGGTCCGCGAAGGAGTAGAAGAGTTTTGGAAACGACAACCTTAGCCTCGAAAGACGTAGCTGAAACGAAACGGCCTGCGGCGACAAGCGATGGGCGCACGATGGATTACCATGCGCTGAACGCCATGCTGAACCTTTACGGTGCCAACGGTGAGCTGCAGCTGGATAAAGACCGCGAAGCCGCGCGTCAGTACTTCCTGCAGCACGTTAACCAGAACACGGTGTTTTTCCACTCGCTCGAAGAGAAGCTCGATTACCTGGTCGAGGAGCAGTACTACGAGGCACAGACGCTTGAGCAGTATGACGCTGCCTTCGTGAAGGCGCTGTTCGAACAGGCGTATGCGTACAAGTTCCGGTTTCCGAGTTTTCTGGGTGCCTTCAAGTACTACACCAGCTACACGCTGAAGACCTTTGATGGCAAGCGTTACCTGGAGCGCTACGAAGACCGTGTCTGCATGGTCGCGCTTTCGTTGGCACGGGGTAACGAGACGCTTGCCAAGTCGCTGGTCGATGAAATCATCAGCGGTCGTTTCCAGCCGGCAACGCCGACCTTTCTGAACTGTGGCAAACAGCAGCGCGGCGAGCTGGTATCCTGCTTCTTGCTGCGCATCGAAGACAACATGGAGTCGATTGGCCGCTCGATCAACTCCGCGCTACAGCTGTCCAAGCGTGGCGGCGGCGTTGCCTTTCTGCTCAGCAATATTCGCGAGTCAGGCGCCCCGATCAAGCGCATCGAGAACCAGTCGTCGGGCATTATCCCGATCATGAAGCTGCTCGAGGATGCATTTTCCTACGCCAATCAGCTGGGGGCGCGTCAGGGGGCCGGCGCCGTTTACCTGAACGCCCACCACCCGGATATCCTGCGTTTCCTCGACACCAAGCGCGAAAACGCCGACGAGAAAATCCGTATCAAGACGCTCTCGCTCGGGGTGACGATTCCCGATATCACCTTTGAGCTGGCCAAGCGCAACGAGGACATGTACCTGTTCTCGCCCTATGACGTCGAGCGGGTGTACGGCGTGCCGTTTGGTGATATCAGCGTGACCGAGAAGTACCATGAGATGGTGGCGGATGCGCGCATTCGCAAGCAGAAGATCAACGCGCGCGCCTTCTTCCAGACCCTGGCCGAGCTGCAGTTCGAGTCCGGCTATCCGTACATCATGTTCGAAGACACGGTGAACCGCGCCAACCCCATCGCCGGGCGTATCAATATGAGCAACCTGTGCTCCGAGATTCTCCAGGTGAACACGCCGACGGATTACGACGAAGACCTCGGCTACCGGCATATCGGTCAGGATATCTCCTGCAACCTGGGGTCGATGAACATCGCCAAGGTGATGGACTCCGGCGATATCGGCACCAGCGTCGAGGTGGCTATTCGCGGGCTGACGGCCGTGTCGGAAATGAGCAACCTGAGCAGCGTACCGTCGATTGCCGAGGGCAATGCCAAGTCCCGGGCGATTGGCCTTGGCCAGATGAACCTGCATGGTTTCCTGGCCCGCGAGCATATCTATTACGGCTCCGACGAAGGTCTGGACTTTACCAACCTGTACTTCTATTGCGTGGCCTACCACGCGCTGCGGGCGTCAAACCGGCTGGCGATCGAGCAGGGCGATACCTTTGCGGGCTTTGCCGACTCCACTTACGCCTCCGGTGTTTTCTTCGATCAGTACACCGACCAGGCCTGGGAGCCGCGGACCGAAAAAGTCCGTCAGCTGTTTGAGCGTAGCGGGATTGCCTTGCCTACTCAGCAGGACTGGCAGGCACTCAAGGAAAGCGTCATGGCACACGGGTTGTATAACCGTAACCTGCAGGCCGTGCCGCCGACGGGCTCTATTTCCTATATCAACCATTCAACGTCGAGCATTCACCCAGTCGCGGCTAAGATCGAGATTCGCAAGGAAGGCAAGCTGGGACGGGTTTACTACCCGGCGCCGTTCCTCAATGAAGCCAACTTCGATTACTTTCAGGACGCCTACGAAATCGGCCCTGAGAAAATCATTGATACCTATGCCGAAGCCTCCAAGCACGTCGACCAGGGGCTTTCGCTGACGCTGTTCTTCCCGGATACCGCGACGACGCGTGATATCAACAAGGCGCAGATTTACGCCTGGCGGAAGGGGATCAAGACCCTTTATTACATCCGCCTGCGCCAGAGCGCGCTGGAAGGCACCGAGGTGGAAGGCTGCGTTTCCTGCACGCTGTAAACGTATAACGACTTCGAAGAGAGTGATGATATGACCAGCATGCAACGCTTATCGCGCGTGGACGCGATTAACTGGAACCGCCTTCAGGACGATAAAGATCTTGAAGTGTGGAACCGCCTGACCAGCAACTTCTGGCTGCCGGAAAAAGTCCCGCTGTCGAACGATATCCAGTCGTGGAACACGCTGACGGATAAAGAAAAACAGCTGACCATCCGCGTGTTCACTGGCTTGACGCTACTGGATACCATCCAGAGCAGCGTCGGCGCCCCGGTGCTGATGGAAGACGCGCGCACGCCCCATGAAGAGGCGGTCTACACCAATATCGCCTTTATGGAGTCGGTCCACGCGCGCTCGTACAGCTCAATTTTCTCGACGCTGTGCACCACTCGCGATGTGGATGACGCTTTTCGCTGGAGTGAAGAAAACCCGACCCTGCAGGCCAAATCCGAGCTGATCCTGGGGCGCTACCGGTCCGACGACCCGCTGATGCGCAAGGTCGCCAGCGTCTTCCTGGAGTCGTTTCTGTTCTACTCGGGCTTCTACCTGCCGATGTACTGGTCCAGTCACGCCAAACTGACCAACACGGCGGACCTGATTCGCCTGATCATCCGCGACGAAGCGGTGCACGGCTATTACATCGGCTACAAGTTCCAGCAGGACCTGGCCGAGGCATCCCCGGAGCGCCAGCAGGAAGTCAAGGACTACGCCTACGAGCTGCTGCTCGAGCTTTACGACAACGAAGTCCGCTACACCCAGTCGCTCTACGACGAAGTAGGGCTGACCGAAGACGTCAAAAAATTCCTTCACTACAACGCCAACAAGGCGCTGATGAACCTAGGCTTCGAACCGCTCTTCCCCAGCAGCGAAACGGATGTCGACCCGACGATCATGGCGGCGCTATCGCCCAACGCCGACGAAAACCACGACTTCTTCTCCGGCTCGGGGTCTTCCTACGTGATTGGTAAGGCAGTGGCTACTGAAGATGATGATTGGGCGTTCTAGACAATCATTGAGCACAAAGCCTAATAAAGACCGGGAGCCCTAGCGGCTCCCGTTTTTTTGTAGCTAACGAGAATTACCTGAACGGTAACTAAGAAGGTTGTTGGCCTTCCGCTGAAGCGCAAAAAATTCCGGCTTGTTCTGTGCCACCATTGTTTGGGCTCTCTAGCAGCAGTGTCCAGTAAAGAATAACGTTGATAGCTCCACTGGCTCTTTGGGGACCTGCAACTAAAGATTTTTCTAAAGTTTAATTTTCATCTGCCGACATGTATCAGTGTTCAAGTTCATGCAAGGATGCAGACGGTGAATTGGCTACACATTCTCTCCGTTTCTGGCTTAGCGAAGAAAGTCTTTTCTAAGTTTAATGGCCCGATACTTTTGCTTAATGGGCGCGTATTTACTGCAATTTTTCTGGCATCAGTTTGGTGTATGCCAGTGCAGGCGCAAAATATCCCTTCTGATACGTCGTTTCGGCTTCAGCAAGAGCGTGAACGCGCTTTACAGGAGCGTCTGGAAACGCAACCCGATGTACGATTGCCAGCGCCGCAGGAAACAGTGAGCCGCTTTCCCAGCGAAGAGTCACCATGTTTCTTGATTCAGACGCTGGAATGGCAAGGAGAGGAATTGCAGCGTTTCGGATGGCTTGAAGCCGCGATAGCTGATAGCGATGCGCAAGATACGCCTATCGGACGCTGCCTTGGGACCCAGGGTATCAATGTGTTGCTCGAGCGTGCTCAGAACGCATTGATCGAGCGTGGCTACGTTACCAGTCGCGTACTCGTAGAGCCCCAGGATCTTAGCGATGGAACCCTAACCATCACTCTCTTGCCCGGACGTATCGCTAGTCTCCGCACCTCCGATACCGAGCGTTCACATACCTCTCTACGAAATGCTGTGCCCGCTAGGCCTGGCGATATCCTCAATCTGCGCGATATCGAGCAGGCGCTGGAGAACTTTCAACGCCTACCATCTGCAGATGTCGATATTCAGATCGCACCGGGCGATACGCCCAGCGACAGTGACCTGGTCGTCGACTATCGCCAGGGGAGGGCGTTGCGTTCCTCCTGGTCGGTTGATGACAGTGGCAGCGATGCTACAGGGCGATACCTGAGCGGTGTGAACGTGGCCTACGATAACTTGCTAGGCATCAACGATCTGTTCTATGTCCATCTGGGAAAGGACCTGGGCGGTGGCGATGCTGGCGCACGTGGCAACCGTAGCCGCACCGTGCACTATTCCGTGCCTTGGGGGTACTGGAGCTTGGGTGCGACATATAGTGACTACGACTACCACCAGACCGTTGCTGGCGCCTTCGAAGATATCGTTTACGAGGGCGCGAGTCACAACATCAAGGCCACCCTTTCTCGAGTGCTTCATCGTGGTGCTACCCGTAAGACTACCGCATCACTCAGCGGCTTTCAGAATCGCTCGAGCACCCATATTGATGGCGAGGAAATACAAGTGCAGCGCCGCCGAGTGGGGGGCTGGGAAGCCGGGGTCGAGCACCGCGAGTTTCTGGGACGCGCCACGCTTGATGCGGGACTGTTCTATCAGCGAGGCACTGGCGCATTCGGCGCACTTCCAGCACCGGGAGAAGAATTTGGCGAAGGAACCTCACGCTTCAAGATTCTAACCGCCCATGCCGAACTCAACGTGCCGTTTGCAATAGACGATCAGCCGTTGCGCTATCTCGGGCAATGGCATCTGCAGCGCAATCTTACCCCGTTGGCGCCGCTGGAGCGCTTCTCAATTGGAAGTCGCTATACCGTGCGTGGCTTTGACGATGCGGGGCTCTCCGCTGACCGTGGCTGGCTTACCCGCAACGAAATCGAGATGCCTTTGGGTGAAAGTAGCCAGGCGCTCTATGTTGGGCTCGACTATGGCCGTGTGGGCGGCCAGAGCAGCGATTGGCTACTCGGCAAAGCATTGGGCGGCGTGGCATTAGGGATGCGCGGTAACCTGCTGCGCTTCGTCAATTATGACGTTTTTGTCGCTACGCCGATCCACAAGCCAGCAGGCTTAGGCACCGATAGCCACGACATTGGTTTTAGTTTGAACCTGGCTTTTTGATGGAACAAAAAACGTACGCAGGGAATTGCCACCATGAACAAGCACTACTATCGCCTTGTCTTCAATAAAGCCAAGGGCCGTTTGGTCGTCGTCTCGGAAGCTGCAACCGCAGAACGCCACGGCAGTAAAGTAACACCTCGCCGTCGCTTGCGGCGTCTTGATACCCGGCGTTGCTTCGAACTTGGAATCCTCAGGCCGCTGACTTGGAGCATTCTACTGTCGATAGGTTTGGTGTCGTTACCGGTACATGCCCAGATCGCCCCCGACCGTAGTGCCCCTGGTAGCCAACGCCCTCATGTCGTGAATAGTGCCAATGGTACGCCACAGGCCAACATCACCTCCCCGAATAGCAAGGGCGTATCACGAAACACCTATCGCCAGTTCGACGTGGACGGCAAGGGAGCGATCCTCAACAACGCCCGCTCAGCGACATCGACTCAGATCGGTGGCTGGGTACAGGGCAACCCTAATCTCGCTAATGGTGAGGCCCGGGTAATCGTCAATGAGGTCAACTCTTCGAACCCGAGCCGACTACATGGTGCCGTAGAGGTAGCAGGCAGGCGTGCCGAGGTGGTCATTGCCAACCCTGCCGGTATCGACGTCGACGGAGCCGGTTTTATCAACGCGCAGGGCATTACCCTGACCACAGGGCAGCCTCAATTCAACAACGGCGCGCTGGATAGCTATCGTGTGGAAGGTGGCACGGTGCGTATCCAAGGTGACGGCTTCGATGCCGGCGATGCCGATTATGCTGCCATTCTGGCGCGTGCCGCCGAGGTTAAGGCCGGAGTGTGGGCTGAAGAGCTTGACGTCGTCGCCGGCGCCAACCGGATCAGTGCCGACCGCCAAACGATCAATACCATCAATGGTCACGGTAAGTCCCCCAGCGTGGGCATCGACGTTGCCCATCTGGGAGGCATGTACGCCGGCAAGATCCATCTCATGGCCACCGAGCGCGGTGTCGGTGTGAATCATGCCGGTGACATGGTCGCTGGCGAACTTGTTGTGGAAGCGGATGGACGCATTACCAACCGCGGGCAGATTGCTGCCCAGGGCGATATGCAGTTGACGAGCCGCGATGATATCGCCAACCACGGCTCACTGCGTGCTGGCGACGAAATCGTCGTGACCAGTGATGGCGAGCTGGCCAATCGCGACAGTGGCACGATCATCGCCAAACACGATATCCAGCTATCGGCTGCTGACCTGACCAGCGACAGCGGCTCGCTGATCGCCGCCGGCGTGCGCGATGACGGGAGCTTGGAGACCACTGGCGATCTCACTATGTCAGCGGGTCAGGGCATTGACGGCAGCGGACGACACATCGCTGCCGGCGGGTTCTACGCCCAGGCGGAGACCGTGGCACTGCGTGAAAGCCATACCCAGGCAAGCGATATCGACATCATAGCGGGTCGAGAGGGTATCGATGCGAGTGCTGCTAGCCTCACCGCAGAAGCGGAGTTCAGCGCGAAAACCTCTGGTACGCTGCGTACCGACAACGCAAGTGTCGTCGCCGAGACGCTCAATCTCGATGTTGGCAGCCTGTCTAATATCGGTGGCGATATCTTACAGTTTGGCGAGCAGTCTCTGGAGTTAAGGTTTGACACTTTTGATAATGCTTCTGGGCGATTTGCCAGCAATGCCAGACTCGATATCACTGCCAGCAGCATAGACAACCGTGAGGGCGACCTAGTCGGCGAGCAAGGTGTCGCACTACGCGCAGCATCACTGGACAATCGCTGGGGAACGTTAGGTGCTATTAACGGGCAACTGCAGGTGGAGGCAGGGGCACTCGACAATACCCTTGGCCGAGTGGAAACCACTGGCGACCTATCTCTGGATATTGCTAGCACGTTGGGCAACCAAAATGGCGAGATTGTGCATGCTGGTGACGGTGAAGCGCGGATCGACGCTACTCGTATAGACGGTAGCGACGGCTTGATTGCTAGCCAGGGCAAACTAACAATGACAGCAGATAGCCTCGACCTTGATGGCGCCATCACCAGCGCCAGGCAAATAGCCGTTCACGCCGAGCGACTTAGTCACTACCAGGGGGAGATGTCGCAGCATGGCGATAATGCCGAGTTATTGTTGGCGACTCGCGAAACGCTTGATAATCGCGAGGGAAAAATCCTTAGTCACGCCGATCTCTCTATAAAAGCTGGTGATCTCGTCAATCTTTCAGGAATGCTGCAGGCGGCTAGAGACTTAAGCCTGGTTAGTGGGGAACTTGACAACCGGCAAGGTGAGATTCTAACCGGCGAACGCTTGGCCTTTGACGCAGGTGGACAACTCGATAATCGTGACGGTGAGATCGTTGCCACCTGGGGCGATATCAATACCCAGGGGCGGCGACTAAACAACCGTGGTGGCTTGATCGCCGCCCGAGAAGCGCTCGAGCTGACCAGCGGGGTGCTCGACAATAAGGGAGGCACGCTCCAGTCCGGTAGTGATCTATCTCTCGATACTCATGGCCAAGCGCTGCTCAATACCGGGGCGGGCGCAATCCTTGGTGAGGACAATGTGTCGCTGGCCGTGGGCAGTCTAGACAATACGTCGGGAATGATAGGTGCTGGCACACGCCTCGATCTTCAGGCCGATACTATTATCAACCGCAACGGCGGCGCACTGCTGAGCGAAGCCGACATGAAGGCGACAGCCGCCAGTCTCGACAACGGCGGCGGCCAGCTCCAGGCCCAGGGTGACATGAACCTCGACCTCGATACGACACTGGGCAACCAGAGCGGCTTGATTCTTGCCGGTCAGATGCTGGAGGTGAGTGCAAAGCAGGTAATTAATCAACATACCCAGGGCAACGGTAAGGGAATCGAAGCGCACTCGATTCACTTGAAGGCCGATGAACTTGATAACCGCCAGGGTGCCATTCGCACCGATACGTTGGCCGACCTCCAGATAGAGAATGGCGTGAACAACCGCAACGGCTTGATCTCGTCGCTCGATACGCTGGTTATAAAGGCCAGTGATATCGACAACGGCGATGGCACCCTGGTTGCAGACCGAGCCCTCGACCTGACGACGGTCCGTTTGGCCGACGATGGACGCATGCTGTCGCTAGGCGATTTGGCCTTGCGTCTGGCCAGTGATTATACCCTCTCCGAGGGAGGCGAACTGATGGCGGCAGGCGATCTCCAACTTGCTTCCTCTGGAACGGTCAACAACCGGGGCAAGCTGAGAGCCGGTGATGCGCTCTCCATCGAGGCCACGCGTCTGAGCAATGCCGCCTCAGGCGAACTCTCCGGCAACACAACCTATATCGATACTGCGCATCTGACCAATCGGGGGCTGATCGACGGCATCGATACCCATATCGCAGCGGATGTGCTTGATAATCTCGGGACTGGGCGGGTCTACGGCGACCGTTTGGCAATCGAGGCGGATACTCTTACCAATGATAATGAACAGGGCAAAGCGGCGGTAATGGCGGCCCGCGAGCGCCTGGATCTGGGGATTGATCGCCTTATCAACCGCGATGATGCACTGATCTTTAGCGCTGGCGACATGGCTATTGGCGGTTCATTGAATGCCCGCGATAAGGCTAGAGGGCAGGCCGACCGGGTGGAGAATGCCAGCGCGACCATTGAGGCGCTTGGCAATCTGAATCTCTCGACGGCTCGGCTCGACAATATCAATGAGCATTTCGAAACCGAGTTGATCCGGGTGGCCGATTTGCCGGAGGGAAAATACATCCAACCTGTTGGCTGGGATGAGAAGGCGCCGGTGGACGATTTCACAT
Source organism: Halomonas sp. HL-48 (assembly GCF_001314875.1). Lineage (GTDB taxonomy): Bacteria > Pseudomonadota > Gammaproteobacteria > Pseudomonadales > Halomonadaceae > Vreelandella. The sequence continues at coordinate 294,044 of NZ_LJZS01000003.1, forward strand.
TGGTAAGTTTAAGCGGTGGCTATAGTGGTTATCGTCATAATGAGTCGGGGGTAGCTTTCTCAAGATGGACAGAATACAACATAGAGCGTTCTCAATACGATAGCCAAGTAGTTCGCTCTCAGCCGGGGCAGCTATTGGCAGGTGGGAATCTCCATCTCACAGGTGGAGATTTGGTTAACGACAAAAGTCGGATTGTCGCAGGGGGGATGGTACACGGTGACCTGAACAATCTCAGTAATATTGAAGCGGTAGGGCAGCGTACATTTGATGAGACAGGCACAAGTCGGGAGAGCTCAACTTACACAAGAATGGAGTGCAGTAATGGTCAGAATTGTGGGCCTGAGCGTGTCACTTACCGCCGATACTCCGACTGGGAGCCCTATTCCGGGCAATCTTCGGAAGCCATTATTGTTCCTATTACCGAAGTACGGGAAGGCAGCACATTTTCTGGCAGTGGGACTCAACTGGGTGCACATCATGGCGCTTCGCTCGATGCCTCTGCACAGGGCGCACATAGGGCCCAAGTGAATCTCCATACGCGCGGGGCTGGCGATGCCGTTATCGAAGTGCCTGCACTGTCCCCGCCTACCATCTATGCCGAGCGACTGGCTAAGGATCTTATGCAGTTCGGCGTGATTCGCAGCGTCATGCCGGATATTAACTTACCGACAAACAGCCTGTTCCAGATCAATCCCGCACCTAAGTCACACTACCTGGTCGAGACCGACCCGCGCTTCACTAATCAGCGCGAGTGGCTTGGTTCAGACTATATGCTTGATGCCCTGAATAGCGATCCGAGTACCACCCATAAGCGTCTCGGCGATGGTTTCTACGAGCAGCGGATGATCAACGAACAGGTCATGCAACTAACCGGACAGCGCTACCTGACGGGGTATGGCAATGATGACGATCAGTACCGGGCGTTGATGAATGCTGGCGTTACTTTCGCCGAAGAGCACGGCTTGCGCCCCGGCGTAGCGCTGACCGCTGAGCAGATGGCCCAACTCACCAGCGATATCGTCTGGCTGGTGGAACAAGAGGTAACGCAGGAAGACGGCTCAATAACCAAGGTTCTGGTTCCCCAGGTTTACGCTCGGGTACGTGAGGTCGACCTGCAAGGCGACGGCACCTTGCTCGCGGGCAATTCACTGGCCCTGGATGTGAAGAATGATATCGTCAACACTGGCGCCCTGGCCGGGCGTGAACTGGTGGATATGTCGGCGGACAATCTCACGAATCTTGAGGGACGGATCAGCGGCAACCGGGTCGATCTAAGAAGTCGGCGCGATCTCACCAACCTCGGCGGCGACATCACCGCGAACGAATCGATGAGCCTGCAGGCGGGGCGCGACCTGAACTTGGCCAGTACCTCGGAGCGCCTTGCCGGGCTTTACGTCACCGAAGCAGGCGGTAGCCTGAGTGCCGCTGCCGGGCGTGACCTGAATGTTCGCGGTGCCGACCTCGATAGCGCCGGTGATCTCCAACTAGGCGCTGGCCGCGATTTGGATATCGCCAGCACCATGAGCCGTGAGCAGCGTTGGGGGGGAGTAAGCGAACGCAGTGAACTGGAACGCGGTGCCTCCTTGTCGGCGGGTAGCGACTTGATACTCGATGCCGGGCGTGATTTAACCCTGACGGCGGTTGACGTAAGTGCCGGTGGTGATGGCTTGCTCAGTGCCGGTCGCGACTTGACCCTGGAGACATTAACACCTCAAGAGAGTCTAAAGACTTGGCGCAATACACATCAGGAGAGCGAAGAGATCGGTACAGAGCTGGATGTCGACGGCAGCCTTGCGCTACTCGCCGGCCAGGACATCCACGCCCGTGCCTCGCAGCTTAACGCTGGAGACGACCTGGCTCTTTCAGCCGGCCGCGATATCAGCCTGGAGGCCGGGTACTCCCAGCAGTACGAAGAGACTCGTCAAGGCGGCACCCATACCATCGACAGCCAGAGCCGGGTGCAATCCACCACACTTGATGCTGGTAGAGACCTGCTTTTGCAAGCCGGTAACGACCTAGCCCTGACGGCCACCCAGTTGCAGGCAGGCCAAGAGGCGGCCCTGATGGCGGGCGGCGACATTGATTTGCTCACCGCACAAGAACAGGACTATTCGTTCTACGAGAAGAAGAGTAGCGGCGGCCTGTTCGGCGGCAGCCGCACCCAGCGCGATGAGGTGAATAAGACTCGCTCCATCGGCAGCGAAGTGGATACCGGCGGCGACCTGCTCGTCGCCAGCGGGCTCGACCAGACCTACCAGGCCGCGCGGCTGGAATCCGGCGGCGACATCGAACTGCGCAGCGGCGGCAACATTCGCTTCGAAACCGCCAGCGATGTACACACCGAATCCCACGAACGCAGCAAGAGCAGCTTCGCCTGGCAATCGTCCTCCGGCGAAGGCTTCACCCGCGAGACGCTGCGCCAGAGCGAACTGGTGGCCCAGGGCGAGCTGATCATCCAGGCCGCCGACGGCCTCCAGATCGATGTGGAGCAGGTCGACCGCCGCAGCGTCGCCCGCACCATCGACGCCATGGTCGCCGCCAACCCCGACCTCGCCTGGCTGCAGGAGATGGAAGAGCGCGGCGACATCGACTGGCGACGCGTCAAGGCCATCCACGACAGCTGGGACTACGAACAATCCGGACTTGGGGGCGGCGCTGCGATGGTGGTGGCCATCGCTGCCGCCGCCACCGGTCAGTACTACGCCTTGGCGGCCCTGGGAGGGACTAGCGCCGGTGCGGTGGCAGTTGCCGCCAGTGCCGCTGCGGGCTCGTTTGCCGGCACCGGCGCGGTCAGCCTGATCAACAACCGCGGCGATTTCGGCGCCACGTTCGACGACACCTTCTCCAGCGACAGCCTGCGCGGCGCGGCTATCGCCGCCGTCACTGCCGGCGTCACCCGAGGGGTCATGGGCGATACCACCAATACCGCCTCCGGCACCACCCGGCTGGATCTCAGCAAGGCCGGCGACATCGGCCGCTTCGCCGGGCAGCGCGCCACGCAAGCCGCTATCGACGCCGGTGCACGCACCGCCATCGACGGCGGCAGCCTGGGCGACAACCTCGAGGACAGCCTTGAAGGTGCCTTGGCGCATGTCGCCTCCGGCGTCCTATTCAACGCCGTAGGTGACCTCGCTTTCGACAACCAATGGGCCAATGGAAGCCCCGAAAAAGTTGCCCTGCATGCGTTGACGGGCGGGATGGTAGCGGAGGCCATGGGCGGCGACTTCCGCACCGGCGCGCTGGCGGCGGGTGCCAACGAAGCGCTGGTGGAACACCTGGCCGAGCTGGTCAACGACAACCCCCGCCTGCTGGAAGCGGCCTCGCAGGTCGTCGGCGTCATTGCCGCCGAGATGACGAAGGGCGATGCGTCCCAGGGTGCCGAGATCGCGGCTCAGGGGACGCGGTATAACTATCTGGCTCACCCAGAAGCCAAGCGGCTGCAAGAAATCAATCGCCAACTGGAAGAAGAAACCCTCACAGATGCCCAGCGTCAAACCCTAGAGGAAGAGCGTCTAGCGATTCACACGCTCAGCCAGTCTCGTGACCTGGCGCTAGAGGAAGCCTGTGGCCAAGGCGGCTCTGCACAAGCCTGTAGCTACGAGCGGGCACTGCTGCAGGTGGCCATGAATAGCTGGCAAGACGTAACACTGGGTCGAGAGGATCGAGACACGGTCTTTGCTGAGTATACCCATACGGCGAGACAGTATGGTCAGCACCAACAACAGCGCATGGAGCGTATTGGCGCCGAAGCCCTCTCAGAGATGGTGGTGGATTCTGCCAGCGCACCCATCATAATGGGCCAACTCGTTGGGCAAGCACTGCTGGGTGATGCAGAATCCCAAGCGCTACTGCGAGAGATGGGCCAAGAGATAAAGGCCTTTGCTGCCAATCCGCTGAACTACATTACCGAGAGTAACCGCGAACAGCTGGCCCAAGCCGATGCGCTGGAGCTGGCAGGGCAGCAGGACGAAGCCGATAGGCTGAGAGTACGCGTTGCGCTAGAAAACCAGTCGATGCTGATGGGCGCAAGCGGGCTAGCGGCGAGTCTGCCCCGGATAGCGGGTGGTGTGGTAAAACGGCCTGGAAGGGCGGTGCCGGATGGGGAGGATGTAGGCGGTAATGCGAGTGGAAACTCGGGGGCATATGCCGGGGGAGTAGATGCTGAAGCGGGTTTGCCATATAGTGGTTATGATCCTCTTACTTCGTCTATAAACTACGATAAAATTTCTACAGCAAAACCGCATCAATCTATCATTCCTCGTGATTTGAATGAGCAATCTTTGTGGAATGAAGTACTGAGTGATCCATCAAAAGGAACCCCTCTTCCTCTGGGTAACGACCCACGCTTTTCATCTGATTACGGATGGCAAAAAATGGAAGCCAATCATAGGTTGCCAGATGGTTCAAGCATCACTATCCATTACCAGTATAATTCTAATACTGGTAAAGCTTATGATATGAAATTTACTACACCACAGCCTGATGTATTGCAGCCTGGGCCAACTTTTTCGGAGTAAATATGATAGTTAAAAGCTTGAGTTTTAAAGGTGAGTCAGGAAGTGAAGAGCTATTAACTGTTTACGGCATATATTGGATTAAAGGGGGTGTTTATTTCTTGGTTTCACCTAAAAAGTATGACGGATTAACTTCTTATAGCCAAGGGGATGTAGAAGTTGTAGATAGTCACTTGAGCGCACAAATGCTCTTCATCAAATCATCTGGGGGAACAGAGATGATTTTGCATGAATCACTAAGTGATGGTTTATTAGATGATGTTTTAGAGTACGATCCAACAGCATACAAAAAATTTGTTGAAAAGTTAGGTTGTGAGCCCTGAAAGCTATTACTGAGAAGGCGAAATTTTTTGTCAACCTGCAAGGTATTGATCGTGTAGCGGACTTGTGTGTTAACGGTGAGGTTGCTAGCGCCGGGAGGACTATCAACCTCAACGCCGCACAGCTTCATAAATGAGGCGGAAAGCACCAGCATTGGGCTAAGCGCTGGGGAAGGCGGCACAGGCCTCTCCGGTATCGGTGTGGGTCGTGACTATGGTAGTGCTAGCAGCACGATAGTCTCTGCCATCAGCGGCCTGGCAGGCCAACAAGACGCTCGAACAGGCGATGCACAAACCGGCATCGCTCCCATCTACGATGTTGACTAGGTAAAAAGGATGTGCAGGCCCAAGCGGCGATTGCGCAGGCGTTTGGGTCGCAGGCTAGTCAACTGGTCGGCGACCTCGCTCAGGCCAAGCTTGAGGAAGCGCAGGACAAACGCAAGCAAGCCGAGTTAGCCCACGCCCTCGGCGACAACGAAAGCGCCGCGCAACTCAATGCCCAAGCCGATCAACTGCAACAGGAGTGGGGTGGCAACGGCACCAAACGACTCGCTGCCCACACCGCCATCGGCGCCCCCACTGGCGGCACTGTCGTTGCCTTGGGCGCCGCGGTAGGCACCCTCAGTTCTTCCGCCGTCGCCGATGCCCTTAACAGTGCAGGTATAGACGGGCCCTTAGCCGACAGTCTTATCGCCTGGCCAGCACCGTCGCGGGGGCTGCCACCGGGAGTACGCAAGGTGGCGCGGCGGCGTTTAATGAAGTGGTGAATAACTACCTAAGCCATCAGAAGTCACAGCGGTTACAAGAGATTGATCGACTGCTTGAGAGTGACGAGCAAGAACTGTCAGCGTCTCAGCGACGTCACCCCATCTTCAGTAGCACCCGGGTTTAGAGTCAGAAATAACTTTATCGTGTTTTACCACCAGTTGCTCGGCATAGGCTGACGGTGTCAGC
>NZ_LJZS01000025.1 GCF_001314875.1 Halomonas sp. HL-48
TCGAAGGAATTATCGCCAGTGCGACCTATCACATGAGCACAAGCGTACTGGAAGGAATGAACAACAAGATCAAGGTTATCAAGCGAATGGCTTATGGCTTATGGCTACCGGGACAATGCCTACTTCTTCCTAAAGATAAAAGCAGCATTTCCCGGTAAAGTGCGATGAACCCAAAAAAAGCCCGCGACACAGTGTCGCGGGCTTTGACGATCAGGCGCGGTGGCTGAGTTAAACGCTCAGCGACGGCCGTGATGGTTTTCGAAGCGCTTGATGTTGGACAGCTTGGGATTGCCCTTCGGATTCGGACGGTAGAGCAGCGCCGTCTTGCCGATGGACTGCACCAGTTCCGCCTGGCTGTCGTTGATCAGTTCTTCAAGCATGGCGGTGCGGTCGTCGCGCTCGGGCAGTGCGAGCTTCACTTTAATGAGCTCGTGGTCGTTGAGTGCCCGGCCGAGTTCGGCGAGTAAATTGTCGGAAACGCCATTTTCGGACACGGTGACCACCGGGTTGAGGTAGTGGCCAATGCTGCGAAATGCTTTCTTTTGTGCCTGTGACAAGCTCATGGTATCTTGCGGTATCCCAGTTTGCGCTTAACGTTCCATCTTACGGTGAAACGTCACCGAGTGAAAGCCATCGTGTGAAAGCGCCCATCGCTCCTTCAATGTTAGATGTTCATGCAGCAAACGCCTCCGGGCCGAAAACGGCCATCAAGTAAAACCAGCGCAAGCTGGATGAAAGAGCATTTTGACGATCAGTATGTCAAACAGAGCTGGCAGGACGGTTATCGCTCGCGGGCGAGCTACAAACTGCTGGAAATCGACGACAAGGACAAGCTGCTGCGTCCTGGCATGACGATCATCGATCTGGGCGCGGCGCCGGGCGGCTGGAGCCAGATTGCCGCCGAGAAAGTGGGCTCGCAGGGCCGGGTGATTGCGTCCGACATTCTGGAGATGGACAGCCTTGCGGATGTGACCTTCATTCAGGGTGACTTCACGGAAGAAACGGTCCTCAATGCCATCCTCGAGCGTCTGGAAAATCGCCCTGTCGACCTTGTGATGTCGGACATGGCCCCCAATATGAGTGGTATGGCGGCGATTGACCAGCCGCAAGCCATGTATCTGGTGGAGCTGGCCCTCGAGCTTGCCCGGGAAACGCTATCGCCGGGTGGTAATCTGCTGGTAAAGGTATTCCAGGGTGAAGGCTTCGACAGCTATCTGAAAGAGCTGCGTACAAGTTTCAAGCGGGTGGTGACGCGCAAGCCAGGGGCTTCACGAGCACGCTCGCGGGAAGTGTATCTATTGGCAGAGGGGTTTCGGAGTTCGTGACCTCTCGACGGCTTATCGCCAGGATTTATCATCGCGATAGCCAGACAGGCAGTTGCAAAGTGTGTCACATTGGGCCAGTAGGCGAACGTGGCACAGATGGCCCAAGACGCCAGGCGTCTTGGCAATGGTTGAACGCTTGAGGCTGATGTAAGGTCTCACTATCAGGGTTTAACTGACAGATTCTTGTAATGAGGGTAGCCCCTTGAATGATATGGCAAAGAACCTGATTCTGTGGTTGGTCATCGCGGCCGTGCTACTGACAGTGTTCAATAATTTCAGCACCGAAAGTGCTCCTGAATCAATGAACTACACCCAGTTCGTTGAGCAGGTGCAGGAACAACAGGTACGCAACGTCACCATCGATGGCTACACCATCAATGGTGAGCGTACGGACGGTTCGCAGTTCCGGACGATTCGCCCCGCAGCAGAAGATCCCAAGCTGATGGATGATCTGCTGAGCAATGACGTGACGGTCATCGGCAAGGAACCCGAGCAGCAAAGCATCTGGACGCGCCTGCTGATCGCCAGCTTCCCGATTCTGCTGATCTTGGCTATCTTCATGTTCTTCATGCGTCAGATGCAGGGCGGTGCCGGCGGTGGCAAGGGCGGCCCGATGAGCTTTGGTAAGTCCAAGGCGAAGCTGCTGTCGCAGGACCAGATCAAGACCACCTTTGCGGATGTCGCAGGCTGCGATGAAGCCAAGGAAGAAGTCGAGGAACTGGTCGACTTCCTGCGTGACCCCACCAAATTCCAGCGCCTGGGCGGTACTATCCCCCGTGGCGTTTTGATGGTGGGCCCGCCGGGTACCGGTAAGACGCTGCTGGCCAAATCCATTGCCGGTGAAGCCAAGGTGCCGTTTTTCTCGATATCCGGTTCGGATTTCGTGGAGATGTTCGTTGGCGTGGGCGCCTCGCGCGTTCGCGATATGTTCGAGCAGGCCAAGAAGCAGGCGCCGTGTATCATCTTTATCGATGAGATCGACGCCGTGGGCCGTTCGCGCGGCGCCGGCATGGGTGGCGGTAACGACGAGCGCGAACAGACGCTCAACCAGTTGCTGGTCGAGATGGACGGCTTCGAGGCCAACGAAGGCGTCATCGTGATTGCCGCGACCAACCGCCCCGACGTGCTCGACCCGGCGCTGCTGCGTCCTGGTCGTTTTGACCGCCAGGTCACCGTCGGCCTGCCGGACATCCGTGGCCGTGAGCATATTCTGGGCGTCCATCTGCGCAAGGTGCCGCTGGGTGACGACGTTAAACCGCAGATTATTGCCCGCGGTACGCCGGGCTTCTCCGGTGCCGATCTGGCCAACCTGGTCAACGAAGCCGCTTTGTTCGCCGCTCGCCGTAACAAGCGACTGGTCAGCATGGAAGAGCTGGATCTGGCCAAGGACAAGATCATGATGGGCGCCGAGCGCAAATCCATGGTCATGACCGACAAAGAAAAGCTCAATACGGCGTATCACGAGTCGGGTCACGCTATCATCGGTCTGGTTGCCCCGGATCATGACCCGGTCTACAAGGTGACGATCATTCCGCGTGGCCGCGCGCTGGGTGTCACCATGTTCCTGCCGGAAGAAGACCGCTACAGCCTGTCTCGCCAGCAGATTCTCAGTCAGATCTGCTCGCTGTTCGGTGGCCGTATCGCTGAAGAGATGACGCTTGGCCCCAACGGTGTAACCACCGGGGCGTCCAACGATATCAAGCGCGCCACTGAGCTTGCTCACAACATGGTCGCCAAGTGGGGGCTCTCCGACGAGATGGGTCCGATCATGTACGACGAGGACGAGTCTCACCAGTTCCTCGGCGGGCCGGGTCAGGGCGGCTCGAAGATGAAGTCGGGCGAAACCACCACGCGTCTCGATAAAGAAGTGCGCAAGATTATCGATGATTGCTACGAGCAGGCGCGCCAGATCCTAACCGACAACCGCGACAAGCTGGATGCCATGGCGGAAGCATTGATGAAGTATGAAACCATCGATGCCGACCAGCTCAAGGACATCATGGATGGCCGCGAGCCGCGTCCGCCGGAAGGCTGGAACGATGGCGATTCCTCGGGTGGCGGCACCCCGGTGGGTGATGATCAGCCTGCCGCCTCGCCCAGCGATACTCGCGATAGTGACGCGTCAGGCGACGACGGTGATGCAGACGATGAAGAGCCGCGCCGCCGGCCTTCAGACCCGCTGGGCGGTCCTGCAGGCTCGTAACGCAGCGCCCGGCCATTCGGCTGTCGATAAGGCGTCCCCAAAAGGGACGCCTTTTTGTTATGCTGTGCGGCTACAACAGCGATACGTTTTTTCGACCAGGCGACAGCATGACTTTTACCGCACGTCCTACCCCTTCGGCTCCGGTGACCCCGACCTCTGCGCAGCTTCGCTGCGGGCGGCACTTGCTCGATCTATCCTTTCCCCGCGTCATGGGCGTATTGAACGTAACGCCTGACTCCTTTTCGGACGGCGGCCAGCACGTGGCCATCGACGATGCGCTGCGGCGTGCGGAGCAGATGATCGCGGAAGGCGCTTCCATCATTGATGTGGGCGGTGAATCGACGCGCCCCGGGGCGTCGCCGGTTGCCGAGCAGCAGGAGCTTGACCGTGTCGCCCCGGTGATTGAAGGCCTGGTGCGCGAACTCGACGCCCTGGTCTCGGTGGACACCAGCTGCCCGGCGGTGATGAGTGAAGCAAGCAGTCTGGGGGCGGGCATGATCAATGACGTGCGTTCGCTCGAGCGTGAAGGGGCGCTGGCCGCCGCCACGGCGAGCGGCCTGCCGGTATGTCTGATGCATCGCCAAGGCGAGCCTCAGCACATGCAGCAGGCGCCCGCCTACGCGCAGCCCATTGAGGAGGCGGTGGTCGAGTATCTGGCCGCGCGTATTGCCGAGTGCGAAGCCGCGGGGCTGCGTCGCCATCGATTGCTGGTGGACCCCGGCTTTGGGTTTGGCAAAACCGTTGAGCATAACCTGCGTTTGCTTAACCAGATGGCCGTGCTCCAGTCGCTTGACCTGCCGGTGCTGGTTGGCATGTCGCGCAAGAGCATGATCGGTAAAGTATTGGGCCGCTCGGTTGACGAGCGACTTCCCGGTGGCCTGGCGCTGGCGGCCATGGCCGTCGAGCGGGGCGCCGGCATCGTGCGCGTTCATGATGTGGGGCCAACGGTGGACGCCGTCAACATGGCGTGGGCCGTACTCCAGGAAGGCTGCGAGCCCACTACCCATAAGGAGAATAACGCATGACCAGACGCTATTTTGGCACCGACGGTATTCGTGGAACGGTCGGTCAGTCGCCGATTACCGCTGACTTTATGCTTAAGCTGGGGTGGGCCGCGGGGCAGGTGTTGCGCCGCGAAAAAGGCCGCACGCGGGTCTTGATCGGCAAGGATACGCGTATCTCGGGTTACATGTTCGAGTCAGCGCTGGAGTCGGGGCTCTCGGCGGCAGGCGCCGACGTGGCATTGCTGGGGCCGATGCCGACGCCTGGGATTGCCTATCTGACGCGCACCTTTCGCGCCGATGCAGGTATTGTGATCTCGGCCTCGCACAATCCCTTCGAGGATAACGGCATCAAGTTTTTCTCGGCCGAAGGCAAGAAGCTGGCCGATGACATCGAAGACCGTATCGAGACCATGCTGGATGCACCGCTGACCACGGCGGATGCGGCCCAACTGGGCAAGGCCATGCGAATCGACGATGCGGCCGGTCGCTATATCGAGTTCTGCAAATCGACCCTGCCCGACCGTCTCAGCCTGCATGGCCTGACCATCGTGCTCGACTGCGCCCACGGTGCCACTTACCACATCGCGCCGAGCGTCTTCCGCGAGTTGGGCGCCGAAGTGAGTGTCATCGGCGGCTCGCCCGACGGCCTGAATATCAATCATCAGGTGGGGTCGACGCACCCTGCGGCACTGCGCGCGGCGGTGATTCAGCAGGGCGCCGACCTGGGGATTGCGTTTGACGGTGACGGTGACCGGGTGCTGCTGGTCGATTCGGACGGCCGTGAAGTGGACGGCGACGACATCCTTTACCTGATCGCCCGGGATCGCCACGCGCGCGGTCTGCTGGAAGGCGGTGTAGTCGGCACGCTGATGAGCAATTTTGGCCTGGCCATGGCGCTCGAAAAAATGGGCATCCCGTTCGAGCGTGCCAAGGTCGGTGACCGTTACGTGATGGAGCGTATGGCGGCCAACCAGTGGGAACTGGGCGGCGAATCCTCAGGGCATATTGTGTGCAGCCATGTGCAGACCACTGGCGACGGCATCGTCTCGGCGCTCCAGGTGCTCGCCTTAATGATGCGTGAGCAGCAGCCGCTGCCCGCGCTGCTGAGAGGCCTTGAGAAAGTCCCGCAGTCGCTAGTCAATGTCAGATTGCCCGCCGGTGCCAATGCCAAGGAGGTAATGGCATCGGAGCCGCTGCAGCAGGCGGTCAGCGCACTCGAAAGCGAGCTGGGTGATGAAGGACGGGTCCTGCTCAGGGCGTCAGGCACCGAACCGCTGATCCGCGTGATGGTCGAAGGTCGCGCGCACCTTGACGTTGATCAGCTGGCCAGCCGACTGGCCGAGCAGGTCAAGGCACTGCTTAAATAGCGCGGGTGTGCCGATAACAGCGGTTGTCTTGACAAGTCCGCTCCTATACCATTTCGCTCCACCTTGAGTGAGGAGAGTCCATGCGTAGGCCCTTAATCGCCGGTAACTGGAAAATGAACGGTTCGGCGGCGCTGGTTGAAGCATTCGGCAAGGCATTCGCCGACGCGCAGCTGCCGGCAAACGTTGATATGGTCGTGATTCCGCCATTTCCCTATCTGGATGCGGCGCGGCATGCCTTCAAGAACACCCCGCTACGGCTCGGTGCGCAGACGCTCAATCCATTGCACTCAGGGGCGCACACCGGCGAGGTGAGCGGTCGCATGCTCAAGGAGTTTGACGTGGCCTACGCCCTCGTCGGTCACTCGGAGCGGCGTCAGCTGTATCGGGAAACCGATGAGCAGGTGTTTGAACGGCTGATGGCCGCGCTTGACGTGGGGCTTACGCCGATCCTGTGCGTAGGCGAGACTCTTGAGGAGCGTGATGCGGGGCATACCATGGACGTGGTGCTGCGCCAGGTGGGGCATGTCATGGCGCGCCTGGAAACCGCACAGCGCAGCGAAGTGGTTATTGCCTATGAACCGGTATGGGCCATCGGTACGGGGCGAACTGCCACGCCCGAGCAGGCTCAGGACGTCATGGCGGGCATTCGTGCCTACCAGGCGTCCTTCGATACCTCGCTTGCCGAGCAGCTCAGGCTGCTTTACGGCGGCAGCATGAATGCAAACAACGCGGCTGAGCTTCTTGCGCAGCCGGACATCGACGGCGGTTTAGTGGGCGGTGCTTCGCTCAAAACCGACGATTTCTACGCCATTTGTCAGTCAGCAGGATAACGCCATGCAAGTTGCAATTCTTATGGTCCATGTGGTGATTGCGATCGCCCTGGTTGTGCTCATCCTGCTTCAGCAGGGTAAAGGTGCCGATGCAGGCGCTGCCTTTGGCGGCGGCGCGTCGCAGACGGTGTTTGGGTCACGCGGTAGCGGTAACTTTCTGTCGCGTTTCACGGCCATTCTGGCCGCAGGGTTTTTTGTCACCTCCATGGCGCTGGCGTACTTCGCTACCCAGGCGGGGCAAGCACCGGAAGAGGGTATTCCCGATGCTAATCTCATCGAGCAGCAGCAAAGTGCACCAACGCTTGACGAGGGCGATGAAAGTGAGGATAATACTGCGCCAGTGCTAGAGGAAAGCAGCGAGTAACTGCTTGATTTTGCTTTCTCGAGCCTCCCCCGATGCCGAAGTGGTGGAATTGGTAGACACGCTATCTTGAGGGGGTAGTGACCTTACGGTCGTGCGGGTTCAAGTCCCGCCTTCGGCACCATCTGATGCGCTGGTTCGCCAGTTCCCCAGAAGCAGTATGTACTAAGCGCGAACGAGGCTGCCTTCTCGACGCCGTCGTCGGCTAAGCGATGCGACGCAGGCGATGCAAGAAGCAGTGGCCGCGCTGGTTAAGGTGAAAGACGGCTTGACGAAACAAGGTCAAACGTCTATTATCTGCGACCTAGATTGATGCGGGGTGGAGCAGTCTGGTAGCTCGTCGGGCTCATAACCCGAAGGTCATCGGTTCAAATCCGGTCCCCGCTACCACTTTCTGGCGATAAGTAAGCATGTGCGATGGTTTCGCGAAGCAGTAAACGACTCCATCACTTATAGGGGATTCCCTTTGCTTAGCGCCGAGATAGTGTGACAGGTTTCTTTCGAAAAGCCCCTTCCTGTGAAGGGGCTTTTTGTTAGCGGCTTTTCGTTAACAAGCGTGTCTCAAGGGCGTACGCCCATCGGCTTGCCGGAGACACATTTCCGGGTAACGCCAATCAGCCACCTAGCTTTTCATATGTCTCCTGGCCAGGTGCCTGATGCAACGGCTATAGGAGCAATGTCTGTGGCCACAAAACATGCGGCGCTGCACGCGCTGATCGAACCTGTTGTCGCTGCCATGGGCTTTGAACTGTGGGGCATCGACCATCTATCGCAGGGTAAGCAATCGCGCTTGGTCATCTATATTGAGCGCGACAGCGGTGTGAATGTTGAAGACTGCGCCGATATCAGCCGCCAAGTCAGTGCGATTCTTGATGTCGAAGATCCCATTCCTGGCGAATACCGCCTGGAAGTTTCTTCGCCGGGCATGGCGCGCCCGCTCTATACCCTGGATCATTTTTCCCGTTTTCAAGGACACCATGTCGCGCTCAAACTGCGCGCCCCTTTTGACGGGCGGCGCAAGTTTCAGGGATTGCTGGCAGGCGTCGAGGGCGACGAAATACTGCTGCAGATAGACGGCGAGGAGTATTGCTTTCCGATTGAAGGCATTGATTCTGCGCATATTGTACCGCAGTTCGACGATTAACCGGGTGGCGTGGTGGCCGGCAGGCAGCTGGCACGATGCACATAAGGACAGGTTTTCTGGCGAGGCAAACGCATGAGTAAAGAAATTTTAATGGTCGTTGACGCGATCTCTAACGAAAAAGGTGTTCCCCGCGACGTTATTTTCGAAGCGGTGGAAGCTGCTCTTGCGAGCGCGTCACGCAAGCGTTTCGACAATCAAGAAGCCAACGTGCGGGTACATATCGACCGCCGCACGGGGGATTACGAGACGTTCCGCTACTGGACGGTGGTTGAGGACGACGAGTTCGAAACGCCGGATTACGAAATCAAGGAAACCATTGCTGAGCAGCGCGATCCGCCGCTTAAGCTTGGCGACGTGGTCGAACAGAAAATCGAGAATGCCGTGTTCGGTCGTATTGCGGCGCAAACGGCCAAGCAGGTCATCGTGCAAAAAGTGCGCGAGGCCGAGCGTGCCGAAGTGGTACGCCAGTACGCCGACCGTGAAGGTGAGCTGGTCGCCGGCATCGTCAAGAAGACCACGCGCGACGGCTTGATCATTGATCTGGGCGACAACGCCGAAGCCTTCCTGCCGCGCAACGAAATGATCCACGGCGAGCGCTACCGCATGAACGAGCGCGTTCGCGCGCTGCTGGTCAAGGTTGACCCCGACGCGCGCGGCGCCCAGCTGCAGCTGTCGCGTACCTGCCCCGAGCTGATTATCGAGCTCTTCAAAATCGAAGTGCCGGAAATCGCCGAGCAACTGATCGAAATCAAAGGGGCCGCACGGGATCCTGGTTCACGGGCTAAAATTGCCGTGAAAACCAACGACCGTCGCATTGACCCGGTTGGTGCCTGTGTCGGGATGCGCGGTTCGCGCGTGCAGGCCGTGTCGACGGAGCTGCAAAATGAGCGTGTCGATATCGTCCTGTGGGATGACAATCCGGCTCAGTTGGTGATCAATGCCATGGCGCCGGCCGATGTGGCGTCTATTCTTGTCGACGAGGATGCCCACGCAATGGACGTCGCCGTTGCCCAGGACAACCTGGCGCAGGCGATTGGCCGTAGCGGCCAGAACGTGCGCCTGGCCTCTGATCTGACCGGCTGGCGGATTAACGTCATGACCGAAGACGAAGCGGAAGCCAAGCGCGATCAGGAAATTGATAGCCTGGTTGACTCCTTCGTGCATCATCTTCAGGTCGACGACGATGTCGCCCGCCTGTTAGTGGAAGAAGGGTTCACGACCCTTGAAGAAGTCGCCTACGTGCCGCTGGAAGAAATGCTCGAAATCGAAGAGTTCGACGAGGATTTGGTGGAAGAGCTACGCGCACGAGCGAAAGACGAGCTACTGACGATGGCCATTGCCTCGGAAGAAGCGCTAGACGGTGCCCAGCCAGCAGATGACCTGCTGGCGATGGACGGTATGGAGCGCCATCTCGCCTTCATCCTCGCCAGCCGCGGCATTGTCACCATGGAAGATCTCGCCGAGCAGTCTGTCGACGATCTGGTCGATATCGAGGAGTTGGACGAAGCGCGCGCAGCGGCATTGATCATGACTGCCCGTGCGCCCTGGTTTGAAGACGATGACGCGTCGGATTCGAACACACAGTAAACAGGTCACGGGCTGAGGAGGGTCAATATGTCAGATATGACAGTTAAAGATTTCGCAGTAAAGGTGGGCCGCGATGTGCCCCGCCTACTAGAGCAGATGAAAGAGGCAGGCTTGCAGCACGCTTCGGAAAACGATGCGGTATCCGAGGAAGATAAGCGCAAGCTGCTTAATTTTCTGAAGAAAAGCCACGGTGGCGATGAAGTCGAGCCAAGCAAAGACCGTATTACCCTGACACGCAAGACGCGCAGCCGAATTAAAACCGGCGAGCGTGGTAAAACGATCGATGTTCAGGTGCGTAAAAAGAAAACCTACGTCAAGCGTAGCGAAGAAGACAAGCCGAAAGCAGCCGAACCCAAGCACACGGGGCCGCGTCAGCTAGTCGGTGATATGGCCGAAGCCGAAGCTGAAAGTAAGGCGCGCGAAGCCCGTGAAGCTGAGGAAAAAGCGGCAGCTGAAAAAGCCAAGGCGGCTGAAGAATCAGCGCGCAAAGAGGCCGAGAAGCAGGCTGAAACAGCGGCGCCAAAAGCGCCTGCTGTTGATGTGCCCGAGCTTCAAATCGACGACACGCCGTCCAACGACGATATGCCGCCAGCGCCACCGAAAGAAGGCCGCTCTGACCGTCGTACTGCGCCACCCAAGAAAGCCGCGGCGAAAAATAAAGGTCGTCGTGACGAAGAGGATCGCGGTGATCGTGAAGAGCGCAAGCGCGGCGGCGGCAAGAAAGCCAAGCGTGCCGAGCGCCGCGGTGGCCGTCGTGGTGGCGGTGCCAGCGGTGGCAACGGCAAGCACGGCTTCCAGAAGCCGACCCAGCCGATCGTTCGCGAAGTCTCGATCCCCGAGTCGATCAGCGTGGCGGAACTGGCCGACAAGATGTCGATCAAGGCCAACGAAGTCATTAAGGCCATGTTCAACATGGGCGCGGCGGTGACGATCAACCAGACCATCGATCAGGATACCGCGGCGATCGTCGTGGAAGAGATGGGTCACAAGGTCAAGCTGGTGAAGGATGACGCGCTGGAAACGGAAATGCTCGAGGGCATCTCCTACGAAGGCGACGAAATCACCCGTTCACCGGTGGTGACCGTCATGGGTCACGTCGACCACGGTAAGACGTCGCTGCTCGATTATATCCGCAAGGCCAAGGTCGCGACCGGCGAAGCGGGTGGTATTACCCAGCATATCGGTGCCTACCATGTGGAAGACGAGCATGGCGGCGTGACGTTCCTGGACACACCAGGCCACGCGGCGTTCACCGCCATGCGTGCCCGCGGTGCCCAGGCAACCGACGTTGTTATCCTGGTCGTTGCGGCGGATGACGGTGTGATGCCCCAGACGGTTGAGGCGATCGAGCACTCCAAAGCGGCGGGCGTGCCGATGGTGGTGGCGGTCAACAAGATCGACAAAGAGGGTGCTGACTTCGACCGCATTCGTAACGAGCTCTCGCAGCACGGCGTGATCTCGGAAGAGTGGGGCGGCGATACCCAGTTCGTCCACGTGTCTGCCAAAACCGGCGATGGCATTGAGGAACTGTTGGAAGCCATCCAGCTGGTCTCGGAAGTGCTTGAACTTAAAGCAGTACCGGAAGCGCCGGGCAAAGGCGTGGTGGTTGAATCGCGCTTGGATAAAGGCCGTGGTCCCGTGGCAACCGTACTGGTTCAGAACGGTACGCTCAAGAAAGGCGATATCGTCCTGGCCGGTCTGCACTACGGCCGTGTGCGTGCGCTGACCAACGAACTTGCCAAGCAAGTGGACGAGGTTGGCCCGGCCATGCCGGTCGAGATCCAGGGCCTGGACGGTACGCCTGACGCCGGTGACGACTTCATGGTGGTTGCCGACGAGAAGAAAGCCCGCGAAGTGGCCAACTTCCGTCAAGGCAAGTACCGCGAAGTGCGCCTGGCGCGTCAGCAAAAGGCCAAACTGGAGAACATGTTCAGCCAGATGGGCCAAGACGAAGTGGCCAAGGTCAACATCGTATTGAAAGTCGACGTCCAGGGCTCTCTGGAAGCCATCAAGGGCGCATTGGAAGAGCTCTCCACCGACGAAGTCGAAGTGGCGGTTGTGTCTTCGGGTGTGGGCGGTATCACCGGTACCGATGCCAACCTGGCGCTCGCCTCCGAGGCGATCGTGGTCGGGTTTAACGTGCGTGCCGACGCCGCCGCCCGCGAGATTATCGAGCGTGAAGGCCTGGATCTGCGCTACTACAGCGTCATCTACCAGCTGATCGACGAGGTCAAGCAGGCGATGAGCGGTATGCTTGCGCCCGAGTGGAAAGAAGAAATCGTCGGTATTGCCGAAGTGCGCGACGTCTTCCGTGCGCCGAAGATCGGCGCGATCGCCGGCTGTATGGTGGTCGAAGGCACCGTGCATCGGAACAAGAAGATTCGCGTGCTGCGCGATGACGTGGTGATCTACGAAGGCGAGCTCGAATCGCTGCGCCGCTATAAAGACGATGTTCAGGAAGTACGTAGCGGCGTCGAGTGTGGCATCGGTGTGAAGAACTACAACGATGTGCAGGTTGGCGACAAGATCGAAGTCTTTGACCAAGTGAAGGTCGAGCGCAGCCTCTAAGGCCGCGAGGAGCAATCATGCGCGAATTCAAGCGTACCGACCGAGTAGCCGACCAGCTCCAGAAGGAGCTGGCGGTGCTGATCCAGCGCGAAGTGAAAGACCCGCGTCTGGGCATGGTCACGGTCAGCGGGGCCACCGTCAGCCGTGACCTTGGTTACGCCGATATCTATGTCACCCTGCTGGGTGAGCAAGAGCCTGAGCGTATCAAGGAAAACCTGCAGGTCCTGAAGCGGGCCGCGGGTTTCCTGAGAAGCCAGATTGCCAAGCGCATCAAACTGCGTCACGTGCCGGAACTGCGCTTTCATTTTGACGAAAGCGTCGTACGCGGTCAGCAGCTGTCTTCGTTGATCGAAGAAGCGGTGTCAACCGACCGCGCTCGCCAAGCCCAGGACGACGAGGGCGTTGACGAGCCAGGTGAGGAGACCCGCTAATGGCGCGTCGCCGTCGCGGCCTGCCGGTTAACGGCATTGTGTTGCTGGACAAGCCGAAAGGCCTGTCGAGCAACCATGCCCTGCAGCGGGTGCGTCGTCTGTTCGACGCGCAAAAAGCGGGGCATACCGGCACGCTGGACCCGATGGCAACTGGCCTGCTGCCGATCTGTCTGGGCGAAGCGACCAAGTTCTCCTCGCACCTGCTGGAAGCCGACAAGGTCTATCGCACCCGGGTCGAACTGGGCGTGATCACCGACACCGGCGATGCGGAAGGTGTGGCGGTTGAACGCCACGATGTCCCCGAGCTGACGGCTCAGGACGTCGAAACGGTGCTCGCGCGCTTTCGTGGTGACATCGATCAGGTGCCGCCGATGTACTCGGCACTCAAGCACCAGGGTAAAAAGCTCTATGAGCTTGCGCGCGAAGGTAAGCAGGTTGAGCGTGCAGCCCGTCGGGTAAGCGTGTATGATGCCCGCCTGCTGTCGTTTGAAGGCACCGCCTTCGAGCTGGAAGTCAGCTGCAGCAAAGGCACTTATATCCGCACTCTGGCCGAAGATATTGGCAAGGCACTGGGCTGTGGCGGTCACATCAGCCAGCTGAGAAGGCTCAAGACCGGCCCTTTTGATGGCGATGCCATGTGGACGCTGGACGCCCTTGAAGCGCTGACCGACCAAGCGGCGCGGGAAGCCGAGCTGATGCCGGTCGATGTGCTGGTCGATCACCTGCCGTCACTTGCGGTGGATGAATCAGCTTACGGGCGGTTGGCCCATGGCCAACCGGCCCGCCTGGCCATCGGTGACGCACTGCCGCCCGATGCGTTAGCAAGGCTTTATTACGCCGAGTCGTTCATTGGGCTCGGCGTGGTGAAAGGGAGCCAGGAAGTGGCCCCCAAGCGACTGTTAAGTACGGTCGCTATCTCGTAAAACGTTGCACGGATGCCGCGATTTGCGTGAAAATAGTGACTTGAGACTGCAAATATGCGTGGTCTCACCCATTCATTGTTAGGCATATTGCTTACTGGAGAGACAGATGGCATTAACCGCTGAAAAGAAGGCCGAAATCGTCAACGAATACGGCCGCGGCGAGAACGACACCGGATCACCTGAAGTGCAGGTTGCCTTGCTGAGCGCCAACATCAACGGCCTGCAGGACCACTTCAAAACCAACAAGCAGGATCACCACTCGCGTCGTGGTCTGATCCGCATGGTAAACCAGCGTCGTAAGCTGCTGGATTACCTGAAGCGTAAAGATTTCGAACGCTATCAGTCTCTGATTCAGCGCTTAGGTCTCCGCCGCTAAGTTATTGTTGGCGAAGGACGAAAAACGGGCAGCTCATCGCGAGCTGCCCGTTTTTTTGTTACTGGTAGCCCTATCGCGCGGCAGCGCCTAGAATAGTGGCGAGTCAAAAAGACCAAACGAAAAGACAAGTAGCAATTAATGTTAAAGGAAGCCGCCGTGAATCCGGTCAAGAAAACGTTCCAATACGGTCGCAGCACCGTCACGCTAGAAACTGGGCGCATCGCTCGCCAAGCCACCGGCGCCGTTATGGTGACCATGGATGACACCGTTGTCCTGTGTACCGTCGTGGCCAGGAAAGAAGCGAACCCCAATCAACCCTTTTTCCCGCTCTCGGTGCACTACCAAGAGAAAACCTACGCGGTCGGCAAGATACCTGGCGGCTTCTTCAAGCGTGAAGGCCGTCCGACCGAGAAAGAAACGCTCACCTCGCGTTTGATCGACCGCCCGATCCGCCCGCTGTTTCCCAAGGGCTTCATGAACGAAGTGCAGATTATCTGTACCGTTCTGTCCACCGATCGCAATCACGATCCGGATGTGGCGGCGATGCTGGGTACTTCGGCGGCGCTGTCCATTTCGGGCGTCCCCTTCAGCGGCCCGATTGGCTGTGCCCGGGTTGGCTTTAACGAAGAGCAAGGCTACTTCCTGAACCCAACCGTCGAAGAGCTCAAGAGCTCAGAACTGGATATGGTGGTTGCCGGTACCGACAAAGCCGTTCTGATGGTGGAGTCGGAAGCCCAGGAACTGCTCGAAGACGAGATGCTTGGCGCTGTGCTCTTTGGCCACCAGGAAATGCAGGTCGCCATCAGCGCGATCAACGAACTGGTCGCTGAGGCCGGTAAACCGCGCTGGGATTGGCAGCCGCCCGAAGAAAACGTGGCGCTGAAAACCGCCATGGCCGAGGCGTTTGAAGCCAAGGTCGGCGAAGCCTACCGGATTACCGATAAAATGGCCCGTCAGGATGCGCTCTCCGCACTGAAAGACGACGCGGTTGCACAGCTGGCCGCTGCTGAAGGCGAAGAGGGCGACGGCAAGAAGTTTGCCAAGGATGACGTCAAGTCCGCGTTTGCCGGCCTCGAGAAGCGCGTCGTGCGCTCGCGGGTCATCAAAGGCGAGCCTCGCATCGACGGCCGCGACAATGCCACCGTGCGCCCGCTGGACATTGAAGTCGGCACCCTGCCGAAAACCCACGGCTCGGCCATCTTCACCCGCGGTGAGACCCAGGCGATCGCGATTGCCACCCTGGGGACGCTGCGCGATTCGCAGCTGATCGAGTCGCTGGAAGGCGAACGCAAAGACCGCTTCATGCTGCACTACAACTTCCCTCCCTACTGCGTAGGTGAAGCGGGCTTTTTCGGCGGGCCGAAGCGCCGTGAAATCGGCCATGGCCGCCTGGCTCGCCGGGGCGTGCAGGCCATGCTGCCGTCGGAAGATGCCTTCCCCTACACCATCCGGGTAGTGTCGGAAATTACCGAGTCCAACGGCTCGAGCTCGATGGCATCGGTGTGCGGTTCGTCCCTCGCGCTGATGGACGCCGGTGTGCCCTTGAAAGCGCCGGTTGCTGGTATTGCCATGGGGCTGGTCAAGGATGCGGACGGCTACGCCGTGCTGACCGATATCCTGGGTGACGAAGATCACCTGGGCGACATGGACTTCAAGGTGGCCGGCTCTGAAGAGGGTGTGACCGCCCTGCAGATGGACATCAAGATCGAAGGCATCAACGAAGAGATCATGGAAAAGGCGCTGCAGCAGGCCCACACCGCACGCCTGGGAATCCTCGAGCAGATGAATGCCGTGCTTGCCCAGAGCCGTACCGAGGTGTCGGATAACGCCCCGTCCATGGCGACCATCAAGATCGATCCGGACAAGATCCGTGACGTGATCGGTAAAGGCGGCGCCACCATTCGTAAAATCTGTGAAGACACCGGCGCGTCCATCGACCTGGACGATGACGGTACCGTGCGGATTTACGCGGAAGACAAGGCCGCCGCGAAAAAAGCCATTGATACCGTGCTGGCGATTACCGCCGAAGCGGAAATCGGCAAGCTGTATAAAGGCAAAGTGGTGCGCATTGCCGACTTCGGTGCCTTTGTGAACATCATGCCCGGCACCGATGGCCTGGTGCACATCTCGCAAATTATCCAGGAGCGGGTGAACAACGTCCGTGACTTCCTGAATGAAGGCGACGATGTCATCGTCAAGGTGCTGGATATCGACAATCGCAACCGCGTTAAGCTGTCGATGAAAGAAATCACCGAAGAGGAGAAAGCGGCATTCGAAGCGCAAGAGTTGGAAACCGAAGCGACGATTTAACCCGCCCTTTCGGCGTCTAACACCGCCCCCGTCGCCCATGGCGGCGGGGGCGGTGTCGTTTTTGCAGGGAGCAAGCGTAATGGAGCAGTTAGCAACGCCACGCTGGTGGGCTGTGGTGGCGGTGATGATGGGCATCTTTCTGCTCGTGACCGCCGAGCAATTGCCGATTGGTCTGCTGTCCCAGGTGGCCTCGAGCATGGGGGTGACCCCGGGGATGGCCGGGTTGATGGTCACCGTGCCGGGTGTCGTGGCGGCCTTTTCGGCACCGCTGCTACCCGTGGCCGTGGGGCGTCTGGATCGGCGAGTGATGCTGACGCTGCTGATGGCCGTCATGGTGCTGGGTAGCGTGCTGACGGCGCTGGCCAGCAGCTTCGTGTTACTGCTGGCGTCGCGCGTGCTGGTAGGCGTCAGTATCGGCGGGTTCTGGGCGGTCGCCGGCAGTATCGCGCCGCGCCTGGTGCCGGCGGATCAGGTCCCCAAGGCGATGACCATCATCTTTGGTGGGGTGGCCGCCGCGTCGGTGCTGGGCGTGCCGCTGGGCACGTTGCTGGGTGACTTCAGCAACTGGCGGGTCGCCTTTGCCACACTTGGTGGCCTGAGTCTGCTGACGGCTGCTGCGCTTTGGGTCTGGCTGCCGCCGCTACCGCCCAGAGAGCCCGTGCGGCTCGCCGTGCTGGCCGAGCAGTTCGGCAGCCAAGGAGTACGTGTGGCGGTGCTGACCACTGGCTTTGTGGTCGTTGGGCATTTCGCTGCCTATACGTTTATCAGCCCTGTTCTTCAGGAGATTAGCGGTATTGCCCAGCGCCATGTGGGCAGTTTGCTGCTGCTTTACGGTGCTGCCGGGATTCTGGGCAATATTGCAGCCGGTATCTATGCAGGGCGGCATCCCTACCGTGCAGTGTTGGTGATTCCCTGTGTGTTGCTACTGGTCGTCGCTGTCTTTCCTTGGCTGGGTGTGACGCCTGCGAGTGGCGTGGCGTTGTTGATGGTGTGGGGCGCGGTGTTTGGCAGCGTGTCAGTCAGTATTCAAACCTGGATTCTGCGCACCGCCCCGAACACCGAGGCGGCTACCGCGCTGATGGCGTTTACTTTCAACCTGTCGATAGGGTTTGGGGCGATGGTCGGCGGGCGGATCGTCGACGGCACCAGCCTGCCAGTGGCGATGTGGGCGGCGTCAGGGCTGTTTTTGCTGGGTACACTGCTGGTGTTGCAAACGCCGTCGCGGATCGTCGGCGAGAAGCACCGCTAGGCGGTAAACAAAATGCCCCCGCCAATGGCGGGGGCATAGGTGCGTGCTGCGAGGCGTTATTTGCCTGTCGCCGTTAAGGACGCTCGATGGCCAGTGCGACGCCTTGGCCGCCGCCGATACACAGCGTCGCCAGGCCTTTCTTCGAATCGCGGGCGATCATCTCGTGGAGCAGCGTCACGAACACACGGCAGCCGGAGGCTCCGATGGGGTGGCCCAGGGCAATCGCGCCGCCGTTGACGTTGACCTTGCTGGTGTCCCAGCCGAGCTCTTTATTGACCGAGAGGGCCTGGGCGGCGAAGGCTTCGTTGGCTTCGACGAGGTCAAGATCGTCCAGGCTCCAGCCGGCTTTTTCCAGACACCGACGAGTGGCCGGTGCTGGGCCGATACCCATGATCGCCGGGTCCACGCCCGCGTTGGCGTAGCCGGCAATCCGCGCCAACGGCTCGAGACCTAGCTGCTTGGCTTTTTCCGCCGAGCAGATCATGACCACCGCGGCGCCATCGTTGAGCGCCGAGGCGTTGCCCGCGGTCACGGTGCCGTCTTTCTTGAACGCCGGACGCATGCCGCCGAGTTTTTCGGCAGTGACTTCGCGGGGGTTCTCGTCGGTATCGAACACCACCGGGTCGCCTTTGCGCTGGGGGACTTCCACCGGCACGATCTGGCCCTTGAACCTGCCTTCGCGTATGGCGGCGGCGGCCTTTTGCTGGGAGGCGGCGGCAAACTCGTCCATGGCTTCCCGGGTAATACCGTACTTCTCGGCGAGATTCTCAGCCGTTATGCCCATGTGGTAGTTGTTGAAAGCGTCCCACAGGCCGTCGTGGACCATTGAGTCGATGGCCTTCCAGTCGCCCATGCGCTGACCGTTGCGCGAGTTGGGCAGCACGTGGGGAGATGCTGACATGTTTTCCTGGCCACCGGCCAGGATCAGCTCGGCATCGCCACAGCGAATCGCCTGGGTGGCCAAGTGAAGGGCCTTGAGGCCAGAGCCGCAGACCTTGTTGATGGTCATGGCGGGAACGGCCTCGGGCAGACCGGCCTTGATCGATGCCTGGCGGGCGGGGTTCTGGCCGACGCCTGCGGTCAGCACCTGGCCCAGCAGCACTTCATCCACCTGGTCGGGGGAGACGCCTGTGGAGGCAAGGATATCCTTCATGACAAGCGCGCCCAGGTCGCTGGCAGGGATGCCGGCGAGCGAACCACCAAAGGCGCCGACCGCGGTACGGCGGGCCGCCACAATCACTACTTCTTGCATAACATGACTCCTGGTCTGAGGAACGTCGACGGAAAAGCGCCTGCGTTCGTGTATAGCGTTGTTGTTATCGTCATAGTGTCAGCATAGGGGAAGGGTGCGCATGGCGGCAATACGCTTTTTGAACCAAATAAAAACGGGCCCGTGTGTGGCCCGTTATTCAAGGTGCTCTAGCGTGTGATACGGATCAGGCAAGCTGGACAGGAATGGCGTTGCTGGTGTGGCTGACGTGATTGCCTTCCTGGAGGTAGACCAGCGCAGGCTGGTGGTTGTCCAGTTCGGCTTCCGAGTAGTGGGCGTAGCTGCAAATGATGATGCGGTGCCCGGGTGCCGCCAGATGGGCTGCGGCGCCGTTGATCGAGATCAGCCGCGAGCCTTCTTCACCGCGAATGGCGTAGGTGGTGAAGCGCTCGCCGTTTTCCACGTTGTAGATCTGGATCTGTTCGTTCTCGCGAATGCCGGCCATATCCAGCAGGTCGCCGTCGATGGCGCAAGACCCTTCATAGTTGAGTACCGCATGGGTAACGCGGGCCATGTGCAGCTTGGCTTTTAACATGATGGTATGCATGGAAACTCCTGAAAATGAGCCTGGCCGCTTAGCGGCCAGAAGAGCGAACAGCGTCGGGGAGCCGCACGCTCAGGTTGTCAATCAGCCGGGCGGGGCCCAACTGGGCGGCGGCCAGCAGCACGGCGTGGCGAGTGTCGTCACTAACGGCGCCAAGGGCCGTGTCGCGCAGTTCGAGGTAGTCGGGTGTAAAACCGGCATCATTCAGCGCCGCCTGGCCCTGATGTAGTGTCTGGTCGATCGATTCGCCCCGTTCCAGGGCGTCGCGCAGCGTGCTCAGCGTACGATACAGCGTGGGCGCAATGGCACGCTCTTCCGGGCTCAGGTAGCCGTTGCGTGAGGACAGCGCCAGGCCGTCCTCGGCGCGCACGATGGGCACGCCGATGATCTCGATGGGCAGGTGCAGGTCACTGACCAGCTTGCGGATCACCACAAGCTGCTGGTAGTCCTTTTTGCCGAAACAGGCGATGTCGGGCTGTACCAGGTTGAACAGCATGCTGACCACGGTGGAAACGCCATCAAAGTGCCCTGGCCGCGACCCGCCACAAAGTCCGGCGCCCACTTCGGGCACATGCACCCGGGTCTGGGTGGCGAGGCCGTGGGGATACAGCGCGCTGACCGTGGGCGCGAACAGGATATCGCAGCCCGCCTCAACAAGCTGCGCCTGGTCAGCCTCGAAGGTGCGCGGGTAGGCGTCCAGATCCTCGCCGGGGCCAAACTGTAGCGGGTTGACGAACAGGCTCGCGACCACCACATCGGCGTTCGCACGGGCGCGGGTGACCAAGGCCAGGTGACCGGCATGCAGGTTGCCCATGGTCGGCACCAGGGCAATCCGCTGGCCGCGCAGCCGGTGTTCACGCAGCGTGCGGCGTAGCTCGGTGATATCTCGCAATGTATGCATAGCAGTAATGTAGTTTTTCACGGGCGTTGCGCTGACTCTTGCCTTGGAACACGGCTTAAAAGCAGTGTTCCGGCGCGGGGAAGGTCCGGGTTTTGACCGCTTCGTGATAGTGCTCAAACGCCGCCTGAATGCTGTCAGCGCTTGTCATGAAATTTTTTACAAAGCGTGGGGTTCGGCCATGGGTGACGCCGAGGACGTCGTGCATGACCAGGATCTGACCGTCGGTGTCGGGGCCTGCGCCAATGCCGATCACCGGGACGTCGAGGGCCTCGGTCACTGCTTTGCCCAGACTTGCGGGCACGCATTCCAGCAGAATGACCGACGCGCCTGCCTCAACCAGCACTTTCGCGTCGTTGATGATCCGCTCTGCCTGGGCGGCTTCCCGGCCCTGCACCTTGTAGCCCCCGAGCTGATAAACCGTTTGCGGTGTCAAACCAAGGTGCGCACAGACCGGTACGCCCCGTCGGGTCAGCTCACGAATGCCGTCAGCCATCCAGGCTTCGCCTTCCACCTTGACCAGTTCGGCGCCGGCGCGCATCAAGGCGGCCGCGTCATCCAGCATGCGCGCGGTGGTTGCGTTGCTCATGAACGGCAGGTCGACCATCAGCAGGCTATGGCCTTTGCCACGTGCCGTGCAGCGGGTGTGGTAACAGATATCGTCAATGGTCACCGGCAAGGTGCTGTTGTGACCCTGCAATACCATGCCCAGCGAGTCGCCTACCAGCAACACATCGATCCCCGCGTGGCTGGCGGCGTGGGCAAAGGAGGCATCGTAAGCGGTCAGGCAGCTGAACGTTTCGCCAGCGCGTTTATGCGCCTGCAACGTGCTCAGAGTGACGGTTTTCATGGCGTGCTCTCATTGTCTACGTGAGGCCGACGCGGCATCGGCGTTCGGCCATTATTAACGCCGCCTTGCGGCGGACGCTGAGTGGCGTAACCGGCAATTGTTACCTGAATGCGGGCTCGGTGTCGAGAATTGTGTCAGATGGTAGCAGCCGTTGTTACGTCGACGTCGCTAAGGCGGCGGATCGGTGCGCTATCCACCCCTTTCAGCCAGTCGCTGAGCGGCCGTTGGCGCAGCGTCAGGGTTGGAGCGAGCTCGTGCAGCGGCACCAGCACAAAGGCGCGTTCGTGCATGTGTCGATGGGGTACCTGAAGGCGCGGAGTGGCGCACGTTTGTCGACCGTAAAGCAGCAGATCCAGGTCGAGCGTGCGTGGGCCCCAATGACGCTGACGCCGGCGTCGATGTCGTTGTTCCAGCGCCTGGAGCTGGTCAAGAAGGGCAAGCGGCGACAGTTTGGTGTCAAGCGCCGCGACCGCGTTGATGAAGTCGGGCTGATCCTGGGGGCCCACCGGCGGGGTGGCATACAGCGAGGAGGTGCTGATCAGATGGCTGAGCGGCAGCCGGGACAAAGCATCCAGTGCCTGGCGCAGCTGGTTCACGGGATTATCCAGATTGCTGCCCAGGCCGATATAGCAAAGCGCCATGCGCCGTCCTACTCTTCGCTTTTGCGCGGGTTACGCCGCCGCTTGCGGCGGCGGTCGCCCTGGCTGGCAGGGTCGCCTCCCACCTTTTGCAGCAGGCGACGCTGGTCGTGCTCATCGCCCTGCTGAAAGGCGGTCCACCAGTCGCCCAGGCCACGCGGTATTTCGCCGGCCTGTTCGCGAAGCAGGAGCAGATCGTACGCGGCACGGAAGCGCGGGTGTTCGCGGGTTTGAAACGCTTTCTTGCCACGCCGCAAAGGCAGCCGACCCTGGAGTTCCCAAATATCGCGCATTGGCATGCCGAATCGTTTGGGAATCGAGATATGCTGAAGCTGGCGTGTCACCACCTGCTGCGCGGCGGTTTGCAGCGCGGGAATAGACGGCATGCCGTCATTTTCGAGTTCGGCCTGACGGTGTGCCACGGGCGCCCATAAAAACGCCGCCAGCAGGAAGGCCGGGGTCACCGGGCGTTCTTCGGCGATGCGTTTGTCGGTATTGGCCAGCGCCTGTTCGATGAGCTCTTCGGCCCAGGCGGCGTCCGCCATGGCTTCTTCAGCCTCCGGGAACAGCATGCCAAACAGGCCGTAGTGGCTCAGCATCCTGAAAGTGACCAGCCCGTGTCCCGACATGAACAGTTTAAGGGCCTCATCGAACAGCCGCGCCGGCGGGATGCTCAGCAGCAGCGGCGCCAGGTCATACATGGGCGCTTCGGTATCCGCCTCGATGGTAAAGCCGAGCTTGGCGGCAAACCTGACGGCTCGCAGCATGCGCACCGGGTCTTCACGATACCGCGTGGCGGGGTCACCGATCAGACGCAGCGTCCGCGCTTCGATATCCCGCGCGCCGTTGGCAAAGTCGTGAATTGTGAAGTCGGCGATATTGTAATACAGCGCGTTGACGGTAAAGTCGCGCCGCAGGGCGTCCTCTTCGATATTGCCCCATACGTTGTCGCGCAGCAAAAGGCCGTCATCCGACTGTTGGGCAATGTGATCACCGTGTTCGTCCTGGGGCTTGCCCCGGAAGGTGGTGACCTCGATGACTTCGCGGCCAAAGCGCACATGCACAATACGGAAACGGCGCCCGATCAGGCGTGAATTACGGAAAAGGTCGTGCACCTGTTCGGGGGTTGCATTGGTGGCAACGTCAAAATCCTTGGGCATCTGGCCAAGTAACGCGTCGCGGATGCAGCCGCCAACCAGATAGGCATCAAATCCCGCCCCGTTGAGGCGATAAAGGACCTTCAGAGCGGCCTCGCTGATCTGCTTGCGAGAAACTGGATGCTCGGAGCGAGGAATTAAGCGAGGGCTAAGCACGTCTGATGTGCTCTGTTGGGGTTCGAGCAGAGATTTCAATTGCTCTCCCGGGCTATGTAAGAAACGGGTAAATCCTTTGAACATGCGGCGATATCGACTCGCAGGGTATCGAAAAAGTGGCCGTAACGTAAGCGATAAGTCGCAGAGTGTAGCCGACCCCTTGAAGCTTGCAAAGTCTCGGGAGGGTTGTGGGACCGTCACAAACGGAAAGGGGAGGCTAAAAGGGCCTCCCCTGTATAAGTAGACAATCAGCTTCCGATGCTGCTGTTTTTCTTCATGATGGCACATCGCCCTGAATACGCACCGCAGTCGGTAGGCGTGGCAATCACGGGGATTCCGACCGCCTCGTATTCAAAACAATAATCCAACCGCGAACTTTTCTCCCCCCGGCGCATTGTTGTTGTTTCCGGGGTGTACACACTCACTGCTGTTGTTCTTGTTGGGGCGCAGATCTCTCGGTGTACGTCGCGTCCATTTTTTGGGCACTTGCTCTAACGTTATTGTTATTCGGTGCGTTTAGCGTGCTCCACGCAAGCAAGTAATGAGATGCAAGCCTGTTGTTTTTGTTCGTGCCGTTATCTCTGCCTGGCCCTATTGTTTTTGTGTGGCTCAGGTCTGGGCGGTGTCATGTTGTTTTTGTTGACGACTTACCGCGTTGCCCAGTTTGTTTTTCTTACCCTGATATATTGCACTCGTCGTGCCACCCGTTTGATAGCGTTTTAAATTCAGCAGGTTGGCATTTTTTGGCCTTGCCATGGAACTATCGAAGCAACAAAGTGTTACCCGTTTTGAGCGCGGTGCTGTGTGGGAAGGTAACAGTGTGTGGGTAATGTGGTTAGGAATATTTCTTAAATAAATCAGTGAATTAGACGTTAGTCGTAGGTGTAGTCGAGCGCTTATTGAGGACGCCGCGCCGTCTTCTTGCGGGGGATGCCCAGCCGCTGGCGGCGCTCCCAGAGGTTCTTGCGACTGATGCCCAGCTTTTGCGCCAGTTCGGTTTCGCTCATCTGGTCCTGGTGTTCAAGCACGAAGTGTTGGAAGTAGTCCTCCAGCGACAGATCGTCATCGTCTCCACCAGGCTGGGAGGTGTCGGTACTGGTTGGCGAGGGCGCCGGGCCTGCTGCCGGTGGTGGCCGGTGGGAGGCCGGGGCCAGCCCCAGATCATCCGGGTGGATCAAGTGTCCTTCGGCAAGAATGACGCCGCGCTCCAGGGCGTTTTCCAGCTCGCGCACATTGCCGGGCCAGGGATAATCGCGCAGTTCCTGACGGGCGGCGCGGGATAGCCGCAGCCCCGGTCGTTCGTGCCGCTGGCAGGCCTTGTCGAGCAGGATGTCGGCGATTTCCAGTACGTCGTCCTCGCGTTCGCGCAGCGGCGGCAGCTCAATCTGCATGACGTTAAGGCGGTAATACAGATCCAGGCGGAAATCGCCGCTCTTGGACAGCGCGCGCAGGTCGCGGTGGGTAGCCGCGATCAGCCGTACATTGACGTGACGGGTTTCCACCGAGCCAATCTTGCGAATTTCACCTTCCTGAAGCACGCGCAACAGCCTGGCTTGGGCGTCGAGAGGCAGCTCGCCGATCTCGTCCAGGAACAGCGTGCCGCCATCGGCGGCTTCCACCAGCCCGGTGCGCGAGGCGCTGGCGCCGGTAAAGGCGCCTTTTTCATGGCCGAAGAGCTCCGATTCGATCAATGTTTCGGGAATGGCGGCGCAGTTGACGCAGATCAGCGGCGCCTGGGCGCGCTTGCTTTGTTGATGCAGCGCGCGGGCAACGAGCTCCTTGCCGGTACCGGACTCGCCCAGAATCAACACCGTGACGTCGGCTGGGGCCGTTTTGCGGATCCGTGAGTAGACCAGCTGCATGGCGCTACAGTTACCGATCATGGTCTGACGGCCGCCGCCTTCATCGGTGACATCGGGGGGCGCGCTGCGCTGCATGGACTGCTGGTGAAGAATACGTGACACGGTCTCCAGCAGTTCGGCGTGGTCGAAGGGTTTGGCCACGTAATCCACGGCGCCCTGTTTCAGCGCGTCGACCGCCGAGCGCATGCTGGCGTAGCTGGTCATAATCAGTACAGGCGCCGGAGCCGCGGCGGCAATGAGCTGGGTGCCGGGTTCGCCGGGCAGGCGCAGATCGCTGATGATCAGGTCAAAACCGGCCAGCTCAAGCTTGCCCGCCTCTTCGGCGCTGTTCGCTTCGCTGACCTCGTAATCGTGATGTTCGAGCAGACGCTTGAGCGCGCTGCGAATGATCGCTTCATCTTCAACAATCAGAATCCTGGACATGGGGCGGCTGGTCATCCTGTTGGTAAAGCGGTAGCCAGAGCGTAATGGCCGTTCCGCGAGACGTCCCGGGCGGTGGCGACGCCACCTCTATTCTGCCCTGGTGCTCATTGATAATTTGATAGGCCAGTGATAACCCGAGCCCAGTCCCCTCACCGGCTGACTTGGTGGTAGTGAACGGCTCGAACAGGTGATCACGCACCGAAGGATCAATGCCCTGGCCGTCGTCGGTGATACGCCACCACGCCTGTCCGGATTGCTCGCCCACCGCAATATGCACGTTGCCCGCCGGGGCGCAGGCATCGCGAGCGTTGCTCATCAAGTTAACCATGACCTGGGTCAGGCGCTGGGCGTCACCCTGCACGATAATCGCGTCGGTGCAGGTGTTAGTGAACTTAACATCCTCGCCCGAGCGGGCCAGGTGGATCAAGTGTAAGGCATCGTCGGTGATCGAGCTAAGCGTAACGGGCGAGCGTGGCAGCGCAGACGACGCGCTCCCAGCATGGGCAAAGCCGACCAGCGAATTGACGATCTTGGTGACCCGCCCGGTCAACTGCTGGATATGGTCGGCGGTTTCCAGCAGAGCAGGGTCCTCGGTGTCATAGCGCAGATTTTGTGCCAGCGACGAAATGCCGGTGATCGGATTGCCAATCTCATGGGCCACCCCCGCCGCCAACTGGCCGATCGACGCCAGGCGTGCGGCATGAACCAACTCGTCTTCCAGCCATTTCATTTCGGTGTGGTCCTCGACCAGGATGACGCTGCCGCCGCGGCTATCGTGACCGCTGAGCACGGCTTTATGCAGCGTCAGATAGTAGTCCTTGCCGTGGAGCCTCACCGCTTGTTTGTACAGGGGCGAAGGCCCTTCGCTCAGCACGCTGCCCAGCAGGCGTGGCCAGGGGGCGGGCAAGCTATCCCGCCGTGAGCCGATGACGCTTTCACCGCTGATGCCGGATAGCTGCGAAAGTGCCTGATTCCACATCACCAGCTCGTCGTCGTCACCCAGCACGCAAAGCCCGACCGGCAGATAGGCAAGCGTCTGGCGGTGGTGGCGGCGCAGGCCGTCGAGCTCGCGGGCAAGCCCGGTGAGCCGCGAGCGATAGGCCTCCAGGCGGCTTTCCACGAAATGGATGTCATCGGTAATCGGCGCATCGTCATGGCGGTAGGGCAGGTACCGGTCGACGATATCGCGCGCCACCGAAGGGCCCATCAGGCCGGACAGGTTCGCCTGTATCCGGTCGCGCAGCCGCCGCAGGGCGTAGGGGCGACGTTCCTGGGGCGTCAGGTGGAGCGCCTTGAGCGCGCGGTCGACCTCGCGATGGGCGGCGTCATCGCCGAGCGCCTGCGCCAGGTGGGTGGGAAAGTCAGCTGCGGTGGCCGCTTCCAGCGGTAGGCGTTTTGAACGGATCACCGCATCCACCGAGCAGGCTTCGGCGGCGGACCTTTCGCCGTCAGACGTGCGCGTGAAGAGCGACACCACGATCAGCAGCAGGATGTTGGTCGATAGCGACAGCAGCGTGACGCTGTACCAGATGGGCGCATCGGCTGGCGTCAGCGGCGTCAAGGGGAGCGCGGGCGGCGTATAGCCAGCGACCAGGGGGAGCCATAGCCACCAAAGCCAGACCGCGATACCGCCGATCAGGCCGGCGACCATGCCTTTGCGATTGGCCCCTGGCCAGTAGAGCAGCGCCAGCATACCCGGCAAGCACTGGGCCATGCCGACAAAGGCGGCCAGCCCGAGGCTGGTAAGCGGATAATGCCGCCCCACCCACTGATAAAACAGCCAGCCACCCAGAATCACCCCGATCACCAGCCCGCGACGCAGCCATAGTAGCCAGCCGTAAAGATCGCTGCGGGCCTCTGGGGGCCTGGCCACTAGCACGATATGATTCAGCACCATGCCGGAAAGCGCCAGCGCAATCAGCATCATGGTGCCGCTGGCCGCGGCGAGCCCGCCGATAAAGGCCAGCGCGCCGACCCACCAGTGTTCGCTTAACGCATAGGCGGCATACGCGGCCATGGGGATGTCATTATCCAGCGACTGGGCCGCCCACCAGATCAGCGGGACCGGCAACGCCATCAGCAACAGAAACAGCGGCAGGGTCCAGCTGGCCTGCAGCAGCGTGTGCGGCGACAGGCTTTCGGCGAAGGTGATATGAAACAGGTGCGGCATCATGAAGGCCGCCGCAAAGAACAGCAGCAACAGGGTGCGCCACTGGGCGGGGTCAAAGCGCGCGGTTTGCTTCTGGGCAAGATAGCCCGGCCCTTCGAGCCACTGCTGCAGGTCGCTGGGGCCACTGAACACCAGCCACAAGGCCACGGCGCCGAGGCCCAGCATGGCCAGCAACTTGACGATCGATTCAATGGCGATGGTGCTTAGCAGGCTGTTGTGCCGGCTGTGCCCATGGCTGTGACGCGCCCCCAGCATCACCGCCAGCGCGGCGATGGCCGTGCAGAATATCAGCGCCACCACTGGCCCTGCCTGGGTTTGCGTGTAGAGGCTAACCGCCTCGCTCATGGTTTTGACTTGAATGCCCAGCAGCGGCAGCACCGCCAGCAGGCTGACCACGGTGACCAGGGTGCCCGCCCAGCGGGAGCGAAAACGAAACGCAAACAGGTCGGCCAGCGAGGCAAGCTGATAGGTGCGGGTAATCCGCTGGATGGGCACGAGCAGCACCGGCGCGAGCAGAAACGCGCCGGCGGCGCCCAGGTAGTAGGCGAGATAGCCAAAGCCGACGTTGGCGGCAAGTTCGATGCTGCCATAAGTCGCCCAGGCGCTGGCATAGACGCCCAGCGCCAGGGTGTAGACCGCCGGGTGACTGCTGATTCGCAGCGGTATCCAGCCACGTTCCACGGCCAGCGCCGCGCCGAGCAGCAGGGCGAGATAGCCCAGGCCCAGCGTTACGACACCCAGGACCTCAACGCTCATCCAGCTTCCTCTTCTGTTCAAGCCACAGCGTCAGGGCAATCAGCCCGCCCCAGATGACGAAGGGGCGGTACCAGGCCACCGTCGGGTCGCTCCAGCCGTCCATCAGCAAGGGCGACAGCAGGTAGCCGCCAAATACCAGAAACAGCATGATGCGGTAGACGTACACGTCAGGGCTCCTCGGGCAGTGCGCGATGCGCTGACGGTGCCAGTTGGGCCACCGACCAATGCGCTACCGCCCAGTCTAGCTGGGTCGTGACCGGGGCACGCGACAGTTCATCGGGCGGCGCCTGGTCGAGGGCTTTAAGCGCCTGAAACAGCTGGTGGCGAATGCCGCGCTCATCGTCGGCGAGCGCGGGCGCAAGGTTCTGTTTGGAAAGCTTTTGGCCCTGCGGTGTGACCACCAGCGGCAGATGCAGGTAGCGCGGTTCATCAAGCGCCAGGGCAATTTGCAGCTGGCGCTGCCAGGGCGTGTTGTCGAGCAGATCGAAGCCCCTGACCACATCCGTGATCCCCTGCGCGGCGTCGTCAACCACCACGGCAAGCTGGTAGGCCCAGAGGTCGTCTTTGCGCTTGAGCACGACATCGCCGAGCGTTTCAGGATCGAACTGCTGCCAGCCAAACAGGCGATCCTGCCAGCCGATGGGACGCGTGGCCCGATCGCTGCGCAGCCGCCAGGCGACCGGCTTAGTAGGGTCACGCAGACCCTGGCGGCACCAGCCGGGGTAGACCGAGAAGCCCTGCCATTGCTTGCGCGAACAGCTGCACGGGTAGGCCAGGCCCTGGGCGGCCAGCCGATCCAGCGCCTGCTGGTACGCGGCGTCACGGTCATGCTGCCAGTGAACGGTTGCGTCCCAGGTGAGCCCAAACGCCTCCAGCTGTCGCAGGATCGTACTGTCGGTGCCGGGTGGGCAGCGCGGGGGGTCGATATCTTCAATCCGCACCAGCCAGGTCCCGTTTGCCGCCCGCGCGTCAAGATAGCTACCTAACGCCGCCACCAGCGAACCGAAATGCAGCGGCCCTGAGGGCGTGGGGGCAAAGCGCCCACGGTAGCGAGTTGATTGCGTCATCGAAGCCTTCCAGAAAGCAAAACGGGCACCTGGGGGTGCCCGCATTCAAGCGTTGCGTACCGTCTTGCCGCCGGCTTAGCCGCCGAGCTGTTTTTCCTTGAGTTCCGCCAGTGTCTTGCAGTCAACGCACAGCGTCGCCGTGGGGCGGGCTTCAAGGCGGCGAATGCCGATTTCCACACCGCAGGCCTCGCAGAAACCGTAATCGTCTTCGTCGATCTTTTCGATGGTTTCGTTGATTTTCTTGAGCAGCTTACGCTCGCGGTCACGGGTGCGCAGTTCGAGGCTGAAGCCTTCTTCCTGGGTCGCCCGGTCGGCGGGGTCAGCGTAGTTGTTAGCATCTTCCTGCAGGTGGCGTACGGTACGGTCCACCTCTTCCATGAGGTCTTGTTTCCAGTCCAGCAGCAGCTGGCGGAAGTGCGCGAGCTGCTGGTCGTTCATATATTCTTCACCCGCTGCCGGTTCATACGGAGTGAAGGGCTTGGACGTTTCCGGTTTTTTTTCCGCTACTGGCATGGGAGTGCCTCTTACGTATGTGACTGCTGATCGACCATGAGTGTGTATCAAGATCTCACGCCAAAGGGATGCTTGTTTAGCTGAAAATTGGCTGCGTTGCAAGCATAATGGACTGCTTTCTACCATGATCTTGCTTCCAGTGCGACCAAGGTCATGTTTTTACTACCGCTAGGTGAAGGAGCCGCTATGGCCTGGAATTCGCGTGTCAATCACGTCGCCCCCTTTCGCGTGATGCACTTACTGGAAATGGCCCAGGCTCGCGAAGCCGAGGGCCACGATGTGATTCATCTCGAAGTGGGCGAGCCGGATTTTGCCACCCCTGAGCCCATCGTAGCGGCCGGTCAGCAGGCGCTGGCGCAGGGCAAGACACGCTATACCCCGGCGGCGGGCCTGCCCGCGCTGCGCGAGGCGATTGCCGGGCATTACGCCGAGCACTTCAATGCTGCGGTGGACCCGTCGCGAATTCTGGTCACGCCCGGGGCGTCGGGGGCGCTGTTGCTGGCCAGTCAGTTGCTCATCGAGGCGGGCGACCGGGTAGTGATGGCCGACCCCAACTATCCGTGTAATCGCCACTTCATGGCCCTGGCCGGTGCCGAGGTGGATGCCGTTGCCGTAGGGCGTGACAGCGGCTGGCAGTTGGATGCTGCGCTCATTCGCAAGCACTGGCAAGCGCGCACCAGGCTTGCCATGCTGGCGTCGCCCTCCAATCCCACCGGGCATACCCTGGACGCAGGCGCGCTCAACGAGGTGTTCTCGGCGGTGGCCGAGCGCGGCGGGGAGGTGCTGGTGGACGAAATCTATCAGGGCCTCAACTACGACGATGCGCCGCTGTCGGCGACTTCGCTGTCGGACAACGCCTTTGTGGTGAACAGCTTCTCAAAATATTTTGGCATGACCGGCTGGCGCCTGGGCTGGTTGGTGGCGCCTGAGCATGCGGTCGAGCCGCTGACCCGGCTGGCGCAGAATGTGTTCCTGGCCGCGGCCACCCCTTCGCAGCATGCTGCGCTGGCCGCGTTCACTCCCGAATGCCGCGATATTCTGGAAACCCGCCGGGCCACGCTGAAACAGCGCCGCCAGGTGCTGCTGGAGGGCCTGGCGGCGCTCGGCTTGGCGCCGGACCTGCCGCCCCAGGGCGCGTTTTATCTGTGGCTGGATATTTCCCGCTATAGCCGCGACAGCCAGGTGTTCTGCGAGCGGCTGCTGCGCGAGGAGAACGTGGCGATCACCCCCGGCATCGATTTTGCCGTGCAGGGCGGCGAGCACCACGTGCGTATCGCCTTCACCAACGACGTCGAGCGGCTGGAGGAGGCCGTGGTACGCATCAAGCGCTTCGTGAGCCGGCTATGAGCCTCGCCTACGACGGCCTGGTGCCGGGCACGCTGCTGCGCCGCTACAAGCGCTTTCTGGTCGATGTGCGCCTGGACGACGGCCAGGAAGTCGTCGCCCACTGCCCGAATACCGGCTCGATGAAAGCGGTCAACGTCCCCGGCTGTCGGGTGTGGCTGTCGCAAAGCGATAACCCCAGGCGCAAGCTGGCCTGGACCTGGGAGTGGATCGAGCTGCCGCAGCCGGATGGTTCCCAGGCATTGGCCTCGGTGCACACCGGGCGCGCTAATCGCATCGTCGAAGCGGCCATCAATGCCGGCGATATCGCGCCGCTGGCGGGGTATCAAACGCTCAGGCGCGAGGTGAAAGTGGCCGACGCACGGTTGGATTTTCGCCTGGACGATCCTGACCGTGGCGCCGTCTACATCGAAGTGAAACAGGTGACGCTGAAAGAAACCGATGGCCATGGTTACTTTCCCGATTCGGTCAGCGTGCGCGGCGCCAAGCATCTGCGCTCGCTGCAGGCGTTAGCCGAGCAGGGTGAGCGGGCGGTGTTGCTGTTTTGCGTGGCCCACGAGGGCATTGGCGATGTGGCGCCCGCCGCGCATATCGATCCGGCCTACGTGGCGGCAATGGCGGACGCGGCCAGGGCAGGGGTCGAAGTGCTGGCGTACGGGATAGACGTGCAGTGGGCGGCCGGCAAGCCCGCAGCCGTGCGACTGACGCGGGCCTTGCCGATACGCTGGCCGGTGACCTCAGCGACGACGCACGCGGAAAATGGCGATTTCACCGAACAGGTTGGGCCATAGGCGCGACGTCCAGTGCCCGCGGTGGTCGCCCACGCCCACGGCGCGATCGACAATCACCATCCCTTTGTCACGGCACAGGTGTTCGAAGTCGTTGAAGGTCGAAAGGTGAATGTTGGGCGTGTCGTACCAGGCGTGGGGCAGCGACTTGGACACCGGCATGTAGCCGCGCAGGCCCAGGTGAATGCGGTGGCGCCAGTAGGCAAAGTTGGGGAAGGTGATGATGCCTTCCTCGGCGACGCGCAGCATTTCGTCGAGCATTTTGTCGGGGCGACGCAGGGCCTGCAGGGCCTGGGTCATGATCACTTGGTCGTAGCTGTTATCGCAGAAGCTGCCCAGGCCGTCGTCGAGGTTGTGCTCGATGACGTTGACGCCGCGTGCCACGCAGCCGGTAATCCCGTCGTGATCGATTTCAAGGCCGTAGCCCGTCACGTTTTTATCCTTGGCCAGCGCCTCGAGCAGCACGCCATCGCCGCAGGCCAGGTCGAGTACGTGCGCGCCCTCGGGGACCCAGTCATAAATCAGTTCCAGATCAGCACGCATCATGGGGTCTCCTCGGCGGCTATCGGGGCCAGCTTGAGATCGCGGGCCGCGCGGTTCATGAAGGCGCCAAACACCGCGTCGTAGCGAGCCTCGGGGAGCAGGAAGGCGTCGTGGCCGTGCGGCGAGTCAATGTTGGCGTAGCTGACCGATTTACCTGCTCGCGTCAGGGCGTCCACCAGCTCGCGGGAGCGGGGCGGTGGGAAGCGCCAGTCGGTGGTAAAGCTGACGATCAGGAACGGGCACTGCGCCGGAGCCAGGGCCTTGGCCAGGTCGCCGCCCTGGGTGGCCGCCGGGTCGAAGTAGTCCAGCGCCTTGGTCATCAGCAGGTAGGTATTGGCGTCAAAGGCGGTGGAAAAGGTATCGCCCTGATAGCGCAGGTAGGATTCCACCTGAAACTCGACGCCGAAGCCGAAATTCAGGTCGTTGCTGCGTAAGTCGCGGCCGAACTTGCTGCCCATGGCGTCTTCGGAGAGGTAGGTGATATGACCGACCATGCGCGCGAGCTTCAGCCCGCGCTTGGGCACGGTGTCGTGTTCGGCGTACCAGCCGTCAAAAAAGTCCGGGTCAGAGCGAATCGCCTGACGGGCCACTTCGTTAAAGGCGATGTTCTGCGCCGACAGGCGCGGCGTGGCGGCAATCACCACTGCATTGGCCACCCGTTCCGGGTAGGTCATCGTCCACTGCATCACCTGCATGCCGCCCAGGCTTCCGCCAACGGCCGCCGCCCAGCGTTCAATTCCCAGGTGGTCGGCCAGGCGGGCTTGGCTTGCCACCCAGTCGCTCACCGTGACCATCGGAAAGTCGGGCCCCCACTGTCTTCCCGTTTCCGGGTTGTGGCTTACTGGGCCGGTACTGCCGTGGCAGCCGCCCAGGTTGTTCAACGACACGACGAAAAAACGGTTGGTGTCGATGGGCTTGCCGGGGCCGATGTGCGCATCCCACCAGCCGGGTTTACGGTCGTCTTCACTGTGATAACCGGCCGCGTGGTGGTGGCCCGATAGCGCATGGCAGATCAACACCGCATTGTTACGCTCGGCGTTGAGGGTGCCGTAGGTCTCGTAAATCAGCTCGTACTCGGGCAGCACTTTGCCGCAGGCGAGCGGCAGCGGCGTGTCGAACTTGGCGACATGCGGGGTGACCAGCCCGACGGTATCCGTCGGTCGGTCAGCAAAAGCAAGCGTGTCTGAATCGGGCATCGAAAACGTTAGTCCTGCTGAGTCAATCGGAATGAGTAAGCCTTGGCGTCGGTCATTACAGGCCGACCAGCGCACCGGAAATCCCGGCGGCGCGAATCAGCGAGCCGACCAGCAGGCCGTCCACCAGGTTGATGGCGATAAACACCACGATGGGCGACAGGTCGATCATGCCGAGCGGCGGAATCACCTTGCGTACCGGCGCCATGATGGGCTCCACCAGCTGCATGATTAACAGCGCGCCGGGGTGGCTGGCATTGGGCGCGACCCAGCTCAGGATGATCATCACGATCATGGCAAAGAAGTAGATCTTCAGAATGGCGTTGGCCAGCGCCGCGATGCCGGCAATCAAAAGCCCAGGGATGGGCGGCATACCGACGCCGATGACCATGAAAATGGCGACGATGCTGACGACCTTGAGGACGAACCCTGCCGCCAGCGTCGCGAGGTCAAAGCGGCCGGCGACCGGGCCCAGAAACCCCTGGAAAAGCCCCACCACCGGCTGGGTAATCTTGACCACCGACTGGCTCAGCGGGTTGTAATAGTCTGCCCGCGATGCCTGCAATAAAAACCGCAGCATGAGTAAAAATAAGTAAATGTTGATCAACGAGTTAACAAGCATTAACCCGGCGCTGCCCAATTCGTTACCCATGGCTGTTTCTCCTATAAAATTCGCATTGATTAGTGACCGCTCAGTTCCCTGGACATCGCTTGGGCACGCTTGGCGCAGGCCTGCATCGCATCGGCGATGGTCGTCCTTAGCTGGGCATCTTCCATGTGCTGGATCGCCCGTTCGGTGGTGCCGCCGGGCGACATCACGTTCTGTTTCAGCGTGGCCGGGTCCTTGTCGCTTTGCTGCGCCATGGTGGCCGCGCCCAGCGCTGTCTGGATGGCCAGGCGACGCGCGGTATCAGCGGGCAGGCCCAGCGTCACGGCGGCGTCTTCCATGGCTTCCAGCATCAGGAAGAAGTAGGCCGGTGCACTTCCGGAAACCGCCGTTACGGCGTCGAGCAAGGGCTCTTCATCGACCCATTCGACGATGCCCACCGCTTCCATCAGCTGGGTCGCCACCGCGCGCTGATCATCGCTGACCCGCGCATTAGCATACAGACCGCTCGCTCCCCGGCCTACCAGTGAAGGCGTATTCGGCATGCAGCGAACCATCGCGTTGTCACCGCCCAGCCATTGATCGATGGTGGCGGCGTCAAGGCCGGCGGCAATCGACATCACCAGGGGCCTGTGCTTGCCGATCGTGTCGCTGAGGTCTTCGCACACCTCGCGCATGATCTGAGGTTTGACCGCCAGCACCACGACGTCGGCCTGGCTCGCTGCGGCGTTATTGTCGGTCTGCGTAGTGATCCCCAGACGCGACCGCAGGCTCTCCAGTTCGCTTTCCCGTGGTGCCGTGGCCGTGATGTCGGAAGGAGTGACACCGCTGTCGATCAGGCCGCCAATGATGGCGCTTGCCATATTGCCTGCGCCAATGAAGGTGATCTTGTTCGCCATGTGGGTATCCTCTTTTTAAAAATGGGCTGCGCTTTTTAAAAATGAGCTGCGCTTGCAGCGTAACGGCATCGGCCGGACGCTGCGAGGCTGCTCAGGTGGTGTTGCGCGCACCAAAAATCGCCGTGCCGAGACGCACTAGGGTGGCGCCTTCCAGTACGGCGGCTTCCAGGTCATCGCTCATGCCCATGGAGAGCGTATCCAGGGGGGCGTCGGGCAGTGATGCCTGTAACGCCTGCAGCAATTCACGCAGCTCCGCCAGGGGCGCCCGCTGGGCGTCCAGCCCTTCGGCGGGCGCGGGAATGGCCATCAGCCCGCGCAGCGCCAAACGCGGCAGGCGGGCGATGGCCTCGGCAAGGGGGGCGACGTCCTTGAGCATGACGCCGGACTTGCTCTCCTCGCGGCTGATATTGACCTGAATGCAGACGTTGAGCGGCGGTAGATGCTCGGGGCGCTGTTCGCTGAGTCGCTTGGCGATCTTCAGGCGATCAACACTGTGCATCCAGGCAAAGTTCTCGGCGACGGCACGGGTTTTGTTCGACTGCAGGGGGCCGATGAAATGCCATACGATGTCGTCCAGATCGGCGAGCTCCGCCTGCTTGTCCAGCGCTTCCTGCAGGTAGTTTTCGCCAAATTCCCGCTGGCCCAGTGACCAGGCCTGACGAATCATTGCGGCCGGTTTGGTTTTACTCACGGCGAGCAATGAGGCATCGTTTTCCGGTCGCTTGGCGTCGATCAACGCATGCGTCAGACGTTCACGCGCGTGGGTCAGTGACGCTGAAAGCGCGTTATCTGTCATACTCAAGCACCTTACCGCAGCTGGGGAAGAGAGATGGATATTACCGAACTGCTGGCATTCTCGGCAAAGCAGAATGCATCCGACCTGCATTTGTCCGCTGGCCTGCCCCCCATGATACGGGTTGATGGCGATATCCGTCGGCTAAATGTGCCCGCCATGGATAACAGCGCCGTGCGCCGGCTGATCTACGACATCATGAACGATCGTCAGCGCCGCGACTACGAAGAACACCTCGAAGTCGACTTCTCTTTTGAAGTGCCGGGCGTGGCGCGTTTTCGCGTGAACGCCTTCAACCAGGCCCGCGGAGCCGGGGCGGTGTTCCGCACCATTCCCAATCAGGTGCTGTCGATGGAGGCGCTGGGGCTTGGTGAGGTGTTTGAACGCCTGTCGATGCTGCCCCGCGGACTGGTACTGGTAACCGGGCCCACTGGCTCGGGCAAGAGCACCACCCTTGCGGCGATGATCGACTACATCAACGATCATCGCTTTGAGCATATTCTGACCATTGAAGACCCCGTTGAATTCGTCCATACCAGCAAGCGCTGCCTGATCAATCAGCGCGAGGTTCATCGCGATACGCACAGCTTTGCCGAGGCCTTGCGCAGCGCATTACGCGAAGACCCCGACGTGATTCTGGTCGGCGAGCTGCGCGATCTGGAAACCATCCGTCTAGCGCTGACGGCGGCGGAAACCGGGCATCTCGTCTTGGGGACGCTACATACCACCTCGGCCGCCAAGACCATCGACCGGATCATTGATGTCTTCCCGGGCGAGGAAAAAGCCATGGTGCGCTCCATGCTCTCGGAGTCGCTTCAGGCGGTGGTCTCGCAATCGCTGCTCAAACGCCAGGGCGGCGGTCGGGTGGCCGCCCACGAGATCCTGATTGCCACCTCGGCGGTGCGTAACCTTAT
Source organism: Halomonas sp. HL-48 (assembly GCF_001314875.1). Lineage (GTDB taxonomy): Bacteria > Pseudomonadota > Gammaproteobacteria > Pseudomonadales > Halomonadaceae > Vreelandella. The sequence goes on from NZ_LJZS01000025.1 coordinate 37,064, forward strand.
TCGCGAAGACAAAGTGGCGCAGATCTACTCGGCGATTCAGACCGGCGGCAGCCTGGGTATGCAGACATTGGATGCCTCGCTCAAGCAGCTGGTCAGCGACGGTCACGTCAGTCTGGAAGATGCCCAGGCGCGGGCCAAGGGCACGCTCGCTTCACAGGAGACGTAGCGATGGCGAGCGATGACGCCGCAGCGCTGACCCCCACCCAGTGGCTGCATCAACTGCTGGATATCATGGTGCAGCAGCAGGCCTCTGATCTGTTGATTACCGTCGGTGCACCGCCCAGCCTCAAGGTGAACGGCGGCCTGGTGCCGCTAGGGCAGCAGTCGCTGAGCGCGCACCAGGTCAACGAACTGGTGACGCATACGGTGCCCGAGGGGTTGCGCGAGCGCTTCGGCCACGACCGGGAGGCCAACTTTGCGCTTGGTCTGGACGAGAAAGGCCGTTTTCGCGTCAGTGCCTTCCAGCAGCGCAATCAGCCCGCCATGGTGATCCGTCGGATTGCCCAGCAGATTCCCACCCTTGAGTCGCTTGGCGTGCCGGACGCCTTGAGCGGTCTGGCGCATGCCAAGCGAGGCCTGGTGCTGGTGGTGGGCGGCACCGGGACGGGGAAGTCCACCACCCTGGCGGCGATGGTGCAGGAGCGCAACGAGCACGTTGGCGGGCACATCATCAGCATTGAAGACCCCATCGAATACCTGCATCCGCACAAGCGCGCCATCGTCAATCAGCGCGAAGTGGGCATTGATACCGAGTCGTTTGAAGTGGCGCTTAAAAATACCCTGCGTCAGGCGCCCGACGTCATTCTGATCGGTGAAATACGCAGCCAGGAAACCATGGAGCATGCGCTGACCTTCGCCGAAACCGGGCATCTATGTCTGGCCACGCTGCACGCCAACAATGCCAACCAGGCGCTGGAGCGGATTATTCATTTCTTCCCCCACGAGCGCCACGAACAGATCTGGATGGACCTCTCGCTCAATCTGCGTGCGGTCGTCGCCCAGCAACTGCTGCCAACGCGCAGCGGCGGTCGTTGTGCGGCGGTTGAGGTCATGCTTCAGTCGTCGCGGATTGCCGATCTGATTCGTAAAGGTCAGGTTGCCGATCTCAAGGCCGCCATGGCCGCGTCGCGGGATCACGGCATGCAGACCTTTGACCAGGCGCTGTTCGACCTCTATCAGGCCTCGCAGATCAGTCAGGAGGTGGCGCTTGCCCACGCCGATTCGGCCAACGATTTGCGGCTGATGCTGAAGCTGGGTGGCGACCAGTCTCGGCAGCGCTCGTTGGACGAACGTGTGCCGTCGCATTTAACTCTGCGCGACCGTGACGACCCGGTATGACCTCAGGGGGCGTAAATGCCGCCGAGTACGCGTGGCCCGCTGGCGCCGGTCACCGAGGGCAGGTTGCCGGGCAGCTGGTGCAGGCGCTGGTGGGCGAGCCAGGCAAACGCCCCGGCCTCGATCCAGTCTTCAGGCCAACCGTAGGCCGATGGCGAGGCAAAGGCCACATTGGGTAAATAGGCAGAGAGACGGGTCATCAGGTAGGCGTTATGTGCCCCGCCTCCACAGGTGATCAACGTGACGTCCGGGTGGGCAAGGGGTAATTGCTCAATCCCCTGAGCCACGGTGGCCGCCGTGAGCTCGGCAAGCGTTGCCTGCACGTCATGGGGGGCCTCACGGCCGGTCAAATGGCTAGCAAGCCACGGCAGGTGAAACAGCTCTCTTCCCGTGCTGCGCGGCGGAGGCTGGTGAAAGAAAGGCGCTGCCAGAAGGCGCTCCAGCAGGCGTTGGTCGACTCTGCCGCTGGCGGCCCAGGCGCCGTTCCGGTCAAATCGGCCCTGGTGATGTTTGGCAAACCAGGCGTCCAGCAAGACGTTTGCCGGCCCGGTATCAAACCCGGTCACGGGGGCGTTGGGGTTGCTGGGTAGCCACGTGAGGTTGGCAAAACCGCCCAGGTTCAGGATGAGCTGCTCGCCTTCCCGGCGCCCGAAAAGCGCCTGATGAAACGCGGGTGCTAGTGGAGCCGCCTGACCGCCGGCCGCCAGGTCTCGGCGGCGGAAGTCGCCGACCACGGTGGCGCCGGTCAGTTCGGCGAGCAGGCTCGGGTTATCAAGCTGCAGGGTGTAAGCCGGTCCGCCCGCATGGCCGTTCGGTGCGTGCTCGATGGTCTGTCCATGGCTGCCAATGGCGGCTACCTGGTCGATGGATATCGCTTGCTGACGTAACAAGGCCCCAACGGCGTCCGCCTGTAGCTGGCAAAACGCCGCTTCCGCCCTGGCCAAGGCGGCAAAGCTTGCCTGCTCAGCGTGGCAGAGGTGCAATAGTTCATCGTGGAGCGCCTGCGGCATGGCGGTTGCGTGGCTGGCCACCAGAGTTGGCGGGGTATTGGGGGCAATGGCCACTAATGCCGCATCAATCCCGTCCAGACTGGTCCCCGACATCAGGCCGATGTAATAAACAGGCGTGTCAGTCGTTGAAGTTGTCATTGCAGAGATATCCAAAGTAAGACGAAGGCTCAACCAAGGCGAGCGGGCATGATAACATCGCCCACTATTTATCATCCGAACGCCCGCAAGGCGATGCTTACGTGGAGAAAAGCAATGAGTGAGGTGGATCAGGCGCTAGCGTTGTTGTCGCGCGGAACGCATGAGATTTTGGTCGAGGACGAGCTGCGCCAAAAGTTGGCTTCCGGACGCAAGCTGCGTATCAAGGCGGGTTTTGATCCCACCGCCCCTGATCTTCATTTAGGGCATAGCGTTTTGCTGACCAAAATGCGCCAGTTTCAGGACCTGGGCCACACCGTTATTTTCCTGATTGGTGATTTCACCGGCCGCATCGGCGACCCCACCGGTAAAAACGTGACCCGCAAACCGCTCACCGAAGCCGATGTTAAAGCTAATGCCGATACCTACAGGGAGCAGGTGTTTAAAATCCTCGACTCTGAGAAAACGGAAGTGCGCTTCAATGCCGAATGGTTTGGCGAACTCTCCGCGGCCAAGATGATCGAGCTGGCAGCGCAGAGTACCGTCGCGCGCATGCTCGAGCGGGACGACTTTGAAAAACGCTACAAGGCCAATCAGTCGATTGCCATCCACGAGTTTCTTTATCCGCTCGTTCAGGGGTATGACTCCGTCGCGTTGGACGCGGATGTCGAGCTTGGCGGCACTGACCAGAAGTTCAACCTGCTGATGGGCCGTGAGATCCAGAAGCATTTTGGCCAGGAGCCGCAGGTGGTGATCACCATGCCGCTGCTGGAAGGGTTGGACGGCGTGCAGAAGATGTCCAAGTCGCTTGGCAACTATGTCGGCGTCGATGAAAGCCCCGGCGCCATGTTCAACAAGCTGGTATCCATGCCAGATAGCTTGATATGGCGTTACTTCGAGCTGCTGTCGCTGAAATCCAATGAAGAGATTGAGGCGCTTAAGCAAAGCGTTGAGCAAGGGGCCAATCCGCGCGATGTGAAAATGGAGCTGGCGCGCGAGTTGATTGCTCGCTATCACGGCGACGAAGCGGCGGCCAACGCGCACAAATCCGCCGGCAACCAGTTGGCGGATGGTGAGCTGCCCGACGACCTGCCCGAGGTCGAGGTTGATTTTGAAGGCAGCGCCGATGCGCCGATTGCCGCGGTGCTAAACCGTTCGGGGTTAACCAAGAACAGTGCCCAGGCCAAAGACATGCTGAAAAATGGTAGCGTCAAAGTGGATGGCGAGGTGGTGGCGCAAGACACCATGCTCCCCACCGGTAAGGCTTACGTTATCCAGGCAGGCAAGAAACGTTACGCCCGTGTGACACTGCACTAATTTTTTTCGACGGGCCCCTTGCCAACCCGGCAGCGACACCGTAAAGTACGCATCCGCTGCCGGGGACGCAGGGCGTTGCCAGCGGTGGTTGAGGTGTAAAAACCTTGATTTGTCAGCAGGTTAGGTAATTGGTTAGACGGTGAAATGAGTCGCTGATGTGTTTCGCACTTGCCAATCAGTCGTTGACAAACCCTTTGAAGTGCGTAGAATATGCCTTCCTCGCTTAGCAGCGGCCACGTCATGTTGTTTTGGCCCGCAAGCGACTGCTCTTTAATAATTTGATCAGGTAATTCATGTGGGCGCTTGCCGAT
>NZ_LJZS01000026.1 GCF_001314875.1 Halomonas sp. HL-48
CCAGAGCCAGAGCCAGAGCCAGAGCCAGAGCCAGAGCCAGAGCCAGAGCCAGAGCCAGAGCCAGAGCCAGAGCCAGAGCTGGAACCAGAACCAGAGCCGACTCAGGCAAGCGTACCGGTACCGGACGGGTATTGGGATCACGCGCAGTGGCTTGCCCAGTTTGATGCGCTGGGGCTCGGCGGCTTGACGCGCAACCTGGCGGCCAATTGCCTGCTGGAAAGCGACGATGGTCACACACTGACGCTACGCCTGGCGCCGAGCCAGGCGGCCATGCAGGCCGAGGTTCATCAGACCCGCATCGAAAAGGCCCTTGCCGGGCTCGGAGTGACGCGCCGCGTAGTGTTTTTTGTGGAAGCGCTCCCTGAAGGACTGGAGACGCCGCGGCAGCGTGAGGTGCGCCACCAGACCGAGCGTCATGCCCAGGCGGTTGATGTCTTGCAGCGTGACCCCCATATTGTAGAGTTAAAGCAGGCCTTTGGTGCCCAGCTTGTCGAAACCAGTGTCAAACCCGTTGACGCCGCGCGCTGACGTGGTGCAGTCAACCGACGATCGGAGAGTCTTATCATGATGAAAGGCGGCATGGGCAATTTGATGAAACAGGCCCAAGAAATGCAGGAAAAAATGCAGCGTGCCCAGGAAGAAGTGGCCGACGCTGAAGTATTGGGCGAAGCCGGGGCTGGCATGGTGAAAGTCACCATGAACGGTCGTCACGACGTCATTTCGGTGGATATTGACCCAAGCGTCATGGAAGAGGACAAAGAGCTTCTCGAAGACCTTCTCGCCGCCGCGGTCAACGATGCGGTGCGCAAGGTCGAGGTCAGCTCCAAGGCCAAGATGGAAGAAGCTACCGCCGGGCTTAACCTGCCCCCCGGCTTCAAAATGCCCTTTTAAATGATGCGGTTTTCTCCGCTGGTTGAACAGCTGATGGAGGCCTTCCGTGTGTTGCCGGGCGTTGGTCCAAAAACCGCGCAGCGCATGGCCATGCACCTGCTGGAGCGCGAGCGCCCTGGCGGCCAAAAACTGGCCGCCATCATCCAGCAGGCGATCGACGAAGTCGGTTACTGTCAGCGCTGCCGAACGCTGACCGAGGCCGATATCTGTGCGCTGTGTGAAAGCCCGCGTCGGCACGATCACCTGTTGTGCGTGGTGGAATCCCCCGCGGACCAGCTTGCCATTGAAGAAGCCGGTGGTTTTCAGGGCCGCTACTTCGTGCTGCATGGCCACCTCTCACCCCTGGACGGCGTGGGTCCCGAGGCCATCGGCCTGGATCTGCTCGAAGCCCGGGTGGCCGAGGGGCAGATCAGCGAAGTGGTGCTCGCCACCAACCCAACGGTGGAAGGCGAAGCAACGGCGCACTACATCGCGTCACTGCTGGCGGACTATGGCGTGACGCTGTCGCGGCTGGCCTACGGCGTGCCGATGGGCGGCGAACTGGAATACGTGGACGGCGGCACCTTGAGCCGGGCGTTCAACGGCCGCCAGCCGTTCAGCAGCGAATAACTCACTTTACGCAAGCGCTCAGGCGGTTGTACTGACAGGGAATAGCCTTTTGTCTTCATCTCAGCCCGCTGATATCAGCTGGATTGACTCACCCCAGGCGCTTGACCATGCCTGCGCTCATGTGGCCAACGCCGCCGTGATCGCGCTGGATACGGAGTTTTTCCGGGAAAATACCTTCTTTCCGGTGCCGGCGCTTATCCAGTTCAGCGCCGGGACGCATGCTTTCCTGATCGACCCGCTGGCAACGCCCTGTACCGATGCCTTTCGACACCTGTTGCAGAATCAGGTCGTCAAACTGCTGCATGCCTGCAGTGAGGACCTCGAGGTCTTCCAGATCTGGGCGGGCGTTGTACCCAGCCCCTTGATCGATACCCAGGTAGCCCAGGGGTTTCTCGGCGACAATCCCGGCATGGGCTACCAGAAGCTGGTAGAAGCCTGGGTCGGCAAGACGCTGCCCAAGGAAGAAACCCGCTCCAACTGGCTCGAGCGTCCATTGTCCGCTGCCCAGTGCGAGTATGCCGCGCTGGACGTTATCTATCTGCTGGACGTTTGGGAAAAGCAGCGCGAACGCTTGATCAGCCTTGATCGTCTGGCCTGGTTGGAGGACGACTGCCGTCAACTGATCGATCAGGCGGGACGTAGCGATGACAACGATACCCAGTGGTACACCCGTCAGCGCCAGCTATGGCGGCTGAACGCGACCCAGTTGGAAGCGTATCAGCTGATGACCACCTGGCGTGAAGGCGAGACCCGCCGCCGTGATTTGCCGCGTAACTGGCTGATCAGCGACAAACGGTTGATGGCCATTGCGGAAGCGATGCCGACCAATCGCTATGAGCTGTCCCAGGTCGAGGGGATGACGCCGCCGCTTATCAAGAAGGAAGGTGACGCACTGCTCGGCTTCGTCAAGCAGGCGCAGCATACCCCCAGCGAGCGGCTGCCTACCCCCTGGCCTGACCCCATGCAGCCGGCATTCAAGCGACGCTTCAAGGCGTTGAAGAAAGTCATCAATGAGCACGCAACCCAGTTGGGGGTTGCCCCGGAGATGCTGATGCGCCGTCGTGATCTGGAAGCGCTGGTCATGCAATCCCTGGCGGGATCACCGTTGATTCTACCGACCGGGTGGCGAGGTGACCGCCTCAATGATGATTTGACGACGGCGCTGGAGGCGCAGGCTGAGTGAGCGATAAACTGCTGTGTGAAATCTTTAAAAGCACGCGTAAAGAGGCCATGTACCTGTACGTGGATAAGCGCCAGGGGCTCGAACACGTACCCGAGGCGCTGCTGGGGTCATTTGGTAAACCCGAGCCCTTGCTGACCATGATTCTGACCGCGGACAAAAAGCTGGCCCGCGCCGATGCCGCCGAGGTGATGGAGGCGATTGCCGACCAGGGGTTTTATTTGCAGATGCCCCCCGGTGATGAGCCCAATCTGTTGGCGCAGCACCTGGCCGAGCAGCGCACGCCAGACGCATGAATTTTCTCGCCCACGCCTGGCTTGCCCGGGAGGGGAGCGACGACTTTCTCTACGGCAACCTGATTGCCGACGGGGTCAAAGGCGGTGATCTTTCCGCCTGGCCCGATGCCATTGCGCTGGGTATTCGTCACCACCGTCGAGTGGACGCCTGGGTGGATGGCCATCCACGTACCAACGCGGTGCTCCGCCGGGTGCCTTCCCCGCAGCGCCGGGTGGCAGGGATAGCCCTGGACATTGTCTGGGACCACTTTCTGTCCCTTGAACACCAAACCGACCAACGCCAGCAGGTATTGATCGAGCGCTGTTATCAGCTGCTCAGGGAGCGCTCGGCGCCCAACCGTCTGGCGGAGATGGCGGGCCCTCTGGTTAGCCACGACTGGCTGCGCCGCTACGCCGATTTTACCTTTACCTGTCAGGCGATCACCGGGGTGGGCAGGCGGCTATCAGGCCCCAATAGGCTGGCCGAGCTTGTGCCATGGCTGCACGATGATTACGCTCAGTTGAAAGACGATTTTGAGGTGCTTTGGCCAGCGCTTTACGCCGCGTTGGGCAGTCAGCGCGATTTAGCCCCAGACGAGCAGCGATTGCAGTGAAAGGTGAGCCAATGACGAGCGAGCTGCGTGAACGCTTTTGGGAACGGTATACGCTGGAAGAATTGACGCCCGCCGAATGGGAAGCGCTTTGCGATGGGTGCGGACAGTGCTGCCTGCTCAAGCTTCACGATGAAGATAGCCAGGAGCTTGCCGTGCTCAATGTCGCCTGTCGTCTGCTGGATACGCACAGCTGTGAGTGCAGCGATTACGCCAATCGGTTTGCCTACGTGCCGGATTGCACCCAGCTTACGCCGGCGCTGGTAAAGGAATTTACCTGGCTACCCACGACCTGCGGCTATCGCCGCGTCGCTGAGGGGCGCAAGCTTGCCGGGTGGCACCCTCTGCTGAGCAATGACGCAGAGCGCGTGCATCGCAAAGGGGTCAGTGTCCGTAGCTATGCCGTTTCTCAGGACGACGTCCCCGAGCATCAGTTGGAATCCCACATTATTGCCATTTTGCCCATGTAGCCCGCCATCCTTGGCCCTTCAGGCTGCCAGGCATCATGGCGCGCTCAGGCGGCCGGCGTGCGTGTCGGCGTGTCCCAGATGGATAAAAACGCTTCTTTTACCGGCTTAGCGGCCTTGGTCAGCGTGTGAGCGGGCGAAGCCGCTTTGCGCGTGCTTGGCTTTTTCGGGGCGTCCCAAATAGTGGGAAATTGCTCGCGATTGGACATGGTGTTCTCCTTAAGGTCTACATCGTTAGTAGGTTCGACTTAAGGATAATATGCCATACAATTTCATTTTATGGAAATACTTTCCATAAAATTATTGGGCGGTCGGTGAGCATCAGGCAGCGTGGCATGACGCCGAGGGCGGCAGCCGACCGCCCTCGGCGCGGCAAGGTCAATCCACCAGGTTGAGCGCCCACAGGATGAACGCATCCTGGCGGGCGGCGTCACGCCAGGCTTTGAAGCGACCGGACGCGCCGCCGTGGCCGCTGCTCATGTCGGTATGCAGCAAGACAGGCGCGGTCCCCTGCTGTTGTTGACTGACCCTTGCATAGAATTTTGCCGGCTCCCAGTAACTTACCCGCGTATCGAACCAACTGCCTTCCAGCCACAACGCGGGGTAGGCCTGCGCAGTGATGTTATCGATAGGCGAATAGCGGGCAATGCGTTCCGCTACTTCGGGCTCGGCAGGGTTGCCCCACTCGCTGTATTCGGCGGTGGTCAGCGGCAGAGAGGGGTTTTGCATGGTGCGCAGCACATCGAGGAAGGGCACCTCCAGCACCGCGCCGCAAAATGCCTGAGGCGCACGGTTAATGCAGGTGCCGACCAGCAGCCCTCCGGCGCTGGCCCCGCAAGCCACAATACGCTGTGGGTCGCTCAGGCCCTGATCGGCCAGTGCGTCGCGCGCGGCGAGAAAATCATCGAAGCTGTGCTCCTTGTGCGCCATCTTGCCGTTCAGGTACCAGGGTTCACCGCGCTCGCCTCCGCCGCGTACGTGGGCCACCGCAAAGGCGCCTCCGCGCTCCAGCAACTCCAGGCGAGCAATGGAAAACCAGGGGTCGAGGGGTTCGCCGTAAGCGCCGTAACCATACAGCAGGGTGGGGAGCGGCTGGTGGTCGAGGTCATTGCGCATGACGATCGAGACGGGCACGCGTTCGCCGTCTGCGCTGGTGGCCCAGATGCGCCGGCTGACCAGCTGCTCAGGGGCCAGGCTGCCATACACTGGAACGCGCTTGAGCAGGGTGCGCTCGCCGGTGGTCAGGTCCAGCGCGTACCAACTGGGTGGCCGGGTAAACGACTCTTCGCGCAGGCGCAGTACCCGGGTATCAAAGTGTGGCGCATCTTCAAGCAGCTGCGAACACAGCGGTTCCGGCTGGGCAAGATAATCGTCATGGGTGACCTGATGCAGGTCGTCAAGCGCGAGCCGACGGAGGCGAACCTGGGCTTGATCATGGTCGCGTTCGCCAAGCATCAGCCCCCAGGCAAAGGCGTCAACGCCTTCGAGGGTGGCGTCCTGACGCGCCGCGACCAGCGTCCGCCAGGCGGGGGGCTCGGCATCCAGCTCGTCGATGGGTAAAAAATCCAGCTGAAAAAGCGTGCTGGCCTGATTGTGCAGGCGATAAAATACGCCGGGACGGTGGTCGATAGTGTATTCGACCCCCGGTTGGCGGGGCTGGAGGCAGCGTGGCGTATGCGTCGGGGTCTGGGCCGGGAGCACATGGACTTCGCTGGTGTCCTTGGAGGCGCTTTCCAGAATCAGCCATTCCCGGGAGCGGGTTTTACCCATCCCCAGCCAGAATTCCGGGTCCTCCTCGCGCAGCAACAAGGTCTCGGACTGGCAGTGTGGCCTTTCTTCAAGGGCAAGGTAGAGTGACCACAGGCTGTCCGGGCGCTGGGTGTCGTCGAAGCGACTAAACAAAAGCGATGCGCCCGCCGAGGTCTGGTCCTCCGCCCAGCAGATGCCCGGGCCGATGTCGTCCAGCAGCTGTGTCGGCTGACCATCGGGGAGGCGCTTGAGCCATAGCTGGAAGCGCTCGTCGCCCTGAGTGTCCTCGGTCCAGGCAAGCCATTGCTCGTCCGGTGAAAGGGCCATGTCGCCCATGTCGTAAAAGGCCTGGCCGTCGGCGCGCTCGGTGACGTCCAGCACAAGTTCGCGCGTCTCGGACTGCCCGTTGCGATGTCGCCACCAGCGGGGGTAATCCTCATCGGCGGCGGTGTCGCTCCAGAACGTAAAGTGGTCAAGCGTTGTCGGAAGGCTGGTGACGGCCAGTTCGCGGCGGCGCAGGTGGCTGTCATAAAGCGTCTCGGCGAGCGGTGCCAAGGGTTTGAACCACGCGGCGTGCTGCTCGTTGGCCGCCTTCAGAAAGTTGCTGACGGCGGGGTCATCGCGTTGCTCCAACCAGTGCCATTGTGGATCATCCGCGCGATAATAGTCAGTAACCGGGTGGCCGACGTGCAAAGCTGGCTGTGCTTTCATAAATTGATAGGTACCATAACGGGAAATCTACGTTGGGTGAGTTCACCCTCATGAGGAGTATTATGCTGTTTGCTGATTCAATGTCACTGTTGTGGTTGAGTTATTACGGGATATCGCTGGTCGTGTTGGTGGCGGTGTATTTTGCGTTTGCCTTCTTGCCCAGGCTGCCGCGTCTGGTGCTGACCTGGTGTATCGGCGGCGCCATGTGGGCGCCAGCGCCCTTTCGGTTGCCGTTGATCGAAGAGGGCGAGTTTTATGCCGGCTGGGCACCCTCGGCCATGGTGGCCGCCATAGGGTTCCTGGAGAGTAATCTGGGCGCGCTGCGTAACGGTCTGCTGTTTGTGCTGTTGGGCATGGCGATCGGTGGCGTTGTCGGAGTGGCATTGTGGTGGCGTGGTCGCCACAAGGCAACGGCTGCTCCGGTAGAAGAAGAGCACCCCGCGAACGACCCCGATGACACCCGTCGTCGCGAACCGGTAATTGGCTAAGCCCCGGCGGGAGCACCCCAATGTGCGAACTACTGGGCATGAGCGCCAATGTGCCGACGGATATCTGCTTCAGCTTCGCCGGGTTCTTGCACCGGGGCGGCGGCACCGGACCCCATCGCGATGGGTGGGGGATTGCCTTTTATGAAGAAGGTGGCTACCGGGAATTTCGCGACCCCCATCCCTCGGTCGACTCGCCCATAGCGCGGCTCATCTGCGATTACCCGATCAAGTCAAACGTGGTCATCAGCCATATCCGCCAGGCCAATGTAGGCGGCGTTCGCCTGGCCAATACCCATCCGTTTACCCGTGAAATGTGGGGACGACCATGGTGCTACGCGCACAATGGTCAGCTCAGCGACTGGCAGCCGTTGCCGCTTGGCTTTTATACCCCGGTGGGGACCACGGATAGCGAGCATGCTTTCTGCTGGTTGATGAGCGAGCTGCGCCAGGCATTCCCCACGCCCCCTGACAATCAGGCGCCGCTTTGGAAAACCCTGCATGGATTATGCGAGCGGCTACGCGCGCTGGGCGTATTTAACCTGCTGCTCTCGGATGGCACATACCTCTATACCTACTGTTCAACTAAACTTGCGCATATAACCCGTGCGGCGCCCTTTGGAGAAGCGGAACTCTCCGACGCTGAACTGACGGTCAACTTTGCCGAGCATACGACACCCAACGATGTGGTGTCGGTGATCGCCACCGAACCGCTGACCCATAATGAGCAGTGGTACCGCATGCAGCCGGGGGAGCTGCTGGTCTGGCAGGACGGCGAGATTCAGGCGCGTTATCTGAGTCAGGACTGATGCGGGGCTAGGGCTAAAGTTGAAACGAAAGTTTCAATCGATCGTTTTACAGCGGTGGGTCAGTCGTATATCGTTGCGGTTTTCGCGACTCGACAACAACAAGGTCGATGACGACATCGACATGGAAACTGGAGATTGCCCATGAGCGAACAAGCTGAAGCCCCTATCCTTCGCGGTCCCGCGCTTGAAGGGCTGGAACAGTACGGCGCCGTCACCGATGTCTTTCATGCCGCCGTCGAGCGCTTCAAAGACAAGCCGGCGTTCAGCTGCATGGGCAAAACGCTCAGCTTCAATGACCTGGACCGCCTCTCGGCCAACTTCGCCGCCTGGTTGCAGCATGAGACCGACCTGGTGCCCGGCGACCGGATTGCCATTCAACTGCCCAATGTGCTGCAGTTTCCCGTAGCGGTATTTGGTGCGCTGCGCGCCGGCCTGGTGGTGGTAAACACCAACCCGCTCTACACCGAGCGCGAGATGGCTCACCAGTTCAAGGATGCCAACGCCAAGGCCATCGTGATTCTGGCCAACATGGCCGACAAGCTTGAGCGCGTGCTCGACAAGACCGACATCAAGCATGTCGTGGTCACCGAGCTTGCTGACCTGCACGACTTCCCCAAGCGGCTATTGATCAATAGCGTGGTCAAGTACATCAAGAAAATGGTGCCGCGCTTTTCGTTGCCTCAGTCGGTCAGCCTGCGCGATGCATTAAGCAAGGGCCAGGCGTTGAGTCATCGCGAGGTGACGCGCGAGCAGGAAGACCTGGCGGCGCTCCAATATACCGGCGGCACCACCGGCATGCCCAAAGGGGCGATGCTGACCCACCGCAACCTGGTTGCCAATATGCTGCAGGCCCGGGAAGCGATTGGCGGTAACCTTACCGACGGCAACGAACTGGTGATTGCACCCTTGCCCGTTTATCACATCTACACCTTTACCGTGAACTGTCTGTTTCTGATGGAGACCGGTAATCATTCGGTGCTGATCACCAACCCGCGTGATCTGGATGGGTTTATCAAGTCATTGAAAAAAATGCAGTTTACCGCCTTCATCGGGCTGAATACGCTGTTTAACGCCTTGTGTAACCGCGAAGATTTCAAGCAGCTCGATTTCTCCAAGCTACATTTGACCATTTCCGGCGGCATGGCGCTGACCAAGACGTCCGCGAAACGCTGGGAAGACGTCACCGGCTGCCCCATTGCCGAAGGCTACGGGCTGACGGAGACCTCGCCGATTGTCAGCTTTAACCCCACCGACGCCATTCAGTTGGGCACCATCGGCAAGCCGGTGGCGGGTACCGCGGTCAAGGTGGTGAATGCCGACGGGCAGGATCTGCCGCTGGGCGAACCTGGCGAGCTGTGCGTTCAGGGGCCCCAGGTCATGAAGGGGTATTGGCAGCGCGAAGAAGAAACGCGCACCTCCATCGACGCCGACGGCTGGTTTCGCACCGGCGATATCGCCGTGCTGCAGGAAGACGGCTACATCCGCATTGTGGACCGCAAAAAGGATATGATTCTGGTCTCCGGGTTTAACGTGTACCCCAACGAAGTGGAAGACGTCGTGGCGGGCCATCCCGACGTGATCGAATCCGCCGCGGTAGGCGTTGCTGACGAGGCGGCAGGGGAGGCCATCAAGCTGTTCGTGGTCAGCAGGAATCCCGACCTGGATGCCGACACGCTGCGCCGCTGGTGCAAGAGTGAGCTCACCGGCTACAAGGTGCCCAAGTACATCGAGTTTCGCGATGAGCTGCCCAAAACCAACGTGGGCAAAGTGCTGCGTCGTCAGTTGCGTGACGAGGATAGCCACAACGCCGCCTCGTGAGGGGCCGCGGGACTTATGCGTGTGACAGGTGAACGCGTTACAATGGTCTGCCCGCTCGGTTGAGCGGGCAGATTTTTTTATACGTATCACCCTGACAGTGCTAACAGGACCCGGACCCTATTGTGACCAACGACACGCCGCTTGCACCGACCTCTGATGCACAACGCCTCAAGGCGCTGACGTCCTGCCTGGACAGCGTCATGCGACGCGATGACCAGCGCCTCGAGCGTCGGCTGTCGGGGTTGTCGCGCCGCTTGAAAGAGGGAAAACCGATCGGTCGCGGCCTGGATGAGCTGGAAGCCGACATGGCCCGGGCTCAGCAAGTGTTGTCCCAGCGGATGAACCAGACGCTCGACTGGAACTATCCCCTCGAGTTGCCGGTGGTCGAACGGCGTGAGGATATCCTTGAAGCGCTACGCGACCATCAGGTGGTTGTGGTGGCAGGGGAGACCGGTTCGGGTAAAACCACCCAGCTACCCAAGATGTGCCTTGAGCTTGGCCGAGGCCGGCGCGGCCTGATCGGCCATACCCAGCCACGCCGGCTGGCAGCGCGCAGCGTCGCCACCCGCCTGGCCGAGGAGCTTGCGGTACCGCTGGGCGAGCAGGTGGGGTATCAGGTTCGCTTTACTGACCAGAGCAACGAGAACACCCTGGTCAAGCTGATGACCGACGGGATCCTGCTGGCCGAAACCCAGCACGACCCGCTGCTGCTGCGTTATGACACCCTCATTATTGATGAGGCCCACGAGCGCAGTCTGAACATCGACTTCCTGCTCGGCTATCTGAAGCGCCTGCTTCCCAAGCGCCCGGACCTGTCGATCATCATTACTTCGGCGACCATCGACGTCGCGCGCTTCGCCAAGCATTTCGGTACCGCCGAGCGACCCGCGCCGGTGGTTGAGGTATCGGGACGAACGTACCCGGTGGATGTGCTCTACCGGCCGCTGGTGCGCGACGGCGAAGATGAAGAGGACCGTACGCTGCAGGAAGGCATTCTTCACGCCGTCGAGGAAATCGAGGGGCTGGAGCGTCAGAAAGGCTGGCAGCATGGTCCGCGTGACGTGCTGGTGTTCTTGCCCGGCGAGCGGGAAATCCGCGAAACGGCCGACACGCTGCGGCGCGCTGAACTGCGCGACTGCGAGGTGTTGCCCCTCTACGCGCGGCTCTCCAATGCCGAGCAGAACCGGGTGTTTGCCCCCCATCGCGGGCGGCGTATCGTTCTGGCGACCAACGTCGCCGAAACCTCGCTGACCGTGCCCGGCATCCGCTACGTGATCGACCCGGGGCTGGTGCGCATCAGTCGTTACAGCTATCGCTCGAAGATCCAGCGCTTGCCGGTGGAGCCGGTGAGCCAGGCCAGCGCCAATCAGCGGATGGGGCGCTGCGGCAGGATTGCCGAAGGCGTCTGTATTCGTCTTTACGACGAGGACGACTTTCTGGCGCGTCCGGCGTTTACCGACCCGGAGATTCAGCGAACCAACCTGGCGTCTGTCATTCTCTCCATGCTGGCGCTCAAGCTTGGCGACATTGAGGACTTTCCGTTTGTCGACCCGCCCGACAGTCGCTTCGTCAAGGACGGCTTCCGGCTACTGTTTGAACTCGGCGCGGTCGACGAGCGCCAGCGGCTCACGTCGCTGGGTCGCAAGCTCGCCCGCCTGCCGATCGACCCCCGCCTGGCGCGTATGGTGCTGGCGGGTAATGAGCAGGGCAGCCTGCGCGACGTATTGGTGGTCGTGTCTGCGCTGGCCATCCAGGACCCCCGCGACCGCCCGGCGGACAAACGCCAGGCCGCCGACCAGGCCCATCAGCGCTGGCACGATCCCGACTCTGATTTCGTGGCGCTGCTGAATCTGTGGCACGGCATCGATAACGCCCGCGAGGCGCTGTCCGGCAACCAGCTGCGTCGCTGGTGTCGCGACCATTACATTAATTATCTGCGGGTGCGCGAGTGGCACGATACCTTTCGCCAACTGCGTCAGCTGCTGCGCGACATGGACATCGAAGTGCCGGCGCCCAAGCCCGCCCAGGCCGATGAAAGCGAAGAACAGGCCCGCCAGGCGCGGCGCAAAACCTCCGGCGCTCTCCACAAAGCCCTGCTCACGGGGCTGCTTTCCAATCTGGGCACGCTGCTGGAAAACCGCGAATATCTGGGCGCTCGCAACCGCAAGTTCATGATTCATCCCGGGTCGGGGCTGGCTAAAAAGACCCCCAAGTGGCTGATGGCGTTCGAGCTGGTGGAAACCTCCAGGCTTTTTGCCCGCACCGTGGCGAGGATCGATCCTCAATGGATCGAGCCGTTGGCGGAGCATCTGGTCAAGCGCAGCTACAGTGAGCCCCACTGGGAAATGAAGCGCGCCCAGGTGGTGGCGTTCGAGCAGGTGACGCTGTTCGGGTTGCCCATCGTGACCCGGCGACGGGTTCACTATGGCCCCATAGCCCCCACTGAGTCGCGGGAGCTGTTCATTCGTCGCGGACTGGTGGAAGGCGAGTTCCACACCAAGGGCGCGTTTTTTGCCCACAATCGCGCGCTGATCGAAGAAGTTGAATCGCTGGAAGATCGCGCTCGCCGCCGCGATATCCTGGTAGACGAAGACACGCTGTTTGCCTTTTATGACGAACGCATCCCCGCTGATATCGTCAACGGCAAGGGGTTCGAGCACTGGCGCCGGCAGGCGGAGCAGGCCGACCCTGAACTGCTCAAGTTTGATATCGAGGCGCTCAAGGCCCGCGATGCGGGCGACGTCACCCAGGCGCAATACCCTGATCACCTGACCCTGGCATGCGTTGCCTACCCGTTGAGCTATCATTTTGACCCCGAGGCAGAGGACGACGGCGTGACGCTGACCGTCCCCGCGGCGATGCTGCCGCAATTGCCCGAATACGCCCTGGAATGGTTGGTGCCGGGTTTGCTGCGGGAAAAATGCATTGCCCTGATGAAAGCCCTGCCAAAGAGTATCCGGCGCCAGGTCGTGCCGATTCCCGACTGGGTCGACGCGGCGCTGGAAACCCTGGTGCCTGACCAGCGGCCGTTGACCGAGGCGCTGGGCGAGTTTATTCGTCAGCGCACGGGAACGCGTGTGCACCCCGATGATTGGCGCCTCGATACGCTGCCGGATCATTTGATGATGAATATCCGGGTGGTCGATCATACCGGTAATACGTTGGGGCAGGGCCGCTCGCTGCGTGCTCTTGAGGCGCAGTTTGAAGCAGCGGCCAAGGCTGGCGCCCAGGCGCTTGCCGAGCAGGTGAGCGAGGCGCCGGCCCTGTCGGGGCTGCCCGAGGAGCCGCTCCCGGATTCCCGCGTGACCACGCAGGCGGGCATTCGGGTTGAAGCCTATCCGGCATTGGTCAGCGAAGGCGAGACGTTCAAGGTCACGTTGTTCGATCACGCCGCCAAAGCCCAGGCGGCCCATCAGTTGGGGGTGGCCCGCTTGGCGATGCAGCAAAGCACCGCCCAGGTCAAGACGATCAAGGCGCTGCCTGGGGTGGAGAAGTGCGCTTTGTTGTTCACCAACGTGGGGAGTAAGCAGGCCCTGGTCGACGATCTGCTGGTGGCCGTGTTCACCCAGGTCGTTGCCCAAGCACCGCTGCCGCGCTCGGCGGACGAATTGAGTCAGCGTCTGGCGACGGTCAAGGGCGACCTGGTACCCCACGCCGAGCAATTGCTCGACCACGTCGAGGCAGCCCTGAAAGGCCACCTGGCGGTCAGCAAAGTGCTGAAAGGCAAGCTCAATTTCGCTCTGGCGCTGGTCTACAGCGATGTGAAAGCGCAAATGCAGCGTCTGGTCTACCCCGGATTCATCGCCCAGGCCGGGGAGTGGCTGCCGGAATACCCGCGTTACGCCGAGGCGGCGCTGATTCGCCTGGAAAAAGCCGCCCGAGAAAGGGGCCGCGACCAGATGCTGATGCAGGACCTGCAGGCAATGGAAGAAAAGTTTGATACGCGGCGTGAGAACGAACGTCGCGGACACGTTGAAGACCCGGCGCTGGTCGAGTTTGGCTGGTGGTTGCAGGAGCTTCGCGTATCGTTATTTGCCCAGCAACTGGGCACGCGCATGCCGGTTTCGGTAAAACGACTGGAAAAACGCTGGCAAGAGATAATTAACGTTTAGGCGCGGGCTGGAAAAATGCGCCATAAACGCACACAGTAATGATATTGGCGGCGGTTTGGCGTTAACGCGCAGGCAGCCGTGACAAGGAGATATGCATGACAAACGTGGTGATTACCGGCACAGGGCTTTATACACCGGAACACGCCATTGATAATGCGTCGCTGGTGGCCGCATTCAACGCCTGGGTGGATCAGGAAAACGCGCGCAACGCCGATGCCATCGCGCGGGGGGAGCGCGAGCCGCTGGCCCATTCAAGCAGTGAGTTCATTGAGAAAGCGTCGGGTATCAAAAGCCGCTATGTGTTGAACGCCGACGGCATTCTCGACCCGGCCCGCATGCGCCCCAAGCTGCCGCAGCGACACAACGACGAGCCATCGATTCAATGCAGCATGGCGTTGAGTGCGGCGCGGGAAGCATTGGCAAATGCGCAGGTTGAGGCCGGCGATATCGAGTTGGTGATTGTCGCCTGTTCCAACCTTGAGCGCGCCTATCCGGCCGTCGCGGTTGAACTGCAGCAGGCCCTCGGCGCGGGCGGCTACGGTTTTGATATGAATGTGGCCTGCAGCTCGGCCACCTTTGCCATTGAAACGGCGGCCAACGCCATTGCTGCCGGCAGCGTAAAACGTGCGCTGGTGGTCAGCCCTGAGATATGCTCGGCGCACCTCAACTTTACCGATCGCGATAGTCACTTCATTTTTGGCGATGCATGCACGGCGATCGTGCTTGAGCATTCTGCCTGCGCGACGTCTGGCGAAGTCTATGAAATCCTGGGCACCCGGTTGGTGACCGCTTACTCCAATGCGATTCGTAATAATGCAGGTTTCCTGAATCGCGTGACCGATAGCGATCCGCTGGCAACGGACAAGCTGTTCGTCCAGGAAGGCCGCCGCGTGTTCCGCGAGGTATGCCCGATGGTAGCCTCGCTTATCTCGCAGCACCTCGCTTCGCTTGAGTTACAGGGCAGCGACCTGAAGCGCCTGTGGTTACACCAGGCAAACCGGCACATGAATGACATGATCGCGCGCAAAGTGCTGGGCTACGACCCCAGCGAAGAGCAGGCCCCGATCATCCTTGATCGCTATGCGAATACCAGCTCGGCCGGTTCCATCATTGCGTTTCACTTGCACCGTGAATCACTGGAGTCCGGTGACCTTGGCGTCATTTGTTCGTTCGGCGCGGGCTACAGTGCAGGCAGCGTGGTGGTCAGGCGTCGATGAGTTGCCCACAGACAGTAAAACGCAAAAAATAGAGGAACGCAGTATGCCTAGGATAGGGACATGTCACTCAACGCTCCGCACCGCCAGGGGGCTTTCGCTGGTGACCATGGCACTGGTGCTTGCTGGCTGTGCAAGCACCGGCTCACAGACGTCGCAGGCGCCGGACCCAGCCGACCCCTGGGAAGGGTTCAACCGCAAGGTGTTCGTCTTCAACGACGTGCTTGATCGCTATGCGTTGAAGCCGGTCGCCACGGGATACCGTACGATTACCCCCGACCCGTTACAGCAAGGGGTGGGTAATTTTTTCAGCAATCTGGGTGAGGTCCGCACCACGCTCAATAGTCTCTTACAGGGCAAGCCGGCTAATGCGGGGCGTTCGACCTCGCGCTTTTTGGTCAACTCGACCATGGGGTTCGGCGGGCTATTCGATATTGCCTCGCGCATGGACGTGAAAGCCGATGACGAAGACTTTGGCCAGACCCTGGCGACCTGGGGCTGGCAGGATTCCCGCTACCTGGTGCTACCGCTACTGGGACCGAGCACGCTTCGCGACACGTCAGGCCTGCCCGCCGATATGGCCACTTATCCGGTTACCTACGTCGAGGACGACGCAGTGCGGGCGGGCCTGACGGCGCTGAATATCGTGGATACGCGGGCCGGCCTGCTGGATCAGGAAGAGATGATCCAGGGCGACCGCTATCGGTTTATCCGTGATGCCTATCTACAGAGTCGTCAGTTTGAAATTAGCGACGGTGAACTAGGTGATGATCCCTTCGCAGCCGACGACTTTGAATACGATGATGCCGACTTCGCCGACTGAGGCTTGCCATGGCGCCTAAGCAGCTTATTGCAGTGATCGACGAGCCCGGCCAAGAGCGTGATGCTCTGGCCGAGGCCATTACCTGCGATGGCATGTGGGTCTATGCCGCGGACAATATCGAGCATCTGCCGGCGGAAACCGCTCTGATAGTGGCCCACGCTCGGGCGGTTTCACGCCAACAGTGGTCGCGGTTGACCCAGCAGTTACCGACGCTGGTGGTCAGCGACTCGCGTCAGGATGCTGATCTGATCAAGGCGGTGGATGTCGGGCTGGTGGACTATATCGTCCATCCGCTGCGTCATGCCGAGCTGCTGCGGCGGATGATTCGCAAGGCCATCGAGCTGGCTGAACTCGAAAAGGCGCGTGCCCGAGATCACGAGCGGCTGGCGGAACTCAACGAGAGTCTGGAAACGCACCTGGCCTTGCTGCGCATGGACCAGCAAAGCGGCGGGCACATTCAGCGGCGCTTGTTGCCGCCTCGCCCCAAGCTGATCAACGGGGTGCGTTACGATTACTGGTTTGCGCCCTCGTTGTACCTGTCCGGCGATTTTCTCGATTATCAGCGCTACAATGCGCAGTTCAGTGCGTTTTATTTTGCCGATGTATCGGGCCATGGGGCTTCTTCGGCCTTTGTGACCGTGCTGTTGAAGTATCTTTGTAATCGCTGGCTGGGGGAGTGGGACGGCACGCAGCCCGATCAGCTTCCCCAGCAATGGTTAGCGGCGATGAACCGCGAGCTACAGGGCACCGATATTGGCAAGCACGCCACGTTATTTGTTGGCGTTATTGACCATGAAGCGCATACTCTGCACTATTCGCTCGGAGCACAGCTGCCGATGCCGCTGTTGGCGGCGGGCGACACACTGAGCCGGCTGCCGGGAGAAGGTATGCCGGTGGGACTATTTCCCGACGTGGAATACCCCGTGCTCAGCTGTGAACTACCGCCTGATTTCCGGCTTTGGCTGTGCTCGGACGGCGTATTGGAGTGCTTGCCGGGTGATACGCTCGACATGCGGCTCAGGGAACTTGAGCAACTCGTAAGCGTGAGTGACACGCTTGAACAGCTACGCGACCGGCTGACCCGCAACAACACGCTGTTAAGCGAACAGCAAGTTGATGATGAGGACAAACCCGACCGCGATGCTTTGCCCGACGACCTGACAATCATGATGGTGAGCGGATTTGGTCATGCTGATTGAAGAAGGCCGCTTGAAAGCGGCGTTCGACTCCGGTGTTTTCGTATTGAAATTATGTGGCGATGTGCGCTTGACGCTAT
This sequence comes from Halomonas sp. HL-48, assembly GCF_001314875.1. GTDB lineage: Bacteria > Pseudomonadota > Gammaproteobacteria > Pseudomonadales > Halomonadaceae > Vreelandella. The sequence continues at coordinate 17,031 of NZ_LJZS01000026.1, forward strand.
GTGCCACCCTGGACACCCAGGCCCAGCGACTGGCCGAAACGCCCGGCCTACAGGCCGTGATGATCGACTTACGCGAGGCGACCAATGTCGACTCCACGGCACTCGGCTTTCTCGCCAAGGTGGCCATGGCCGTCAAAGGCCGCCTGGAACAGCCGCCCACGATCATCGTGGATAATCAGGACGTGCGCCAAATGCTCGATGTGATGGGCTTTGCGCGTTTTTTTACCCTGATGGAAGCACCCTTGCAGGCAAACGCCGGGCTGAATCGAACGCTCGAAGAGTTGCCCGAGGAGCCCGCCGATGAAGAAGGCCTGCGCGAGCGCATCCTTGAAGCCCATCGCATTCTAATGCACATGAACGAGCACAACCGCGAGCAGTTTCAGCCGCTGGTGGATATGCTCGAATCGCAAGAAACGGCTCATCATTAACGTTCTTCCCCGCTAGTCTTGCTGTTTTAATCTCTCCTGCGGTCAATAGGATCCGAGACCGGGTGCTCTTGACCGGCCAAGGCCGACAACGCGGCGTAAAAGGCATATAATTAGCGGCCTATCTTTACGCTGCCGAGGTGCGTGTGGCCACCCCTAAGGAGAGACATGGAACTTAATCCCCGTCGCGTCGCCATTCTGGTGGCGGCCAACACGGCGTTGGCCCCTTTTGCGATCGATGCTTATCTCCCGGCAATGGCGGCCATTGCGGATACCATCGATGCCAGCATCCACCGCACTGAACTGTCGATTAGCGTGTTCCTGTTTGGCTTTGCCCTGGGTCAGCTGTGCTTTGGGCCGCTGTCTGATCGGCTGGGTCGCAAACCCGTCCTGATGGGCGGGCTGGTGGTGTTTCTGTGCGCCAGCCTGATGATCACCCTGGCCGATAGTCTCACCACGCTGCTTGTTTTACGCTTTGTGCAAGCCCTGGGAGGCGGTGCCTGCGTGGTCAATTCGGCGGCCATCGTGCGCGACTGCTTCAGCGGTCGCGAGGCGGCGAAAGTCATGTCGACCATGGCCATGATCATGATGCTGGCGCCCCTGGTCGCGCCGGCAGTGGGCAGCCTGCTGCTGTACATCGCGGACTGGTGGCTCATTTTCGTGTTTCTCGCCGCCTATGCCGGGTTTCTGCTTTGGCTGCTCGGTTCGCGTCTGCCTGAAACCCGGGACATGTCGTTGCCGGCGGCATCGCCTCGCCAGGTGCTGCGTAACTACGCAAGCGTACTGCGTCATCGCGAAGGCATGGGCTACATCTGTGCCGTGGCGGCCTCGTTTGCTGGTCTTTTTGCCTTTGTCACGGCGTCACCGTTTCTTTATCTGGACTACTTTTCGCTAAGCCCGGCGGTCTATCCGTTTGTGTTTGGCGTCAATGTGGTGATGATCGCCTCCTCTAATCGGGTCAATATTTATCTGCTGCGCAAGCGCACGCCCCAGCAGAATTTACGCTTTGGCCTGGCGGTACAGCTGGTCGCGGCCCTGGGCCTGGTCGCGGCGACGGCGTTTAATGTCGCTTCGCTTGCGGTGGTGGTGCCTTTGGTGATGCTCTTTACCGGCATGATCGGCCTGATTACGCCGAATGCCATTTCCTCGCTGCTCGATCATTTTGGCCATATCAGTGCGACGGCCACTGCTTTGTTAGGCGGTATCCAGTTCAGCTGTGGAGCGCTTGCCGGGGCGATGGTGGGCTTGTTTGAAGTTGAACACCTCTGGCCGATGGTGTTGACCATGCTGACCGCCGCACTGGTCGGCAATGTCGGCGTGCGGTTACTGACGCCGGCGGCAACGGATGAGCCGTCGGCATGATGGAAGACGTTATCGCATGGCTGGATATGCCCTTCGGCACCTGGGTGGGGTGTGCGCTGGTGTTGGCGATGGGCGCTTTCGTTCAACGCGCTACCGGTTTCGGGTTGGCGATTATCGGCGCACCGCTACTGTTGATGATCGAACCGCGTCTGGTACCCGTAGTGCTGGTGCTGTTTGGGTTTACGGTCTCGCTGATGATGGTGCGCACTTACTGGCACGAGGTGCGCCTGGGGGCAATGGGCATGGCGCTGGTGGGGCGCTTACCCGGCAATGCGCTCGGGCTGTGGCTGTTGATAGCCGCGCCCATGGTGGTACTGGAAAAGCTGATTGCCGCCATCGTGCTGTTTGCGGTGTTCGTGACGCTATGTCGTATCCGGCTGCCGGTGAATCGACTGTCGTTGTTTGTTGCCGGCGTGTTGTCGGGAATCTTTGGAACCGTCGCCGCCATCGGCGGGCCGCCCATGGTGCTCCTGATGCATGGGTTTGCGCCTGACCGGCTGCGCGGCAACCTGGCGGCATTCTTTATCATTACATCAATGCTCACCCTCGCAACCCTTGCCTTGGCCGGGCAGGTGAGCGGGTGGCACATGGGAATCGCACTCTCCCTGTTGCCCGCCGTATTACTGGGTAACCGGTTGGCGGACAGGGTCGCCCACCGTATCGATAAGCAATGGCTCCAGGCTGCGTCGCTTTCGTTGTGTACGCTGGCCGCCGTCGGGCTTTTGCTTTGATAGCGTGAGCCTTATTCGGGCTGTGATAAAAAAAACCAAAAAAATAATGTCGTGACATTGCTTGTCATGAAGCTGTCATCCAAGCGATGCAAAGTATGCCATGCGAAGGCAAGATCCCTAACAGCTTCAGGAGTAATTCGCATGAACCGTATTCTTAAAACCACCGTGCTCGCAGCTGCTGTAATGAGCGTTGCTGGTGTTGCACAAGCGCGTGACCAAATCCGCATTGTCGGTTCCAGCACGGTTTACCCGTTTGCCAGCTACGTAACCGAAGAATTCGGTGCGGTAAGCGATTATCCAACGCCGGTAATCGAGTCTACGGGGTCAGGCGGCGGTTTGCGTCTGTTCTGTAACGGTATTGGCGACGGCACCCCGGACATCACCAACGCATCACGTCGCATGAAGCCGTCTGAGTTCGAGCGTTGTGAAGAAAACGGTGTGACCGATATCACCGAAGCCAAGATCGGCTCTGACGGTATCGTAATGGGTCAGTCCAACGAAAATGATGAGCTTGATCTGACCCTCGAGCAAATCTTCCTGGCGGTAGCCGCCCAGGTGCCTGAAGACGGCGAACTGGTCGATAACCCCTACGAAAACTGGAGCGACATCGATTCTTCGCTGCCGGATCGTGAAATTTCCATCTACGGACCGCCGACTACTTCTGGTACTCGCGATGCCTTTGAAGAGCTGGTCATGGAAGCTGCTTCAAGCGAGATGGACGAATACGAAGAAGCTTACACCGATATTCGTGACGACGGTGCTTACATCGATGCAGGTGAAAACGATAACCTGATCGTTCAGCGTCTACAGGAAGACACCGGTGCTTTCGGTATCTTCGGCTATTCCTTCCTGGCTGAAAATACTGATGCATTGAACGCAGCGAGCATTGAAGGTGTTGCGCCTGAGCCGGAAGATATCAGTTCTGGCGACTACCCGGTTGCACGTTCACTGTGGTTCTATGTGAAGAACCAGCACGCTGACGAAGTGCCGCCTATGTACGAATACACCGAAATGTTCATGGAAGAGCAGATGATTGGCGAAGATGGCTACCTGAAGGATATCGGCCTGATCGTGTTGCCGGAAGAAGAGCGTGAAGAGTGGCGCCAGAAGATGGCTGACCGCACACAGTTGGAACTCTCTGATCTGGAATAACAGACATAGGGTTGATATTGAGATGATGGCCGACAGCGTAAGCTGTCGGCCTTTTGCTGTGTGATTGTCGTTGCCACACCGGCTTTTTGATTTGCTGCTTGTCACATAGCTGTAATGTTTCTGATGCAAAGTACTCCCAAACCCGATTTCATTAGGTAATGCGAGAGAGATCAAATGCAGACCAACCAGCTTGTTTTGATTTTCTGCAGTGCGTTATTGCTGCTTGGGCTGTTGGCCTTTTATGTGGGCCGCGCCAAAGCTGCACGCGTGCGCAGCGCTGGTGGCAGCATGTTTGCCCAGCCCGACCAGTATGCTTGGTTTGCCGTGCTTTCTACGGCAGGTCCGGCAATATTGGTGGGTGCAGTAGGTGCTTTCGTGATGCTGCTGTTAGGGGCGGATATCCCTACTTTTTACCTCTTGGCCGCGAGCCTGGTGGTGGCCGCAGCAGGGCTTGTGGTTGGCTTGGCGCAGGTGCGGCCTAACTTCCATGCCCGTCAGGCGATTGAGCGGGTGATTCGAATGGCGCTGGCCTCAGCAGCGTTGATTTCGATCTTTACCACTTTCGGCATTTTATTTTCGATAATTTCCGAGGCGGTGAGTTTTTTCCAGATGCACAGCTTCTGGGAGTTTATCACCGGTACCACCTGGAGCCCTGGGGACAGTTTCTTAGCCTCTGCTGGTCGCGGCGACGGGGAAGGTGCGCAATTTGGCTCGGTACCACTATTTGCCGGCACCTTTATGATCACCGCGATTGCGCTATTTGTTGCGGTGCCTGTCGGGCTGCTGTCGGCGATTTATATGTCCGAGTATGCACCACAGAAAGTACGCACTGTAGCGAAACCGGTACTGGAGATTCTCGCCGGTATTCCCACCGTGGTGTACGGCTTTTTTGCGGCGATTACCGTGGCGCCTATCATCGTTAATGTTGCCGGTTTTTTCGGTCTTGAAGCGTCCTACAACAATGCGGTAGCCCCGGGTGTCGTGATGGGCATTATGATCATTCCGTTTATTTCCTCGCTCTCCGACGATGTGATCAATTCAGTACCCGATACCATGCGCCAAGGGTCACTGGCGCTTGGCATGACCAAAGGCGAAACCATTCGCGACGTAGTGATTCCCGCTGCGCTACCGGGCATCATCTCAGCCGCGCTATTGGGGATGTCTCGGGCGCTGGGAGAAACCATGATTGTGGTCATGGCCGCCGGCATGCGCCCCAATCTTACCGCTAATCCGTTAGAGGACATGACAACCGTGACAGTGCGCATTGTCGCGGCGCTTACCGGTGACCAAGAGTTTGAAAGTGCCGAAACGCTGTCGGCTTTCGCGCTTGGATTGGTGCTGTTTGCGGTAACGCTGACGCTTAATCTGGTTTCGGTGCTGATGATCCGCCGATTCCGTGAAAAATACCGCGTGAACAATCTGTAACGCCGAGGAACTGATTCGATGAGCCACTCTTTTGATGACATCAGCCAGCAGCTCAGGCGGCGTCACCGCAAGTCCGCACGCTTAAAGTGGATTTCCATGGGCGCGCTAGGCCTTGCAGGGCTATTTCTAGTACTGTTCTTTGCCGACATGCTGAACAAGGGGTTGCCCGCGTTTCAGCAGGCGTATATCAACACCGAGGTGAATTACACCGAGGAGGCTGCCACCGACGCCCGTCAGGCCATTGCGGAAGATTTGGTGCCTATCGTCAGCCGAACTGAAATTCGTGAAATACCCAAGGAAATCCGCAACGACGAAGACTTGATTGGCACCTCCGAACAGAAGTGGTTGTTGGTCAACGGTGAGGTCGATCAATATCTGAAAGGCAATCGCAACAAGCTTAACGAAGAGGAGCGTGAGGCGATTGACGAGCGGGTGGAATCCGGCCAGGTGGAGCTTGCGTTTAACCGTACCTTCTTCACTCAGGGAGATTCCAAAACCTCCGAACGTGCGGGCATATTGGCGGCTGTAGTGGGCACCGTCATGACGATGATCGTGACCCTGGCGATCTCGTTCCCGATTGGTGTAATGACGGCAGTGTATCTTGAAGAATTCGCCCCGGATAACCGATTGACCCAGGCGATTGAAATCAACATTAATAATCTCGCCGCCATCCCATCGATTTTGTTTGGTTTGTTGGGCCTGGCGATTTTTATTAATTTCTTTGGCGTGCCGCGTTCATCGCCACTTGCCGGTGGTATGACCCTGGCGTTGATGACGTTGCCGGTGATTATTATCTCGACCCGCGCAGCACTGCGGAGCGTGCCGGACTCGATACGCCACGCTGCTTTCGGTGTCGGCTGCTCGCGGTGGCAGGTGGTACGCGACCACGTATTGCCGCTAGCTATGCCGGGCATCATGACGGGTTCGATCATTGGTCTCGCTCAAGCGATGGGCGAAACGGCCCCGCTGATCATTGTCGGTATGGTTGCCTTTATTCCCGATGTTGGCGCATCGTTTACCGAGGCGGCAACGGTGATGCCTGCGCAAATATTCACTTGGTCCGGCGAGCCCGAACATGCGTTCGTGGAGAAAACCGCGGGGGGTATCCTGGTCCTTCTGGCAGTGCTGATCTCCCTCAACGCCTTTGCCGTGTTACTGCGCAAGAAATTTGAGCGTCGCTGGTAGCCCAGCGCGTTAAAAAGGATATCGATATGAATAGCCAAGCACCCGTAATGAGTGAGCAAGATATACCGAACGTTGGCCAGCCCTATACGCGCAACGATCAGGCAAGCCATGAACTGAGCATCCGCGTCCGGGACCTGAACCTCTGGTACGGCAAGAACCAGGCGCTGAAAAACCTCAATATCGACCTGTTCCAAAAAAATGTGACGGCCCTCATTGGGCCTTCCGGCTGCGGTAAGTCCACGTTTCTTCGCTGCCTGAACCGCATGAACGATCTGATACCCAGCGTGCGCACGGAAGGACTGGTAGAGATGGACGGCCATGACGTCAACGCGTCCAAAATGGACGAAGTAGCGCTTCGTCGCCGCGTGGGCATGGTCTTCCAGAAACCCAATCCGTTTCCCAAGTCGATATTTGAAAACGTCGCCTATGCGCCACGCATGCATGACATGGTGAGCCGCAAAGCCGATCAGGACGAGCTGGTAGAGCAGGCGCTTCGCGACGCGGGGCTGTGGAACGAGGTGAAGGACAAGCTGCAAGAGCCGGGCACGTCGCTGTCGGGTGGTCAGCAGCAGCGGCTGTGCATTGCCCGGGCGATTGCCGTTCAGCCCGATGTGATTTTGATGGATGAACCGACCTCGGCGCTCGACCCGATCTCAACGGCCACCATTGAAGACTTGATGGACCGTTTGAAAGAAAAGTTCACCATCGTCACCGTGACCCACAATATGCAGCAGGCGGCGCGTGTGGCCGACTACACGGCATTCTTCCACCTGGGCGAAATCATTGAGTACAACGACACCAAGGTCATGTTCTCGACACCGGCGAAGAAGAAGACCGAAGATTATATTTCCGGCCGGTACGGCTAAATAGCCGCCCGTGCAGGCCCGCTGCCGATGTGGCGGGCCTGACACGCACGGTTTTTTTTATCCCTATATATATGATTTTTCGTATATAGAGATTAGGCTTTCATGCTGTGAACTGCTCAGGAGATTCCCATGTCATTGCGCATTGGTATAAATGGTTTTGGCCGTATTGGTCGATTGGCGTTACGCAGCCTGTGGAGCAAGGTGGAAGCGGGTGAAGTGGCGCTGACGCGCATCAATGACCCGGGTGGCGACGCAGCCACCTTTGCCCACCTGTTGGAGTTCGACTCGGTTCACGGCCATTGGGCGCCGGGTGAGGGCATCTCAACGGAGGGTGACAGCATCGTCATCGATGGCGATACGGTCGCATTCAGCGCCAACCAGGCTATCGTGGACAGCGATTGGTCCAATTGCGATGTGGTCATCGAATGCTCGGGTAAAGTGAAAAGTGCCGCCCAACTTCAGGGGTACTTTGATCAAGACGTGGCGCGTGTGGTGGTGAGCGCGCCGCTTAAGGATGACAAGGTTCTGAATGTCGTGATGGGCGTCAACGACCACCTCTATGATCCTGTGGAACATAAAATCGTCACGGCCGCCAGCTGTACGACCAACTGCCTGGCGCCGGTCGTCAAAGTCATTCAGGAAACCTTCGGTATCCGGCATGGTTCCATGACCACGGTGCACGACATCACCAACACGCAAACCATTCTGGACGCGCCGCACAAGGACCTGCGTCGGGCGCGCGCCTGCGGCATGAGCCTGATTCCCACCACCACCGGTTCGGCAAAAGCCATCACCGCGATATTTCCCGAGCTGGAAGGCAAGCTGAACGGCCACGCGGTTCGCGTGCCGCTGGCCAACGCCTCGCTCACCGATATGGTCTTCGAGCTGGAGCGCGAGGTCACCGTCGAAGAGGTCAATCAGGCATTGAAAGCAGCCGCCGAAGGCGAACTCGCCGGCATTCTGGGCTACGAGGAACGCCCGCTGGTGTCGATCGATTACCGTACCGACCCGCGCAGCTCGATTATCGATGCGCTTTCCACCATGGTAATCAACGGCACACAGCTCAAACTCTACGCCTGGTACGACAACGAGTGGGGCTACGCCAACCGCACCGCCGAGCTTGCCTGTCGGGTGGGGAGCGAGCAGGTGGAGCGTGGCTGATTCACTGCTTGCGCGCGTAAAGGCGCTCCCTTTCGAGGTGCGCCAGTACATGCTGATTACCGGCAATTACTGGGCGTTCACGATTACCGATGGCGCTTTGCGCATGCTGGTGGTGATGCACTTCCACCAGCTGGGCTATTCGCCGTTTGAAATAGCCATGCTGTTTTTGTTTTACGAAGCCTTTGGCGTGGTGACCAACCTGGTAGGCGGCTGGCTGGGTGCCCGGCTGGGACTTAATCGCACCATGAATGTGGGCCTGGGGCTGCAGATCATTGCCCTCGCCATGCTGATGGTACCTGCAAGCCTACTGACCGTTGCCTGGGTGATGGCCGCCCAGGCGCTATCGGGCATCGCCAAAGACCTCAACAAGATGAGCGCCAAGAGTGCCGTCAAGGTGCTCGTGCCCAGCGATAGCGCCAACGCCAATAGCGCGCTTTACCGATGGGTGGCGATGCTAACCGGTTCCAAGAACGCCCTTAAAGGATTGGGCTTCTTTGTCGGTGGTCTGTTGTTGACCTTGATTGGTTTTCAGGCGGCGGTATTGGTGATGGCGGTCATGCTGGGGTGTGTGCTGGCGCTTTCGCTATGGCGACTGAAGGCGGACCTGGGGCGCCAAAAGGTGAAACCCAAGTTTTCCGAGATTTTCTCCAAATCGCGTGCCATCAACGTGCTTTCCGCGGCACGATTTTGCCTGTTTGCCTCCCGCGACGTGTGGTTTGTGGTGGCGCTGCCGGTGTTTTTATACGACCAGCATGGCTGGTCACACTGGACGGTGGGCGGCTTGCTGGCGGTATGGATCATCGGCTACGGCGGGGTACAAACCCAGGCACCCAAGCTAACCCGGTTGATCAAAGGCGATGCGCGCTCGCTTACCGCCGGTTGGGCAGCGGCATTGGCGGTGCTGGCAATCGTTTTAGCCATGCTGCCCTTGGAGCAGGTCGGTTGGCTGGTCGTTGGCTTACTGGCGTTTGGCGTGCTGTTTGCAATTAACTCCAGCTGGCACAGCTATCTGATTGTGCATTACGCGCGTGCCGACGGCGTTTCCATGGACGTCGGCTTTTACTATATGGCCAATGCCATGGGGCGATTGGTTGGCACGCTGCTATCTGGCTGGCTGTATATGGCCTATGGGCTGAGTGCCTGTTTATGGGTGGCTGCGCTGTTGGTCATGGCAAGCGCAATCATGGCATTGGCGCTGCCGGGCGGTGCCCGGACATCGGCCAGGTAACGGCTTACTGGCGTTCGGGAAACTGCTGGCGCGTTTTGTTGGCAATACGCACCAATGCCAGCATCAGTGGTACTTCAACCAATACGCCGACGACGGTGGCCAGCGCCGCGCCAGACTGCATGCCGAATAGCGCAATGGCGGCTGCGACCGCGAGTTCAAAAAAGTTGCTCGCGCCAATCATCGCGCCGGGTGCTGCAATGTTATGAGGGACACGCCAGGCTTTCGCCCAGCCGTAGGCGATGAAGAAGATAAGGAAAGTCTGAATAATCAGCGGTATCGCGATCAATACAATATGCAGCGGATTATTAAGAATCACCTCGCCCTGGAAGGCAAACAGCAGCACCAGGGTAATGATCAGACCGATCGGGGTGATGGGGCCGACGCGCTTCATGAAGACATTGTCGTACCACTCAGCGCCGCGTTTTTTGATCAAACTTTGCCGCGTGACGTAGCCTGCCGCCAGGGGAATCACGATATACAACACGACCGACAGAGCGACGGTATCCCAGGGCACCTGAATGTTGGAAATGCCCAGCAGAAAGACCACGATAGGAGCGAAGGCGAACAGCATGATCAGATCATTGAGAGCGACTTGTACCAGCGTGTAAGCCGCGTCACCACGGGTCAGATAGCTCCATACAAACACCATGGCGGTGCAGGGGGCGGCGCCCAGCAGGATCGCGCCTGCTAGATATTCGCTGGCTAGTTCTTGAGAAATAAAGGGGCGAAAAATCACCATTAAAAACAGCCAGGCAATGGCGAACATGGTGAAGGGCTTGATCAGCCAATTGACGGCCGTGGTAATGGTCAGCGCTTTGGGCTGGCGACGGACCCCAGCAATGGCGGTAAAGTCAATTTGCGCCATCATGGGAAAAATCATGGCCCAGATGAGTACCGCGATAGGGATAGAGACCTGGGCCACCTCAAAACGTGACAGAGCCTGCGGTACTGCCGGGACGAGTTGCCCGAGCAAGATACCCACGACAATGGCAAGAGCGACCCATAGCGATAGATAGCGCTCGAAAAGGCCCATGCCGTCAGCGGTGGTGGGCGATGCTTTATCCCGCAACGATGACATATAGAACTCCTTGATCGAAGGGCGCGTGAACGCATCCGTTGGAAGCGTGCTGCTGTATCGCGCATTACTTTTCATAATATATGATTTTCCATATATTTCTAGTGCCGCGCCATGCATGCAACATTGCCGTCACGAACCTGGCGTAAAGTGACAGCCATTCATTACATGAGAGGCTGTTTATTTATGCCCAAGCGTCGCGTGCTGTTCCTTTGCAATGCCAATTCGGCTCGTTCCTTGATGGGCGAAGTGCTGCTTCGCCATATGGCGGGTGACCGCTTTGAGTCGTTTAGCGCAGGCACCGAACCCGATGAACACCATGCGTTGACCCTGGAGGCTCTCAGAAAGCAGGGGCTGTCTACAGAAGGGTTGCACAGCAAGTCGCTCGATGCGTTTGAAAACGAACCCTTCGATTATGTGATCGTGCTTTGCGACAAGGCTCAGCAAGCCTGCCGGGAATGGCAGGGAAACGTGGGAGAGAAACTGTTTTGGGACATCCGCGACCCGCGTCTGATCAACAAACCTGACGCTTACCAGCAGGCGCTGCAGGAAATTCGTCGCCGCCTGCAGCTGTGGCTGCCGCTTCAAGCGTCTGAATAAATCAACCGCGAGGGGGTGGGACGGGATGAAAGGGATCAATACGTTAAGCGTTAAAGCAAGCTGGACGCTGGTACTGGTAGCGTTCACCGGTTTGGTAGTGACGATCGGCGGGCTGGGACTGTTTGCCAACCACTCAGGTCGTGAGGCAGTCTCGTCGCTGCTTCAGCGCGATATGGCGCACATCAGCCAACTCAACACGGCCTACACGCAGTTGCTGCGCGCGCGGATTCAAATGAACCGAGCTGCGGAGTTGATACGCACGCCGTCCTTTGATCGGCCGGAGCCGCTCGTAGAAGAGGCGCAGCAGCTACTGGATTCTTCAGCGCAGCATTTTGCCGAGTTCCAGGCAAGTAACTTTTTTCCGGATCAGCAGGCGGTCGTCGACCAGTTAGCCACCGATTTCCAGTCGTTTGCCGACAATAACCTTAATCTTCAGATGATGATGCTCGAAGAGCGTGATGTGTCGGGCTTTCTGTCTGGTGAGTCGCGTGTGGATGAAAGCAGTCAGCGGTTTGTGGCAAGTGCCGAGGCATTTTTTGAAGGCGCCGAGCAGCAGAGAAATAGCCTGCTGTCGCGTTTCGAACAGGTATCGTCGCTACTCTACTGGAGCGTAATTGCGGGGCTGGTTGCTTCGCTATGGGTGGTGGCAACGGTGGTTTGGGGGGTGCGTCGCCACGTGCTTCGCCCATTGAAGGCGATCACCGAGCATTTCCAGCGCATCGCCCAGGGGGACCTCTCCGTGCCGGTCAAGACCCACGCCAATAACGAAATTGGGCAGCTGTTCAGTGAGCTGGCAAGCATGCAGCAATCGCTGCGGACGACGGTGAATCGACTCAACGTCAGTAGTCGACAGGTGCATAGCAATAGTCAGGAAATGACCGAGCAGAATCAGCTGTTGGCAAGCCAGACGGACACCCAGGTATCCGCTTTGCAGCAGATGGCGGCGAGTCTGGAGCAACTGACCGCCACGGTGAATCAAAATGCCGAAAGCGCGGCACATGTCAGCCAATCGACCGCCGATGTGGCACACAAAGCGCAGCAGGGTGATGCGGTCATTACCCAGTTTATCGCCACTATGGAGTCGATCAACGAGCACTCGGAGGCGATTCAAAGCATCATCAAGATGATAGAAAGCATCGCGTTCCAGACCAATATTCTGGCACTCAACGCCTCGGTTGAAGCGGCCCGTGCCGGAGAACACGGACGCGGCTTTGCGGTGGTGGCCAATGAAGTACGGGCGTTGGCGACCCGTAGCGCCAATGCAGCCAACGACATACGGGCGCGTATCGAGGCGTCGCGCGACAGCGTTCAGCAAGGCAGTGAGCTTTCTCAGCAGGCAGGCGAACACACCCGCGCGATCATGCTGGCAGCCAGTCATGTCGACACACTGATGACGCAAATGGCAAGCGCATCCGAGGAGCAACGGCGGGGGATAGAAGAAGTCAACCAGGCCGTCGTGCAAATCGACACGACTACCCAAGACACCATGCGTCTGGTCAATGAGGCGGCCCAATGTTCGCTTGGCCTGTCGGAAGAAGCGCTGAAAATGCGCGAATATGCAGGGAAATTCAGGGTGGCCGAAACGCTTGAAACACCGCCGGCGCAGCAGTCGGCGGCGGATCAAACGCCGCCGGATTGGGAAAGCCTGGGCTATCAGGACCCGACGACAAACGAGCGGACTGCATCGGGTCCTATTATGGCTCTCAGCTAGGCGGTTGGCCTAGTCCATCAGTTCGACGGCGACTGCAGTGGCTTCGCCGCCGCCGATGCAAAGACTGGCAATACCACGCTTGCCGCCCTTGGTGCGCAATGCATGGATCAGGGTTGCGATGATACGTGAGCCGGTGGAGCCAACGGGATGGCCCTGGGCGCAAGCACCGCCAAAGACATTGACCTTGTCGTGAGGAAGCCCCAGGTCGTCCATGGCCATGAGCGTTACCACGGCAAAGGCCTCGTTGATTTCAAACAGGTCAACGTCGCTTACCTGCCAATCGAGCTTGCGCATCAGCTTTTCGATCGCGCCGACAGGGGCGATAGTGAACTCGCTGGGATGACGGGAGTGCGTCGCGTGGCCGAGCATGCGTGCTAGCGGCTTGATGCCATGCTGATCCGCTGCTGCCTGGCTCGCCAGGATAAGCGCCGAGGCGCCGTCGGAGATGGAGCTGGCGTTGGCGGCGGTAATAGTCCCTTCCTTGGCAAAGGCGGGGCGCAGCTGGCGGATTTTGTCGAGCTTGGCCTGGAAGGGCTGCTCATCGTGTTCGACCAGGGTATCGCCGTGCCGGGAGGTGACGGTAACTGGCGCCATTTCCGCCGCCAGATGACCGTTATTGGTGGCCGCCATGGCCCGTTCCAGTGAGGCAATCGCAAAGTCATCCAGCCGTTCCCGGGTATAGCCGCGCTGAGAGGCCACGTCCTGAGCGAAGACGCCCATCAGCTTGCCGGTTTCCGCGTCTTCCAAACCATCAAGGAACATGTGGTCCTTGAGCTCGCCATGGCCCAGTCGGTAACCGTGGCGCGCCTTGGTGAGCACGTGTGGGGCGTTGGACATGGACTCCATGCCGCCGGCGAGAAGCACCTCGCCGCTGCCGGCTTTGATCAGGTCATGAGCCAGCATGGCGGCTTTCATGCCTGAGCCGCACAGCTTGTTGATGGTGGTCGCTCCGTTGGCATCGGGAATGCCGGCCTGGCGCATGGCTTGCCGTGCCGGGCCCTGTTTCACGCCAGCCGGTAAAACGCAGCCCAGGATGCCTTCTTCGATCAATGCCGGATCGATAGCGGCGCGTTCGATAGCGGCGCGGATCGCCACTGCGCCGAGTTCCGGTGCGCTCATGCTTGCCAGACTACCCAGCATACCGCCCATCGGGGTGCGCGCTGCTGACAAAAACACAACGTCTGCCGCATTTTTCATGGTGGTCTCCTTTACGGTTATTGTGATTATCTCGCTGAGGGGAGCGCTATGCGTTGACCCGTTGCCGGTGCTGTGGTCTTCTCCAGGGTAACCAAGCAAGCGCTAGTGTGAACGACATGAATGTAATGAATGCATCCCCTCGTCGCAAGGAATTAACGCGCCTTGCGGCTCAGCTATTTGTTCAAGAAGGTTTCGACCGTACCACGGTACGCATGCTAGCGCAGGAAATGGGAATCAAGTCCGGCAGCCTTTTCCACCACTTTAAGGATAAGCAGGAAATTCTGGCGGCGGTAATCGAGGAGGGTACCCAGAACGCGCTTGTCATTGCCCGCCGGGCCCTGGATAACTGCACCGCACACCCCGAGGCGCGCCTGAGGGCGATGGCGCGGGCGCATCTCGAGACGCTGTTTACCGACCGTAATGCTCATGTGGTGGCGCTATTTGAGTGGCGGCGCCTGGCGCCTGACGCCAGCGCGCATCTCAGCCACCTGCGCGATGCATACGAAGCGCTGTGGTTAGAGGTGATTGATGATGCGCTGGCCGCCGGTTTGATTCACGGTGATCGGTTCCTAGTCTCGCGCTTTATTCTCGGCGCACTGAACTGGACGGTGCGATGGTATGACCCCGATGGCCCCCGCACACCGGACGATCTCGCTGATGAACTGGTCGCCATGATCATGGCGGGCCAGGGCACAAAGGCGTGATGTTTCGGCGCCGCTCGACTAACGTATAACCAACAATCCACGCGACCGGCTTGCGCTTCCAGGCATTTGCTTTTAGCGTGGGTTTATTCACAGGTTTCCGTTAACGTAAACTGGTAATCATGATGCCCGCGATGACGTAGCCTGTTGCTCGCTACCAACAATATCCAAGAGAGCTACCATGCCATCGACAACACTTCCTTCCTATGCGGATTATCTTGATTCGTTTTCCATTGGTGACGTCATTGCCAGGCTTGATGACCATCAAGACGGGCAGTTAAACGCCTTCGAAGCGTGTTGTGGGCGTCATGTTCGGGCAGGTAGGGGCGATGTGTTAGCCCTGGTGCACGAAGACGTCGATGGAAGGAGGCATACCCTCAGCTATGCCCAACTTGACCAGCAAAGCGCGCGTTTAGCCGGCTGGTTTCAGGCCCAGGGGCTGGGTGAGGGCGACCGCATTGCGTGCATGCTGCCCCGTTCATTACCGTTGATGGTGGCGGTGTTGGCGACCTGGCGCATTGGCGCCGTTTACCAGCCGCTGTTTACCGCTTTTGGCCCCGATGCAGTGGACTATCGGCTGGGTCGCGCCGATACCCGGTTGGTGATCACCGACCATGCGAATCGCTATAAGTTTGAGGGTTTGAGCCAGTGTCCACCTGTTTTGGCGGTAGGTGGTGCGAGCGGCGACCATCCGGATGACCACGACTGGCACGCCTCCTTGGCGCATGCGCCCATGACGGGGGAGCCACCCCGGCTGTCCCCCGCAAAGCCTTTCCTGCAAATGTTTACCTCCGGCACGGTCGGTAAGCCCAAGGGCGTTGCCGTGCCGCTTTCTGGCATGACGGCGTTCGCACTTTACATGGAGCTGGCGGTGGATCTGCGCGACGACGATCGTTTCTGGAACATGGCTGACCCTGGCTGGGCCTATGGCCTTTACTACGCGATCGCCGGTCCGCTTTTGCTGGGTGTCACGACGCACTTCTGCGAAGCAGGGTTTACCGCCGAGGGCGCACTTGCCTTTATGAAGCGCCACCGCATCACCAACTTTGCCGCCGCGCCGACGGCCTATCGCCTGATGAAGGCCTCCGGGCTTTTCGATGACGCCCATCAGACCCTCGAGCTGCGCGCGGCAAGTTCTGCCGGTGAGCCGCTGAATACCGAGGTTGTGAACTGGGTAGAAAAGTCGCTGGGCTGTTCGGTGATGGATCATTACGGGCAAACCGAAACCGGGATGACCTGCAATAATCACCATGCCCTTGATCATCCGAAGCATGTCGGGGCCATGGGGGTGCCCATGCCAGGCTACCGTCTGGCGATTCTGGACGCTGAGTATAACGAGCTGCCACCTGGCGAGCCGGGCGTTTTGGCCGTGGACCTTGAGCAATCTCCAGCGCACTTTTTCCAGGGCTATACCTGGCAAGAGAAAGACCCCTTTGTGAAGGGCTATTACCTGACCGGCGACGTGGTAATCCGTAACGCGGATGGTTCGTTTCAGTTTGCCGGTCGCGACGACGACATTATTACCACGTCGGGCTACCGTGTCGGGCCCACCGATGTCGAAAACAGCGTCATGGTACACCCGGCCGTGGCGGAATCGGCGGCGGTCGGCCAGCCTGATGAGATCCGCGGCGAGGTGATCAAGTCCTGCATTGTGCTGCGCGAAGGATTTGAGGCCAGTGAGGTGCTTGCGGAGGAAATCCGCCAGCAGGTGCGCGAGCGACTATCGACCCATGCGTTTCCCCGCGTCATCGAATTTGTCGACGAGCTGCCCAAGACGCCGAGCGGCAAGATCCAGCGCTTCAAGCTGCGTGCCCAAGCCGCCGAAGACGCCAGCCTGAGTCAATAACGCTTTTATTACAGGGAAACACCATCATGCAAGTGAAGGATCATACGTTTTTAATCACCGGCGCCGCTTCCGGGTTGGGGGCCGCCACCGCTGAGCGCCTGGTCGCCGGAGGCGCCCGCGTGATGCTCTGCGATTTAAGCGACAGCGTAAACACCCACGCCCAGACGCTTGGGGAAAGCGCTCAGGCATGCCTGGCCGATATCACCTCTGCAGAGCAAATGCAGCAGGCGGTTGATGCGGCGGTTGCGTTCGGCGGTGAGCAGGGGCTCTCGGGCGTTATTCACTGCGCGGGCGTGGTGAGCGTGGCCAAGCTGGTAGATCGGGAAGGCAACCCGGCCGATTTGGACAGCTACGCGAAAACCATCAACATCAATCTGGTGGGTACCTTCAATGTCATGCGGCTTGCGTCCGCGGCGATGGCTAAAAATGCCCCTGGTGAAAGTGGCGAGCGCGGCGTGATTATCAATACCGCATCTATTGCCGCGTTCGATGGCCAAGTAGGTCAATGCGCCTACAGTGCGTCCAAGGCCGGCGTCGTAGGCATGAGTCTTCCCGCGGCGCGCGAACTATCGCGCCATGCTATTCGTGTGATGACCATTGCCCCCGGGGTGTTCGAAACACCCATGATGAGCGAGATACCCTCTGAGGCGGCCGAAGCATTGGCGGCCGCAGTGCCTTTCCCCAAGCGGCTGGGCAAGCCGGAAGAATTTGCCCAGCTGGCCGAGCAGATCATTGCCAATCCCATGCTCAACGGTGAGGTGATTCGTCTGGATGGCGGCATCCGCATGCAGTAAAGGGCTTGTTTATCAACTATCAAGACGGCCTGTCGGCGTTCTCGTCGACAGGCTTTGTTGTTTCTGAAGCCTGGGAGACTCGCTGAGCGACTAAAGGGGTAGCGAATTGGACGACTAAATTAAAACGACTGCTTGACTACTGGGCGGGCTCGCGCTAATTTTCAAACATGTGTTTGAAAGCCGTTTTCTGAAGACGTTCGCTGCTTTCAGCTCCCTGTTTTAGGAGAAGTGCCATGCCCAGCTACCAGGCCCCCTTGCGTGACATGCGTTTTGTCATGGACGAAATGTTTGACTATCCCGCCCATTATGCCTCGCTGCCCAACGGCGAGGACGCTTCTCCCGATGTGGTGAGCGCTATTCTGGAAGAGGGCGCACGCTTTGCCCGCGAGGTGCTGTTGCCGCTTAACCAGAGCGGCGATGAAGAAGGGTGCCTGTTGGAGGGTGGTGAGGTAAAAGCGCCCAAGGGATTCAAAGAGGCCTATCAGCAATATGTTGAAGGTGGCTGGCCAAGCCTGGCCGCCGACCCTGAGCAGGGTGGACAGGGCTTGCCGCCCTCGCTTGCCATGATGCTCTCGGAAATGATTTGCGCGACGAACCTGGCGTGGGGCATGTACCCGGGGCTTTCCCATGGCGCAGCCGATGCGCTGAAGCATCATGGTACTGAAGAGCAAAAGGCGGCCTATCTTACCAAGCTGGTTGAAGGCGTCTGGACGGGGACCATGTGCCTCACCGAGCCGCACTGCGGCACTGACCTCGGGCTGATCAAGACCCGTGCGGTACCCGTCGCGGGCGATGGGTACGCGATTACTGGCACCAAGATCTTTATCTCGGCAGGTGAGCACAACCTTGCCGAGAACATCGTGCACTTGGTGCTGGCAAAGCTCCCCGATGCGCCTGAAGGCTCCAAGGGCATTTCGCTGTTTGTCGTACCCAAATTCCTGCCGAATGCAGAAGGCAATCCTGGCGAACGCAATGGCGTAACTTGCGGCTCTCTTGAGCACAAGATGGGCATTCATGGTAACGCCACCTGCGTGATGAACTTCGACGGCGCAACCGGCTATCTGGTGGGTCCGCCCAACAAAGGGCTGGCGTGCATGTTCACCATGATGAATGCCGCACGTCTCGGCGTCGGTATTCAGGGGCTGGGGTTGATCGAGGCCAGCTTCCAGAACTCACTCAGCTACGCCCGCGACCGGCTGCAGATGCGCGGTCTGTCAGGTAAGCAGGCCCCTGAAAAGTCGGCGGATCCGATCATCGTTCATCCCGATGTGCGCCGCATGCTGCTTACCCAGAAGGCCTTCGCTGAAGGCGGACGCATGTTGGTGCTGTATACCGCGCAAATGCTCGATGTGGTGGAGCATGGTGAGTCGGGTGAACAGCGAGATCACGCTGAAACCCTACTTGGCTTGCTAACGCCTATTGTTAAAGCCTTCTTAACCGAAGTCGGTTTTGAAAGCACTAATGAAGGCGTCCAGATCTACGGTGGTCATGGCTTCATTAAAGAGTGGGGAATGGAGCAGCTGGTACGCGATGCTCGCATCACCCGTCTTTATGAAGGCACGACCGGTATCCAGGCGCTGGATCTGCTGGGTCGTAAAGTGCTCATGAGCCAGGGTGAGTCGTTGAAGGTGTTCACCAAGGAGATTCACAAGTTCTGCAAAGCAGAAGCCGACAATCCCGACCTCAAAGAGTTTGTAGAGCCGCTTTCCAAGCTGAATGCCGAATGGGGCGAGCTGACCATGGGCGTTGGCATGAAAGCCATGCAGGACCGCGAAGAAGTCGGCGCGGCAAGCGTCGATTACCTTATGTATTCCGGCTACGTCACGCTCGCCTACTTGTTTGCTCGGGCGGCCAAGCAGGCGTCGGTGTCTCTAACCGGTGAAGACAAGGCTTTCTATGTTGCGAAGTTGAACACCGCACGCTTTTATTACCAGCGGCTATTACCGCGCACCAAGGCCCACGCGCAAATGATCCAGGCGGGTGCAGGTAGCCTGATGGCTATGTCCAGTGAGGACTTTGGTCTGGGGTTTGAAATCTGATTAACGGTTAGCGCGGCCGCAGGCCGCGAACGGGCACTCTCTGGTCAGGGTTCTGATCGGTGGTTTGCGGCAGGCCTGGTTCTTTGAATCAGACCTGTCGTTTTTTTTATTTTTAACACCCTCTTGCCAACCTGGCAGTGAAGCCGTAAAGTACGCATCCGCTGCCGGGGACGCAGGGCGTTGCCAGCGGTGATTGAGGTATAAAAACCTTGGTTTGTCAGCTAGTTAGGCAAATGGTTGGATGGTGAAATGAGTCGCTGATGTGTTTCGCACTTGCCAATCAGTCGTTGACAAACCCTTTGAAGTGCGTAGAATACGCCTTCCTCGCTTAGCAGCGGCCACATCATGTTGTTTCGGCCCGCAAGCGACTGCTCTTTAATAATTTGATCAGGTAATTCATGTGGGCGCTTGCCGATGAGGGTGATAAATCACCAACTATCAAGGCAAGCGAACA
>NZ_LJZS01000027.1 GCF_001314875.1 Halomonas sp. HL-48
GCTGCACCATCAGTCACCGATCTCAGCGATGAAAGAATGGCAAATTAAGCGCCCTGAGTTATTTAATAAACGAGCAATTAATCACGCGGGACCCGACAACTAAGAAAAAAACAGGGAAGAAAGTGCTGAATGATGCGGGCATCCATCGATGGTGCCCAGGAGAGGACTTGAACCTCCACGTCCATACGGACACTAGCACCTGAAGCTAGCGCGTCTACCAATTCCGCCACCTGGGCGCATCAAGTTGTCACTTGCGGGTTGTGTTCGATTGGTGCCCAGGAGAGGACTTGAACCTCCACGACCATACGGTCACTAGCACCTGAAGCTAGCGCGTCTACCAATTCCGCCACCTGGGCGAACACAACTTGTCTACACCAATCAGCCTTGTGAAAAGGGGATAACACAAGTTTGATTGGTGCCCAGAAGAGGACTTGAACCTCCACGTCCATACGGACACTAGCACCTGAAGCTAGCGCGTCTACCAATTCCGCCATCTGGGCAAGTGGCGCGTATGATACCCGTGTATTGCTTAAATGCAAGCGTTGAGCGTCGGTTTTTAACGCACTGATACGAGAATCATGGCCAAGGTGGTTGGGTGATGGGCGCCACGGCGCTATACTGCCGCCATGATTAAACAAAATACGACTTTTTTCAGCCTCGAGAACGCTGAATCCTCCCGCTCGCGACGTACCTCGTCCGCGCTTTTTCTACGCCTCCCGCTAACGCAATCAAGGATGTTGGTCGCATGAAGTACTGGACATTGAGTGATGATCCGCACGCCGAGCGCGAGGCGCACAAATATGATAACCCTGCGCCCAGCCGCGAGTATCTACTCGCTGCGCTGGAGCAGCATGGCAAGCCGATCACGCATGAAGAAATGAGCCGTCTGTTGGGCCTGGAAGACGAAGACCACCACGAAGCCGTGCGTCGCCGCATGGCCGCCATGGAACGCGACGGCCAGGTGCTGCGCGACCGTCGGGGTGCCTACGCGCTGATCGATAAGCTCGACCTCATCAAGGGCAAGGTGCTTGGCCACCGCGACGGCTTCGGTTTTCTGCTGCGTGACGACGGTAAAAAGCCCGACCTGGTGTTACCGCCACGCCAGATGCGCCGCGTGTTCCATGGTGATCACGTCCTGGCACGCATCAGCGGCCGCGACCGCCGTGGCCGCGATGAGGCCACCATTGCCGACGTCATCTCGCGCAACACCCAGACTATCGTCGGTGTTTACCGCAGCAATACCCCTGAGTTTGGCATCCTGATACCGGAAAATCCGCGTGTTACTCAGGAAGTGATTATTCCACATAGTGCCTGCGGCGGTGCTAAAGACGGGCAGGTGATCTCGGCCAAGATCGTTAAGCAGCCCGAAACTCGCGTGCAGCCAGTAGGTGAAGTCATTGAAGTACTTGGCGAGCGTATGGATCCCGGCATGGAAATCGATATTGCCATTCGCAGTTATGAGATCCCCGCTGAGTTCCCGCCCGAAGTCCTGGACCAAACGAGCGGTATATCGGCCGAGGTGCTGGAAGACGATAAGCAGCACCGGGTAGATCTGCGCGACACGCCGCTGGTCACCATTGATGACGAATCCGCCAAGGATTTCGACGACGCCGTCTGTGCCTGGAAAACCAAGTCGGGTAGCTGGAAGTTGCTGGTGGCGATTGCGGATGTCTCGCACTACGTCCGCCCCGGCACCCCGCTTGACGACGAAGCACGCACTCGGGGTAACTCGGTGTACTTCCCGGGACAGGTCGTTCCCATGCTGCCGGAGCTGCTCTCCAACGGGCTCTGCTCGCTAAACCCGCATGTCGATCGCCTGGTCATGGTCTGCGAGATGAATATCTCGAAGACCGGCACCATCAGCCGCTACCGTTTTTACGAAGCAGTAATGAACTCCCACGCACGCCTTACCTACAACAAGGTGGCGGCGATGCTCGAGGAGGACAACGAAGAAGGCAAGGCGCTGCGCGAGGAACATGCTGGGCTGGTTCAGCCGCTGGAAAATCTCCACGAGCTTTACAAGCTGCTGCGTGAGGCGCGGGAAGAGCGCGGGGCGATTGATTTCGATACCACCGAAACGGCGATCATCTTCAACGATGAGCGCAAAATCGAAAAAATTGTCCCGCGCAGTCGTAACGATGCGCACAAGATCATCGAAGAGTGCATGCTGGCGGCCAACGTGGCGACCGCGCGTTTCCTGGATAAGCATGATCTGCCCGCGCTCTATCGTATCCACGAGCGGCCGACGCCTGAACGGCTCGATAAGCTACGTCTTTTCCTGAACGAGCTAGGCCTCTCGGTGGGCGGTGGCGATATGCCAACACCCCAGGACTACCAGGCGCTGCGCGAGACGATTACGGGCCGTTCAGACTTCGATATCATCCAGACGGTCATGCTGCGCTCGATGAATCAGGCGGTTTATTCGCCGCAAAACGAAGGCCACTTTGGCTTGGCCTATCAGGCCTATGCCCACTTTACGTCGCCGATTCGTCGCTATCCTGATTTGCTGGTGCACCGGGCCATTCGCTCGGTTATTCGCGGGCCGCGCCAAACCAATACCGTGCTGCGGGTCGAAGGTGCGCCGGTTGAACCGCCGAGCAAATGGTGTCCGTACACCTTCGAGCAGATGCTCGAGCTTGGCGAGCACTGTTCAATGACCGAACGCCGCGCGGATGAAGCCACGCGCGATGTAGAGAGCTGGCTCAAGTGCGAGTTCATGTCCGACAAGCTGGGCGAAACTTTCGATGGCACCATTGCTTCGGTCACACAGTTTGGCTTGTTCGTCCGCCTGGATGCGTTTTATGTCGAAGGGTTGGTGCACGTTACATCGCTGCCCTCGGACTATTACCACTACGAAGCTGAAAAGCATCGTCTGAAAGGCGAGCGCACCGGTACAACCTACCGCTTAGGCGATGGGTTGAGCGTCCAGGTGGCGCGCGTGGACATGGACGATCGCAAAATCGATTTTGGCCTTGCCGACGAGAAGCCACGCCCACGTCGTCAGCCGCGCAAGAAACCATCGGCCGAGGGCAATAAGGCCAACAGTGGTGGTAAAGACAAGCCCGATACACGCCGAGGTCCTCGGCGCACGCGTCAAGGCCCGCGTAAGCCATCACCGAATAAGGGCTGAACATGAAATCGGCTGGGTCTCGACAGCGTCCGCGCACGCCCGATGGGTTGGATCAAGTGTATGGCGTACACGCTTTGCAAAGCCTGCTCGAAAGGGGAGAAACACCCAAAGAAATATGGGTGCAGCAAGGCGCAGGTAATCGGCTAAGCGAGCTGCTGACCCAGGCCGGTGGCCAGGGGGCGAAAATTCAAGAACACCCCCGGGCGCTTCTGGACCAGCTAACGCAAGGCGCGGCGCATCAAGGCGTGGTGGCATTTTGTCCGCCGCTGACGCCTGAAAGCGAAGAGTCGCTGTGGCTCAAGCTGCGCGCCTGGCCGTCGAACACGCCACCGTTGCTGCTGGTGCTGGATGGCGTCACCGATGTGCACAACTTCGGTGCTTGCCTGCGCAGCGCCGACGCCGCCGGGGCGCATGGGGTGATCGTTGCGAAAGACAAGGCCGCTCCCCTGAACGCGACCGTGCGCAAAGTGGCCTGCGGCGCTGCCGAAGTCGTGCCGGTGTATCAGGTCACCAACCTGGCCCGGGCGATGGCCAAGCTCAAGGATGTCGGCGTGTGGATTACCGGCACCGCCGGCGAGGCCGACGCCAGCGTGTACGACATCGATATGTCGGGCCCAACCGCGCTGGTCATGGGCGCGGAAGGCAAGGGTATGCGCCGCCTGACCCGCGAGGCCTGCGACAACCTTGCAAAACTGCCCATGGCCGGTCAGGTGTCGAGCCTCAACGTGTCCGTGGCGGCGGGTATCTGCTTATTTGAGGCGGTACGTCAGCGTCAGCTTGCAAGTTAACCCCGCCGCCACTAAAATGCACGCGCCCGTTTGCCTGGCAAGCGGGCGCTCGTCCTTATGGACGGTTGCTACGTACGGCTTTACAAGTCGTTGTTCTGCTTGATGCTAATGCCATTGAAGTGTTCAGTGCGCGACGGCATTCAGTTAACTCCTTGCTTCTATGTCGTGTTGCCAAGCGCCCGCGCATAAGAAGCTGTCAAACCGCAAGGAGATCCCATGCGTCATTACGAAATCGTGTTTATGGTCCACCCGGATCAAAGCGAGCAAGTCCCCGCCATGGTCGAGCGCTACACCAGCCTCGTTACCGAAAGCGGCGGCACTGTGCATCGCCTGGAAGATTGGGGCCGTCGTCACCTGGCTTACCCGATCAACAAGATCCACAAAGCCCATTACGTGCTGATGAACGTTGAATGCACCGGTGAGACGCTCGATGAAATCGAGAACATCTTCCGCTTCAACGACGCCATCATCCGCAGCCTGGTCGTGCGCTGTAAAGAAGCCGTGACCGAAGCATCGCCGATGATGAAGCCGGCAGAAGAGAAGCGTCCGCGTCGCGAAGATAAGCCGCGCGCTGAAGCTGAAGAAACTGAATCCGAATCTGCCTGATTGCATTCACTCCACGTAACCTAAGGAGCTTATTCCATGGCACGTTTTTTCCGTCGCCGTAAGTTTTGCCGCTTCACTGCCGAAGGCGTCAAGCAGATCGACTATAAAGATCTCGACACGCTGAAGGCTTACATCACCGAAACCGGTAAGATTGTTCCGAGCCGTATCACCGGCACCAAAGCACGCTACCAGCGTCAGCTGGCAACGGCTATCAAGCGTTCGCGCTACCTGGCGCTGCTGCCCTATTCCGACAGCCACCAGTAAGCGTTTAACGTGATGCTAGCACTGGCGCGATGGTTGATGCGTGGTACGCCCTACGCCGCAGGCGGGGCAGCGTTAGCCACCTTCGTGCCCTGGCTGTTCTGGCTGGGAGCGGCCATCAGCGCATTGGTAACGCTACGCCGAGGGTTTGCCCAGGCGCTGCCTGTCACGGTAGCCGCGGCGCTGCCCGCTGGCCTGTGGTGGGTGCAGGGCGACGTGATTCCGTTAGCCAGCATCTTGCTGGTGACACTGATGGCCGTTGTGCTGCGCGAGCGAATGCGTTGGAGCGAAGCGCTGATTCTCGCCGCGATTGCCGCCGCCGTGATGGTGCAGCTGGGCATTTTCAGCCCGCCAGCCGGCACCGAGCAGATGCTCGAACAGCTACGCCAGGGGTCGCAGGAAGTCGACCGCATGCTCGACGACTTCGCCGCACAAGGCTACGACACTCAGCAGTTGGCTGGGCTCGTGGTTGGCGGGGTTACCGGGTTTGTGGTGCTGCTTGCCGCGATCGCCTGTCTGGCACTGGCGCGAAGCTGGCAGGCCGGGCTGTATAACCCGGGTGGCTTCCGCGAGGAGTTTCATGGGCTGCGTTTGACTCCCAAGGAACTAATCGTGCTGGTTGTCCTGAGTGTGATCAGCATGGTGTTAGGTATCTCCGCGTTGGCGATGCTGGCATGGATTCCGCTGCTGGTGGCTGGTATTGCATTAGTGCATGGTGTTGTTGGATTAAAGGGGATGAACGGGCTGTGGCTGGTAGCGTTCTATGTGCTGCTGATCACGACCTGGCCCACGATTCTCATTGTGCTGCTGTTGGGGCTGATAGATACATTCGCGAACTTTCGCGCACGCCTTGCCCGCAGCAATTGACTAGAGGTTTACGAGATGGAAGTCATTCTGCTCGACAAGATTGGTAAGCTGGGCGGCTTAGGTGACAAGGTCACCGTCAAGCCGGGTTATGGCCGTAACTACCTGGTCCCTTATGGCCTGGCAGTACCGGCAACGAAAGACAACGTTGCGGCGTTTGAAGCCCAGCGTGCTGAGCTTGAAGCTCAAGCGGCCGAGCGCAAGGCAGAAGCCGAAGCGCGCGCTGAACAGCTCAACGACATTGAACTGTCGCTGGTCTCTAAAGCGGGCGATGAAGGCAAGCTGTTTGGCTCGATCGGTCCTCGCGACCTGGCAGACGCCATTTCCTCTTCGGGCATTGACGTGGCCAAGAGCGAAGTACGTATGCCGCTAGGCCCGATTCGCCAGACCGGCGAGTACGACATTGCGCTTCACCTGCACGCTGAAGTAGACGCAACGGTACGCGTGGTCGTCGTCGCAGAGTAATCGCTGCGCGTCTGTCAACGTCCTGAAGGGCGCGGGGATTCCTCGCGCCCTTTATTATGCCTAGTCGGTTGACCAGGGCGACGCTTTGACTAGTGATGAGCGGCCTCTGCGGCTAAGATGACGCCTTTATGGAATACGAGAGGAGCTTGCTATGCAGGACCAGCCACCCGCCGACCAGGAAACGGCGGCGCTAAAGCTGCCGCCGCACTCGCTGGAGGCAGAGCAGTCGGTCCTGGGCGGGCTAATGCTGGACAACCAGGCATGGGATCATATTTCTGATCGCCTGGTGGCCGATGATTTCTATCGCTACGAACACCGTTTGGTGTTCAACGTGATGATCCATATGGCGGAGTCGGGGCAGCCGCTTGACGTCGTCACCCTGTCCGAAGCGCTGGAAGACCGCGATCAACTGGACACGGTGGGTGGCCTGGCTTTCCTTGCCGAGCTTGCCAGAAACACGCCTTCGGCGAGCAATATTCGCGCCTACGCGGATATCGTCCGCGAGCGGGCGACGCTGCGTAAGCTGATCCGCGCCGCCAATCAGATTGCCGAAGGCGCGTTTGCCCCCCAGGGGCGCCCCGCCGATGAGTTGCTCAACGAAGCCGAGCGGCTGGTTTTCCAGATTGCTGAAGAGCGCCCCAAGACGGGCGGCCCCATTGGCATGAGCGATCTGCTGACCAAGGCCGTCGACCGCATCGATGAACTCTTCAACCTCAAGGGCGAAATGACCGGGCTGTCATCGGGCTTTCGCGACCTGGATAGCATGACTTCGGGGCTTCAGCCGTCCGACCTGGTGATCATCGCCGGACGGCCCTCGATGGGTAAAACCACCTTCGCCATGAACCTGGTCGAGCACGCGGTCATTTCCAGCGACAAGCCGGTGATGGTGTTTTCCATGGAGATGCCCGCCGAGTCGCTGATGCTAAGGATGCTGTCTTCGCTTGGGCGTATTGACCAGACCCGGGTGCGGACCGGCCAGCTGGAAGACGAAGATTGGCCGCGCCTGACCTCGGCGGTGAACCTGCTGAAAGACAAGCAGCTGTTCATCGACGACACCGCGGCGCTGTCGCCGAACGAAATGCGCTCGCGTATTCGTCGTGTGGTGCGCGAGCACGGCAACATGGCATTGATCATGATCGACTATCTGCAGCTGATGCAGATCACTGGGTTCTCCGAAAACCGGACCGGTGAGATCTCCGAGATCTCGCGTTCGTTGAAGGGGCTGGCCAAGGAGTTCAACTGCCCGGTGGTGGCGCTTTCGCAGCTCAACCGCTCGCTCGAGCAGCGTCCCAACAAGCGCCCGGTGATGTCGGATCTGCGTGAATCGGGCGCCATCGAGCAGGACGCCGACGTCATCGCTTTCGTTTACCGCGATGAGGTCTACAACCCCGACAACCCCGATAACCAGGGCATTGCCGAACTGATCATCGGCAAGCAGCGTAACGGGCCGATCGGTACCGTGCACATGGCCTTTATCGGCCGCTACACGCGCTTTGAAGATCTGGCGCCGGATAGCTACGGCGAAGCGTTCGGCGACTAGCCTCACTTGAGCCTGTCGGTCAGGCTCGTATAATGCCCAGCGCATCAGCACAGAGAACGGGAGCACAACATGGCAGGTGGTTTTCGGCGCGGCAATCGTCAGCGTCTACCCAAGTTAGAAGCGCGCGGCGAGCTGCAGTCGCTCGAGCGCGAAGGGCCGTTCAAAGAGTGGCTGGGCATGCCCGACCTCTACCGCTACTACATCGAGGTCGACGGCGAGAAGTATAGCTACCAGACGGAAGACTCAGAGCTGCCGGTCCGGGTCGGCGACAAGGTGGTCTTTCGCTACAAGCAGACCAAGGCGGGCAACTGGATCGACCGCAATTCGCTGGGCAAGGCCATCGACCCCTCCGAATACCAATAGCGCAGCGCGTGCCAAGGAACTCTCCTGGGGGAACAACGTCATAGTGACGACACAGCGTTGCAACAAAAATGCCATTAGCTTGCGGCATGCTGTGTCATTGAACGACTAATAACCCAGGAGGGAACCATGGAAATGACGTCACTCAAGGCGTTCGTTGCCCAGCATGATAATTTTGAAATACGCGTCATCAGCCATGCCGGTAGCCGCTTCTATCAGGTAGAGCTTGAAGACGTAGAAGGCGAGCGTCATATGCTGACCCAGCGGGGCAAGCCGATGATGTTTCGTGCTTTGGACGATATCTACCTTGAGCTCAAGCGCGCCGATATTCATCGCGCCTATCTGGTCCAGCACGTCGCTCACGATGAAATGATCGGTCGAGAGGCCCACTACAGCGCCCCGCTTAGCTCACGCGTGCCGCTGGTCTTCTGAGTCAGCTCTCGCCACCCGTCATGATGATTTGCTAGCCCGCTTTTCCCACCACTGCCCCAGCCGAACCCGGCGACGGGCAAACCAGCGATAACCCATATTCAGCGCCCCTCTTAATCCCGGCAGGCACGACAGCCAGACAAGCCGCCGGTAACCCAGCACGGCGTACAGGGCACGGCTCGCTTCCATCCCGATATACCAGTTGCCTTGACGATCCTTGACGTGAAGCAGGCCCATCATGGCCTCGAACTCGCGGTTCTCGCTTGCTGCGTTGAACGCCTCGCTCTGGATGTCCACCAGCGTGACGCGATCCCGATGGCGGTGTTTGGAAAGCCAGTTGACCTCGACGCGGCAAAAAGGACAGTGGCCGTCGTGGTAAAGCGTCACCGGGGCGCTGGCCTCAAGTGGGGTAAAGCGGCTCATGACATGGTCTCCGAGGTATAACCGGCGGTATGGCCGGGCTGGCCATATCCGGGGGATGTGTCGAGGCGATCGAGAAACTGCTCGGCCTGATGCTGGATCGCGGCGCGCTTGTCGGGCGCCATGCGATCAAAGGACCCATAGATCAGTTTCATGCGCGGGTTATGGCTTAGCTGCTCGCGGTGGCGCGCCAGAAAGTGCCAGTACAGGCTATTGAACGGGCAGGCGTCATCGCCGGTCACCTTCTTGGGCGAGTAGCGGCAGTGCTGACAGTGGTCCGACATCTTGTCGATATACTTGCCGGAGGCGCAGTAGGGCTTGGAACCCATCAGGCCGCCGTCGGCGTGAAGCACCATGCCCAGGGTATTGGGCAGCTCGACCCACTCGCAGGCGTCGACGTACACCGATAGATACCAGTCGCACAGCGCCTCGGGCTTGACGCCGCACAGCAGGGCAAAGTTGCCGGTCACCATCAGCCTCTGGATGTGGTGCGCGTAGCCGTTCTCCATGGTCATTTCGACGGCCCGCTTCAGGCAGCGCATGTCGGTATCGGCATCCCAGTAAAAGGCTGGCAGGTCGCGCTCGAATCCCAACTGGTTGAGGCGCTTGTACCCGGGCATCTGCGTCCAGTACAGGCCGCGTACATACTCACGCCAGCCCAGTATCTGGCGAATGAAGCCCTCCACCGCATTAATGGGGGCAGCGCCGTCGGTATAGCGTGCCTCCGCCGCCTGGCAGACTTCGTGGGGTGTCAGCAGGCCGATATTCAGCGCTGCCGACAGGCGCGAATGAAACAGAAACGCCGAGCGGTCGCTGATGGCGTCCTGGTAGCGACCAAAATCGGCCAGGCAGTGGTCGAGGAAATGGCGCAAGTCGCCCAGCGCCTGGCGGCGTGTCACCGGCCAGTTGAAGGTTGCCAGGTCCCCCATATGGTCGGGAAAATGCCGTTCAACAGCGTCAAAGGCCGCCCGAGTGAGGTCATCAGCCTGGTGGTCGGGCGGGGCGGGAAACGTCAGGTCGCGCTGGATGGGGGCGCGGTTGTCGTGGTCAAAATTCCACTGCCCGCCTGCCGGCTTGCCGTTTTGCATCAGCAGCCCGGTGCGCTTGCGCTGCTCGCGGTAAAAGTATTCCAGGCGCAGTTGCTTGCGCCCCTCGGCCCACCGTCCGAAGTCATCGGGCGTAGTGAAAAAGCGATCATCCTCGAATAGCTGCCAGGGAAACTCGCTAGGCTGGCGGTCCTGCATGGCGCTGAAAAGCCGCCACTCCCCGGGGCGCACCACGCGGATTTCATCGCAGCCGTAAAGAGTGGCCAGGCGTTCAGCTTCCTCGATCAGCGAGTGCGCGTTATCGGCATCGTCGAGGTCGCTGTAATGCACTTCAAAGCCTTTATCGCGCAGCTCGCGGGCAAAGTGGCGCATGGCCGCGAAGAACAGCCCAAGCTTGTGGCTATGATGGGGAACGTAGCGGGCCTCTTCGGCCACTTCGCACAGGGCGACAACGGCATGGTCGGGGGCTTGGCGCAGGGTCACCAGCGATAGCGACAGCTGGTCACCCAGTATCAGTAGCAAAGGCTTGGACATAAATTGTCTCAACTATGTACAAATAATGCTGATAGTATAACTTTATGCCGCCGCTGTGCCGAAAAGTGATAGGATTTATTTTTCAACAGGCGTTGTCAGCAGGAGTGAATGTCATGACCGAGCAAGTCGCAAAGGACCAGCCGGGCGAAGGTCGCCTAACGCATGCCCCAAGCGACCACCCCCCTGTGCCCCGCGCCAAGGTCGGTGTGGTACTGGCCAATCTGGGCACCCCCGATGCCACGGACTACTGGTCGATGCGTCGCTATCTCAGCGAATTCCTGTCTGACAAGCGGGTGGTGGATTACGCCGGGTGGAAGTGGCAGCCGCTTCTGCAGTTGATCATTCTCACCAAGCGCCCGTTCTCTTCGGGTAACGCCTACAAGAGCATCTGGAACAACGAGCGCAACGAAAGCCCGTTGCTCACTACCACCCGGGCGCAGACAGAGAAGATGGCCGAGCGCTTGAAGGCGCTTTACGGCGACGATGTGGAAGTCGACTTCTGCATGCGCTACGGCAACCCATCGACGGAAAGCGTGCTGACACGGCTCAAGGAAAAAGGCTGCGAGAAGATCGTCTTCTTCCCGCTGTATCCGCAGTACGGCTCACCCACCACGGCCACCGCCAATGACCAGGCGTTTCGCACCCTGATGAAAATGAAGTGGCAGCCGTACATCCGCACCGTGCCTGCTTATTTCGACCATCCTGCCTATACGGATGCGCTGGCCAACTCAGTGCGGGAGGCCTACGAAGGCTTCACGACGCGGCCGACCAAGCTGGTGGCCAGCTACCACGGCGTCCCCGAGCGCTACCTGCTTGAAGGTGACCCCTACCACTGCCAATGCCAGAAAACCACGCGCCTGCTGCGCGAAAAGCTGGGCCTGCCCAAGGAAGAGGTCGATACCGCCTTTCAGTCCCAGTTTGGCCCCGAAAAGTGGGTCGGTCCGCAAACCGTTGACCACGTAGCGGCGCTGGCCAAGCAGGGCCACAAGCACATTGCCATTCTGTCGCCAGCGTTCTCCTCTGACTGCGTAGAAACGCTGGAAGAAATCAAGGAAGAGATTCACGACAGCTTCATGGAAGCCGGGGGCGAGACCTTCAGCTACATTCCCTGCCTGAACGACCGCGACGACCATATCGATGCGCTACTCGCCGTCGTCAACAACGAGCTGTCGGGCTGGTTGCCGCGTACCTAGATTCACTTTGCGGTTAGCCAAGAGCGACGACATCAAACGCCACCTTCGGGTGGCTTTTTTTGTGTCGCGCATTCTTGTCGCCCACGGGTTGGACAATTAAATAGTTACACAAGGCAATATATGTACAATAATTGTACGGTATAAGATATGATGTCCATGATTACGTGGCGCCGCACGGCGGTGAAGGCAATCGCAACATGGCACATCAACACCATTTACCGGAAAAAATCTGCGTTCACTGCCAGCGTCCATTCACTTGGCGAAAGAAATGGGCGCGATGCTGGGATGAGGTCCGCTACTGCAGCAAACGCTGCCAGCGCGATGCCCGGATAGCAAAACGCGCTGAGGAGAGAGGAGCATGAACAGTACGATCGATATCGTCTGGCTGCACGACGACCTCAGAGTGACGGATAACCCCCTGCTGCACTTTGCTGATAGGCCGGACCATCTGGTGTGCGTTTACGTACTCGACGACGCCTGGTTGGCCCCGCTGTTTGATGAGCCGGCCGAAACGCGCGTTGGACCCGCGCGGTTGCGTTTCCTGTGGCAATGCCTGATGGAGCTGCGCGGCGAGTTACTGCAGCGGGGGAGCGATTTGCTCGTGCGCATCGGTAAGCCTGCCGACGTGGTGGTATCGCTTGCCGAGGAGCTGCAAGCCCGCAGCGTCAGGGTCGCCGACCATGCAGGGCTCGAAGAAGTACAGCACATTGAAAGCGTCAAGCGTCGGCTGCCCGCAGGCACCACCCTTGAGCGTTTTGAATCCGGCCGTCTGCTCGATGAAAGCGCGCTGCCGTTCGATTTGTCGCAACTGCCGGAGAGCTTTTCGGCGTTCCGTCGTCAGGTCGAGAAGCACTGCGTAATCCCTCAAGCCAAGAGCGCGCCGATTACCTTGCCCGCCTGGCCGGACGCCCCGCGTGGCTTTCCGCCGCTGTGCAACGTCTGCACCGTCAGTGCCGACTGGAATCCCGACGAACGCCAGGGGCTGATGTTCTTGGGCGGCGAGGCCGCGGGCCGTGAGCGTTTAGAGCACTACATCTGGCGCCAGCATGGCCCGGCGTCGTACAAGAAGACGCGCAACGGGCTCCTGGGCGCCAACTTCTCGACGCGGTTTTCGCCCTGGCTGGCGCGGGGCTGCCTGTCCGCGCGTCAGGTACACGACGAGGTCAACGCCTGGGAGGCCGAGCACGGCAGCGGTGAATCCAGCTACTGGATCGGCTTTGAACTACTCTGGCGTGAATATTTCCTGCGTGCCGCGCAGTTGGAAGGCGAGGCGCTGTTCGGGAACGCCCATCTACCCCCCACCAATGCTGACTTTGATGCCTGGCGGCAGGCCAACACTGGCGTACCGTTTATCGATGCCGCCATGCTGGAGCTGAGCAGCACCGGCTGGATTTCCAATCG
The DNA here is from genome assembly GCF_001314875.1 of Halomonas sp. HL-48. Taxonomy (GTDB): domain Bacteria; phylum Pseudomonadota; class Gammaproteobacteria; order Pseudomonadales; family Halomonadaceae; genus Vreelandella. The sequence continues at coordinate 13,038 of NZ_LJZS01000027.1, forward strand.
CGCCCGGCAAAACGTCGCAAGCTTTCTGGTCAAGGACTTAGGCGTAGATTGGCGCTTGGGGGCGGCCTGGTTCGAGCACTGCCTGATTGATTATGATGTTGCCAGCAACTGGGGCAACTGGCGGTATATTGCCGGAGTGGGACGTGATCCACGCCAGGACCGCTACTTCAACGTGCTGAAGCAGGCGGGCCATTACGACCCCAAGGGGCTGTATGTCGCCCACTGGCTGCCCGAGTTGGACACCTTGCCTTTCGGACTGGATCGCCACCAGCCCTGGCGGGTGGCGCCCGAGGCATTCACATCGCCGCGCGTGCAGCCAGAGGCTTGGCAGCGATGGCTGATTGGCGATGCCCAACTGGAACAATCCGGCGAGTAAGCAATGAGGCTAGCAATGAGTGATCGGCGAACCGCATGGGTCTTGGGGCTTGCGGGACTGGCCCCGTTCGCGTTGACGCTTGGTCTGATGTGGTGGGGCCCCACTGCCTGGCTTGAGACAGCAGTCAAGGCGTTCTTGTCTTACAGCGCGGTCATTCTGTCGTTTCTGGGCGGCACCCACTGGGGCGCTGCCCTGCAACGCGCCGAGCCGGGTCAAAGACGGCGGCTGATGATCGCCATGCTGCCCAGTCTGGTTGCCTGGCCGGCGTTATTGCTGCCGGCCTTGTGGGGGCTTGTCATACTGGGCCTCGGCTTCGTTTTCATGTGGGCGTATGACCTTGGCCGGCACGGGTGGCCGCGCTGGTACTGGCTGCTGCGCAGTGTGCTGACGGCCGGTGTGGTGCTGGCCCATATGGCCCTGCTGACACACCTGCTAACCTGATCGTTGTAAAACTAGCAGTCAGCGTTGCGACAACGCCTAGTATCGGTGCTTATTCTCGGGCATCCTTGGCGCTGACAAGGACTGCGCTGAGGAAGACATGATGATGGATAGAAAGGTGATCCTGCGTTCGGCTAGCGCCGTGATCGGCATGACCACGGCACTGGCTTTGAGCGCCCCGGCGATGGCCAATCAGCAGTTGATGACCGAGGTTGACGCCCGGGTGGCCGAAGAGGTTCAACACGCAAGCTTCAATCAGTGGCGCGATGCCTTCCGGCGCTATGCCAGTGAACAGGGCATCAGCGAGGCAACGCTTCGCGAGGCGTTCGATGAAATTCGCTACCGTGAACGGATTATAGAGCTCGACCGCTACCAGCCAGAATTCGTCCGCTCCATCTGGGAATACCTGGATACCGCCGTCTCCAGCACGCGCATCAACAACGGCCAGGATCGTCTGGCAGAACACCGTCGCACCGCCGAGCAGATGGAGGAGCGCTACGGAGTCCCTGCGGAAATCATCGTGGCGATCTGGGGTATCGAAAGTAACTACGGCAGCAATTTCGGCGACTTTTCGACCCTCGAGGCGCTGGCCACGCTGGCCTACGATGGCCGCCGTCAGCAGTTTGCCCGCAGTGAGCTCCTATCCGCCCTGCGGATCATCCAGGAGGGCGACATAGCCGCTGAGGACATGCGCGGCTCATGGGCCGGGGCCATGGGGCATACCCAGTTCATTCCCACCAGTTTCGAAGCCTACGCGGTGGACGGCGACGGCGATGATCGCCGGGATATCTGGGGCAGCATCCCCGACGTCATGGCCTCCACGGCGAACTATCTGGCCCGCGCCGGCTGGCAGACAGGCCAACCCTGGGGCGTAGAAGTCAATCTGCCCGATGACTACGACTATGCCCAGACCGACCGCCGGAGCACCCAGGCCTGGGCCGAGCAGGGGGTAGAAGCGGTCAATGGCGAGCTGCCCCGTTTTGACAGCGCCGAGGTGATCGTGCCCGCCGGGGCCGAGGGTCCCGCGTTTCTGGTCGGGCCGAATTTCCGCGCCATTCTGCGCTACAACAACGCCACCAGCTATGCGCTGGCGGTGGCGACGCTTGGCGATGCCATCGCCGGTCGCGACGGTATCCAGCAGGGCTGGCCCCGCGAACAGGCACCTTTGACGCGCGATGATGTCGAAGCGCTACAGCGCGGGCTCAACCAGGCCGGGTACGATGTCGGTGGCGCTGACGGCGTCATGGGACCCAACACCCGCCAGGGGCTTCGCGCCTTTCAGCGGGACGAGGGGCTGACCCCGGATGGCTTTGCGACGCAGTCGCTGCTTGAGCGTTTACGCCAGCGCGTGGAGTAGCGCGGGCATCGCTCGCCGCTCGTTTTCATTCAACCGTTACAGGAACAGATCATGCCCAAGGTGGTAACGACGCTGCTGAGCAGTTTCGCGATGGTGGCGGCGCTGGCAAGCAGCCAGGCCGTCGCCGACGACGACCAGGTGTTTGGATGGGTGGAAAACGCCACCCTTCATCCCTGGGGTACTGAAGTCAAAGCCAAGCTGGATAGCGGCGCGTTAACGTCGTCGCTGGACGCTCGGGATATTGAAATGTTCGAAAAGGACGGCGAAGACTGGGTGCGCTTTCGCCTCAAGCTTGAAGACGAGGAGAGCGGCGAAGTCTTCAGCGACGAACTGGAACGCCCACTGTACCGCGAGCTGCGCGTTCGCGGGGCGGGCGGTAAGGATGAGCGTCCGGTGGTGCTGCTGAATGTGTGCATGGGCGATAAAATATATGAAGAGCAGTTCAGCCTGCGCAACCGTGAAGACATGAATTACCCGCTTTTGCTGGGACGCCGCACGATCAGCCATCTGGGTCTGCTGGACGTGCGCGAAACCTTTATGCAGGACCCCAACTGCGATGACGATGCCGAGGTGGTCGCCCACGACCCCGACAATGATGAGGCCAGCGACAAAAGCTGACCGTCTAGAATAGCCGGGACAGCAAGGCCGTCACGGCGGTTTCAACGCGCAGAATACGCGGGCCCAGGTGCATGCCCTGGCAGCCCGCGTCGAGCAGCTGCTCCACCTCCCAGTCGATAAACCCGCCCTCTGGACCAATGAACAGCACGGTGTCGTCACTGATGCCCCGTGGGCAAGGGTTGGCCATGCCCGGGTGGGCGACGAGACCGCGCCGATCTGCAAGCAGCGTGGGCAGGTGATCACTGAGAAAGGCCCGAAAGCCTTTGATCAGCGTCACGCTGGGCATCATGGTGTCGCGCGCCTGCTCGAGGCCGAGCACCAAATGCTGGTGTATCTTGTCGGGACGCAGCTCGGGGGATTGCCAATAGCTTTTTTCGACTCGCTTGGTGTGCAGCAGAGTGATGCGCTTGACGCCGAGCGCCGTCACATGCTCAAGCGTACGAGCCAGCATACGCGGACGGGGCAGCGCCAGTACCAGATGAACGGGCAGGGCGGGCGGAGGCAGTTCGCTGAGTGACTCCCAAGTGAGCCGGGCATGGTCCGCCTCGAGCGCTGTCAGCTCGGCCTTGCCGATCCGGCCGTCGGTATGGCCCACAGTGAGCTTATCGCCCAGTTGGGCGCGATGGACGTCGCGCAGGTGCGTTAAACGACGTGAATCGCGAAGTACCGCCTGGCCCGGCTGGGCCACATCGTGAGGTTCGAGTAAAATCAGGTTCATGGAAGTGGTGGATCAGTCAGTGGTTGGAGACGATACGCTGAGTGAATATCGATACATGGCTTGCATAGGTGCGTGTTGCAGGCACAATAACAGCAACGGGAAGCAAAGCCCTATCGGGTCTAAGGAGAATCGCCGTGCGCGTCATTCGTAAATATGCCAATCGCAGGTTGTATGATACCCAACAAAGTCGTTATGTGACCTTGGAGGATCTGCGTCGCTTGATTCTGGAGGAAGAACCGTTTCGGGTGGAGGACGCCAAGAGCGGCGAGGACCTGACGCGTACCATCCTGTTATCGATCATTATCGAGCAAGAGCAGGCCGACAGCGAAGCGGAAGTGTTCTCCAATGACCTGCTGGCGCAGCTAATCCGTGTCTACGATATGTCATCGCCGCTGCCGCTGGCGCGCTATCTGGAGCAGGGCACCCAGATCATGATGGAGCAGCAGAAGCGGATGCAAAGCCAGTGGCAGCAGGCTATTCGTCACTCGCCCATGGAGTTCATGCGCGAACTGGCGGAAGAGAATATGCGCTTCTGGCAGAACACCATGAACCAGGCGCCGCCTGAGAGTAAGCGCAATAGCGACAAACAGCCCCCACAGACCGGCAAGGCAAAGGGCGGCAAAACCAACCAGGACAAGTCATCGTAAGCGCCACCGACGCGCGGGCAAGCTGTGGCATAATGCCGCCACGATTCTGCTTTTCCGTTCAAGAAGGATATCCATGAAGGTTTTGATGATTGGCGGCGGTGGTCGCGAGCACGCGTTGGCATGGAAACTGGCTCAGTCGTCGCTTGTCTCGCAGGTATTCGTCGCCCCGGGCAATGCGGGCACCGCCGGTGAAGACAAGCTGACCAACGTGGCCATCGAGGCGACCGATATTGACGCACTGGTGGCGTTTGCCCGCGACGCAGCGGTAGCGCTCACGGTGGTAGGGCCTGAAGCACCGCTGGTGGAAGGCGTGGTGGATCGCTTCCAGGCGGCTGGCTTGACCATTTTCGGCCCCACCCAGGCCGCCGCCCAGTTGGAAGGCTCAAAGTCGTTCACCAAGGATTTCCTGGCCCGCCACGACATCCCTTCGGCCGCCTATCAGACGTTCACGGCCGTCGAACCAGCGCTTGCCTACCTGACCGAGGTGGGCGCGCCGATTGTCATCAAGGCCGACGGCCTGGCCGCCGGTAAAGGCGTCATCGTAGCCATGACCAATGCCGAGGCCGAAGCTGCGATCCGCGATATGCTCGAAGCCAACGCCTTTGGCGATGCGGGCGCTCGCGTGGTGATCGAAGAGTTTCTGGAAGGTGAGGAAGCCAGCTTTATCGTCATGGTCGATGGCGAAAACGTGGTGCCCATGGCCACCAGTCAGGACCACAAGCGTGCCTACGACGGTGACAACGGCCCCAACACTGGCGGCATGGGGGCCTACTCGCCCGCGCCCGTGGTGACCCCCGAGGTCGACGAGCGCATCATGCAGCAGGTGATTCTGCCTACCGTCAAAGGCATGGCTGCCGAAGGTCACGCCTACAGCGGTTTTCTTTACGCCGGGCTGATGATCGACGCTCAGGGCAACCCCAAGGTGATCGAGTACAACTGCCGTTTTGGCGACCCGGAAACCCAGCCCATCATGATGCGTCTCACCTCTGACCTGGCCGCGCTGTGCCTGGCCGGGGCGGAAGGCCGGCTGGCCGGGCAGCGCTGTGAATGGGACCCTCGCGCGGCGGTAGGCGTGGTGCTGGCCGCCGGGGGCTACCCAGGTAGCTACCGGAAGGGCGACGTCATCCACGGGATTGCCAACGCCGAGCGCCATGGCTGTAAAGTCTTCCATGCGGGCACTCGCCACAATGATCAGGGTGATGTCCTCACCGCAGGCGGACGTGTGCTGTGCGTCACGGCCCTGGGCGAGCGTGTTTCCCAGGCGCAGCAGGCGGCCTACCAGGGCGTTGACGAGATCCACTGGGAGGGCGTCATCTGCCGCCGGGACATCGCCCATCGCGCCATCGCCCGCGAAAACGGGTAGGCGCAGACGACATATCCAGGCATCCTGCTGCGACGGCCAACCACAACAAGGATAAGAGATGGAACGGGTTCAGCTTGATTTTCCCGACGCCGCGATCATTCATCGCCATTCGCTGAGCGTTCGCGTCACGGACATGAACTATGGTCGCCATCTTGGCCACGATGCGCTGGTATCGCTGCTTCATGAAGCGCGTATCCAGGCGTTCGCCTCCCTTGAGCTGCCCGAGTGGGACATGCACGGCTATCCCAGCGTGGTCGCCGACCTGGCAGTGCAATACCAAAGCGAAGCGCGCTGGCCGGATGCCCTGTTGGTCGAAACCGCCGTACCATCCCCCGAAGGCAAGGCGCTGACCGTCTATCAGCGCATGATCCACGCCGAATCGGGCAGGCCCGTGGCGACCGCCCGTATCAACCAGCTGCTGGTTGATACGGCCACCGGTCGGCCGGTGGCCGTGCCCGCGTCAGTCGTGGAAGCATTAGCCAAAGCGAGAGGCACCTGATGTCCCGTGAATACCCCATCATCGCCGTTACCGGTTCGTCCGGCGCGGGCACCACGACCGTCCGGCGTAGCTTTGAGCGGATGTTTCTGCGTGAAGACGTGCATGCCGCCATGGTGGACGGCGATGCCTTTCACCGCTATACCCGCCATGACCTGCATCGCATGTTCCGCGAAGAGCCGGAGCGTAAAAACGAACTATCGCACTTTGCCGTCGAAGCCAACCTGCTCGACCGCCTCGAAGGCATGTTTGTCGAGTATGGTGAGCACGGAACGGGCACCTTCCGTCACTACATCCACGCCGAGGACAAGCAGAAAATCGAAGCGGGCTATCAGGTCGGCACCTTTACCGAGTGGCAGCCGCTGCCCTGCGGTACCGACCTGCTGTTTTACGAAGGCCTCCACGGCGGCCTGGTGACCGAAGAGTTCGATATCGCCCGTCACGTCGATCTGCTGGTGGGCGTTGCCCCGACTATGAACCTGGAGTGGATCCAGAAGATCGACCGTGACACCAAGATGCGCGGCTACTCCCAGGAAGCGGTGATCGATACCATTCTGGGGCGTATGGGCGACTACGTGCGCTATATCCAGCCCCAGTTCTCCCGCACCCACATCAATTTTCAGCGCGTGCCCACAGTGGATACCTCCAACCCTTTTGAGGTACAGGATATCCCGACCGACGCGGAGTCGTTCGTGGTGATTCGTTTCCGCGACCCGTCGACGGTGGATTTCCCCTGGCTGCTGGCGATGATCCAGGATTCCTTCATGACCCGGCCGCATACCCTGGTGGTGCCCGGCGCCCGTATGTCGCTGGCCATGGAGCTGATATTGGCGCCGCTGGTGCGCCACTTGTTGTCGCAGCGTCGTTTTCGTTAGGCTCACGGGTAACCGATTGCCTGTGATGTCAGGTCACGCTGACCAAGGAGCTTTATATGGACTGTCTGTTTTGTCGCATCATCAACCGCGAAATCCCGGCGGATATTGTCTATGAAGACGAGCACGTGCTGGCCTTTAACGACATTAATCCCCAGGCCCCCACGCACCAGTTGATCATTCCCAAAAAGCACATTGCCACGCTCAATGATATCCAGACCGACGACCTGACCACCGTGGGTCGCTTGCAGTACACCGCTGCGAAGCTTGCCGGCGAGCAGGGGTTTGCCGATGACGGCTACCGGGTGGTGATGAACTGCAACGAAATGGGCGGCCAGACGGTCTACCATATTCACATGCACTTGCTTGGCGGGCGCGCATTCACCTGGCCCGCCGGGTAACACTGCCGTTGAAGGCGACCCCGCGGCCAAGGAGCGCGCCATGATGCGTCGACGCACCCGATCGGACCAATGGATTTATCAGTTTGACCGTGCACTGCGCACCCTGGTGCCGCCCACGGCGAACGCCAGGGCGGTGGTTCCCGTATCGCCCAACGACGAGACGCTGACGGCCTTTGAGGCCAGCCACGTGGCCGGTGCGATGCGCGTCAACCACTGCGGCGAAGTCTGCCTGCAAGGGCTTTATCAGGGCCAGCGGCTGTTTGCCCAGCGCCCGGAAGCCAGCGCGCAGATGGAGCAGTCAGCGTCGAAGAACCTTGAGCATCTGGCCCGCTGTAGCGAGCGGCTGCGCCAGTTGGACAGCCGTACCAGCCTGTTGGCGCCGGGTTTTTACATGGCCGCGCTGAGTATCGGGGCGATGACCGGTGCGCTAAGCGAACGTGTAGGGCTCGGCGTACTGGCGGCAAGCGAAGCGCAGGCGGCCAAACGCCTGAGCGAGCAGCAGGACCGGCTGCCTGACACCGATCACACCTCCAGCGCACTGCTGCGCCAGATGAGCACGGACAAGAACCGCCACGCCCAGCTGGCGTTGGAAGCCGGTGGCCTTCGCCTGCCGGCTCCGGTGCAGTGGATGATGCGCGGGGCCTTCAAGGCGGTCAGCAAAACGACTTATCACCTCTAGACGCCACTGCTTATCGTCACGCAGCGTTGACCTCGCCAGCCAGCCACAAAAAAGCCCCGCCAAGCGGGGCTTTTGATTGACGGCACACGGCCCGTCGACGCTTAGGCGTCGATGCGCTTGTACTTCATGCGCTTGGGCGTGTCGTTGCCGACGCGCTTTTTATGATCGTCTTCATAGTCGGTATAGTTACCGTCGAAGAAGACCACTTCGGAATCACCCTCGAAGGCCAGGATGTGCGTGGCAATCCGGTCCAGGAACCAGCGATCGTGGGAAATCACCATGGCGCAGCCCGGGAACGCCAGCAGGGCTTCTTCCAGGGCGCGCAGGGTTTCGATATCCAGGTCGTTGGAGGGTTCGTCCAACAGCAGCACGTTCGCCCCTTGCTTGAGCGTTTGGGCCAGCTGCAGGCGACCGCGTTCACCACCGGACAGCTCGTCGAGGCGCTTCTGCTGGTCGTTGCCCTTGAAGTTGAAGCGGCCCACATAGGCACGCGAAGACACTTCATAGCCGTTGATGTTGAGGATGTCCTGGCCATCGGACACTGCCTGCCAGACGGTCTGCTTGTCGTCGAGGGCGTCGCGCAGCTGCTCGACATAGGCGATATCGACGGTTTCACCGATGACCACTTCCCCGGCATCGGGCTGCTCCTGGCCGGTAATCAGCTTGAACAGGGTCGACTTACCGGCGCCGTTGCCGCCCACGATGCCGACAATCGCGCCGGGGGGCACGGTGAAGGACAGATCCTGGTAAAGCAGCTTGTCATCGAAACGCTTGGCCACGTCATGAAATTCGATGACTTTATCACCCAGACGCGGGCCGGGCGGAATGTAGATCTCGTTGGTTTCGTTACGCTTCTGGAAGTCGCCGGACTGCATTTCCTCGAAGCGATTGAGGCGCGCCTTGCTCTTCGCCTGACGGCCCTTCGAGTTGGAGCGTACCCACTCAAGCTCCTGCTTAATGGCTTTCTGGCGCGAGGCTTCCTGCTTGGCTTCCTGGCCGAGGCGCTGTTCCTTCTGCTCGAGCCACTGGGAATAGTTGCCCTCGAAGGGAATGCCTTGGCCACGGTCCAGCTCCAGAATCCAGCCGGCGACGTTGTCGAGGAAGTAGCGGTCGTGGGTAATCGCCACCACAGTGCCGTTGTAGTCGTGCAGGAAGCGCTCGAGCCAGGCCACCGACTCGGCGTCCAGGTGGTTGGTCGGCTCGTCGAGCAGCAGCATGTCGGGGCTTGAAAGCAGCAAACGGCACAGCGCCACGCGGCGCCGCTCACCGCCGGACAGGTTGCCTACCTGGGCTTCCCAGGGCGGCAGACGCAACGCTTCAGCGGCCACGTCCAGCTTGCGCTCGAGGTTGTGCGCGTCGGCGGCTTCGATAATGTTTTCCAGGCGCGCCTGCTCGCTCGCCAGGGCGTCAAAATCGGCATCCGGCTCGGCATAGGCGGCGTATACGGCGTCGAGCTTTTCCTGGGCTTCCTTGATCGCGCCCAGCGCCTCTTCGACGGTTTCGCGGACGTTCTTGCTGTCGTCCAGCTCGGGTTCCTGGGGAAGGTAGCCGACATTGATTCCCGGCATGGGGCGGGCTTCACCTTCAAACTCCGTATCGACACCGGCCATGATGCGCAGCAGTGTGGATTTACCCGAGCCGTTCAAACCCAGCACGCCGATCTTGGCCCCGGGGAAAAACGACAGCGAGATATCTTTGAGAATTTGCTTTTTGGGCGGCACGATCTTGCCGACCCGGTTCATGGTGAAAACGTATTGCGCCATGGAAATCCGTTAGGTTGATGAAAAAAATGTCAGCGTCGCCGCTGAACGGTACGCAGATGATAGAGCCCCGCGTGGCTAAAGGCCAGCAATGGGAAAAGGCCATGCGCATACGGCGACATTGATGATCGAGAAAGCCCTGCGGGCGGGACGACGTTACGCTTCTGAACTACTCTTCTTCGTCCCAGTCGTCCTCGATGGCGCGTTTTAGACGGCGTTCTTCAAGCCAAGCTTCAACCTGGCGTCGTGCGCGCAGGTTATCGGCTTTGCTGCTGGGTCGCGAGCGACCGTAGTGTTCGTCGTTGACGGCATCGAGGGAGTCGAAGTCATCCGATTCGGTGTCTTCGGGGGAGAAAGTTTCACGACTCAAGGGGTCACGGCTCATGACAGGCCCTCCAACCCAAGCCGGCGTACCGGCATCACAATGGCTTCCTGGCAAGCAGGGTGCAAGGAAGCACCTAGCGCTTTGTCAGCGCCTTGCCGCTATATAACGCCGCTTGGATCGAAGTTCAAGCATTACCGGGTTTTTTCGTTTTATTGTGTTAATGGCACAAGCTCTGGAGCGCTATTCAGCGCTTTCCCGCTGGGCCTGCAGGGCGGCTAGCGCCTGTTGGGCCTCCACCCGCTCGGTCACGTCCTTCTGCACGCCGATGTAATACATCAGGTGATCGTCTTCATCGAATACCGGAGTAATCGACAGCTCGTTCCAGAACATGGTGCCGTCCTTGCGGTAGTTGCGCAGCACCTCTCTGGACGGAAGGCCGGCACTCAGCGCCTCGCGGATGGCGTTCAGCGGGTCTTGATCGCGGTCTTCGTTCTGCAGAAAGCGACAGTCCCGATACAGAATCTCATCGGCGCTGTAGCCCGTCAGGCGCTCGAAGCCTTTATTGACATATATCAGGATGTTTTCATCGCCTTCCTGTTCAGCAACCACAATGCCGTCTTCGGAGGCGTCAACCATGCGTTCGAGTAACGCCGGGCTGATCAAGGGAGATCGTTTCATCAAGGGTTCCTGTTGCAGCTCCAAACCTATCGCGGGCCGTGATCATATTGATTGTCACGATGCTTATGCGTCCCGGGCGATGTAATTTATTATGATAGCAAAAGATCGTTTAACAATTGCCACCTACCTACCATCATGGCGAGCGTTGCCATGCATTGCAATCTTGAGCGTTATCTTAACGTTACTCGACCTCGGGTAATCGCTGCGCAGAGAGCATGGCACCAACCGCCGTGGCGGATAAAACCAGCAGCAGGGCCGCGCTGCCCAGCCACTGTGCCAGCAGGCCGATAACCCCGCCAACCACCAGCATCAGTACGCCCGTCAAGGTGTTCGATAGCGCAACATACAGAGCACGGTTGTCCTGGCTGGCCATATCCACCAGATAGGTTTTACGCCCAAGACGCACTCCGTGGTGAACAATGACCAGCAGCGCATAGACCGCCGCGTAGGGCCATATCTGCTCGGAAACGCCGGCGGGTAACCAGGTAACCCCGGCACCCATCAAGCAACATAGCGCCGTCCCCACGGCTGCATCGCGCATCACTCCGCGGCTGGATTGGTCTGCGCGCTTGCCCCATACCGGGCTTGCCACCATGGCAGCGACCCCCGACACCACGACCAGCAGGCCCAGGCCGCTAAGCTCGGTACCGCTTTGCTGTTGGCCGAGCAGCGCCAGGTAGGGCAGCGCCAATGCGCTTGACAGCAGTAACGCGCGGGACAGATTGAAATGCAGAAAGGTGCGATCTTCCTTGAGCAGTGAAAGCCCCAGCTTGATGCTGTCCCAGGCGTTTTCGCCGCCTTCCACGGCGCCAGGAGTTTCTTCAATGCGCGCGGCGCAAAGGCCATTTACCGCCCAGCCGACCGCGGCGGCACCCAGCAGGGCGGCGAGGGTAAGGCTGCCACGCGAATCATCCAGCAGCACCAGTACTGCGCCTGCCGCCAGAGTGGCGCCCCCCGCAAGGCTGCCGCTCCAGCCCATCAGAGTGCCGCGACGGTGCTTGGCAATGGTCTTGCCCATCACGTCCTTGGTGGCAATAGAGGAGAGCCCGCGGGCGAGCGAGAGCATCACCAGGACCAGCAATACCAAACCGCCACCCAGGCTGCCGCTGCCCCATAGCGCAAGACCTGCCAGCAGCAGGGCGGCGATTGCCTGAAGGCCTGCTCCGGCAACCCACACCCACTTGCGCTGGGGCTTGAGGCGAATAAAGCCGGCCACAAAAATCTGCGGCAGCAGCGCGCCGGACTCGCGAATGGGTACCAGAAACCCCACCATCCATACCGGTGCGCCGATGATGCCCATCAACCAGGGCAATACCAGTCGGGCGCTGGAAAGTTCATCCGCCAGCTTGTTCCCGAGCGCCGCCCATAAATGCAGCATGAAATTGCGCGGCTGTTCATGGCAGGCGCTATCAGGAATGTCGTCGCACATCCGGCTGTCTTCGTCGCCGGTTAGCCATTCGTAAATTCTTGACTCTGACGCGTCGTGTCTAGCCATGTGGGCTCCTTGGCGATAACCGTCCTGAGCGACCCGTTTTGACGAGCCGGGTGATTAAGTACATTCTTGAGTAATGTCTTCAGATATGTCTCTTATTGATCAAGATAATGGCGAGTCAGGCCAGGGAGCTCAAGGATGTCGCGTATTCAAATTCGCTATTGCACGCAATGCCAGTGGCTGCTAAGGAGCGCCTGGTACGCTCAGGAACTGCTTTCCACCTTTGGTGAAGCGCTCGATGAGGTAGCGCTTTGCCCGAGCCACGGTGGCACCTTCGAAATCTGGTGTGACGGCGACTTGCTCTGGGAGCGTAAGCGCGACGGCGGTTTTCCCGACATCAAGGCCCTCAAGCAGCAGGTGCGCGACCACGTCGAACCTTCCCGTGACCTGGGCCACACCGACCGATGAATCAGGATCGTCAGGCGATCCTCTATGGCCTGGGGGCGGTGGCCCTGTGGTCCACCGTCGCCACCGCCTTCAAGGTGGCGCTGGCCTGGATGTCGCCGCTGGAGCTCATGTGGCTGGCGTCGCTGGTGTCCTGGGCGCTGATGGGCGCCATTGTGGTGTATCAAGGCAACGCCGATGTCGCCCTGAGGAAGGGCTGGAAGACTGCTGCCTGGGCCGGGTTGATGAATCCGGTGGGCTATTACCTAGTGTTGTTTGCCGCCTATGACCGGCTGCCCGGCCAGGAAGCCATGGCGCTCAACTACACCTGGGCGTTGGCCATGGCCTTTCTGGCCGTTCCGTTGCTGGGCCACCGCCTTACTCGCACGGATGTAGCCGCCGGGCTGGTCGCCTACTCGGGGGTGTGGGTGATCGCCACCCGCGGCGACGTGTTCAACGTCACCTTTGCCGACCCCCTCGGGGTGGTCTTTGCGCTAGCATCCACGCTGCTATGGGCACTTTACTGGTTGCTCAATGCCCGCGATAAGCGCCCGCCGCTGGTCGGTCAGTGGCAGAACTTCACGGTCGGGCTGCCGATACTCACGTTGCTGCTGTTAGTGGGCCCCGGCTTTCAATGGCACAGCGGGCCAGCGCTGATGGCCGGCATTTACGTCGGGCTGTTTGAGATGGGGATCGCGTTCATTTTATGGCAGCTCGCGGTCCACAAAGTCTCGCGCACCGCCAAGGTCTCGAACCTGATTTTCCTTTCCCCACCCGTGTCTTTATTGTTACTTTTTGTTATTGTCGGTGAGTCGATTTACCCTTCAACGCTGGTGGGGCTGGCGTTGATCCTGGCCGGATTGGGCTGGCAGCAGGCACGCAGTACTCGCTAAGCTGTCGGCGTTCAGAGCGTAACTCTTATTGTGATACAGCTAGTTAGCCTTAGCTTCAATAAAAGTTGTAAAATTCGCGCGTTTAATTTGGCGCAAAGTGTAATTTTGTATTACGATCATTTACATTAATGATTCCGACGTAGCCTATAAATAGGGAGCGCGTCATCAAGGTGCTTCATCTCTTCGCATGAACAACGTCATAACCGACGTTTCAAGAGCCAAGCACCGCCAAGGTAGGGAAGCCGGGAATGGATGCGCCGCCTGTACATGCCAAGTGTTGGGTGAGTCCCGCGATAAAAAACAACGTATCAATTGCAATCGATGATGGAGGAAGCAAGCCGCTGTCATCGGCTCATCATTCATGAGGGGACCACACATGAAAAATACCATTGGCACCAACGCGGTTTACCAGCGGTTTGGCGTTTCACGCCTTCTTCAGGCGACGGCTCTGGGCGCTGGCCTGGTACTCCTGCCACTCAGTCAGGCAGTGGCGCAGCAGTTGCCATCCGACATGTCGGTGCCGGGCTCATCCAACCTGCAGGAAACCGTTCAACAGGCCATCACCCAGAACCCCGAAGTCAATTCGGCGTTTCGTGCCTTTAACGCCGCCGGGTTCGATAAGGACGAAGCGTTCGGTGGCTATCTGCCGAGCGTTGATGCGACGGCCGGGGTAGGGCGTGAGTCAGTCGAGGGTGATGGCCGCGGCAGCTTTGATACGGACTTCGCTCAGCTCGAGCTGACGCAGATGGTCTACGATGGCTTTGCCACCGCCGGCCGCGTCGAGCAGTTGGACCGTGCGCAACTGGTCCGTTACTACGAGCTGCTGGGTGCCAGTGAAACCGTCGCGCTTGAAGCGACCACGGCGTACGCCGATGTGCTGCGTTATCGCGAGCTGGTGCGCCTAGCCCAGGATAACTATCGCCAGCACATCCGCGTCTACGACCAGATCGATGAACGCGCGCGCTCCGGTGCTGGGCGGGGCGTCGACCTTGAACAGATTACCGGTCGTGTGGCGCTCGCTGAGTCCAACCTGTTGACCGAAGCGTCCAACCTGCACGATGTGTCCGCGCGCTACAATCGCATCGTCGGCGACCTGCCGGTTGAAAACCTGGAACCCGCGCCCGAGTTTTCCGATGAACTGCCCAGTTCGGTTCAGGAAGCCGTCAGCCTCGCTTTTGAGGGTAACCCCGATTTCCATGCCGCGATCGAGGATATTGCCGCGTCTCGTGCCGAGCAGGATGTCGCCAAGTCAGGCTTCCATCCGCGGGTGGACATCGTCGGCCGGACCGGCAGCAATAACGACGACTCCGCTCCCGTGGGTCGCCGGGATCAAAGTAGCCTGGAAGTGATCGCCAGCATGAACCTGTACCGCGGTGGCTCGGACCTGGCCTCATTCCGTGCGGCCAGTGAACGCATCGAAGAAGCCGTCGATAACCGCGAGCTGGCCTGTCACAACGTTCGCCAGACCACGCAGATCGCCTACGCGGATACCCAGCGACTGCGCGAGCAGATGCGCTACCTTAACCAGCACCGCCAGTCGATTGACCGCGTGCGTGGTGCTTACCAGCAGCAGTTCGATATCGGCGAGCGCACTCTGCTAGACGTGCTGGACAGCGAGAACGAATTCTTCGAAGCCAGCCGTGCCTACGCAAACGCGCAGTACGATGTGGCCATTGCCGATGCCGAGACGCTGGCATCGATGGGTCAGCTGATGCGTACCCTTGAAGTATCCCGTGCCGACATGCCGAGCCTTGCGGATCTGGACAGCGATGGCGTTGAGCTCGATGCCGAGACGATCTGCTCGGACCAGGCACCGGCTAACTATTCGCTGGAGGATCTGGTGGGTAGCACAAGCAACGGCGCCTCTTCTGAGGGCCGCACGACGAGTTCCGTGGGAACGGATAACGCCGTTGACACCTTTTCCGTCGCCGAGGGAACAAGCAATACCATGAAGGGCCCTTCAACCTTCACGGATGAGCTTGTTAACACCACGCCAGCGTCTGCGAATGCGTTTCTTCAGGTGGCCGCTCTCAGTAGTCAGGCCTCTGCGGTCGCGTTACAAGAAACCCTCGAAAAGCAGTTGAACACATCAACCCGTGTGGTGAACGATGGCGGTTTGTACCGTGTGCAAGTCGGTACCACCGACGATGCCGCGCCAGACTTTCGTCGCCAATTAAGCGATCTGGGCTATGTAGAAGCGTTTATCGTCAGTAGTTAATTGAGTGAATGGCGCTGTAGGTTGTTTCGCGTTCTTTCTGTATTGTTGATTTATTGATTAGCGCGAAATAACCACGCTTGGCTCATTCACCTAGGCGGGCGGCATTTATGATTTGGGGTATGTGTGTCTAACGAAAAAGACGTAACTGCAGACGAACCATCTAACCGAACCGAGACTGACGAGCTGCTGGAGTGTCTGGTAGCCGTAGCGGCAATGCATCATCACGATGCAACGCGGGAAGCGTTGGTCGCGGGTCTCCCGCTTGAAGAAGGCAAGCTGACACCCGGTGTCTTGGGGCGTGCCGCCACGCGTGCTGATCTCACCGCCCGGTTGGTCAAATCTCGCCTGTCACAGCTGAACCCCGCGCTGTTCCCGGTCATTTTGCTTCTGGAAGCCGGGCGCGCCTGTGTGTTGCTCAACCTGGACCTTAAAAACGGCCAGGCCGAAGTCATCTTTCCCGAGCTTGGCGATGCCAGTTCGATTGTCAGCCTCTCCGGCCTGCAGGATGCCTACAGTGGTCAAGCCGCTTATGTAAGGCCCAAATACCGGTTCGATGCGCGTGGTCCAGAAGTCAAAAAGCAGCGCTCACGGCACTGGTTCTGGGGTGTCATCCGCGAGAACCGCAAGCTTTATCGCGACGTCCTGTTGGGGTCGATGGTCATCAACCTGTTTGCCATCGCCATGCCGCTGTTCGTCATGAACGTCTACGACCGGGTGGTGCCCAACGCCGCCACTGAAACCCTCTGGGTACTGGCCGTCGGCATCTTTATTGTACTGTGTTTCGATCTGGCGCTGCGCCTGATGCGTAACGCCTTTGTGGACCTGGCAGCCAGCCGCGCCGATGTGAAGCTGACTTCCAGCATCATGTCCCGCGTGCTGGGCATGCGCATGGAAGCCAAACCGGCATCGACCGGGTCGTTTACCGCCACCCTTCAGTCCTTTGAATCGGTGCGCGCGTTCATTGGCTCGGCCACCGTTGTCGCGCTGGTGGATTTGCCCTTTGTGGTGCTGTTTGCCGCGCTGATTGCGCTGATTGGCGTGCCGCTGGTCATCCCGATCGTGGTGGGGGCGGTCTTCGTCTTGCTCTATGCACTGGCCGCCCAGAGCAAGCTGCACGAGCTTTCCGAGACCACCTGGCGCATTGGTGCCCAGCGCAATGCCACGTTGGTGGAGTCCGTCGGCAATCTGGAAACCGTCAAGGCGCTGCGCAGCGAAAGCCGTCTGCAGGGTAGCTGGGAGCGAGCCTCGGCGTTTCTGTCGCGCACCGCCGCCCAACTGCGCCTGGTCAGCTCATCGGTAACCAGCGTGGCGTTATGGACCCAGCACACCGTAGCGGTGGCGATCATCGTGATCGGGGTCTACTTGATTATTGAAGGCGACCTGACCCAGGGCGGGCTGATTGCCGCGTACCTGCTGTCGTCTCGAGCCATGGCGCCGATCAGCCAGGCGGCGGGGCTGATGGCGCAATACCATCAGTCGTCCACCGCGCTGCAGTCGCTCAACGATGTCATGGACAAGCCCATCGAGCGTGTTGAAGGCAAGGCTTACATCAGCCGCCCGGTGGTGCGCGGCGATATCAAGTTCGATGGCGTGAGTCTGAGCTATCCCGAAGCGGAGCGCAGCGCCCTGAACGATGTGAGCTTCCGGCTTAAGCCCGGCGAAAAAGTGGCTCTTATCGGCCGCGTCGGCTCGGGTAAGTCAACGCTCAGCAAGCTGCTGCTGGCGCTTTATCAGCCCACTAGTGGGGCCGTGCTGCTGGATGACGTGGATATTCGTCAGTTCGACCCGATGCAGCTACGCCGTCACATCGGCTACGTGCCCCAGGATATCGCGCTATTTTTCGGCACGCTGCGCGACAACATACTGGCCGGGGCCGGCAGCGAGGGTGTTGACGACGAGACCTTGCTCGAGGCGTTGAGGTTGAGCGGGCTGGAGTCGCTGGTCAAATCGCATCCCCATGGGTTAGATCTGCCGGTCGGAGAAGGGGGCAGCATGCTTTCTGGCGGCCAGCGCCAAGCGGTGGCGATCGCCCGTGCGCTGGTCAGTGCCCCGACCGTGTTGCTCCTCGATGAGCCCACCAGCGCGATGGACCACGCTAGTGAGGAAGCATTGAAGAAAAACCTCACCCGGTTCAGCGAAGAAAAAACCATGGTGATCGTCACTCACCGCACCTCGTTACTTTCGCTTGTCGACCGCATCATCGTCATGGATGCGGGGAAGGTGGTCGCCGACGGCCCGCGCGAACAAGTCGTTGAAGCCTTGCGTAAAGGCCAGGTGGGGAGGGCGAATTAATGGCTAAAAAGCGCAAATCCGCCGAACAGCAAGGTTTTGAAGCACTGGGCCGGTTCAGTGAAAAGGGCGGCAAACCCTTTCGCCCGTTCATGGACCGCTTGTTTTCCAAGCGGGTCACGTCGGCTCACCTGAACCGTGACTGGGCAAGCGACGCCGACTGGGCGCGCATGCAGCAGGATCCGCTGCGCGCCCGCGCGTTTCTCTATGGCATTTTGCTGGCCGTGATCGCGCTACTGGTGTGGGCCTCGTTTGCCGAAATTGACGAAGTGACCCGTGGGCAGGGCCGCGTTATTCCTGCTCAACAGCTGCAGCGTGTGCAATCCTTCGATGGCGGCGTAGTCGAGGAAATTCTCGTTCAGGAAGGTGAGATGGTCGAAGCGGGCGAGGTCATCATGCGCATCGACCCCACGCGCTTCGTCTCGGATTTTCGTGAAAACCGGGTCCAAGCCCAGTCGTTAAGGGCACGCGCCGAGCGCCTGCGTGCCTTGGTGACGGATACCGCTTTCTCGCCCGAAGATGACCTGCTGGCCGAAGCGCCACTGGCCGTCTCGCAGGAACGCGAGGTCTACGAGAGCCGACTCAACGAGCTGCGTGAGCAGGAATCCGTTATCCGCGATCGTATTCGCCAGCGCGAAGCCGAGTTGCTGGAAGCAAGCCTGAAGCGCGATACCGCTAACCGTGAACTGCAAATGGCGAGCGAAGAACTGGAACTCACCCGTCCTCTATTGTCGTCGGGTGCCGTTTCGGAAGTCGAAGTGCTGCGTCTCGAGCGTGAGGTGTCTCGTAACCGCGGCGAACGCGATCAGGCCAATGCGGCAATTGAGCGCCTTCAGGCGGCTGTGGAAGAAAGCGAATCCCAACTGCGTGAGCTGGGCGCCGAGCGGCGCGGCCAATGGCGCAATGATCTGGCTGACACGTTCAGTGAAATCAACGCCCTGAACGAAGGCAGTTCGGGCCTGCAAAACCGCGTTCAACTGGCCGACATTCGCGCGCCGGTGAAAGGGATCGTGCAGCAGTTGTATATCACCACCATCGGTGGGGTTGCCCAGGCCGGCCAGGAAGTGGTCGATATCATTCCCACCGATGACCGGCTCTTGGTGGAAGCGCGTATCGCGCCCCAGGACATAGCCTTCCTGAGCCCCGGGCAGGACGCCACCGTCAAACTCACGGCGTATGACTATTCTCAGTACGGAGGGTTGAAAGCCGAGCTCGAAAACATCAGTGCCGACACGATTACCGATGATGATGACAACACCTTTTATCGCGTGCGCGTACGTACCGAACAGGGTGAGATCAATAACGAAGAAATGGACATCATTCCCGGGATGACGGCTCAGGTCGATATCATGACCGGCAAGCGCACCGTCATGGAATTCCTCCTCAAGCCCGTCCTGCGCGCATGGAATAATTCATTAGGGGAACGCTGATGAAACATCTTTTTGTTGCTCAAGATAAAACGCTGATGCCTCGCTGGCAGGCCGCTTTTGCTGAGGCCAAATGCGTTTCCCCTGAACAGGCTGAACGTCTTGCCGATGCCGACACGCTGGTGTGGGTGTTGAAAGAGGAGCAAGAAACCGACGGGCCTTCCCTGGTGCGACGTATTGCCAAGCAATCCACCGTCGTGGTGCTGTCGATGATGCCCGACAACACCGCCGCCATCGATGCGCTCCAGCAAGGTGCCCGCGGCTATGCCCATGCCCTTAGCCCGGCCGATAGCCTGAAGCAGATTGCCATGGTGGTCATGAACCAGGGAATCTGGGTGCCGCCTGACGTCATGGCCCAGGTGATGGGCAGCACCTGGCGGCTGCTCAACGGCGATCAGCAGGTACAGCCCGACGTGCTGGCGGTACTCACCCAACGCGAGCGTGAAGTGGCGCTGGCCGTAGCGAAAGGGGCCAGTAACAAAGTGGTCGCCCGCGAGCTCGACATTACCGAGCGCACGGTCAAAGCTCACTTGACCGCCATCTTCAGCAAGCTGGACATCCACGACCGGCTGCAGTTGATCATTAAGCTAACCGGCAAAGGGGTAGCATCAGCTACCAAGGACTCCACCAGCTATTCCTCAACCTGAGCCCAGGCTGGCCGCGCTACTCACATCCTCGCACGCGCCTCACGCGTGGCTATTTCTTGCTGATTCCTGCTGAGCGTTGTCTGCCTACCCTCATGTCATCGCATGTGAGGCGTCCAGGGCTTTAGGCTTTGTCTGAAAAGTCGGCGAGCGAAGGCCAGACAAGGCAAAAATCGGCGAAAAGACGGAGTTTACGTAGTGTAAATGAGTACTTTGAGCCGATTTTTAAC
>NZ_LJZS01000028.1 GCF_001314875.1 Halomonas sp. HL-48
CAAATCAAGGTTTTTACACCTCAACCACCGCTGGCAACGCCCTGCGTCCCCGGCAGCGGATGCGTACTTTACGGTGTCGCTGCCGGGTTGGCAAGGGGCGTGGCGACAAAAAAGTTAACTTTTAGGTTTTGCCTTGCGCATGACGGCGACTAATACACCTCTTGAGTTCATCATCTAACGACCCTACTATTGGTCTTACCAATTCTAGGAGCTGTTAAATGAGCTACCGCCCGCTCCGTCAACAACGCTTGGCCGACGTCATCACTGAGCGCTTAGAAGCCATGATTTTAGAAGGCAGCCTGAAACCCGGTCAGCGACTGCCTCCCGAACGTGAACTTTCCGAACGCTTCGGCGTTTCACGACCTTCTTTAAGAGAAGCCATTCAAAAATTGTCGGCGCGGGGCCTGTTGACCAGCCGCCAGGGCGGTGGCACTTACGTAAATGATTCGCTTAACAGTGGCTATACCGATCCTTTACTGGAAATGCTTTCCCGGCATAAAGAATTTCATCTGGATCTACTGGAGTTTCGCGACGCCATGGAAGGCATTTCAGCCTATTACGCTGCGCTGCGCTCTACGCCCGCCGACAAGGCGGTGCTGATAGAGCGTTTCGAGGAACTGGACGGTGGCTTTTTCGGCGCCGACCCGGCCCAGGAGGCGAAGCTAGATGCCGCTTTTCATCTGGCGATTGCCGAAGCGGCACATAATGTACTGCTGCTGCATACTATCCGCGGTATTTTTCACCTATTGGAACAAAGCATCGTGGATAACCTGGCGCACCTCTTTGCCAAGCCGGATTCACGCAGCCAGTTGATGCTGCAGCATCGCGCCTTGCTGGACGCCATCCTCGATGGCCGCCCCGAAGATGCCCGCACGCGTGCGCACGAACATCTGGTGTTCGTGGAAGAAGGACTGCTGGAAATGGCCCGGGCTGAAACACGCGCCCAGCGCGCCCTGCGACGCGCTCAAGGAACAAGTTCGGCACCGGCATGAGCATCTCTCTATTTCGTTGGCGATATTTATGGTTAATCGCGGTGCCGCTGGGGCTTGCCTTTTGTATGTGGCAAGCCTCTTTGCTTGCCCGAGAACAGGCGCTGACCAACCTTCAGGAAGAAGCAGAAAATGAGCTGCGTCTCTCGGCTGCCAACCTTAACGGCTACCTGTTGCGCTACGACTACCTGCCTCAGATGCTCGCTACTCGCGAAGGGGTCCTGAGATTTCTTGCCGCGCCTGACCGCCAGGATCCCATGCCCCTCAATTTATTGCTGGATCGCTTTCGCTTCACTTCAGGCGTTTCTGACGTCTACCTACTGGACCAGAATGCGGACACGATCGCCGCCAGCAACTGGCATCGCCCTAATACCTTCATCGGGCAAAATTATGCGTTTCGAAGCTATTACCGAGACGCCATAGACGGGGGACAAGGCCGATTTTACGGCTTGGGGCTCCAGTCTCAGGAACGTGGTTATTACTTTTCCTCCCCGGTGTGGCTGGATGATACCTCGCCGGATGCGCGTCCTGACGGCGTGCTGGTCATCAAGGTCCTGCTGACCGACGTGGAAGAAAGCTGGGCGGAGCAGGAGTCCCCCCTGTTCGTTACCGACCAAGACAATATTATCTTTCTTGCCAGCCAGCCCGAACTGCGCATAAACGCTCTCTACCCGCTTTCTGAGGAGCAACGGAAAACCCTGCAAGAGACACAACGCTATGGCCAGGAGCCACTAACGCCTTCGGGTATCCAGGTCCAGGATGTGCAGGGCCCCCATAGCCAGGTCGTTACTTTTCGGGAAGGCCCGCTGAGCGACGAACATTATCTCAATCTGACCCGTGAGATTCCCGAGTTTGGCTGGCAGATGCATATTCTCAAACCGCTGAGCCCGGTGGTCAGCGCGCAGTGGATGGCCGCGCTGATGGCCGGCGGACTCTACGGCGTGGTCGCGCTAGCTGCGGGGATTGGCTGGCAGCGTCTGCGCCTTCGCCGTGAGCGCGAAACGTTCGCCGAACGTGAACGGCAAACGCTGGCCCGCGTTCGCGATGAGCTGGAAATGAGCGTTGAGCGGCGTACCCGCGACCTAGTAGCCAGCAACCAGCGACTATCGGACGAAATTGAGGAGCGTCGCCGCGCTGAAGCCAACCTGCGTCAAACGCAGGACGAGTTGATTCAGGCCGCCAAGCTCGCCGTTCTGGGCCAGCTGGCCGCCGGCATCAATCATGAGCTGAACCAGCCGCTCGCCGCTATCCGCGCCTACAGCGAAAACGCCCGGCGCTTTATCGAACTCTCAAGGGTGGAGCAGGCGGATGCCAACCTGGCGCAGATTATCGAGCTGACTCAGCGGATGGCCGATATTAGCGCCCAACTGCGACAGTTCTCGCGCAAAAGCAGCGATCGTCCTGAAACCATCTCTGTTCAGGCATGTGCCGATTACGCCTTGCGCCTTTTCCAGAGCCGTCTGCGTGACGACCACGTCCAGGTCGAACAACACTGGTCTGAAGAGACGCTCTGGGTAAAAGCCGACCTCGTTCGTCTTGAGCAAGTGCTGGTCAATTTAATCGGCAATGCCCTTCAGGCCATGAAAGAAACCGACTCGCCGCGTCTTATACTCAGCGCTCACGCTGAAAACCGGCAGGTGATCATTCAAGTGGCCGATAACGGCCCGGGCATTCCAGCCGACTATCTTGAGCAGGTGTTCGAGCCGTTTTTCACTACCAAAGCGCCCGGCAGCGGACTAGGCTTAGGGCTGTCCATTTCTTCGCGTATCATGGATGATCTGGGCGGGAAATTGCAGGCCACCAATCTACAAAGCGGCGGGGCCTGCTTTACCATTACACTGCCCCTCGCCCCCGCCCCGCGAGCTACTCAGGAGGTTGTTTCCGATGCATGAGCCGTCGACACTGCCGGTCATGGTGATTGACGACGAACCGCATCTGCGCATCACCGCCAGCCAGACGCTTGAGCTTGCCGGCTATACACCGCACTGCTTTGAATCCGCGGAAGCCGCCCTGGCCGCCTTACCCGCCAATTTCCCCGGGGTGATTGTCAGCGATATTCGCATGCCTGGGATGGATGGGATGGCCCTCCTCCACGAGCTTCATCGCCGCGACAGCACGCTGCCCATCATCCTGATTACCGGGCACGGTGATATTTCAACCGCTGTCGAAGCCATGCGCGCCGGAGCCTGGGACTTTCTGGAAAAGCCCTTTGCCGGCGACGAGCTGCTCGATGTGGTGCGACGCGGCATTGAAACGCGCCAGCTGAGCCTGGAAAACAATCGCCTCAAGGCAGAGCTCGAAGCCCAGCAGGCAGCCCTCGGGCCGCGCCTAGTCGGCCGCACGCCGATCATTTCCCGTCTTGCGGCAATGATCCAGCGTATCAGCCAGGTAGAAGCCGACGTACTGCTGTTTGGCGAAACCGGCACCGGCAAGGATCTCGTGGCCCGCGCCATTCATGAGCGCAGCGCAAGACGCAACCATCCGTTCATGGCCATCAACTGCGGCGCCG
This sequence comes from Halomonas sp. HL-48, assembly GCF_001314875.1. Taxonomy (GTDB): domain Bacteria; phylum Pseudomonadota; class Gammaproteobacteria; order Pseudomonadales; family Halomonadaceae; genus Vreelandella. The sequence goes on from NZ_LJZS01000028.1 coordinate 3,499, forward strand.
TACCTGAAAACACCATCGAGTCGGAGCTGTTCGGCCATGAGAAAGGCGCCTTCACCGGCGCCGTGGAACGGCGAATCGGCAAATTCGAACATGCCAATGGCGGCACAGTATTTCTGGATGAGATCGAGTCCATGCCCCTCGCATTGCAGGTCAAACTGCTGCGCGTGCTTCAGGAACGCCACGTTGAGCGCCTGGGGGCCAACGAGGCGATACCGCTCGATATCCGGGTAATCGCCGCCACCAAGGTCGACCTCAAGACCGCCGCCGAAGATGGCCGCTTTCGCGAGGACCTTTACTACCGGCTCAATGTGGTCACCCTGCCGCTGCCGGCCCTGCGCGAAAGGCGAGAAGACATCCCGCTGCTGTTCCAGCATTTTGCCGTCGTGGCTGCCAACCGCAGTGGTCTGGAAGCCCCGACCGTCGACAGCCACGGCATTGCCAGTCTGCTTGCCCACGACTGGCCGGGTAACGTGCGTGAGTTGCGCAACCTGGCCGAACGCTATGTGCTACTCGGCGCGGCCTTCGACTACCGGCTGGATGCCCTGCTTGAGGGGGCCCAGGCAGACACCGAAGAACCGACGCTTCCCCGCCAGGTGGAGCTGTTCGAGAAAAGCCTGATCAGCCAGTCGCTTTCCCGCCATCACGGGCGCGTCACCGAGGTATGCCATCACCTGGGCATTCCGCGCAAGACGTTCTATGACAAGCTGAAAAAGCACGGGCTACACGCCGATGATTATCGCCATAGCAGCGAACCTTGAGCGACCAGCTCGCCCAGCACGGCCCAGGGGGGCAGCCAGGGCCACAGTGGCAAGATCGCGATCATCATCAGCCAGTTCGACATCGGGCGTCGGCCATCGCCCAGCTTCAGCGCCGTGCCGAAAGACCGCTTGAGGCGAGCGCCCTCCAGGTCGACGCTGTATAGCTCGTCCAGCGTCAAATGCACCATGAACCCCAGCCACACGGCGCCGCCGTGTGACCAGGCAAGCCAGGGCGCCTGCGCCAGCAGCTGAAAGCTCACGGCGGCCGTCAACAGCGCGCAAAGCAGGCTCGCCAGCAGTGAGTGCCAGATGCCTCGATGGATGGTAAAGCGTGAAAACGAGAACCCGCCAAGGTAACGCACCGCCAGGTAGATCCCCCCGCAGGCCATCAATAACTGACCTGACGACAGCCAGGGCTCAAGCAGCAGCACCCCCAGCACCAGCGCGGGTATGGATAAAATATTGAAAATCAGTCGGATCGAGTGCGACCGATCAGCATCGATGTCGGGCAGGATACCGCCAAACGCGGTCAGCGCCACCATCAGTAACGCCTGGGAGGGCGCCCACCACTGAGCCTGCCAGCCAGCATATGCCAGCAGCATTCCGCCTGCGGTAGCTACCGTGATGTGGGTGCGAAAATTCGCCATATCGCGCTCGACCAGAAAACTGTATAAATTAACAGATTTCCGGTCGGCACAATACGGTTTTCCCAGAAAAAAGCGGGGGAATGAAGCGCTTAAGTAACGTTCGGCTCGGCGAGAAAACGATCTTTCAGTTTGACGTAGTTACCCGCTGTATAGCTAAAAAACGCCCGTTCCTTATCTTTCAGCGGACGCATTGGCTTGGCCGGATTGCCGCCGTAAACATAACCGCTTTCCAGATGTTTCCCGGGCGTGACCACGGCGCCAGCAGCGATGATCACTTCATCGTCCACCACGGCACCGTCCATCACGACCGCCCCCATGCCGACGAGAATACGATTACCCAGCGTGCAGCCGTGCAGAATGGCTTTATGGCCAATAGTCACGTCGTCGCCGACAGTCAGCGGGAAACCCTCCGGATTAAAGTCGCTGGCGTGGGTGATATGCAGCACGCTGCCGTCCTGGACGCTGGTGCGAGCGCCAATACGAATGCGGTGCATATCGCCGCGAATCACCGTCATCGGCCATACCGAGCAGTCGTCGCCTAATTCCACATCGCCAATCACGACGCTTGCCGAGTCAATAAATACCCGCTCACCCAGGCGGGGCGACACATTGTTAAAGGATCTTATGGCGCTGCTCATCGTCTTCTCCTGGCATTGTTGGAAGGAGTGATTGAAAGAACAGGCATCACTATAGCAATCCGCTGAGCAGAACCATAAGCGTCAGCGGGATAGACACCCAGCGAACCACCCCGCGCCACCACCGGTAGCCGTAATCACCGGCCCCTAGCGCACTCATTGCCGTGCCAGAGGGCAGCACCCAGGCGGCGAATACCGCGATCAGCAACCCGCCTAACGGCAGAAAAACATCCGGCGGAATGCTGCTGACCAGCTCGAATACATTGCGCCCCAGTAATGGCCGGAAGTCGGCTAGCGTCGAGAAGGACAGCGCGGACAGCAGACCAATCGACCACACACTGATGGTCACCACCGCCGTCGAGATGCTGCGCCGCCAGCCAAATCCCTGCAGCGTGGCGACCATCGGCTCTGCCAGATTGATGGCTGATGTCCACGTCGCCAACAGCAGCAACAAGAAGAACACGCTTAGCCATAACGAGCCCCAGGGCAGCTCGGAAAACGCAATCGGCAAGGTCACGAACATCAACCCGGGCCCCTCGGCAGGATCCATGCCCTGGGCAAACACCACTGAAAAGATGGCAATACCGGCCAGTAGCGCCACGCTGATATCGAGCACCGCCACGGCCACGGCTGCCTTGGGCAGGCTTTGCTCGTCAGGCATATACGCGCCATAGGCCATCAACGCACAGGCCCCCACCGCCAAGGTAAAGAACGCATGGCCCATGGCGTGCAGCACAACGCTGGGCGTTATCGCGTCAAACGAGGGGAAAAATAGCCAGGCTAGGGCGCCACCGAAGCCGCTGGTGGTGCTCGCATAGACAACCAGCGACAGCAAGAGTCCGTATAACATGGGCATTAACAGGTTGTTCAGGCGTTCCAGGCCCTTGGCCACACCCGCCGCGACCACCGCCATGGTCATCAGCAGAAACAGCGTGTGATTAAAGATCAGCAGGCTCGGGTTGGCCAGAAAGGACTCGAAACCGGCACCGATCTCCGCTGCGCTTGCGCCCTTGAAATTACCGTTGATCGAGGCGACGAGAAACTCGATTGACCAGCCGGAAACCACCGAGTAAAACGACAGAATGCTAAACACCGTCAATGCCCCGAACAGGCCCAGCCAGCGCCAATGACGGGAAGCGCCCGCCTCGGCGGCCAGAGCGCCCAGTGCCTGCATAGGCCCCTGACGGCCCGCACGGCCGATCAATATTTCCGCCATCATCACGGGAATGCCCAGCAGCAGCACAAAGGCGATGTAAATCAACAGAAAAGCGGCGCCGCCGTTTTCACCCGCTACGTAAGGGAAACGCCAAATATTGCCCAAGCCGACCGCCGCGCCGGTTACCGCCAGGATAAAGGCACGCTTCGACCCCCAGCGTTCTAGCGTTTTACTCATTGACGACTCCCGACGTATGACATGAAAGCCCGCAAGACTAACAGGCGCTGGGCTGAAGGCAAGCGACGCGGGGCATGAGCATTGAAACCGCCTGGGTTCGCCCGCACTTAACCACTTAACGGCGTTTGTTGCGCCCCACTGATCTCCCAAGAGGTGCCTATGTCCCGCAATCCGTTGCTCGAGTCTCACTCGCTTCCCCCGTTTCAAGACATTCGCGCCGAGCATGTGGTCCCCGCCGTCGAGACCCTGATCAGCGAGAGCCGTGAAACGATCGATCGCATCGCCCAGCACGCCGCGTCAACCACACCGACATGGCAAAGCTTTGCTGAGCCTTTTGAAGCCGTTAACGATCGCCTCACGCAGGCGTGGTCACCGGTTTCACACCTCAACGGCACCATGAACAGCCCGGCGCTACGCGACGCCTACCAGACCTGTCTGGAACAGCTTTCCTCGTTCAGCACCTGGGTAGGCCAGCACGAAGGCCTATTTCAAGGTTGGCAAGCGCTCAAGGCAGGTCCTGAATGGGCACAATTGAGCGACGCCCAGCAGCGCACCGTCGACAACGCGCTGCGCGACTTTCGCCTGGCGGGCGTCGATCTGCCCGACGACAAAAAGGCGCGTTACGGCGACATCCAGTCACGCCTGTCGATGCTCTCGAATCAGTTTTCCAACAACGTGCTGGACGCCACCCAGGCCTGGCATAAGGATATCGATAGTGCCGACACCCTGGCAGGCGTGCCGCAGAGTGCGCTCGATACGTTAAAGGCCGCCGCTGAGGCAAAAGGCCTCAGCGGATATCGCATTACGCTGGACTTTCCCAGCTTCTTCCCGGTGGTGAGCTACGCCGACAACCGCGAGTTGCGCCGCGAAGTGTATACCGCCTTCGTCACTCGGGCGTCTGATCAGGGGCCTGACGCCGGCACGTTCGACAATGCGCCCATTCTTGAAGAAATACTCGCGCTGCGCCAGGAACTTGCCCACCTGCTGGGTTTCGAGACTTACGCCGACTACTCGCTGGCCACCAAGATGGCCGACTCTCCCCAGCAGGTACTCGACTTTCTCACCGACCTGGCGAACCGTGCGGTGCCCCAGGCCAGGGAGGAATTCAACGAGCTAAGCGACTTTGCCCGCGACGAACTGGGCATAGAGACACTGGCGCCCTGGGATGTGGCCTACGCCAGCGAAAAGCTGCGCGAAGCCCGGTACGCCATTTCCCAGGAGCAGCTACGCCCTTACTTCCCCGCCCCGCAGGTGGTCGACGGGCTGTTCCAGGTCGTCGAGCGTCTGTACGGCGTTCGTTTTAGCGAAGATACAACGATAGAGCGCTACCATGACGACGTGCGCTTTTATTGGATCACCGATGACGAACGGCCGATTGCCGGCTTTTATCTTGACCTCTACGCCCGGGAAGGCAAACGCGGCGGGGCCTGGATGGCAGACTGCCGCGTGCGCCGCGAGACCCAGAGCGGTCTGCAGCTGCCGATTGCCTTTCTGACCTGCAACTTTACCGCACCCGTCGCCGGCAAGCCTGCGCTGCTGACCCACGATGAAGTGACCACCCTGTTCCATGAGTTTGGTCATGGCCTGCACCACATGCTCACCAAGCAAACCATTGCCGACATTTCCGGCATCAACGGGGTCGCCTGGGATGCCGTGGAGCTGCCCAGCCAGTTCATGGAGAACTATTGCTGGGAGCGGGAAGGACTGGATCTGATCGCTCGCCATGTCGACAGCGCCGAGCCTCTGCCGGCAACCCTGTTGGAACGCCTACAAGCAGCGAAGAATTTCCAGTCGGCGATGGGCATGGCGCGGCAAATCGAGTTTTCACTGTTCGACCTGCGCCTGCACCACGAGCTCGAAGCCCCCAGTGCCGGTGACGTTCAGGCACTGCTCGACGAAGTTCGCGCGACCGTTTCCGTGGTACCCACCGTCGACTTCAATCGTTTTCAGAATAGCTTCGGGCACATCTTCGCAGGGGGATACGCAGCAGGCTACTACAGCTACAAGTGGGCTGAGGTGCTTTCGGCCGACGCCTGGAGCGCCTTCGAGGAAGCCGGCATCTTTGACCCGACGATGGGCCAGCGCTTTCGCCAGGAAGTCCTCGAGCAAGGGGGCGCGCGCGATGCAGCCGAGTTGTTCCGCGCCTTCCGCGGCCGCGAACCCAGCGTTGAGCCACTGCTACGCCACAGCGGCATCCGTGCCGCTTAACACCGCCCTGCCTAAGCGAGCCCCGGTGAGGGGCTCGCGCCCGGAGTCCGATCATGTCTAGTGTGAAACGTTTTATTGCGGGTGTGACCTGCCCACGCTGTGCCGAGATGGATCGCATTCGTGCCTGGGAGCAAAACGGCATTCGCTACCGCGAATGTGTGAGCTGTGATTTTTTCGAGCAGTTGCCCATTGAGGATGACGCGCCCGGCGAACTCACCACTCGCGTCAATCAACCCCGCCCGGAACCGGCCGAAAATGAGATCCAGCCCGTACGGATCATGGACCCAGACCGCAAGCCACCCGGCTCATAGTCAGCAGAGGCGACTATCGAGTCGCCATCCGCTACTAAAATGTGCGGTTTTCCACACACCAAATAGCGCCCATCGTGCGCATCACCAGACACTTCGCCGCTCAAAAGCTACGACTAAGGTTTAACAAAAAAATTTTAACCTGCTGTTTTTTAAAAAAATAAATGGCATTGGCACAACAATCGCTCTAGTTTATGGCTCCCCGTTGGTGGCGCGGCCTCGGCTGTGGGTCCACCAGCGGGTTAACAACCTCAATAAACGACTAGGGATATTCGCCATGCGCAATTTCAAACCGACCACACTGGCATTGCTGACCGGCGGCGCCTTGCTGGCAGCCAGCAGCGCCCAAGCCGATCGCGACGACTGGCCAGACAATTTCACTGTCGGCACAGCAAGCCAAGGCGGCACGTACTTTGTTTATGGCTCTGGCTGGGCCAACTTTATCGCTGATGAGTTAGACATCTCAGGCGGTGGCGAAGTCACCGGTGGCCCAACCCAAAACTTGGCACTGGTACATGGCGGCGACATGGCCTTTGGCCTAGCGACCATGGGTCCGGCAGCTGACGCCGTCAATGGCGAAAGCCCTCTCGCGCCTGGCGAAAAGATGGATAACGTCTGCGCCATGTTCCCAATGTACGAAACCCCGTTCTCCATCGCCGCATTGGCCGACAGCGATATCGAATCCATTTCTGATATTCCCGACGGCGCACGCATTGGCTTTGGCCCCTCAGCTTCAACCTCTGACACCTACTTCCCAGCCATGCTGGAAGAGCTAGGCGTTGACTTTGACCGTCGTAACGGCGGCTGGTCAGATCTTGGCGGCCAATTGCAGGATGGCTTGCTTGACGTTGTTGCCTTCGCTGCCGGCATCCCGATTCCAGCGGTTAGCCAGCTTGAAGTGCAAACCGACGTGAACATTATCGAGTTCACCGAGGAAGAGCTGGAAATCGTCATGGATAAATTCCCCGTCGCAGAATTCACGATCCCCGCTAGCACCTACGAAACCCTGGAAGAAGACGCCCGCGCCGTCTCCATGTGGAACTTCGCCATTGCTGGCTGTGACCTGCCAGAAGACTTTGTTTACGAAGTCACCAAGGCCACCATGGAAAACAATGACCGTATGCAGTCCGTTCACCGCAGCGCTGCTAACAGCATCCCGGAAAACATCAAGCACAACACCGTGCTGCCGTTCCACCCCGGTGCTGCTCGCTGGTACGAAGAGAATGGTCACGAAATTGACGAAGATATGATCAACTAAGTCACACTCGTTGCCGGCTGCCCCGCACCAACCCGGTTGGGCGGGGCAGTTTTCTCTAATACCCCTTTGTTTGCTTGCTGTGAGGGTGAACTCTGATGAGTCACAAAATCGACCAAGAACCTAACGGCCCCAAAGATGATGCCCCAACGGTTTCATCAGCTTCTGAGATACTCGCCGAAGGTGTCGATGAAGAAATTGTTGAATCCAATCGACGTCTGTTTACTGGCTGGCAATTCTTCTTATTCGCGGCACTAGCCATTGCCTATTCAAGCTTTCATCTGATAACACTAAATGCCTTCCCCATGGAAACCTGGTCTTTTCGGATCATCCACATTGCCGGGGCGCTGATTCTTGGCTATGGCTTATTTGCTGGGGCACGTTTTGCCGAAACCGATCAAGAAAGCTCACCTACATGGCTGACGGCTGCCAGCTATGCGCTGTTGATTCCATCCGTATATGCGCTGTTTCAGGTTTTCTCGATGATGCAGACGCTCAATGGTGGCGCAATGCGCATTGAACCAGCTATTGAGTCTTTGCATTACGGCTATCCCCTGATGGCGGCAACGGCGCTGGCTATCGTGCTATCGTGGTGTTATCGCCAGGTACGCCACCGCTTTAATCCCGCCGATTTGGTGCTGATGGTCTGTGCGGTTGCCAGCGCAGGCTACCTGCTACTGGTATTTAACTCGCCGCTTCGTGCCTCTACCGGAACGTCTTTTGCGCCTGCGGGGATTTCCTGGGCAGCGATTGCCGGCTCCCTACTTATTTTAGAACTCACCCGCCGGGTCGCAGGGCTCGCGCTGGTGATCATTTCTGTGGTGTTTCTCGGCTACGTCTTTATTGGCCCTTATTTACCCGGTTTTTTGGGTTACCCCGGGCTTTCACTACAGCGCTTTTTTAGTCAGGTGTATACCGACACCGGCATACTCGGTCCTACCACTGCCGTCTCGTCAACTTACATTATTCTGTTCATTATCTTCGCCGCCTTCTTACAAGCCTCTAAAGTAGGCGATTATTTCGTAAACTTTGCCTTTGCCGCCGCTGGGCGCGCAAGGGGTGGCCCCGCTAAAGTGGCAATCTTTGCGTCAGGGCTAATGGGGATGATCAATGGCACGTCGGCCGGTAACGTGGTATCCACCGGCTCGCTGACCATTCCGCTGATGAAAAAAGTCGGCTATCCGGCTCGAAGCGCGGGAGCCATTGAAGCTGCAGCGTCTACCGGCGGGCAAATCATGCCACCCATTATGGGGGCAGGTGCCTTTATCATGGCAGAAGTCACCGGTATTCCGTATACCGAGATTGCCGTTGCCGCTTTGATTCCAGCAGTACTCTACTTTGCCTCCATCTATTTTATGGTCGACTTTGAAGCCGCCCGTAAAGGCATGCGCGGCATGCGCAAAGATGAGATTCCAAAGTTCTCCCAACTGGTCAAGCACGTCTATCTGTTTGCGCCGATCATTATTTTGATTGTGGCCTTGTTTATGGGCTACTCAGTGATCCGTGCGGGCACGCTGGCCACGGCCGCTGCCGCGGTGGTGAGTTGGATATCACCCAATAAAATGGGTGTCACCGCTATCCTCAAGGCACTGCAGTTAGCGGGTACCATGGCGATTCAGATTATCGCCGTGTGCGCCTGTGCAGGCTTGATCGTCGGGGTTATCTCGCTAACAGGTGTAGGCGCACGTTTCTCATCGCTGCTATTAGGTTTAGCAGGAGTCAGCCAGCTATTGGCCCTGTTCTTTGCCATGCTAATCAGCATTCTGTTGGGCATGGGCATGCCGACAACAGCGGCGTATGCCGTTGCTGCCTCGGTGGTTGCTCCAGGTTTGATCAACATTGGTATCGAGCCATTGATTGCCCATTTCTTTATCTTCTACTTTGCAGTTGTCTCGTCGATTACCCCGCCGGTTGCACTGGCATCCTATGCGGCGGCAGGGATCTCTGGGGATAACCCCATGGGAACCTCAGTGGCGTCGTTCAAAATCGGTTTGGCCGCGTTCATTGTGCCGTTTATGTTCTTCTATAGCCCGGCCATGCTGATGGAAGGCTCGGCACTGCAGATTACCCGCGTTGCGATTACTGCAATCCTGGGAATCGTATTGCTATCGGGCATGGTGCAGAAGTGGTTCTTCGGGCCGGTGAACACCCTGCAACGCGTGGTGATGCTGGTGGGGGCACTGTTCATGATTTACGGCGGCATCTATACGGACATACTTGGCCTAGCGATCGGCGCCGTGCTGTTTGTCATGCAGCGTAAACAGCATGGCAATGCCGACACCCCAAGCACGACCTGACCCTCACACGCCTCTGCGCTGTGAATAAAAACGCCCGCTCAATAATCGAGCGGGCGTTTTTTATTAGGGTCATCATGTATCTACATGGGCATTAGCCACTTAGGTTATCGACGATTTTTAACACCGGCGCCGCTTGATTGAGGGTGTAAAAGTGCAATCCCGGCGCGCCACCATCCAGTAACCGCTGACAGAGCCGGCTTACAACGTCGGTGCCAAAGGCTGCAATTGCCTCGCTGTCATCGCCGTAAGATTCCAGTTGCTTACGAATCCAGCGGGGAATCTCTGCTCCGCAGGCATCAGAAAAGCGTGCCAGCTTGGTGTAGTTGGTAATCGGCATAATGCCGGGAATAATCGGTTGCTCGACGCCTAGCGCGCGCGCTTTATCGACAAAGTGAAAGTACGCATCAGCGGTAAAGAAATACTGGGTAATCGCCATGTTGGCACCCGCTTTCATCTTGCGGGCAAAGTTTTCCACATCCCGATCGAGATTGGGGGCCTGTGGATGAGATTCGGGGTAAGCGGCCACGGCGATATCAAAGTGATTGCCGGTTTCATCGCGAATGAACTCCACCAGCTCGTTGGCATAGCGCAGTTCGCCGATGCTGGCCATCCCGGAAGGCATATCACCGCGCAGCGCCACCAGGCTATCGACGCCCTCTTCACGATACTGCGCCAGCAGGTCGCGAAGCTGGGCTTTTTCACTACCAATGCAGGAAAGGTGCGGGGCGGTGGAGACACCGCTCTCGCTGACCTGACGGACGATCTCGCGGGTGCGCGCCTGAGTCGACCCGCCTGCTCCGTAGGTAACCGAGAAAAACCGCGGCTGTCGGGCGGCCAGCTCATCGCGAACCTGTATTAGCTTGTCGCGCCCGGCCTCGGTGCCGGGTGGGAAGAATTCAAAGCTAATACCTAACGGATGCTCGTGGCGGCTCATGGGATTTCCTCGTGATGCGTCAAAGTGGTGACATTTTGCGATATTCTCGCTTTTCAGCCGCGCGGGGGCCAATGAAAGATTCCACGGTCGGCCTTTAATTCGGCTCATGTTGGCGTTCGCGCCGAGCTTTCAGGGAGGACATATGGATTTATCAACCGGTGCCTTGATGGGCCCGCTATTGATGTTGTTGGGATTTGTAGGGTTAGGCTGGATAGCCGCACGGCGGCTGCACATCGACCCACGCCCGATCGCCACGCTGCTGGTCTACCTTATCGTGCCACTGACGATTTTCCGCGCGCTGATGGAGGGCCGTCCCAGCATCGACTACCTGGCACTGACATTGGCCATGTTCCTCCTCGTCAGCGTAATGGCCCTCGGGGTGCGTCGCGTGACACAAGCCCGCTTCGGGCCTCAGGAAGGCGCCCTGCTGGCGTTTTCATCGGGCACCGGCAATACCGGTTATTTTGGCCTGCCGGTGGCGCTCATACTACTGCCACCCGAAGGCGTGACCCTGTACCTGTTCTGCATGCTGGGCATCAACGTGTATGAATTCACGGTGGGCTTTTACCTGAGCGCCCGCGGCCATTTTTCCGTGCGTCAGAGCCTGATCAAGATCGCGCGACTGCCGTTACTCTACGCCTTTTTATTTGCGCTGCTGCTTAACGCGCTGGGCGTCACGCTCCCCAACGCGCTCATGGATTCGCTGGAGGTCTTCCCTGCCACCTACACGCTGCTGGGCATGATGATTATCGGCATGACCTTGAGCCAGGTGACGCTGTCGGCCTGGGACTCACGCTTTATCGCGACCTGTGTTGGATTACGCTACCTGCTATGGCCACTGGTGATGCTCGCCGCCGTGATACTGCTCCAGCAGGTAACACCACTCGCGCCTGCGCTGGGAATGGCCTTGCTGCTGTTGGGCGTGGTGCCCATGGCATCCAATGTGGTGGTGGTGGCCATGGAGCTGGGCATTCAGCCGCAAAAAGGCGCCCTGGCGGTACTCGTCACCACGCTGCTCGCGCCGCTGCTGATTCCCTTTTACCTTGGCCTCATGCTGCGCTTGACGGGGCTTGGCTAAAAACCGTCAACCCCGGCGTCGTTTAGCCGTGCCGCCATGCGCTGCACCTGTGGATGGCTGAAAAACGCCACCAGGGCATCCGCGCGCACCGGCCCAACACCCTGCACGGCTTGCCAATCGGTGCGATCAAGGCCTGACAGCGTCGCCCAGTCACCGCGGTGCTCACTGCCGCCCGGCGGCATGCCCAGCGCCTCCAACCAGTCATCAAAAGATGCTGTGCGGGCATGTTGAAACTGGGTCATTAACGCCTCAGCGGTCGCCTCACCAATGCCGTGTGCCTGTTGAAGCTGATGGGATTCAACCTCCAGCCAATCCAGTAGCTGGGTGACCACACCCGCCTCCATCAGCGCCTGCCAGGTTCCTTCCCCCACGCCTTGCATGTCCAGCTTTTCGCCAAGGTAACTCAGTCGCGCCAATAGTTGCGCATCACACCCCGGACGCTGCTCGAAGCAGCTCAACAAATGATAGCGCTCGGGGGACGGCGGGCTTACCGGGACACGCGCCTGGGTCTGCCACACCACGTCGGTTAGCTGGGGAATGGTCAACCCGGCCAGGGTGATGGCCACCTGGTCGCCGGGACGCACGTCCAGTGACTCCCAACGCGCCAGCGAGCCCAGCGATACGCGGCTGATACGTCGCCCCTCAAGCATCTCCGGGTCGAGCCACACCAGCGGCGTCACACGCCCGGTGCGGCCCACGCGGAACTCGATACCGCGTACCTGAGCGAGCACCTGCTGGGCAGGATATTTCCAGGCCACGGCCCACTCGGGCGGCGACGAGGACCAGCGGCGAACGCCGGGGCGCTCGCCCTGTTTGAGAACCACACCGTCGGTGGCAAAAGGCAGCTCGCTGTTGAACCATCGCTCCCGCCATTCGCCAGCGTCGCGCCGATCATCCAATCGATGGGTATAGTCGGCGGTGTCAAAGCCCAGCTCACTCAACTGCGCCAGCCGCTCGGCCATATCTGTGGGGCCATCCGGCCAACCCCACACGAAGAGACCGATTTGCGCCCGCGTTTGCGATGTCGGCGCCTGCTGTGCCATCGCCCCGGCCACCTTTCCCCGTGCGCCCGTGGTCGGGTTACGGGCCTGAACATGATCGGTCAACCGCCAGTACAGCTCACCCTGCAACACGCCCGATAGCGGGGCGGGTAGCCACGTCGGCACGGCAGGCAATTGACTGACGCGCTCGGTCCAATCCTGGCCGCGCTCGCCATCCCCTCGGCTAACGGCCTCAACGAGCTCCCCCTCATGATAACGAAGCGTCACCGCCACGCCGTCGACCTTGGGCTGAATCCACAGGTTATCCCGGCGGCTGCTGAAGCGTCGCACGCCGTCGTCATCAGCTTTTTCGAGACCGGTCTGTGCAAACGGATGGGCGCGGCTCTCACGCGTGCTGGTGATGCGCGCCAGCGGCTGGTGATCGGGGATCTCGCCCAGGCAGGTCTGCCATTCGGCGAGCCGGGCCACCGCCTGGTCGTAGAGCGCATCATCAATCAGCGCTTCACCCTGGTCATGGTAGGCACGATCCCAGACCGCCACCTGAGCCGCTAGCGCCTGGCTTTCCTGGGTCAGCCGTTGCGTGCTCCAGTCGGGACACTCGGCGGCCTGCGACGTGAGCGCCACGGTACCCAACCATCCCCACAGCATTGCCTGCACATACCGTTGCCTTTTCACGTCGCCTCCACCAATCGTCCGTTGATGGCATTAGCCTAGCGCACCGCGCATAAAAAACGTCCCCGGCAAGTGCCAAAGGGACGTTTTCTTACAGCACAGCGAGCAAATCTCTTACAAAGCCGCCGCCTTGCGCAGTGCGTCGGCTTTGTCGGTGCGCTCCCAGGGGAAGGCGGTGAAGGTTTCTTTCTGCGCTTCGCCCTTGTCGTTTACCCAGGTGTAGCTGTGCTCAAACGGGGCTCGGCCAAAGTGGCCATAGGCTGCGGTTAATTGATACATCGGGTGCAGCAGGTCGAGCATCTTGGTAATCGCGTAGGGGCGCAGGTCAAAGTGCTCGCGCACCAGGTCCACGATCAGCGTATCGCTGATCTTGCCGGTACCGAAGGTGTCGATCGACACCGAGGTCGGCTCGGCGACGCCGATGGCATACGAAACCTGGATTTCACACTTGTCGGCAAGCCCGGCAGCCACCACGTTCTTGGCCACGTAGCGGCCTGCGTAGGCGGCGCTACGATCGACCTTGGACGGGTCCTTGCCGGAGAAAGCGCCGCCGCCGTGGCGCGCCATGCCGCCATAGGTATCGACAATGATCTTGCGCCCGGTCAGCCCGCAGTCGCCCACCGGACCGCCAATCACGAACTTGCCGGTCGGGTTGATGTGGTACTGGGTCTTGTCATCGAGCCACTCGGCGGGAATCACCTGCTCGATGATCTCGCGCTTGACCATCTTGCGCAGGTCTTCCTGATCGATATCCGGATCGTGCTGGGTCGAAAGCACCACCGCATCCACACCGCAGGGCTTGCCCTGGTCATCATAGCGGAAGGTCACCTGGCTCTTGGCATCCGGGCGCAGCCACGGCAGCAGGCCGTTTTTACGCAGCTCAGCCTGACGTTCAACCAGACGATGCGAATAGTGGATCGGGGCGGGCATGAACGAATCGGTTTCGTTAGTGGCATAGCCAAACATCAGGCCCTGGTCGCCGGCGCCCTGATCTTCAGGCTTGCTACGGTCAACGCCCTGGGCAATATCGACGCTCTGCTTGCCGATCAGGTTGACCACGCCGCAAGTGGCGCCGTCGAAACCAACGTCGGACGAGGTATAGCCAATCTCAGTGATCACATCACGCACTAGGGTTTCAAGATCCACCCAGGCGTTCGTGCTGATTTCACCGGCAATGATCGCGACCCCGGTCTTTACCATGGTTTCGCAGGCCACGCGCGCCTGCTTGTCCCGGGCGATAATAGCGTCTAGCACCGCGTCGGAAATCTGGTCGGCAATTTTATCCGGGTGCCCTTCGGAGACGGACTCGGAGGTAAACAGGGAATATTCGCTCATTGCGCACTCGACCCTCTGTATGACGGCTGCGCTCGAACCGCAGCATCAGCAGGAAATCATGGCAGGAAGATCCCTGCCCGTATTAAAGAAGCGATATTGGCGCTTCGGGTGGCAGAGTTTACACGCTGTTGGGGGTTCTTCCCAGAACGCGCCTGCCAGAATTTGCCGCCGCCGGGGAAGTCAGCGACAATAGGCGCCTTCATTATTTTCGTTTTCAAGCGAGGAGCACCCCATGCCGTCCCGTTTTGAGCTGGCTAACGCCATTCGCGCCCTATCCATGGATGCCGTCCAGAAGGCCAAGTCAGGCCATCCCGGCGCCCCAATGGGCATGGCGGATATTGCCGAGGTGCTGTGGAATGACTACCTCAAGCACAACCCCGAAGACCCCAAATGGGCCGACCGCGATCGGTTCGTGCTGTCAAACGGTCACGGCTCAATGCTGCTCTACTCGCTGCTGCACCTGACTGGCTACGAACTTAGCCTGGAACAGCTGCAGAATTTCCGTCAGTTGCACTCGCCCACTGCCGGCCACCCGGAATACGGCTACGCGCCGGGGATTGAAACCACCACGGGCCCGCTTGGCCAGGGGTTTGCTAACGCCGTCGGCTTTGCGATCGCCGAAAAAACCCTGGCGGCGCAGTTCAACCGTCCGGGGCATTCTATCGTCGACCACCATACCTGGTGTTTCCTGGGCGACGGCTGCCTGATGGAAGGTATCTCCCACGAGGCCGCCTCACTGGCGGGCACCCAGCAGTTGGGTAAGCTGATTGCGCTGTACGACGACAACGGCATCTCCATCGACGGCGAGGTGGAAGGCTGGTTCACCGACGATACCGCCAAGCGCTTTGAAGCCTACGGCTGGCACGTGGTGCCCAATGTGGATGGCCACAAGCCGGAAGAAATCAAGGCGGCCATCGAGCTCGCCAAGAGCCACGATGACAAACCCAGCCTGATCATCTGCAAAACCGTGATCGGGTTCGGCGCGCCCAACAAGCAGGGCAAAGAAGAAGCCCACGGCGCACCGCTGGGCGATGACGAAGTCGCCGCCGCGCGTCAGCAGCTTGACTGGCCCCACGCGCCTTTCCACGTGCCGGAGCCTATTTATTCGGCCTGGGACGCACGTGAAGCCGGCAAGCAGCGTCAGCAGGACTGGGAGGCTCGCTTCAGTCGCTACGCAGAAGCCTTCCCCGCCGAAGCCCGGGAATTTACCCGCCGCATGAAGGCGCAGCTGCCGGCTGAATTGCCCACCGAAGCCTTGATCGAACAGGCCCAGGAAAAAGGCGACAGCATTCCGTCGCGCAAGGCCTCGTTTGAAGCGCTCAACGTCATCGGCCCGCAGATGCCCGAGCTGCTCGGCGGCAGCGCCGACCTGGCCCCGTCCAACCTGACGTTCTGGAAAGGTGCCAAGGCCATTACGCCGGATGATGCCAGCGGCAACTACCTGCACTATGGCGTACGCGAATTCGGTATGGGGGCCATCATGAATGGCATTGGCCTGCATGGTGGCTTTGTGCCTTACGGTGCCACGTTCCTGATCTTCATGGAGTACATGCGTAACTCAGTGCGCATGGCGTCGTTGATGGGGCAGCAGGCGATTTATGTCTTCACCCATGATTCCATCGGCCTGGGCGAAGATGGCCCCACCCACCAGCCGATCGAGCAGCTCACCAGTCTGCGCACCACACCCAACCTGAACACCTGGCGGCCCTGCGATGCGGTGGAAACCGCCGCTGCTTGGGATGCCGCGATCAAGCGTCACTCGGGCCCCACCGCCCTGGTGTTCTCGCGCCAGAACCTGCCCCATCAGCAGCGCACTAAAGCACAGCTGGCGGCGATCCAGAACGGCGCCTACGTGCTCAAAGACAGCGAAGGCACCCCCGAGCTGATCCTGATCGCCACGGGCTCAGAGGTGGGATTGGCGATGGACGCCGCCGCCGAGCTCGAGCAGCAGGGCAAGGCCGTGCGCGTGGTGTCCATGCCGTCCGCGTATCGCTTCAACGGTCAGGATGCCGAGTACCGCGAAAGCGTACTGCCTAAAGCCGTCACCAAGCGCATTGCGATTGAAGCCGGCCATGCGGACTACTGGTACAAGTACGTAGGCCTCGAAGGCCGCGTGATCGGCATGACCACCTACGGCGAGTCGGCACCGGCGGGCGACCTGTTCAAACACTTTGGTTTTACCGTCGAGAACGTGGTCAAGCAGGCCAATGAGCTACTCAGCTAACCACGGACAAGGCCTGTCATGTCCGCGCTAACCGGCTTGCTATGGCTGATTAGCTACTGGCTGGTCGGCGAGGTGGTCGTCAACTTCTCCGGCCTGCCCGTTTCCTCCGGGGTGGTCGGCATGCTGTTATTGTGCGCCACCCTCTCGGTGATCGGGCGTGTGCCCGACAGCCTTGCCGCCGCCGCCCAACCGCTCATCGCGCTTCTGGCCATGCTCATCATGCCCGGCGTCGTCGGTGTGTTCTTTATCCTCGATGAACTGGCCGGTCAATGGCTGGCCATTCTGGTTGCGCTGCTACTGGGCACGCTACTCAGCGTGGTCACGACGCTCTGGCTGCTGAAACGCCTGATGGGGTCTCATGCCCACTAGCCTGCTGTCGACGCTGACCTCAACGCCGCTGTTTGCCGTGGGGCTTACGCTGGCAGCCTACCTGATGGGCAACGCCTTGTTCGTGCGCCTCAGACAGCCCGCCTGGCTGCCTGCGATACTGATCGCCGCGCTGCTGCTAGCGGCCATGCTGGCGGCACTTGGGCTACCCTACGAGGCCTACCAGGAAGGTGCCGTCTGGCTGACGATACTGCTGGGCCCGGCGACGGTGGCGTTGGGCATGCCTCTGTATCAGCAGTTGCCACGTATCCGTGAACTCTGGCGCCCGTTAGCGGTGTGCTTACCCATCGCAGCAGCGCTTGCCGCCTGTTATGCCCTGGGCATTGCCTGGCTGATGGGAAGCCCCGGGCAGATACTGGCTTCCATTGCCGCCAAATCGGTCACTGCCCCTATTGCCATCGGGATTACCGAACAGCTGGGTGGCAACGTGTCGCTGTTGATGGGCGCCCTGCTGGTCACGGGCGTCGCGACGATTCCCTTTGTGAGCCTGGCCGCGCGGCTATTGAACATCGACGACGAGCGCATCATCGGTTTCGCGCTGGGCCTCAATGGCCACGCCATCGGGACCGTCAGGGCGTTTGAGCTAAGCCGCATCGCTGGCGCCTTTGCCTCGTTGGGCATGAGCCTCACCGGTATCTTTACCGCCCTACTCTTGCCGCTCGCCTGGCGGCTCGTCGGCATGGGCACCGGGTAAGCATCGACCGCTGAAATACGCTATCATCGCGCCTTCTTTCGCGCCCACTGTGGCCCAGCTTCACTTTTCAAGAGCCGCCTCGCGACATGGCAAATTCCACAAGGTATCGCATCGCTATCAACGGGTACGGGCGCATAGGCCAATGCGTCCTGCGCGCACTGATCGAGCGCGGCCACGCTGACATCGAACTGGTGGCGATTAACGAGTTGTCTGATCTGGCAACCATTACCTACCTGACTCGCTACGACACCACTCACGGCCGCTTCCCAGGCGACGTGGATAACGACGGCAAGGCGCTGGTGATCAATGGCCAGCGTATTCATGTCCTCTGCGAACCAGATCCCCAGGCACTTCCCTGGGCGGAACTGAATATCGACCTGGTGTTGGAATGCTCGGGCAGCTTCAAGGATCGTGCCACCGCCGAGCAGCATTTAGCGGCCGGCGCGAAGCGACTGCTGTTTTCCCAGCCCGCCGAAAGCGATGTCGACGCCACCATTGTCTGGGGCATCAACGAAGACGAACTGTCGCGCTCGTCGCGCATTCTGTCGGCCGCTTCGTGCACCACCAACTGCCTGATCCCCCTGCTCACCGTGCTGGACAAGGCGCTGGGCCTCGAGCACGGGGTCACCACCACGATTCACTCAGCGATGAATGACCAGCCGGTGATCGATGCTTACCATCAAACCGATCTTCGGCTGGCACGCTCGGCGATGCAGTCAATCGTGCCGGTGGATACCGGGCTCGCCTTAGGCATTAGCCGCTTGATGCCAAGCCTTGCCGGACGCTTTGAATGCCTCCACGTGCGGGTGCCCACGATCAATGTATCGGCTATGGATGCCGCCCTGACTGTGTGCCAGGACACTGATGCTGAGCAGGTCAACAGGCTACTCTATGACGCCAGCCAACAGCGCTTGGCCGGCGTGCTGGGCTATACCGAAGCGCCCATGGCATCGATTGATTTTAATCACGACCCGCGCTCTGGCATCCTAGACGCCACGCAGACGCGGGTGGCAGGTAAGCGCTTGGTCAAACTGCTGTGCTGGTTTGATAATGAGTGGGGGTTTGCCAACCGTATGCTGGATATCACGCAGCGTCTGGCGACCCTTACGGCTGATAACGCCCGCTAGGCGAGCGGGGCCGCACCATGACTTTTCATCCGCTTGAACACGAGGAAACGCTCACATGAACGTGCAAAAAATGACCGACCTGCCTTTGGAAGGGCAACGCGTACTGATTCGTGAAGACCTCAACGTACCGATCAAGAACGGGCGTGTTTCCAGCGATGCACGTCTGCGAGCGGCACTGCCAAGTATTCAAGCCGCCGCCGAGGCCGGCGCGAAAGTCTTGTTGATGAGCCACCTGGGGCGTCCAACGGAAGGTGATCCCGCCGACGAGTTTTCACTGGCGCCCGTCGCCGCGCATCTTGGCGAGTTGCTGGGCCGCCCCGTTGCGCTGATCACCGACTATCTCGACCGCGCGCCCTCGCTTGCCAACGGCGAGGTTGCCCTGCTGGAAAACGTCCGCTTCAACATCGGCGAGAAGAAAGACGACGAGCAGCTCGCCAGGCAATACGCCGCGCTGTGCGATATTTTCGTGATGGACGCTTTCGGTACGGCGCATCGCGCCCAGGCTTCGACCCATGGCGTTGCGCGCTTTGCGGCCCAGGCCTGTGCCGGTCCATTGCTTGCGCAGGAACTGGAGGCTCTCGAAAAGGCCCTCGCTAACCCTGCGCGCCCGATGACCGCGATTGTCGGCGGTTCCAAGGTCTCGACCAAGCTGGACGTACTGACCGCCCTCTCTGAAAAATGCGACCAGTTGATTGTCGGCGGCGGGATCGCCAACACCTTTATTGCCGCTGCTGGCTATAATGTGGGCAAATCGCTCCATGAGGCGGATTTAGTCGGCCAGGCCAAAGCGCTGATGGATAAAGTCGCCATTCCGCTGCCCACCGATGTCGTGGTGGCCACCGAGTTTTCGGAATCCGCCGATGCCGTGGTCAAGCCCGTGGATCAGGTGGCAGATAATGACATGATCCTGGATATCGGTCCTGACACCGCCGCGCACCTGGCCAGCCTGCTGAAAGATGCCGGCACGATTCTCTGGAATGGGCCGGTCGGTGTCTTTGAAATTGACCAGTTTGGCAAGGGCACCGAGGTCATCTCTCACGCCATTGCCGACAGCAACGCTTTCTCCATCGCTGGCGGCGGTGATACCTTGGCGGCCATTGATAAATACGCCATTGCCGATCGTGTTTCGTATATCTCAACCGGCGGCGGCGCCTTTCTCGAGTACGTCGAGGGTAAGCCGCTGCCTGCCGTCGTAGCGCTCGAGGCGGCCGCCCAGCGCGGTTAACCGTTAACATCTCGAACTAATAACGCTCGCTGCACCCGTTTACCCTGCTAACCCGTCTAGACAACACAGATAAGGTAACCCCATGGCTTTGATCAGCATGCGCCAAATGCTCGACCACGCTGCCGAATACGGCTACGGCATTCCGGCGTTCAACGTTAACAACCTGGAACAGATGCGCGCCATCATGGAAGCGGCCGATGCCACCGATTCGCCGGTCATCGTGCAAGCCTCCGCCGGAGCCCGTAAGTACGCGGGCGCGCCTTTTCTGCGCCACCTGATCCTTGCGGCCGTTGAAGAGTTTCCGCACATCCCAGTCGTCATGCACCAGGATCACGGCACCAGCCCGGCGGTATGCCAGCGCTCCATTCAGCTCGGCTTCTCTTCGGTGATGATGGACGGCTCGCTGGGAGAAGACGGCAAGACGCCGACAGATTACGCGTACAACGTCGACGTGACGCGTCGTGCCGTCGACATGGCCCACGCCTGCGGCGTGTCCGTCGAAGGCGAGCTGGGCTGCCTGGGCAGCCTGGAAACCGGCATGGCCGGTGAGGAAGACGGCATCGGTGCCGAAGGCAAGCTCGGCATGGAGCAGCTGCTCACCGATCCGGAGGAGGCCGCTGAGTTCGTCAAGGCCACCCACGTGGACGCGCTGGCGATTGCCATCGGTACCAGCCACGGTGCTTACAAGTTCACCCAGCCGCCGACGGGCGACACGCTGTCGATCCAGCGCATCAAGGAAATCCACGCGCGTATTCCCGATACCCACCTGGTCATGCACGGCTCGTCTTCCGTGCCCCAGGAGTGGCTGGACGTCATCAACCAGTACGGCGGCCAGATCCCTGAGACCTACGGGGTGCCCGTCGAAGAGATCGTTGAGGGCATCAAGCACGGTGTACGCAAGGTCAACATCGATACTGATCTGCGTCTGGCGTCTACCGGTGCAGTGCGTCGCTTCCTGGCAGAGAATCCATCAGAATTCGATCCGCGTAAATTCCTCAAGGAAACGGTATCGGCCATGCGTGAGCTGTGTATTGCGCGTTATGAAGCCTTTGGCACCGCGGGCAATGCCAGCAAGATCAAGCCGATCAGCCTGGAAACCATGTACCAGCGCTACGAGCGTGGCGAGCTGGCACCTAAGGTAAAGTAACGCCGGCATGATGTATGGCAGTACCAACTAAAAAAGACGGCCAACTTGGCCGTCTTTTTAATGGACGCTTATTTAATGGGACACTTACTCTTCGTCTTCAGCGTCGCTTTCGCTGTCGTCACTTTCTTCGTTATCGGTATTCGCATCGCCGGTGCCGCCCGTTCCGGCTGAGGTTTCCTCATTTTCTTCCTCTTCTTCTTCAGCGCCGTTACTCTCGGACTCAGAGGTGTCGCTGCTACGGTCTTCCTCGTCCCGCTTCACAGCGCCTTCTTTAATGCCATATTCTTCCTCGAGCGCTTTATCGTCGAGAGGCTCGTGCTCATGTTCATCAGCTGTTGCCGCACTAGTGGCGGCCAGCATGGCGGCAGCAAACGCAAATGGCATGATCCAGGGGGTTAATCGCATCGTCACGGTCTCCTTATTGTGGTAGTACAGCTTAGCACGTCATTTCGCGCCTCGCGCCTACGCTATAAAACGTAAAAATACCGCTCAATAAACGGTCAAAACTGGCAAGCTGGCCACGCGTTTTAGGTCAACCTGAATCAGCATACGGTGACAGCCAAGCAAAAAATTACAGAACACTGTTCACAAAAGCGCTAAAATCTCGTTCAATAGCCTTGTGGTCTATTCGTTCTGTCACTGCAGCTGCCATGTCACTGCTAGGAAATCCCATGCCGCTCCCCCTGTTGTTATTTGATTGCGATGGCACCCTGGTCGATAGTGAGCCTCTACTTGCCGAAGAGATGTCGACAGGGCTTAACAGCGTGGGGCTGCCTTTTTTGCCATCGGATTATCTGGGTGAGTTTCGCGGCGCGCGCTTTCGCAATATCGTCGCTCAGCTTCAGGCACGCCATGGCGACGTCAGCAACGACCAGTTGGACAGCATGGAAAGCGCTATGCGCGCCAACCTGACCAAGCGGCTGGCCCAGGAACTGACAACGATCCCCGGAGCTAAAGAAGCGCTTCAGCAATTATCCGCTTATCCGAGCGCCGTGGTGTCCAATGGGCCAGAACCCAAGATTCGCACCGCGCTCAAGGCAACAGGCCTCGACCACTACTTTGCCGAGCGTCTCTTCAGCGGTTACACCGCCAACTGCTGGAAGCCCGAGCCCTGTCTGCACCTCCATGCAGCGAGTATCATGGGGTTCAACGCGGCCAATTGCATTGCGATTGACGATGCACTGGTGGGCGTGCGCGCGGCACTGGATGCGGGAATGACCGTTATCCATTTGAATCGTTTTCCAGATGCCGAGACCACGCCGGAAAACGCCATTATGATTAGCAGTATGTTTCAGCTACCTGCCGTCGTCCGGCAGTTGAGCAAGGAAGTGAGTCCGACGACCGAGCCTTATTACTCTGAAGGAAAATAACGTCATGGCTTCATTACGCGACCAGCTGGGTGGATTGGTGTATTCCACCGACACGGGCAATACTTGCCCCGCTTGCCGTGAACCTCTTGACGGTTGCCGCTGCGACGCTGATAGCGAGCAAGCACGTATTGCCGCGCTGGATGGCGTCGTGCGCATTCGACGCGAAACCAGTGGCCGTAAAGGTAAAGGCGTTACCACAGTGAGCGGCATTCCCCTGACGACGGCGGATCTTAAAGTGCTCGCTAAAGAACTTAAAAAATACTGTGGCACGGGTGGCGCGGTGAAAGACGGCATCATTGAAATACAAGGTGACCATCGCGATAGCCTGAAGCAGGAACTCACTGCGCGCGGCTACCACGTCAAACTGGCTGGTGGCTGATCCATATCCTGCAGGACCGTCACTGTGCCGTCACGCTGCACTAGGGCATTGAAATGATCTGGCTAGAATATCTGCTCCCACTGATTTTTCTCTTACCGATGGCAGCAATGGGGGGCATCGTCCTGGCGCTGCGCAGCCTCCATGATGCCCGCGTGCACTCGCCTTTCGATACGCCATTACGCGAACCCGGCCAGGCGTTGCGCCACCGGCTGGATCAGGCCTTTTCGAGCCTGTTTCTCAATGGCGCTCTAGGCCCTCTGGTGAGCCTTGCGCCACTGGTCTACGGCATGGGGCGGATGCTGTTTGTCGATAAGCAGGACTGGGTCGAATGGGCGCTCTATGGCTTGCTTAGCACGCTGCTGGTGCTGGCTTTTTCATTGCTGTTGGTGCGCGACTACCAACGCATTCGTCGACTGAAGCTGGGCCTGGCCTGCGAGCTTGCGGTGGGGCAGGAGCTTGAGCGACTCATTCGCCCCGATGCTCACCCCTACTATGTGTTTCATGATGTGCCAACGGACAGTTTCACGATTGACCACGTGGTGGTCACCCCGCATGGGGTTTTTGTGGTCGAAACTCGGGCGCGCACTGTGCCTATCAATCATGTTGGGCGTGAGCAGAATGTCGTTGCCGTTGAACGCGAGCGCCTCCGCTTTCCCTATTGGCAAGAGCGTCGCCCACTGCATAAAACCCGCCAAGGCGTTAATTGGCTTAGCCATTGGCTGGAGCAGCGCTGCGGCGTTCCGATTCCCGTTCGCGGCGTGCTGGTGTTGCCCGGCTGGGAGATCGATATCGATGACGCCGCCCCTGACATCCTGGTGGTCAGCGGCAATATGCTTTCAAAACAGCTGACCGAATTGACCCCAGGGCAGCTCAGCGACCCGATCCACGACAAGATTATCAACACCCTGCTTGAGCGCGCCAAGCTTATGGAATTGACCCACCTGCGTCAGCCATCGGTATAACGCCCTAGTCGCCCCGCAAGCGTCCGCCCATCTCCTGAGCCAGATCGACGGCGTAATGGTCCGTCATGCCGCCGATAAAATCGAGCATGCGCCGGTAGCTATCATAGAGCGGCCAGGAGGCCAACGGCGTGTTCTCACCGATTAGCGCCAATACCCGCTGATGCTTAAACGAACTATGGCCAGTATGGTGAAGCTCGTGGGCCGCGCCAATAAAGGCTTCAAGCAATATACCCAGGGTGGTGTAAGCGCCGATTTCCAGCTTGGCTTTACGTTCATTCTGGAAAATCCGCTCGCGAGCCAGCTGCTTCGCCGCTCTCACCCCCCAGCCTAAATCCGGATGGCACAGTTCAAGCAGGTCGTCCTTGAGCGTACCGTTCAACAGCGCTTGCTCGTGTTGCACAAACACGGCGCCAACATCGTTGACAGCACGCTCCATTGCCGCACCGCGCAGCAGCGCGATTCGACGGCGCTGGGAAACGTTGCGCGCTTGCATCTCGGCGTACTCAGGCGGAAATTCACCGGCAATCTGGCGCAACACCTCCACCACCTCTTCGTAGCGCAGAATGCCCATTTCCAGACCGTCTTCCAGATCCAGCAGGGCATAACAGATGTCATCAGCGGCTTCGACCAGCCAGGCCAAAGGGTGCCGACACCAGCGCTGCTCGCCTTGAGGCAATAGCCCCACAGCGTCAGCCACTTCTTTGAGCAGCGCCTGCTCTGACTGATAAGCCCCGAACTTGCCCGCTCGACCGCTATAGCGAACGGTCCAGGGGTATTTAAGCAGCGCACCCAGCGTGGCGGCTGATAGCCGCATACCGCCATTGAACTGGTTATATTCGATCTGGGTAATCACACGAAAACCCTGTGCATTGCCTTCGTAGGTAAGCAGATCTTCGCGTTCGGCGTCAGCCAACCCATCCAGCAAACCGCTGCCTTGGGCCCGCTGAAACCAGTCACGAATGGCATACTCGCCGGCATGCCCAAAGGGCGGGTTACCAATGTCGTGCCCCAAACAGGCGGTTTGAACAATGACACCCAGATCTGCAGGCGTGATCCACTCCGGTAACCGATCACGGAGCAGCTCGCCGACGATCATTCCCAAGGAACGGCCCACACAGCCGACTTCCAGCGAGTGCGTCAAACGGGTATGAATGTGGTCATTTTCTGTCAGTGGATGGACCTGAGTCTTGCGCCCCAGGCGCCGGAAGGAACCCGAAAAGACGATGCGATCATGATCTTTGTGAAACGGGCTGCGGCCGATTTCGCGGGTGCTTGCCGAACGTTGGTCGTGGAGCCGTTTAGGGGAAAGTAACTGTTCCCAGCGCATTTGTGTCATGGCATTCCTCCTTGAGAGCCGCATTCTGACACAAAAGTCAGCCAGATAAATAAACAAAGCCTGCATTGGTAGCGGGTGTACGCCCGTAAAAAAGCCCCGGACACACTGTGCTTGGGGCTTTCCTTCCGCCCAACAAAAAACCCAGCCGATTGGCTGGGTTTTCTGCGGTATAGGTGCCTGACGATGACCTACTCTCGCATGGGGAGACCCCACACTACCATCGGCGCGAAGCGGTTTCACTGCTGAG
>NZ_LJZS01000005.1 GCF_001314875.1 Halomonas sp. HL-48
CGAACTCAGCAGTGAAACCGCTTCGCGCCGATGGTAGTGTGGGGTCTCCCCATGCGAGAGTAGGTCATCGTCAGGCACCTATACCAAAGCCCCAGCTTCCAACGAAGCTGGGGCTTTTTATTGGTACAGAAGAAAACAAGGGGTCTCCCAAGTAGAGTAGCGGAAGGCCGCCCCGGTCGTCAGGCACCCATACCACAGAAAACCCAGCCAATCGGCTGGGTTTTTTGTTGGGAGAAAGGAAAGCCTCGGGCACAGTGTTCGGGGCTTTTTGCTGTGTGTCTCACCACTCGATAGGTTCGCCTGCCCAGTCCCAGAAGCTTCCCGTGTCGTCAGGTGTACGCTTGGCCATGACATCAATTAACTGCGACGCGACGAATTCAGGTGTGAACAGCTTGCCGTTGGGCACTCGGGTCTGGAAAGGCTGGGAGAGCGGTGTATCCGTCGTGCCAGGGTGCAGGCAGAGCACAATCGACTGTTTGTTGAGGCGTGAAAGCTCGATAGCCGTGGTCTTCATCAGCATATTATGCGCTGCTTTGCTGGCACGGTAGCTGTACCATCCGCCTAGATGGTTATCGCTGATCGAGCCAACGCGTGCCGACAGGCTGGCAATAATGCTGGGGTGGGATCCTTGTAGAGAAGACTGAATCGCCGAGATTAATAAAGCCGGTATAAACGCATTGGTCTGCATGACCTGGGAGAGTCCCTCAAGCGTCAGCCGATCCAGGCGCTTTTCGGGCTTAAGACCTTGTGAGGCGTCATGCAGAACGCCGATGGCATTGAAAAACAAATGAACGGGTACGTTGTTGAGCTTTCTTGCAAGCGCGCGGCGATCTTCTTCCTGAGAAACATCGAGGTCTACCTGGGTAAGGCGCTCATCCTGCAGCAGAAGCGGCTGGCGACTGACGGCAAAAATATGACCTGTTTGAGGTAAGGAGAGAAGGTGTTTGACGAAGGCATTACCAATTCCACCTGATGCACCTGTTACGAGGGCGGTGAACTGGTTAGGTAAATGAGGCAGCATCGATAATCCCATGGCGTAAAGAAACGGAAGCACGTTCAGTGATTTAACCGCCATGTAAAAGCTTTGTCTAGTTTTTAAGGGCTACGCAGATGCGTTGATCTTACCTGATTGAGCAGAGTTGTGGCCGGAGGGCGTGTAGAGTGTTTTTTCAGCTATCTGGCGGATGTAGTCGAGCATTTGCTGATTGTGCTGCATGCGTAATGACAGCATTTTGCCGGTAAGGGCGTTCATGCGGGCAGCGCGTTCGCTTTTTTCCAGCAGATGCTGCCAGGCATCTGTACAACCTGCATCCTGCGCCGCCGCTTTAGCGCCAAGTGCGCCACTTTCGTACCCCAGGCGCTTTTGCACATTACGTCTAAGAGACTCAATGCGCTCCAGTTCTGTAAGCAGTTGCTGCTTCTGGTGCGCCACCTCAGCAAGGGCGTCGCCGTCGATATCGCCTTGGGTTAGCAGATTTTGCTCGTTGGTCAGCAGTGTGATCAACGCATCGACACGCTGCTGCTGGTCAGTCAACAAGCTGGCGAGGCTCATAGCTTACTCCTGGGACTCGCGAAGGTTGTCAATAAGGCCATCCGCGATGCGATCAGCACGGATTTCGAGTCGGCCATCACGGATAGCATCACGAATTTCTTCGACTTTAGCGCTGTCGATATCATACGTTTCATCAGCACCCTGTGTGCTGAGTTGAGTCGAGCCTTTCGCTTCGGCATCAGGTGTGGCAGATGGCGAACTACCCACTTTTTGGTTATCTTCGCGCTGCAGTGCAGGATTGGAGCGAAGCAGTGGATTATTGACGTTATCAATTTTCACGTTGTTTGCCTCATCGTCAACGTTGAGCGCGCGATGCGCGGATTACGTGAACTATCGGCGCCCCCGAGTAAAACTTTAGCCATTCAGTTAAAAATCGACTATCAGCGTGCCGCGTTCAATCACGCGTGCGGTGAGCACTTCGCGAGAACCAAAACGCACCCTGACTTCCTCGTCCATAGCGCCATCATCGAGCGCTTCACCTTCGCGGGAAACACGAAAGGAAGACCCCTCTGCTATGACTCTGACGCGCTGCCCTCGTTCAACCAGCAGGGGAGCCTGGACGAAGTGTGTCTGAAACGTTGTGCCGCTAGCAATCGGGCGGCGTGCGATTTTACCCACGATGTCGTCGGGCTGGGTAATCGCGCGTGATGAGAGATCACCTAAATTACCGTCTTCTTCTGCCAGCATATCGGGTGTTATTTGCGTGCCACGCTCAATATCCACTGCTGCCACCATGTAGCTCCCGATGACGTCTACTTCTGCTTGTAGGTAGCGGACTTGGCGGCTATCGGTGCCGCAACGGACCCCCACAGAAACACGTCCAAGCGGGGCATCGTTTTGATTGGTGAGAAACGGTTCCGGATTGGTGCAGGCGGGCAGGTGTGGCGAGGGTTCGCGCAGGTCTATCACCACTTCGCTGCCGAGCGACTGTGTCTCCTGGTAGAGAAACTGATGCACGCTTTCCATCAGCGCATCGTGTTTTGTTTCTGAGGCGCTAGCGATCGGTATGAAAATAAATAACGACATGCTGGCCAGCACTATGTCACGTAAAGAGCGTGACGAAATGCATAGCCCCAAAACCAGCGGCGATCGACGCATAGGGAAGGATGCTCAATGAAGGGGGCGTATTAATACTCCTATCAATTCTAGCGAAAACGCATGAGGATTATCACAAGAATTAATGGGTGAAACGAGGGTTGTTCCATGCTTTAGGCTGACAAGCCTCGGCGTATTCTTCATCATCAATAAATTCTATTTTGCCTCTCAGCGAGCGAGGATAGGCATGATTGACCAATTAGAATCTTCCTTGAATTACCACCAGCAAGCGCTGGGGTTGCGACAGGCACGGCATGAAGTGCTTTCCGCGAATATTGCCAATGCTGATACCCCGAACTATAAAGCGCGGGATATCGACTTTGCCAGTGAGCTGAAAAAAGCCGTTGAAGGTGGTCAGCGTGAGCAAGGCGGCAATAACGGTGGCTTGGCGCTGTCGCGAACATCGGGAAATCATCTTGAGGGTCAAGGGCCTGCACCCGCTGGAGGTGGCAATGCTGATTTGCTTTACCGGACGCCCAGCCAGCCCAGCCTGGATGGTAACACCGTCGAGATGGACCGTGAGCGCTCACAGTTTGCCGATAACGCAGTGCGCTATCAGGCTGGCCTTACGATAATGAATAGCCGGATCCAAGGGCTCAAAAATGCCATGCAACCAGAATAATCTGGTGAGTAAAGGTTAGGAGACACACTATGTCGATGTTTTCTGCATTTGATATTGCGGGTTCTGCCATGGGCGCCCAGTCGCAGCGGATGAATGTGACCGCCAGCAACATGGCCAACGCAGACAGCGTGGCGGGCCCGGACGGCGAAACCTATCGTGCCAAGCAGGTCATGTTCGAATCGCAAGGTAATAACTCACGCTATGGCGTAGGGGGTGTTCGTGTCACCGAGGTGGTCGAGGATGACTCGCCGCTGCGGCTTGAATATATGCCCAATCACCCTGCTGCAGATGAAGATGGCTATGTTGCCAAGCCAAACGTTGAGCCTGTCCATGAGATGGTCAATATGATTTCCGCCTCGCGGTCCTATCAAGCCAACGTTGAGGTCTTTAACACCAGTAAACAGATGATGATGCAAACACTCTCGCTGGGTGAAGGATAAGCCATGAATATCGACACAAGTGTGCTCAGTAATGTGAACGGCGGCGGGTCAAATGGGCTTCCGGCTCGTCAGTCGGAAGAACTGCGTGAAAGCTTCATGACGTTACTGATCACCCAGCTGGAAAATCAAGATCCGCTGAATCCGATGGAAAACTCGGAGATGACGTCTCAACTGGCACAGATCAACACGGTCAGCGGCATCGAAGAATTGAACGATACGCTTAATGGCATCACCGAGCAGATGGATGCGTCGCAGATGCTGCAAGCCTCAGGGCTGATTGGTAATGCCGTGCTGGTGCCTGGTAATCAGGTCAAGGTGGGTACTAATGAAGATGGCAGCAGCTATGCGACCCCCTTTGGAATTGAACTGGATAAGCCAGCAGATAACGTCGAAATTACGGTGACCAACAAGGCTGGTGAAGTAGTTTATCGGAATAATGTAGAAGGTGTAAGTGAAGGTGTTGAGTCCTTCAGTTGGGATGGACAAAACAACGATGGTGCTGCAGTGCCAGCTGGTTCATACAATGTGAGCTACAAAGCCACGGATGCTGACGGTGAAAAGATTGAGTCAGAAGCGTTGAACTACGCCCAGGTGCAAGGCGTAACACCGTCTGCATCGGGAGACGAAGTCCGTTTGGATCTTGGTGGCATCTACGGCCAGGTGACACTTGATCAAGTCAAACAAATTCTCTGAACCAACACTAATTAATCGATTTAGCAGGGGACTATCATGAGTTTTTCACAAGCATTAAGTGGTCTGAACGCCCAACAAGACAAGCTGGGTGCCGTTGGCAACAATATCTCAAACTCGCAGACAGTGGGTTTTAAAAGCTCAAACGTGCAGTTCGCCGATGTGTACGCTGAGTCACGCATTGGGTTGGGTACGCGCACATCGGCCACGTTGCAGAATTTTAACCAGGGCAATATCGAGTCATCGAACCGCAATATGGACCTGGCAATTGCCGGCGAAGGCTTTTTCCGCTTCCAGCAGCCCAATGGCGAGATTGGCTACTCACGCAACGGCCAACTGACCATGACTGCCAATGGCGATTTGGTAAATGCCCAAGGTGCCCAGATTATGGGCTACCCGGCAGATGATCAGGGTAATGTTCAAGGTGGCGGCGATGTGGAAGCACTCAGCGTCGATGCGGGCGATTTGGCAGCTAGTGCTACAGAAAATCTTGACGTCGCATTAAACCTGGATGCGGAAGAGGAAGTGGTTGATACCACAGGTATTGACGCTGAAGCAGTGGCTAACGGTTTGGATTCCAGCCAATACTCCTACTCTACCAACGGCACGATTTACGACTCCCAGGGCAATGCGCGCAACCTGACCATGTATTTTAGCAAAACGGCGGCCAATGAGTGGCAAGTCGATGCGCGTATGTCAGGTGGCCCCGCCGGATCGCCAAATTACGGCTTTACCGATATTGCGACTGATGATTTCGAGTTCACTTCGGATGGTCGCTTGAGTGGTGACTTTGATGCCTTTGAACTTAATTTAGACAACCCAGATGGCACTGTAGATGCGGACGGTAATTTTACAGCAGGCGCTGGAGAAACTGAATTTGGTGCTGAGTTAACTTCTCAACAAATCCAGGTCGATTTTGCAGGCTCTACTCAATTTGCCGATAGCTCTACCGTCAATGATCTGACACAAGATGGCTATACCTCGGGTTCTTTGGTGGGCGTGACCATCGAAGACGATGGGTCGATCATGCGTAACTACTCTAACGAAGAGTCGCGTGCGGCGGGCCAGGTTGCTCTAGTGAGTTTCCGTAACCCTGAAGGCTTAAGCCCCAATGGCGATAACCTTTGGACCGCGACAGCCTCATCCGGTCAGGAATTGGTCGGCGCTCCAGGTACCGGCCAGCGCGGTTTGATCGAACCAGGTGCCGTGGAAACCTCCAACGTCGACATGGCGGCTGAATTGGTCGATATGATCGTTGCCCAGCGCGCTTACCAGGCCAACTCGCAAACCATCAGTACCCAGGATGAGTTGTTGCAGACCATCATCAACCTCTAACGGCTGACGGGATTTAAGGGAGTAAGGGCGTGGATAGAATGCTGTATACCGCCATGAGTGGCGCCAAGCATACGATGGATCAGCAGTCGGTCGTGAGCAATAACCTGGCGAACGTTGCCACATCGGGCTTTCGCGCTCAGCTGCAGGCAGCGCGCTCCGTGCCTGTAGAGGGTGATGCCTTGCTGCCTACCCGCGCCTCGGCGGTGACAACTACGCCGGGTACCGATTATACCCAAGGTCCGATCGAACGTACCGGCCGCTCGCTGGACGTAGCCATGCAGGACGATGCCTGGATGGCGGTGCTGGATGAAGACGGCGATGAAACGTATAACCGTCGTGGTGACCTGCAAATCGACAGTGACGGCGTATTAATGAACGGGGTCGGCCAGCCCGTAGCGGGTGATGGCGGTCCCGTAGTGGTGCCTCAAGGGGCTCAGGTATCTATTGGCGCGGATGGCACGATAAGCGCCATCCCCCAAGGGGAAGGCCCCGAAGCGCTGGTCAATGTTGGTCGTATCAAGTTGGTGACGCCCGAGGAAGGTGAGCTTGTGCGCGGCGAAGATGGGCTTTTCCGTGCGCCGCCCAATGAGGATGGCGAGCCCGGCGGGCTCGTGGCCGATGAGGACGCCACGCTTGTGAGCGGCGCGCTAGAGGGCAGCAATGTCAGCGCTGTAGACACCATGGTCACTATGATAGATGCGGCGCGCCGCTACGATATGCAAATGAAGATGTTGAGCTCAGCGGACGAAAACGCCCAGCGAGCGAACAGCATGTTATCGATTCAGGGCTGATAACGCTTTGTCAGCCAAGAGGGCACTTTTATGATCTCGTCATTGTGGACGGCCAAAACCGGCCTGGAATCCCAGCAAACCAAGTTGGATGTAATTTCCAACAACCTGGCCAACGTCAGCACCAATGGTTTCAAGCGCTCACGTCCGGTGTTTGAAGACCTGCTGTACCAGAATATGCGTCAGCCAGGCGCACAAAATAACGTCCAGGATCGGCTGCCGTCCGGCATGCAGGTGGGTACAGGTGTTCGTGCCGTCGCTACGGAACGTCTTCATACTCAGGGCGGCTTGGAGCAAACCGAAAACTCACGCGATTTGGCGATCAATGGCGAGGGCTTTTTTGAGGTACTGATGCCGGATGGCACGACCGCCTACACCCGCGACGGCAGCTTTCAGCTAAACGAAAACGGTCAGATGGTAACGGCCAACGGTTATCCGCTGGAGCCGGCGATCTTCATCCCCGAAAACGCACTCTCGGTCAGCGTGGGTGAGGACGGTACGGTGAGCGTTCGTCAGCCGGGAGACAATGAGGCCAACGAGGTCGGCCAGATCAATGTCAGTACCTTTATCAATCCCGCCGGTCTGCAAAGCATGGGTGGAAACCTCTATCAGGAAACGGGTTCCTCGGGCGTGCCGAATCAAAATATGCCGGGCATGAATGGCGCTGGTCGCCTGTCCCAGGGCTACGTTGAGACGTCGAACGTTAACGTCGTCGAAGAAATGGTCAACATGATTCAGACCCAGCGGGCTTATGAGATTAATAGCCAGGCCGTCTCGACCAGCGATGAAATGTTGGCGCGCCTAGGCCAGCTGTAACGCCGTTTACTGACAGGTTGGTTCATGTTGCAACGACAAAGTATTTCGCGACGGTTGGCAGTGGCCGGGCTGGCATGTTTTCTGTTGGTGGTCGCTGGTTGTGCGCAGATTCCGAGGGCGTCAGTGGTGGGCGAACAGGAGCAGATCGATATCATTGATCGTCCACCACCGGCACCTAACGGCTCGATTTATCAAGCACGCCGCGGGTATCAGCCGTTGTTTGAAGACCGTCGTCCAAGAGCGGTCGGCGATATTCTGACGATTGTGCTCGATGAAGAAGTGAGCGCCAGCAAGAACTCTGAATCCAATGCCGATCGTGATGGAAGCGCCAGCCTTGAATTTGGCGCCTTGCCGGATGCCCTTGAAACCCTGGCTGAATATGGTTTCGAGGTCGATGGTCAAAGCGACTTCTCAGGCGGAGGCGGCTCCCAGGCCAATAACTCCTTTACCGGTACGATTACCGTCTCGGTACTGGAAGTCGTAAATAACGGTAATCTGCGTGTCAGGGGCGAAAAACAAATCGCCATCAACCAAGGCACTGAGTTCATTCGCTTTTCTGGAGTTGTGAACCCACGCACTGTGACGGCGCAAAATACAGTGCCTTCCACTCAGGTGGCGGATGCGCGGATTGAATATGTCGGAGACGGCTACATTAACGAAGCGCAGCATATGGGCTGGTTGCAGCGTTTCTTCCTTAATGTGTCGCCTTTCTAGTCGCACCGCAGACAATGGTCATTGACATGCAACGTATGAAGACGCCAACGCTGGCGAAACGATTTTGGCAGCTTTGTATCGTGGGCCTTGCCTGCTTGATGGCCTTGCCGGTGCAGGCTGAGCGCATACGCGAATTGGCAAGCTTCTCGGGTGTTCGGGATAACCAACTGGTCGGTTACGGGCTGGTGGTTGGTCTTGATAACACTGGCGATCAGACCACGCAGGCGCCTTTTACCAGCCAAAGTCTGACGAACATGCTGTCACAATTGGGTGTGACGGTACCGTCTGGGACGAACCTGCAGTTGCGTAACGTCGCTGCGGTCATGGTAACAGCCGATTTACCCCCGTTTTCACGTCCTGGCCAGCGTCTTGACGTCGTGGTTTCGTCGATCGCCAATGCGCGGAGCCTGCGGGGCGGCACGCTGTTGATGACGCCAATGAAAGGGGCGGATGGCGACACCTACGCTATTGCTCAGGGCAATATGCTGGTAGGTGGCGCAGGCGCTGAAGGGGGCGGCAGCAGCGTGCAGATCAACCAGCAGGCCACCGGCCGAATTCCCAACGGCGGAATGGTCGAGCAGGAGGTACCGCTTAACCTCGGCGGCAATGGTGGGATGCTGGAGCTACAGCTGGATGACGCCGATTATGGCACTGTTCAGCGGATGGTCACTGCGATTAATAACGAGTTTGGTCGGTCGGTGGCGTATGGACGCAATGGCCGCGTGATCGCACTTGATGGCCCATCCGATGACAATGAGCGAGTCAATTTTATGGCGCGGGTCGAGAACGTCAACGTCACGCCCATGGACGCGCCTGCAAGGGTGGTGCTCAATGCGCGTACCGGCTCCGTGGTCATGAACAGCGCAGTGACCTTACGCGAAGCGGCGGTTGCCCATGGCAACCTGTCCATCACCATCGATACCCAGTTCGGCGTCAGTCAGCCGTCGCCCTTTGGGGAGGGTGAAACGGCGGTTGTCCCCGACACTGATATCGACATAGAAGAACAGGAAGCCTACCTGCAGGTGGTCGAAGGCGCTGACCTGAACGAAGTGGTGAACGCGCTAAACGCTCTCGGCGCTACGCCGCAGGATCTGATGTCGATCCTTGAGGCATTGAGAGCTTCAGGGTCGCTGCGTGCCGAGTTGGAGATCATCTGATGAACGCCAATGATATGAGCAATCAGTTCGCGCTTGATATGCAGGGCTTTCAGCGCATGCAGCACACGGCGAAAGTTGATCCGGAAGCGGGTGTCCAGTCAGCCGCGCAGCAGTTTGAAGCGCTTTTCGTGCAGATGATGATGAAAAGCATGCGCGATGCGATTCCCGAGTCTGGGTTGATGAACAGCAGCTCCACCGATACCTACCAAAAGATGCTGGACCAGCAGTGGTCACAGGTCATCGCCTCGCGGGGGGTTGGCCTGGCGGATGCATTGGTCGAACAGCTTGAAAGGCAAGGTTTGGTTCCCAAAGGTGAAGGGGGCTCATCCAGTGATGACGAGCAGATGCAGGCGCTGATGGCCGGCATTCCACGTGGCACCCCCCGTGTACTGGATAGCCCCCTTAATCCTGGCGATAAGCAGGTGCCCGATACACCTTCGGAACGTGATTTCATGGCCGAACTCGACGCGGTTCGCCAGGGCCAGGCGACGCAGGCCGAGCCTGCTCAGCCTGAGGCGTCTCGTCAAGCGACCGGTCAGCTGCCACACGTGAATCAATTTATGGAAACGCTGGCACCTTCCGCCCAGGCGGCGAGCCAAAGCACCGGGGTGCCCGCTGAACTGATTCTGGCCCAGGCAGCGTTGGAAACGGGCTGGGGTAAGCATGAAATTGCCAAGCAGAACGGCAGCAACAGCCACAATGTGTTTGGCATCAAGGCGGGCCAGTCTTGGGATGGCGAAACCACTGACGTCGTGACGCATGAGTACATCAATGGCCGTCGCGAAAAGACAGTGGATACCTTCCGCGCCTACGACTCCTACGAGCATGCTTTCACTGACTACGCCAACCTGATTGGCAATAATCCCCGCTATGCCGGTGTGACTCAGGCCCCCTCAGCGGAGCTGGCGGCACGTGAACTGCAGCGTGGTGGCTATGCCACTGACCCGCACTATGCCGACAAGCTGGTGAGCGTAATGAATACCCTGGGCCCGATGCCGGATACTGGTAACTTCCTGGCAGATTCCCGATAAGCTGGCATTCAAGTTTTGTACCGCACCGCCGATAAAAGAAATATCGGCTAAAGGAATCGAACCATGAGCATGTTTTCTGTTGGGCTAAGCGGCTTAAACGCGGCGCAAAACTCGCTGAACACGACGAGTAACAATATCAGCAATGTGAATACCCCTGGCTACAACCGTGAAATCACCAAGCTGGGTGAGGGTAGCGCGGGAACCGGCGGTGTTCAGGTTAACGATATTGAACGTCAATTTAACCAATACGTTGCTGATCAGCTCAACAGTGCCAAGACGGAGTCGAGTGCGCTGGAGACCTATTACAACCAGGTAAGCCAGATCGACAACCTGCTCGCCGACCGCGAGGCGGGGCTGTCGCCGTTGATGCAGAATTTCTTTTCGTCGATGGAAGACCTGGCCAGTTCACCGTCCGACCCGGCGGCTCGCCAGGGCGTGCTGGGTAACGTCGAAACGCTTAGCGCCCAGTTTCGCTCGTTCGATAGCTACCTGCAGGATATGCAGACCAATATCAACAGCCAGCTGAAAGACGAAGTTACCCAGATCAATAACACCACCGAGCAAGTCGCCGGCCTGAACAAAGAGATAGCACTGGCACGTGCGCGCACCGGCGAAGCGCCCAACAGTCTGCTCAATCAGCGCGACAAGTTGGTGTCGGATCTGAATGAGCGTATGGACCTCCGCCTCAATATACAGGACGGCAAGACCTACAACATCAGCTTACCTAATGGGCAGCCATTGGTGTCAGGTACCGATTCTTTCGAGCTGGAAACCATGGAAGCTGATTACGACCCTCAGCGTACCGTGATTGGTTACCGAGACGGCGGCGGCAACCTGACCCAACTCGAAGAAGACACGGTCTCGGGAGGATCGCTGGGCGGTCTGATGAGCTTCCGCGAAGAGACCTTGGACAAAACCCAGAACCAGATCGGTCAGCTCGCCGTTTCACTCTCAACGGCGGTCAACGAGCAGCATAAACAAGGCGTTGATCTTAATGGCGACCAGGGGGGGGATTTATTCAATATTCGTGCTCCTCAGACCTACGGTTACGATGCCAACAGTGACGCGACCATTACGAGCGCGGCTTTTGATGCCGACCGTGCTGATGAACTTCGCGCGACTGACTACACCGTTAACTTTGACGAAAATGACGAACCAGTCGTAACACGTAATGACAATGGTCGCGTAGTGGAGTTTGATCAAGACGCCTGGGATGATGATGAGCAATTGAAGTTTGGCGGGTTGACCCTGGAATTTAGCAACACGCCGGCACCTGTAGAGGGCGACCAGTTTGAAATTCAACCGGTACGACGTGCTGGAGCTGGAATGGATTCCAATATCTCCGACCTCGACAAGATTGCTGCGGGTAGCTTCGCCGAGTTTGGAGGCGATGTGGATATTGGTAGCGTCAGCATGGCTGATGGTGCTTTATCAGTTGAAGATGACTATGCCTTTGAGGTGGACGATACAGGTAACGTCAGCGGTATTGAGCCAGCGACTGCAACGTTAACGGTTAACGGCGAGACTTTCGATCCGGCTACTGATTCCTTGGCTGAAGGTGATCGTGTCGAAATTGACGGCGTTGCGTTTACCCTTAACGGTTTGCCTGAAGCAGGTGAAACCGCAACGTTTACACTCGGTTTAAGCGACGCCAATACCGGTGACAACCGTAACGCCCTGGCAATGCAGGACCTGCAAAGTCAGGATATTGTCGGCGGTAGCGCCACGGTGAGTGGCGCCTATGGTTCAATGGTTAGCGATGTAGGTAACCGGACCAATATTACTGAAGTGAACCTGGACGCCAGACAGGGTCTTACCGATCAATTAACCGCGGTCCAACAGTCTGAATCCGGGGTTAATCTGGATGAGGAAGCGGCCAACTTGATTCGCTACCAACAGTTCTATCAGGCCAACGCGCGGGTGATCGACACGGCGGGCACGATAATGGACACCATTCTGAATCTACGCGGTTAATCGAGGATAGTCTGCCATGCGTATTAGCAGCGTTACCATGTTTGAGCAAAGCACGGCGTCAATGAATCGCCAGCAAAGCGATTTTTTGAAAGTCAGCCAGCAAATTGCCAGCGGGCGCCGTGTGGTAAACCCCTCTGACGACCCTCAGTCCGCCTCGCGCGCTGTGGGCGTTGATCAGGCCAAGGCCGTTACTGAACAGTACGGAGATGCCCGCACCTCGGCGCGTAACTCGCTGGCGCAAACGGAAAGCATTCTCAATAGCACGAGTGATGCGATCACCAGCGCCAAGACGCTGCTGGTCCAGGCTTCCAGCGATACGCTGAGTGATGTTGATCGTGAGTCAATCGCCAGCGAGCTTAAAGGCGTCTATGAGACCATGCTTGGTCAGGCAAATGCCACGGATGGTAACGGACGCTATCTGTTTGGCGGCTACAACGACAAAAACCCTCCCTATGTTAAACAGGGAGAAACAGCTGTATACCAAGGTGATGACCGGGCCCGAGAGCAGCGCGTTGATGCATCTCGTCTAATGCCAGTCACCGAAAATGGCATTTCCATTTTCCAGAGTGTGCCGAGTAGTGCGGGCTATGTGGCTGAAGCTGACAATGCCAATACAGGTAACGTTACCTTTAGTGGGCCTCAGGTTCGCGATGTTAACGACGAGGGCTATGGCGATAGCTATCGCATTCAGTTCGATGAAGATGCTGGGAACCCTACCTATAGCATCCAAACCTACGACGAAGGTGCTGGAGACTGGATTGCCTACGATCCCGATGGTGATGAAGCTTTTACCGATCAAGAATATACCTCCGGTGAAACCATTTCGTTCGGTGGCCTGAATGTTGACCTCAAAGGCGATCCAGAGGTGGGTGATGAAATTCTGGTCGCACAGGCGGGTAGCGAGCAGCGTGAACCCAATCTATTTCGCACTATGGAAGAAGCTATTCGTGTTTTAGAGAAACCGGCCGAAACCGCGACCGAGAAAGCTGACCTTAAAAATACGCTCAAGACCTCCATGCGTGATTTGGACAATAGCCTGGATAATGTTCTCACAGTGCGAGCTTCAGCGGGTGCACGGCTCAATGAGCTTGATGTGATTGACGCCGTGGGCAGTAATCGTAGCCTCAACTACGAGCAGACGCTGTCTGATCTGGTGGATCTTGATTATAACGAGGCCATTTCCGAATATAGTTTGCGCCAGGTAGGCTTGCAGGCGTCGCAGAAAGCCTTTGTCGACGTTAAGGGCATGTCGCTGTTCGACTACCTATAGTCTCTGATAAGACGTACGCTGGAAACGCCCTTTGCCTTATGCAAGGGGCTTTTTGTTGTGTCGTTCAAGATAACGGCGCCATGGTATCAATCAGGCTTTGCATAAAGTCGATGCCCTGACTGAAGAGGCGCTGCAGAAAGCGTTCGATGTCGGTCATCAGCACCATCAATAATATTAACCCCACGGTTAACGACGTCGGAAAACCGATATTAAACACGGTTAACTGCGGTGCCGAGCGATTCAAAATACCCAGCGCTAAATTGATAATCAGCAGCGACCCCACCAGCGGTAAGGCCAGCAGCATGCCGGAGGCAAAGATGGTGCCCGCGTACCTGGCAAGTAGTTCGAAGGCATTGGGGTTGAGCGTTCCGATGCCGATCGGCAGGCTCTGGAAGCTCATCACCAGGGTTTCCAGCACCATCAGATGCCCGTTGAGTGCCAAAAACATCAGCAGCGTGATCATATACAGGATCCGCGATAACACCATGATGTTGGTGCCGCTGGACATGTCAAAGAAGCTGGCAAAGGCCAGCCCCATCTGCAGGCCGATGAACTCCCCCGCTGCCTGAGCGACGGCAAATACGATGTGCATCACCATGCCAATTGCGATGCCAATCAGGATCTGCTCGACCATGATGCCCGCGCCGGCCCAGGACATGAGCGGGACGTCGGGCATGGGGGGGAGAATCGGCGCGATCACGACCGCCACCACGGCGGCGAGACCTATCTTGGCCTGATTGGGTACGCTGGAGTGCCCCCAGAGGGGCGCTGCTGCCATAAAGGCGGTAATACGCGCGAAGGGCCAGATAAACGCCACCAGCCATGCCTGCAGCTGGGCAAAGGTGACCTCGACCATTGGCTTACATCACCATGCTGGGAATATTAGTGAACAAGCGATGGGTGAAGTCGGTGATCAGGCCAATCAGCCAAGGGCCCGCCAGTACCAGCACGGCAAAGACCGCCAGTATTTTGGGAATGAACGTCAGCGTCATTTCGTTGATTTGTGTGGCGGCTTGAAACAGGCTGATGATCAAACCGGTAAACAGGGCGGCAAGCAGCATGGGTCCGGCGAGAAATAACGTGACCCGCATGCCTTGATACGCGATCGTCATGACCATTTCAGGGGTCATATGTAGCCTCCAGCGTCGCAGTGACGGCTATATCATATAAAAGCTTTCAGCTAACGAACCGACAATCAGTTGCCAACCGTCTACCAGGACAAACAGCATTAGTTTAAAGGGCAGTGAAATGGTGATGGGGGGAACCATCATCATACCCAGGGCCATCAGCGTGCTGGCGACCACCAGGTCAATGATCAAGAAAGGAATAAAAATTGTAAAACCGATCTGAAAAGCCGTTTTCAGCTCGCTTGTCACAAATGCCGGTAGCAGGACACGCATGGGCAGGTCATCAGGCCCCTGCATTGGCCCCACATCGGCAAGGCGGACAAACAGTGCCAAGTCAGGCTCACGCGTCTGGGCAAGCATGAACTCACGAAACGGCACCTGCGCCAAACGCAAAAATTCCTCAAAGTTGATCGTTTCTTCGCTTAACGGTACCCAGGCGGTGTCATATACCTGAGCCAGCACCGGCGACATGATGAAAAACGTCAAAAACAGCGCGATACCCAACAGCACCTGATTGGGGGGTGTCGCCTGTGTGCCCATGGCGGTCCGCAGCAAGCTCAAGACAATGATGATGCGCGTGAAGCTGGTCATCATCAACAGCATGGAGGGGAGAAACGCCAGCGAGCTTAAAAATAACAGGGTTTGCAGGGAAACCGACCACTGCTGCCCCCCATCCTCAAGCGGCTGAGTGGTGATGCCGGGAAGCTCCTGGGCGCTGACCACAAGTGGGAACAGGCAGGCGACGACTAGGACAATAAGCCACTGCCAGCGCAGGCAACGCGGCCAATGTAACGCAACAATCCTCATGGGGTTCGGTCTGTTTCTGAGGTAGATGGGGGCGTTTTAACCCGATGTTTTTTGGTGACATTGTGCGCGAGCGCCTGGGAAAAACGTTTTGCAAAGCTGGATGGCGCGACTGGAGGTTCATCCTCCACCGGTGCTGCCGGCGCCGGACGCTCATGCAGTTTGGTAATCCGCCCACTGCCAACGCCCAGCACTAGCCAGGTATCTTCGACCTGCACGATCACCACGCGCTCACGGTTGCCCACGGCGGTACTGCCGATCAGCTGCAGATGACCACCAGCGCGCTTGGCGTTGCCGAGCCGCTTGAGTAAGGCGGTGCACAGCAGGATGATCGCGATAACCAGCGCCAATGCGGCTGCCGTCTTGCCGATCATGGCCATGCCGATCAGCGAGTCGCCGCCGCTACTTAGTGCGTCGAGCGAGCTGCTGGGCGTTGAGGCGGTTTCACTGCTCATCGGTTCAGTTTGTGAATGCGCTCGGAGGGTGTGATGATCTCAGTGATACGGATGCCGTACTTGTCTTCAATGACGACCACTTCGCCTTGGGCAATCAAGTAGCCGTTGATCAGAATATCCATCGGCTCGCCGGCAAGCCCTTCGAGCTCTATCACCGACCCCTGCGCCAGCTCGAGGAGCTGTTTAATGGTCAGTTTGGTACGGCCCAGCTCAACGGTGAGCTTGACCGGAATATCCATGATCATTTCAAGATCACGTGACGATGTTGCGCTGCTTTCCTGTGTCAGCGGACGAAACACATCATCGCTGGCCACCTTGGCTTCGCTGGAAGGCGCTTCCTCGGGCTCGCCGGCATCCTCAGCGGTCGCGTCTTCCTCGGCAGACTGCTGTTCGGCCATGGCGGCGGCCCAGGGATCTTCATCCTCACCGTCGGCCGTGTTTTCTTCCTGCTCCTGTTCCGACATGGCAGACGCCCAGTCGTCGTCAGAGATGTTCTGATCGGGTTTATTAGGATCCGTCATGCTTTAGATTCCTTGGCTTTCTGTCGCGTCGACCCTTTAATAAAGTCGTTGGACGGTACATTGTTCATCGCGGCGTGATCGATCATGCGCTTGACACGCAAGGCGCGCTGTTGTCGTTGACTACCGTATTCACATTCCATCACCGGCACGCCATCGACGTTCGCCGTGACCGTTGAGGGGATTTCTAATGGCAGTACATCACCCTTTTTGAGCCCCATTACATGGGCAATACGGCTGGGTATCTGGGCAAACTCGGCCACCAATTCGACTTCTGACTGGCGCAGCTCGCTGGCCATGCGGCGTGACCAGGTGCCGTCCTGATCATGATTGCTGTCGTTGATCGGGTTTGCCAAAAGATCACGTAGCGGCTCGATCATGGCGTAAGGCATGCAGACCTGAAAGCTGCTCGACAGGTTGCCGACTTCAATATTGAACTTGGTATTCACCACGATTTCATTGGGCGAATTGGTGATGTTGGCAAACTTGGACTGTACTTCCGAACGCAAAAAACTGATGTCCAACGGATACACTACTTTCCAGGCTTCCTGGTAGGCATCGATGGCAAGGCCCAGCAGGCGGTGGATAATCCGCTGTTCCGTATTGGTAAACTCGCGCCCATCTGACTTAGTGACGAAGCGGCCGTCACCGCCGAACAGGTTATCGACCACCATGAACACCAAATTGGGCGGAAACACAATCAAGCTTGAGCCGCGCAACGGGCGCATGGAAACAATATTCAAGTTGGTCGGTACGGGCACATTACGCGAAAAATCGCTGAAGCTCTGGTAACGAACCGACTCAACGGTGATATCGGCACTGCGCCTGAGCAAATTGAACAGGCCCGTGCGGAAGTAGCGCGCAAAGCGCTCATTAATAAAGTCCAGGGCGTGCAGGCGCTCGCGAATAACACGGTGCTGCGTGGACGGATCATAGGGGCGAACCCGGGATTCATCCTGCGACTGAGCCGATGACGTCGACGACTCGTCATCACCACTGACCCCTTTTAGGAGGGCATCAATTTCTTCCTGGGACAGTAGATCGTCCTGCGACATGAACGGCTCCAGTTCCCGAGATTATTGCACAATGAATTCAGTAAACAGCACTTCACGCAATTCAAGTGAGGGCTGGTTTTCATCGAAGGGCTCGCTGAGCCTTTCGTTGATCGTACTCGCGAGTTGCTGCTTGCCTTCTGAAGAAGTCAGGTCGCCTGCTTCCTGGCCTGATAAGACGGTGAGCAATCGGCTTCGAACCTGCGGCATGTGCTCCTCGAGCAACTCGCGGGTTTCCTCATTCTCAACCCGAAGGGTAATACCGGTATACAGCAAGCGCGTGCCATGCCGGTCATCGGCCAGGTTGACGGTAAACGGCTCGATGGTCAAAAACACCGGTGGCTGAGGTTCCGCTGCCTGTTCCTCGGCGTCTTCCGGGGTGTCGTCACGGTCATCCAATACCATATAAATGGCGGCTGCTGCGCCGGCAGAGGAGAGCAGCACTAGAATGATCATTACCCAGAGCAGTTTTTTTGGTCCGCCGCTTGATTCAGCCATTGGTCGTTCCCGTATCTCCATGCGTGGCGTTAACGTGGCATTATGCCTAAAGCGCATGCTGGTGATGAAATGAACAGGCTCGCTTGGCGAGCCTATCTTTTGGTTTAGCTTTCACTGGCCCATTATAGGAGGGCCAATATCCGTCAAGCGTAAAGGTCTACGCGACCATCCAGGGCGACAGGTGCCTTCTGAGTCGGCACAAGGCTGCTGTCTTCCTCGCCGCCATCAATGCCAGGCTGCCCACCGGCGCCCGATTGCTGCTGGGCCAGCCCCTGATCGCTAGACTCTCGCTGTTCGCCAACCGATGTTTCACCGAGGGTGATCCCCTGTTCCGCCAGGGCTTCACGCAGCTGCGGAATGGCCTGTTCGATGACTTGGCGTACCTGGGCATGGCTGGATAAAAAGTGCGCCTGAGCGCCCTGTTCGCCCATTTTCAGCGAAATGGAAAGGGGGCCGAGCTCGGCGGGATGCAGCTGCATTTGCACCAGCTGGTCGCCCCCTCGCTGCGCAAACTGAACGAGTTGCTGACCTAATTGCTGTGGCCATGCCGGGCTGGTTACCGGGGTATTAACCACGGCGGGCGTCGGAATGGCGGCACTGCCCTGGGTCGCAGCTGGTGTCGGCTGACCCATGCCGGCGGCCGCGAGGGCTTGCCCACTGGATTGGCTGGCATTGTTAGACGATAGGGCGCTTAACAGCGTGTCCGAGGACGTGCTGGGCAGCACAAAGTTGGCTTTGGCCGAGGTGTCGGCCGCTCGACCCGAGGTATCCAGCGCACTGACCCAGGTATCTGGGGCGCTGCGAGAAGCGGAGCGAGCGTCGACCTGGCTGGTCAGGCTCTCTGAACGGGCGGTTTTGGCCGCGTCGCCGTTTTGCCCAGTAACGCCCAGCGCCTGGGCGATATCCGCCAGCGTGCGTGATGATTCGGAACCTTGGCTCGTGGTGGCGCCACTGTTCGGGCTCTGCGTGGCCACGAAGGCACTGAGCAGGCTCACCAACTGCTCTGCTTCGCCTTCCTCGATGCCTAACTGTTGCGCCAGCTCGCTTGCGCTGGGCGCAGTATCACTGCTGTCAAGTGAGGATGGCGACACATTGGCGGTATCGCTGAAGGCGCTCATCAGCGAAAGGCGCTGGGCGATTTCATCGAGGGTCGCGTTCTCGAGGGTGCCAGATGCCTCAAACGCAGCCATATCCTCTGGCGCTGAGCCATCCTCGGCAGAGGAAAACCGAGCCACCAGCGCTTCCAGTGCCTCAGGACTGATATCCAAGCCTAGCGACTCCAGCCACGCTGAAAGCGAGGTTGCCTCGGTCGCTTGGCCGTTTGACGCCGGGCTGTTGCCTGCCTGAGTCAAGG
Source organism: Halomonas sp. HL-48 (assembly GCF_001314875.1). Taxonomy (GTDB): domain Bacteria; phylum Pseudomonadota; class Gammaproteobacteria; order Pseudomonadales; family Halomonadaceae; genus Vreelandella. Next base: position 19,293 of record NZ_LJZS01000005.1, read on the forward strand.
GTGAGGTGATCTGTCCGTCGCTGAGGCGTTGATGGGGGGAGGCAGAGGCCTGGGAAAGTGCCTGCTGAAAGAACCCGCGCACGCCGTCAGCCGTAGCAGCACTGCCAGACTGGTGGCTGGTCGCTTGTCCCTGCGTCGTTGAAAGCAACTGGTGAATATTCATACTCAGTTCCCCTGGCACCGCTACTGCGGTGTCTCATTACGTTGGCGAGCCAAGCGGCTAGTCACCAAATCGTCGTTGGTTTTCTGTTCATGACGCTCAATGCGTCGATGTTCTTCCACTAACCGTCTTGAGGTCAGTGTATCGTACGAAGACAGCTTACGCTGCTCCTGTTGCCAATGTTGCTGGCGCGTCTGGACGCGTTTCTGCTGTGCCGCCAGTGTATGCCGGGCACGATCCAGTGCGGCATCCAGGGAGGCAAGGAATTGTTGATAGTTGTACATCGTAGCGGGGTCAATGCCATCACGCATTGCCAGCTGTAAACGTTCAGCATACTCCGCGCGGTAGCGTTTGAGCGAATGCAATTGGGCGGTCGTCTGCTGCTCGCCCTGACGCTCTTGCGCCAAGGCAATACCGGCTTGGTCCCGGGTCTCGCGGGCTAAATCGGCAAGCATCTCTAGCTGAGTTCGGCTCATGCTGACTCTCCAACCAAGGCATGAAGGGCTTGACGGGAAGCGTCGACAGTGGCGCTTTCGTTGATGTTCTGCTGCAGGAAATGCTCAAGTTCGGGAAAACGGCGCACCGCTTCATCGAGCTGTGGGTCGTGTCCCGGGGTATAGGCGCCGACGCTGATCAGGTCGCGGTTGCGCTGATAACGGGAGAAATACTGCTTGAATATGCGTGACTCACGCTGCTGCGCTTCATCGGTGATGGCGGTCATGGCACGGCTGATCGACGCCTCGATGTCGATGGCGGGGTAGTGTCCCGCTTCGGCTAAGGTCCGTGACAGGACGATGTGTCCGTCAAGAATCGCCCGGGCTGAATCCGCAATCGGATCCTGCTGGTCGTCTCCCTCGGTTAATACGGTATAAAACGCGGTAATCGAGCCGCCGCCGCGCTCGGCGTTGCCCGCCCGCTCCACCAGGCCGGGCAGCTTGGCAAATACCGACGGCGGGTAACCTTTGGTCGCCGGCGGCTCGCCAATCGCCAGGGCAATTTCACGCTGCGCCATGGCAAAGCGGGTTAACGAGTCCATGATCAGCAGTACGTTGCGGCCTTCGTCGCGAAAGCCCTCGGCCAGTCTGGTGGCGTATGCGGCGCCCTGGAGTCGCTGAAGAGGCGAGGTGTCGGCAGGTGCTGCGACCACTACGGCGCGGCGGCGGCCCTCGGGGCCGAGGATATTATCAATGAAATCTTGTACTTCACGTCCACGCTCGCCAATCAAACCGACCACGATGACATCGGCCTTGGTATACCGCGCCATCATGCCCAGGAGCACCGATTTACCCACGCCAGAGCCTGCAAACAGGCCCATGCGCTGGCCCCGGCCAACGCTCAGCAGCGCATTGATTGATCGAATGCCCACGTCTATCTGGGTGTCAATCGGTGCGCGGGACAGCGGGTTTAGCGGTGGCGTATTGAGCGTGGCGCGCGGGGTGTCGTCAAGGTATTCGCGATCATCAAGCGGGTTGCCGTTGCCGTCGAGTACGCGGCCCAGCAGTTCATCCCCAATGGGAAAGCGGCGCGCGCTGTGGCTGCTTCCATCGCTCAGCGGCGACACGCGGGCGCCCGGCATCAGGCCGGATATCTGTTCAAGCGGCATAAGAAACAGCTTGTCGCCGGAGAACCCGACCACTTCGGCTTCCGCATAGGGCGCGTGCTGCGTCGCCAGCGCGTCGTTTTTCGGCAGTTCGATTTTACAGGCGCTGCCCACGGCAACCCGCAATCCGACGACTTCTACCACCATGCCGGTCGCCCGGACGACGCGGCCACTGGTGCCCACCCGTGACAGACTGCTGACCCGTTGCGTCGTGCGGTGGATCGCTTTTTGCCAGCGGTGTTGGTGTGGGCAGGTAGTTGTCATCATCGTTCCTGGGAAGCCGAAGGCCGGGATGGGCCTGGTTGCCGCTTGCGCGCCTGTGCCTGCACCGCTTGCCAGCGGCTTTCGAACGTCGCGTCCAGCTCACCCTGGGCGCTGGTGACCCGGCACCCGCCGCGAGCCAGCTGGTCATCGGGCTGCAGTGTCCAGTTGGCAGCTTCCAGCTCGGAGCCAAGGTGTTCGACGACAAGTGCATGGTCGTCGGGATTTAGCCAGAGCCGTTGCTGACCAACAAGCGGCGGTTCGGTGTGCAGCAGCTCGCGCACCAGCGTCAAGATACGCTCCGGCGTTTCGTCAAGCGCTTCCGCCGCGAGCTGACGACCGGTGGCCGTTGCCAGCTCGACCAGATCATGGGCAATGGTGTCATCCAACTGGGTCAGCGCGTCGGAAAACTGTTTGGCCAGCGCCTCCAGCGGGGCCAGCGTCGCCCTGGCCTGCTGCTCAAGTTCCTGCTGCGCCTGCTGACGGCCTTCTTCGAGGCCTTTTGCCAAGCCTTCCTCATGGCCGCGGGCCAGACCCGCCTGATAACCATCAGCTTCGGCCTGCTCGCGCAGCTTGTCGTATTCTTCCTGGCGTGCCTGGGCTTCGCGCCGCTGGGCTTCTCTGGCCGCTTTTTGGGCCGCGTCAATCTTGCGCTGATACGCTGAAGGCGCCGCGGACGCCTCGTGCTCGTCACCGCTGGCCGGGCGCATGAGTTCTTCCATCTGCCAGCGCCGCCATTGATGATGGCGGTCAAACTGCGGTGATTGGGTATCAGACATATTCATCGTCTCCACCCGCCAGGACAATTTCGCCTGAATCGGCTAGGCGGCGGACCACCTGAAGAATGGCCTTCTGTTCGGTTTCAACCTGGGAAACACGAATCGGGCCGCGGGCTTCCATATCTTCGCGGACCAGGTCGGCCGCGCGCTGCGACATATTGCGCAGGAATTTGTCAACCAGCGCGTCCTGCGCGCCCTTGAGCGCGACCACCAGCGAGTTGGTCTCGACTTCCTGCAACACCATCTGGATAGCGCGGTTGTCCAGGTCGAGCAGGTTCTCGAACAGGAACATCTCGTCGATAATCTTTTGCGCGAGATCTTCGCTGTGCGAACGCACGGTCTCAATGGCGGTTTCTTCCTGGGATGAATTCATCAGGTTGAGAATTTCCGCCGCGGTTCTCACGCCGCCCATCTTGCTGCGTTTGAGGTTTTGGCCGTCGAGCATGCTGGACAGCACCTCGGTCAATTCCTGCAGAGCCGCTGGTTGAACGCCGCTGAAGGTTGCAATACGTAACACCACGTCGTTGCGCTGTTTTTCTTCAAAGAGCTCAAGCACATCCGACGCCTGGTGACGATCCAGGTGTACCAGAATGGTGGCAATGATCTGTGGGTGCTCATCGCGGATAAGCTCGGCCACCATGGAAGCTTCCATCAGGTTGAGCGAATCGATGCCCGAGGTTTCTGCGCTGCTTTCCAGGATGTCTTCGATCAAACTGGAAGCACGATCGCTGCCCAGCGCTTTGGTGAGTACCGAACGGATATGCTCGCTGGAGTTGAGGTTGAGCGCGACAAACTCTTCCGTCTCTTTATGGAAGGCTTCGAGCACCGCCTTCATATCTTCATGGGATACTTGGTGAAGGCGGGTCATTTCCATACTGATTTCCTGGACTTCCGTGGCGTTCATATACTTGAACACCTCCGCGGCGCTGTCTTCGTCCAGGGCGAGCAACAGGATGGCGCTCTTGCGCGCACCGCCCATATTGGCAATTGCACTAGTCATTGGCATTCATCCAGCTGCGCACGATCATCGCCACCATGCGGGGGTCTTCTTGCGCCATTTCACGCAGGTCGTTGAGGTTATGCTCATACAGCGATGTCTTGCGCCGGCGTTTCGGCTTCGGATAGGTCTCGTCGGCGTCGGCGCTGTCTTCGCCCTCGCCCAACTCGTCTTCGTCATCGCCCACTCGTGCCTGGAGTGCGCCACCAGGTGTGGCAGTTGCCATGACCGGCGATTCGGTATAGCGCTTGATGAGCGGCCTTAGGATCAGCAGGTACAGCAGTAGCGCGGCGAGCGCGACAAGCAGGTAACGGCCGAGCTGTGCTGCCAGTTCAAGCGTCCCCTGACGCTGCCACCACTCGGGCTCGTCGCGGGTATCTTCTTCAATATCGGCAAACGGCGTATTGACCACATCGATAGCGTCGCCTCGGGCGTCCGAGAAGCCCATTGACTGACGCACCAGGCGCTCGATCTGCTGCACTTCATCTTCGGTAAGGGGGACCTGTTCCTGCTCGCCTTCCTCATTGACCGCCTCACGATAATTGACCACGACGGCTGCCGTCAGGCGCTCGACGCGACCCAGGCGGTGCTGAATATGCTCGATGCTGCGGTCGAGTTCGTAATTGACGACATCGTCCTGGCGCAGGTTACGCAATGGGTCGTCGGCGTCCTCTTCCTCACCTTCTTCCTCGCCTTCTTCGCCGTCTTCGTCAGGCTGATTGATGGGAGAGGGCGCGGTGCCCGGCGGGGTATTGCTGAGTGCGCCGGGAATGCCGGTGCCCAGCGGGTTTTCGCCGTCAAGTGACAGGCTCAACTGGCGGCTGCGCACGGCGGCTTCGTTGGGCGGCTGATTGGGGCCGTAGCGTTCTGATGTCTCCTCGCGCTGTGAGAAATCCACCTGCGCCGCTACCTGGGCGCGCACATTGTTCTCGCCGAGAATGGGCGCGAGGATGTTTTCAATGCGCTGTTGATAGGAACGCTCAACCTCCGCCAGGTATTCGAGCTGGCTGCCGTCGAGGTCATTGCTGCCCTCGGTATCGGCGGACAGCAGCCGGCCGTTCTGGTCGACCACTGAAACGTCTTCAGGCGCCAGTTCCGGCACGCTGCTGGATACCATATGTACGATCGCGCTGACCTGACCGTCGCCGAGCAAGCGTCCCGGCAGTAAGGTCAATACCACCGAGGCCTTGGCAGGCTCGCGGTCACGGATAAAGACCGACGGCTTAGCCATCGATAGGTGAACGCGGGCGCCTTCAACGGGCCCCAGTGACTCGATGGAGCTGCTGAGCTCGCCTTCAAGGCCGCGCTGATAGTTGACCTGCTCGGCAAACTGGCTGATCCCGAATGCCTGGTTATCCATCAGCTCAAGGCCCACATTGCCCCCCTGGGGCAACCCTTGCTCAGCCAGGTAGAGGCGTAACGAATGGACCTGATCGCTGGGCACCATCAGCGCCTGGCCGTTATCGCTGAAACGATAGGGCACGCCCCGACCGTCGAGCTCCGTGATAATACGCCCGCCGTCAGCTTCGTCGAGGTTGTTGTACAGCACGCGGTAATCAGGGCTGCTGGCCCACATCATCAGGGCGGCAATCACGGCAATAGACGCCGCGCCGGCAACCAGCAGGGCGACCATGGGATTACCGCGCAGCTGCGAGAGCGCGCGTTCAGAGAATGACGTTTTCGTATTATCACCACCTGCGCTGGCTCGCGCCGAGGAGGTGTTCGTCTGACGGCCTGCCGTTGCACCTGCTTCGCTCATGAGTCCCTCCCATGGGACAGGCAAAGCAGGTCACGGCCCGGGCGCATCACCAAAGAGGGCATAGGCTGTATCCGTCAATCGCGGTTATCCGCCAAAAAGATGAGGCGAAATTGTGATGGACGCCATTATCCTGTGGCTGGGCAAGCCTAAAGGAACGAAAAGCTTGGCTTTTCATGCGTAATTGTACGTATGAGCTTTATCATACTAGTGCTAGGCTTCTCGCATTCAGCCACCTTACTGATTGAGGGGTAAACATGAGCACACCGGGAATACAGGCAACGCTTCAGCAAATGCAAGGGTTGGCCAGCCAGGCGGCAAACCAGCCAATGCAAAGCGGCGCCCTTACCTCGTCGGTGGGGCATGGCGGCTTTGGTGGTGAGTTACAGGCATCCATTCAACGGATCAATCAGCTACAGCTGAACGCCAATAGCAAGGCGATGGCCTTCCAGGCGGGCGACCCTGATATCGAGTTGGGCGATGTGATGGTCGATATGCAGAAGGCGAGTGTGGCTTCGCAAATGGGGCTTCAGGTACGTAACCGCCTGGTGTCCGCCTATCGTGACGTCATGAACATGCAGGTGTAACCCAAAACTCAAGCCCCTTTCGCGCTAACTCGTTGGCGCTTCGGTTAAGCCTCCAGTGAGACAAACTGGCCGCGTAATTCCTGAAGCTTTTCGGCGATACGCAGGACTTCTTCGGCAGGAATCTGTCGGATGACGTCACCTGAATCCCGGTCGATCACCCGGGTAATAACCCGCGACTCGTTTTCGCTGATATCGAACTCCAAGCCCCGCTCACGCATGACCTCGTTAATGCGCTGAACAGGCTCAACGAGCTCCCCGGCTGAAGGGTCGCTCTGCTGCACTTCACTGAGCTGACTGCCGGCGGCCGGAAGCTTCTCCAGCAGATCGTCGAGACGTTGGCGTGGCGACTGGCCGTTGAGTTGCGCGGTCTGCACGCGATTGACGGCGTCGATGTTGGATGCATTCATCTTCGTATTCCCCTGTTTTTTAGTGTCCGCCCTGGGTTCGCCAGCCATAACGGGTAACCCCGACGGGAGCGGTCTTTGTTGGTACTACCTTATTGGCATGTTTTTAAACTTTTACGCTAAAGCTATCGGCTCCGCCAACGATAACTTTAGCGGCTAAGAAGCTTGCGAGTGGGGTAAGTTAACGTTGTTGCCTGCCTGGCATGGACGCTTCGTAAAACCTTGCATGAAAGAAAGGTGGCGCATCCTTGTTGTCGTCAGCTTCTGGTATTCTGCAACGCGCATAATTCGCTGAGGCAATGGGAGAGGTGAGGAGAGCATGGTGGCCCACGAGGAAGAGTACGAACGAGTCGCGAATCAGGTCGCGGTAGCATCGCTGTTGGATACGCTGGTGGAGAGCGGCGGAGCGTCGCTTTGTATGGAGGGTGACGGCGCGCAGCCTGAGCCTATGGTGTTGATGGAGCAGCATCCGGGCCAGACGCTGGTGATGGATCTTTCATCGGTGGACTACCTGCTTGGCCGACTTCAGGACGGCGCCTCTTTTTATCTGACCGGTGAGGCGCAAGGGAAGATGCTGCGCACGCCGCTGCTGTCGTTGACCGAAACCCGCCGCTCCGGCGGGCGTTTCTTGTGCTGCAGTGATTATCCCGCCTATCTGGATGTTCTTCAGCGGCGTGAAGCCTTTCGTGCCGAGCTGCGTATCGGTATGCCGGTGGTCGCCATGGTCAGTGTGCCTGGCCAGGACGCTATCCAGGGTGAGCTGCGAGACTTATCTCAGCGCGGCTGCCAGCTTGAGTTGCCGATGACCGCCAGCGGGGTGTTGGCTACGACGGAAGCGCTTCTCATGCTGGCGTTCGAGTTTCCCGATGGTACCCACTTTGACATCCAGGCCTCGGCGCGCCATCGGCGTCCCGACCCTGAGCGGAACCTGCTGCGGGTGGGCTTTCATTTTGGTGACTGCAGCCCCGAGCAGGAGCGCCAGGTCTGGTACTTCGTGTGTGAAATCGAGCGAGAATCGTCCCGCTATGCAAAGCAGCACCAGGATGAGCGCCAGCCTTCGCCGCTGTTTACCTCACCCGTCGGACGAAGCGGTGCCGGCGAGCATGTCGGTCGACGCGACGTCAAACGCTATGCGACCCCGACGGCGCGGCGCCTAGTAAAAATTGCTGCGTTTTTGGATGGGCAGATGCTAGCGCTGCAGCAAGGCAGCGATATCGATTCCCGCCAGCTGTCGCTCTATGCCGATCGTTTGATGGACCTTCATGAGGAAGACCGGGAGGCCCTGCTTTTCGCTTGCCGATGCCTCTCGCCGGAGCCTTTGCTGGTGCGTCACGGTATTTCTGTGGCCGTCCATCTCATGGACCTGGTGGGAGGTGGGATGCCGCGTGATGTGCGCAAGGCGGTAGTGGCCAGTGGTCTGGTGCACGACTTGGGCAAGGCGTTGCTGCCGCAGTTGCTATTTAAAGCCAAGCATTTTGAGGCAACGCATCGCCAGGCCTTGAGCGAGCACGTGCCGCTCATATTGGAGCGGCTCGACAGCTGTCAGTGGCTGTCTACCAGCATTGCGTCGGCGGTGATTGGCGGTATCAACGAGCGCATGGACGGCAGTGGCTACCCTAATGGAGTAACCGGCGAGTCGCTGAACGAGCTTGCTAAAGCCAGTGCCGTCGTGGATGTCGTGGAGGCCTTGCGGCGTGATCGCAGCGACCGTCCCGCGAAGACGGCACAGCAGATTTATCGCCACCTTTTGAACCATCCCCACCAGTTCGATCCGCGCTGGATCAAGCGCTATATCGAACATTTCAAGGCCTTGCCGGTCGGTGCGCTGGTGCGTTTTTCCAGCGAGCAGCTGGCCTGGGTGCTGCGCGTCGATGAGCGTGGCAATCCGATAGAGGTTCAGATGGCATTGTCGGAGAGTGCGCCGATGCGCGATAACGTGGGTAAGACCATCAGTGGAAATATTGTCGAGAAGCTGGGGCGGCCGGTGAGCGAAGTGGCGGTATCGACCTAGCCAAGGCGGTGGCTGAAAGACTGAAAGAACACGGGCTTGACGAATAAAAAACGCCCGGGAGGGGTAAAGTCGCTATGCCAATCGCCGATAACCTTAATAAGCAGGCAATCATGGCGATTGGCCTGCAGGTAATTTGCTTGGTGGCTGGCCGCATCTGGTCGCCACACGATCAGGAGTATCACGTATGACGTACTCGCGCGGTGCTGCCGCCTATGGCCGGGGAGCCAATGCTTACGCAAGGGTTGGCGTTGAAAGCGGGGTGATGTCGGCGGACCCTCATCAGCTTATCGTCATGTTGTTTGACGGGGCGCAAGCGGCCATTCGAGCGGGCCGTATCCACATGCAGGCGGGGAACACCTCTGAAAAGGGGCGGTCGATCTCGAAGGCGCTGGATATCGTCAATAACGGCTTGGCAGCGGCGCTCGACCGTGAACAGGGCGGCGAAATTGCCGAGCGATTAGCCTCGCTCTACAACTACATCGCGCGCTTGTTGTTGAACGCTAATTTGCGCAATGACGAAGCCAGCCTCGACGAAGCCGAGCGGCTGCTCGAGGACATTGCGTCGGCATGGCGCGAAATTGGCCAGCAACAATCTGCATGAGGCAATGATGTCGGCTACCACCATGGCGCATGATGACGCTCAACAGACCCTGCTTGATACATATGAAGCGCTTCTTAATAGCGTCACGCATATGCATCAGCTGGCCGATAATGACCAGTGGGCAGACTTGATCGAACAGCGTACCCACTATGTGCTGCTGGTGGATAAGCTGCGCGAGTTAGACGCGGCAGTGACCCTCGAGCCAACGGCCCAGCAACAAAAAGCCGAGTTGCTGGAGGCGATTCTGGAGCAGGACGTTGAGATTCGCCGGCAACTGATTGCCCGCCGCGATGAACTGGGGCGTTTGATCAATGTGTCGCAGCGTCAGCGCAGTCTGCATCGCGCCTATGCGCCGCAGCAGGGGAGAGGCGGGGCTTTCTCCGGCGATGATGAACAGGCGCCGAGGTCGTCGTGAGTACGATTAACCCGCTGATCGATACCTTGCTCCACCAGGTGCTGGGGCGGCGAGGTGACGTGTCGAATCAGCGGTTAATGGATCAGCCGATCAGGCCCATCGTGCCCGGAGAAGGACCGCGCGCCTTGATGGGTGATGCGCGCCTTGACGGGCGTGATGCAGCCTCCACGGTGCTACGCGATACCGCGCTGCGCGACATGAGAGGGCTGCCGTCCCAGTTGGATGGCGGTCGACTGCCCCAGCGCGGCGATGCTCAGGCATTGCCGCCGGGCTCAACTCAGACACATTTCAGCCCAGCGGCACGTACCATTGCCGATGTGCTGCTGCGCTTCCCCGCGCCTCCCGCCACAATGCGGCCTGAAGCGCCGTTGATGAACGCCGCCGAACCGGCGTCGCCGGGACAGCTGGCGAGTCGCCTTGAGGCCAGCGTGAGGGACAGCGGACTGTTTTACGAGGCGCATCTCAAGCGCTGGTTTCAAGGGGACACCAGTCGACAGCAGTTGCTGAGAGAGCCCCAAATGCAGCCTGGCCCGCGGGCAACGGTGCCCACGCCGCTGGCGTCCACTGTGCTGGGCATGGGGGTAACGCCCCAGGGGCCGGGCAGTGGGATGGGGGCGCAAGGTCTGGTGCCCAGTGGCACGGCGCCGCTGATGACGACATTGCCGACCAATGCGACCATTGTGCCGAACACGCCGCTGGTCCCCGTGGCCAGTGAATCGGCGGCGCGAGGCAATGTGACCAATGCGCCAGCCCCGAATCCAGCGGCGCCAGCGGGCCCTGCGCTGCTCAATGCCGCCGAGGTTGCCACGACGGCCAAAGAAACTTCGCAAGCCAGTATTGATGCCCGGCTGGCCCGCGACGCGCTGGATATCATGCCCAATCGCCAGCCTCGTGAAGTGGTTCATGAGAGCCTGCAAAGCCTGGTGCGTCAGCAACTGGAAATGCTGGTGTCGCCGACGATTCGCTGGGAAGGCGACGTATGGGCAGGCATTTTCATGGCGCTGGTGGTTAACCTGCCGAACCGCGAGCAGTCCCAGAATAGTGACGGTGAGCAGGAAGCGGGGGAGGATAACTGGCAGTCGGACATGCAGCTTGATGTGCCGGGCTTTGGTGCCTTCAGCGTATCGCTGCGGCTTTATCATGGTGCATTGAGCATTGATCTTACCGCCAATGATGCCCAGGTACACCAGCGCCTGGAAGAGGGTGTACCCTCGCTCGAGTCGCGTCTGGAGGCATTGGATCTGCGCAAGGTGCAGGTACGCGCCCGCTACGTGGAGGCAACGGATGTCGTCGGATGAGTCGCGCCGCCAGGCGGTCGCGCTGGCCTACCAGGAGCATGAGCGCGCCCCGCGCGTAGTGGCCAAGGGGTACGGCGAGCTGGCCGAGCGGATCATGGCGGAGGCGCAGCGCCAGGGCATATATGTACATGATGCGCCGGAGCTGGTCGCGCTGTTGATGCAGCTGGATTTGGACGCGGAAATTCCAGCCAATCTTTATCAGATCATCGCCGAACTGTTGGTATGGGTATTTGAGTTATCGGAGGCTGGGTTAAATAAGCGCGTAAGCGCCGAGTAGCCAATACATACGTTGTATGCAACCATGAGTTTGGGTCAGTTACAAAGTCATTCATGGCGCTGGTACAACGGTAATAAAAGCGCCTGTGTCGTTCGATAGGCCACTATGATTCAAACCAGCTTTTTAGATGAAATACAGGAAATTAATTTAGCGTACCTGCTGCTCGCACAGCGCTTGTTGAGCGAGGACCGTGAAGCCGCCATGTTCCGTCTCAAAATCGACGGCGAGGTGGCAGATATAATCGTGTCGCTCAATGCACGACAGCTCACGAAGCTGGCGCGGACCAATCAGCTGATCTGCCGATTTGGGCAGGCAGGGGCCGAGCGCTTGCAGCAGGTCATCAATAATCCGCGCGACCAAGGTCTCGCAAGCCTGCATGCTTCATTATTACTGGCGGGGGAGGGGTATGAGTCGATGCCGCCGGAGGACAGCACGTGAGTCAGAAAAGCTTAGTAGACGAAATGCATCAGGTGCAGCTCGCTATTGAGCTGATCGAACTCGGGGCCAGGCTTCAGGTGTTGGAGACGGAGACGGAGTTGAGCCGTACCCGACTCATCAAGCTGTACAAAGAAGTAAGAGGAATGTCACCGCCAAAAGGCATGCTGCCGTTTTCAACCGACTGGTTCATTACCTGGCTGCCTAACATTCACTCTTCCTTATTTTACAACATTTATATTAGCTTGGTGAAAGAGGCTGGCTGTGAGCGCATCGATGCGTTTGTGAAGGCCTATCGGCTATACGGCGAGCAGATTGATGTTGAAGAGGTGGAGCCGGTTTTAGGATTGACGCGCGCCTGGACACTGGTGCGGTTTTTTGAAAGCGACCTGCTCCAACTGACGCCGTGTACGCGATGCGGTGGGAGTTTTGTCGCCCATGCGCACAGCCCACTGCATGATTATGTTTGCGGGATCTGCCAGCCGCCATCCCGGGCAGGCAAAACGCGACAAATGTGTAAACCCGCGTCGAACGCGACGTAACGTTTTGATGTAACGGTGTCTCGTTGGTTCCGTTACCGACCATTGAAATAGTGAAGGACACTGCTTGTGCTGATCCTATTAGGCTACATCGTCGTATTGCTCTCAGTATTTGGTGGCTACGTGCTGGCGGGCGGCAGCCTTGGCCCGCTTTACCAGCCACTGGAATTACTCATGATCGGTGGTGCTGGGGTAGGGGCATTTATCGCAGCGAATAACAGCAAGGCTATCAAGGCCACCTTCAAGATTATGCCCAAGCTGAAGCGTACCAATAAGTACAATAAAGCTATGTATATGGAGTTGATGGCGCTGCAGTACAAGCTGTTGTCCAAAATTCGTCGTGAAGGCATGTTGGGCATTGAGCGGGATATCGACAACCCACAGGAAAGCCCGCTGTTTCAAGAGCATCCGACGGTGCTTGCCGACCCACACATTATGAACTTCCTCACCGACTATCTGCGTCTGATGGTCAGTGGCGGCATGGAGCCCATGGAAATCGACGAGCTCATGCTCCACGAGATTGAGGCGTTTGAGCAGGAAGCGCATATCCCCGTTGATGCCATTGCAAAAGTTGGTGATGCCATGCCCGCCTTTGGTATCGTCGCGGCGGTGATGGGCGTGGTAAAAGCGCTAACTTACGCGGGCGCCGACCCGGAACAGATGGGCGAAATGATTGCTCTTGCACTAGTGGGTACCTTCCTGGGCATTTTGCTGGGCTATGGGTTTATCAACCCGGTGGCCAGCTATATTGATCGCCAGGCTAAGGAAGCTGAAAAAATGCTCCAGTGCATACGCGTCACGCTGCTGGCAAGTCTTCATGGCTACGCCCCTCAGCTGGCCGTGGAGTTTGGTCGTAAGGCACTGCACAGCACCGAACGCCCGACCTTCAACGAACTGGAAGACTACGTACGCGACGCGAAAAAGGCTGGTAGTGCATGAGTACGGCGGGAGATAAGCGTCCGATCATTATTCGGCGCAAAAAAGTCGTTCATGCGCACCACGGTGGCTCATGGAAAATCGCTCTCGCTGACTTTATGACCGCGTTGATGGCGCTGTTTCTGGTGCTGTGGATACTCAGCGTGTCCAGCGATGAACAGCGTGAAGGTGTCGCCGAATACTTCAGCACCCCACTTGTATCTGCGATTACCGGTGGTGATCGCTCCGGAAGCACCAGCGCCATCCCCGGCGGTGGGCCCGACCCGACCCACAGCGATGGCGAGCGCGCGCGCATTGACCTGATGCAGGTGACGCGGCCAAGTCAACAAGAGCGGCGCTTTTTCATGGACGTGCAGGAACGCATCGAACGCGCCATTGAGCTGGACCCTGAGCTGCGCGAGCTACGCTCCCAGCTGCGCTTTGACTTGACCCGAGAGGGTCTGCGCATCCAGGTGTTGGATACCGAGCAGCGGCCCATGTTCGAGCTGGGCAGCGACCAGGTGGCCCCCTACATGCGCAACCTGTTGCGGACCATTGCGCCGTTGCTCAACGAGCTGCCCAACGACCTGAGTATTGGCGGTCACACTGACAATGTGCCCTACTCGGGTGGCTATCGGGGCTATAGCAACTGGGAACTATCCAATGATCGTGCCAATGCTTCCCGGCAAGAGCTGGTTGCCGGTGGGCTTGATCCGGATCAACTGTTGCGCGTTTCCGGCTATGCAGACAGGGTATTGCTGCCCGACACTGAACCCGATGACCCCATTAATCGGCGTATTGAAATGGTCATTCTGCTACCTGAAATCGCCGAGGCGATCCGCAACCCGGTGGTAATGGAGACTGACATTTCCACGGTGTTATCCGAAACGGCGGAAGAGGTCATTCAGGCGCCTAGCGAAGACACACCCGCGCAAGCGATTGACCTTGAACAACCAGACTTAGAACAAGAGGCGACGAACGCCGAATAACACGGCGTTCGTGGTAATACTTTTACGTGAAGGTAGGGGACGGTGCATGGATATAGCTGATTTTTTTGACACCTTTTTTGAAGAAGCTGAAGAGCTGCTGGCGGACATGGAGCAGCATCTGCTAGAGCTGGATGTTGATAATCCGGATAGCGAGCAGCTTAACGCCATTTTCCGTGCCGCACATTCGATCAAAGGGGGCGCAGGTACCTTCGGGTTCAGCGTGCTTCAGAAGACAACGCATATCCTCGAAAACCTCTTGGATTACGCGCGTAAAGGGGAGCTAGCGCTGCGGGCTGACCTCGTTGATACATTTTTGGAGGCCAAAGATATCATGCACGAGCAACTCAACGCCTACCGCAACGAGGAAGAGCCTGATCAAGAGACGTACGAGCGGATTTGTCAGACGCTTCAGCAAATCGCCCTGGAAGAGATTGGCCAGCAGTTGGATGCGCCTGCCGAAACAGCGCCGCTGACGAGCACGCCCGCGCCTGCTGAGTCTGCCTCCGTCGAGGAAGAATCGGTGGGCAATACCGCCGAAGGCCAACTGAAGGTTGCGCTGATTAACGTCGACGAAAAAGACCGGGTTCTGCTCGTCGAAGAGCTCGAGCAGCTGGGCGATATCCAGTCCCAGTCGGGGGACGACAAACGCTACGAAGTGATTCTCAGCGGTAGCGTCAGCGCTGACGATATCGAAGCGGTGATGTGCTTTATTATCGAGCCCAACCAGATCGACATTCAGCCGATTGCCGCCAGCGAGGCAAGCCCACAAGCGCCCGCAGCGTCAGCACCCCCGCCGGCTGAACAGAAAGCCCCGGCCGCACCCGCAGCAACCAAGGCGCCGGCGCCTGCCAAAGCGACTGGGGGCGATGAACCGGCCAAGGGCAAAGCCAAGAAGGCCGCTGCCGAGTCGTCGTCCATCCGCGTATCGGTGGATAAAGTTGACCAGATTATCAATCTGGTCGGTGAGCTGATCATTACCCAGTCGATGCTCGATCAGACCGTAAGCGACCTTGACGATCAGTCCGTTGGCAACAGTTCGCTGCAAAATGGCATGAGTTTGTTGCAGCGCAACGCCCGGGATCTGCAGGAGTCGGTGATGTCGATCCGTATGATCCCCATGGAATTCGTGTTTAGTCGTTTCCCTCGTGTTGTGCGGGATACCGCGGGCAAGCTTGGCAAGGAAATCGAACTGGTCACCGAGGGCAAGTCCACCGAGCTTGATAAAAGCCTGGTGGAGCGGATTACCGATCCGCTTACCCACCTGGTCCGCAACAGCCTCGACCACGGCATTGAAATGCCCGATGTGCGCGAGTCAATCGGCAAGCCACGCACGGGTAAGTTGACGCTTTCTGCCCGTCATCAGGGCGGCAACATCCTGATCGAGGTCCGCGACGACGGGGCCGGCCTTGACCGTGATCGGCTGCTCGCCAAGGCCAAGGAAAACGGTCTGAACGTTTCCGATACGATGTCCGATGAAGACGTCTTCCAGCTTATTTTCGCGCCGGGGTTCTCCACGGCGAAAGAAGTCACCGATGTCTCGGGGCGCGGCGTGGGTATGGACGTGGTCAAGCGTAACATCCAGGGCATGGGCGGACGCGTCGAGATTCAGTCCAAAAAGGGTGAAGGCACTATCACCAGCATTGTACTGCCGCTGACGCTGGCGATTCTGGACGGCATGTCGATCAAAGTGGGCAGCGAAACCTTCATTCTGCCGCTTTCCACCGTGCTGGAATCGCTACAGCCCAGCAAGGACGACATGTATGCCATGGCGGGTGACGACGTGGTCCTCAAGGTGCGCGACGAGTACCTGCCGGTGATCGCGATTCACGAAGTGCTGGACGTTGAAAACGCCATCACCGACCCGACCAAGAGCATCGCCGTCATTGTGCAGGGCGAAGGGCGCCGCTATGCCATGCTGGTGGACGAACTGATCGGTCAGCAGCAGGTAGTGGTCAAGAACCTGGAAGATAATTACCGCAAAGTGCCCGGCATCTCGGCGGCGACGATTCTCGGCGACGGCAGCGTGGCGCTTATTTTGGATATTTCCGGCCTGCACCGGCTTAGCCGGGCAAAAAAAGAGGCCGGCAAACCGGCCAATACGCAAACAATGTCTTTCTACAAGGAGTCTGAACCGTCATGAGCCAAGCAACCAATGGGGCGGTCCTCGCGACTGAAGCAGATAATCGTGAATTTCTGGTGTTTTCTCTGGGGGATGAAGAGTACGCCATCGATATTTTGAAAGTGCAGGAAATTCGCGGCTATGAAAACGTCACGCGTATCGCCAACGCGCCTGACTTTATCAAGGGGGTGACCAACCTGCGTGGGGTGATCGTGCCGATCGTTGACCTGCGCATCAAGTTCCACCTTGAAAATGTCGAGTACGGCGGCCAAACCGTCGTCATCGTGGTCAATGTGGCAGACCGCGTTGTGGGCATCGTGGTGGATGGCGTCTCCGACGTCATGACACTGACGCCCGATCAGATCAAACCCGCACCGGAGTTTGGCGTGACGCTATCGTCTGACTTCCTGAGCGGCCTGGGCAGCCTGGACGACCGTATGCTGGTCATCGTGGATATCGACAAGCTGCTGACCAGTGAAGAAATGGCCCTGGTAGATAGCGCAAGCCACCACTAAGCAGGACGGTCGGCGGCACAGGGAGCGTTGCTTGATTATTCGGTCGGCCACTCACCCGTAAGGGAATAGGGGGAGTGGCTGATAGCGAGGAGATCGATGAGTGGCCCAGGTAATACGTAAAGTAATGAATAACATGACCGTACGGCTGAGTTGGGGACTGGTGCTGGTCACGTTTACGGCCATGGTGTTGCTGGCCTGCGGCATTGGCCTGTACGCCCTGCATCATGGCGCCGACATTGTTCAGAACAGCGATGCGGCCTCACAGCAGCAGGCGTTCACCACCTTTGCCACGCAGATCCGCTGGGTGTTGTTGGGCGTCGTGATGGTCACTATCGCCACGGTTATCGTCGTGGTGTGGGGGGTGGCGACCAATGTGCTGCGTCCGCTGGATAATCTGGTGGGCTACTTTGAACGCATGGCAAAGGGCGATCTGAGCCAGCGGATTACCGCGCCGGGCAATAACGAAATTGGCCGCCTGTATACCGCCATGGCGCACATGCAGGAATCGCTATCGCATACGGTGGGCGTGGTGCGCACCAGCGGGACGTCGATTTACGAGCGCTCGCAGCATATCGCCAGCGGTAACAACGACCTGTCATCACGCACCGAGCAGCAAGCCTCCTCGCTCGAGGAGACCGCCTCCAGCATGGAACAGCTCGCATCGACAGTGGGGCATAACGCCGATAACGCCCGCCAGGCAAGTCAGCTGGCAGGGGATGCCACCCTGACCGCGCGCCGCAGCGGCGAAGAAGTCGGCGAAATCGTCAATACCATGCAGGATATCAGCGCCAGTTCGCACCAGGTCGCCGATATCATCACCCTGATCGACAATATTGCTTTCCAGACCAACATCCTGGCGCTGAACGCCTCGGTGGAGGCGGCGCGGGCCGGTGAACATGGCCGGGGCTTTGCCGTGGTCGCGCAGGAAGTCCGCAGCCTGGCCAGCCGCAGTGCCAACGCGGCCAAGGAAATCCGCACCTTGATTGACGCCTCGTTGAGCAAGGTCGATGTCGGCACGCAATGCGTCAATCAGGCGGGGCAGACAATGCAGGACCTGGTCGCAGCCGTGCAGCGGGTGAGCGATATCATGGACGAAATTGCCGCGGCCTCTGAAGAGCAGAGCAACGGCATTGGCCAGGTCAATCAAGCCGTGGCGCAAATGGATCAGGTCGTTCAGCAAAATGCGGCCCTGGTGCAGCAAGCGTCGCGCAGCGCCAACGAACTGGAAAGCGAAGCGGGGAGGCTGCGCGAGGCAGTTGAGCGTTTTCAGCTGGCTGAGTCGTTAACGCCGCCAGGGTCGTCCGCGCGGGCGGCAACCTCATTACCCACGCCCCGGCCACGGACGGCTGCAAAAGCGCCGGCCGTTGCTGAAACGGCAGACGAGTGGGAAGCGTTTTAAGCCTTTAAGAAGCAGCCTAAAGCGCTCAAGTAGACGGGTTTCAGGCCGATAACATGATGACTGGCGTCGATCTGATCGACGCGACGGGCACGCTGCGTCACCCGCGCGGCGTGCTCCAGTCCAGCAGTCGGTTGTTTGTCAGACGCTGTGTCGTGCAACCACCCCGTGGGCTGACAAGCACACGGGTCAAGGCTTTGTAGAGGAGTGGCATATATTTTGACCGAGCAACGTGAACGAGTCGACATCGGCCAATGGGCGTCCGGCAGCCAAATCGAGCGCGACCTGGAGCTGACCGATGCTGACTTTACCCGTGTCCGCGAGCTGATCTATCAGCGTGCCGGCATTGTGCTGGCTGAGCATAAACGCGAAATGGTCTACAGCCGTTTGGCGAAGCGGCTACGTCATCACGGCATGACTCGGTTCGGCGATTATCTGGCCCGCCTCGAACGTCAGCCAGACGCCAAGGAATGGGAGGCGTTCACCAATGCGCTAACCACCAACCTGACGGCGTTTTTCCGTGAGGCACACCACTTTCCGTTGCTGGCTGAGCATATTAAGCACAAGCAAGGGCCCGTTTCGGTGTGGTGTTCGGCGGCCTCGACCGGCGAAGAGCCCTATTCAATTGCCATGACGCTGCTTGAAACCCTTGGCGGGCGAGCCGCCCAGTCCAGCGTGGTTGCCACCGATATCGATACTGACGCGCTGGACAAGGCGCGCCGTGGCGTCTATCCCCAGGAACAGGTACGCAAGCTGGACGAAGCGCGGGTCAAACGTTTCTTCCAGAAGGGCACGGGCAATCACCTGGGCCTGGCCCGGGTAAGACCCGATGTCTCATCGCTGGTCGAGTTCATGCCCATGAACCTGCTGGCGCCACAGTGGCCGGTGAAAGGTCCGTTTGACGTGATTTTTTGTCGCAACATCATGATTTATTTCGATAAAGATACACAGGCAAAAATACTGAAACGCTTCGCTCCCCTGCTCAAGCCCGATGGGCTTCTGTTTGCAGGCCATTCGGAGAATTTTTCCTACATCAGCGATGCATTCAAGCTGCGTGGGCAGACGGTCTATACCCTCGCCAACCGGTAAATTATCGACGTGCTTAGCGCTGCCTGGCGGATGGCTAACTCACAATGGGCTCGCGCGGCAGAGAGCTTGACGGACGGAAAGGAGGCGTGCCTTGAGTGCAGCCAAAATAAAAGTGTTATGTGTTGACGACTCGGCGCTAATTCGCGATCTGTTGACGGAAATTATTAATTCCCAGCCTGACATGGAAGTGGTGGCGGTGGCGCCAGACCCGATTGCCGCCCGAGACCTCATCAAACAGCATAACCCGGATGTCCTGACGCTGGATGTGGAAATGCCGCGCATGGACGGGCTGGACTTTCTCGAGCGCCTGATGCGTCTGCGCCCGATGCCGGTCCTGATGGTCTCGTCGCTGACCCAGAGCGGTTCGGAAATCACCCTCCGCGCGCTGGAGCTGGGAGCGCTGGATTTCGTCGCTAAGCCCAGTCTGGGTATCCGCAGCGGGATGATGGACTACGCCAACGAGATCGCCGAAAAGCTACGTGCGGCGGCACGCTCGCGGCCGCGTCAGGCGCGGCACAAGAACACCCCGCCGCCCGCCCAGTTGAAAGCCCCCATGGTGTCGAGTGAAAAGCTGATCATCATCGGCGCCTCCACCGGCGGGACCGAAGCCATTCGCGCCGTGCTCGAGCCGCTACCGGCCAACGCCCCGGCGATCCTGATTACCCAGCATATGCCGGGGGGCTTTACCCGCTCGTTTGCCGAGCGGCTGGACCGCCTGTGCCGCATTACCGTCAAGGAAGCCACCGACGGCGAGCGTGTATTGCCTGGGCATGCCTATATTGCCCCGGGGGATCAGCACCTTACGCTGGCACGCAGCGGGGCCAACTATGTCGCGCGTCTCAACGACGGGCCACCCGTCAACCGCCACCGCCCGTCGGTGGACGTACTGTTCCATTCCGCTGCCGACCAGGCCGGTAAAAACGCCATCGGCGTGATTCTCACCGGTATGGGTAAAGATGGCGCCGCCGGGCTTTTGGAAATGCGCCAGGCTGGCTCGGCGACCATTGCCCAGGATGAGCAAAGCTGCGTGGTGTTTGGGATGCCGCGCGAGGCGATTGCCATGGGGGGCGCCGTCGAGGTCACATCGCTGGATGAAATTCCCGCGCGTCTGATGGCCCTGATTGCCTCATCCGGACGGGCACAGCGGGTATAACGCCAAGACATAGACACAACGAAAACAAAGACAGCGTTAGCTGTAAGGGAAGGGCATGAACCAGATGTTACGCAATTTGAGTGTCAATGCGGCGGTTGTTGCGGCGCTGCTATTTTTCGTGTTGGCGATGGTCGCCAATGTGGCGATGAGTGTTTTAGCCGAGCAGGCAACGCAACGTACTCTCACCACGCTAGAACGTATCAACGTGGAGCAGCTCAACGAGATCAACCGTGCCGACGCGCTATGGAGCGGTGCACTGGTCGACCTGGAAGTGGCGTCCAACGAGTTTATGCTGGGCCGGGCCAAGCAAGCTAATGAGCGTCTAAACAACGCCAAGGACCAGATCGACCGTGCTGAAGAGCGCTTTGAAAGCTTTTCTGCAGTACCGCGCACTGATGCTGGCGCCGAGCTGGGTGAGGAAATCGATGCTGTTTTCGCAAGTGTCATTGATTTATCCCGCCAGCAGATTGAGGCGCTGGATCAGATGGATACCACCGGTTTTAACGAGATTCGCCAGGAGATGGCCCCCGTCGCCGCCGACCAGGAGGCCGCACTGGGTGAGTTCATGAATTACGCCTCAGAGCGTGGGGATGCCCTGCAACAAGAGCTCGACGATATTAACGGGTTCTACAGCATGATCGAATGGGCGATTCTTGTTTTCACCCTTGTGCTGGTCCTGCTCATTTATCTGGGCTTGCGCAGCGTGGTTATGCGCCCACTTAAACAGGCGGTTATCACGCTGGATACCATTGCCGATGCGGACCTGACCACCCCGATTCCGACCGGCGGTAAAAACGAAGTGGGTCAGCTTTACACCGCCATGAAGCGCATGCAGAACAGCCTCAACGATATGGTGGCGCAGGTGCGTGAAGGCAGCCGTGAGATTCACCATGGCACCCGGGAGATCGCCAGCGGTAATGCCGACCTCTCGTCGCGTACCGAACAGCAGGCTGCGTCTATTGAAGAAACCGCTTCCAGCATGGAAGAAATGACCGCGACGGTGAAACAGAATGCCGATAATGCGCGTCAGGCCAGTACCCTGGCCGCGGATGCCTCGTCCACGGCAGAGCGTGGGGGTGATGTGGTGCAGCAGGTCGTTGAGACCATGCACGGCATTTCTACCAGCTCGCAGAAAGTAGCGGATATCACCAGCGTTATCGATTCCATCGCCTTCCAGACCAATATCCTGGCGCTGAACGCGTCGGTCGAGGCTGCCCGCGCGGGCGAGCAGGGTCGTGGGTTTGCGGTGGTGGCCGGCGAAGTGCGTAACCTGGCCAGCCGCAGCGCCGATGCCGCCAAGGAAATCAAAGCCTTGATTGATAATTCGGTCAGCCAGATTCAACAGGGTTCAACGCTGGTTGAACAGGCCGGTACCACAATGTCTGATGTGGTGACTGCCGTGCGCCGTGTCACCGATATCATGGACGAAATTTCCGCTGCATCGCAGGAACAGAGCGACGGTATCGAGCAGGTGGGCCAGGCGATCGGCCAAATGGATCAGGTCACCCAGCAGAATGCTTCGCTTGTTCAGCAGGCCACGGCCGCAGCCTCGTCGCTTGAAGAACAGGCCAACCGTCTTGAAGAAGCCGTGGCCGTGTTCAAGCTGGTGGGTATGCAGATGGCCCATCAGCAGGCCAGTGCACAAAGCGCAGCCCCTAAAGCGGTGGCCGCCCCGGCCCCGGCAACATCATCCAAGACGCCCAGCCGTCGCGTGTCATCGCCCAGCGAGCACGACGATTGGGAAGAGTTTTAACCCGCCCCGACTGATGAGAGGATGACCCCATGGCAGATAAGAACATGAGATTTTTGGTGGTGGATGATTTCCCCACGATGCGCCGGATTGTGCGCAGTTTGTTGAAAGAGCTTGGCTTCACCAACGTTGAAGAAGCCGAAGATGGGCAAGATGCGTTGAACAAGCTACGCGCTGGTAACTTTGAATTTGTCGTTTCCGACTGGAATATGCCGAACCTGGACGGTCTGGAGATGCTCAAGGAAATCCGTCAGGATGACGCCCTTAAAGAACTGCCGATACTAATGGTAACGGCGGAAGCCAAGAAAGAAAACATCATCGCGGCGGCCCAGGCGGGCGCTAATGGTTACGTGGTGAAGCCATTTACCGCCGCCACCCTGGAAGAAAAGCTCAATAAGATTTTTGACAAATTGGGTAAGTAACGCGGCGAGGCCTACGGGCCGGGATTACGAGGAGAGAACACCATGAGCCAGAATGAGCAGTCCGGTTCTACCCAACTGTCCGACGAGGCCGCCGAAGATTTGATTCATCGCGTCGGTAAGCTGACACGTATGTTGCGGGACAACATGCGCGAGCTGGGTTTGGATAAGGAAATCGAGCGAGCGGCGGAAGCGATACCCGATGCGCGTGACCGGTTGCACTACGTGGCCACCATGACCGAGCAGGCGGCTGATCGTTCGCTGAATGCGATCGACCGGGCCCAGCCGCTTCAGGACCAGATCAGTGATCAGGCCGAGGCGTTGGACAAGCGTTGGGCAGAGTGGTTTGAAGCGCCCCAGGAGTTGGATGCGGCCAAGGCGTTGGTCAAGGACACCCGCGGCTACCTGGGCAGCGTGCCGGATATGGCGGCAGCAACCAACAAAGAGCTGATGGAAATCATGATGGCGCAGGATTTCCAGGACCTCACCGGCCAGGTCATCAAAAAGATGATGGACGTCATCCGTGAGATCGAACATCAGCTGGTTCAGGTGCTCATCGACAACGTTCCTGGCGCACAGGCACGAGAAACGATGCAACGCAAGGCCGAGGATCAGTGGAAAAGCGAGAATGCACGGCGTAACGAAGACCTTTTGAATGGGCCTCAAGTGAAGGACAATGCACCTGATATCGTGACCGGGCAGGATCAGGTCGACGATCTCTTGGACGAATTGGGCTTCTAACGCACGCGGTGAACCTTTGCTCGCGCTACATGAAGTGTCGCTCAGCCGTCCTTAGGGGCGGCTGTTCACGTGTGTAAGCCGCGATAAATTACCTGGCCGGATGACCGTATGGCAGAAAACGACAGCGACCAGGAAAAGACCGAAGAGGCCACGCCCCGACGAAAGGAAAAGGCGCGCGAAGAAGGCCAGGTGGCCCGCTCGCGGGAGCTGACCACCTTTTTGGTGCTGCTGGGCGGCGTCATCGGTCTCTGGACGATGGGGCGAATGCTTTACAATCAGCTTGGCATGGTCATGGAGCAGGCGTTTCTGTTCGATCGTCGCCAGGCCACGGAAGACATGCCCATGCTGACCAATGCGCTGGATCTCGGGCAGCGCACGCTGTTTGCCATGATGCCGCTGTTCCTGCTGCTGACGCTGATTGCGTTGATTGCACCGACCTTGCTCGGCGGCTTTCTGATTTCTGGGAAATCGCTACAGCCCAAGTTTTCCAAGCTGAATCCCATCTCGGGGTTGAAGCGTATCTTTGCTACCCAGGCGTTGATCGAGCTGGCCAAGGCCATTGCCAAGTCACTGCTGGTGGGCGGGGTCGGGGCGGCGTTTTTATACATGAATATCGGCAAGTTCATGTCGCTGATGGACCAGCCCGTCCAGCAGGCGTTGGCCAGCGCTCTGACGATGGCCGCCCAGGCGGCGGGACTGATGGTGCTGGCGCTGATCGTGGTCATTTTAATCGACGTGCCGTTTCAGCTGTGGAGCAATGCCAAAAAGCTGCGCATGAGCCAGGAAGAGGTCAAGCGCGAGCACAAGGAATCAGAAGGCGACCCGCAGGTGAAGGGGCGCATTCGCCAGCAGCAGCAGGCCATGGCGCGGGGGCGGATGATGAGCAAGGTGCCCGATGCCGATGTCATCATCACCAACCCGACGCATTACGCCGTGGCGCTGTCGTATCAAGAAGGTCAGATGGGCGCGCCCCGGTTGGTCGCCAAAGGGACCGACGCGGTCGCGCAGCGCATCCGTGAAATCGCCGATGACGCGCAGGTACCGCGATTAGAGGCAGCGCCATTGGCGCGTGCGCTGTATCATCATGTCGATCTGGACGCCGAAATTCCGGCGAATCTGTATACCGCCGTGGCTGAGGTCATGGCCTGGGCATATCGTTTGAAAACTATAGCGCAACAAGGAGGCGAGGTGCCCCCTACCCCCGATAACCTGCCGGTGCCCCCGGAAATGGAAACCCCCGGGCGTGGTACCGGTGGCAATGAGGCACAAACATGAAAGGCTTTAGCCAACTGATTAGCCAGCGAAACTGGATGAGCGACATGAAGGTACAGTTGCTCGCGGGACCGCTGCTGATCTTAATGATTTTGGGCATGATGATCGTGCC
The DNA here is from genome assembly GCF_001314875.1 of Halomonas sp. HL-48. GTDB lineage: Bacteria > Pseudomonadota > Gammaproteobacteria > Pseudomonadales > Halomonadaceae > Vreelandella. The sequence goes on from NZ_LJZS01000005.1 coordinate 43,883, forward strand.
CCTGCCACCGTTTGCGCTGGATTTGCTGTTTACCTTCAATATTGCCCTGGCCATTATGGTGCTGATGGTCAGCATGTTTGCGCAAAAGCCCCTCGACTTTGCTGCCTTTCCCGCCGTGCTGCTGTTTACCACGCTCTTAAGGCTCTCGCTGAACGTAGCGTCCACCCGTGTGGTGTTGATGGAAGGGCACCAGGGCGGCGCCTCCGCCGGTAAGGTCATCGAGGCATTTGGCGCCTTCCTGGTCGGCGGTAACTTTGCTGTGGGCCTGGTGGTCTTCTTGATTCTGGTGATTATCAACTTCATGGTCATCACCAAGGGTGCCGGCCGGATCGCCGAAGTGGGTGCTCGCTTCACCCTGGATGCCATGCCCGGCAAGCAGATGGCGATCGACGCCGACTTAAATGCTGGCCTGATCGGCGAGGAAGACGCCAAGAAGCGGCGTGCGGAAATCTCCCAGGAAGCCGATTTTTACGGGTCGATGGATGGTGCCAGCAAGTTTGTGCGCGGCGACGCAGTGGCGGGCCTGGTGATCATGGTGGTCAACATCATTGGCGGCCTGATGATCGGCATGCTGCAGCACGACATGAGCTTTGGCGATGCCGGTCGCACCTACATGCTGCTGGCGATCGGCGATGGTCTTGTCGCGCAGATCCCGGCACTGGTCATCTCGACGGCTGCCGGTGTGACGGTATCACGGGTAAATACTGACCAGGATGTCGGCCAGCAGATGATCAGCCAGCTGTTCGTCAATCCCCAGGTGATGATCCTGGCGGCCATGGTCATGGGACTGCTGGGCATCGTGCCGGGCATGCCCAATATGGTCTTTATCCTGTTTACCCTGCTGCTCGCCGGGCTTGCCTGGTTCATCATGCGCCGTCAGGAGCAGGCGCTGGTGAAGGAGGAAATATCCGCTGCCCCGCCGCCTACCCAGGAGGCGCCGGAGGCCAGTTGGGAGGATGTTCAACTGGTCGACACGCTCGGCCTGGAAGTCGGCCATCGCCTGATTCCGCTGGTCGATTCACGCCAGAAAGGCGAGCTGCTCGGCCGTATTAAAAGCGTGCGCAAGAAGTTTGCTCAGGAAGTCGGCTTTCTGCCGCCGGTGGTGCATATCCGCGATAACCTCGAGCTATCGCCCAACGCCTACGTATTGTCCATGAAAGGCGCCGAAATCGGCCGCGCGGACGCCTATCCGGGCAAATGGCTGGCCATCAATCCGGGGCAGGTGTCAGGCGAATTGCAGGGCACGCCCACCGAGGACCCGGCGTTCGGCCTGCCCGCGGTGTGGATTGAGGCCAGCCAGCGCGAGCACGCCCAGGTCTACGGTTATACGGTTGTCGATGCCAGCACGGTGATCGCCACCCACCTCAACCACTTGCTGCATCGCCATTCGCCGGAGATGCTGGGCCGCCAGGAAGTGCAGAAGCTGCTGGATAAGCTCGGCAGTGAGCAGAAATCGCTGGTGGAAGAAGTGGTGCCGAAAGCCATTTCGCTGACCGTACTGCAGCGCATCCTGCAGAACCTGCTGGATGAAGACGTGTCTATTCGTGATATGCGGACCATCCTCGATACGCTGGCGGAATACGCGGGCCAGCAGCAGGATGCCAATGAGCTGACGGCGCTGGTGCGTGTGGCGCTTGGGCGTTCGATCAGCCAGCAGTGGTTTGCCGGTCAGGAGACACTGAACGTGATGGGCCTCGATGCTCAGCTGGAGCAGGTGCTGGTACAGGCCATGAACGGCAACGGCGCGATGGAGCCCGGACTCGCCGAAACGCTGATGACCCAGGCCCAGCAGGCGCTGGAGCGCCATGAAAGCAGCGGTGAACCGCCGGTGCTGGTGGTTCAGCATTCCCTGCGCGCGGTACTATCGCGGTTTTTACGCCGTCGCTTGCGTCATATGGCGGTCCTGTCCCAGGCTGAAATTCCGGACGACCGCACCTTGCGGGTGACCACCGTAGTTGGGGGACGCTAATGCAGGCGGCGCTGTTTTTTTCAGGGTTCAGGGGTAGATCATGAGTGTTAGACGTTTCGTAGGCGCCAACAGTCGCGATGTAATGCGCCAGGTGCGTGAAGCGCTTGGCGAAGACGCCCTGATTGTGGCCAACCGTCGCACCGAAGGCGGCGTTGAAATTCTGGCCATGGCTGATGAAGCCGTCGACCATTTCGAGCCCTCACCGCCGCCGCCCAGCGAGCCGGCGCCCGCGTCGAAGGACCCGCTCGAATCCATGAGTGAGCGCTTACTGCGTGAAATGCAGGATATGCGTTCGCTGCTGGCCACCCAGCAAACCGGCCACCGTTCGGCACCGGCATCCACGGCCAGCGGCAGCGACCGCTGGCGCCAGTTGCTCTGCGGCGTGGGCTTTAGCGCCGAGCTGGCCGACGAGATCCTGATCGACCTGCCAAGCGGACTTGCATCGCCCGCCGCCGATAGCGAGCAAGCGCTTGCCTGGCTGCGCGAACGGCTGATGGCGCGCCTGTCGGTGCTCAAGGATGAGACCGAGTTTTTCGACCAAACCGGCATCGTTGCGCTGGTCGGCCCCACCGGCGTAGGCAAGACGACCACCACCGCCAAGCTGGCGGCCCGCTTTGTCATGCGCCACGGCACGCGCCCCGTGGCGCTGGTGACCACCGACAGCTTTCGTATCGGCGCCCACGAGCAGCTGCGTATTTATGCCCGCCTGCTTGATATTCCCATGTACGCACTGGATGCCGAACAACCCATCGATGACCTGTTGGGCCGCCTGCAGGGCAAGCAGTGGGTGATCATCGATACCGTGGGTATGAGCCAGCGCGACCAGCGGGTGATCGAGCAGATTGCCCACCTGCAGGGCGGCCGCTCGAAGGTCAGATTGGTATTGCTGCTCAACGCCGCCAGCCAGCCTGAAACCCTGGAGGAAGTGGTGCTGCGTTATCGGCAGGCCGCCCGGGCGGCGGGGGCCGAACTGGATGACTGCATTATCACCAAGCAGGATGAAGCCGGTCGACTGGCCCCGATACTCGATATCGTCATGCGCCATGGCATGCGCGTGCTGTTTGGCTCCTACGGCCAGCAGGTCCCCGAGGATATGGCCGTGGCCGACCCCGCTGCCCTGGTGGAGCAGGCGCTCAACAGCGCCGTGTCCAGCGCCACGGCCGCGCCGGCTGCAACGGCCCCCATCAGCATGCCGCGCTGGTCGCGGGATGTGTTGGGCCAGGGTCGCCGCCTGTCCTCACTGTTTGCCCGACTGCGCGAGCGGATGGTCGGCTTTGAGCGTCTGGAAGGCGTCTGGGATATCGCCAATCTGCCCAGCGTACTGCAGGATCAGCGTCTCGATGCGTTACTCCAGGGCTACCCACCGCCCCAACGCATGCTGGGGATGGCCTGGTCACCGCGGCGCAGCGAGCGCGGCTGTGACTGGGCGATGCCCGATATCGGGCTGGATGCAGACGGCGCCTGGATGGCGCTGCCCTGGCTACAGCACCGTCAGCCTGCCGGCTGGCAGCCACGCACGGCAACGTTCAGCGAGCGCGATGGCGTCGCTGTTCATCTGCTGCCGGCATTACCCGATGGTGACACCCTGAGCTGGTTAGAGCACCAATACCTGACCTGGATCAGCCTTGCCCCCCCGGCGTTGCGGGTACACTTGCACGGTGAACGCTTGGCGCTGCGCCAGCTGTTTGCCGAAAGCACGCTCAACCATCGCGTCAACGTGCGTTTTAGAGGCCAGCCCATGGCGCTGTGGACCGCCTATGTCGAAGTCAGCGACGCAGAGGGGCGGGCACTGCTAGCGTGGTACGGCGAAGTACGCGACCCGGAAAGCGCCAAGGTGGTGACCCGACGCTACTGGCTGACCCCCGCGCGGCTGGGCAATGACGTGTTGAGCCTGTTGGTGACCCAGCTGCAAAGCGAAGGGTTGGCCGCGTTGACGCGACGCGCCTGGCAGCAGTTGAAAGACGCTGACAGCGGCGAGGTCAGCCCCGAAGTACGCCTGCTGATGGCCAGCGGCATCGCCGCGGTGGCGGGGCACCTTGACTGCGCCGACGATGAGGCCGCCGTATCCCTGCACAGCGATGTATTGAACCTGCTGGCCAGTCGGCGGCGGCGCCGCGATACAGCGCTGCTCGACGCGCTGGTCTATGCCTTCATGGCCCGCGACGCGATCCGCCAACTGGGCAGCGTCAACCGTGAGGGCCTGGCATGAGCGCCCAGGATCAAGCTGCCGGATTGCGCAAGTGGGCGGACCTGCAGCGTCAGCAGCGCGGCGATGAAGCGCCGCCCGAGGCGGTGGACTCGCCGGATCCCATGGCCCACCAAGCGCCCAGCGCGGCCGCGATGTCGCCCCCTGTGCCCCCGCCGGTGCCGAAAACGCCCCTGATGGTGGTCGGCCTGCCCGCTGATAGCCCGGTTCAAGTGCGTAAGGTCAGCGCCAGGCTTGGGCAGTGGGCGGCGTTGGGTCGCGCCTGGGCCAAGGATCCCGCCGACTGGGACATTCACATTGTGATGCCGGATGCCCCGGGGCTTGCCGAGCTGAGCCAGACACATCGGCGCTGGGCGCTGTGGGTCAACAGCGATGCCGAGGCATTCGGGCGTATGTACCATGTCGTCAAACAGCTTCATCAGCACAATGGCCCGCAACGCTTGCTGGCGCTGCACGAACCGCATTTGCCCAGGCAAGGACTACTGGAAAACCTGCGTCAGGCGGCCGATCACTATTTCGGGATTGAACTGCTGCTGCTGGCCCGCTGACCCCGGCTAACGCCGGTAAAGCGCCTAATAAACGGGGCTAATTTGCTCATGAAAAGGAACGAACCATGCTAGGCTGGTGGCGTTATGTGATTAGCATTTTGGTACTAGCCCTGGGTGTCGGCTCCATGGCGCAGGCGGCAACCGGCAGTTGGGTCACGCAAGTGCCCGGGCTAATGGTGACCATGAGCGACCGGGCCAGTCAGAGTGAGATGGTGCGCCCACCGGCGGGGATTTCGGCGCCGGGGGCGGTCATTGAACGCGTTCAGTGGCAATACCAGCATGCGCCCGACGCCGCGCTGCAGGCTTGGCTATGCCATCCTGAGCGCTGCGTGCCGTTATCCGGTATGCGAGGGCAAACCCGCGCTTTATCCGGGCAGAAAGCTACAACGCCGCTGCATTTTCAATTTGTGCTACGGCCAGGACAGCGGCCCGTCAGCGTCAAAGGGATGCAGATGATTATAAATTACCAGTGAGTCAAAGGTGGTTTAGCCGCGAGGCAATAGGATGTACACAGCACAAGGCAGGATCAAACAAAGTGAGCTGATGACGGAGTACATGCCACTGGTGAGACGTCAGGCCTTGACGCTTCAAGTCAGGTTGCCGGCCAGCATCGAGCTGGACGACTTGATCCAGGCGGGCATGATGGGGTTACTGGAGGCATTGGGACGCTTCGATGCCACCCAGGGAGCCACCTTTGCGACCTTCGCCAGCCAGCGTATCCGCGGTGCCATGGTGGACGAGCTGCGTACCCGTGACTGGCTGCCTCGCAGCGTCCGGCGTTCCGCCAGGGCCGTGGATGAAGCCGTCCGGCGGCTGGAGCAATCGCTGGGCCGCGCCCCTGAAGAAGTGGAAATCGCTGAGGCGCTTGCGATGCCGCTGGGTGAATATCAGCAGCTGCTCCACGATACCAACAGCGGGCAGCTACTGCCCTTTGAAGAGCTGGTGGCCGATGGCGCTGAACCGCACAGCCGCGAAGCCGGCAGTTCACCGTTCGATCACCTGCTCGATGCCCAGCAACGGGAAACCCTGGTGGCTGCCATCGAGGCGCTCCCCGAGCGGGAAAAGCTGCTGATGGCGCTGTACTACCAGGAAGAGTTGAACCTGAAGGAAGTCGGCGCCGTGCTCGGCGTCACGGAATCACGCGTTTCCCAATTGCATAGCCAGGCGGTTAGCCGCCTGCGTGCAAAGTTGAACGACTCGGCGTAGTCGTCATGGTGCCAGCGGCGCAGCTCGCGGCCATGGCGCGGCGTTAACGCCCGGATTAATGCTTTAAGGAGCACCCCATGAACCCATCGACGCTGATCGGTATTTTCGCCAGCATACTGTTGCTGGTAAGCGTCCTGTTTTTTACCGCCGAGTCACCGGAAAGTTTCCTCAACCTGCCGGGGCTTGCGATCGTGGTGACCGGCACGCTCGCGGCCACCTTCATCAGCTATCCGCTCAAGGAAGTACTGCGCGTAGTGCGCCTGGTGGGGCTCGTTTTTCGCCGTGAAAACACCTACGTGCGCGACGATATCAACGAGCTCGTGTCCATGTCGCGGCTATGGTTCAAGGGCGATGTGCGCGCCGTTGAACGCGAGCTCGAGAACACCCGCAACCCCTTCTTGCGTACCGGCATTCAGCTGGTCATTGCCAATACCAAAGAAGATGAGATCTTCGACATGCTGCGCTGGCGCATTGCGCGTCTCAAGGCGCGGGAGCACGCCGAAGCGCAGATTTTTCGGACCATGGCCACCTATGCCCCGGCGTTCGGCATGATCGGTACGCTGGTGGGGCTGGTGAACATGCTCGAGGTCATGGATTCGGGCAATCTGGACGTGATCGGCCCGCGCATGGCCGTGGCGCTGCTGACCACCTTCTATGGCATCCTGCTCGCCAACCTGGTGTTCAAGCCTGTCGCCGTGAAGCTGGAGCGGCGTACCGAAGAGCGCCTGATCACCATGAACATGGTGCTTGAGGGGATCTCGCTGATTACCAAGCGCCGGTTACCTTCCTTTATTGAAGAAACGCTCAACTCCTTTATCGCCAACTATCACGATGAAATTCGTGAGCCGGATGTCAAAAAGCCGCGCGCCTCAGGCAGCGCCCCCGCGAAAGGGTAGCCGACGTGCTCGACAGGGATACGCGCCATACACTGGAAGCGCCATTGCCAAAGGACAGTGACGATGATGGCTGGCTGACCAGCTACCTGGATGTGCTGACGTTGTTGCTCACCCTGTTCGTGCTGCTTCTCTCGTTGGCGCCGCCCGGTGGCAATGACGAGGGCGCTGCCGGCAGTGTCGCCGAGGTGTCCCCCGGCGCTATCGAAGACCTGCCCCTGGCCACCCTGGCGGCCGGTATCCAGCCGAGGCATAGCGGCTTGCAACCACGCTTTGATGGCATCAGCATTCCCGGGGTGGATGTCTCCCAGGGGCAGGAAGGCGTGACGCTGCGTATCAATGACAGTCTGTTGTTCGACAGTGGGCGCGCACGGCTCACCGAACAGGGCCGCGATCTCGTCGGCAGCCTGGTCGACGTGCTGAATGCGTTTGAAGGGCAGGTATCGGTCGAGGGCCACACGGATAACGTGCCCATCTCGACCTCTCGCTTCCCTTCCAACTGGGAGTTGTCATCGGCGCGGGCCATTGCGGTGGTGCGCCATCTGGAGAGCCTCGGGCTCAATGTTTCTCGTATGCGGGCCGTCGGCTATGCCGATACCCAACCCATGGAGAGTAACGCAACGTCGCCGGGGAGAGCCGCCAACCGTCGCGTTGAACTGCTGCTGCGGCAGCCGTCGAGGGGTGAACAGAATGACTGAGGCCCCACGTGTCTACCAACACGAGATTGCAACCGTTTGGTGCGTTACTGGTGTTGGATGCCGAGTGTCGGCAACTTCAGGCGCATAGCGCCAACCTGTCCGCATTACTCAATGCCCCGCCCGTCCCCGGTGGCGCGGTGTCGCTTGCCTGTCTGCTCGGCAAACGCCTGAGCCAGCGCATCCGTCGCGAAATGAAGGGCCAGCAGCGGCTTCCCGGGCCGCTGGCATTCACCCGCCATCATGAAGGCAAAAGCGAACGCTTCCAGCTGTTTGCCTACCGCCACGCCGAACAGGTGCTGGTTGAGCTGGAGCCGCTCAATCCGCTCGGCAAGCGCCGCCTGTTGGGAACGGTCAACGAACGCTTGATGCGCCTGGCCGAAGCGACCCATCAGGAAGCGTTGCTCGACATGCTGGTCAACGCCATTCAGGCGTTGACCGGCCATGAGCGTGTTTGTGTCTGCCACTTCGACAGCGACTGGCACGGCCTGATCGTGGCCGAAGCCATAGGCGGGCGCTTGACACCCCTGCTGGGCCAGCGCTTTCCCTCCAGCGACTTTCCCGTCGCGCTGCGGCGTAGCTACGAACGCCAGCCTGTACGCTTGATTCAGGACGTCGAGGCCGCGTCCGTCGACCTGACCGACCCCCATAGCGGTCAGCCGCTGACAGAGGCGGGCGTTCAAGACAGCCTGTTGCGTGCCCCGGCGCCGTCGCGGCAACACTATCTGCGGCGCATGGGCGTGCGGGGATCGTTGAGCATCGCCATGCACGGCGATACGGGGCTTTGGGGCATTGTTTTCTGCCATTCCGCGGCTGCGCACCCGGTGCCACCCTCGGTACGCGATGCGGTGCGTACGCTGGTACATATGGCAACCCAACGGCTGCTTCTGCTGCGTGCCCGCCAGGAGGCGCGTTACCTGCAGCGGGTTCAGGACAGCCTGGGGCTGACGGATACCATGCGCGACACGCCGCTGAGTCCCGCCACCCTGGTAACCTCCCAGGCGGACGCCTGGCTTTCGCTGTTTCGGGCACAGGGAGTGGCGCTGTGGCTACCGCAAGCGGTCCACAGCATGGGGCAAACGCCTGCCATAGGCACCGTTCACACGCTCGTTGAGCGGCTGAGCAGTAGCCATCCCCACCGCGGGCCGTGGTGTACCCGCGAAGTTGCCCGCGATCCCCTTACCGCCCAGCTCGAGATGCCCGCGCAGTGTGGCGTGCTGGCCATTCCGCTGCCCATGAGCCGCCACCAGCGGGCATGGCTGATATTTTTCCGCCCGGAGCAGATAGAAACGCGGTATTGGGCGATGCAGCCGGCGACGGCGCTGCAATCGACTTCAGCCGCCAGCCAGGATGGTTCCCCGGCCTGGCGCGAGGAAGTGGTCGGCAAAAGCGAAGCCTGGCAGCGCGTCGAACGGCTGGGGGCAATGGACCTGGGGGAGGACCTGACCCTTGCCATTGCCGCCTATGAAATCCACACCCTCAACCAGCACCTGGAGCAGGATCGCCATGCCCTTGCCGCCGCCAATCAGCGCCTCGAGCAGCTGGCGCATTTCGACCCGCTGACCCAGATATGGAACCGCTATCGTATCGAACAGGCCATCGAGGCCGAGCTGGTGGCGGCAAAACGCTACGGGGCGAGCTTTGCCCTGCTGCTGTTCGACGTCGACCACTTCAAACAGATCAACGATACCCACGGCCACTCGCTGGGCGACGACGTCTTGGTGACCATGGCCCGCCAGGTCGAAGCATCGTTACGCGGCTGCGACCACCTGGGCCGTTGGGGCGGTGAGGAGTTTCTGGTGCTGGCGACCCACTCCGAGGCGAGCGCCGCGGTGGGGCTTGGCGAACGGCTGCGCGAGCTGGTCACGGGGGTCAAGGTGGCAGGGCTCAGCCAGACGGTGACCATCAGCGTCGGCGTGGCCGTGTGGCAGCCCGGCGACAGCGGCAAAACACTGGTGGCGCGCGCCGACCGGGCGATGTACCAGGCCAAGCACGGCGGGCGTAACCGCGTGGTGCTCGCCGACTAAGCCGTCAATGGCTCAGGAGGGTTGCGCACACAGGCGTTGCATACGCGTAAGCGCCTGACTGGCGCCCTCGAGGCTGAACGTCATGTACCAGGGGTCCCGCTCGCCCTGGTCAAAGCCCAGGAAGATCTGTTCGCCGTCGCCCATGTCGGCAATCAGCTGGTCGATATCATCAAGGTAGAAATGCGCGTAAAAGCCGTCATCGTCACGCTCGGTAATGAACTCGGCCACGCTGTTAATGCGCTCGCGTTCATCGACGCGCAAACGGGCGGGCACCAGGTTCACCGTGCGGCTCTCGTCCTGGGCATCACCCAGCGCCACGCGCATTTCCAGCCAGGGCAGGTCGCAAACCCCCGGGGTGGCATTGACGCTTAGGGTGGCATCGGAATAACTGTGCGTTTCTACCGCGCGAAAATGCCGTTCATCGTCACGGGTCAGCGCCATCGACTGCCAATGGTCGTGGCGCTGGTCGTCTTCCACGTCAAACGAAACGGCGTGCGCCGACGGCAGTGATAGAAGCAGCGTCGTGCCCAGCGTGGCGCCAGCCAGCGCGGTGTACAAGCGAGACGTTAACAGCATAAAAGGCCCATGATGAAGAAAACCTAAGCCTATCGTCTGATGGCCCAGGACAAAAGACTAACGCGCTGATTTTCCTATATATGGTAGAAAAAAAATCAAAAAGCAGCCGATGTAGTGCAAAGTCAGGGCTATACTTCATCCGGTTGGCCCGTATAATCGCCCTAGTTAAGCGTCATTTTGACCGCCGTTAAGGAGTTGCGCGACATGAGTACTGCTACCCAGGCTATGAACACTTCTAACGATGTACCGCTGCAGGCGCCATCGCAAGAAATTTGGGACGCCAAATACCGTCTCAAGGATCGCCATAGCCAACCGGTGGATCAGGACGTGGGCGCAACCTTCGAACGTGTGGCCAAGGCGCTGGCGGACGTGGAAGGCGACAATGCCGCCGAGTGGCTGCCCAAGTTTCGCTGGGCGCTGGAGCATGGGGCCATCCCTGCCGGGCGCATCCTCTCCAACGCGGGGGCGGACGCCTATAAACCCGCGGTCAGCCTGATCAACTGCACGGTGTCGCGCACCATTCGCGATTCGATGCGCGATATTCTCGACTCTGTGGTGGACGCGGGGATGACGCTCAAGTCCGGCGCCGGCATCGGCTACGATTTTTCCACGCTGCGCCACAAGGGCGCCTTTGTGTTCGGCGCTGGCGCCGGTACCAACGGCCCGCTGGCGTTCATGGATATCTACGACAAGATGTGTTTTACCGTCGCCTCGGCGGGCGGCCGCCGCGGTGCGCAGATGGGCACTTTCGACGTCGGCCACCCGGACGTACGCGAGTTTATCCAGGCCAAACGCGAAGCCGGGCGCCTGCGTCAGTTCAACTTGAGCCTGCTGATTACCGACGAGTTCATGGAGGCCGTCAAGCATAACGCCGACTGGCCGCTGGCCTTTCCGCTGCACCCCGGCGAGAAGGAGGACGTCGGCGCCGATGACATCATCTATCGCGACTGGCCGGTGGTCGAGGAAGGCTATACGGTCGACGATGAGGGGCGCGTGGCCTGCCGCGTGGTCAAAGTCATCAAGGCGCGGGAACTGTGGGACACCATCATGTCCTCGACCTACGATTACGCCGAGCCCGGCTTCATCCTGATCGATCAGGTCAACCGCATGAACAACAACTGGTTCTGCGAAGATATCCGCGCCACCAATCCCTGCGGCGAGCAGCCGCTGCCGCCGGAAGGCGCGTGTCTGCTGGGCTCGGTCAACCTGACCAAGTTCGTCATCGAACCGTTCAGCGACAAGCCCCGGTTTGACTGGGACCGCTACCGCAAGGTGGTGGCGATCTTCACCCGCATGCTGGACAACGTGGTCGAGATTGCCGGCTTGCCGCTGCCTCAGCAGCAGCGCGAAATCGAAGCCAAGCGCCGCCATGGCATGGGGTTTTTGGGCCTGGGCTCGACACTGACCATGCTCAAGATTCCTTACGGCTCCCAGGCGTCGCTGGCCTTTACCGAAGAAGTCAGCCGTCATCTGGCCATTGAAGGCTGGAAGCAGGCGCTGGAGCTGTCCCAGGAAAAAGGCATGGCCCCGGTGCTTGCCGAAGAGCACGTGATCACCCCGAAGATGATGCGCGAGCGGCCGCAGCTAGCCAAAGACGGCTATGAGGTGGGCGACAAGGTACCCGGGCGTATTCTCCACGCCCGCTACAGCCAGTACATGAACAAGGTGGCTGAGCTTGAACCCGAACTCGTCGCGCAGCTGGCCGAACACGGGGCGCGCTTCACCCACCACAGTTCCATCGCCCCGACCGGTACGATTTCGCTGTCGATGGGCAACAACGCGTCCAATGGCATTGAGCCGTCGTTCTCGCACCGTTATTTCCGCAATATCATCCAGTCGGGCAAGAAGACCAAGGAGCAGGTCGAGGTCGTGTCCTTTGAGCTTGCGGCCTACCGCCACTTCATTGCCGCCGACGCGGTGGATAGCGACCTGCCCGACTATTTCATCACCGCCGATGCGGTGACGCCCGAACAGCACGTGGCGGTTCAGGCCGCCGCCCAGCAGTGGATCGATTCGGCGATTTCCAAGACGGTGAACGTGCCCACCGAGTTTGCGTTCGAGAAGTTCCAGGACCTGTACTTGCAAGCGTACGAAAGCCGCCTCAAGGGCTGCACGACGTTCCGCTTCAATCCGGAAGCCTTCCAGGGCGTTCTGGTACGCGAAGACGACCTGAAAAACACCACCTATGTGTTTGAGCTGGAGAACGGTGAAACCCTCGAACTGACCGGCGATGAAAAAGTGATCTACGACGGTGAAGAGCACAACGCCGCCAACCTGTTTGATGGTTTGAAAGAAGGCACCTACGGCAAATGGTGATGCTGGGCCGCGCCCCATCACGCACAGCCCAGCACCCCTTTGCCAAGTGGAGAACGTTATGACTGTTGAAATCACCTCAAAGATCGTCGGTTACCGTATCAAGCAGCAGGAGCCGGCGGCGCCCAGCCCGGCCCTGCCCGAGGAAGACCCGCTGACGGTGCGCATTCCGTCGCGCCCGGAGGGCACGCTTGAAGCCGTCTCGGAAAAGATTTCCTATGTCGGCGCCGAAGGCCGCAAAAAAGTCTATCTACTGGTGTCCTTCATGCCGGTGGAAGGCGTGGTCGGCGGCAAGCGCGTGGTCATCGAGCGGCCGGTGGAGTTTTTCTTCCCCTCGGGACAGCTGTCGAGCGAGCACCAGTGGATTACTGCCACCATGCGCAGCCTGTCACTGGCGGCGCGGGGCGGCTATGTCACCCAGGCGGTCGCGGACCTGCGCAAGGTCGCCTGGGACAAGGGCCTGGTGCGCTGCGGAATGAACCGCTGGAACAAACCCATGTTCCATGATTCCGAAGTGGCCGCCATTGCCTGGTCGATCCAGCAGATTCTGTATCGCCGCGGCTTTCTGGATCAGGACGGCAACCAGGTGCCGGTGGAAAGCCTGGTGGAGCGTTATGCGCATCGCATGCAGCACGGCCACGCCTGGCAGCCACCGGCAGAGGAGGCGCCTGCCGAGGTCGGCAGCGGGGCGGTCGAGCCCATCGGTCAGGCAGCATCGACCACTGACCAGGCCAGTGGGCCGGCGGTCGTCGGCCACTGCCCGGAATGCCGCGGTGAACTGATCATGATGGACGGCTGCCCTACCTGCTATGCCGGCTGTGGCTGGTCGAAATGCGGTTGAGGTGATTGCCCGGCACCCAACAAAACGCCGCGAGCTCAATAAGCTCGCGGCGTTTTGCTTTATGTCCGGAAGGTGCCGGCGCTAGCCAGTGGCGTCAAAAAGCGGCCGTACATTATCGGTCAGGTAGGCGTCGTCGAACTCGCCTTCCGTCGAGAGTGCCTCGAGGTCTGGGATAGTAACGTTATGCCGGTCACGGAACACCAGTCCGTCGTCGCTCAACGCGCTGAATGTGCGGCTGACGTGCACCGGGCTCAAACCCAGAATATCGGCAAGCTGCTCCTGGGAAAGCGGCAAACGAAAGTGACCGCTGATGTCTGCGTTGGTTTGGCGCAGACGCAGGTACATTTCGTGGAGGAAGTGGGCCATCTTCTGGCGCGCGCTGCGCCGGGCAATATTCACCAGCCGTTCAGTGAGCAGGGCCTGCTGTCGGCTACCGATGGCGAACATAACGGACGTCAGCGTCAGCGACTGGCGAAATATCTCGAGTATGCGGCGATGGGGGAAATGGCAGATGACGCCATCATTGATCATGCGTACGTTTTCAAGCCGCTGGTTAAAGGCAAACTCGCGCAGGCCAATGATGTCGCCCGGCAAGAAGACTTCGAGTATCTGGCGGTCGCCGTTTTCCAGGTGGCGATACGAGTAAGCCCAGCCGCTTTTCAGGGTACAGAACTCCTTGGCCGGGTCGCCCATCTCCCAGAGTAGCGTGCCCGCTTTAATATCGGTGGGGCTCTCCTCCAGCGAAATGAGCAGTTGTTTCTCGTCCTCATTAAGCGAGCAGTAGTGGTTAAAATGCTTAATGATGCAGCTTTGTTCGTGGCCCACGGCTAACAACCTCTAAGAATTATTAACACTGAAATCAACTGTTCAATCAAAATCTACTATAGACGACGTTGATGGAGAATGTGTCATGCCGTTGAAGCGCTTTGGGCGATAGTGCCCGGACGCGGCAGTACGGCCTGCGATATTAAAACGCCCGTCCACGGCAAGCGCCATGGACGGTGGCGTCAGGCGGACGCGCGGTGGTGACGGGCGAGCAGCGGCGCCAGGAAGCGCCCGGTATGCGAGACGTCCTGCTTGGCGATCTGCTCCGGCGTGCCCTCGGCGATGATCCTGCCGCCCCCGGAGCCGCCTTCCGGGCCCAGGTCGACAATCCAGTCGGCGGTCTTGATGACGTCCAGGTTGTGCTCGATCACCACGATGGTGTTGCCGTGATCGCGCAGACGGTGGAGCACGGTCAGCAGCTGGCGGATGTCTTCAAAGTGCAGGCCGGTGGTCGGCTCATCCAGAATATACAGCGTCTTGCCAGTGTCGCGCTTGGCCAGCTCCCGGGCCAGTTTGACCCGCTGGGCTTCGCCGCCGGACAGCGTTGTGGCGCTTTGCCCCAGGCGTATATAGGACAGCCCTACGTCGAGCAGCGTCTGCAGGCGCCGCGCAATCGCTGGTACCGGGCTGAAAAACGCCAGCGCGTCCTCCACCGTCATGGCCAGCACTTCGTGGATGGTCTTGCCCTTGTAGTGGATATCCAGGGTTTCGCGGTTGTAGCGCTTGCCCTTGCAGACGTCGCAGGGCACGTAGATATCCGGCAGAAAATGCATCTCGACCTTGATCATGCCTTCGCCCTGGCAGGCCTCGCAGCGGCCACCCTTGACGTTGAAGCTGAACCGGCCGGGCTTGTAGCCCCGCGAGCGGGCTTCCTGAGTGCCGGCAAACAGCTCGCGGATAGGCGTAAAGATCCCCGTGTAGGTGGCCGGGTTGGAGCGCGGCGTTCGGCCGATGGGGCTCTGGTCGATGTCGATCACCTTATCCAGCTGGTCGAGTCCCTCGATGCGTTGATAGGGCGCCGGGGTCAGCGTGGTGGCGCGGTTGAGTTCGCGGGCGGCAATGGGCATCAGGGTGCCGTTGATCAGGGTCGATTTGCCCGACCCCGAGACCCCGGTGATGGCGATGAACAGCCCCAGCGGCAGCGAGAGCGACACGTCTTGCAGGTTGTTGCCGGTGGCGCCGCGGACGATCAGCTGCTTTTCCGGGTTGCCGGGAATGCGGTAGGGCGGCACGGCGATTTCCCGGGTGCCGGAGAGATATTGACCGGTCAGTGAGTTGGGGTTGTTCATCACGTCCTGGGGCGTGCCCTGGGCGACAATTTCGCCGCCGTGAACGCCGGCGCCTGGGCCGATGTCGAGGACGTGATCGGCAGCACGGATGGCGTCTTCGTCGTGTTCGACGACGATCACGGTGTTACCCAGGTCGCGCAGCCGTTCCAGCGTTTTCAGCAGCCGGTCGTTGTCACGCTGGTGCAGACCGATCGACGGCTCGTCCAGAATATACATCACGCCGACCAGGCCGGCGCCGATCTGGCTGGCCAGGCGAATCCGCTGGGCTTCGCCGCCTGACAGGGTATCGGCGCTGCGCTCCAGGTTGAGATAGTCCAGCCCGACGTTGACCAGAAACTCCAGACGCGCGTGAATCTCGTTGACGATCTTGTCGGCAATCTCGCCTTTGCGGCCGGGCAGGCTAAGATCGGAAAAATAGTCCCAGGCCTCGCCGATCGGCAAATGCACCATATCGGCAATGTTGCGGTCGTCGACGTAGACGTGGCGCGATTCCTTGCGCAGCCGCGAGCCCTGGCAGGTCGCGCAGGGTTGCACGGCGATGTACTTGGCCAGGTCGTCGCGGACCATGTTGGACTCGGTTTCCCGATAGCGGCGCTGCATGTTGGGCAGGACGCCTTCAAACGCATGCTCACGGGTCACCTTGCGACCGCGATCGCCGACGTAGACGAACGGAATCGCCTCGTCGCTGCTGCCGTTGAGAATGATGTCCTGTTCGTGACGGGCAAGCTCGTTCCAGGGCGTTTCCAGCTCGAAGCGGTAGTGCTTGGCGAGGGCCTGAAGCTGGGTAAAATAATAGATGTTGCGCCGATCCCAGCCCTTGATCACGCCTTCGGCAAGCGACAGTTCCGGATGGCTGATCAGTTTGGCCGGGTCGAAATACTGCTGCACGCCGAGCCCGTCGCAGGTGGGGCAGGCGCCCGCCGGGTTGTTGAACGAGAACATGCGCGGCTCGAGCTCCGCCAGCGAGTAGCCGCACACCGGACAGGCAAAGCGCGACGAAAAGGCCAGGTCGTCCTGTTCACCGTCCATGAAATGAATCATCGCAGTGCCGTCGGCCAGGTTGAGTGCCGTTTCGAACGACTCGGCCAGCCGCTGGGCCAGGTCGTCGCGGACCTTGAAGCGATCGACCACCACGCTGATGTCGTGCTTCTTGCGCTTGTCCAGCGGGGCAATATCATCCAGCTCAAGGACCTGACCGTCGATCAGGGCGCGCACGAAGCCCTGGGCACGCAGCTCGGCCAGCAGCTGGAGATGTTCGCCTTTGCGGCCCTTGACCACCGGCGCCAGCAGCATCAGCTTGGTGCCTTCGGCCAGGTTCATCACCTGGTCGACCATCTGCGAGATGGTTTGCGCCTCCAGATCCTCGCCATGCTCGGGGCAGCGCGGGGTACCGGCGCGGGCAAACAGCAGGCGCAGGTAGTCGTAGATTTCGGTAATCGTGCCCACGGTCGAGCGCGGGTTATGCGAGGTGGACTTCTGTTCGATGGAAATCGCCGGCGACAGCCCTTCGATGTGATCCACATCGGGCTTTTCCATCATCGACAGGAACTGGCGTGCATAGGTGGAAAGCGATTCCACGTAGCGGCGCTGGCCCTCGGCGTAGAGGGTATCAAACGCCAACGACGATTTGCCCGATCCCGATAGGCCGGTGATCACAATGAGCTTATCGCGGGGCAGCTCCACATCGATCTGCTTGAGGTTGTGGGTGCGTGCACCCCTGACCAGAATGCTGTCCATCAACACCTCGAATCGCGCGGCAAAAGCGTGATTATACGGCGCTCGGCCCCCTCCCGGCAAAACGGTTTCGGTTATCCGTGAACAGGGCCGACGTTTCGCCGAATCAACCAACGCGCTAGAATAGGCGGCTGTCCCGCCGCTGGCGGGCATCTACCACCGACGGTGATTATCCTGAGGACTACCCCAAGGGCTTTATGCGCAAGGTTTCCGCACGATTGCTGACCTCTGAGCGCCGCGCTATCAGTGGCTTGGCGGGTCTCTATGCGTCTCGTATGCTGGGGCTGTTCATGGTCTTGCCCGTGCTGGCGCTGTATGCCGACACGCTTTCGGGGTCGACGCCGCTACTGATCGGGGTGGCGCTCGGGGTCTACGGGTTGACCCAGGCGCTCCTGCAGATTCCGTTCGGCCTGTGGTCGGACCGCATCGGCCGCAAGCCGGTGATTGCCATCGGCCTGGTGCTGTTTGCGCTGGGCAGCGTCGTGGCCGCGTTTGCCGATACCATCGGCGGCATGATTGCCGGCCGCGCGCTGCAGGGCAGCGGGGCGGTGGCAGCGGCGATCATGGCGCTGCTGGCGGACCAGACCCGCGAGCAGGTGCGTACCGCGGCCATGGCCACCATTGGCCTGTCGATTGGCGTGGCGTTCGCCCTGGCCATGGTGGTCGGCCCTTGGCTGGCCGCCTGGGCGGGGCTTCCCGGCGTATTCTGGCTGACCGTTTTGCTGACGCTGCTGAGCCTGCTGGTACTCTGGCAATGGGTGCCCCCGGCGCCGCGGCGCGTTGCGCATCGTGATGTGGGGATGGACCGTCAGCAGTTGCGTAATGTTCTGACGCGCCCCGATTTGTGGCGGCTGGACATGTCGATCTTTGCGCTGCACTTCGTGCTGATGGCGATTTTTGTGGCGGTGCCGTTTCGGCTGATTGACGCCGGTGTCAGCGCCGCGCATCACGGCCTGGCCTATCTGGGCATCATGGCGCTGTCGTTTGTGGCCATGCTGCCGCTGATCATCGTGGCCGAGAAGCGCCAACGCATCACCCGGGTGTGCGTGCTGGCCATTGGGGCCATTGCGGTCAGTCTGGCGGGACTTGGACTGCCGGTCTCCGATGGCTATTGGCTATTTGCGTGGCTGTTTGTTTTCTTTACTGGCTTCAATCTGCTCGAAGCCACGCTGCCGTCGATGCTCAGCAAGCTCGCGCCGGCCGGGGCCAAGGGAACGGCCATGGGGGTCTACTCCACCAGCCAATTCCTGGGGGCGTTTTTGGGCGGTACCCTGGGCGGTGTGCTGGCCAGTTATGGTGGGCTGGACGCGGTATTTCTCGGCTGCGCCCTGCTGGCGCTGGTATGGTGGGGCGCGATGCTGAACATGCCATCGCCGCCGCCGCTGGCCAGTGAAGTGGTGGCGCTGGATGACACCGGGGCTGATACTATGGAGGTGCTGCTGGCACATCTGGCGGACGTTGCGGGCGTCGAGGATGTCATGGTCGTGCCCGAAGAGCGGCTCGCGTATTTAAAGGTCAATCGACAGCAGCTTGATAAAGCGGCACTTGCTAAGCTGGTAACGCCCCCCAGGACCTAAACGGGGCAATGGCGCGTCGCCGGGACGCTGTCGACGTTTATCGATATCAATTGAAAGGAGCGCCTTATGGCTCGTGGCATTAACAAGGTCATCTTAATCGGCAACCTCGGGCAGGATCCTGAGGTGCGATTCACCCCCTCAGGCACCGCCGTCGCCAACCTCAACCTGGCGACCACCGATACCTGGATGGATCGTCAAAGCGGTCAGCGTCAGGAGCGCACCGAATGGCACCGGGTGGTGATGTTCAACAAGACCGCCGAGATTGCCCAGCAGTACCTGAAGAAAGGTTCCAAGGTATACATTGAAGGGCGCCTGCAGACGCGCAAATGGCAGGACCAGAACGGCCAGGATCGCTATTCGACGGAAATTGTCGCCAACGACATGCAAATGCTCGATGGTCGCACCGGTGACGCGCCGCAGCAGGGCCAGTACGGCCAGGCGGCCCCGGCGCAAAATGGTTACGGTCAGAATCAGCCGTCCGCGGGTGCGCCCCCCCAGCAGGGCGGCGGTTACCCCCAGCAGGGTGGCGGGCAGGCGCAGCCGGCACCGCAGCAGGGGAATCAAACCCCTCAGCCGAGCCAGCAGAATAGCAGCTACGGGGCGCCAGACCCCGGCAACTTTGACGATTTCGACGATGAGATCCCGTTTTAAGTGACGGTCATTGAGGTGCGTACGCGTAAAGGTAAGGGAGACAGGCCGTCTTGAAGCTTTTGATACTCGATGCGGGGCACTGCTTGAGCCTGGCGTTGGCGCGCGAGGCGAGCCGCCGCTCCGACACGGAGCTGGTCATTGAGCAGGCAACGCAGGTCAGCGCCAGGCGCCTGCGGGAGGTGGCGCCTGATGCGGTGCTGATCCCGCCGTTGGCGCACCCGTTGAGCATGGCCCCCGCCGAAGTGACAGCGCACGCCGATGCGGTAGAAAAGTGTCTCGAGGCCTGCCAGGCAGAGGATGTGGCGCTGGTCTGGTGCGTATCGGATCAGCTTTACGAAGACGGTTTCGACGTGCCCATCGATGAGCACGTCGTGCCGGCGCCCCGGGACGAGAGCCTGCGTCGCCTGGTGCAAACCGGCAACCGGGTTCGCGCCGACTACGATCGCCACCTGATCGTGCGGCTGGGGCCGCTGTTTGCATTGGAAGGCAGTCATGCATGGCTGAACGAGCTGCTCGACAGCCTGGTGATGGGCGAGAACGTACGCGCGGCCGAAGACGTCATCTTTTGCCCCACGTCGGCGGATGCCGTTGCCCTTGCCCTGATCGGTATGCTTCAGCAGCAGGCCTGCGGTGCCGATGCCTGGGGGGCTTATCACCTGGCCGGCACCGAACCGGTCAGCGCCTTCACCTTCACCTCCATGGTCAGAACCCAGCTGTCGACCCACCTGGAAGGCCGCGGCGAGCAGGTGACGCTTGGCGATGTTCAGGCGTTAACGCACCACCATGACGCCAAGCTGCGCCGGGTGCTGAATTGCCGTCGGGTCCTCGACGTGTTTGGCGTTCATCAAAAGCCGTGGCGTCTGGAAGTCGGCCGCATGCTGGATGCGTGGTGTCTGACGCGAGACGGCCAGGGTGTCGACGACACAGGAGCGTCGTCTTGATACAAGTGTTTCGTAGCGTCGTATTCTATGCGGGATATTTTGCCGCCCTGTTCATTATCGGGGCGCTGTTCTTGCCTATCGCGCCTTTCCTGCCCCTGGCAGGGCGTTATCGCCTGCTGAATGTATACAACTATTTCCTGATGTTCTGGTTTCGGATTGCCTGTGGCGTGCGCTACGACATTCAGGGGGCGCATCACCTGCCCGAGGGGCCGTGTGTGATCCAGGCGAACCACCAGAGCGAATGGGAAACGGTTTTTCTGCAGGTTATGAAGCCGCCCGTCTGCACCGTGCTCAAGCAGGAACTGCTGTTGATTCCCGTGTTTGGCTGGGGACTGCGCTTGCTGCGGCCCATCAGTCTGGACCGGTCAAAGCCGGCGCGGGCCATGAAGCAAGTCCTGACCCAGGGCGTCGCGCGGTTGGGTACGGGGCTATCGGTGCTGATTTTTCCCGAAGGCACGCGGGTCGAGCCTGGTGAGCGTAAGCGCTACAACAAGAGCGGCAGCGTGGTGGCCTGCCGCGCCGGGGTGCCGGTGTTGCCGGTGGCTCACAATGCCGGCGAACGGTGGCCGGGGCGCCATTGGGTCAAACGCCCCGGGGTGCTGCGCGTGCGCATCGGCGAGCCGATTCCGACCGCCGGACGAACCTCGGATGAAGTGCTGGCCGACGTGGAAGCGTGGATCGAGGGGCAACTGGTGGACATCTCGGACGTGCCCAGGCCGCAGTAGCCGTTATGTCAGCAGGCGCATAAAAAACGCCCCCTGTGAGTCGTCACAGGGGGCGTTTTGCGGACAGCAACAGGATTAGTCGGCGTAGCGCTGGAACACCAGGCAGGCGTTGGTGCCGCCGAAGCCGAAGCTGTTGGACAGCACTCGGTCAAGCGTCACGCCATCGCGGCGCTCGGTGACGATATCGAAGCCGTCGGCCTGCTCGTCAAGCGTCTCAACGTTGGCCGACGCGGCCACAAAGCCGTGCTGCATCATGAGCAACGAGTACACCGCTTCCTGAACGCCCGTGGCGCCCAAGGAGTGGCCGGTGAGCGACTTGGTCGAACTCATCGCCGGTGTCGTGTTGCCGAATACTTCACGAACTGCCTGCAGTTCGGCGACATCCCCCACCGGCGTCGAGGTGCCATGGGTATTGATGTAGTCAATATCGCCGTCGACAGTAGCCATCGCCTGGCGCATGCAACGGGTGGCCCCTTCGCCCGAGGGTGCGACCATGTCGTGCCCGTCGGAGGTGGCGCCATAGCCGACCAGCTCGCCGTATATCTTGGCGCCGCGCGCCTTGGCGTGCTCCAGCTCTTCGAGCACCAGCATGCCGCCACCGCCGGCGATGACAAAGCCATCGCGGGCTTGGTCATAGGGGCGCGAGGCTTTTTCCGGCGCATCGTTATAGTGCGTGGATAACGCGCCCATGGCGTCGAACAGGCAGGAAAGCGTCCAATGTTCCTCTTCGCCACCGCCGGCAAAGACCACGTCCTGTTTGCCGAGCTGAATCTGCTCCATGGCGCTGCCAATGCAGTGCGCCGAGGTCGCACAAGCCGACGAAATCGAATAGTTGACGCCCTTGATCTTGAACGGCGTTGCCAGACATGCCGACACGGTGCTGCCCATGGTTCGGGTCACCCGGTAAGGGCCGACACGACGCAGGCCTTTTTCACGCATAACATCCGCGGCTTCTACCTGGTTGGCGCTGGAGGCGCCGCCGGAACCCGCGATCAGGCCGGTTCGCTCGTTGGATACCTGATCGTCGGCCAGGCCTGAGTCTTCAATGGCCTGCGCCATGGAGATGTAGGCGTAGGCCGCCGCATCGCCCATGAAGCGCAACAGCTTGCGGTCAATGAGCGATTCGAGATCGATATTGACACTGCCCGCAACCTGACTGCGGAAGCCTCGTTCGGCATACTCTTCTTTGAAGCGAATGCCGCTGCGGCCGCTCTTGAGCGCCTCAAGGACCTGTTGCTGGTCGTTGCCCAGGCAAGACACGATGCCAAGGCCGGTGACTACCACTCGTCGCATGGGAGCCTCCTGTTAAAAATTCGCGGTGGAGGTAAATAGGCCAACGCGCAAATCATTAGCCTGATAGATGTCGCGACCGTCTACCGAGACGGTGCCGTCAGCCATGCCCAGAATCAGCCGACGCGTTATAATACGTTTCATATTAATACGATATGTAACTTTTTTCGCGTCAGGAAGGATCTGGCCGCTGAATTTCACATCGCCGCAGCCCAGCGCACGGCCTCGTCCTGGATGGCCAAGCCAGCCAAGATAGAAGCCTACCAGCTGCCACATGGCATCAAGCCCCAGGCAGCCTGGCATGACCGGGTCGCCAGGAAAGTGGCAATCGAAAAACCACAGGTCGGGCGTGATATCCAATTCGGCAATCAGCTCGCCTTTGTTATGCTCGCCGCCTTCTTCGTGAATGTGCGTGATGCGGTCAAGCATCAGCATGTTGGGTGCTGGCAGTTGGGCATTGCCCGGGCCGAATAGTTCGCCGCGCGAGCAGGCCAGCAGTTCTTCGCGATCAAAGGAATGTTGCTTGGTCACTGAATCGTTCCGAGTATCAAGATGATTGTTGGCCGCGTGCGGCACCTGGAGCCGATGCATAGCGCCGGCGCATGCTATTGCAGTCTAGCAGCGAGGCAGTCCCGCAAAGCCTCGCCTAGTCTACTTCCCGAGACCGCTGATTGCACGTAACCGCCCTATTATCGCTATGTTCTACAGATTTCGGATTAGCCGCCGACATTATAATGAGGCGAATAGTGTAGGGCCGAAGGATTGGTTTTGCACAATAAACGACGTATTGACGTAAGATTGACTATTCAGGCGGCTGATTAGGCGGCATGATGAGATCGAATTAATTCTTTGTTGGGAGCAGCTTCAAGCCCGTTTTTATAGGATGTCGTAAATTAGCATGTGGCTTCCCGTTTCGCTTAACCGTCCACTGATCTGGGCGGCGTTGATTGCATTGCCAGCCTGCATCTGGATACCCGATGCGTCGCTGCGCATGGTGGCGGCCACGGTCGTGACGTTCGGGCTCTGGGATGCGTGGCGTCAAGTGCGCAAGCAACGGCTGTGGATGCGCTTGTCCCAGGATGCCATGGGGATCGCCAACGATGCCATGGTGATGAGCGATGTGGAAAATCGCGTCATTGCCGTGAATCCTGCGTTTACCGAGATCACCGGCTACGAAAGTCATGAAATGGTCGGACGCAAGCTCGAAACCCTCGCCGCGCCGCGGCACGATAAAACCTTCTACCAGCATTTCTGGAGCACCCTGAAAAGCACCGGGCGCTGGGAAGGCGAGATGTGGAATCGGCGCAAGCACGGCGACGAATACCCCGAATGGCTCAAGGTCCGTGCCGTCACCGACAAGCGCGGCAAGATCACCCACTATATCAGCCTGTTTACCGATATTTCGGCACAGAAAGCCCGCGAGCGTGACCTGCGGCGTATCGGTTATGAAGACCCGTTGACCGGCTTGCCGAATCGGCGCCGGCTTCACGACCTGATGGAGTCGCGCCTGCGTCAGCTGCGCGCTGGCGAAAGTCTGGATATCGCACTGGTGGATATCGACGGGCTCAAATCGGTCAATGACAGCATGGGCGTCGAGCAGGGTGACCGCCTGCTGGCGCGCTTCGCTCAGCGGCTGACCAGTCACATGGCGGGCAGCGTCGTGGGCCGTTTGGGCGGCGACGAGTTCATGGTCATCCGTACCACCACCTATGATGATCACGACAAGTGGATCGCCAACCTGCGCGATCACATGAGCAGCCCCTTCGAGATCAACGAACAGTCGCTGCGCCTGGGCTTGACGGTTGGCAGCTGCCGCGCGCCAGAGGACGGGCACGATTCCGGCGTGCTCTTTCAGCGTCTGGAGTCGGCGCTGTACAACGCCAAGCGACTGGGGCGCAACCACAGCCTGCGCTTTCGGCCCGCGCTGGACAAACAGGACAATCCCCAACTGGCGCTGGTCAGCGACTTGCGCGCCGCGCTGGTCTCGGGTGATCAGCTCGAACTGTATTTTCAGACCCAGCATCACCCCGGTACCGGCGAACTGGTGGGCATGGAGGCCTTGTTGCGCTGGCAGCACCCGCGGGATGGCATGATCTCCCCCGGTGAGTTCATCCCCCTGGCGGAACGCCACGGTCTGATGGCGGAGCTCGGCAGCTGGGTGATTGAAAAGGCCTGCGCTCAGCAGGCGCACTGGGCCAATACCGAGATGCCGATGTTGACCATGTGGGTCAATATTTCGGCGCTGCAGCTTTTCCATGGTGATCTTGAAAGCCTGCTGGCTACCTGCCTGAAACGCTACCGCCTTACCCCGGCGCATATCGGTCTAGAGCTGACTGAATCGGTGCTGCTGGACGAACGCGCCGGCGATATGGGGCCACGCCTCAAGGCCCTGCGCGCCCAGGGCTACGCGATTGCCATTGACGACTTTGGCACCGGGTACTCGTCGCTTGGCTACTTGAAACGCCTGCCGGTGGATAAGATCAAGCTGGACCGGGCGTTCATCCGGGAGCTGCCCGGCGATCAGGCGGATGCTGCCATCGTCAGGGCGGTGCTGTCGATGGCCGAAGGGCTGTCGCTGGAGGTGGTGGCCGAAGGCGTCGAAACCAAGGAGCAGTGCGACTTTCTGGTCAAGGCGGGCTGCCATATCGTCCAGGGCTTCTACTTTGCCCGCCCGATCCCGGCGCGGGAACTCGAGCAGCGCTGGCTGCCCAAGCAGCCGCCGACACGCAGTAACGCCATGGCCAACGCAGGCCCCTAGCCTGTCGCTTCGGCGCCCGCATAACGCTGCTGCCAACGCTGATAATAGCGACAGACGCCCAGGCACAGCAGGGCCCATATCAGCGCCTGGGCGGGCAACAGCCACGGCGCCAGGGTGACATCGCTGAGCGCCGCCCCCGCAAAATATGACAGTGGGCCGCCCACCGCACCCAGCGCAGCGGCCATCCAGGGCCATCGCCAGAGCCAGGCAAGCGAATGGTGCACCAGGGTGGCGAAGAGCGGCCACAGCATCCACAGCCACAGCGGCAACAGGCCGGCGATCAGCGTGCTGTCCGCGAACATCAGCCCGTCGGCCAGCTGTAGGCCGCCGTCGATGGTCAGTCCCAGCAGCGCGAAAGCGGCCACCAAACGCCACTCGCCGGGTTTGCCCACGTATTTCAGATGCAGCACGAGCCAGGCACTGCCGGCGATAGCCGCCACCCAGGACCCCCCCACCACGCACAGCGTCCAGATCACCTCAAATCCCAGCGCATTCACAGCAATGGCCATTAGACGCCGTCGGGCGAGCATTACAGGGCTCCGGTCAGGGGCGATGGCTTGGCAGCCGGTTTTGCCAACACCAGATGGCAGGTGCCGATTGAGCGTTCAAGGAAGCCGCCTTCGCAGTAGCAAAGGTAGTAGCGCCACATGCGAATAAAGCGCTCGTCGTAGCCCAGGGCGTGAATATGCTCCAGGTGGGCCTCGAAGCGGTGGCGCCATTCGCGCAGGGTACGGGCGTAGTGCTGGCCGATTTCATCGAGCGAAACCATGTTCAAGGAGGTCTTGCGCATCAGGCTGCTGGCAATGGCGTGATGCGACGGCAAAAAGCCGCCCGGGAAGATGTATCGTTTGATGAAGTCCATGTCGCGCTTGGCTTCTTCAAAGCGCTGGTCGCGGATGGTGATGGCCTGAAGCATGGCCTGGCCGTCATCGGTCAACAAGCTGTCGACCTTGTGCAGATAGGTATCGAGGTATTGGTGGCCGACCGCTTCAATCATTTCAACGGATATCAAGCGGTCAAAGCGCCCGGTCAGTTCCCGATAGTCCTGTTTCAGCAGCGTAATCCGCTCTTCCAGTCCTTCTTCCTGAATGCGGCGGGCCGTATAGGCGTACTGCTCTTCGGAAATCGTGGTAGTGGTCACCCGGCAGCCGCGCGTCTTGGCCGCGTGAATCGCCAGGCCACCCCAGCCGGTGCCGATTTCCAGCAGATGATGCTCGGGCTGCACGTCGAGCTTATCGAGCATGACATCGAGTTTGTAGGTCGAGGCTTCCTCCAGGCTGGCGTCCGGATAGGGGAACACGGCGCTGGAGTACATCCAGTGGTGCTGGTCGAGAAAGGTCGCAAACAGGTCGTTACCGATATCATAGTGCGCGGCGATATTACGCTTTGAGCCGGTCAGGCTGTTGCGCTGAAAGCGGTACACCCAGGCCATCAGCCAGCGGGTCACGCGAGCGCTGCCGTTTTCCAGGTTGCCGTTGACCTGGTCCAGGTTGACCGCAAAGAGGCGCACCAGGGCGACCAGATCGTCGGCGTCCCAGTCGTTGTCCATATACGACTCGGCGGCGCCCACGGTACCGCCGAAGGCCAGCCGCTTCCAGGCGCGGGCATGGCGAATGACCACGGTGACGTGGAGATCGCCGCCCTGGCCCAGGTGATGGCACTGGTTGCCTTCGATCAAGGTAATGTTGCCACCGGTAAACGCATCTAGCTGGGCGATCAAGCGCTTTTTCAGCCAGCGTGTCAGACGGCCCTGGGGCGCGGGTTGGATATCGGGCGGTGTGGAACGCAGGGTCGTCATTTCGAGGTCTCCTTGCGCTTGGGGTGGGAATAGACAGGAATGCGTTTCAGCCACAGCCGTAACGCCTCAAAATGAATGCCGGCGACCGTTTTCAGGCTGATCCACGGCTGACGGGCCAGCGTGGTCAGCAGCACCCTTGGCGTTGCCGGGGCCGCTTCCAGGGTCAGGGTGGCGTCGAAATGGCGCTGGCCCGCCTGCCAGTTCTCCATGTGCAGCAGGAGCTGGTCGTCGGGGGTGTTGAAGCGCCAGCGGTAGGTCATGTCCATGGGATTGAAGGGCGATACGTGCATGGCTTTGTCAAAGGTCGCGTGGTGGCTGTGGCGTTTCGGCTCGACCCGGCAGGCGTAGCAGGTGCGCTCGCGCCAGGGCATGTTGGTGACTTCGCCGAGCACCGCGGCCAACTGGCCGTTGCGGTCGTAGGCGTAGTACATGGTCAGCGGGTTGAATACTGCCCCGAGCGTGCGCAGCTGGGTCAGCACGCAGATGCGGCCCTCGGGGGCGCTGCCCAGCTGGCGGGTTAGTTCGTCGCGTACGGCGGTGGCCAACGGGCGGTCCGTCGGGCCGAGATAGTCTTCACGCCGAAAGCGTGCCAACGCAGGGCCTCTGGCACTAAACCCCGGTACACGGTCAAACAGCGCTGGCAGCTCGTCCAGGTCAAGCCAAGCCATCCATAGCTGGTAATTGAACCCATGCGTGCGGGGAGTGAAGCGTCGGTGACGCAGGTTGCCGCGATAAATCCGCGAATGTGGCGTCGTGGTCATCCCGCGTCGCTCCCCTGATAGGCATCAAACAGCTCGCTGGTGGGCAGCGCGGTCGGTGGCCCCGGTGGCGTGGCCGCTTCATCGCAGCCCAGTGAACGGGCAACGCGCAGGGCGCTCCATACACCGTCTTCGTGGAAACCGTTGCGCCAGTAGGCGCCGCAGAAATGCGTGCGCCGGTCAGGCGATGAAATCTCGCCGTGGCGCTGCTGCGCGGCATGCCCGGCCAGGGTGAACTGCGGATGGGCGTAGACGTAGCGGCCCAGGACCTTGGCCGGGTCGATGCTTTCAGAGTCGTTCAGCGTGACGCAGAAGGTGGTGTCGCTTTCCAGCCGCTGGAGAATATTCATGTCGTAGGTGACCGACACCCGTTCATCGCTGCCGCGTCCGTCAAGACGGTAGTTCCAGCTGGCCCAGGCGCGCCGGCGGCGCGGCAGCAGCGCGGTGTCGGTGTGCAGTACCACCTCGTTATCCTGGTAGGGCATCGCGCCGAGAATCTCGCTTTCAGCTGGCGTTGGGTCGCCGAGCATGGTCAGCGCCTGGTCGGCATGGCAGGCCAGCACCACGTGATCGAAACGCTGGGTGCCCGCTTTAGTGGTCAGCGTCACGCCGGTGGCGTGGCGCTCGATGCGGGTTACCGGCGTGTTGAGATGAATGCGCTCGGCGTAAGGAGCGGTTAGCGCCGGGATGTAGCGGCGCGAGCCGCCCACCAGGGTGTACCACTGAGGACGGTGGTTAACCGACAGCAGCCCGTGATTGCGGAAAAAGCGCACGAAGAAGGTCAGCGGGAAGGCGCGCAGGTCGCCGATGCTGGCCGACCAGATGGCGGCCCCCATGGGCAGCAGATAGCGCCGCTGGAAGGTCTGGCCGTAGCCGTTCTGGTCCAGGTAGTCGCCCAGGGTCATGCCCGGCGCCAGGCGATCGTTTTCCAGGTCCTGCGTCGCCTGCTTGTTGAAGCGCATAATGTCGGCCAGCAGGCGGTAGAAAGCCGGGTTGAGCAGGTTGCGACGCTGGGCAAACAGCGAGGTCAACGTATGCCCGTTGTATTCGAAATCCACGCTGGTTTCATGCACCGAAAAACTCATTTCGGTGGCCTGGCTGGGCACCCCGAGGGTATTCAGCAGGCGTTGAAAGTGCGGATAGGTCCAGTCGTTGAAGACGATGAAGCCGGTGTCGATGGCGTAAGGGTGCCCGCCTACCTCGACGTCCATGGTCGCGGTATGCCCGCCCAGGCGCGCGTCGGCCTCGAACAGCGTGACCTCGTGCTGGGCGGAAAGATACCAGCCGGCCGCCATGCCGCTGATGCCGCTGCCGATGATGGCGATGCGTTGAGACGCCGTGTTGCTCATCAGGAAGCCTCTTGCGGTCGGGTCATGCGCAGGCCGATCCGGCGACGCAGGCCAGGCGGCAGGATGCCGAGAAACTTGACCAGGTAAGTAAAGCGACGCGGAAAATGAATATCCAGATGGCCTTTGACCAGGCCGTGGATAATGGCCTCGGCGGCGGCATCGGCGCTGACCTGCATGGGCATGGGAAAGTCGTTGCGCTCGGTCAGCGGCGTCTTGACGAAGCCAGGGTGAATCAGGCTGACGTCGATGCCTTCCTGGTCGAGGTCAAGGCGCAGCGATTCGAGAAAGTAGCTGACGGCGGCCTTGGACGCCCCATAGGCCTCGGCCCTGGGCAGCGGCAGGTAAGCGGAGGCGCTCGAGGTGGCGGCGAGGCGGGCGGGCTTGCCTTCCTTGCGCGCTGCGCGCAGCAGGGGGAGCGCGGCTTCCACCCCGTATAGGGTGCCGAACAGGTTGGGCGTGAATACCCGCTCGATCAGCGCCATGTCGAACTGTTTCGCGTCAAGGTATTCGCAGGTGCCAGCGTTGAACAGGGCAAGGTCCAGAGCACCCAGTCGCTCGCCGATCTGTTGGCCGGCTGCCAGCACGGCCTGGCGGTCGCTCACGTCAAGCGCCAGCGGGTAGGCGTTGGGGCGGCCCTCGCAGAGCGCGTCCAGTGCCGTCTGGTTGCGCGCGCTGACCACCACGTGATGGCCCTCGGCGATGAGTTTTTTCGCCACGGCTTCGCCAATGCCCGAGGTGGCACCCGTCAGCCAGATCCGCTGGGGCGTTGTCCATGTGCTCATCGTGCCTCTCCAGTTGCACCCTGCAGGCACGACGTTCAGGCGTGCGAGGCAAGGTGTTCGTTAATCCAGGCGCTGCTTTAACCAACGGATGACGCGGCCCATGAGAGGCAAATGCTCATACAGCATGGCGCCGGCATCGAAATAGTCGCGATGGCGTGACACACGCCCGTCGTCGGCAAACGTCAAGGCGCTGCAGCCATCCACCTCGACCGGGCGTCCGCCTGCCAGGCGGGGGTGCGCGAACGTCATGGTCCAGGTGACAAAGGCCTGATTACCCTGACGTTGGCGGCGGTGGTAGACGAACTGACAGTGCGTGACGTTTGCATACATCGCCGCGAAATAGCCTTCCAGCGCGTCGCGCCCCTCAATGTGGTGCAGCGGATCGTTGAAAACAATATCCTCAGTATATACCTCGTACAGTTTTTCTGTACAGGTATTGTCCAGTTTATTGAAGAAGGCGCAAAAATCTTCCAGTGCCTTGTCCTGTGACATGACGACTCCCGAAGCAGTTAGGCGGATAAGGGCCGGTGGCGCTGCGCTAGGTGGACAGCGCCTTGAAGGCGTCGAGCGCCCGCTGGCGTGCGGCCTTGTGGTCAACGATCGGCGCAGGATAGTCGAGTTGGGTCAGCATATCCCGGGGCGGCGCATGACGGGCCTTGGCCGGTAGGCTTGCCAGTTCGGGCAGCCAGTGGGCAATGAACTCACCGTCCGGGTCGAAGCGGGTGGATTGGGTGGTGGGATTGAAAATGCGGAAATAGGGCGCCGCATCGGTACCCGTGGACGCCGCCCATTGCCAGCCGCCGTTGTTGGCGCAGAACTCGCCGTCCACCAGGTGGCGCAGGAAAAACGCTTCGCCGCTGCGCCAATCGATCAGCAGGTGCTTGCTCAGGAACATCGCCGTGACCATGCGCAGGCGGTTGTGCATCCAGCCGGTGGTGACCAGCTGGCGCATGGCGGCGTCAACCAGCGGGTAGCCGGTACGGCCTTCGCACCAGGCCTGAAAGCCGGCATCGTCGTCCCGCCAGGCAAGCCCCCGGGTATGGGACTGAAACGGCTGGTGGCGGCATACTTGCGGAAAGCCCACCGCCACGTGTTGATAGAACTCCCGCCAGATGAGCTCGCTCACCCAGGTGCACAGCCCCTTGTCGCCATCGGCCAGGTGGCCGTCGTTCTCGCTCATGACCGCCTGGAAGCACTGGCGCGGCGATAGCATGCCCAGCGCCAGGTAAGGCGACAGCTCGCTGGTGCCGCGAACCTTGGGAACGTCGCGCTGGTCGTGATAGTGGCGCCCGCGGAAGCGTAAAAAACGCTCCAGATGGTCGCCAGCGGCGTGTTCACCGGCGGGCCACAGGCGGCCATCGACCGGCGTGTCTGCGAAGCTGGGTAACGGGGGCAGCGGGTCGCTATCGATGCCCAGCGGCGACTGCACCGCCGGCGTGTCACGCAGCGCCAGCTGCTCAGGCGTGATGTGCTTGTGCCAAGCCTTGGCAAACGGCGTGAAGACGCCGTAATAATCGCCCTTGCCGGTCAGCAGTGTCCCGGGAGCAAAGGCCACGGCGTCGTGGTGGCCGTGGGCTTCGATCCCCGCTTGCCGGAAGGTGTCGCGCACGGCCTGATCGCGGCGCTGCTCGTTCAGCGGGTATTCGACATTGAAGTGAAGCTGGTCGATATGCTGTTCGCGGGCAATCGCCAGCAAGGTGTCGGGGGCCTCGTCGAACGTTTCAATATCGCGATGCAATAAGGGGATGTTGAGCCCTTCGAGCGCCTCTTTGACGGCCGACACGCCGCGCATCCAGAAATCGATCTTGTTGGCTCCGTGGCCGTGGGCCTGCCATTGGGCCACCGAGCGCAGAAATACCGCGACCACCGGTCCTTTGGCTGCCGCGGCCGCCAGGGCGGTGTTGTCGTGAATGCGCAGGTCGCTGCGCAGCCAAACCAGCTGTCGAGACATGGACACTCCTGCTGGACGGTTCAGAGAGAGGCACCGCCGCGGCGACGGTGTCCATTAGTGGCTCAAAGAACGCCCGATTCACGAAGCAACGGACGCAAGCGGGCAATGGCCTGGGGTAAGTCGTCGCCCAGCATATGCACGGCGGTGTCGCGCAGGTCGGCATCGCGCAGGCGGGCGACTTCGCCGCATACGCCGATGGGCACGTTAAGTGCGGCGGCGGCATCGGGCAGCGCCTGACGGATGTAGCGATCGTCTTCCCGCTGGCCGCTGGACAGCAGCACCATGGAGGAGTGCAGCCGCGCGACGGCCTGGGGCAGGTCCTCGAGCGGTAGCGAATGGTCCAGCAGCTGTACGCGGTAGCCCTGCTCGCTGGCCATGAGCGCGGCCATCAGCACCCACAGCGGCCCCGGGTCATCCGGCATGACGTTGAGCAGAATCAACGGGCCACGGGTGGCCTGATTGGCGTAATGCAGACGAATGCCGACCTGGCTGCGCAGGAACGCTTCGAACGTACGACGCACGAGTTCGTCGGGTTTGACCGCCCACTTGGCTTCCAGCGTCAGTACCACCGGCTGCCACAGCTCGTTGATGGCGGTGCTCAGCGGGTACAGCGCGAGGCTCTGGTGATAGAACGCTTCGAGCCTTTGCAGGTCGAGCGCTTCGATCGTGGCCTGCAGCTGCTGGCGCTGGCTGGCCCAGTCGCCCGCATCGGGTACCGGAGCTTCCACGGTATCGGGTTGGTCGAGCAGGTCCGCGACCTGGCTCACCGGCACGCCGCGATTGAGCCACTGCAGAATGCGTTCGATACGCGTGATGTCGTCCTGGGCATACAGGCGATGCCCCTTGGGGGTACGTTGAGGGCGAATCAGTCCGTAACGTCGCTCCCAGGCGCGCAGGGTAACCGAGTTCACACCCGTCAGGCGGGAAACTTCCCGAATGGGATAAAGGGGGGTGTCGGGTGGGTGGGTCGCCTTGTTGCTCATGGGCGCCAGTGCCTCTTAGTTGTGTGCGGAGCAAAGCCGCATGGGTCTATCGTGGGTTGCTGCGCAGGGCAATGTGGTTTGCTATCCATAGCAATTACCTAATTAACCGATCAACAAATTTGAATAACTAACGTTCCTTTGTACAACTTGTGGCGCCAAGGTACAACCTTTGCATGCATGACGTTAGACGCAAGCGGGCTAACGAGGCTGAACCGACCGATCTACTAGTGCTTGAGCTAACAGGGTTCCCGAACACCACGCCGACTCCACGCGGCTGGCGGTAAAGCTGTCGCCGCACAGCGCCAGGCCGCTCTCGCTGTATAGGTATAGCCGGTCGTCGGCCTGGCTTGGCTGGGCATAACGCCAGCGATGGGCGCCGCTGGCAACGCGATCCGGCAGAGACGTGCCGGGCGGATAAAGTAACTGGAAGGCAGCCCACAGATCATCGGCAACCGATTGGGGATCGTTTTCCAGATGGCGGTCGCTCCAGTCGAGCTGCGCCATCAGGCTGAGGCTTTCGGGCTGATGCTCGCGCCCGGGTTTGGTGTGGTTGCGCGACACCAGCCGCAGTGCCGGGTGGTCGACCCGCGCCATTTGCCAGTCCTTGTGCCCACCGGGCGGGGCGGGTAACGGCTGCTCGAGTATCGCCCAGGCCGCCCAGCAGCCCCGCTGAGGGCGCTGCCGGCAGGCATCGGCGAGCGCGTTGTCCCAGTCAGCGACCAGCGGCAGCGTTTGCGGTGGCGGGGTGGTGAACACCACATGCGTGAAGGCGCCGAAGGTGTTGCCCGCGGTGTCAGTCAGCTGCCAGCCGTCCGGCAAACGTTTGAGTGCCTCGATACGGGTCGCAAGCCGCAGCGTGCAGCGGTCATGGGTCTGGAAGGTATCGGCCAGGTGACGGGTGATGGCGCTCATACGGGGGGCACCGGTAAAGCGGGCATGGGGATCATGCTGCAGCTGCCAGCCGTTTGAACTAGCCTGATAGCTGATGGTCGGCCAGCGAGCGACCAGCCCGGCGTTGGCCCAGCGGGCAAGGGCATCCTGGAAGGCCGGATCACGCGCGGTAAACGCCTGGGCGCCCAGATCCAGATGCCCCTGGTCGAGGCGCTTGGTTGACATGCGCCCCCCGGGGCCGCGCCCCTTGTCAAATAGGCTGACGTTAATGCCCCGCTCGGCCAGGGCGTTGGCGCAGGCAAGCCCAGCAATGCCGGCGCCCACAATCGCGATCTTCAACGGCGACGACGTCTGTGCTGCTGTCATGCTGGCCTCTTGGGCAAATCGCCTAGCGTATAGAATTGTCGGTTAATCATGTACGTGATGCATTATTTGTAATAGTTTTGTATAAATTGATGGCAATGTAAACCTTTCACGGCGTCGCTTGTGCGTCGATACCAGAGGGAGAAGCACCATGCGTGTACTAGTGACCGGCGGCAGTGGCTTTGTCGGCCAGCGACTCTGCCCAATGTTGATCGCCCAGGGGCATGAGGTGCAGGTGGTTTCCCGCACCCCGCACAAGGTACGCGAGCGGCTACCCAAGGAATGCGATATCCGCGACAGTGCCCAGGCGTTTATCGATACCCCGCCCGACGCGTTGGTCAACCTGGCGGGCGAGTCCATCGCCGCCAAGCGCTGGAGCGATCACCAGAAAGACCGGCTGATCCGTTCGCGGGTCGAGATGACCGAACAGCTGGTGTCGCTGTGCGAGCAGCTGGGCGAAAACGGCCAGTCGCTGCCCAAGGTGCTCGTCAGCGGCTCGGCCATGGGCTACTACGGCGATCAAGGGGGTCAGCGGGTCACCGAAGACACCCCGCCCCACGACGAGTTTGCCCATCGGCTGTGCGCCCAGTGGGAGGCAGCGGCCGAGCCCATCGCCAACATGGGGGTGCGCCTGGCGATCCTGCGAATTGGCTTGGTACTGGGCCCGGACGGCGGCACGCTGCAAAAGATGCTGCCGCCGTTCAAGCTGGGGCTGGGCGGGCGTTTTGGCGACGGCAAGCAGTTCATGCCCTGGATTCATCGCGATGATTTGGTCAGCGCCATCCTCTTCCTGCTCAGCGATGCGTCGCTGTCGGGGCCTTTCAACGGCAGCGCGCCGCATCCGGTGACCAACGCTGAATTTACCCGAACCCTGGCCAAGACGCTGCATCGCCCGGCGGTACTGCCGGTGCCCGCCTGCGTATTGAAGGCGGGGCTGGGTGACATGTCCCAACTGCTGCTGACCGGCGCCGATATGCGCCCGGCGCGACTGCTCGATGCCGGGTTCACCTTCACCTACCCGACCCTCGACAAGGCACTCCAGGCGATTCTTGGCGACTCAGACGCCGACGACTAGCCGTTGGGATCCACGGTGATGATCACCCGCACGGCATCGAGCCGCAGGCGGGTGTTTTCGATGGCGTCGCTGAGTGCCTGACGCTCCTGTTTCAGGGCCTCGAGCTCCGCGCTGCGCACCGAGGGGTTGTGCTCCGCCAGCGCGGTCAAACGGGCAAGCTCGGCGTCCAGCTGAGTACGCATGCGGGCCTCGGCGGCCTCCACGATGCTTGGCAGCTCGCGCTCGGCCTCGCTTTCGCCCTGGGTGAGAATGCCGCGCAGCTGCTCGTGACGGCCTTTGATCAGGTCGCGGGCCAGCGACTTGTTGACCCTCTGCAGATTTTTGCCCAGCCCGGTAAACGAAATCTTGTCGGTGAGATTGGCGCCGGACTCATCGAGCAGCACGCGCACCGCAGTGGGCGGCAGGAAGCGATTCAGGTGCAGCGACCTGGGCGCCGGGCAGTGGGTGCGGAACACCAGTTCCGCCATCAGCCGGTCGCTGGGAATTGCCGGGTGGCCGAGTAACGCAAGCGCGGTATTGCCCATGGTGCCGTCGAGGATGCGGCCCATTATTTCGCGCAGCAGCGGGTGCTCCCAGGAAAGCCGCTGGACGTCATCCCGGGCGAGGGCCAGGTGACGGTCAAACGTCGCCGAAAAGCCTTCCTCGCCTTGGGCCAGCCCCGGCAGGCCGTCCAGCATGTGCTGGCCGGGCTGCAGCAGCATCAGGCCGTTGCCGATGTCTTGGCTGTCGACGCCGAATACATCCAGGGCGCGCTCCACGTAGCGGGGTAGGGCAGTGTCGTCGTCCAGCTCGCGCACCGCCTCGATCACCTGCTGGGCACGTTCGGGGCGGCAGGCGTTGAGCTCGAGAAGACGGTTGCGGCCGGCATCCCGCTCGGCCAGCTTGGCGATGAACAGCTCGCGGGTTTCGCCGATAATTTCTTCCAGCATTTCATCGTCGAGTAGCGCATCGGCGAGCGCGTCGCCGAAGGCGTTGAACAGGTCGCTGCCGATACCGTGGGGCGCGCTGAAGGCATCCATGCCCTCGTGATACCAGCGCATCAGCCGCTCACCGGGGCTGCCGGTAAAGGTGGCGACGTGCATCTCGATGGCGTGGCGCTGGCCGATCCGGTCGAGACGGCCAATGCGCTGTTCCAGCTGGTCGGGATGCTGGGGCATGTCAAACATCACCAGGTGGCGGCAGAACTGGAAGTTGCGCCCTTCGGAGCCAATTTCCGAGCACACCAGCACCTGGCAGCCGCCTTCCTCGTCGGCAAACGCCGCGGCGGCGCGGTCACGTTCGACCAGCGACAGACCTTCGTGGAACACCGGGGCGTGATAGCCGCCGAGCACGCGCAGGCCTTCGGCCAACCCCTCGGCGGTCTCGCGGTGGTGGGCGATCACCAGCACCTTGTCGTTGGCAAAGCCGGCTGCGCTTTCGTCGCTGAGCTTCTCCAGCAGCCAGGTGACCCGCGGGTCGATGTGAAACCAGGGTTCGCTGTTGAGCGGGTCGTCACTGAGTTCGCGGTAGGCGGCATCCGGGTAAATCAGGACGTCCGGGTGATCCATGCCGGTTTCGATCAGCAGTTCGTCCAGGTAGTCGTCGTCGCGTTCCAGGCGGCGCAGCGTGCGGCGATAGGCGGGCGGCAGGTCGAGGGCCGTCAGATGCAGGCGGCGTTCGGGAAAGCCACCCACGTGGCGGCGGCTATTGCGGAACATCACCCGCCCGGTGCCGTGGCGGTCGAGCAACGCATCGCGCAGCTGGCTGCGGGCGGCGTCCTGCTGTGCGGCGCTGGCCTCTGGGTTGCACAGGGTCGCGAGTAGCGCCTGGCTGTCGCGGTCGTCGGCAGCGGCCTCCACGTGGACCCGGGCGTCAGGCGAGGCGGGCAGCGACTCGAGGGCATCGATGGCGCCGGCCACCGCCCCGTAATGCCGCTCTTCGTCCTTGAAGCGGGCCAGGTCGTGGTAGCGCTCCGGGTCGAGCAGGCGCAGGCGGGCAAAGTGACTTTCAATACCCATCTGTTCGGGGGTGGCGGTGAGCAGCAGCAGGCCGGGAATCTCCGCCGCCAGCTGCTCAACGCACTGATAGCCGGGGCCGCTGCCCTCGCTGCTCCAGTCGAGGTGGTGGGCCTCATCGACGATCAGCAGATCGAAGTGGCTGGCCAGCGCCTGCTCCTGGCGGTGGGTGTTGGCAAACAGCCAGCCTTGGCTGGCGAGGACCAACTGAGCGCTTTCAAAGGGGTTCTCGCTGCCGTGGGCCTGGCTCTGGTGTTCATCCAGCAGGCTGACGTTGAGCGAGAAGCGCCGCAGCAGCTCGACCAGCCACTGGTGGGTCAGGCTATCGGGCACCAGGATCAGCGCCCGTTCGACCCGGCCCGCGACCAGCAGGCGGTGCAGAATCAGCCCGGCCTCAATGGTTTTGCCAAGCCCGACCTCATCCGCCAGCAAGACCCGCGGGGCATGGCGACGGGCGACTTCGTCGGCGATATACAGCTGGTGGGGGACCAGGTCGATGCGCGGGCCGGAAAAGCCCAGCGCGCTGTGCTGTTCGATCCGCTGATGGTGATGCAGGGTACGAAAGCGCAGGTCGAACCAGTCGTTGCGATCCACCTGACCGGTCAGCAGGCGGTCGCGGGCCTGGTCGAACTGCATGGTGTCGGCGAGCTTGGCCTCGGGGAGTTCACGCCGCTGGCCCTGGCTGTCGTCACCGACGTAGGTGATCAGGCCGTTGGTCGTATCGCTGTCATCGACGACCATCTGCCAGCCGTCGGCCGACACGATGCGGTCGCCCGTGCCGAACATGACGCGGGTCAGCGGGGCCTGGCGGGTGTTATAGGTGCGGGTTTCCTGACTGGCACTGAACAAGATGGTAACGCTACGGGCGTCGCAGTTAAGCACGGTGCCGAGCCCAAGCTCGGCTTCGCCGTCGCTAATCCAGCGTTGGCCGGGGGAAAAATCGCTCATGATGCCTCAAGGAAGTCTGCAATACAGGACGTACGCTGCCGGTCGCGGGGGCCGGCAGCAACAGGGCGGGCGATTCTAACGCAAAGCCGCTGGGGGATTAAGGTGTATCGGCGTCAATCTTCAAGCCAGCGGTCCAGGTGCGCCTGTGTGAGCTCGCCGACGTGGATGTCCAGGGCGTTGCCATCGCCGTCGAACAGCACGGTGGTGGGCAGCCCCGGGGCCTCGACAATCGACATGAGCATCTGGCCTGGGTCGCGCAGGGCGTAACGGAAGCTCAGCTGTTGCTCGTCCAGATAGCGCACGATGGGCAGCAGTTCCTCCCCCTGGTTGGCGACCACGACGCCCACGCCTTCGCGCTGATCCGCTTCGGCCAGTAAGGGCATTTCGCGCAGGCAGGGTGGGCACCAGGTGGCCCACAGGTTGACGATGATCCGGTCGTGGTCGTCGGCAAGCGACGGCAGATGGACTGAATTGCCGTCGATATCTTCAAGGGTCACGTCGGGCAGGGCCTTGATGCTCATGTCGTTGCCCAGCGGGGCCAGCGTCACCAGTACCAGCCATAGGCTTGAAGCACCCACCAGCAGCGCTATAGCGCCGCCCATGGCGATCAGCCGGCCGCGCAGCGTCCAGGCGGTCCATACGAGCCCCGCGGCCAGCCCCCAGAGCCCCTGGTATCCCGGCTGCCAGACTTTCAGCGCCGCCAGCGGGGCGACGCTGAAGCTGTCGATATGCAGCGCCACATGGCCAAAGCGGGCGGCGACCAGCCAGACGGCCACCAGGCCCAGAAACCAGCGCTGATGACGGCGCTGGGGGAGTCCCAGTAAATAGCGTGTGCTGACCAGCAGGGCCAGCGCGCAGGCAATGGCGTACAGGCGGGGAAGTGAAATCAGCAGCGGGCCAAGGGTAATGGCGTTCATGGTTATCCCGTTGAGCAGGTACACTGGCGCACCATACCATGGAGCCGCCCATAACGGAGACACCTATGCCTCAAGTTGCTTTTGATAAACTTCGCGCGCTCGCCATTGGTTCGCAAGCGTTGGGTCTGACCCTCATCATTGCGCTGGAGACCTGGTTGAAAGATGCCGCCCGCCCCTGGCAGGGGGCGGTATTGGCGGCCATGCTGAGTACCGCCT
Source organism: Halomonas sp. HL-48 (assembly GCF_001314875.1). Lineage (GTDB taxonomy): Bacteria > Pseudomonadota > Gammaproteobacteria > Pseudomonadales > Halomonadaceae > Vreelandella. The sequence goes on from NZ_LJZS01000005.1 coordinate 82,972, forward strand.
TGGCCATCGCGCTGGTACGGCTGTACCGGCGCAATTTATCGCGCAAGCGCTGGGCCGAGCGCGTCGAAGACGACCGCGACGCCTAACGTTGGAAAACGTTGCTTGTATTTTTTGCGTTCCAGTTCCAGATTAATAGCAGACCCCAGCGTGTACCGATGGGGCGCTAAATTCTACAGGGAGCGATTAACAAGATGATGAATAAGCGCATAATAGCCACGGCAGTGGCCGTTTCTTCACTGGCATTGGCAGGCGCGGCTCAGGCTGAGGTCAAAGTGGGCTTTTTGGGGGGCTTTACCGGGGGGATTGAGAGTTTGACGCCGCCCATCTTTGATGGCGCGAAGCTGGCGGTTACCCAGATTAATGAGCAGGGCGGCATTCTGGGCGGTCAGACGCTGGAAATGCCGTCGGGCGATACGACCTGTTCTGATGCCTCGGCCGCGTCTAACTCGGCGGACCGCATGGTCAACTCGGAAGAGGTCACGGCGATTGTCGGGGCGCTGTGTACCGGCGCCACCATTGCAGCCGCCAACAACGCGGCCATTCCCGGTGATGTAGTCATGGTCTCGCCAGCGTCCACCGCCCCCGCAGTGACCGAGCTTGACGATAATGACCTGGTGTTCCGCACCGTGCCTTCCGATGCTTTCCAGGGGGAAATGCTGGCCAAGCTGCTGATCGAAAAGGGCATCGACGAAGTCGCCGTGACCTTTGTTAACAACGATTACGGTCAGGGTCTGTCGGATGCATTCGCCGAGACCTTTGAAGCGGAAGGCGGGACGGTCGTGGAAAGCCTTGCCCACGAGGACAATCGTTCCGATTACCGCTCTGAGCTGGGCACGCTCTCCTCGAGCGGTGTGGAAACCCTGGTTGTGCTGGCCTACGCCGATACGTCGGGGCAGACCGTACTGCGCCAGGCATCGGAAAGCGGCGTGTTCACCCAGTACGTCGGGGCCGACGGCATGGTCGGTAATAGCCTCGTCGAAGCCGTGGGCGCCGATGTGCTGGAAGGCATGATCGCGACCCGCCCCGGCAGCCCTGACCTGCCCGGCACCGATATTTTCATTGAGGCCGCCGAAGACGCTGACATCGACCCCGAAGCGGTCTTCGCCGCCCAGGCTTATGACGCGGCCTTCCTGCTGGCGCTGGCCATCGAGCAGAACGGCAGTGCCGAGCGCGAAGGCTTATCCGAAGCGCTGCGTGATGTGGCCACCGCACCGGGTGAAACCATCTTGCCCGGCGAGTGGGAGAAAGCGGTTGAGCTGATTGGTCAGGGTGAAGAGATCAACTACGAAGGGGCTTCAGGCAGTCACGAGTTTGACGATAACGGCGACGTCCCCGGCATCGTCGTCGAAATGACCGTCGAAGATGGTGAGTTCGAGCGGGTAGGTGAGCTGGAAGAAGACGAGCTTTAATTCACCCACCGTTAGACCGATACCGCCCCAGCCAAGCGCTGGGGCGGTTTTTTTTGCCTCAGCCGTGGTGCTTGATGCGTTCCGGCAACAGCCCCTTGGGGGCGAAGCGCAATACCAGCGTGATCAGCACGCCAATCACCAGTACCCTGGCCTGCAGGGCGCGGCTGTCGATATTGCCTGGCGCCTGCCAGTCAAAGGCAAAGGCACCAAAGGCCACCGCGAGCTCCATCAGGTAGAGGGCCAGCGGCTCCGACATGATCCAGATGATGTAAACCGCAAGAGCGCCGAAGATGGTCCCCAGGTTGTTGCCGGGCCCGCCCAAAATCACCATGACCAGTACCAGGAAGGTATGATTCAGCGGCAGGTAGCCGTTGGGGTCGAACAGGCTGTTGAAGCTTGCCATCATGCCGCCGCCGATACCCATCAGAATGCAGCCCAGCACGAAAATCTCCAGGCGTCGCCGGTTGATATCCTTGCCCATGGCCGCGGATGATATTTCATTATCGCGAATGGCGCGGATCATGCGGCCCCAGGGAGCGTGATAGGCGCGGTGGAGTAGAAAGAAAATCGCCGCGATTATCACCGCCGTCAGCGACAGATAGATCGCCCTGGACAGGGTGAAACCCAGGTCAGACGGGCCGGGGGTCGGCCAGGGCAGCGGCGACACCGTCGCGGTGCCACGGGTGAGCCAGTCGGAATTCTTCAAAAAGGCCTTGATGATCTCAGCGATCCCCAGGGTCGCAATGGCCAGATAATCGCTGCGCAGGCCCAGGCAGACGTGGCCGATAAAGTAGCCAACACCGCCCGCCAGGGCGCCGCCAATGATCCAGCCCGTCCAGGCCGGAAGGCCAAGCCCGCCCACAAAGCCCGCCTGGGACTCGATGGCGGCGGTCACCTCGCGTAGCTGACTGATCACAAACATGTAAAGCACGATGGCCAGCAGCACGGTGAACACGGTGCGAACCCGCCTGGGAACCCCCAGTCGGGTGAGCCGCGAGGCCGCCATCACCAGCAGCGCGGCGCCGATGGCGTAGAGCAGCACCTTGCCAAGCTCCGTGGGTAGTTCGCTATCCCAAAACGCGTCATTGACCGGCACGCTAAACAGCATGGCGCTGACGCCGCCCAGGGCAACGAACCCCATGACACCGGCATTGAACTGCCCCGCATAGCCCCACTGAATCGTCAGCCCCAAGGCCAGGACGGCGTAGCACGCGGCTTCCACCAGCATGCGGGTACTGTAGGCAGGCCCCATGACGCCGTAGACGCCGACAATGGTGATTAGCAGCATGCCAAACAGGCAGAGTTCACGAAGCGGCAGGCGCGATGTCGTGGGTGTCGCGTCCTGCGGGGTGTAGTTGTTATCAGCCATCAGATCACCTTGCCTTTGAAGATGCCGGTGGGGCGCCAGACCAGAATGGCCACCAGAATGAAGAATGGCACCACGATTTTATATTCGCTCCCCACGAAGGCTAAATTGGACGGTAACTCGAGCCAGGTGGGCAGGCTGTCGCGGAAGGGGCGCAGCAAGACGGCCCAGTTAAACACCGCCAGCGTTTCGGCAAATCCCACTACGAAGCCGCCCGCGACGGCACCGTAGGGGTGGCCGACGCCGCCGACGATGGCGGCCGCGAAAATCGGCAGCAGCAGGAAGAAGCTGAGGTCGGGTTTGAACGTTACATCCAGCGACAGCAGGGTGCCGGCAATGGCGGCAAGGCCGCCAGCAATCACCCAGGTCACAGCGACGATCGTGTTGGTGTTGATGCCCGAGGCCTGCGCCAGTTCGGGGTTGTCGGACATTGCCCGCATGGCTTTGCCGAGCCGCGAACGACTCAGGAACAGGTGCAGGGCAATGACCGCGACCAGGGTGATCACGAATAGATAAATCTGTGGCTCGGTAATCACGATGGGCACGCGCACGCCGTCAAACGGCAGCATGCGAAAAATCTCCTTGCGGTCGTCGACGTAAAGGCCTTGCCCGCCGGTGCCGGCAAACAGCCGGATCAGCCCCTGCAGAATCAGGGTGACGCCCAGCGAGGCAATGACCATGACGATGGGTTTGACCCCATGGGCGCGCAACGGCTTGTAGAAGGCTTTGTCGATGCCTACCGCCACGCAGGCCGTCAGCAGCATGGCCACGGGGAGCATAATCAGCGCGGTCGGCACGCCAATGCTCATGCCGATGCCGGGAAAGGCGGTGGTGAGCGCCAGCACCATGAAGGCACCAAAGGTCATCATGTCGGCGTGGGCAAAGTGGGCAAAGCGCATGATGCTGAAGATCAGCGTGACGCCGATCGCCCCGATGGCGTAGATGGCACCGGTGACACTGCCGGCGATCACCACGTTGTTAATAAAGAAAACCAGTTCATTCACGTTATTGTCCCCTGGGCTAGCCGCCCAAAAAGCTTTTGGCCACGTCAGGATCGGCAAGCAGTGCAGCACCGGTATCGGTGAAGCGGTTCTGGCCCGCCGCCAATACAAAGCCTTTATCGGCAATGGCGAGTGCCTGCTTGGCGTTTTGTTCGACCATCAGGATGCCGACCCCGGCCGCGTTGATGTGCCTGACCCGGTCAAAGATCTCGTTCATGTAGAGTGGCGAAAGCCCGGCGGTGGGTTCGTCCAGCAGCAGCAAACTGGGTTCGGCCATCAGCGCACGGCCCATGGCGACCATCTGGCGCTGGCCGCCGGACAGCTCACCCGCCGGCTGATGGCGTTTTTCCTTGAGCGGGGGGAAGAATTCATAGACTTGGCCGAGCATGCGCTTGACATTCTGGGGCTTCAAGAACGCCCCCATTTCGAGATTTTCCTGCACGGTCAGGCTGGGAAAAACGTTCTTTTCCTGGGGCACAAAGCCCATGCCGCGCTCGACGAGCTGGTTGGGCGGGAGGTTTTGAATCGGCGTACCGTGCAGCAGAATATCGCCTTGATTGACGTGCAGCAGCCCGAAAATCGCTTTCAGCAGCGTCGATTTACCCGCCCCGTTTGGACCGACAATCACCCCGACCTCGTCGGCCTCCAGCGACATGTTCACCCCGTTGAGGATGTTCATGCTGCCATAGCCGCCGTAGACGTCGCGTGCTTCAATTAAAGGCATGGTGAAAAGTCTCTAGTGTAGGGCCACCTGAAGGGTTGTGGCGTTGTTGGAAGCGTTGTTGGAAGCGTTGTGCCGTCATCCGTCACGCTGCCCCGGCGCCGAAATAGGCATCGATAACCTTGGGGTTGTTCTGGATATCCTGGATATGGCCTTCGACCATCACCTGCCCCTGGGCAAGCACGATGACCGGGTCGCAGAGCCGGGCAATCATGTCCATGTCGTGCTCGATGACCAGGAAGGTGTAGCCCATCTCGCGGTTGAGACGCTCGATGTTGCCGATCAGGTCGCCAAGCAGCGTGCGGTTGACCCCGGCGGCGATCTCATCCAGCAGCACGATCTTTGCGTTGGTCATCATCGTGCGGCCCAGTTCCAGCAGCTTCTTCTGCCCGCCGGACAGGTTGCCGGCGAGCTCGTTACGCACGTGGTGGAGGCCGACAAAGTCGATGACCTCGAGCGCGCGGCGGCGTACTTCGGTTTCTTCGTGGCGCACCAGGCCGGGTTTTAACCAGGCGGTGAACAGGTTTTCACCTGCCTGCCTGGGCGGCACCATCATCAGATTTTCCAGCGCGCTCATATGGCTGAACTCGTGAGCGATCTGGAAGGTGCGCAGCAGCCCCTTGTGAAAGCGCTGGTCGGCGCTTAGCGCGGTAATATCTTCGCCGTCCAGGTAGATGTGTCCGCTGTCGGGGGTCAGCGCGCCGGCCATCAGGTTGAACAGCGTCGACTTGCCCGCGCCGTTAGGACCGATCATGCCGGTAATCGAACCTTTCTCAACGCGGATAGAACAGTCGTCAATGACCTGCAGGCCACCAAAGGCTTTATTGACCTGCTGAACCTCAATAAGCGGGGTCATGGGTTTCCTCATCTGCTAGGCAAGGCGGTAACCGCCTAGATATCAGTCCCGGAATTGCCACGGGTAAAGGGCGCATCCGTCGGGCAGGCGTGAAGAGTCGGTCACGATCCAAACGCTTGTGTGAATGGGATGATAAAATAATCCCCTGTGTCAGGGATAGCGCTACTTTGCGCTACCCTTGAGCGGCTTTCCAGCCGGCAACCGTTAAGGTTGCGTTGGGGGAAGTGGCTTGGCAAACAGGCGCCCTTCACATGGTCGCCAGGCGCCAGGCAAAAAAAAGCCCGCATTCAAGCGGGCCTAGGGATGTGATTTACTTCTTGCTCGAGCGCTTGCGCTCGTTTTCCTTGAGCAGCTTCTTGCGCAGACGGATATGGCTTGGCGTGACTTCCACCAGTTCATCCGAGTCCAGGAACTCGATGGCCTGCTCCAGGGTGAAGTTGATCGGCGGCGTCAGGACGATATTTTCATCGTTACCCGTGGAGCGCATGTTATCCAGCTTCTTGCCCTTGGTCGGGTTGACCACCATGTCGTTGGCACGGTTGTTGATGCCGATCAGCATGCCTTCGTAGACTTCGGTGGCGTGATCGACGATCAGCTTGCCGCGTTCCTGAAGCGTGTAGAGCGCGTAGGCCAGCGCCTTGCCGTCGACCATCGAGACCATAACGCCGTTGCGCCGCTCGATCGAGGCATCCGGCTTCAGCGGGCCGTAGTGGTCAAAGCGGCTGGTCAGGATGCCGGTGCCCGAGGTCAGGGTCAAAAACTGACCGCGGAAGCCGATCAGACCGCGCGCCGGAATGATGAAGTCCAGGCGAACGCGGCCCTTGCCATCCGGGTTCATGTTGGTCATTTCGCCCTTGCGATAGCCAAGCTCTTCCATGATGGCGCCCTGGTGCTGCTCCTCACAGTCGATGATGACCTCTTCGTAGGGCTCCTGCTTTTCGCCGTCAATTTCCCGGATGATGACTTCGGGACGGCCCACGGCTAGCTCGAAGCCCTCGCGACGCATGGATTCGATCAGCACCGAAAGGTGCAGCTCGCCGCGGCCCGAGACCTTGAATTTTTCTGGGGTTTCGCCCTGCTCGACGCGCAGCGCCACGTTGTGGATCAGTTCCTGCTCCAGGCGATCCTTGATGTTACGGCTGGTGACGAACTTGCCGTCTTTACCAGCGAACGGCGAGTCGTTGACCTGGAAGGTCATCGATACCGTCGGCTCGTCAACGGTCAGCGGCGGCAGTGCTTCAACGTGGTTGACGTCGCACAGCGTATCGGAAATCGCCAGGTTTTCGATGCCGGTGATGCAGATGATATCGCCCGCCGTGGCTTCGTCGGTCTGTACCCGGTCGAGGCCCATGTGGGTCATGACCTGGCCGATCTTGCCTTTGCGTGACTGCCCTTCTTTGGTTACCACGGTAATCTGCTGATTCGGCTTGACGCTGCCGCGGCTGATGCGGCCGAGGCCGATGACGCCCACGTAGCTGTTATAGTCCAGCGCCGAGATCTGCATCTGGAAGGGACCGTCGATTTCGACCTTGGGCGCATCGACGATATCGACGATGGACTGGAACATGGGGGTCATGTCGTCCGCCAGTTCGTCAGGATCAGGGCCGGCAATGCCGTTGAGCGCCGAGCAGTAAATGATCGGGAAGTCGAGCTGCTCGTCGGAGGCTCCCAGGTTGTCGAACAGATCGAAGATCTGATCGATGACCCAGTCGGGGCGCGCGCCGGGGCGGTCAATCTTGTTGACGACCACGATCGGCTTAAGGCCACGGTCAAAGGCCTTCTGGGTTACAAAGCGGGTCTGCGGCATCGGGCCGTCAACCGCGTCAACCAACAGCAGTACCGAGTCGACCATCGACATGACGCGCTCGACCTCGCCACCGAAATCGGCGTGCCCGGGCGTGTCCACAATGTTGATGTGGTAGTCGGTGCCGTTGCCATCCTGCCACTTGATAGCCGTGTTTTTGGCCAGGATGGTGATGCCACGCTCCTTTTCCTGGTCATTGGAGTCCATGATCCGCTCCTGGCCTTCGGCCTTGCGGTCGAGCGTGCCGGACTGGCTTAACAGTTTGTCGACCAGGGTGGTTTTACCGTGGTCAACGTGGGCGATGATGGCAATGTTGCGAAGATTCTCGATCACGACGCGATCCTGCTAGAAAAATAGGGCGGCATTATAGGGTCTCGGTGCGGTCCACTACCAGCACTGTATTATTTAAAGCATCAATACAATAACCTTTTGGCAGCAGTTTTCGCGCTGATGGCGCATCCGGTAAGATAGTTGTTTTCCCAGATGGGGCAAGGACATGAGCATCGGCCACCTGATGCGGTTGCTAAGCGACGGCGACGTTCATTCCGGTGAACAGCTGGGTAACGCGCTAGGCGTCTCACGCGCTGCGGTGTGGAAACAGTTAAAGAAGTTGGAAGCGCTCGGCGTCGAACTGGTGGCGGTGAAGGGGCGTGGCTATCGATTGGCTCAGCCGCTGGAGCCGCTGGTCGGCGCCAGAATCGTCGAGCGTTTGCCCGCCCAGGCGCGCCATCATCTGGCGCGGCTGTTTGTCGAGGACCAACTGCCGTCGAGCAATGCCTACCTGCGCGAGCGGTTCGAGCAGGGCGCCGGCCATGCCGAGGTGTGCTTTGTCGAGCTGCAGACGGCCGGTCGCGGTCGGCGCGGGCGTATATGGACGACCCCGTGGGGGCAAAGCCTGATGCTTTCTGTCGGCTGGCGCTTTGAGGCCGGGGTGACGGCGCTTGAAGGCCTGAGTCTGGCGGTGGGCGTGGTTATCGCCCAGGTCCTCGAGCAGCACGGCGTGGCCCCGCAGCTCAAATGGCCCAACGACATTCTGATGGCGCAGCGGGATAGCGACGAGCTGGGCAAGCTGGCGGGTATACTGGTGGAGGTCACTGGGGATGCGGCAGGGCCTTGCGAAGTCGTCATCGGGATGGGTATGAATCTGCACTTGCCCGAGGCCATGCGCGCGGCCATCGAGCAACCGGTGGCGGCGCTGTTTGACGCGCTGCCCTCGCTGTCGCGTAATCAACTGGCCGCGGACGTGGTCGCCGGGCTGCTCGACATGCTGGCGGGCTTTGAGCAGCAGGGGTTTGTGCCCTGGCGGGAGGCCTGGAACCAGCGCCATGCTTACGCTGACCAGCCTATTCGGGTTATCCAGGGAGGACAGGTCACTGACGCGGTTGCCGGCGAGGTCGACGATAGCGGCAACTTGTGGGTAACCGAGTCGGGCCAACCAAGGCGCCTTTCAGGCGGTGAAATCAGCGTACGTAGGCGCTTATGATACTTGACCTAGATATTGGCAATACGCTGTCGAAGTGGCGGCTGAAAGACGCTGATAGCAGTGAAATTCGCTCGCGAGGCGCGGTATGGACCCGCGAAGAGTGGCGTCCCGGGGCTGATATTCCGGATCTGGACGTGGTCGAGGCGGTGCGTATCTCAAGCGTGGCCCGTGCGGCAGTTCTCGACGAGACCGTGGGACTGCTGCGTCGTCGCGTCCGCCACGTGCATGTGGCCCGCTCGACCGCTGAGGCGCTTGGCGTGGTCAACGGCTATGAAGAGCCGGGTCGCCTGGGCGTTGACCGTTGGCTGGGGGCGCTGGCGGGGTATCAGTTGGCAGGCGGCTGCTGTACGGTCGACTGCGGCAGTGCGATCACCATCGACTTCGTATTGCCCGGCGGGCAGCATCTGGGGGGCTTTATCGTGCCAGGATTGAGGCTGATGAAAGAAAGCCTGAAGCTGGGTACACGCAACGTCGCCATCGACCCCGAAAGCGAGGCGGAAGAACTGCTCGAACCGGGGCGTCGCACGGTGGATGCCGTCAACCATGGAATCTACATGGCGGCCGTGAGTGCTATCAACCGTATCTATAGCGAAGTATGCGACCAGGAGGGCGTGGCGCTACCGATGCTGCTGACCGGGGGGGATGCGCGGGTCATCTCGCGCGGCGTTCAGGTGCCCCATGCGGTGTGGCCAGACATGGTCTATGGCGGGCTGGAGGCGCGCTTCCCGCTGACGCTTGCCGAACGGGCCGGCAAGATGGCCGGTGCGCCGCGCGTGCCTGAGCCGGTGTCGCTTGAAAAAATCCGTGCAGGCCTTGCATTCTCGATGTTGCTTTGACAAAATACAGCGCGTTCCAAGGCAGGCGGTCAGCAGGAAGGTGGCGCTCAGCGCGGCTGTGTTGATGCCGGTGCATTGTTAGCTTGTTAGTGCTATCAATGACTTGACACTGCTTTGGGGCTTGGCATAATGTGCCGCCACAGTTGGAGAGGTTCCCGAGTGGCCAAAGGGAGCAGACTGTAAATCTGCCGCGAAAGCTTCGAAGGTTCGAATCCTTCCCTCTCCACCAGATTCAAGCGTCAGCGGCAAGCGTCGGTGTCGTAGAATGAAAGGCCGGAAGCGGGCGTTACAGAGAATGAGCACGCGTCGGATGATCATTCTGAACCAGGTCAGGCGGGCGTAGTTCAATGGTAGAACCTCAGCCTTCCAAGCTGATGGTGCGGGTTCGATTCCCGCCGCCCGCTCCAGTTAGGTGCTTAATCTAGTAGTACTTGGCTCATGTAGCTCAGGGGTAGAGCACACCCTTGGTAAGGGTGAGGTCGACGGTTCAAATCCGTCCATGAGCTCCACATTAAAAAGAAAGCGAGCGATGCTCGCTTTTTTTGTCGCTGTCGCCAGGCGTGCTTGCATGACGATGGTGGCGTTGAAAGGGGTTGTCAGGTGGTGGTTTCTCCGCTACCATGACGCCCGCTGTTGCGTAGGCTGCTTAAGTCGTCTGCGCAGATGTTGATACAGGCCAGTAGCTCAATTGGCAGAGCAGCGGTCTCCAAAACCGCAGGTTGGGGGTTCGATTCCCTCCTGGCCTGCCAGTCTTCCCCAGGCTGGTATGTCTTCAAAGAATTCCTTTATCGCTCGCTGCACCCTGAGGAGTCTCGTTTTATGAAGCCGAGTTCTGTAAAACATGGCGCCGAGGTGCAACAGACGCGCCATGATGGGCTCAAGTGGGCAGCGGTTATCGCGTTGCTTGTTGTTGCCGTTGTGGGCAACACCTATTTTGCTGATATTGGCCTGATCTACCGTGTGTTGGGCGTTGTGGTGCTGTGTGTGTTGGCGGCGCTGTTGGCGTTAACCACCACCAAGGGGCGTGACCTGGTAGAGCTGGCACGAAGCGCTAAGAAAGAGATTCAGCGCGTTGTATGGCCAACTCGGGCCGAAACTATCCAGACCACGGCCATTGTTCTTGTCGCCGTTCTGGTGGTCGGGCTGATGCTTTGGTTGATTGACACTCTTCTTGGCTGGGCGATGTCCGGCGTTATTGGTTAGGAGCTTTCATGTCCAAACGTTGGTACGTCGTTCACGCCTATTCCGGCTTCGAGAAGCACGTGATGCGCTCCTTGATCGAGCGCGTCAAGATGTATGGCGTTGAAGATCGCTTCGGCGAGATTCTGGTGCCCACCGAAGAAGTCGTTGAGATGCGTGACGGCAAGCGCCGCAAGAGTGAGCGCAAGTTCTATCCCGGCTATGTTCTGGTCGAGATGGAGATGGCCGACGATACCTGGCACCTGGTGAACGAAACCCCGCGTGTGATGGGGTTTATCGGTGGCACCAAGGAAAAGCCTGCGCCCATTACGTCCCGCGAAGCCGATGCCATTCTGCGTCGTGTGAAAGACGGCACTGACAAGCCGCGGCCCAAGACCATGTTCGAGCCGGGTCAGTCGGTTCGCGTCGTCGACGGCCCCTTCGCCGACTTCAATGGGGTCGTGGAAGAAGTCAATTATGAGAAGAGCCGTCTGCAGGTCAGCGTGCTGATCTTTGGGCGCGCCACGCCTGTCGAGCTCGAGTTCGCGCAGGTAGAGAAAGAGTAAGTTGATTCGTGTCAGGTGACAGTGTCGCCTGACAAAGACCGGGGAGCCGCAAGGCGTTACCACCCAACTGGAGTGTAAACGATGGCCAAGAAAGTACAGGCTTACATCAAACTGCAGGTCGCTGCAGGTAAAGCCAATCCAAGTCCGCCCGTCGGCCCTGCGCTGGGTCAGCACGGCGTGAACATCATGGAATTCTGTAAGGCGTTCAACGCCGAGACTCAAGACATTGAGCCCGGTCTGCCGACGCCTGTCGTGATTACGGTCTACTCTGACCGTAGCTTCACGTTCGTTACCAAGACGCCACCCGCGGCGGTGCTGCTCAAGAAAGCAGCCGGCATCAAGTCGGGTTCGGGCGAGCCGAACAAGAAGAAGGTCGGCACGGTAACGCGCGAACAGCTCGAAGAAATCGCCAAGACCAAAGAGCCTGACCTGACGGCGGCTGATATGGACGCAGCGGTTCGCACCATCGCGGGCAGTGCCCGTAGTATGGGCCTCAACGTGGAGGGTCTGTAATCATGGCGAAATTGACCAAGCGTGCGAAGCTGATTCGCGAAAAAGTCGACACCAACAAAGCCTATTCCATTGAAGAAGCGATCGCACTGCTCGCCGAGCTGTCGACCGTCAAGTTCAAGGAGTCGGTGGATGTCGCGATCAACCTGGGCGTTGACCCGCGTAAATCCGACCAGGTGGTGCGTGGCGCTACCGTCATGCCCAACGGTACTGGTAAGGACGTGCGCGTTGCCGTCTTTACCCAGGGTGCCAATGCCGACGCCGCTAAAGAAGCTGGCGCCGACATCGTCGGTATGGACGATCTGGCCGAGCAGGTCAAAAAAGGCGTGATGGATTTTGACGTCGTTATTGCCTCGCCGGACGCCATGCGTGTCGTCGGTCAGCTGGGTCAGATTCTGGGTCCCCGCGGCCTGATGCCCAACCCGAAAGTGGGCACCGTGACGCCTGACGTTGCGACCGCTGTGAAAAACGCCAAAGCCGGTCAGGTGCGCTTCCGTACCGACAAGAACGGTATTATCCATACTACATTGGGTAAGGTGGACTTTGACGCGGCAGCGATCAACGGCAACCTGGAAGCGCTGGTCGCCGACCTGAAGCGGCTCAAGCCGAGCACTTCAAAAGGTATCTACTTTAAGAAAATGACCCTGTCCACTACCATGGGCCCGGGTTTGACAGTCGATCATTCCGCGTTCGTTTAAGCGGTGGGTCGTCAGGTTTTAGCAATAACCGAGCAATAACTTTGCGGTCCCCCGGCAGATGCCGGGGCGCCGTCAAAGACCGCAGGTGCCGCGTTTTCCATGATGACGTGGCTTAATCGCTCTTCGAGCGCCTGCGCAGATGGTGTGGCCGCCAGTGGGTTAGCAACGCTTTCTTTTCTGGTGAGCACCATCCTCTAAGGCTTCCTGCTGGCAGTATGGGTAGGAAGAGATGGTAACCACCGGAACCTTTACCGGGTTCCGGCACGAAGGAGTGATCACTGTGCCACTAGCACTTGAAGGCAAGAAAGCGATTGTTGCCGAGGTCAGTGAAGCGGCCAAGGGCGCACTCTCCGTCGTAGTTGCCGATTCTCGCGGTGTGTCGGTCAGTAAGATGACCGATCTGCGTAAGCAGGCACGCGAGAATGGCGTTCAGGTTCGTGTTGTCCGCAACACCCTGGCACGTCGCGCCCTCGAAGGCACCCAATGGGAATGCCTGACCGAGAGCTTCGTTGGTCCAACGCTGTTGGCCTTCTCGACCGACCATCCGGGCGCTGCTGCTCGTTTGTTCAAAGAGTTTGCCAAGAACGACAAAGACTTCGAAGTGAAAGCGCTGGCCTACGAAGGTGAGCTGATTCCGGCTGCTGACATCGACCGTCTGGCAACGCTGCCGACCTACGACGAAGCAATCGCCAAGCTGATGTCGGTAATGAAAGAAGCCTCCGCTGGCAAGCTGGTTCGTACCCTGGCCGCCCTGCGCGACCAGAAACAAGAAGCGGCGTAAAACGCTTCTTCTGGGCAGCATGATCTGCCAATGCAGGCGGCTGCCTGAACCGGCCAATGAATCCTGAGTCGTCGGCAAACCGAGACTCCCGCAAAGTTAGGAATGAAACAATGGCACTGACCAAAGACGATATCATCAATGCTGTAGCCGACATGTCCGTCATGGAAGTTGTCGAGCTGATCGAAGCAATGGAAGAGAAATTCGGTGTTTCTGCCGCCGCGGCCGTTGTCGCTGGCCCGGGTGGTGGTGAAGCCGCTGCTGAAGAAGAGCAGACTGAATTTGACCTGGTGCTGACCGCTGCCGGTGACAAGAAAGTTAACGTCATCAAAGCAGTGCGTGAGATCACCGGTCTTGGCCTTAAGGAAGCTAAGGGTGCCGTTGACGGTGCACCGGCGACCATCAAAGAAGGCATGTCCAAGGAAGACGCTGAAACAGCTAAAGCTAAGCTGGAAGAAGCGGGCGCAAGCGTCGAGCTCAAGTAATTCTTGTGCCGGATGCTTTACGCGCTGCGTAAGCTTCCACGGCTGGCGGCGGGAAATCCCGCTGCCGGCCTTTTTCTGTTGTAACTGAACGGTGAAGCAGAATCGTTGTAGTACGGTTATCGAAAGACTGTTATCGATCAAGATTTTTGACGGCGAGCTACCAAACCTGGAGCTTGCTGTTCGCGTCTGACACGCCTGCAGGGCAGATGACCACGCATCGGTCACCCATGGTGAACAAGCTGGGGAATACAGATGGCTTACTCATATACTGAGAAAAAACGCATCCGCAAGGATTTCGGCAAACTGCCACAAGTGATGGATGTGCCTTACTTGCTGGCCATCCAGCTTGATTCCTATTACGACTTTCTCCAGCAAGATCGTTCGCCCGACGAGCGGCACGAGGTCGGCCTGCACGCGGCGTTCAAGTCCGTGTTTCCGATCGAGAGCTTCTCCGGAAATGCGGCGCTTGAGTATGTCAGCTACCGGTTCGGTACGCCGGCGTTCGATGTTAAGGAGTGCCAGCTGCGCGGGGTCACTTACTCCGCACCGCTGCGCGTCAAGGTTCGCTTGATCATCTATGATCGCGATTCCTCGAATAAAGCAATCAAAGATATTAAAGAGCAAGAAGTCTACATGGGGGAAATTCCCCTGATGACGGAGAACGGTACCTTTGTGATCAACGGTACCGAGCGGGTCATTGTGTCCCAGCTCCACCGTTCACCCGGTGTTTTCTTCGATCACGATAAAGGCAAGAGCCACTCTTCGGGTAAGCTGCTCTACTCAGCGCGGGTTATCCCTTACCGTGGCTCCTGGCTGGATTTCGAGTTCGATCCCAAGGACAACGTCTTCGTACGTATCGACCGTCGCCGCAAGCTGCCCGCGTCCGTGCTGATGCGTGCGCTGGGCATGAGCGCGGAAGAGATTCTCGACGAGTTCTTCGAAACCAGCGTGTTCCATGTTGAAAAGTCCGGCTTCTCTGTAGAGCTGGTGCCGTCGCGTCTGCGCGGCGAAACCGCGACCTTCGACATCAAGGACAGCAACGGCGAGACCATCGTTGAAGAAGGCCGTCGGATTACCCAGAAGCACATTCGCCAGCTTGAGAAAGCAGGTCTTGAGCGTCTGGACGTGCCGATGGAGTACCTGTTCGGCAAAACGCTGGCCAAGGATCAGATCGACGGCAAGACCGGCGAACTGATCTGCCCCTGCAACACCGAGATTACCCCGGAAGTGCTGGAAGCCATCGCGCACGGCGGTATCAAGCGCATCGAGACGCTGTATACCAATGATCTCGACTGTGGCTCGTTCATTTCTGACACGCTGAAGCTGGATACCACCGGATCGCAGCTGGAAGCGCTGGTGGAAATCTACCGCATGATGCGCCCCGGTGAGCCGCCGACCAAGGAAGCCGCCGAGACGCTGTTCCACAACCTGTTCTTCACTGAGGACCGCTACGACCTCTCGGGCGTGGGCCGCATGAAGTTCAATCGTCGTCTGCGCCGTGAGGGCGACACCGGTTCCGGCGTGCTGGACCGTAAAGACATCCTCGACGTGCTGCGCGAGCTGATCAATATCCGTAACGGCTTTGGTGACGTTGACGATATCGATCACCTGGGTAACCGCCGTATTCGCTGCGTTGGCGAAATGGCCGAAAACCAGTTCCGCGTTGGTCTGGTACGCGTGGAGCGTGCCGTCAAAGAGCGCCTTTCCATGGCGGAAAGCGAAGGCCTGATGCCGCAAGACCTGATCAACGCCAAGCCCGTAGCGGCCGCGGTGAAAGAGTTCTTTGGCTCAAGCCAGCTGTCCCAGTTCATGGACCAGAACAATCCGCTTTCGGAAGTTACCCACAAGCGTCGCGTGTCAGCACTCGGCCCGGGTGGTCTGACCCGCGAGCGTGCCGGCTTCGAAGTACGTGACGTCCACGCCACGCACTACGGCCGTCTGTGCCCGATCGAAACGCCGGAAGGCCCGAACATTGGCCTGATCAACTCGCTGGCCACCTACAGCCACACCAACAGCTATGGCTTCCTGGAAACGCCGTACCGTAAGGTCGTGGATCGTCAGTTGACTGACGACATCGTTCACCTCTCGGCGATCGAGGAAGGCGACTTCGTCATTGCCCAGGCATCAGCTGCCGTCGATGAGTCCGGCAAGCTGAGCGATGATCTGGTGCAGGTACGTCACAGAGGCGAGACCACCTTCATGCGCCCTGAGCAGGTGACGCTGATGGATGTGTCTCCGCGCCAGGTGGTCTCGGTGGCTGCGGCCCTGATTCCGTTCCTCGAGCACGATGACGCTAACCGCGCCCTGATGGGTTCCAACATGCAGCGTCAGGCGGTGCCGACCCTGCGTGCCGAGAAGCCCCTGGTGGGTACCGGCATGGAGCGCTTCGTTGCGCGTGACTCCGGTGTCTGTGCCGTGGCGCGTCGTGGCGGTGTCATCGACTCCGTGGATGCGCGCCGGGTAGTGGTCCGGGTTAATGAAGATGAAATCATTGGCGGTGAAGCCGGTGTGGATATCTACAACCTGACCAAGTACACCCGTTCGAACCAGAACACCTGCATGAACCAGCGCCCGATCGTGCGGCCTGGCGACAACGTGGCGCGCGGCGACATTCTTGCCGACGGCCCGTCCGTGGATATGGGTGATCTGGCGCTTGGCCAGAACATGCGTATCGCGTTCATGCCCTGGAACGGTTACAACTTCGAGGACTCCATCCTGCTTTCCGAGCGGGCGGTCCAGGAAGACCGTTTCACGACGATCCACATCCAGGAACTGACCTGTGTGTCCCGCGACACCAAGCTGGGGCCGGAAGAGATCACCTCGGACATTCCCAATGTCGGCGAATCGGCGCTGGGCAAGCTGGACGAGGCGGGCGTCGTTTACATCGGTGCGGAAGTCGGCCCGGGCGATATTCTGGTCGGCAAGGTAACGCCCAAGGGCGAAACCCAGCTGACGCCGGAAGAAAAGCTGCTACGTGCCATCTTCGGTGAGAAAGCGTCTGACGTTAAAGACACCTCGCTGCGTGCCCCGACCGGCATGAAAGGAACGGTGATCGACGTTCAGGTATTCACCCGTGACGGCGTGGAGAAAGACTCGCGTGCCCTGTCCATCGAGCAGATGCAGCTGGACGAAGTACGCAAGGACCTGCAGGAAACCTATCGTATCGCGGAAGATGCCACCTTCGAGCGTCTCAAGCGTACCCTGGAAGGCCAGGTGGTTAACGGCGGGCCCAACCTCAAGAAGGGCGATACCCTCGACGAGGCCTACCTCGACGAGCTGCCGCGTCAGCAGTGGTTCAAGCTGCGCCTGCAGGATGAGTCTTTCAACGAGCTGCTGGCCCAGGCCGACGAGCAGTTGGAAAACCGTCGTAAAGAAATGGACGAGCGCTTTGAAGACAAGAAGCGCAAGCTGACCCAGGGCGACGATCTCGCGCCGGGCGTGCTGAAAATCGTCAAGGTCTACATGGCCGTCAAGCGTCGTATCCAGCCGGGCGACAAGATGGCCGGTCGTCACGGTAACAAGGGTGTTATCTCTGCGATCATGCCGATTGAAGACATGCCGTTCGACGAGAAAGGCGAGCCGGTCGACGTGGTGCTGAACCCGCTGGGTGTGCCGTCGCGTATGAACGTCGGTCAGATTCTCGAAACCCACCTGGGGATGGCGGCCCGTGGTCTTGGCGTCAAGATTGATGCCATGTTGCGCGACGCCCGTGAACAGCAGGTGGCCGAGATCCGTGACTTCCTGGGGCAGGTGTACAACACGCCGGGCACCCGCGTGGAAGACATCGATTCGCTGAGTGATGAAGAAGTCATTGCGCTGGCGAAAAACCTCAAGGCGGGTGTGCCCATGGCGACGCCGGTGTTTGACGGTGCCAAAGAGCACGAGATCAAGCACCTGCTCAAGCTGGCAGACATTCCCGAGTCCGGGCAGATGGCACTGTACGACGGCCGTACCGGTGACGCGTTCGATCGTCCGGTCACCGTTGGTTACATGTACATGCTCAAGTTGAACCACTTGGTCGACGACAAGATGCACGCGCGTTCTACCGGTTCTTACTCGCTCGTCACCCAGCAGCCGCTGGGCGGTAAGGCGCAGTTCGGTGGTCAGCGCTTTGGTGAGATGGAAGTGTGGGCGCTGGAAGCTTATGGCGCGGCCTACACGCTGCAAGAGATGCTCACCGTCAAATCGGACGACGTCGAAGGCCGCACCAAGATGTACAAGAACATCGTGGATGGCGACCACACCATGCAGGCAGGCATGCCGGAATCCTTCAACGTACTCGTGAAGGAAATCCGCTCGCTGGGCATCGATATCGAGTTAGAGAGCTAGGAGCCGTCCCATGAAAGATTTGGTGAAAGTACTCAAATCGCAATCTCAGTCCGAAGAGTTTGACGCGATCAAGATTACCCTGGCGTCGCCGGACATGATTCGCTCCTGGTCGTTCGGCGAGGTGAAGAAGCCTGAGACCATCAACTACCGGACCTTTAAGCCGGAACGCGACGGTCTGTTCTGTGCCAAGATCTTCGGCCCGGTGAAAGACTACGAGTGCCTGTGCGGCAAGTATAAGCGCATGAAGCACCGCGGTATTATCTGCGAGAAGTGCGGCGTTGAAGTGACCAAGGCGGCCGTGCGTCGTGAACGCATGGGCCACATCGAGCTGGCATCGCCGGTGGCGCACATATGGTTTTTGAAGTCACTGCCGTCGCGTATCGGCATGTTCCTCGATATGACCCTGCGTGATATCGAGCGCGTGCTGTACTTCGAAAGCTTCGTCGTTATCGATCCCGGTATGACTACGCTGGAGCGTGGTCAGCTGTTGAACGATGAGCAATATTTTGAAGCGCTGGAAGAGTTCGGTGACGACTTTGACGCCCGCATGGGTGCCGAAGCCGTTCAAGAGCTGCTCAAAGACATCGATCTGGAAGAAGAGATTAACCACCTGCGCGAAGAGATTCCGCAGACTAACTCCGAAACCAAGATCAAGAAGCTCTCCAAGCGCTTGAAGCTGCTTGAAGCCTTCTACCACTCCGGCAACGCGCCGGCGTGGATGGTCATGGAAGTGTTGCCCGTGCTGCCGCCGGACTTGCGTCCGCTGGTACCGCTAGACGGCGGCCGCTTCGCGACCTCGGATCTCAACGACCTTTACCGTCGTGTGATCAACCGTAACAATCGCCTGAAGCGTCTGCTCGACCTCAATGCGCCGGACATCATCGTGCGCAATGAGAAGCGTATGCTTCAGGAAGCCGTCGATGCGCTGCTGGATAACGGCCGTCGCGGCCGCGCGATCACGGGCTCTAACAAGCGCCCGCTGAAGTCGCTCGCCGACATGATCAAGGGTAAGCAGGGCCGTTTCCGTCAGAACCTGCTGGGTAAGCGTGTCGATTACTCGGGCCGTTCGGTGATTACCGTGGGCCCGACCCTGCGTCTGCACCAGTGCGGTCTGCCCAAGAAGATGGCGCTCGAGCTGTTCAAGCCGTTCATCTACTCCAAGCTGCAGTCGCTGGGCTACGCCTCAACGATCAAAGCCGCCAAGAAGATGGTCGAGCGCGAGCTGCCGGAAGTGTGGGACATCCTCGCCGATGTTATCCGCGAACACCCGGTACTGCTCAACCGCGCGCCCACGCTTCACCGTCTGGGTATCCAGGCGTTTGAGCCGTTGCTGATCGAAGGTAAGGCCATTCAGCTGCACCCGCTGGTGTGTGCCGCCTACAACGCCGACTTTGACGGTGACCAGATGGCGGTCCACGTACCGCTGACCCTGGAAGCCCAGCTGGAAGCGCGTGCGCTGATGATGGCCACCAACAACGTGCTGTCGCCGGCTAACGGCGAGCCGATCATCGTGCCGTCGCAGGACGTTGTTCTGGGTCTGTATTACATGACCCGCGAAAAGATCAACGCCAAGGGCGAAGGCATGATGTTCTCCGGCCTCGACGAGGTGGAGCGTGCCTTTGGTACCCAGTCGGTCTCGTTGCACGCGCGCGTCAAAGTGCGTCTCGACGAAGTCGATGTCGACGAAGAGACCGGTGATCGGTCGTCCCACCGTCGTATCTATGACACCACGGTCGGCCGTGCGCTGCTGTTCCGCATTCTGCCCGAAGGCGTGCCCTTCGAGCTGATCGACCAGCCGATGAAGAAGAAGGCGATCTCCAGCCTGATCAATGAAGTCTATCGGCGTGCCGGCCTCAAGCCGACCGTCATCTTCGCTGACCAGCTGATGTACACCGGCTTCCGTCTGGCCACCTGGTCCGGTGCTTCCATCGGCGTTAACGACTTCGTTATTCCCGATGCGAAAACCGAGATCGTCGACGCCGCTGAAGCGGAAGTCAAAGAGATCGAAGACCAGTTCTCCTCCGGTCTGGTTACCGCGGGTGAGAAGTACAACAAGGTCATCGATATCTGGTCCAAGGCCAACGACAAGGTGGCCAAGGCGATGATGGCGGGTATCTCGAAAGAGACCGTCATCGACCGTGACGGCAACGAAGTCGAGCAGGATTCGTTCAACAGCGTCTTCATCATGGCCGACTCCGGTGCTCGTGGTAGTGCCGCCCAGATCCGCCAGCTGGCGGGCATGCGTGGTCTGATGGCCAAGCCGGACGGCTCGATCATCGAAACGCCGATCGTCGCCAACTTCCGTGAAGGTCTGAACGTACTGCAGTACTTCATCTCGACCCACGGCGCGCGTAAAGGTCTTGCGGATACCGCACTGAAGACCGCCAACTCGGGTTATCTGACTCGTCGTCTGGTCGACGTGGCCCAGGATCTGGTGATCACCGAGAACGATTGCGGCACCGAAAACGGTTTGACGCTGCACCCGATCATCGAAGGCGGCGACATCATCGTGCCGTTGTCCCAGCGCGTTCTGGGCCGCGTAGTGGCTATCGATGTGGTCGACCCGAGCACGCAAGAAGTGCTTATCCCGCGCGGCACCCTGCTCGACGAGAAGTGGTGCGCCGAGCTCGACACCATGGGCGTCGACGAAATCATCGTGCGCTCGACGATCTCCTGTGAAACCCCGCATGGCGTATGTTCCGCCTGTTACGGGCGCGATCTGGCGCGAGGCCATCAGGTCAACATCGGTGAGTCGGTCGGCGTTATCGCCGCCCAATCGATCGGTGAGCCGGGTACCCAGCTGACCATGCGTACCTTCCACATCGGTGGGGCGGCATCGCGCTCGTCTGCCGTGGACAGCGTCCAGGTCAAGCACGGCGGCAAGGTACGCCTGCACAACATCAAGCACGTAGAGCGTGCAGACGGCAAACTGGTAGTGGTCTCTCGATCGAGTGCCCTGGCCGTTGCCGATGATCACGGCCGTGAGCGTGAGTACTACAAGCTGCCCTACGGCGCCGAGCTGTCCGTACGCGACGGCGACGTGGTCGATGCCGGTACGGTCGTGGCCAAGTGGGATCCGCACACTCACCCGATCGTTGCCGAAGTGGAAGGTCAGGCGCAGTTCATCGATCTAGACGAGGGTGTCACCATGCACCGCACCGTCGACGAGATGACCGGCCTGTCGTCCATCGAGGTGATCGAATCAGCCGCACGTCCTATGGCCGGACGCGACAAGCGTCCGATGGTCATGCTCAAGGACGCGGCGGGCGAGTACGTGTCGGTC
The DNA here is from genome assembly GCF_001314875.1 of Halomonas sp. HL-48. Classification (GTDB taxonomy): domain Bacteria; phylum Pseudomonadota; class Gammaproteobacteria; order Pseudomonadales; family Halomonadaceae; genus Vreelandella. The sequence continues at coordinate 104,276 of NZ_LJZS01000005.1, forward strand.
TCCGGCTCGAACACCCCGGTGCAGTACTTGCTGCCGGGTAAATCGATCATTTCCGTCGATGACGGCGCGACGATCGGGGTGGGTGAAGTGGTTGCCCGTATCCCGGTTGAAGCCTCGGGCAACAAGGACATCACCGGTGGTCTGCCACGTGTGGCCGACCTGTTCGAAGCGCGCAAGCCGAAAGAGTCGGCAATTCTTGCCGAAATCAGCGGCGTTATCAGCTTCGGCAAGGAAACCAAGGGCAAGCGTCGCCTGACGATTACCCCGGAATCCGGTGACCCGTTTGAAACGCTGATCCCGAAATGGCGTCAAATCGCCGTCTTCGAAGGTGAAGCCGTCGAGAAGGGCGAGGTCATCTCGGATGGCCCGAGCAATCCGCACGATATTCTGCGTCTGCTGGGCGTGGCCGAGCTTGCCAAGTACATCACGGCAGAAGTTCAGGACGTTTATCGCCTCCAGGGCGTTGGCATCAACGACAAGCATATCGAAGTGATCGTGCGTCAGATGCTGCGCAAGGTGGAAATCACCGACTCGGGCGACTCGGACTTCATCACCGGTGATCAGGCAGAGCTGGTTCGCGTGCTGGAGCAGAACGAGCGTCTGGAGAAAGAAGAAAAATTCCCGGCCAAGTATCAGCGCCTGCTGCTGGGTATCACCAAGGCCAGCCTGGCCACCGAATCGTTCATTTCTGCGGCGTCGTTCCAGGAAACGACCCGCGTACTGACCGAAGCAGCGGTGACCGGCAAGCGCGATTATCTGCGCGGCCTGAAAGAAAACGTCGTAGTGGGTCGACTGATTCCGGCAGGTACCGGTCTGACTCACCACGCGGAACGTCGTCGCAAGCGCGAAGACGTAGAGCGTCTGTTCAACCCCTCGGCGACCGAGGTCGAACAGGAACTGGGAGCTCAGTTGACCGCGTTGGATTCCGACGACGAGCTCTAACATTGCTACCTGGCCTTTTATGAAGCCCTCGTCTTGCCGGTTTAGCGACCGGCAAGACTTGACGGCGACTAGGGTCAGCCATTAGAATGCGCAGCCTTTGACAGTGGGGTGGGTACGCCCGCAGCCGCTGCAAGGCCAAGGCAACCATTGGAGTCAGCTAAACACCATGGCAACGATTAATCAGCTAGTGCGCAAGCCGCGCAAGCGCCCCGTCACCAAGAGTGACGTGCCTGCGCTTCAGGCTTGTCCGCAAAAGCGCGGCGTATGTACGCGCGTATACACCACTACCCCCAAGAAGCCTAACTCGGCGTTGCGTAAGGTTTGCCGTGTGCGCCTGACCAACGGTTTCGAGGTGTCTTCTTACATCGGTGGTGAAGGTCACAACCTCCAGGAGCACTCTGTTGTGCTGATTCGTGGCGGTCGTGTTAAGGATTTGCCAGGTGTGCGTTATCACACCGTTCGTGGCGCCCTTGACACCTCCGGCGTACAGAATCGTAAGCAGGGTCGTTCCAAGTACGGTACCAAGCGTCCGAAGTCTTAATTCGCCGCTGGTCGCTGTCGCCTAGGTGACAGCCGTACGTACTGTTTATCACGCATATGATGGTCTGATAAGAGTAAGGTCGGGCGGTGATTGGCTTCGAAGCTGATGCGAGTCCCGAGTTTACCTGAAGGATCCTTAAATTGAGGGCTTATCATGCCTAGAAGAAGAGTTGTAGCCAAGCGCGAAATCCTGCCGGATCCCAAGTTCGGAAGTGAGCGCCTGGCCAAGTTCATGAACCACCTGATGTTCAGCGGCAAGAAGTCCATAGCTGAGCGCATCGTGTATGGTGCGTTGGACAAGGTTGCCGAGCGTAGTAAAGAAGAGCCGCTGGAGATTTTCGACAAGGCGCTGGAAGCTATCCAGCCGATGGTCGAGGTCAAGTCGCGCCGTGTCGGTGGCGCAACTTATCAGGTGCCGGTTGAAGTACGTCCGTCACGCCGCCAGGCGCTCGCCATGCGCTGGCTGGTGGACGCGGCGCGTCGTCGCGGTGAGAAAACGATGGTTCAGCGTCTTGCTGGCGAAATGCTTGATGCCGCTGAAGGCAAAGGTTCTGCCGTCAAGAAGCGCGAAGACGTGCATCGGATGGCAGAAGCCAACAAGGCCTTCTCGCACTACCGTTTCTAAGGTCGCGTTTTTTGCTGCGGTTGCTATGTCGCGGGATTGTCATTAGCCGACTTGCAACACACCGCCGCTATCTTGACGGATGGCGGCGGTGGCATAAGCAATAACGCACCGTCAGATTCATGAGCATCGCCAACAAACGGGAGTTTCACCGTGGCTCGCAAGACACCACTTAATCGCTATCGCAATATCGGTATCGTCGCTCACGTTGACGCGGGTAAAACCACGACAACCGAGCGCGTACTGTTCTACACCGGCCTTTCCCATAAAGTGGGTGAGGTGCACGACGGTGCAGCGACCATGGACTGGATGGAGCAGGAGCAGGAGCGTGGCATTACGATCACGTCCGCTGCGACAACCTGTTTCTGGCAGGGCATGAGCAAGCAGTTCCCTGAGCACCGTATTAACATCATCGATACCCCCGGACACGTTGACTTCACCATCGAAGTTGAGCGTTCCTTGCGCGTACTCGATGGCGCGGTCGTTGTACTGTGCGGGTCTTCTGGCGTTCAGCCGCAGACCGAAACCGTATGGCGTCAGGCCAACAAGTACGAAGTTCCGCGTATGGTCTTCGTCAACAAAATGGACCGTACCGGCGCTGACTACTTCATGGTCGTTGACCAGTTGAAAGAGCGTCTGGGCGCCAATGCCGTGCCGATCCAGATCAACTGGGGCACGGAAGAAGACTTCAAAGGCGTTATCGATCTTATCCAGATGAAGGCCATCCTGTGGGATGAAGCCAGCCTGGGTATGAACTACGAGCTGGTCGATATCCCCGCAGAGCTTCAGGAAACCGCCGAAACCTACCGCGAGCAAATGATCGAAGCGGCAGCGGAAGGTTCTGACGAGCTGATGGAAAAGTATCTTGAAGGTGTCGAGTTGACCACCGAAGAGATCAAGGCGGGTCTGCGCGCACGCACACTGGCTAACGAAATCGTCCTGATCACCTGCGGTTCGGCCTTTAAGAACAAGGGCGTTCAAGCGGTGCTGGACTGCGTTATCGAGTACATGCCGTCACCCACCGAAGTTAAGGCGATCGAAGGCGAGCTTGACGACAAGGACGGCACCGTCGATACCCGTGAAGCAGACGATGATCAGCCGTTTGCTGCCCTGGCGTTCAAGATTGCCACCGACCCCTTCGTCGGTACCCTGACGTTCATCCGCGTCTATTCGGGCGTGTTGAACTCGGGCGACGGGGTGTACAACTCGGTCAAGAGCAAGAAAGAGCGTGTGGGTCGTATCGTTCAGATGCACTCCAACTCGCGTGAAGAAATCAAGGAAGTGCGTGCCGGCGATATCGCCGCCTGTATCGGTCTGAAAGATGTCACCACGGGCGATACCCTGTGCGACATCAACAACAAGATCGTACTTGAGCGCATGGAATTCCCGGATCCGGTTATCTCGGTAGCCGTTGAGCCGAAGTCCAAAGCCGATCAGGAGAAGATGGGTGTTGCCCTGGGCAAGCTGGCTCAGGAAGACCCGTCCTTCCAGGTGAAAACCGACGAAGAGACCGGTCAGACCATCATCTCCGGTATGGGTGAGCTTCACCTCGATATCCTCGTCGACCGTATGCGTCGCGAGTTCAAGGTTGAGGCGAACATCGGTAAGCCGCAGGTGGCCTACCGCGAAACGATCCGCGGCAGCGTCGAGCAGGAAGGCAAGTTCGTACGTCAGTCCGGTGGTCGTGGTCAATACGGTCACGTAGTGATGCGTATCGAGCCGCTAACCTATGCCGAGAAAGGCGAAGGGGAAGATGAAATCTTCTTCAAGTTCAACTCGGAAATCGTGGGTGGTGTCGTTCCTAAGGAATACATCCCGGCGGTAGAGAAAGGGGCATACGAGCAGCTGCAAAACGGCGTCATTGCGGGTTACCCGATGATTGACGTTAAAGTGACGCTGCTTGATGGCTCTTACCATGACGTGGACTCCAACGAGACCGCGTTCAAGATTGCTTCTTCTATGGCAATAAAAGAAGGTGCCAGGAAGGCCAAGGCCGTGCTGCTGGAGCCGGTGATGAAGGTCGAAGTCGTGACCCCCGAAGATTTTATGGGTGACGTCATGGGCGACCTGAACCGTCGTCGCGGCCTGGTGCAGGGTATGGATGATTCCTCTTCTGGTAAAGTCATCCGTGCAACGGTGCCACTGGGTGAGATGTTCGGTTACGCAACCGATCTGCGCTCACAGACCCAGGGCCGTGCGAGCTACTCTATGGAGTTCGCGAAGTACGAGGAGGCGCCCTCCAGCGTCGTTGAAGCCGTCATCAACCAAAACGGTTAACCGTTAGCTAACGTAAAGAGGTTATAGCAGTGGCTAAGGAAAAATTTGAACGTTCCAAACCGCATGTCAACGTCGGCACCATCGGTCACGTCGACCATGGTAAAACGACCCTGACTGCGGCCTTGACCCGTGTATCTGCTGAAGTATTCGGTGGTGACTGGAGTGAGTTCGACGCCATCGACAATGCTCCGGAAGAGCGTGAGCGCGGTATTACTATCGCCACCTCGCACGTTGAGTATCAGTCTGAAATGCGTCACTACGCACACGTTGACTGCCCGGGACACGCTGACTACGTCAAGAACATGATCACCGGTGCTGCGCAGATGGACGGCGCGATCCTGGTATGTTCTGCCGCCGACGGCCCGATGCCGCAGACGCGCGAGCATATCCTGCTGTCTCGTCAGGTTGGCGTTCCGTACATCGTCGTGTTCCTGAACAAAGCGGACATGGTCGATGACGAAGAGCTGCTCGAGCTGGTCGAAATGGAAGTTCGCGAACTTCTCGACCAGTACGACTTCCCGGGCGACGACACGCCGATCATCACCGGCTCTGCGCTGATGGCGCTGAACGGCGAAGACGAAAACGGCATGGGTACGACTGCTGTCGCTAGCCTGATCAAGGCTCTCGACGATTACATCCCCGAGCCGGAGCGTGCTATCGATCAGCCGTTCCTGATGCCGATCGAAGACGTGTTCTCCATCTCTGGTCGCGGTACCGTTGTTACCGGTCGTGTAGAGCGTGGCATCATCAAGGCGGGTGAAGAAGTTGAAATCGTCGGTATCAAAGATACCGTGAAGACAACCGTTACCGGCGTTGAAATGTTCCGCAAGCTGCTCGACGAAGGTCGTGCAGGCGAGAACGTTGGCGCGCTGCTGCGTGGTACCAAGCGCGATGACGTTGAGCGTGGTCAGGTTCTGGCGAAAACCGGCACCATCAACCCGCACACCGTTTTCGAAGCAGAAGTCTACGTACTGTCCAAAGAAGAAGGCGGTCGTCACACGCCGTTCTTCAAGGGCTACCGTCCGCAGTTCTACTTCCGTACCACCGACGTTACCGGTACTTGTGAACTGCCGGAAGGCGTTGAGATGGTCATGCCGGGCGACAACGTCAAGATGGTTGTTACCCTGATCGCTCCGATCGCCATGGATGACGGCTTGCGCTTCGCGATTCGTGAAGGCGGTCGTACCGTCGGCGCGGGCGTTGTGGCCAAAATCATTCAGTAAGTTGATTCGCTGAATGTGAAAGGGGGCTCGAGAGAGCCCCCTTTTCTGCGCACCCTTAGCAAATGTTTGACATGGGCTTTTGGCGTGCCTATAATGCGCATCCTTTGAATGCGTGGGTAGACGGCTCGCGCCGTCGACATCCATTGGAGTTTAGGGCTAATGCAGAACCAAAAGATTCGCATTCGGTTGAAAGCGTTCGACCATCGCCTGATCGATCAGTCCACAGCGGAGATCGTTGAAACCGCTAAGCGCACTGGTGCTCAGGTTCGTGGGCCGATTCCGCTGCCGACCAACCGCGAGCGCTACACCATTCTGATCTCGCCGCACGTCAACAAAGATGCGCGTGACCAGTATGAGATTCGTACGCACAAGCGTGTGCTCGACATCGTTGAGCCGACCGAGAAAACCGTTGATGCGCTGATGAAGCTCGACCTCGCCGCTGGCGTAGACGTGCAAATCAAGCTCGACTAATCACACTAGACACTTGCGGCCCAGCGCTCATCGAACAAGCAGTGAGCAGCAGCCGCCGCGCCGTGAGGCGCCACACAATGTGCTAGTGGAATGCTCTGGAAAGGGCAGCCATAGCGGGTGATAGCCCCGTACACTATAGGAGAACTGAGAATGACTATCGGTTTAGTCGGTAAAAAGGCCGGAATGACCCGTGTCTTTACCGAAGACGGTGCATCCGTGCCCGTAACCGTTATTGAAGTTGATCCTAACCGTGTTACACGCGTTAAGTCTGTCGAGTCTGACGGCTACGCGGCGGTTCAGGTTACAACTGGCTCTCGTAAGGCCAAACACCTCAGCAAAGCCCAAGCGGGTCAATTTGCTAAAGCGGGTGTTGAGGCTGGTCGTTCACTGATGGAGTTTCGTCTCGAAGAAGGCGAAGAGGCTCCTGAAGTTGGCGGCGAACTCACCGTATCCCTCTTCGAAGCTGGTCAGATGATCGACGTGACCGGTACCTCTAAGGGTAAAGGTTTCCAGGGTGCTGTTAAGCGCTGGAACTTCCGTACCCAAGACAACAGCCATGGTAACTCCCTGTCGCATCGCGCGCCGGGTTCTATCGGCATGTGTCAGACGCCGGGTCGCGTATTCAAAGGCAAAAAGATGGCCGGTCAGATGGGCAACGTCCGCTGTACCGTGCAGAGCCTTGAGATCGTCCGTGTCGACGCCGAGCGTAACCTGCTGCTGATCAAGGGCGCCGTGCCGGGTGCAACCGGCAGTGACGTTATCGTTCGCAGCGCCGTGAAAGCTGGCTGAAGGGGATAATTACCAATGAATCTGAATCTTGCTGCAGGCGCGGGTACCGTTGAAGTAGCCGACGCCACTTTTGGCAAAGAATTCAACGAAGCGCTGGTTCACCAGGTTGTCACCGCCTATCTGGCTGGTGGTCGTCAGGGCACCCGCGCTCAAAAGAACCGTTCCGACGTCCGTGGCGGTGGTAAAAAGCCGTGGCGTCAGAAGGGTACCGGTCGTGCTCGTGCCGGTACTATCCGTTCACCGCTCTGGCGTAGCGGCGGTGTCACTTTCGCGGCTCGTCCCCAGGACTTCAGCCAGAAGGTGAACCGCAAGATGTACCGCGCAGCGATGCGCTCCATCTTGTCGGAGCTGGTGCGCCAAGAGCGCCTGGTCGCGATTGAAGAGTTCAACGTCGAAGCGCCGAAAACCAAGCAGGTCGCTGCCAAGCTGAAAGAGCTCAACCTTGAAAAAGTGTTGATCGTCACTGAAGAAGTCGACGAGAAGCTCTATCTGGCTGCACGCAACCTTCCCCACGTTGACGTGGTGGACGTTGCGGCCGCTGACCCGGTGAGCCTGGTAGCCTTTGATAAGGTCCTGGTCACCGTCTCCGCCCTGCGTAAATTCGAGGAGAAGCTGGCATGAACCAGGAACGCGTATTCAAGGTTCTGCTTGGACCGCACGTGACCGAGAAGGCTGCGATGGCTGCCGAGCGCAACCAGTACGTTTTCAAGGTGGCATCCGATGCTACCAAGCCCGAGATCAAGAAGGCCGTTGAAATACTGTTCGGCAAGAAGGTCGGCAGCGTTCAGGTACTGAACGTCAAGGGGAAAACCAAGCGTACTGCAAACGGCGTTGGCTTGCGTAAGGGTTACCGTAAAGCGTATGTGACCCTGGCTGCGGGTGAAACGCTCGAAGACTTCTCTGGCGCCGAATAAGGGCAGGAGTACGGATAATGGCAATCGTCAAGACCAAACCCACATCCGCCGGTCGTCGCCACGTCGTCAAGATCGTTGGCGAGGAACTGTACAAAGGCCGTGCTTACGCGCCGCTTTTGGAAAAACAGTCCAAGTCCGGTGGCCGTAATAACTACGGTCGCATCACCACCCGCCACGTGGGCGGTGGTCACCGTCATCACTATCGGTTGATCGACTTCAAGCGCACCAAGGATGGCATTTCTGCCACCGTTGAGCGTCTGGAGCACGACCCGAACCGCAGTGCGCACATTGCACTGCTGAAATACGCCGATGGCGAGCGTCGTTACATCATTGCACCGAAAGGTGTCAGCGCGGGTGACGTGCTGGAATCTGGTGTTAACGCGCCCATCAAGAAAGGCAATGCCTTGCCGCTGCGCAACATTCCGCTTGGTTCGACCGTTCACGGTATTGAACTGAAGCCGGGTAAAGGCGCGCAGATTGCTCGCAGTGCCGGTACTAGCGCTCAGTTGGTCGCCCGTGAAGGCAACTACGCCACCCTGCGTCTTCGTTCCGGCGAAATGCGTAAGGTGCTGGCCGAGTGTCGAGCGACCTTGGGTGAAGTGAGCAACTCCGAGCACAGCCTGCGTCAACTTGGCAAGGCCGGTGCGAAGCGCTGGAGAGGTGTGCGTCCGACTGTTCGCGGTGTCGCAATGAACCCGGTGGATCACCCGCACGGTGGTGGCGAAGGCCGCACCAGTGGTGGTCGTAACCCGGTTACCCCATGGGGTGTACCGACCAAGGGTTATAAGACTCGCAAGAACAAGCGCACCGACAAGCTTATCGTTCGTCGCCGCAAGGCCAAGTAACAGACATTAAGGGGTAACGGCTGTGCCACGTTCACTAAAGAAAGGTCCCTTCATTGACCTTCATCTTTTGAAGAAGGTAGAGGCTGCAGTGGAAAAGAACGACCGCAAACCGATCAAGACCTGGTCGCGTCGTTCGATGATCCTGCCAAACATGGTGGGTTTGACCATCGCAGTCCACAACGGTCGCCAACACGTCCCGGTGCACGTCTCCGAGGAAATGGTTGGTCACAAGCTAGGCGAATTCGCTGCCACTCGCACTTATCGCGGGCACGTGGCGGACAAGAAAGCCAAACGGTAAGCCAAAGAGGATTGAGAGATGGAAGTCACAGCTAAGCTGCGTGGCGCCGGATTATCCGCCCAGAAGGCCCGTTTGGTGGCTGATCAGGTGCGCGGTAAACCTGTCGCCGAGGCACTCGACCTGCTGACCTTCTCACCGAAGAAGGCTGCCCAACTGGTCAAGAAAGTGCTTCAGTCCGCCATTGCAAACGCGGAAGAAAATAACGGCATGGATATTGACGAGCTGCGTGTCTCGACCATCTGCGTCGATGAGGGCATGACGCTCAAGCGTATCAAGCCGCGTGCCAAAGGGCGTGCGGACCGTATCTTGAAGCGCACCTGCCACATCACCGTCAAGGTAGCCGAGAAGTAGGAGTCGACCGATGGGTCAGAAAGTCAATCCAACAGGCATTCGACTGGGCATCGTCAAAGACCATGCTTCTGTCTGGTATGCCGAGCGCGGCGCCTATGCCGATAAGCTCAATAACGATCTCGAAGTGCGTAGCTTCCTGGAAGAGCGTCTTAAAAACGCCTCCGTTAGCCGTATTCACATCGAGCGTCCGGCGAACAACGCCCGCATCACCATTCACACCGCCCGTCCGGGCATCGTGATTGGTAAGAAAGGTGAAGATGTCGACCGTCTGCGTCGTGATCTTACCGAGATGATGGGTGTTCCTGTTCACGTGAACATCGAAGAAGTTCGCAAGCCGGAGCTGGACGCCAAGCTCGTCGCTGCCAACGTAGCGGGTCAGCTTGAGCGTCGCGTGATGTTCCGTCGCGCCATGAAGCGCGCGGTACAGAACGCAATGCGTCTTGGCGCTGGCGGCATCAAGATTCAGCTGTCAGGTCGTCTGGGTGGTGCTGAAATCGCACGTACCGAATGGTACCGCGAAGGTCGCGTTCCGCTGCACACGTTGCGTGCGGACATCGACTACGCCACTTACGAAGCTCACACCACCTACGGCGTTATCGGCGTCAAAGTGTGGATCTTCAAGGGTGAAATCCTCGGCGGTATCGAGGAAGTACGTGCCAAGGCTAAGCAACAGCAGCCTGCCGGCAACGCGCCCAAGAAAAAAGGTTCCAGGTAAGGGGAGAGCGAGTCGATGTTACAGCCCAAGCGTATGAAATTCCGCAAGATGCAGAAAGGCCGCAACCGTGGCCTGGCGCATCGCGGAAGCAAGATCAGCTTCGGGGAGTACGGCCTGAAAGCTACCGGTCGCGGCCGCATCACAGCGCGCCAGATCGAAGCCGGCCGTCGTGCGATCACACGTCACGTTAAACGTGGCGGTAAGATTTGGATCCGCGTCTTCCCTGACAAGCCGATCTCCAAGAAGCCGCTCGAAGTTCGTATGGGTAAAGGTAAAGGCTCCGTCGAGTACTGGGTAGCCCAGATCCAGCCGGGTCGGGTCCTGTACGAGATCGAGGGTGTGCCTGAAGAGCTTGCACGTGAAGCGTTTGAGCTTGCGGCACAGAAAATGCCCATATCCACCACCTTTGCGAAACGGACGGTGATGTGATGAAAGCCCAGGAAATTCGTGAAAAGTCCGCAGGAGAGCTCAAAGAGCAGCTCCTCGAGCTACTCCGCGAGCAGTTCAACCTGCGCATGCAGAAGGCCACTGGCCAACTGAGCCAGACTCATCTGCTCAAGCAGGTCCGTCGGGATATTGCCCGTGTGAAGACTGTGCTCAACGAGAAGGCAGGTGATTGAGATGGCCGAAGAGAAAAAAGCACGTACGCTCACCGGCAAGGTGGTGAGCGACAAGATGGAAAAATCCATCGTCGTTATGATCGAGCGTCGTGAACGTCACCCGATCTACGGAAAATACGTTAAGCGCTCCACCAAGCTGCACGCCCATGATGAGGCGAACCAGGCTAAGGCAGGCGATACGGTTTCCATTCAGGAGTGCCGTCCGCTTTCCAAAAAGAAAGCCTGGACGCTGGTCGAGGTGGTCGAGCAGGCCAAGGGTTAATCCATGTGCCTGTTTAACCAGTGCAGTCAGATTAGGTTTGGAGAAAACCGATGATTCAGACTCAGACAATGCTGGATGTCGCCGACAACAGCGGAGCGCGCCGGGTGCAATGCATCAAGGTGTTGGGCGGTTCACACCGTCGCTATGCTCGCGTTGGTGACGTCATCAAGGTTACGGTGAAAGAAGCCATTCCGCGTGGCAAGGTCAAAAAAGGCCAGGTTCTTAAAGCGGTGGTGGTTCGCACCCGTAGTGGCGTCCGTCGTAGCGACGGTTCGCTGATCCGTTTCGATGGAAATGCGGCGGTTTTGTTGAACAACACCAACGAACAGCCAATCGGTACTCGTATTTTCGGGCCGGTCACTCGTGAGCTTCGTAACGAGAAGTTCATGAAGATCATTTCCTTAGCGCCTGAAGTGCTGTAAGGAGCGAGGCGGATATGCAAAAAATCAAACGTGACGATGAAGTCATCGTCATCGCCGGAAAGGATAAGGGCAAGCGTGGCACCGTTAAGCGGGTATTAGAAAACCGCTTTTTGGTGTCCGGTGTGAACATGATTAAACGTCACACCAAGCCAAATCCCATGGCGGGAAATCAGGGCGGTATCGTCGAGCGTGAGGCTCCGATTCACGCGTCCAACGTAGCCATCTTCAATTCGGAGACCGGTAAGGCGGATCGCGTCGGCTTCCAAGTGAAGGAAGACGGTACCAAGGTACGTATCTACAAGTCGACGCAGACGCAGATCGACGCCTAACGCGAGTCGGGTAGCAAAATGGCGAACTTGAAAGAACGTTATCAAAACGAGGTGGTAGCTCAGCTCAAAGAGCAGTTTAGCTACGCCAACGTAATGCAGGTGCCGCGCATCACGAAAGTGACGCTCAATATGGGCATCGGCGACGCGGTCAGCGATAAAAAGCTGATCGACAATGCCATCGGCGATCTGGAGATGTTGTCCGGTCAAAAGCCGTTGGTGACCAAGGCACGCAAGTCCATCGCGGGCTTCAAGGTGCGTGAAGGTTGGCCGATCGGCATCAAGGTGACCCTGCGCGCTGAGCGCATGTGGGACTTCCTGGACCGCCTGGTCAACATCGCGATTCCTCGCGTGCGTGACTTCCGTGGTCTCAACCCGAAGTCCTTCGACGGTCGCGGCAACTACTCCATGGGTGTGCGTGAGCAGATCATCTTCCCGGAGATCGAGTATGATAAAATCGATCGTATCCGCGGGTTGGACGTCACTATCACCACCACCGCCAACACCGACGAGGAAGGTCGCGCGCTCTTATCCGCGCTGAACTTCCCGTTTAAGAAATAAGGGTTGGATCATGGCAAAGAAAAGCATGGTAGAGCGTGAGCTCAAGCGCACGAAACTGGTCGAGAAGTACGCGGCCAAGCGCGCTGAGCTCAAAGCAATCATCGTAGATGTGAACGCTTCTGAGGAAGATCGCTTCGAGGCGACGCTGAAGCTGCAGCAACTGCCGCGCGATTCGAGCCCGGTTCGTCAGCGTAACCGCTGCCGTATCACCGGCCGTCCGCACGGTTTTTACAACAAGTTCGGCCTCGGCCGTAACAAGCTGCGTGAAGCCGCCATGCGTGGCGACGTCCCTGGACTCAAGAAGTCCAGCTGGTAACGCCACGTAGAATCATCAGGAGCGCACATTAAATGAGCATGCAAGACACTCTGGCGGATATGTTTACCCGTATCCGCAATGCGCAGATGGCCACCAAGGAGACGGTCACCATGCCGTCCTCCAAGTTGAAAGTGGAAGTGGCCCGCGTGCTGAAAGAAGAGGGCTACATCGCCGATTTCACGGTGGCTGAAAGCACCAAGCCCGAATTAACCGTGACTCTCAAGTACTTTGAGGGCAAGCCGGTTATCGACCATATCCAGCGGGTTTCCAAGCCGTCTCTGCGCCGTTACATGGGCAAGGACAACCTGCCTAAGGTCGCCGATGGTCTGGGTATCGCAATCGTGACGACCTCTAACGGGGTTATGACCGATCGTGCCGCTCGCCAGGCGGGTGTTGGTGGCGAAGTCATCTGCACCGTATTCTAGGAGGCTGGAATGTCCCGCATAGCGAAATATCCGGTTAAAGTGCCTGCCGGTGTCGAGATCAAAATCGACGCTGACCAGCTGACCGCCAAAGGCGGCCAAGGCACGCTGTCAATGACCATTCACCACGACGTGGTAGTGGGTCAAGAAGATGGCCAGCTGACCTTCGCCCCGAGTGAATCTGCCAAGAGCTGGGCAATGGCCGGTACTACCCGCGCCTTGGTTCAGAACCTGGTGACGGGCGTATCCGAGGGTTTCACAAAGACTCTCGAAATTGTTGGCGTCGGTTATCGTGCCCAAGCAAAGGGCCAGACGCTCAATCTTTCACTGGGCTTCTCGCACCCGGTCGACTACGAACTGCCGAAAGGTGTCTCAGCGGAAACGCCGAAGAACACCGTGATCGTGCTGAAAAGCGCGGACAAGCAGCAGCTCGGTCAGTGCGCCGCGGAAATCCGCGCCTTCCGTCCCCCCGAGCCGTATAAAGGCAAGGGTGTCCGGTACGCCGACGAGCAGGTGCGTCGCAAAGAAGCCAAGAAGAAGTAAGGCAGGGTTATGAACGCGAAGAAAGAATCTCGTCTCCGTCGTGCCCGCCGCGCTCGCGCCAAGATCCGCGAGCTGGGCGTGTATCGCCTGTGCGTCAACCGTACCCCGCGTCACATCTATGCGCAGATTATCTCGCCGGATGGTGGCAAAGTGTTGGCCAGCGCTTCTACGCTGGACAAGGCACTGCGCGAGGGTGCGACTGGTAACTCAGAAGCTGCCACGAAAGTCGGCGAACTGATTGCCAAGCGCGCTAAAGAAGCAGGCATCACCCAGGTGGCCTTCGACCGTGCTGGCTTTAAGTATCACGGCCGCGTCAAGGCTCTGGCCGACGCCGCACGTGAAGGCGGCCTGGAATTCTAAAGGGTTTTTACGATGGCGAAGAACGAACAGCAAAGCGGTGATCTGCAAGAAAAGCTCGTGCAGGTCAACCGCGTCGCCAAGGTGGTCAAAGGTGGTCGTATTTTCGGCTTCACCGCACTGACCGTCGTTGGTGATGGTAAAGGTCGTGTCGGTTTCGGTCGTGGTAAGGCGCGTGAAGTGCCGATCGCGATTCAGAAAGCGATGGATCAAGCTCGTCGCAACATGGTCAAGGTCAACCTTTCAGGCCACACGCTGCAATACCCGGTTAAAGCCCGTCACGGTGCTTCCAAGGTATTCATGCAGCCGGCGTCTGAAGGTACCGGCATCATCGCCGGTGGTGCTATGCGCTCTGTACTGGAGCTCGCTGGCGTCCATGACGTACTGGCCAAGTGTTACGGTTCCACCAACCCGGTTAACGTGGTACGAGCGACTGTCAAAGGTCTCTCTTCCATGCAGGCACCGGAAGACGTGGCCGCCAAGCGCGGTCTGTCTGTCGAAGCGATCACGGGGTAAGGCACCATGGCAGCAACGATCAAGGTTACCCAGATCCGCAGCACCATCGGCGTTCTGCCCAAGCACAAGGCCACGATGAGTGGTCTGGGCCTGCGTCGCATCGGTCATTCGGTTGAGCTGGAAGACACCCCTGCCGTACGCGGCATGATCCACAAGGTGAACTACCTTGTGCGCGTTGAGGGAGAGTAATCCATGAAACTCAATACCTTGAGCCCGGCAGCGGGCTCCAAACACGCTGCAAAGCGCGTTGGTCGTGGTATCGGCTCCGGTCTTGGTAAGACCGGCGGCCGTGGCCACAAAGGCCAGAAAGCACGCAGCGGCGGCAGCGTGAAGCCAGGTTTCGAAGGCGGTCAGATGCCGTTGCAGCGTCGTCTGCCGAAATTCGGCTTTACGTCAGCCAAGTCGCTGGTGTCAGAAGAAGTACGCCTGGCTGAGCTCGGCCAAGTGGCCGGTGACGAGGTAACCCTCGACACGCTGAAGCAGGCTAACGTGCTGAAGGATTCGACGCTACACGCGAAGATCATCCTTTCCGGCGATCTGAAAAAAGCGGTTATCGTTCGCGGCATCAAGGTCACCAAAGGTGCCCGTGAAGCGATCGAAGCCGCTGGCGGCAAGGTAGAGGACTAAATGGCCAAGTCAGGAAACATGCCGGCGATGGGCAGCGGTCTGAGTGAACTGTGGGCGCGTCTGCGCTTCGTGCTCCTCGCCATCGTGGTGTACCGTATTGGTGCCCACATTCCCGTTCCCGGTATCAATCCTGACCAGCTTGCTGCCTTGTTTAGGGAGCAACAGGGCACCATTCTGGGCATGTTCAACATGTTCTCGGGTGGCGCCCTGGAGCGCATGAGCGTCCTCGCCCTGGGTATTATGCCCTATATTTCGGCGTCGATTATCATGCAGCTGATGACTGCGGTCTCTCCTCATCTTGAACAGCTCAAGAAAGAGGGCGAGGCCGGCCGCCGCAAGATTAGTCAGTACACCCGCTACGGCACGGTGATACTGGCCTTTGTTCAGGCTGTCGGCATGTCCGTCGGCTTGGCGAGCCAGGGTATTGCCTACACCGCCGACTTCAGCTTCTACTTTACCGCCGTGATTACCTTCGTATCAGGTGCGGTATTCATGATGTGGCTGGGTGAGCAAATTACCGAAAAAGGCATCGGCAACGGTATTTCGCTGCTGATCTTTGCCGGTATTGTGGCGGGGCTGCCCAGCGCGGTAGGCCAGGCGTTTGAACTGGCTCGTAATGAAGGGGCCTGGAACGTATTGCCGCTGCTGGGGTTATCGGCACTGGGTATTGCCACCGTGGCCTTTGTGGTATTCATCGAGCGCGGCCAACGTCGTCTCAAAGTGAATTATCCACGCCGCCAAGTCGGCAACAAGATGTATGCAGGGCAAAGCAGCTACCTGCCGCTGAAAGTGAACATGGCTGGCGTTATTCCTGCCATCTTCGCCTCCAGTATCCTGCTCTTCCCGGCCTCGATCGGCCAGTGGGTAGGCGCAGGCGATGGTATGGAATGGTTGCAGCGCGCCTCGCAGGCATTAGGCCCCGGCCAACCGCTTTACATCTTGCTTTTTGGTGCGGCAGTGGTATTCTTCTGCTTCTTTTACACAGCGCTGGTCTTCAACCCCAAGGATGTGGCTGACAATCTGAAAAAGTCAGGCGCCTTCCTACCGGGTATTCGTCCTGGCGAGCAGACCGCTCGCTACATTGACAAGGTCATGACGCGTTTAACGTTGTTTGGTGCCTTGTACATCACTGCGGTTTCCCTGATGCCCCAGTTCCTGATCGTAGCGTGGAACGTGCCGTTCTTCTTTGGCGGTACCTCGCTTTTGATCGTGGTCGTGGTCATCATGGACTTCATGGCCCAGGTGCAGTCGCACCTCATGTCGCATCAATATGACTCAGTGATGAAGAAGTCCAACCTGAAAGGCTACGGTAGTGGCGGCATCATGCGCTAAGGCGCGTGCCGTCCGTATTGGAGAGAACGATGAAAGTTCGAGCTTCCGTAAAGAAAATGTGCCGTAACTGCAAGATCATTCGTCGCAATGGCGCGGTACGCGTCATCTGCAGCGAACCACGGCACAAGCAGCGCCAGGGTTAATTTCCTGGTCTGTATTAAGCGGGTGCCGGCATACCCCTTGCCTTCGGGCAGCTAAAGGGGTATGCTGTTGCGCCTTTTAAAGATGATTAACGAGCAAGCCGCTCAAATTTCGGAGTAAGCTGATGGCCCGTATTGCAGGCGTCAATATCCCGGACAACAAGCATGCGGCGATCTCGCTGACCTATATCTTCGGGATTGGCCGTACTCGTGCAGAGCACATCTGTGCTGCTGCCGGTATTGCCATGAATGCCAAGATCCAGGATCTGTCTTCTGAAGAAGTCGATACCCTGCGTTCTGAAGTTGGCAAGTACACCGTAGAAGGTGACCTTCGTCGTGATGTCACGCTTAACATTAAGCGTCTCATGGACTTGGGTTGCTACCGTGGTCTGCGTCATCGTCGTAGTCTTCCGCTGCGTGGTCAGCGGACCAAGACTAACGCGCGTACCCGTAAGGGCCCGCGTAAGCCGATCCGCAAATAACACGCACGTTCTGGCGTAAAGACAGGAATAGACATCAACATGGCTAACCCGCGTAGTAACCGTAAAAAGGTTAAAAAGCAGGTAGTGGATGCCGTCGCGCATATCCATGCCTCTTTTAACAACACGATCGTGACGATCACAGACCGCCAGGGCAACGCTCTGTCATGGGCGACTGCCGGTGGTTCGGGTTTTCGTGGTTCTCGTAAGAGCACCCCGTTCGCTGCTCAAGTGGCAAGTGAACGTGCAGCAACTGCTGCAGCCGAGTATGGTGTGAAAAACGTCGACGTGCTGGTCAAAGGCCCCGGTCCCGGTCGTGAATCCGCCGTGCGCGCACTGAATGCCGCCGGCTTCCGCGTGCAAAGCATTATCGACGCGACGCCCATCCCCCATAATGGCTGCCGTCCGCCGAAGAAACGCCGCGTTTAAGGAGACAGATTCATGGCCCGTTATATTGGACCGAAGTGCAAATTGTCTCGTCGTGAAGGCACCGATCTCTTTTTGAAGAGTGGCGTGACTCCCTTCGAGAAAAAGTGTAAATCCGAGCAGATCCCGGGTGTACACGGCCAGCGCCGTCAGCGTCTTTCCGACTACGGCTTGCAGCTTCGCGAGAAGCAGAAAGTACGCCGTATGTATGGCGTACTCGAAAAGCAGTTCCGTAACTACTACAAAGAAGCCGCTCGCCTGAAAGGCGCGACCGGTGAGGTATTGTTGCAGTTGCTCGAATCCCGACTGGATAATGTCGTCTACCGTATGGGCTTCGGCTCGACTCGCTCTGAAGCGCGTCAGCTGGTCAGCCACAAGGCGATTGCCGTGAACGGTCGCACCGTCAACGTAGCTTCCTACCAAGTGAAGCCGGGTGACGTTGTTTCCATTCGCGAAAAGGCGAAGAACCAGGCCCGCATCCAAACCTCGTTGTCCATTGCGGCCAACCGTGGCGATGTGGCGTGGATCGAAACCGACGCCAAGAAGATGGAAGGCACTTTCAAGGCTCTGCCTGAACGCGGTGACCTGACTGCCGACATCAACGAAAACCTGATCGTCGAGCTGTACTCCAAGTAAGCAGTGTGAAGTAAACAGTCTCTGCTTCTTTGTAGCCCGGGCGGTTCGCCGCCCGGATGCTCCTGAGTACCAAGTATCCGTTTGGCAGCCTGAAAGGTGTTCATATGCAGCGTTCAGTGACAGAGTTTCTCCGTCCTCGTGACATCAAGGTCGAAGAAATCAGCGCACATCATGCCAAGATCGTGCTCGAACCGTTCGAGCGTGGTTTTGGCCACACCCTGGGGAATGCACTGCGTCGCATTCTGCTTTCGTCCATGCCCGGCTGTGCCGTGGTAGAGGCCGAGATTGCGGGTGTCGAGCACGAATATAGTGCCCTCGAAGGGGTGCAGGAAGATGTCATTGAAATCCTCCTGAACTTGAAAGATGTTGCGATCAAGATGCACAGCCGCGATGAGGCGGTGCTCTCGCTGAACAAGCAGGGCCCAGCCGTCGTCACCGCTGGCGACATTGCGCTTGATCATAGCGTCGAAATCGTCAACCCGGACCACGTCATTGCACACGTCAATGAAGGTGCCGAGCTGAAGATTCAGCTTAAGGTAGCGCTGGGTCGTGGTTACGAACCGGCTGACGCTCGTGGCTCTGATGAAGAGTCCCGTGCTATTGGCCGCCTGCAGTTGGATGCCACCTTCAGCCCTGTCCGCCGTGTTTCCTATGCGGTCGAAGCTGCTCGTGTCGAGCAGCGTACCGACCTCGATAAGCTGATTATCGATCTGGAAACCGACGGTACCCTGGATCCGGAAGAGGCAATCCGCCGCAGTGCGACCATCCTGCAAGAGCAGCTGGCCGCCTTCGTCGACCTGGAAGCAGATAAAGAGCAGGAAGTCGAAGAGGAAGAGGATCATGTCGATCCTATCCTATTGCGCCCCGTAGACGATCTTGAGTTGACCGTTCGCAGCGCGAACTGCCTAAAAGCCGAGAATATTTACTACATCGGTGATCTTATTCAGCGCACTGAAGTTGAGCTGTTGAAGACGCCGAACCTCGGTAAGAAATCCTTGAATGAAATCAAGGATGTATTGGCGGCGCGCGGCTTGTCCCTCGGCATGCGGTTGGAAAATTGGCCGCCGGCTAGCCTGAAGGACGACAAGGCCTCCGCGTGAGTGTCGACTCGAGTCCCAGTTTGGTAAGGAATCACAACCATGCGTCATCGTAAGAGTGGTCGTCATCTGAATCGTACCAGCTCGCATCGGCAGGCCATGTTCAAGAACATGTCTGTCTCGCTGGTCGAACATGAAGTCATCAAGACAACCCTGCCCAAGGCCAAGGAACTGCGTCGCGTTATCGAGCCGCTGATCACCTTGTCCAAGCAGGACAGCGTTGCCAACCGTCGTTTGGCTTTTTCCCGCACGCGCTCCAAAGAAGCCGTCGGTAAATTGTTCAACGAGTTGGGTCCGCGTTACGCCGAGCGTCCGGGCGGTTACGTCCGTATCCTCAAGTGCGGTTACCGCACCGGTGACAACGCGCCTATGGCATTCGTTGAGCTTGTCGATCGTCCCATCGTTGAAGAGGCGGCCGCAGAGGAGTAATTCCCTGCCGGTTTGCCGAGCCAACGTCAAAACCGACCCCTTGCGGGTCGGTTTTTTTATATCGCCGTTTTGTGATGGCTGCGTATATACTCAAGGCGTTAACCTGTCATGCAGGTACAAATAAGATGGCGGTGTTGGAAGCTACTTCTAGGGGACACGTATGTTAGCGAAGCGATGGGGGTGCCGGGGGCGCCTGCGTGGAAGCGCGTTACTGATTGGCTTGTTGCTGGTTGTCACTGTCTTGCCGCTGCATGCGGCCAACCCCCGCTATGCGGGGATGGTCGTCGATCTGGATGAAGGCGAAGTACTCTACGCCGAGAATGAAGACGCCCGCCGCTATCCGGCCTCGCTGACCAAGGTCATGACGTTATACCTGGCATTCGAAGCGCTTGAGCAAGGGCGTCTTCAGCTCGATCAGGCGCTGCCGGTGTCCACCCAGGCGGCTTCCATGCCTGCCTCGAAGCTATGGCTTTCACCGGGTAGCTCGATTCTGGTCGACGAAGCTATCCGCGCCCTGGCGGTACGCTCGGCGAATGATGTGGCCGTAGTCATGGCGGAGGCGGTGGGCGGTAGCGAAAGTCGCTTTGCCCAGTTGATGACCGCCAAGGCCCGTGAGCTTGGCATGCGCAACACCACCTTCCGCAACGCCTCGGGGCTTCCCGATGATGGTCAGATCACCACGGCACGCGACATGGTCACGCTTGCGGTGCGCGTCATGCAGGACTTTCCCGACTACTATCATTATTTTGGCTTGCAGGAATTCACCTACCGCGGCACCCGGCACAGCAGTCATAACCGCCTGGTGCGCGACTATCCCGGCGCCGATGGCCTGAAAACCGGTTTCATACGCGCCTCAGGGTTCAATGTGATCACCACGGCCAAGCGTGAGGATCGTCGCTTGATGGGGGTGGTCATGGGCGGGTTTACCGCGCAGTCCCGCGATAAGCACATGGCAAGTTTGTTGGACCGGAGCTTTGCCCGGGCCGGGCTGCGCGATCAGCAAAGCTTTGTATCCGATCTTAACTTTGCCACCGAGTACATGGCGTTTTCGCCATCGTCCTCGCCTGAACCAGCCCGTGATGCCGCACCTGCCGCGGCGCCTGCCTCTGCCCCTGAGCAACCTGCAGTAGTGGCTACCTACACCCCTGAGTCAGCGCCCAGCGAGTCGGCCTCCGCCTCCGCGCCAGACCAGCAGGAGCGCCAGTCTCAAGAGGATCCGCTGCAGTCCTTTATTGAACGTGAGCGGGTCATGGCGTCGAGTGCGGCGCCCAGCGGCTGGGGCATTCAGGTCGGCGCCTTTAGCCAGGAAGATCAGGCTCAGCGCTACGCCCGCGAAGCCGCTGATTATTTATCCCGTGACGTGGGCGGGCAGGTCGCCGTCGATGCATCAGTCGGTCAGAGCCCGGTATTCCGCGCCCGGCTGATGGCGC
This sequence comes from Halomonas sp. HL-48, assembly GCF_001314875.1. Lineage (GTDB taxonomy): Bacteria > Pseudomonadota > Gammaproteobacteria > Pseudomonadales > Halomonadaceae > Vreelandella. The sequence goes on from NZ_LJZS01000005.1 coordinate 125,204, forward strand.
TGGAAGAACAGCAGGCTCGCCAGGCCTGCGAACAGTTACGCTCCCGGGGCATGGACTGCATGGTGGTCAACGCCAGCCTGTAATGCGGTATGGTTAAAGCACCCCGCCAAAGGCTATTTGGCGGGGTGCTTTGTTTTTAGGCGCGGAATAAAAAGGAGGTTATGGTGACCACGTCCCTGAAAGGCATCCTCTGCATGTGTCTGGGCGTTCTGTTCCTGGCGCTGGGGGACGCCGTTTCCAAATGGCTGGGGGAGGTCCATTCGCCACTGCAGATCATTTTTTTCCGTACCCTGATCTCGCTGCCGCTGATTGCGTTGCTCGCCCACTTTGCCGGTGGCCTGCGCAAGCTGCGCACCCGGCGGCCGGGCGTACACCTGCTGCGCGGGCTCATCTATACCGCCACCATGGTGTGCTTTGTGCTGGGGTTGACGCTGCTGCCGCTGGCCGAGGCCACCGCGATCGCATTCGTGGCGCCGCTGTTTGTGACCCTGCTGTCGGTACCCCTGCTCGGTGAACGCATAGACCCTCCCGTGCTGCTGGCCTCTCTGGTGGGCTTCGTTGGCGTGTTGATTGTGGTTCGCCCCAATGGCGATGCGTTCCAGATAGGCGCCCTGGCGCTGGTCGGCGCGGCGCTGTTCTACGCCCTGATGATGATTACGGCCCGGCGTTATGGCGCCCGTGAGCACCTTTGGGCGATGCTGTTTTACATGACCTGCGTGCCCTTGGTGGTGACCGCGGCCACCTTGCCGTGGGTCTGGCAGACGCCGCAGCCCTGGCACTGGGTCGGTTTTTTGGCTTCAGGCGTGTTGGGCGTGGCGGCCACCGCCTTTATCACCCTGGCGTTTCGCTTTACGCCAGCGGCGATAGCCGCGCCGTTTGATTACACCGCCATGCTATGGGCCGTGCTGCTCGGCTGGTGGTTCTGGGGGGAGCTGCCCGATCTGTGGGTATGGGTCGGCAGCGCGTTGATTATGGCCAGCGGCCTGGCGATTGCCTACCACGACCGACGCACGACCCTGAAGCGTCGCCCAACCGCCTAGCCTGCGCCTAAGCGAACTGGTAAACATCCATGGCGAGAACGCCATGCTCCACGCTGTGGTGCAGCTGTGTGGCTTCGCCACCGGCGCCCATGGCCACCAGCAGCGGCTGGAAGTGCTCAGGCGTCGGGTGATTTTGCCGGGCATGGGGTGCGCTTTCCCAGTCGAGCAGGGCTTCCCGGTCGCCGTTGCTGAGGCGCGCCTTGACCCACTGGGCAAAGCTATCCACCCAGAGCGGCATGGGGCTGTCCGGCGGCATGATTTCATACAGGTTGTGGGTCAGGCTGCCCGAGCCGATCACCAGAATGCCCTCATCGCGCAGCGCCGACAGCCGTTCACCCAGCGTCACGAGCGCTGCATTGCTCCAGCGTACGGGAAGCGACAGCGACACAACCGGCACATTGGCGTCAGGAAACATCAACGAAAGGGGCACCCAGGCGCCGTGATCCAGGCCGCGTTCGACCAGCTCGGCGTCGAGCAGCCTGGCCAGTCGCTCTGCCAGCTCAGGGTCGCCGGGAGCCGGATACCGGCAGTCGAAGAGCGCCTGAGGGAAGCCGCCAAAATCATGAATCGTCTCCGGCTTGGCGCTGACGCTGACCTTGAGCGGGGTGCTCTCCCAATGGGCCGACACCACGATCACTGCCTTGGGGGAAAGGCGCTTGCCCAGCCCGCGCAGAAACGCGTGGGCAGGCGTCCTATTCAGGGCCAGCATGGGCGAACCATGGGAAATAAACAGGCTAGGTAACATGGGGAAACTCCATCGTGGGCCGGCACCGGCACCGGCAACCAGGCCAGTGCCAGCGTCAAGCTTATGCCAATCGGCGGTTCAACACCCAGCTGCCACTGCCCAGGCCTGCCTGAACGAGCAGCGCAATCGCCCAGAATACCGGAAACTCCCAGCCACCGCCGGGGTTGGAGAACACCCAGCCATTGCCGAGGTGTGCCCAGGCAGCGCCGAGCAGTACCGGCACCAGGGCCAGGCTCACCCAGCGGGTATACACGCCGAGCAGCAGAGCAATGCCGCCGCCCACTTCCGCAGCGATGGTCAAATAGGCCATGAAGCCGGGTAAACCCAGCGACTCGAAGTAGGCAACGGCGCCCGGTAGGGTGAACACAAAGACTTTCATCAGGCCGTGGGCCAGGGCCATTACGCCCAGGCTGACGCGCAGCAGGGCAGTGGTATGAAGGGGTAGGGTAGAAGAAGGGGTCATGGCGGTCTCTCTCGTGGTAGTAGGCATCACGCTGGATGCGATGGCACCACTATACGACCGCGCGAGGGGTTGATAATCCCTGAGTCGAGCACTTCACTGTTGCGCTATAGGCGACAATCCCATTTCCGTTTCCCACGACGGTGGGTCGCCCCAGGCGTCCGCCAGTACGTCGATGAAATGCGCCACCTTGGCGGGCAGGTGGCGTCTGGCGGGATACAGGGCGTGAATCTCCAGCAGCGTCGGTGGCGCCTCCAGGAAAATCGGCACCAACCGCCCGCTGGCGATGCTCTCGGGCAGCAGAAAGCTGGGCTGCTGGGCAATGCCCAGGCCTGCTTCGGCGGCCTGGGTCAGCATATCGCCGTTGTTGCTCTCAAGCGGCCCCGAAACGGCCAACGTTTGCTTCCCGACTTGCCAGTGGCCGCTGTTCTGGCCGCTGCGATAACGCAGGCAGCGATGTTGCGAGAGATCTTCAATGCGCGCAGGCGTGCCGTGCTGCGCCAGGTACTCAGGTGAGGCGCAAAACACCAGCTGACAGCGGGTAAGGCGTTTTGCAATCAGGCTGGAGTCGGGCAGGCTGCCAATCCGGATGGCCAGATCGTAGCCTTCTTCCAGTAGGTCTACCCGGCGATCATTCAGGTCCAGGCGGACATCGAGGCCCGGGTGCGCCTGCATGAACCGGGCGACCTGTGGCGCGAGGTAGCGGGTGCCGAAGCTCATGGGGCCGTTGATGCGCAGCCGACCGCTGACGGTACAGGTGCCGCTGCTCACTTCAGCGGCGGCTTCTTCCAGAGCAAGCAGGATACCCTGCGCCCGGGCCAGGTAACGCTCGCCGGCCTCGGTAAGGTGCAGTCGCCGCGTGGTGCGCTGGATCAATCGGGCGCCCAGTGCTTCTTCCAGCGCCATGACCTGCCGCGATACCCGCGTTCGTGAGAGATCGAGCGCTTCAGCGGCGCGGGTGTAGCTACCCAGCTCAGCGACTTTGACGAAAGCCGTGATGTCATCTAGATGGTTCATTGTTCGCTAAACGCCAGCGCCGCCTGGCGCGGATCCGGCTGTCCGCAGATCGCCGAGATGACTGCCAGCCCGTGGGCACCGGCGCGCCGCACGGCGCTTGAGTGGCTGGCATTCAAACCGCCGATGGCCACGCTGGGTAGCGGGCAGGCGTTGACCAGGGAGGCAAGGCCGCCAAAGCCGATGGGCTGGGCGTGGTCCTGTTTGCTGGGGGTGGCAAACACCGGCCCGATGCCCACGTAATCTAGCAGGTCGGTGGGCACCGCCTGAAGCTGTTCAACGGTATTGATCGAGAGCCCCAGGATAGAGTCTGGCCCCATTGCCTGGCGTGCCTGATGAACCGCCGTATCGCTCTGGCCGACGTGCAGCCCATCCGCTTGGCTGGCCAGCGCCACCTCGAGGCGGTCATTGATGATCAGCGGCACCCCGCTACCCGCCAGTATGGCCTTCAGGCGCCTTGCCTGGTCGATCATATGCGCATCGCTTGCCTGTTTGTCGCGCAGTTGGACGATGCTGACCCCGCCTCGCACGGCCTCGATGACGGTGTTTTCCAGGCCGTAGTGCCGACACAGCGTCGCATCGGTCACCAGGTACAGGGATAGATCAAGCGGCATGCGTCACCTCTTGCTGGGCAAAGTGGCTGAGATCCTCAGGGGTCAGCTGATAGAGCGTGTCCAGAAAGGCCACATAAAAACTGCCCGGCCCGGCGGCCGCCTCGCCCGCGCGCTGACCGGCGAGGGCAAAACACGCCACCGCCGCGCTGGTGGCCAGCAGTGGCGCGCCCGGCGTGGCCGCTACAAACGCGGCCACCAGGGCACTAAGCCCGCAGCCCAGAGTGGTAACGCGCGGCATCAGCGGGTGGCCGCCGTTGATCGTGTAATGCTGGTGGCCGTCGGTCATCACGTCCTGCTCCCCTGTCATGGCCACCACACAGCCATGCTGCTCGGCCAGTGCCATGGCGGCTGCCAGGGCATCTTCAGTCGCGGCGGTCGAATCCACGCCCCGGCCCTGGTGGGCCAGTCCATTGAGCGCGAGTATTTCCGAGGCGTTGCCACGAATCACGCTGGGACGGTGGGCCAGCAGGTCCGCGCATACCGTCTGCCGATAACGCGTGGCGCCCACGGCCACCGGATCCAGTACCCAGGGAGTGCCCTGGTTGTGAGCGGTCTCTGTGGCGAGCTGCATGGCCTCGACCCAGGGCGGGGAGAGCGTGCCGATATTGACGGAGAGCGCATCGGCCAGCTGAGTGAATTCTGCCACTTCCTGGGTGGCGTGCAGCATGGCGGGCGATGCGCCAGCGGCCAGCAGTACATTGGCCGTGCTGTTCATCGCCACATAATTGGTAATGCAGTGAATCAGCGGGGTGGACTCACGCAGGGATGACAGATAGCTGCCGAAAGCGGGTTGCGTCATGGTGTCCTCCCGACGAGGGAGGTGGTGCGAGCACACCACGACTTCCTACGCCGGTATTAGCCGGTTCAGGTTATAAGGGTACTTCTCAGCTCGCTGATCGCGAGCGCCCCTGTCGTGTGCTTACTATCCGTGGCTTTGACGTGTCTGTAAAGCCTTCGGCGGACCGTCTAGCGAAACGAGATGCGTGTCCCGTAGGTGAGCATTTCGTCAGGCGTCATGGCTTTGCCTTCGACGCCGATCATCTCGTCACCGCACTGGTCGGCAAAGGTCAGGACGCCGTGGGTCAAGCCCAGCTCCCCCAGGGTGTCGCGGATTTCGCCGGTGCCGAGAAAGGTGCTGACGTGACCGTCGGCATTGGACAGGTCCGAGACGCCGTCGGCATGATGAAACCGCACCTTGTAAATGCCGTCCATGGATTCCACTTCCACAATCGGCGAGAAGCCGTTGCGTAACGCCTGGGATAGCTGCTTTAGCGTTATCTGATCGCCAAGGGTCATATCGGTCGAGGTCATGACCTGCTCCTGATGAAACGCCTTTACTTGGGCGTTAACGGATGTGCTGTATAGTTACGATCATAGAAGTGTAGAGTGTTTGCATAGAATATCCAACCTGCTGCCCGGCGCCTCAATGCACCGCATCCAACGCATGTTGGCGTAGCGTGACCAGCCCGATGATATCCAGCGTTTTCTGGTGGGTGCCCGAGAGGATCACCGGCGGGGCCAGTCCCACCTCGGCGGCTTCCAGCCAACGGGACGCGCACAGGCACCAGCGATCACCGGGCTGCAGGCCAGGGAAGCCGAATTCAGGGCGCGGCGTCACCAGGTCGTTGCCCTGGGCCAGCGAAAAGGCCAGAAACTCCTCGGTGAGCATGGCACAGACGGAGTGAACGCCCACATCGTCCGGCCCGACACGGCAGAAGCCATCGCGGTAAAAGCCGGTTTTGGGAGCATGGCAGCACGGCGTAAGCGGCTCACCCAGTACATTGAGATCGCGGGCCATAAGGCCTCCTGAAGGTTAAAGGCTGGAATTCTGAGCGACTGCCCTCATGAACAAGCGACAGCGTTGTAGTAGCGTATTAACGACGCTGGTTGAATAGCGACAGTATAGCCTTGTACACAGTGTCCAAAACGTCAAAGGAGATAGCCCATGCCCATCCAAGGTGAGCAGCACCCCGGCGTCAAGCCGGCCCCGGTGCAGACCCAGGGTTTCCGCCTGAACCACACCATGCTGCGGGTGAAAGACCCGGAGCGAGCCCTGGCGTTTTATTCCCAGGTATTCGGCATGCAGGTGATGCGGCGGCTGGATTTCGAGGAAATGCAGTTCTCGCTGTACTTTCTGGCCAACCTTGAAGACGGCGACAGCGTGCCCGATGATACCCAGGCGCGCACCGCCTGGACGTTCAGCCAGAAAGGCCTGCTGGAACTGACTCACAACTGGGGAACGGAAAACCAGCAGGATTTTGCCTACCACGACGGCAACGCCGAGCCTCAGGGCTTTGGCCATATCTGCTTTAGCGTGCCCGATCTGGCGGCGGCGCAGGCATGGTTCGACGAGCACGACGTCACCTTCGTCAAGCGCGCCGACCAGGGCAAAATGAAAGACGTGGTGTTCGTCAAAGACCCCGACGGCTACTGGATCGAAGTGATTCAGGCTGACCTGATGGCCGGTAAAGGCGAATAACATGGCGCATCTGCTGTTCCGCCTGCGCCATGTCACCGACGAGGAAGCCATGGAAGTGCGCCAGTTGCTGGACGCCCATGGCATGGATACTTACGAGACGCAGGCGGGTTTCTTCCGGCTGGGCGTGGATGCCATCTGGCTACGCGATCTCAGTCAGCTGGATGAGGCCAAGGCGTTGCTGGCCGACTATCAGGCCGAGCGCCAGATTCGCGCCAGGAAGGCCCACCAGGAGGCCGTCGAGCGGGGTGACGCGCCGACGCTATGGCGACGCTTCACCGCTCATCCCATCCAGGTCACGCTGGTGGGCGTGGCCATCCTGCTGTTGATCGCGCTGACGCTGTTGCCGTTTCTCGCGTTAGGCTGATGCGGCCTTCGCGGGCGGCAGGTGACCGCGTTTGAGGTAGAGCTGCACGCCCTCGTCGCCGGCGGTCAGCGTGAGCGCCACGCCGCTGGGGTAACGGCACCAGCTGCCGGCGGGATAGTCGCGTTCGCCGTCGCTCAGCGCGCCTTCCAGCACAAACAGTTCCAGCCCGCCGGAAAGCACCGGGTAGCGAATGGCGTGGCCGGGCTCCCAACGTTCCAGACTGACCCGCTCCTGCTTGAAGGTGTGCAGCATCTTGTAGGTAATGCCGGGGCGGCGGTCCGGCTGCCAGGGCAAGCGGTGAGCGGGGACGGCCAGCTGCAGGACATCATTGGGATCAAACTGATGCAGCTTGACCAGAATCAGCGCGCCTTCCTCGCCAATTTGCGGCGTATGGCCGGTGCCGATGGGGTTGCGCAGATAGCTGCCGGCCGCATACCGGCCATGCTCATCGGCGAACACGCCTTCCAGGACGAGAATCTCTTCACCGCCGCCGTGGACGTGCCGATCAAACTGGCTGTTGGGCGCGTAACGCACAAGGCTCGTGGCACGCGCCACTTCATCACCAATACGGTCAAGCATCATCCGCTCGACACCGGCGCTGGGCGAGGCAACCCACTGATAATCGTCTGGCGTGACACAGGCGAAGCGGGAAAAATCGGCGTTCAAACGCATGGGGCTGGCTCTTTGCAGGCAAGGGAATGCTGCCAGTCTCCATATCGAGATCGCAAAATGCAACTTTCCCTAGCCCAAACGCTCTCCAGGGACGGCCCTCAATGCGCATCGGCCAGTGTTGACAGAAGCTGGTGTGCCGCCTTAATGCGCGCCTGATTGGGGTAGTTGCGATTCGCCAGCATGACAATCCCCAGTTGCTCGTCGGGCACAAAGGCCACGTAGCCACCAAACCCGTTGGTCGAGCCGGTCTTGTTGTACAGCGCGGCCTGCCGGGACGGCAGCGGTGGGTCCAGGTTCTCCACCGGGTTGGGCTCAAGGATCATGTCGAGCGAGTTGCCTGCCACCAGCGTGTCGAGGGCGACCGGATACGCGTAGCTTTCCCAGCCAAGCCCCTGGTGCAGCTCGCCGACCGTGGCGTAGCCGCGGCGCGTGGTGTCCATGGCCTGTCGAAGGGGGGCGTCCAGTTCAGCGCCGTCCATATTCGCTTCCACAAACGTCAGCACGTCCGCTGCGGTTGATTTCAAACCGTAGGCCTGGGCATCCAGCATGCCGGGGTTCACCCGGATAGGGTCGTCTTGCTTGTCGTAACCGTAGGCATAGTGCGTCTGCTGTGCGTCGGGCACCTGGTAATAGCTGTTTTCAATCCCCAGAGGCGTAAACAGGGTTTCCGCCATCAGCGTCTCGAACGGCTGATCAAGGCGCTGGGCCGTAATATAGCCGAGCAGGCCAAGGCTTGGGTTGGAGTACAGCCGATGGCTGCCCGGGGCGGATTCGGGTTGCCACTGGCGATAGTAGTCGATCATCGCCGCTTCGCTTTGCACGTCGTCGGGGAACTGCAGGGGAAGCTCGCCCGCCGTGTAGGTGCCCAGTTCGCGCAGCGTGATCTCGTCGAAGGCGCTGCCTTCAAGCGCAGGCAGGTGCTGGCTGACCGGGTCAGAGAGCGACAGCGCGCCGCTGGCATCGGCGTAGGCCGCCAGTGTGGCGGTGAAGATTTTGCTCACCGACCCCAGCTCGAACAGCGTCTCGTCGGTGACCGGTTGGTCGGTTTCCTGATTGGCGACCCCATAATTAAAATAATGTGACTGCCCGTTTACGCTGATTGCGACCGCCATCCCCGGGATACGGTGCTCCTCGATCAGAGCGGTGATGGTGTCATCCACCAGCGGCTTTATCTGCGTGCTTTCGGTGGTATCCAGCGCCCACGCAGACTGGCCGAGCCAGAAGGTGCCGGTCATGATAAGGGCGACGTTTGCTGCTACTATTCTGCGCATACCAGAGGGTCCTGTTCCGGAGAGTACGAAGCGGCCGCCTGGCGGTCATCGCAGGCGCCTATTGGGACGATCGTTGCTAACATAGGCGGCGCCAAGGGAATTGACAAACGGCGTTATTTTGCACGAGGCATTAGAAAAATTTGGGGGTAGGCATGGCGCGTTCCAATCTGCCGCTGAAGGCGCTGCGCGCGTTTGAAGCGTCGGCCCGGCATTTGAGTTTTACCCGGGCGGCGGACGAGCTGTGCGTGACCCAGGCGGCGGTGAGCCATCAGGTCAAGCGGCTCGAAGACCACTTGAAGGTGCCGCTGTTCAAGCGCTTGCCCAGAGGGTTGATGCTGACGCAGGAAGGCGAGCGGCTACTGCCGATCATCAAGACGTCATTCGACCAGATATCTCATACCCTGGAGCGGGTGGCCGAAAGCAGCCATCGGGAGGTGCTGAACGTCGGCGTGGTGGGCACCTTTGCCGTGGGCTGGCTGCTGCCTCGGCTGGACGATTTCCAGCGGCAGTTTCCGTATATCGACGTGCGTCTCTCGACCCATAATAATCGCGCAGAGCTTGCCGCCGAAGGGCTGGACGTTGCCATCCGCTTTGGGACGGGCGCCTGGCACGGTACGGCGGCTCAGCCGCTGCTGCCGGCCTCGCTCTCGGTAATGTGCGCCCCCGCGATTGCCGACCGCCTCAAAGCGCCTGCTGACGTGCTGGGGGAAACCTGGCTGCGCTCGTATCGCGCCGATGAGTGGGATGAATGGCTGCTGGCGGCAGGGCTGCCGAGTGGTTATCCGACGGCAAGAAGCATCGTCTTCGACTCTTCGATCGCGATGGTGGAAGCTGCGATCCAGGGAATGGGCCTGGCGCTGGCCCCGCCGCGGATGTTTTCCCGGCAGCTGAACAGCGGGGCGCTGGTTCAGCCGTTCGACACCGCGGTCAGCCTGGGCGGGTACTGGCTGACTCGCCTGCAAACGCGCCCGGAAACCCACGCAATGGCAGCTTTCCGGGCGTGGCTGCTCAAGGCGATCAACGCCTGAGCCGCGTGCGTTTAGCGAGGCTAATCAGTGATCGTGGCCGTGATCATCCTCATCGCCATGATCGCGCTCGTCTTCATTGCCATGGTCTTCATGGTCCGGGTCGGCCAGCGCGTCGTGCAGCACCTTGGCGTTGTGGCGCATCATGCCTAAGTAAGTACTTGCTTCGCCTTCACTGCTCAAGGCGTCGGCATGCAGCGTGCCTGCCACGCTCAGACCAGTTTCTTCAGCCAGCTGGTCGAGTATCGACTGGTTAGTCATATTTTCGTGGAACAACGCCTCGACGTTCTCCTCTTCGATCACGTCGATGAGCTCGGCCATGCTGGCGCCGCTTGGGTCGGCTTCTGTGGATAGCCCCACCGGTGATAGAAAGCGCACGCCGTAGGCGTCAGCAAAGTACCCAAACGAATCGTGGCCGGTGATCACGCTGGTGGAGGGGGGAATCTCCTCGATCAGCGCACGGATCTCGTCGTCGGCTTTCTCTATCTCGGCCAGATAGCGCTCGGCGTTTTCCTCATAGGTCTCGCGGTTGTCGCCATCGGCCTCGATCAGCCCGTCGCGGATGTTCTCGACGTAGGTTTCAGCGCGGGCCAGATCCTGCCAGGCGTGGGGGTCGTCATCGCCGTGGGCGTGGTCGGCCTCTTCGTCGCCTCCATCGTGGCCATGCTCGTCGTGATCATGATCGTCATGAGCTTGTTCGTCGTGGCCATGGTCATCATGCCCGTCGTGTTCATCCTGGCCGGCCCGGGCCAGCGGCTCGATGCCCTGGGTCGCGGTGACCAGCGCGCCGGCGTAATCGCTGGAGTCGATCAGGCGCTCCATCCAGCCTTCGTAGAGCAGCCCGTTGAAGACCACTAGGTCGGCATCGGCCAGCGCGCGCGCATCGCCGGGGCTTGGCGAATACACATGGGCGTCGCCGTCAGGGCCAACCAGGGAGGTCACCTCCACGTGCTCACCGCCGACCTGTTCGACCATATCGGCCAGAATCGAAAAGCTGGTGACCACTTGCACGCGCTCGGACGCCACGGCGGCGGGCAAGGCCAGCAGCGCAGACACGCCAACCAGCCAGCGGGAGAAAGGTAACGGCGACATAAAGGCTCCTTGTTAAGATGAACGGGCAAGGCCCGGGGATTAAGCGCTCGGTTCGGCCGAGAGCGGCGCGGTTTTGCGCCGCCAGCGGGCCGCCAAGCTGTGATAACGACCGAACAGGGCGGAGAACAGATAACCGCTGCCGGCCAACAGGATAATGCTCGGCCCGGACGGGATATCCAGATGAAACGACAGCAGCAGCCCGCCGGTACTGGCGATCATGGCAATCGTGACGGCAATGCCGATCAAGCCTTCCAGACGTTTGCTCCAAAAGCGTGCCGATGTAGCGGGCAGCATCATCAGGCCGACCGCCATCAGCGTGCCCAGGGTCTGGAACCCGGCGGTGAGGTTGAGTACCAGCAGCCCCAGAAACACGCTGTGCACCCAGCCGCTGCGGCGGCTCTGGCCGCGCAGGAACAGCGGGTCCAGGCATTCCACCACCAGGGCGCGGAAAATGACCGCCAGGGTCAGCACGATCAGCGTGCTGATCCCGGCGATTAGCAGCAGCGCCGTGGAATTGATCGCCAGAATAGAGCCGAACAGCACATGGGTGAGATCAACGCTGCTGCCGCCGATCGATATCAGCATCACGCCCGCCGCCAGCGAAATAATGAAAAAGCTGGCCATGGCGGCGTCTTCGCGCTGACCGCCCATTTTCGACACCGCCCCGGCCAGCAACGCGACCATCACCCCGAACATCACACCGCCGATGCTCATGATTGGCAGCGAAAAGCCGGCCAGCAGAAAGCCCAGCGCCACCCCGGGCAGAATCGCATGGGCCATAGCGTCGCCAATCAGGCTCATGCCACGCAGCACCAGAAATACGCCCAGCGTGGGCGCCGCCAGCGACAGCGCCAGGCCGCCGACCACTGCGCGGCGCATGAAGCCGTAATCGAAGGGCGCAATAAACCAGGCATCAAGCAGTGCCAGCATGTTGACCTCCCAGCGCGAACGGCACCACCTGAGCGGGCGCGTGTTGGTGGGTCAGCGAACTGGGCGACATCCAGCGGCCATGCCCGCCGTTGAGCATCAGCACTTCGTCGGCCAGGCGCTGCAGGTGGTCCATATCGTGGAGCACCAAAATCAGCGTTGCCCCGTCGTCGGCCATCTGGCGCAAAATGCGGATCAGAATATCCACCGTCTCGCTATCCACGTTGGAAAACGGCTCGTCGAGCAGTAGTAGCTCCGCTTCCTGCATCAGCGTGCGGCCGATCAGGGCCCGCTGGCGCTGGCCGCCGGAAAGCTCGCCCAGCGGACGGTGAGCCAGGTGCGAAATACCCAGCCGCGCCATGATCTCGCGGCCCTTACGGTAGTGCGCGGCACAATAACCCTTCATCGCCCCATGGCTTGGCCAACTGCCGGTCATCACCAGCTCTTCCACGCTCATCGGAAAGGTCAAATCCAACGCCAACTGCTGGGGCAGCCAGGCGCGGCGCTCTTTGGGCACCGTGCACACCACCTTGCCGCTGATCGGGCGTAATTCGCCCATGATGGCCTGAATGAGCGTGCTTTTACCTGCGCCGTTCGCGCCTATCAGCGCGGTGATCGCCCCAGGCTGAAAGTCGCCTTCCACATGCTCAAGCACCGTGCGGTGGCCCTGCGCCAAATGCAGGTCATGCAGCTGCAGGCGTGACAGTGAACGCTGACTCATAATGCCCACCCGTTGGCCCACAGCACCATCAGCCACAGCACCACCAGTGGCACCGCCACGGACAGCAACCGCCGCACCGCCGACAGCGACATCAGCGAAAAATGACAAGGCCCTTCCTTGTTATGGCGATGTGAATGCTCACTCATTAAGCCGCCCTCGCGAATAATCAAATAGGTTATAACATAACAATTGGCGACGCCAATAAATTTGCCACGTATTTTACTCGCTCAGTGGCACAGGGCAACGTCAAGCATGCAACGACAGCTCAAAGGTAATGTGCCGAAGCAATCATTTGTAGGAAAAGGCTGATGGGGGTCAATGGTCATTATTAATGAAGAATGGTTAGATGGAAAAAATGCAAAAGGACGGCCGCCATGGATGACTTTTCGCCCAATGACCTAAAAACCATTCTTCACTCCAAGCGCGCCAACCTCTATTACCTGCAGCACTGCCGGGTGTTGGTGAACGGGGGCCGTGTCGAGTACGTCACCGATGAGGGCAGTAAATCCCGCTACTGGAATATCCCCATCGCCAACACTACCTCGATACTGTTGGGTACCGGCACTTCAATAACCCAAGCGGCGATGCGCGAGCTAGCCAAAGCAGGTGTACTCGTCGGGTTTTGTGGCGGCGGCGGTACGCCGCTGTTTGCTGCCAATGAAGTTGACGTGGATGTCGCTTGGCTTACCCCTCAAAGCGAATATCGCCCCACGGAGTACCTGCAATACTGGGTGCGCTTCTGGTTTGACGATGTAAAACGCCTGGATGCAGCCCGCGCGTTCCAGCAAGCCCGCCTTGCCCGTATCGAAGCGCTGTGGACAAGCCGGGTGATGAAAGATGCAGGCTTTACTATTTCCACCGACCACCTGCATAGTGCGCTGACCCACCACCGCGAAGCGATCAAGCAAGCCCCCAGCACCGTCGATCTACTGACTTTGGAAGCGCGTTTAACCAAAACGCTGTTCAAGCTGGCGGTGAATGCCGTGGACTACGGCGACTTCAGCCGCGCCAAACGCGGTACCGGCACCGACCCCGCCAACCGTTTTCTCGACCACGGAAACTACCTAGCCTACGGCTTGGCAGCCACCGCCACTTGGGTGCTGGGGATTCCCCATGGGCTAGCGGTACTCCACGGCAAAACCCGCCGGGGCGGACTGGTCTTCGACGTAGCGGATTTAGTCAAAGACGCAGTGATTTTGCCCCAGGCGTTTATTTCCGCCATGCGCGGCGATGAGGAGCAAGAGTTTCGCCAAGCCTGCATTGAGCGCCTAACCCGCACCGAATCCCTCGACTTTATGATCGACACGCTCAAGGAAGTCGCCCAGGAGCTGGGGAGTGGCGACGCATGAATGTGCTGCTGATTTCCCAGTGCAATAAAAATGCTCTCAAACAAACCCGGCGCGTTCTTGATCAATTTGCCGAGCGCCGGGGCGACCGCACTTGGCAAACACCCATCACCCAGGCAGGGCTGGAGACGCTGCGTAAACTGCTGCGCAAAACCGCGCGCAAGAATACCGCCGTTGCCTGCCACTGGATTCGTGGACACGACCACAGTGAATTGATGTGGGTGGTGGGGGATGCCTCGCGGTTTAATATGCGCGGCGCCACCCCTACCAATACCACGCGGCGTAATATCCTACGCTCGGAAGATGAAAATGACTGGCATAGCGGCCAGTTGATTCATTTGCTGGCCTCTATGGCGGCACTCTTCCACGATCTGGGAAAGGCCACGGAAGCTTTTCAGCTTAGGCTGGTCGGTAAGTTAGAAGGTCGCAACCGTTATCGTCATGAGTGGGTGTCGCTTAGGTTATTGGAAGCCTTTGTTGGCGATGACGATGATCAGAGCTGGCTGGCGCGGCTGCAAAACCCAACCGTATCGGACGATGACCTCTGGCTGGGGCAGCTAAAGCGAGATGGCTGGGATGGTGTGCGCGAAGAGCCATCACCGTTTATTCATCTGCCGCCTATTGCCAAAGCGATTGGCTGGCTAATTGTCAGTCATCACCGCTTACCCGCGCAGCCTGCTTTTGATGAACAGTCCGGCGAGCAGAAGTGGTTGGGTGCCAAGGCGCCTATCAATGCCGGTAATTTGCCTGTGCTTCCTAATGACATAACGGCAGCTTGGAACGAGCGCGTGGAGCCTGCTACACAGGAAGAAATAGTGCCTTATTGGACATTTCCGCATGGTTTGCCAGTCACCACTAAAGCATGGCGCGAGCGTGCTCATCGTATCTCCCGTCAGCTAAGCGCGGTGAGCTTCATAACGCCCCCGCTCGATTCGCCCTATGTGATGCACTTGGCGCGCATGACGTTGATGTTGGCTGATCACCATTACTCAAGTCTGACAGGCAATGGACGCTTATCGGGTAAGTGGTCTCTGCCACTGTATGCGAATACGGCAAATGTTAATGGCAAACGGCAGCTTAGCCAGCCATTGGAAGAACACTTGCTAGGAGTAACGCGCGCAACAGGGGAGATCGCTCATCGCTTGCCAGATATGGTCAAAGCGATGAGCGGTATTACCGGGCACAAAGGTTTTAAAGCACGTAGCAAAAATCCTCGTTTTCGCTGGCAGGATAAAGCCTACGATCTCGCCGTTGGGCTGCGTGAGAAAAGTCATCGCCAAGGCTTTTTCGGCATCAATATGGCTTCGACTGGGTGTGGTAAGACGATTGCCAACGGGCGCATTTTTTATGGCTTGAGCGAGCCGGAAATCGGGGCGCGTTTTTCGATTGCTCTTGGGCTGCGCACATTGACCCTCCAAACAGGGCAAGCCTATCGTGAGCGCTTAGGACTTGGGAGCGATGATCTTGCGATCCGCGTTGGAGGAGCAGCCAGCCGCGAGCTGTTCGAACATCAGCAGTTTCAAGGTGGATCAGACTCCCGTGCTGAATTACTGGATGAGCAAAGCCACGTGCATTTTGAGGGCAACGTCGATGCGCATCCCGTTCTTAACAAGGCTGTAGCCGACCCTCGTGCACGCTCTTTGATTTGCGCCCCCATTCTTGTTTCCACCATCGACCACCTGGTGCCTGCTACAGAAAGTCTGCGTAGCGGTCATCAAATTGCCCCAATGCTGCGCTTGATGGGCAGCGACCTTGTGTTGGATGAGCCAGACGATTTCGATATCAATGACTTGCCCGCTTTAACACGCCTGGTCTACTGGACTGGTATGCTGGGTTCTCGGGTACTGCTTTCCTCCGCCACTCTGCCACCTGCGCTAGTGCGCGGCCTTTTCGATGCCTATCGCGAAGGCCGCACCGAATATCAGCGCAACAGAGGAGTTCTGGGAACACCCGTTGAGCCAATATGTGCCTGGTTCGATGAACATGGCTGCACACAGGAAAGCTGCGCTGACGGTGTGCGCTTCGATGCTGCTCATGACGCTTTTGCCCGTAAACGCGCCGCCAAGCTGGCAGTGCAGCCGCCACTACGACGTGGCTACCTTGTTCCTTTTACGGCGTCTTCATCTCTGGATGCCATTGCTGAAGCTTTGGCGAAAACGGTGGTTGAGCAGGCGCTTAAACTGCATAAAACGCACCATACGATAGATCCACACAGCGGCAAGCGGGTAAGTTTCGGGCTGGTGCGCATGGCTAATATCGCACCGCTAGTGGGGCTTGCCCAGGCGCTATATGACACCACTATTTCCTTAGGCTGTCAGCTTCATTTGTGCGTCTATCATTCGCAGTTTCCGCTGCTTCTACGCTCCCGGCTAGAGGCCCGTCTCGACCGCGCCCTGGATCGCCGCGATGAGCTGGGTGTCTTTGAACTGCCCGATATTCGTACTCGGTTAAAGGGGGAGGCGAACGATCAACTATTCATCGTGCTGGGGTCACCAGTCACCGAGGTGGGGCGTGATCACGATTACGATTGGGCCATTGTCGAGCCCTCCTCGATGCGTTCAATCATTCAGCTCGCCGGGCGCGTTCGCCGCCATCGTCCAAATCCTATTAGCGAAGCCAATATTGCCCTGCTCAGCACCAACGTAAAGCATCTCGAAGGAAGGCAGCCCGCCTTTAGCCACCCAGGTTTCGAGACCGAACAGTACTGGCCCCTGAGCACTCACGATCTCAAGACCCTACTACGAGTAGAAGAAATCGATCCTATCGACTCCCGTCCGCGCCTAATGGCGGCAGCGGCACTTGATCCCAGCGGCAAGCTGGTAGACCTGGAGCATGCGCGGTTAGCCTCGCTGATGGTTGAGGGAGCGGCAGCGTCCAACACAACGAAGCGCCGTAAACGCCGGGGGGAGCCACAAAAGATCGACCTTGGCGCCTATATTTTCTATCGACCGACTTCGATGACGCTGGGGGCGATGGCCATGCAGCACGCGCCTTTTCGTGAGGATAATGCCCAAGAGAGCGAATTCGTGTTGATACCGGATGAGGCGGAGGAGGATTACCTGTTTCGCCGTGTGGAGCGCAACGGTCTTGAAGAGCAATTGATAGAGGTTGAGAGAGAACTTGATCGGCTGCCCAGTGCGTTAGTGGAAAACCCGCGCGTCACGCCCTGGAACGAGCCTGGTTTTATGGACGCGCTTGCCGAGCAAGCGGAAGCCATGGATATGGACATTGAGCGTTGTGCAAAGCGCTTTGGTCGCATTCGATTGAAAACTGACTACGCGCCTCACGGGTGGCATTTTCATCCGGCGATGGGGTTTTTGAGGAAAAAATAAAACGGCCAGCTTCTGCAAGCTGGCCGTAACTGCCTGTTCGGCAGATATAACTTCCACTATTTCCTAAGAGATAGTTTTCTGAGCTGCCCTTGCGGCAGGTAGGCATTGTATATAATCTAGAACTATCTTTGATGAAAAATCTCCATGTCCTCTAATTCTTAAAACATAGTGGTTGATTTTATAAGGCTGGTTTATTAGATTGGTGATTGTGGGGCATGGCAGTGCCCCACTTTGAGGCGAATCAATGCTGACTTGACGGGTTGGCCCCAAACTCTCTGGGACAGTGAGGGTAGGAGGATACGCATCGTGGCTAGGCACCACCGCAAGATAATAATCCTGTGACGGGCAAAAGCCTGTCCATATCCAAGCCCCGAGGCAGCAATGCTTCGGGGTTCATTATGCCATGCCGATGGCATTTTACCCAACTAGGGCACAGAACTTATGTCAGAACCCCAACCCCCTGGTTCATTGCGAGAGCTGATCGAGCAATTTATTCAGCAGCGCTTTGCGACCAAGACAGAGAAGATGGCGCAGGACGATCCTGCTTATCTCAAGCTGCAGGCACAGTTCGAACCACAAACGTGGCTGGCCGATGCCGCTCGGCGCGTCAGTCAGCTTCAGGTCGTAACCCACTCACTCAAAGCGATCCACCCGGATGCCAAGGGTACCAATCTTTACGTGGAGCCCCAGTCGCTCGAACAGGGCGATCTAGTGGGTAGCCACTGCCTGCCTGATGACTTCCAAGGCGACGTTGTCGGCAATGCAGCTGCCCTTGATGTCTACAAGTTCCTAAAGCTCGAATGGAAAGGGCGTTCGCTACTGGAGCTGGCGCTTGAAAATGTCGATACGTTAGTCGACGCCCTCAGCAAAGAGCGTGAAGAAGCGCAAGTGTGGGCTCAGGCCTTTGCCAATATTGTTGAACCAAAGGGAGCGCCTAGCTCACATGCGCGAGGCAAGCAGGTGTACTGGTTGGTAAACGACGATCCTACTGATAATGCCAACTATCATCTATTAGCTCCGCTTTATGCCACCGCCTTGACTCACCCGTTTCATGCGCGGCTTAGCGAAGCCCGTTTTGGCGAACACGCCAAGGTGGGGCGCAAGGCGCGCCGCGATAACGCCGCGTTTGAGGGTGGCTACAGCGACTATCTCAACCTGGTCGTGCAGAAGCTTGGCGGTACCAAGCCGCAAAATATCTCTCAGTTGAATAGTGAGCGGGGCGGGCAGAACTATTTACTCGCTTCGTTGCCACCTAACTGGATTTCGCGCGATGTAACCCCTCCGCTTCGCACGGAGTCGGTGCTACCTCGCTTTGGCCGACGAACGCCAGTGCGCCAACTGATCAATGATTTGGTCAATTGGATAAAGCAGAATATGAAAGAGGAGGAACGCCGAGTCCAGGCCGGAAAAGCGCCACGAAAAACGTATCAGGATCGGGACTTACATGACGACCTGACGGCAATGTTAGCCGATGAGCTTTTGATGTTTACGTATGAGCTTCACCGTTTAAGACCTGGCTGGTCGACAGACAGTGAGTGTCGATTGGTGACGTCTGAATGCTACTGGCTCGACCCAGGACGAAGTGAGCTGGATCCGGATTTCGCAACCGCGCGACGGCGATCAGATTGGCATGAAGACATTTCTCAACGTGTAGCGGGCTGGCTAAAAACCACGCTTAGTAAGCGTATGAAGATCAGTCTGGATGATCCGGCACATGACTTTTGGGCAGACCGGATTGAAATTGTTTTACGCAATTTCCGCCGTCAGTTAGACGACCTGCAAGATGCCTTACATGACGATGACGAAAGCCTTCAAGGAGAGCCCGCATGATCAACCATCTCCTTGTGCTCCCCCGACTGCGTATCCAGAACGCCAATGCCATCTCTAGCCCCATGACCTGGGGATTTCCCGCCATGAGCGCTTTCGTGGGTGTTCAGCAAGTGCTGGAGCGAAACCTACCCGCCGACATCAAGCTGGTGTTTAACGAGATTGGTGTGGTGTGTCACCACATTGAACCACAAGTAACCGAGGGCGGTTTCATTAAGGCGTTTCACTTGACGCGCAATCCCGTTGATAAGAGCGGCGGCACAGCCGCCATTGTCGAGGAAGGGCGTGCGCATCTGGAAGTCAGCCTGTTAATCGGCGTGGAATCAGAAGGCGACGATCTCAGCAGCGCTGAGCGCCGTGACGCAATTGCCAAGGCATTGTTTGAGCAGGTGGCGGGGATGCGCATCGCGGGCGGCAGCGTCATGCCTTCACTGAATGCTCAAAACCGCCATCGTCCCAAGCTAATCAGTTTTAACGCGCTTGAGTTGGAAAGGGCAAAACAGTGGCAACATCTTAAGCGTAGCCTTCTGCCCGGCTTTGCGTTGGTGCTGCGCGATGACCTGCTTGCCGAACATACAGCCACGCTGAAAGCGCAAGACGATAGTGCCACCGCCCTGGATGCCTGGCTCGATCTTTCTCGGCTGAACCACGAATGTCATGTCGAGCAGGTGAAGGATGAGAAAGGCGGTAAGGAGAAAGAGGTCGTGCGGTGGGAGGTACGCAGGCCCTATCCTGGCTGGCTGGTGCCGATTCCGGTCGGCTACGGCGCTATCTCCGATCATTACGACCCCGGTGAAGTCGCTAATGCTCGCGATCCTAGTGTTCCATTTCGGTTCGTGGAAAGCCTCTACTCCATAGGCGAGTGGGTTAGCCCGCATCGCATTCGTAAACCCGACGATCTGATGTGGTTCGTGGAGAACGACCTGGATCGCGGTATCTATCGGCTACAAAACGTCTACATCAACACTGTTACACAAGACTAATCATTAAGGGGAAACGACATGGCCAAGAATGACACGCTTAAAACTGCATCCGTCCTCGCATTCGAACGTAAACTTGATCCATCCGATGCGCTGTTCCGTGCTGGTAGCTGGGAAGACCGAGCTCAGGCTGCGCAATGGGCTTTTGTCCCGGTTCGCGAAAAATCAGTACGGGGCACCATCTCTAATCGCCTGAAAGCGAAAGATCAAGACCCGTTAAAGCTTGACGCTGCCATTGAAAATCCCAACCTGCAAACCGTTGATGTGGCTACTTTGCCCCACGAAGCCGATACCCTAGCGGTTCGCTTCACACTGCGGGTTTTGGCGGGAGCCGGTACACCTTCCGCCTGCAACGATGCCGAATACCAGAAAAAGCTGGCGCAGACAGTATCGGGATACGTTAAAGAACACGGCTTCGATGAGCTGGCCCACCGTTACGCCTGCAATCTCGCCAATGGTCGTTTTCTGTGGCGTAACCGCATCGGTGCCGAGGAGGTCGAAGTGGTCGTCAGTCAGATGAAAGAAGGGCAGGCTGAAAAGACATGGACTTTCAATGCGCTTGAACAGTCCACTCGTGACTTTGCCGGTGACGCTCAGACCCGTGAGCTAGGGGCGACCATTACTCAGGCGTTGGCAGGTGAGCAGTATCTCTTGCTTGACGTCATCGCTTTCGCCCGCATTGGTGCTGGCCAGGAAGTTTTCCCCTCGCAGGAGTTGATTCTGGATCGTTCACGCGGCGACAAGAGCAAGACGCTTTACAGCATCGGTGACGGTGATGACAAAAAGGCCGCCATCCACTCTCAGAAACTCGGTAATGCCCTGCGCACCATCGATACATGGTATCCGGTACCGGAAGACGGTAGTCATCTTGGCCCCATCGCCGTCGAACCCTACGGCTCCGTAACCACCCAGGGCACTGCTTACCGTCAGCCCAATCCGGGTAAAGGAAAAGAGAAGTTAGATTTCTACAACCTGCTGGATAATTGGCTACTAAAAGATCAAGTACCGTCTGTCGAGCAGCAGCATTTCGTAATGGCAACCCTGATTCGGGGTGGTGTATTCGGCGATGCGGGGTGAGCTATGGATCACTATATCGATATCCGCTTAAGGCCCGACCCGGATTTTCCAGAACCAATGCTTATGGGTGCACTTTACAACAAGTTGCACCGGGCACTGTTTGATCTAGAAGTCGCGGACGTAGGAGTCAGTTTTCCAAAGCATAAACATGGTGTTCGCGCTCGCACACTGAGTGACCATCTTCGCCTACATGGTACTCAAGCGCGTTTACTGCAACTAATGAGTGCTGACTGGCTAACGGGCATGCGTGATCATACTCAGGTGAGTGAGGTAATCGCTGCTCCCGCGAATGCGCAGCATATTAATGTCGCTCGGAAGCAGTTCAATACAGGGAGCGAAAGCCGTGCAAAACGCTATGCCAAGCGGCATAACATTTCAGAAGACGAGGCGCGGAAAATTTACGCGAAAGTCGCGGTGCGGCGTATTGAGCTTCCCTTCGTGCAGATCAATAGTCGTTCTACCCAGCAGCGTTTCAGCCTGTTTATTGAACACAGCAAGCCCCAGGAAAGCTCGGTGGCGGGAGCTTATAACCACTACGGTTTAAGCAGTAACGCTACCGTACCGTGGTTTTGACCCTTTTTTTCAACATGAAAATTGTCAACCAATAATCAATTACTTAGCGGTATCGCTCAAAAAGGGTGATACCGCTTTTTTCGGCTAAAGCTCTTTAACAATCAGCACATTAATTTTGATAAGCTCTAGTTAGCTGCCGCCCAGGCAGCTCAGAAATCATCGGCGAGCAGCACGATCCAGCGCGGGACGTTAGCTGCCGCCCAGGCAGCTCAGAAAATAAACATAACGCTATCCGGTTAGGTGATCAAGTTAGCTGCCGCCCAGGCAGCTCAGAAATCATCGGCGAGCAGCACGATCCAGCGCGGGACGTTAGCTGCCGCCCAGGCAGCTCAGAAAACCAAGGGGCTGAACCCACACCGGCTCTACCAGTTAGCTGCCGCCCAGGCAGCTCAGAAAAGAACCCAACGCTAACGAAAAGGAACCCTAACGTTAGCTGCCGCCCAGGCAGCTCAGAAAAGCCAAACATACCTTTGCCACCGGGCATCGGCGTTAGCTGCCGCCCAGGCAGCTCAGAAAAGGGCGCGTACGTCATCCAGGCTTGCCGCCTGGTTAGCTGCCGCCCAGGCAGCTCAGAAATTTAGCGGCGCTTCCCGCGTGATGCCTTTACGGTTAGCTGCCGCCCAGGCAGCTCAGAAAAAACATATCATCCTGCCCCTTGCCGGCTTGATGTTAGCTGCCGCCCAGGCAGCTCAGAAATCTACGTGCCACAGGGCCGCCAGCTCGACCGCGTTAGCTGCCGCCCAGGCAGCTCAGAAAACTGTGGATCACGTCGGACGATGAGCCGCTAAGTTAGCTGCCGCCCAGGCAGCTCAGAAAATCCCAAAAGAGATATCGACACGTGCGCCCATGTTAGCTGCCGCCCAGGCAGCTCAGAAATGGGGGAACGCCTGATCGAAAGCGGCCTTTCCGTTAGCTGCCGCCCAGGCAGCTCAGAAAATCACCACCGATTAGTGTTAGCGCGCCACTATGTTAGCTGCCGCCCAGGCAGCTCAGAAAACGTCGGGTTATTCCTGACCATCACGGCACCGGTTAGCTGCCGCCCAGGCAGCTCAGAAATGACCAGGCAGGCGACTCATCGACCGTTTCCAGTTAGCTGCCGCCCAGGCAGCTCAGAAAACGAAGGGCATCACTTTGAGGATAAGGCCAGCGTTAGCTGCCGCCCAGGCAGCTCAGAAAGTTGACGTGCATGTCGTGTTCCTGGCCCGCGTGTTAGCTGCCGCCCAGGCAGCTCAGAAAAAACGGGAAGACCAGCCGGTAAAGCCCTGGACGTTAGCTGCCGCCCAGGCAGCTCAGAAAATCCAAGCGCTCGTTGAAGACTACGACTTAATGTTAGCTGCCGCCCAGGCAGCTCAGAAATCGACGCGTAAAGCCATCGCCTAGTCCAGTATGTTAGCTGCCGCCCAGGCAGCTCAGAAAAGTGCGAGGCATTCAATGCTGCCAGCGCACCAGTTAGCTGCCGCCCAGGCAGCTCAGAAAATGCCTGTCGGGTCGCAAGTAGGCCGGTGCTTGTTAGCTGCCGCCCAGGCAGCTCAGAAAGTATGGTGAAACATACGATTCGCGCCCAGAAAGTTAGCTGCCGCCCAGGCAGCTCAGAAAAGCACGTCGCGCCGCATAATGATGATCATTGGGTTAGCTGCCGCCCAGGCAGCTCAGAAACTCGGCAGCGGCTGGGCTTGCCCCAGGCGCAAGTTAGCTGCCGCCCAGGCAGCTCAGAAAAACGGCCGCCCGATCACACAGCACGTGAGCGAGTTAGCTGCCGCCCAGGCAGCTCAGAAAATAACATGGCGGGCATGCGCCCTTTTTCTTGCGTTAGCTGCCGCCCAGGCAGCTCAGAAAGGGGGTTTATGACGTACGCCGGCACTGTCGTCGTTAGCTGCCGCCCAGGCAGCTCAGAAATGTATCCGCGGCCCTTTCGGGATGTTGTCGATGTTAGCTGCCGCCCAGGCAGCTCAGAAAGTCACCGGCGACATCAAAGCCAATGGCCAGATGTTAGCTGCCGCCCAGGCAGCTCAGAAAGGGGCGCGCTTGCTATAGCGGGCAAGCTCAGCGTTAGCTGCCGCCCAGGCAGCTCAGAAACTGGTCAGCATCTTCGTCCTGCTGCTCGGCCAGTGCGCTGCCGCCCAGGCAGCTCAGAAAACCACGGCAGCAGGCAACATGCGTTCTTGCCGAGTGCGCTGCCGCCCAGGCAGCTCAGAAATCAGCCTCGGCTTGATCGTCTTCGGCCACGTCGTTAGCTGCCGCCCAGGCAGCTCAGAAACAATGGGTTTATCGCCGCTACGTCGAAGCCCGGTTAGCTGCCGCCCAGGTAGCTCAGAAAGCGCAACGTCAGCCGGTTGAGCGCCTGATATTGTTAGCTGCCGCCCAGGCAGCTCAGAAAAGCAATTCGCCTGAAAGGCGGCAGGTGTAGACGTTAGCTGCCGCCCTGGCAGCTTGAAAACGCGGCGGATTCAAAATCCGCCGCTGTCGTTAACCCTTACTCCTCCGGACCCGGCTCCATCGCACGCTTGTCGTCGGGTAGCCGGACGGTGTCGCCGATGTGTAGTTTGCCGTGGCTGTCGTGGCGTTTGCTGTGTGAGTCGATGATGGCGACCACATCGCCAATGCTGACGGCGTCGTCTTCGCGGTAGCTGCGGACGTCGATGCGTACCGAGTAGCCCTGATAGCGCGCCGAGAGGATGTCGCCGGTGTGCGGCGTGGGGTCGAGGTTGGGGTCGTTGGCGTAGTGTTGGGTCACGCTGGCGCTGCCGGGGGTGTCCCATTCGATGTGTCGATGCATAAACGGCTCCTTGTTGATAGTGCGTTCAGTGTCGGCCAGAACGTGGGTAGGCGCCATGGTTGTGTGGTGTGTCAGCTATCTTCGTCGCCAGTGGGCGAGCCTATATGCTGAAACATGAACGTCAGCGCGGCCGGTAGACTGGCCCGCCATACGTTCCAGGTGTGGCCGCCGGGATACAGGTCGAGATTGACTGCATTGGGCTGGATTTGCTCCATTGTCTGACGTAGCTGCCGGGCGTGAAACTCGGCGTCGAACACGTCGCGCCGTCCTGCGCTGATATATAGCGGCACAGGAGGCACATCGCTTTCCTCGGCGGTGGGCCGCGGCGTTACCTGAATGCGGTAATCCTCGAGGTGCGCGGTGTAGTTCAGTTGATCCCAGAGCTGGCGGTCAAACTCACCTTGCTCGTCAAGAAACGCGGGGTGACGGTGTGCCGATGAGTTGTCGGGGGGGTAGGGCGCGTAGCTGGCCGGGCTGAGGGCGGCGACCGCGGCGAAAAGGTCGGGGCGTTCCAGGGCAAAGTTAAGCGCGCCAAAGCCACCGGCGGAAAGGCCGCCCACGCCGCGCATCGAGCGTTCGTCGCCCACCCGGTAGCGCTCTTCAACGTGGGGCATCAGGTCGTTGAAAAAGGCGCTGCGCGCCTCTTCGTTGTAACCGTCTACCCACCAGCTGCGGCTGCCGGGCATGATAAACACGCTGGGCGGGATGTGCCCGGCGCTTATCAGCCGGTCAGCGGTTTGTTGCAGATTCCCTTTGGCGACCCAGTCGCGCTCGTTGCCGAAAGAACCGTGCAGCAGATACACCACCGGGTATACTGTCTCGCTGTTATCTTCATAGCCGTCAGGTAGATACACCGTGTAGGGATATGAGTAGCCAAGGGTGGGCGAGTCGAACTGATGACGTTCCACGCTGCTCGCCAGGGCGTTCGAGAAGGTGGCGAGCAGGCCTGCGAATACTCCAAACAGGCTGATGGCGCTGAGCCGCCAGAAAGGGCGTTTTGTCATGAGCTCCTCGTCTGTTGGGAATTATCATGCATCGTTGAGGTCGGACAGCGCACGACGCGGGATGTTCAGGTCGCTACGCCTTAAGCGTAGCGCAACCATACAGGGGCGGGAGGGCTCATGCAGAAAGTGGAAGAGATCTTTTGGCTGAGAGCGTACGGCTGCATTGCGGTTTTTTTATTCCACTTGATGGATCAAGTGAATAATTACGTGGATAACCTGATTACCGATTTCATGCGTATTCCACTGGTGCTGGGCACGCCGATTTTCCTGTTCATCTCGGTGTTCGTGTTTGCCCTTCGTTACGACAAAGCGGTGCCAGAGGGGTTTATCCGTCAGCGATTCAAGTACATCATGCTGCCGTATTTTGTCTACGGGTTTATTTACTCAACCGCTGAGTGGGTAACGGCGTGGGCGGAGGGCGACCCGGTCAGTTTTTGGGCCAATGCGGTCCATTATTTTGTTTACGCTGGCTGGCACGGTTACTTCCTGATTATCGCCATGCAGTTTTACATCGGCTATTGGCTGTTTACCCGCTGGCGCCTGTGGCGGATCAATCCGGTGCCGTGGTTCTGGCTGTCCTGTTTGATCAGCATGGGCTATTGGGGAACGGCCTACTGGTATGGCGTCGACCCGCCTGGCTACCTGCTGTGGGTGGCGCCGCTGGGCTGGCTGTATCTGTTTTTCCTGGCCCTGGTGCTGGTGCGTTACTACCCGCTGGCGCCCAACGGCATCAAGGCCGAACGCCCTCTGTGGATAAAGTATCTGGCTCATCCAGTCTGCCTGGTGCTTTTTGTGGTGGGGTTGTGCATCGCAACGCTCGCTCACCTGCCGGATTTCACCTCAAAAGAAGTGTGGATAATCCCCTTCTTCGTGCTGTTTACGCTGTTCACGACGCGCCGCGTCAAAGGCTACACTGCGCCTAACTGGGTGCGCCGAATCAACGTCTATTCGTTTGGTATTTACCTGGCGCACCCGATGTTCTTCATTGCCACCGACTTGATCATTGCCCCGCTCTCGCTACCCATCTGGCTGTACGCGCTGATTCTTGCGCTGGTCAGCATGGTCGGCTGCATTCTGCTCAGCAACCTGGTCAACAAGTCCACTATCGGCTCGATGATGTTTGGTAAGCAGTTGAATGTACCGATGCGTTAGGCAATGTGGCCCGTAGAAAGCGGCGTGTCGTCGGGGTTGAGGGTGTGAATGCGGGTCGGGCAGGCGTGGAGTCGTTGCAGGAAGTCATGGATGGCGCTGCGATCAAGATCGGGGTCGAAACCGCCCAGGCGCTCCAGCCACGTTCGTCGGACCGCAATGTAAGGGGGCGACTGCAGTGTGGTGGCCAGAAAGCGCTGCAGCAGCCGCGTGGGTAAGGTGGGCTCGCTGGATCCCAGTACAACGGCGTCGATGGCGTAGCTATCCAGCATAGGGAACAGCGAACGCCACAGGGTGACCGGCAGGGCGGTGGCGTGCAGCGCAAATACCAGCCACTCTGCTTGGCTTGCATTGGCCGCGTGGTTGAGCCGAGCACCCAGGGCGGCGTCGGGCAGCGTGATGCACTGGGCAGCAAAGCGCTGCTCCATGAGCGTTAACCGGGGATCATGATTCAGGCTGACGATCTGCAGCGAGCAGGTAGAGCGGTCAGCGGTGGCCTGGTGGATGGACTGTAAATGGCGGGGCAATTGAGCACCCGTTACGCAGGTGTCGATAATAAAACAGACCGACTTCATGGGGTGCCCTCCGGCCTTGTGTGTTCAGCGTTATCTTATTTGTAACTAATTGTGTTTAAAAGTTTAATATAGTATCTGTTGATGGGGAAGCAAACAAATTACTGATTTTATATCGATGGCACGATTCGCTTTAGCACCAAAATAGTGCAATTGGTTTTATTTTTGCTTTTGTTTGGTGCAAATGCTGGGCTTGAAAGCTCGCGTGACAGGGTTTTGGCCAGATATGCAACATGAAGATGCATGAAAGTGGCTTTTTAAGTCGTTATAAAACAAATGCTTAACGATTTTTAATGCCATATTGGTGCAAGAATGGCACGTAAACTGCATTGCATCCAATAGCGGCTAGTCGGTCATAGGCAAAACGCCATGCGGCGTGCTACAACATTAGCCGGTTTCGTTATCACTAGGCGTTCTGTTGAAGGCAACAAACAAACGTTGAGTGAATAAGCAAGGCAGGCGTGCCATGATGCACGCGTCATGTCGAACAACATTTATTGGTAGCTTACTGTCGTTAGCTTTAAGCCACGCTCATACCGGAGGACACTATGTCAGCCAAGACTCTCGCGCTAATCGAAGAGCATGATGTTAAGTGGGTAGACCTGCGTTTCACCGACACCCGCGGTAAAGAACAGCACGTGACCGTGCCTGCCCGCGACGTGGACGAAGAGTTTTTCGAAAACGGTCAGATGTTCGATGGTTCGTCCATCAACGGCTGGAAGGGCATCAACGAATCCGACATGATCCTGCGTCCGGAAGACGGTACTGCCTACCTTGACCCCTTCACCGAAGACGCGACGCTGGTGCTCCGCTGCGACATCATTGAGCCGGCGACCATGCAGGGCTACGACCGTGACCCGCGCTCCATTGCCAAGCGTGCTGAGGCGTACCTGCAGTCCACCGGTCTTGGCGACACGGCCTTTTTCGGCCCGGAACCCGAGTTCTTCATCTTTGACGAAGTGCACTGGAAATCCGATATCCAGGGTGCCATGTACAAGATCACCTCTGAAGAAGGTGCCTGGGCCACGGATAGTCAGGTAGAAGGCGGCAACCTGGGTCACCGTCCGCGCGTTAAAGGCGGCTATTTCCCGGTACCCCCGGTCGATAGCTTCCACGATATTCGCGGCGCGATGTGTAACACACTGGAAGCGATTGGTCAGTCAGTGGAAGTTCACCACCACGAAGTGTCCAACGCCGGTCAGAACGAAATCGGCGTGAAGTTCAACACGCTGGTGAAGAAAGCCGACGAAGTCCAGGAAATGAAGTACGTGATCCACAACGTGGCGCACGCTTACGGCAAGACGGCGACCTTCATGCCGAAGCCGCTGGTGGGCGATAACGGTTCTGGCATGCACGTTCACCAGTCGTTCTGGAAAGACGGCACCAACCAGTTCGCAGGCGACGAATACGCTGGCCTGTCAGAAATGGCGCTGTACTACATTGGCGGCATCATCAAGCACGCTCGTGCGCTGAACGCCTTCACCAATGCGTCGACCAACTCGTACAAGCGTCTGGTACCGGGTTTTGAAGCGCCGGTCATGCTGGCCTACAGTGCCCGCAACCGTTCCGCGTCTATCCGTATTCCGTATACCGCCAGCCCGAAAGGCAAGCGTGTCGAAACGCGCTTCCCCGATCCGACGGCTAACCCGTACCTGGCCTTCGCGGCCATGCTGATGGCCGGTATCGACGGTATCAAGAACAAGATCCACCCTGGCGATGCCATGGACAAGAACCTGTACGACCTGCCGCCGGAAGAAGGCAAGTCCGTACCGACCGTGGCGAGCAGCCTGGATCAGGCGCTGGAAGCACTGGACATCGACCGTGCCTTCCTGACCGAAGGTGGCGTGTTCACCGACGAAATGATCGACGCCTACATCGAGCTCAAGATGGAAGACGTGGAGCGTATCCGCATGACCACGCACCCCGTCGAGTTTGATATGTACTACAGCTGCTAATCTCACCCCTGTGGTGCTGATAAGCCTAAACCCCGCCACGGCGGGGTTTTTTATTTAGGGAGAGGGCATGTTGCGCAAGCCATTGAGGGGCTGGAGGCAAGCCGGCGCGGTGGTCGGCGTCGGGCTGCTGCTGGTGCCCGCCGCCGGGGCGGCTGCGTCGTCAACGGTTTACCGGGTGGTGGATGACAACGGCAACGTCACGTTTTCCGATTCTCCGCGTGACGGCGGCGAGGCCATTGAGCTTGCCCCGCTGCCCGGTTTGCCGAGCCAGGCGCCTAAGGCGGTGGATGCGCGTCCGGCAGCCGCGTCGCCTGGTGCGCCTTTCATGCCCTACGACCGCTTTCAGATTGATTCACCCGGAACGGGCGCGGAAGTGGGCGCCGCCACGCCGGTGACGCTGCGCATTGTGCCGCCGCTGCGCGAGGATCATCGCGTCCAGCTGCGCGTCAACGGGGAGGTGAGCCAAACGGCGTTGCACAGCGATGTTTTCTGGCTGGCGAATTTGCCCGCCGGACGCCATCAGCTTGAGGCTGACCTGCTGGACGGCCAGGGGCGTCGGCAACACCGCACGCCGCCGGTGAGCATCGTGGTGGCAGATTAGTGCGAATGCGCCATTATGGTGCATATGCGGAGCGGCACGGTGGGCGGTTTGCGCCAAAAAGGCTCGCCGTGCACCGCCACGCGGCGCAACTAGCGTGCAAATCAGCGCAGTAGCGTATTTGGCGCGCTTTTTGCAGTTCCCTCTACATCTTTCCAGCGGAAGGTTGACCCAAAGTAATGGATGAGGCGACTTTGCAAGACACCACCATGCATCAGCGATTACTGGAACATCTCACCACGGCGGTGCTGTTGCTGGACGGCCGCCTCAACGTGTGCTGGATGAATCCTGCGGCGGAGGCGCTGCTGGCGGTGAGCCTGAGCCGGGTAAAGGGCGCGAGCCTTGATACCCTGCTCGGTGGTGATGAAAGCATTGACGAGGTGCTGGCCAAGGCCCGGGATGCGTTCCATCCCTTTACTCAGCGTGAGGCGCGCATCACGCCGCTTAACAGTGACCCGCTGACCGTCGATTACACGGTGACGCCGCTCTCCGAGACGGAGCTGCTACTCGAGGTCGAACCGCGTGACCGACTGATGCAGATTTCCCGCGAGGAAGCGCTGACCACCCGCCAGGAAACCATCAAGGTGCTGGCCCGGGGGCTCGCCCATGAGGTAAAGAACCCGCTGGGCGGGATTCGCGGGGCGGCACAGCTGCTCGAGCGCGATCTGGATAATCCCGCGCTGCGCGAATTTACCCACATCATCGTTGAAGAGGTCGACCGGCTACGCGACCTGGTGGATTCGATGCTGGGGCCCAACTACATCGTCAAGCACGAACCGGTCAATATTCACAAGGTGCTGGAACGGGTGCGCTCGTTACTTATTGCCGAGCACCCCCACGTCGATATCCAGCGCGATTACGATCCCAGTCTGCCCGATTTGTCCGGCGACGAGGACCAGATGATCCAGGCGGTGCTGAACGTGGCGCGCAACGCGGTGCAGGCCATGAGCGACGCGGAGACCCCGGCGCCCACCCTGGTACTGCGTACCCGGGCGCGTCGCCAGTTTACCCTGGGGGCCGAGCGCCACCGGCTGGTCAGCGAAGTGGCCATTCTCGACAACGGCCCGGGCATTCCCCTGGCACTGCAAGAAACCCTGTTTTATCCGATGGTCTCGGGCCGTGCCGAAGGCAGCGGCCTCGGCCTGTCGATTGCCCAATCCATCCTGCACCAACATCAAGGACTGATCGAATGCGATTCACGCCCAGGACACACCGAATTCCGTTTACTGATCCCACTGGTTATTAATTCCACCGGAGAAGCGTCATGACTGAGCCTGCCCGTAATGATGTTGCTCGGGTCGTCATCGTTGACGATGACCGTGCGATTCGCTGGGTACTAGAACGCGCGTTGGCGCAACCCGATCTCGAGGTCGAATGCATCGAGCGAGCCGACACTGCTCTCAATCGGTTGCTTGAAAGCCCGCCGGACGTGCTGGTGACCGATATTCGCATGCCGGGAATCGATGGTCTGGATTTGATGGCCCGGGTGCGCGACGCCCATCCTGATTTGCCGGTGATCGTGATGACCGCGCACTCGGATCTGGACAGTGCGGTGGCGTCCTATCAGGGCGGCGCTTTCGAATATCTGCCCAAGCCGTTCGACGTCGACGAGGCCCTGGCCCTGGTGCGCCGCGCCGTGGCCCACGCCCGCGAGCGTCAGCGACCGGTCTCGGTGCCCGAAGGGCTCAGCGCCGAAATTATCGGCGAAGCCCCGGCCATGCAGGAGGTGTTTCGAGCGATTGGGCGGCTTTCCCACTCGCATATTACCGTGCTGATCAACGGCGAGTCGGGCACCGGTAAGGAGCGTGTCGCCGAAGCGTTACACCAGCACAGCCCGCGCGAAGGCAAACCCTTCATTGCGCTGAACATGGCGGCGATTCCGCGCGACCTGATCGAGTCCGAGCTGTTCGGCCACGAAAAGGGGGCGTTTACCGGCGCGACGTCGCAGCGCCAGGGGCGCTTCGAGCAGGCCAATGGCGGCACGCTGTTCCTGGATGAAATTGGCGACATGCCGGCGGAGACCCAAACGCGCCTGCTGCGCGTGCTGGCCGACGGCGAGTTCTATCGTGTGGGCGGGCATACGCCGACCAAGGTTGACGTGCGTATCATCGCGGCGACGCACCAGAACCTCGAGTCGCTGGTGGACGAAGGGCGTTTTCGGGAAGACCTGTTTCACCGCCTGAACGTCATCCGTATTCATCTGCCTAGGCTGGCCGAGCGCCGCGAGGACATCCCGCGGCTGACGCGGCATTTCCTGGCTGAAGCGGCCAAGGAGCTGTCGACCGATGTCAAGGTGCTGACGCCCGAGGCGGAAGCTCACCTCACCCGGCTACCGTGGCCGGGGAACGTCCGCCAGCTGGAAAATATCTGCCGCTGGCTGACGGTCATGGCGTCGGGCCGCGAAGTGTTGGTGGAGGATCTGCCCACCGAGCTGCGCTCGCCAAGCGCGTCAGAAACCAGCGCCTATGGCGACTGGCGCAGCGCATTTCGGGATTGGGCGGATCATGCGCTCGCCGAAGGCCATACGCATTTGCTGGAAGAAGCCGTGCCGGATTTTGAGCGAATCCTGATCGAGACCGCCCTGAAACATACCGGCGGTCGCAAGGGCGAGGCGGCAGAGCTGCTGGGTTGGGGGCGCAACACGCTGACGCGCAAGTTGAAGACGCTGTTACCCGCGTTGGCTGACGAGTAGCCGAACGGTATAACGGTGACGGGATTATTTGCCGTCTTTCTTCAGCTGTTCAATTTCGGCCAGCAGCGCATCGGCTTCTTCGGTCAGCGTGGCGTTAGCGCGCATGTCGCCGTTACGCGATGCTTCCATGGCGGCTTGGAGCTTGCGCTCGTATGCCTGCTGTAGCTTCTTTTTGGGGTCGCGCTTAAAGGGACCAAACATGGACGCTCTCCTTCTGTGTGTACATTGTTTGTACACCCTTGAGGCGAGTTTGTCGACTATTGCGTGCCCCTTGCTATCGTTAGCGTCGCGAGTAGGCGATGGTACTGGCATGCAGCAGGGCGCTGCAGCGGGTCAGGAAGGTGTCGAAGTCGCTGAGCAGCGTATCAAGGCTGGCGTGGAGGCGATGGTCGTCGTCGACCATGCGCAGCGACAGGCGCTGGCGTTGCGCGCGCTCGATCACCGGGCCGGGGGGAATGACATCGTCCTGCCAGCCGTGGATGATATGCGTACAGCGTGCCCGGATGGTGGGCGAGGTCTCGGGATAATGGGCCAGGCCCAGAGCCGGGGCCAACAAAAAGCAGCCCAGAACAGGCTGCTGTGAACTAACCGCTGCGCTCAACCAGCCTCCCAGGCTGGAACCGGCAAGCACGCAGCGTTCAGGATCATCGCCCCGGGCCTCAAGCGTCGCCAGCAGGTGCTGCAGGCGCTGTTGGGGTTCGGGCTGATCACGGTAATCCATCACCACGGCCTCGCAGTCGTCGAGTTTTTCGGCGATGCCTTTGAGGGCCTGCATCTTCAGCGCGCCGGGGCCGCTTTCCAACCCGTGTGATAGGTAAACCGTTAGCATGATCGTGTTAACTCGCTGATTGTTGGATGGCTTCCCCACCTTGCTCGATATCTTCACCCGCACCGCGAATGGTATTGCAGCCGCTCACGAGCAGCAGGACGGTGATGCACATAATGCCAAGGGCTGTGACGCGTTTCATAGAAGCCTCCTTTGAGGCGGGTCGCCCCCTCATGGGGTAATAGCTAGATTAGCAAAGGTTTGCCAGTTAGCGACACAGTCAGTATGGCCCTGTTTGTCCTCGTTGACTTGCTGTTTTGTCGCATGTGTCGCCCTGGCACAGTATTTTGTGCCATCTGGGCAAATAGCGGCGCATCGACTAATAAATTAAATGTTTGTTTTAATTAAACTATTTCGTTTAATTAGCGTGATTGGCCCAGCGCGTGCTTTATACAGGGTGTATGGGGAGTTAATAATGTTTTCAGTCACTTGTTGTTAGTTATGTCACGGTCACTGGTAGCAAAAGGTAAATGGAGTCGCTGGTGAGGAAGGTTCATGAGTAAGGAAGTGTAAATAAGTCACGTAAGTCAGGAGAGTGTCTGTCGCGTTAGAAGGAAGGCAGGAAGCCATCAGATAACGAAAGGAGTATTCAAAGGAATCGGCACTCTCCGCTTTAGCGCTGGGACGCGCTAAACATCACTGCCATGGATGGCAACGATGCAAACTGACCACTTTGTTTCGGCAAAGTGGTTTTTTTGCGTTTGAGTCATGCTAAGCGACTGAATATCAAAAATTTAATTGCTTGCTGCTGCTTTGCATAACATTTGTACAGCTAAGCGGCCCATTTTGGGCTATCCTAATGAGTCAGACGATACAGCGGTCATAACAACTCCATAGCCGCGGCATACTCACAGGGACAAGCGTATGACCATGGGATTGATGTTAAGCATGTTTGTGCTGTTTTCTGCCTTTTCTGCCGTGGGCGTATACATGGCCGTCAAGACCACGCTCACGACTCTGGTTGAGGACCGGGACGACCGGCCGCCAGAATGGTAACGCCGCCCTGCGCGGCCTTGCCTACCCCTTGCTGCGTCTGGTTCAGCCCATCAGGTATAAGCTCAGCAGCGCAAATCCATAACCCATGACCGCACCGGCGACCACGTCGCTCACGTAGTGCAGGCCCAGGCCCACCCGCGATATGGCAATCAACACCGCCAGGGGTAACACCACCGGCAGTAGCCATGGGGTATGCGCGGCAACCAATACGCTGAACATGACGGCGTGCATGGTGTGCCCACTGGGAAAGCTGTAGCGATCCCGGGCAGGCGCGCTGCGCTGAATACCGCTGTGATAGGTGATGAAGGGGCGCTCGCGGCACAGACGGGTTTTAATCAGGCGGTAGATGGCAATCGCCACGCAGGCGGTGGCGGCGTACTGCATGAGATGCCCTATACCCTCTGGCTGTAGCCAAGGCTGCGCCACCACCAGCAATACCCACACCGGCCAGTCACCCAGTGCGCTGGCGGCCTGCAATGTCATCCGCCACGGTCGAAACAGCGTTAGCCGGGCGATGCGCTGGCAGAACTGCCACTCCAGCAGATCAAGACGATCGAATACGACAAGGGGGCGGGGTCGCATGATAAGCCTCCTGGGCTTGTTCAAGATGATCAATAAACTGCTGGGCAATGCCTGCCCAGCTCTGCTCGAGCGCCCTCAGGCGTGCCAGGCGACTGTATTTGGCATAGTCCGCGGGACGTTGGCATAGCGTGACCGCGGCCTGGCAAAAGGCCGCCGGGTCGTCGATGGGCACGGTAACGCCGTTGTAGCCGCTTTTTATCAGCTCCGCGCTGGCCGCGTGGTGGAAGGCGACCACGGCGAGCCCACTCGCCATGGCTTCGTTGACCACGTTGCCCCAGGTTTCCGACAGCGAGGGGAAGATGAACAGGTCAGCACTGGCGTAATGCCTAGCGAGCGCCTCGGGATCGATGAAGCCGGTAAAGTGCGCATCGGGTAGGGCGCTTTCGAGCTGTGCCCGGGCGGGGCCGTCGCCGACGATCACATGAGCCATGTCGGGGCGCACGTTGCGCATGGCGTGGTAGGTTTCCTGGAGCAGCGTGAGGTTCTTCTCGGCGGCCAGCCGGCCAACATACAGCGCCACCGGCTGATGGTCGTTGACGCCCCAGGCGCGTCGCAGCGCCGGGTCGCGGTGGGCAGGGGAAAAGCCTTCGCCATCAATGCCCCGCGACATTACCTTGACGTCCTTGATGCCCTGCTGGCGAAGCTGCCTGGCCTGAAGATGAGTGGGTACCAGGGTTAACGCACAGCCGTTGTGAAAATGGCGCAGGTAGCGGCGGGTCGCGGCGGCGAGCCAAGGCACCCCGTAATCGTTGCAGTAGTGGTCAAAGTTGGTATGCCAGCCGGCCACCAGCGGAATCCCCAGTCGCCGCGCGGCCTGTCGCGCCGACCAGCCCAGCGGCCCCTGGGTGGCCAGGTAAATGACATCGGGGCGGTTGGCCTGCCAGAATTTACGCAGCGTCGCCGGGCGGCAAAATCCCAGATGCACCTCACGGTAGCCGGGCACCGACCAGGACGGCACCTGAAGCTCGGCCAGCGCCTCGGGCACTGGGCCCGGGCACGCCGGTTTGGGGCGCACCACATCAATGTCGACCCGGTAATGCGCAAGCTCTCGACTCAGCCGACTTAAGGTGTGCGCGACGCCGTTAATCTCTGGCGCCCATGTTTCGCTGACGATGCAAAGCCGCATGTGCCATTCGTCCTGTTAGCCATTTAGCGTAAGCTTGCGTCTCAGGCATGACGCGTCCAAGACAGCCTGGTGAATAATCGATGACAGCGGCGCGGCTCACGAGGCGGGGCGCCTGCGTTGGCGGCTGGCGGCGCGAGCGTTTGCTGGCGACGTGCATAGGGTCGCCCCGGCGATGTTACGATGCCCAGGCTATCCATGATCCAGTCACCAGGAGCTGACCATGAAATCGACGGTGTTAATTACCGGGGCCAACCGCGGAGTCGGGCTGGCGCTTGCCGAGTTTTACGCTGAGGCGGACTATCGCGTTATCGGGGTCTGCCGTTCCTCTTCCGAGGAGTTGGCGCGGGTGGCCGATCAGGTTATCGAGGGCATCGACGTTACCCAGCCGGCAGACGTCGCAAGGCTTGCCGATACGCTCAAGGGGCAGACGCTGGACTTGCTGATCAATAACGCCGGCCTGTTACGCGATGAGTCACTTGGCGACATTGATTTCGACAGCATCCGCAAGCAGATGGAAATCAACGCCTACGCACCGCTGCGGGTGGCCGAAGCGCTGCTACCCAACCTCGGCACAGGCAGTAAAATCGCCAATATCACTAGCCGCATGGGCTCGATCGCGGATAACGACTCGGGTGGCCGCTACGGTTACCGTGCCTCCAAGGCCGCGCTCAATGCGTTTGGCAAATCGCTGGCGATCGACGTCAAACCGCGCGGCATCGCCGTTGCGCAGATTCATCCCGGCTATGTGCAAACGCGCATGGTCAATTTTGGCGGGTTGATCAGCCCAGCCGATGCAGCAAAGGGCATCGCCGCCCGGATTGATGCGCTGACGCTCGACACCAGCGGCGGGTTTTGGCACAGCAATGGCGAATCGCTCCCCTGGTGAGGGCGTGCGGGGTGGGCGTGAGTTCTTGCGCTCACGCCGGCGCTGTTTTGCTAGCGCATTGCCATTCGCCAGCTCGACCAGGTAAGTAATTTCTTCTTCGCTAAGGGGTTTTCGCGGTTGGTTAGCCATTATTGTCACCGTTAGTCAGGCCTTTAATGGCACGCTACCGGTCAACCATGACATTGATATGAACACCACCATAGCGCTGCGCTTGCACCGAGGTGGCCCAGTATCATTCTGATTGAACGCTGGGCCACTGATAGCATGGTGTTAGTAATGCTTATGCGTACTTACTCATTAATGACGCTGCTAAATCCACCATAAATAACGCGTTTGCCATCAAAGGGCATCGGGTTAACGTCCATCTGTAAGCGCGGGTCTTGCATCACTTTAGGCATGGCGTCATCGCGCACGGCGCGGGATGGCCACTCTATCCAGGAAAAGATGATGCTTTCATCATCCTTGCGCTTGACCGCCATGGTGAAGGAGGTCACTTCTCCTTCAGGGACATCGTCTCCCCAGCACTCCACGACCCGCAGTGCGCCGTGCTCCTTGAAAACAACGGCCGCGGCACGGGCATGCTCAATAAATTCCGCTTTATTAGCGGTGGGCACGGCAGCGACGAAACCATCGACATAAGGGTGTGTAAGCTTGCTCATGGCTGTTCTCCAGATTCTTTTTTTGGTTCTGCTTTAGGCGGAAGTTCTCGAACGGGGCGTACCTCAATGCTGCCCAGCCTGGCGGGTGGGATGCGGCTAGCCAGCTGCAGCGCCTCGTTTAAATCGTGGGCTTCAAGCAGATAGAAGCCTGCCAGCTGCTCTTTGGTTTCTGCGAAGGGGCCGTCGGAGATTAGCGTCTCGCCATCGCGCACGCGTACGGTGGTCGCCGTTTCTATCGGTTGCAGCGCCTGGCCTGCCAAGTAGTTTCCCTGAGCGTTCAAACGTTCTACGCCAGTGATACACTCCTGGTTGAGGTCATGCCATTCTTGGTCGCTCATCGCGTTGATGAGTTGTTCCTGGTAATACACTAGCGCAACGTACTTCATGGGTTACCTCCTTCACTTGCCAGTGGGCAGTGTTCCGTCGATACGTTGATCATCCATTGAATGCCAAAGCGGTCGGTGGCCATGCCGAACCCGGGCGACCAGAAGGTGGCCTCAAACGGCATGGTGATCTTTCCACCCTCTGCTAGCTGGGCAAAGGTTCGTGCGGCCTGCTCGATATCCTGATACTCAAGCTGAACCGCTACCCCTTGGGGTGGTGTATAGCAGTCACCCGCCAGATCCGCGCCCATTAAGCGGCGACCCCGTAGGTTCAGTGATGCATGGATGATGCGGTCATGAAGGGCGGGCGGCGTGTGTTCAGCGGCGGGCGTTTCAGCGTAAGTCAGCAGGCACTCCAACTGGCCGCCGGTCACGTCGGCATAAAACTGCATGGCTTCACGGCAGGTGCCGGGAAAGGCAACGTGCACGTTCATGGCATCCGGTACACGAGCAAGATTACGGTGCTGCTCAATTCCAGCACCGGGCTCGAAATCCTCCAGTGAGAAGAAACGACGTAGCTCAAGGGTGACGTTGCCATCGGCGTCTCGGGTAGGCCACTGCTGGGCCCACTCAATGGCCGACTGCAGGGAAGGCGCCTCCAACACGCTGTAACCGGCAATACGCTCACTGGCCGGCGACAAAGGCCCTGGGATGATGGTGGGCTCACCATTCTTGAAACGGATCAGGCACCCCTCGCTGGTCGGATGTAAGCCGTCGCCGCTCAAAAACACGCCTGCCTCGGTCATTCGCTGGTTATAAGCGGCCATGGCGGCGAGCATGTCCTGGGATGGCATAGCGCCATTTTCGGTGTTGGCATCAGCGCGGCGTATCAGCATGAATTTCATTGAGAGTCCTTTTAAGGTGATGGTAGATACTCTCTAGACGTTTGGTGTGCTCATAAATCGACAGGCTCGGTCACTTTTTTTGTAGTGAATTTTCCAGCTCGGCCAATCGGCTGATTAGAAAGCGCTTTTCTGGGGCCTGGGTGGCCAATTGCAGCGCCTGCTGATAGGCACTGCGCGCGGCCTCATGCTGGCCTTGGCGGCGCAGCAAATCTGCTTTAGCGGCATGAAATAGATGGTAGCGGCTGATTTGCGGATGATGCGCGATGTCGTCGAGTAATTTCAGGCCGGTTTCAGGAGCACCATTCATGGCAATGGCAACCGCATGATTCAGCGTCAGGATCGGCGAAGGAAAGCGTCGGCATAGGGCATCGTAGAGCCTAACAATACGTGCCCAGTCGGTCTTATCGGCGCTGCCAGCCTGGGAATGCACGGCGGCAATCGAGGCCTGAAGGGTATAGTAGCCGAGCGGTGTTAATGCCAATGCCTGCTCGAGCCATTCGATGCCGCTGGCAATCTCCTCTTGATGCCATAGGCGGCGATCCTGAGCTTCCAGCGTCATCAACTCGCCGGCGCTATTTTGACGTGCATCCCGGCGAGCATTATTGAGCAGCATCAGCGCCATTAGCCCAAATACTTCGCCCCGTGGCAGCAGTCTTGCCAGCTCAGCGCCAAGCCTTAATGCCTCGCGGGCCAGGCTGATATCGACCACCGCAGTGCCCATGCTGCTGGAGTAGCCTTCGTTGAAAACTAGGTAAATCACTTGGAGCACATCGGCTAGGCGCTCGGGGAGTTCTTTCTGGGCAGGCACCGTATAAGGGATATGCGCATCGCGAATTTTACGTTTGGCCCGTACGATACGTTGGGCCAGCGTCGTAGGTTTCATCAGCAGTGCGCTGGCCACCTGCTCGGTGGTCAAGCCGCACATTTCGCGTAGGGTCAACGCAATGCGGGCTTCTATACTCAGGCTTGGATGGCAGCAGGTGAAGAGAAGCCGCAACGAGTCGTCTTCAATAGCGGCATCGTCGATCTCCAACGCCTCTTCAATAGGCAATAGCATGTGGGCCCGTCGGCGGGCGGTGCTGCGCTGACGAATTTGATCAACCCCACGGTGATAGCCGGTACGAATCAGCCATGCTTGGGGGTTGTCAGGCTCACCATTCACGGGCCATTGTTGGACAGCCGCAACGAAAGCGTCCTGCATGGCTTCTTCGGCAAGCTCGAAATCTCCCAACAGGCGAATCAACGTCGCCTGAACGCGCCGGGAGTAAATACGATACAGCGAGTCGAGGGCAGAAGACTCGGTACTCATGGCCGAAAGTCCATGGGCGGTCCTCACACAGGGTTAAAAAATCAGCTAGGCGTCAATTTCACATTCTCAAACGTAGCCTATGATGACCCTGATTTCCCTGAACTGACGGATTCAATCCCCGGTGCGCTGCCCTGTGGTGCTGTTGAAGGGGTGTAAGGCGTCGCGGGTAACGTAAAAGCGCAGCGTTTCCCCCTCGGCGACTGGCGGCTGGCCGGATACGCGAATCACCGTGGGTTGGTCGCTGTCGGCAAGGTTTACGTATAGATGGCTTTCGGCACCGGCGGCTTCAAATAACTGTAGGGTTGATTCAACGATTAAATGCTGGCCTGCCGGCGGGGCCAGGTGCATGTCATCCGGGCGAATGCCGACGATGTCGGTGCCCTCGGGCAGGTTATCCAGCAGGCCGTTGGCGCCGCGAGCGTGCAGGTACTCGACCGGCACCATGTTCATGGCCGGTGAGCCGATAAAGCCTGCCACGAACATGGTCGCGGGGCGTGCGTAGATCTGCATGGGCGTGCCCACTTGCTCGATCTGACCGGCGTTCAGCACCACCAAGCGGTCGCCCAGTGTCATGGCTTCCAGCTGATCGTGGGTGACATATAGGCTGGTGGTTTTCAGGCGCCGTTGTAGCTGTTTGATCTCCACGCGCATTTGCACGCGCAGTTTGGCGTCCAGATTGGAAAGCGGCTCGTCGAACAGAAAGGCGGCGGGTTCGCGCACTAGCGCACGGCCCATGGCCACCCGCTGGCGCTGGCCGCCGGAGAGTTTGCGCGGTTTGCGATCCAAAAACTCTTCTATCTCAAGCATTTCGGCGGCAACTTGCACACGTTTTTCAATCTCGTCCTTGTTAAAACCGCGGTTTTTCAGCCCATAGGCGAGATTGTTGTAAACCGTCATATGCGGGTAGAGCGCATAGTTCTGGAACACCATGGCGATATCGCGCTCGGCGGGTTCGAGCTTATTGACCACTCGGTCGCCGATTTTGAGCGTGCCCTCGGTGATGGTTTCAAGCCCCGCCACCATGCGCAGCAGGGTGGATTTACCACAGCCTGATGGCCCTACCAGCACCACGAACTCACCGTCATGCACCTCAAGGTCCACGCCTTTGACTGCCTGAACGTCACCGCTATAGGTCTTCTTCAGCCCTTCCAAGGTAATACTCGCCATCTTATTTCTCCGTCTCGGTCAGGCCTTTCACAAACAGGCGTTGCATAAATAGAATGACTAACACTGGTGGTAACGCCGCCATGACCACCGCCGCCATAATAAGGTGCCATTGGGGATTCTCCTCGGCGGTCATGCGCTGGATACCCATGACGATGGTGTAGTAATCGGCGTCAGTGGTGATCAGTAGCGGCCACAGGTACTGGTTCCAGCCGTAAATAAACATGATGACGAACAGCGCAGCGATGTTGGTGGTCGACAGCGGCAACAGAATATCCTTGAAGAACTTCAGCGGGCCTGCGCCGTCCACGCGCGCCGCTTCGAGCATTTCCTCGGGAACGGTCATGAAAAACTGGCGAAATAGGAACGTGGCTGTGGCCGAGGCGATCAGCGGGATGGATAGGCCGGCAAAGCTGTTGAGCATGCCGAGATCGGCGACCACCTGGTAGGTGGGCAGAATGCGTACCTCAACCGGCAGCATCAGGGTGATGAAAATCAGCCAGAAGAAAAACACCCGAAATCGAAAGCGGAAATAGACAATCGCAAAGGCCGATAAAATCGAAATAAATAGCTTACCGATGGTGATCGCCAGCGCCATGATCACGCTGTTGAGAAGCATGGTGCCCGCTGCGGGCGCCCCGGCGCGGGAAATGCCGGTTTGCCACATGGTGGTGTAGTTATCGATGCCGTTCCCGCCAGGCAGCAGCGGCAGGGTGCCGCGTAAAAATTCACCGGGCTCCTGGGTCGAGGCGACGATGGCGATGTAAACCGGCAGCATCACCAGGGCGACCCCCAAAATCAGAATCGTATGGGCAAAGAAATTGCTCCAGGGGCGGTTTTCTACCATCACAATACTCCAGAGGGCAGCCTCAGTAGTTGACGCGCCGCTCAATAAAGCGGAACTGGATAATGGTCAGCACGACCACAATGGCCATCAAGATCACCGATTGAGCGGCGGATGAGCCCAGATTCAGACCTACGAAGCCATCGGCATATACTTTATAGACCAGCGTATTGGTGGCCTGAGAGGGGCCACCTTCGGTAGTGGCGTGAATAATGCCGAACGTATCGAACATTGCGTAGACCACGTTCACGACCAGTAAAAAGAAGGTGGTGGGCGACAGCAGCGGGAATACCACGGTCCAAAAACGCTTCAAGGGACTGGCCCCGTCAATCGCCGCCGCTTCAATCAGCGACTGCGGAATCGACTGCAGACCGGCGAGGAAAAACAGGAAGTTATAGGAAATTTGCTTCCAGGCGGCGGCGAAGATCACCAGCATCATGGCGTCGTTGCCTGACGTGCGGTGGTTCCAGCGGTAGCCGACCATATCCAGTAGGTAGGGCACGATGCCTATCGACGGGTTAAAGATAAACCACCACAACACCCCGGCAATCGCGGGGGCGATCGCATAGGGCCATACCAGTAGTGTGGTGTAGGTGCTTCGCGAGCGAATCATGCGGTTGACCGTAGTGGCCATCAGCAGCGCCAGCCCCATCGATATCAGCGTGGTGCCCACCGCGAAAACGGCGGTTACCGAGAGTGAATTGAGATAATCACCATCGCGGAACAGGCGGGCAAAATTTTCAAGGCCTACAAACGTGGTCTTGATGCCAAACGCATCTTCGCGAAGTAGCGACTGATAAAGCGCTTGACCCGCTGGCCAGATAAAAAAGATCAGCGTGATAATGACCTGGGGGGCGAGCAGGGCGTAAGGCAACCAATGGCCCGGAAAAGTCATGCGTTTGGTTTGCATGGGCAGCTCACATCAAACAACGCATCGCCGCCCGCAGTTTCTGCAGGCGGCGATGTTGGCGTTGGCGTTACTGGTTGGAAGACTCGAAGTCGCGCAGTAAATCGTTACCCCGGCGAACGGCGTCATCAACAGCTTCTTGCCCATCTTTGTCGCCGGATAGTACCGCCTCAAGCTCTTCTGAGATCCGATCACGGATCTGAACGAAGTTGCCAAAGCGCAGCCCTTTCGAATTTTCCGTGGGCTCGTTGAGGGTCATCTGTTTCAGCGAAATATCGCTGCCGGGGTTTTCTTCATAGTAGCCCTGCTCTTCGCTCAAGTCCCAGGCGGCCTGGGTAATCGGCAGATACCCGGTGCGCTGGTGCCAATCGGCCTGGACTTCGGGCTGCGAAAGGTACTCAAAGAACGCGGCAACCGCGGCGTATTCTTCATCGCTGTGGCCTTGTAGTGCCCACAGGGTAGCGCCGCCGATGATCGAGTTCTGTGGCGCGCCTTCAACATCGTCGTAGTAAAGCTGCATGCCATAACCGACGTCGAATTCGGCGTTGGCCATTACATCCGCACGCGAGGAAGACGAGCCAAAGAACACGGCGCACTCGCCGGAATAGAACAGCGGTTCGGCGTCATCGCCAGCACCTGGTCCACCCCAGCGGAAGATATTGTCATCTTCCCAGGTTTTAAGGTTGTCCCAGTGGCGGGCGACGGTTTCATTGTTGAAGTTGAGCTCGGTGTCGAGCCCGCCAAAACCGTTTTCCTTGGTACCAAGCGGCAGGTTGTGCATGGCCGAGAAGTTTTCAAGCATCACCCAGCTTGGCCAGGAGGTGGTAAACCCACACTCGGCCGCATCGGATTCAAGAATCTGTTCCGCTGCCGTTTCCATTTCCTGCCAGGTTTCCGGTGGCTGGTCGGGGTCTAGGCCTGCTTCCTCAAACACCTCACGGTTGTAGTACATGATGGGCGTTGAGGAATTAAACGGGAATGACAGCATGTTGCCGTTGGTGTCGGTGTAGTAGCCGACCACGGCGGGTAAGAACGCTTCGCGGTCGAAGGGGCGCCCATGCTCTTCCATCAACTCGTGAACTGGGTAGATAGCTCCTTCCGCGCTCATCATGGTGCCGGTACCCACTTCGAATACCTGCAAAATATGCGGTTGTTCGTTGGCGCGGAATGCGGCGATGGCACCCGTCATGGTTTCCGAGTAGTTACCGCGATAGCTGGGGTTAATGCGGTACTCGTCCTGGGATTCGTTAAAGTCCTCGGTAATCTCTTCGAGAATTTCACCGAGCTGGCCGCCCATGGCGTGCCACCAGCTAATTTCAGTAGCGGCGTTGGCAGACAAACTCAGGCTAGCAGTGGCTACACCCACGGCGAGGCTTTGCAGCGTAAAGCGTGGCATGACATCTCCTTGTGGGCCTGAATGCAATCAGGCAGGGCAATGCATTGTTGAAATTTTTGGTCACATTGACTGTAGAAAGTGTAGATGACGTTTGCGTGAACGCCACATGAACGCTTGATGACGGTAAGTAGAGGGTGAGTAGGCGGCTCAGGGCGAGGGTGATAGGCTGGAGGACAAGCTAAATAATCACAGGAAGAGCGCGATGAGCGACGCAGAGCGACTGTTAGCAAAGCTGGTAGCGTTTGATACCACCTCGAGTGAATCCAACCTGGCGTTGGTCGGCTACGTGGAAGACTATCTGGCGTCGTACGGGGTCGAGGCCGAGCGGGTGATGAGTCCGTGTGGCCAAAAAGCCAACCTGATCGCCCGCATCGGCCCCGAGGCGCTGGGCGGCGTCATGCTGTCGGG
This sequence comes from Halomonas sp. HL-48, assembly GCF_001314875.1. Lineage (GTDB taxonomy): Bacteria > Pseudomonadota > Gammaproteobacteria > Pseudomonadales > Halomonadaceae > Vreelandella. The sequence goes on from NZ_LJZS01000005.1 coordinate 169,840, forward strand.
GCACACCGACGTGGTGCCGGTGGCGGGGCAGCCGTGGTCGAGCGATCCTTTTACTCTGCGCGATGGCGGTGACGGCCGGCTTTACGGACGCGGCACCTGCGACATGAAAGGTTTTCTTGCCTGTGCGCTGGCCAAAGTGCCCGAATGGGTCAAGACGCCGCTCAAGCAGCCGATTTATCTGGGGTTTTCCTACGATGAAGAAATCGGCTGTGTGGGGGCGCCGAGCCTGATCGAGCGCTTCTACACGCATTACTCCACCACGGCCCACGTGATTGTCGGCGAGCCGACCAGCATGCAGCCGGTCGTCGCGCAAAAGGGCGCCACCAACCTGCGCACCACAGTGGTTGGCCGCGAAGCCCACAGCAGCCAGGTCAATCAGGGGACATCGGCAATTCATGTGGCCGCGCGGCTGGTGACCTTTATCGAAGACACCATGGCGGCGCTGGTCGAGGAAGGCCGGGTCGATGAAGCGTTCAACGTGCCGCATACCAGCCTGCACGTGGGCAAGATCAAGGGCGGGACCGCGATCAATATCATGGCGCGGGAATGCCAGTTCGAGTGGGAGATCCGCCATTTGCCCACCGACACTTTCGATGAGATCTACGCCCGCTTTGATGCCTTTTGCAAGCAGCTAAGCGCTGAGCTGCAGGCCAAGGGCAAGACCGTCGAGATCACCACCGAGCCGTTGAACGTCACGGTGCCGGGGCTGGCAGATCGGGATAATGATCGGGTGCTGCGCCTTGCCAAAGACCATTTGCCGGCAGGGTGCTGCGACCACGCGGTGGCCTATGCGACCGAGGCAGGGCAGTTTCAGGGGCAGGGCTTGCAGACGCTGATCCTGGGGCCGGGCAGTATTGCCCAGGCGCATCAGCCGGATGAGTACGTTGAACGCCGCCAGCTCGAGGATTGCCTGGCGTTTTTAACTGACATGAGCGTTGCGTTGGAACAGCCCGCAGAACGTCACGGCGAGTAATGAGGGTCCCACCCCGCATAGCGCCGGGTGGGACGAGGTTACCCTGTCAATGCTGATGATCTTCTACATAGAGCTCAGCCTTGGCATGGCGCATTACATCTTCACAGGCTTGCTGCTGCGCAAGTTGCGTCAGCAAGCGCTGGGTCACTTCAAAGCCTTTACCTAAGCAGGTATCAACTTCATGCGAACTAATCGTTGGCGTCACGCGATAATCGATTTTTATCGTGCGACCGCCGCCTTCTAGCCGATCCGCGAACCCCCTGAGACGCCACGCGATTCTCTCTTTCCAGCTAGCTGATTCTTCCGCGCCTTCGTTTACGCTAAACGTGCACTGCCATTCCGGTTTGTAGACCTTCATAGGGAGAACCTCCACTGCAATTTGGAAAGAATGATCGATCGTGATTCGTACTCCGTCTGTCTGATGTTGTTGCCCCACCACTATACCTACTTTACGGCGTAATCCGAAATGAAACCGTCACAAGTGTCGCGACGCGGACGCCTGCATAGCGTAGGCTGTAGCTGGCACGCCTGACGATTAAGCGCTTTTTGCAGGCGCGTCATCTCATTATTTTTGATGATCTCGGCTGACCCAGTCGCCAAGGGGTGCCCAATGGGAACACCATCGTCCATTATCGAACGTTTTAACGTCGTCCAGCACGGGCCGCCAAACGCATCGACATTGCTGTTGCTGCATGGCCTTGGCTGCGATCAAACGCTGTGGCACCCGGTGCTGCCGTACTTGACCGAGTATCACGTGGTGGTGATGGACCATTGGGGGGCAGGCCGGTCGCAGATTGATGAAAGCGAGGTGGCGGCGCATGCCAGTCTCGCCGGTTATGCCGACGACGTGCTGGCCGTGTGCAACGCCTTGGCGCTGCGTGATGTCATCCTGGTTGGCCACTCGTTCAGCAGCATGGTCGCGTTACTGGCGGCCCGACAGCAGCCCGACAGGTTTCGCCATCTGGTGATGCTTTGTGCATCGGCCTGCTACCTCAACGATCCGCCTCTCTATACCGGTGGCTATAGCGAAGAAGATCTGACCGGCCTGATGACGCTGATGGAGCAGAACTACTCCGAGTGGGCCAGTTCCGTGTCATCCGTGGCTATGGGCGAGCAGTCGGCGGAAGCGTACCGTGAAGACCTGCGCGAGCGCTTTCTCGACAACAACCGCGGCAGGCTGCGTCAGCTGGCGAAGCTGGTGTTTTTTGGTGATCATCGGCAGCGGCTGGCCGACTGTCGGGTGCCCGCAAGCGTGCTGCAAACCGAAACCGACGCCATGGTGCCGTTATCGGCGGCGCGCTATCTAGCCGATCACCTGCCAAATGGTAGGCTTGAGATGCTTGCCTGCCCGGGGCATTATCCGCCGCTGACCCACCCTGAGCTGCTTGGGCGCTCGCTGGGTCATATCGTTGACCTTGCTTGCCCAACCACTTAAGGCCTTTCCATGAATGGTGTCTGCTTATGACAACGCCTCCAACGCCGGGCCTCACTACGCGTGAATCCTGGTGGGAACATGCGCCCACCGGGCAGCTGGTGGTGGATGCACATGGAAGGGTATATGCCTGTAATGCCCAACTGGCCGAATGGATGGGCCAGCCGGCGTCGGATCTGATGGGTCTCCAGGCCAGTGAGCTGTTCGACCCGGCGTCGCGGGCCATTTATCTCGGGCTCTTTGCATTTCGCATGGCGACCATGGGGCGCGTGGATGAGGTGCACCTGGTCCTGCGCTCGGTGCACCACGACGATATTCCCGTTCTATGTTGCGCCGTTCGCCACATCGTTGATGACGAACGCCTCACGCAAATCTCGTTGCTGCCGATACACCGTAAGAACCGGTTGGAAAGCGAGCTGATTCATGCCCGGCAGGCTGCGGAGCAAGCCGCTGAAGAACGCGCGCAAGCGCTTGCCGAGCTGGAGCGGGCGATGCAGCAATTGAACAGCTTGCGATCTCCTCACGACTAGACCATAGGCTGATGACGCTTACTTACCGTATTCAGGGCGAGTGTTTCACGGTATGTTGCCGGTAGGCGCACACGGCTAAGCGGGATGAAGAATGCGGCAGGCGCCACGACGGTGGCGACGCCCGGTATGCCGCCCTCCCTCGATAACCGATGCGCTGGAATCTACCCGTTAGCGATTGATGACAATAAGCCGGAAGAGGACGTCACCGTGCCAATCAACGCGCGCGATCTTGCGTTAGACACGCTGCTGTTAATGACCGTCGCCACGCTGATGCTCATGGGCGTGGTCGGCAGCCTCTTTGGCCTGTCCGAACCCCACTCGCTGTTTGCCGTCGCGCTGGTGCCCGACGCGGCGATCGCCACCTCCCTCGCCAGCATCGGCGTGCTGGCCATTCTCCAGGGATGGCGGCGCATGCGATGGTTGAGCGCCTTGGCGTTAATGGCGCTGGCGCTTTACACCCTTGCCCATAACGCACTTGCGCCCACCACAGCCCCCTCCTGGCTAACCGGCCAGGAACGAATGAGCAGCATTGGCGCAATGCTTCTCCTATCGGTAGTGATGGCGCTGTGGTGCGGCCAGTCGACCCCCAGACGCCGATTATTTTGGCTGTTCTGTGGGCTTGGACAATGGCTGTTCGGCGGGCTGTTACTGGTCAGACTGTGGGTGGGCGTCGAACTGGATCATCCGATGTTTTCCTCGTCACCGGTGGCGGCGGTGGTGTTCACACTGCTGTTGGGAACCGCCATGGTGGCGTCCTACCTGCGCCGTTCCCCCGGGCCGCTCAACCTGACCCGCACCACCGCGCTGGCGTGTCTGGCCGGGGTGGCCGCCAGCGCACTGGCCTGGGGATTACTCAGCCTGCAGCAGTTCAACGATACGCAGCAACAGGCTCGATACTTGCTGGACAACGTGCAGTTGAACGCCGAAAAGGCAGTCCAGTCGCGGCTGCAGCTGTTGCAGCGCATGGCCGAGCGGATTGATGCCGCGCCGGACGGCTTCGATCGTGAGCTGCTGACCCTGGACGGGGAAAGCTATCTGCGTGATACCCCAAGCCTGCAGGCGATCGCCCTGGTCGATGAGCGCTTGAGTCCCATCTGGTTCCATTCCCGCACATTCGAAAGCGAATTATGGCTTCAGCAACAGCTCGGCAAGCCGTCGGTGCCCGAGTGGTTGTCGGTGCCCTTTGAACGGCCCTGGGTGGTGATTTCTGACCCTTACACACCGAGCCTGGCGTTTGTGGCCATGCCCCTCGCCCAGCGGCAACAACGGCTGGTGGCGAGCCTCGACCTGGCCATACTGTTCAGCTATGACTTGCGCCTCGAGCTGGGGCCCTTTCAGGTTAATATCAGCCGCAGCGGCACGCCCCTGCTGATGCTGCAGCCGCCTAGCGCGCAGACAGCGCCCGAACGCCACCCCGGGCGGATATTGGCGAAGCGCAATGCGGGCTTGCCCGGCGGTGTCAGCCTGCGTCTGGAAGCGCTTTCAGGTAGCCATTACAACTGGTACCTGGCCGGTTTCGCGCCCGTGACGGTTGCCATGGTGGGGCTGATGCTGAGCGGTTTAGCGGCGTTTTGCATCGGTTTGGTGGGCGCCAGCATTGCCCGGGCGAGAGAGCTTGCGGAGGCGCGTCAGAACCTTGAAGACCAGCAGCACATCCAGCGCATGATCGCCCAGCAGGCGCCGCTGGACGATATCCTGGAAAATCTGTGCCGGTTGCTTGAGCGTCAACTGCCCGGTGCGCTGTGTTCGATCATGCTGGTCAATAACGCCAAGACACACTTAACCCTGGCGACGGGGTCGCGCCTGCCCACGGCGTTCCGGGAGGCGATTCAACAGGTGCCGATTGGCCCGTCCATGGGGGCGTGTGGCACGGCGGCCTATCAACGTTGCCAGGTGATTTGCGAGTGTATCCAAGGCGATGCGCGCTGGCAGGGGTTCCACGACATTACCCGCAGGACCGGCCTGGCCGCGTGCTGGTCAATCCCGGTGATAGGCAGTAACGGCCAGCTGCTGGGCACATTCGCCACCTATTATCACCAGCCACGGGTGCCCTGCGAACGTGATGCGTTGCTGATCGAGAAAGCGGCGGGCCTGATGGCCCTGGCGGTCGAGCGCTTCCAGGTACGCCGCTCGCTGGAGGAAAGCGAGCAGCGCTATCGGTCGTTGTTTACCCACCACCCCGACGCGGTCTTCTCGCTTGACGAGCAAGGGCGGTTCGTGACCGCCAACGCCACCTGTGCATCGATCAGCGGCTACCCCCTCGACGAGATTATCGGTCGCCATTTCTATTTCTTTATTGCCGATGAAGACATCGAGACCGTCGGGCAGCGCTATCAGGCCGTCATGCAGGGCAGCATCATTCGCTACGAGCTGACCATCCGGGATCGCGCCGGGCAGCCGCACATCATGGACCTGATCAATCTGCCCATCGTGGTGGATGGCGAGATACAGGGACTTTATGGCATTGCGCAGGAAGTGACCGAAAAGCACCAGCAGGAATCCCGGCTGCGCACCCTTGAGCGCAGCGTTGAAGCCAGCGTCAACGGCGTGGTGATTGCTGATGCTACTCAGCCGGGCATGCCCATCGTGTATGCCAACCAAGCCTTTACCGCCATGACCGGCTATGACCATTCAGAGGTGCTGGGGCGCAACTGTCGTTTTCTGCAAGGCAGCGGCACCGACCCGGCGACGGTGCAAACCATCCGCGAGCACCTGGCCGAACACCGCGATGTTCACGTTACCCTGCGCAACTATCGCAAGGACGGCAGCCTGTTCTGGAATGATTTATACATTGCCCCGGTACGCAACCCGGACGGTCAACTGACCCACTACGTCGGCGTGCAGCACGACATCACCAAGCATAAAGCCTTTGAAGAACGGCTGGCCTACCATGCTACCCATGATGATCTGACGCGGCTGCCCAATCGCTCGCTGTTCGAGGAGACGCTGAGCGACGCCTTTGCCCAGGCCAGGCAGCGCCACCACGCGGTCGGCGTGCTGTTTGTCGACCTCGACGACTTCAAGCCGATCAACGACAACCTGGGCCATGCCGTGGGTGACCGAGTGCTGGAAGAAGTCGCCAACCGGCTGATCGACGCGGTGGATGAGCAGCACCTGGTGGCCCGCCTGGGCGGTGACGAGTTCGTCATTCTGCACCCGCACGTGGCGGACGAAACCGCAGTGGTGGATGTCGCCGACCGGCTGCTCGCCAAGCTGTCGCGCCCTTACGTGATCGACGGGCACGAGCTGTATCTGACCGCGAGCGTCGGCATCGCCATCAGCCAGGACGATACGACAGAGCCGCAAATGCTGATCCAGCAGGCGGACATGGCGATGTACAAGGCCAAGCAGCAGGGGCGCAACGCCTACCAGTGGTTTACCGAGGCCTTTACCGACAACGCCAGCGAGCGCCTGATGTTGCGCAACGACCTGCAGGAAGCCATCGAACGCCAGGCCTTCGAGCTGTATTACCAGCCGTTGCTTAACCGCAAGGGGCAGCTGGTGGGGGTGGAAGCGCTGTTGCGCTGGCGGCATCCGACCAAGGGCTTTATTTCGCCAGCGCGCTTTATTCCGCTGGCGGAGGCCACCGGTCAGATCATGCCGATCAGCGAATGGGTCCTGGCGCGTGCCTGTCGTGACATGCAAGCCCTTGCCGCGCAAGGGCGCGGCAAGGTGTCAGTGGCGGTAAACCTGTCGCCCTTGCAGTTTCAACGGTCAAGCTTTCTCGCCACGCTGCGCCAGACATTGGCAGTAACCGGGTTACCGGCTCGGCAGCTGACGCTGGAGCTTACTGAAGGCATTCTTATGGAGAATACCGAGGCGGCCATCGAGACCCTGCATGCGCTGCGGCAAATGGAGATCGGCGTTTCCATCGATGATTTCGGCACCGGCTTCTCAAGCCTGAGCTACCTTAAACACCTGCCGATCAGTACGGTAAAAATCGATCGCAGCTTTGTTCACGAGCTTAACCAGGGCGACAGCGATGCGGCGATCGTCAAAGGTATCATTTCCATGGCCCACCACCTGGGGCTGAACGTGGTGGCCGAGGGCGTTGAAACCGCGGAGCAGCACCGTCGATTATTGGACTATCATTGCGATGCGTTTCAAGGCTTCGGACTGGCCAAACCCATGCCACTGAAAGACCTGGTCGCGTTTATTGATGCCCTCCATGAACCGTCAGGAGCCGCCGGTGACCGCGATAGCCAATAGCGAGCCCGCCCCGTCAGGCGGGTGGTATCTTTATCTACTCGAATGCCGGCGGGGTACATACGTGGGCATCACCAACGATTTGACCAAGCGCTACCGTGCCCATGTGACCGGTAAAGGCGCACGGTTCACCCGGGCTAACCCACCGTTGGCCCTGTTGGGCGCGCAGCCGTTTCCCGACCGGGCCAGCGCCAGCCGCGCCGAATACCGGCTCAAGCGCCAGTCGCCCCGGCAAAAGCGTGCCTGGGCCGCCCAGTGGCCGTGCCTGTGGGAGCCTGACCACGTGGACGGCGAGCTCAACTCGACGGTATCCGACTAACGGCGCTTAGCGATGTCAGGAGGCATCATGCATATTTTTCATTCGGACAAGACCCGGCTGCGCCAGGCGCGCACCGAGCTGCACGACGGCGTGCTGGTTGCGCCTTTTGAATGCCCTGAACGGGTGGATCTGGTGTTGAAGCAGCTTCAAAAGGCGGCCGTGGGTGAGTTTCACGAGCCGCGTGCCTATGGCCTGGAGCCGGTGCTGGCCGTGCACGATGCGGGCTACGTCAACTTTCTGGCGGACTGCTGGCATGAATGGGTGGCGGCCGGCCACGAAGGCGAAGCGATTCCCAATATCTGGCCTGCCCGCACGATGCGCAGTGACCGGCTTCCCCAGGCGATAAGTGCCCGGCTGGGCTATTACGCCCTGGCGGCGGAAACCTCGATCACCGAGGGGACCTTTGAAGCGGCCATGGCCAGTAAAGACATTGCCCTGGCCGCCGTCGAGCATACCCTTGCCAGCGGCGAGCCGAGCTTTGGGCTTTGCCGGCCACCCGGTCACCATGCCGCCTTTGATCAGTTTGGCGGCTACTGCTTTTTCAATAATGCCGGCGTCGCGGCCCAGTGGGCATTGAGCCAGGGCAAGCGCCGCGTGGCGATTCTGGACGTCGATTTTCACCACGGAAACGGCACCCAGCAGCTGTTTTATGAGCGCGACGACGTCCTGTTCATCTCGCTGCACGGCGACCCGGATGTGACCTTCCCGTACTACCTTGGCTATGCGGACGAAACGGGCCAGGGCAGGGGAGAGGGCTTCAACGTCAACTATCCACTGCCGCCGGGCACCCGCGTGGACACCTGGATGGCCACGCTGGATGACGCCCTGGCGACGATCAAGCGCACCGAGTGCGATATGCTGATCGTCTCGCTGGGGGTGGACATCTTCGAGGGCGACCCGATCAGCGCCTTTACCTTCACAAGCGACGATTTTACGCTGCTTGGGGAGCGGCTTGCCACGGCTGGCCTGCCCACGGTGCTGCTCATGGAGGGCGGCTATGCAGTGGACGACATTGGTGTCAATGTGGTCAATGTGCTACAAGGCTTTAAGCAGGGTATAAGTGTATAAGGGTATAAGTTAACGCGCAGGCAGATGACAGCCGAAGCCAATTCGGGCAGGCTAGTGGCCTTTCAACAGGGCGGGGAGTAATCGCGTGGCCGTTTACGGCGGTATTCAAGCACATGAATTGGAGCGTTGGCTCAATGCCTTGACCAACGCCGCCTATGACCGACGCTGCCCGCTTTCCAAAGTGCACGGCGGCAACGCCCGTGCGCGAACGGCTCGTCAGGATCTGCTGCATATCTCCGATGCGTTTCGCAGCGGCAAGCAAAGCCGCGAGGACAATGCCTTGGCGCTTGGCCGCTGGTGCGAAAGCTACCTGACGGAGGCGGAATGGTACATCCTGGCGGGCGCACGCCAAAAAGCGGAGATGGCGGAGAGCACCCCGGAAAGCCTATCGGTGGAGGCGCTGCGCCAGCACCGCGTTGGCTAGCAAGCCCATCAGACGGTGGGCGAGACTGTCTGTACGCTGATATAATGGATAAATGCACAGTGCTTTCGCAACCCCGACCGCTTCCCTCGACGACCCGCTCTACTACCTGACGAACTTTCGCTTCGTGCTGGCCTGGGTGGGGCAGCGCCATGCCGACCTGCTGTCTGCCGACGAGGGTAATTTCCTTGACCAGTTCGCACGCCTGCCCCAGGCCTCCCAGGCTCTGCTGGTGCGCATGGTGATGCGCAAGGGCGAACTGTTTCGGCTCGGCAAATTAAGCTATGCCGAAGTGGGCGATAGCGCTTCTGCCATGGCGCCCCTGGTGGCGCTCGGCTGGGTCGATGGTGATCCCGTGCTGGGCCTCGACGAGCTGTTCAACCAGCTGCGTCTCGCCGAGCTACGCCAGGCGTTGGCTGAGGAGATTCGTGCTGCCGGGCTGAGTGCCTCCAGCGCCAAAACCGTGCTCTATGCGACGCTTTCAAGCCAGGCCCATGACGCCAAGCGGCTTTGCTGGTGGTGGCCCGAAGCCGCCGATCCGGTGGTCCGCCTCACCGTCATGGATATCTGCGACCGGCTGCGGCTAATGTTCTTTGGCAACCTGCGTCAGGACTGGGCCGAGTTCGTGCTCACCGAGCTTGGTCTTCAGCGGTTTGAAGTGGTGCCTTTCACGCCGCATTCGCGTGCCTTTCACACGCGTCAGGAAGTCGATACCTATCTAACGCTCCATCGCCTGCGCCAACGGCTCGATGAGGGCGAACTTCCTGCCGGTCTTTATCCTGAAGTGCCGCCACCGTCGGATAACCGCTGGCTGGACACGCGGCGTGCGCGGCTGTTGCTGCAGCTTGGCCGCGAGGCAGAACGCGGCGGAGAGGCGGCGCTAGCGCTGACGCTATATAGCGAGTCAGGCAGTAGCGAAGCGCGCATCCGGCAATTGCGACTGATGGAGCGGCTGGGAGAATACCCAGCGGCCTTTGAGCTGGCGACCCAGGCGCTTAATAGCAGTCCCAACGAAACCGAACGCCAGGCGCTGGCGCGGATTCTGCCCCGCTTGCGGCGGCGGCTTAAATTGCCTGCTGAGCCGAGCGACCAAGAACCCGCCCATGAGCGGTGGGATTTGTCATTGCCCGGGCCGCAGTGGGTCGAGCGCGCCGTGGTCGAGGCACTCAGCGAGTCTGAAACGCCGGTCTACTACGTGGAAAACGCGCTGATGACTGGGCTGTTTGGCCTGCTCTGCTGGCCGGCGATTTTCGCCCCGCTGCCAGGGGCCTTCTTCCATCCTTTCCACAACGGCCCGGCGGACTTGTATCGCGACGATTTTGTGGCCCGGCGGCGCGATGCCTTCGACGCCTGCCTGGCGCAGCTGGACGACGGCAGCTACCGCGAAGCGATTCGGGCGACCTGGCGGGAGAAACAGGGGCTGGCCTCCCCCTTTGTGCACTGGCTAATTGTCGATGAGCCGCTGGTTGAGCTGGCGCTCGAGTGTATCCCTGCTGAGCATTTGCGGGCCTGTTTCGAGCGCTTGCTGGGTGACCTGAAAGCTAACCGGGCCGGGCTGCCGGATTTGATTCAGTTTATGCCCGACGCACCTGCGGGTGAGCCGCGCTACCGGATGATCGAAGTCAAAGGTCCCGGCGACCGACTGCAGGATAACCAGCGCCGCTGGCTCAGGTTCTTTCATCGTCATGAGATGCCTGTCGCGGTGTGTTACGTACGCTGGGCGGATAGCGCCGAGCCAACGCCATGAGCGCGACCTATCGCGTGGCCGTGCGGGCGCTGTGTGACTTCACCGCCCGTGAAGGCGACCTCGATCACCGCTTTACCCCGGCGCCCAGTGCCCAGGAAGGCATACAGGGGCATACGCTGGTGGCCAGCCGCCGCGGGGCAGACTATATCGCCGAACTGCCGCTGTCGGGCATCTTTGAGGGGCTGACGGTGACCGGCCGCGCCGATGGCTTTGACCCGGTCGCCAACCGCCTGGAAGAGGTCAAAACCCACCGCGGCAGCCTGGAGCGCATGGCCGATAACCAGCGCGCGCTGCATTGGGCGCAGGTAAAGGTATACGGCGCGCTGCTCTGCAAAGAGCGCGGCCTGGCGCACATCACCTTGACGCTGGTGTACCTGGAGATAGCCAGCGGCAAGGAGACCTTGCTCAGCCAGGAAGTCAGCGCCGAGGAGTTGGAGGGTTTTTTTACCGACCAGTGCCAGCGCTTTCTCGCCTGGGCGGAGCAGGAGGCCGAGCATCGCCTGCACCGCGATCGCGCCTTACACTCTCTGTGTTTTCCCCACGCCGCGTTTCGCAGCGGCCAGCGCGAACTCGCCGAAGACGTTTATAAAGCCACCAGCACCGGACGCTGCCTGCTCGCTCAGGCCCCCACCGGGATTGGCAAAACGTTGGGCACGCTGTTTCCCATGCTTTCAGCCATGCCGCGGCAACGGCTTGATCGGCTCGCTTTTCTGACCATGAAAACCCCCGGTCGCCGGTTGGCGCTGGATGCCCTAGCGACGCTGCGTACCCCTCATGGCGGTGATGAGGCGTTGCCGCTTCGCGTGTTGGAACTGGTAGCGCGGGAGAAGGCCTGCGAATACCCTGATCGCGCCTGTCATGGCGAGTCCTGCCCGTTGGCGGCGGGCTTCTACGACCGCCTGCCTGGGGCCCGCCAAGCCGCGGTGGCGCAGCAGTGGCTGGATCGCGACGCGCTGCGCGACGTAGCGCTGGCTCATGACGTGTGCCCGTATTACCTGGGCCAGGAGCTGGCGCGATGGGCAGACGTGATCGTCGGCGACGTCAATCACTGGTTCGACAGTCACGCGCTGTTGCACGGCTTGGCCCAGGCGAATGATTGGCGAACGGGCGTGCTGGTTGACGAAGCCCATAACCTGGTAGAGCGCGCCCGGGGCATGTACAGCGCCGAACTCGACCAGCGGCGCTTGAGCCGACTGCGGCGTGCTGCGCCTAAAGCGCTCTCCCGGCCACTGGGGCGCTTGGCCCGCCAGTGGCAGGCGGTGTTCAAAGACGCCAGTGTGGAAGACGTCGGTGAACCGGGTAAACCCGTCTATCGGCTGCTGACGATGCTACCCGATAAGCTGGTGGCTGCCGCTCAGCAAGTGGGCGCTGCGATTACCGACCATCTGGGTGAGCACCCCGAGGATGCGACGCTTGAGCTCCAGGAACTGCTGTTCGAGTCGCTGGCGTTCTGCCGCTTAGCGGAGCGCTTTGGGGATCACTCACTATGTGACCTTACCCGTCATGGCCGTGGGCGGGCGGTGCTGGGGCTTCGCAATCTGATCCCCGCTGACTTCCTGGCCCCACGGTTCAACACTGCCCACTCGGTGGTGCTGTTTTCCGCCACGCTCTCACCCGCTCACTACTATCGAGACCTGCTGGGGTTGCCGGATAATACGGTGTGGCAGGAAGTAGCGTCACCCTTTGCTGCGCACCAGCTTGAAGTACGCGTACGCAGCGATATTTCAACGCGTTTTCGTGACCGGGAAGCGTCCGTTGAGCCGATGGTGGCGGCCATGGCGCAGCAGTATCAGCGCAAGCCCGGCCACTATTTAGCCTTCTTCAGCAGCTTTGCCTACTTGCAGGCAGTGCTCGCACGCTTTCGTGAAGCGCACCCGGAAGTGCCCGTCTTCAGCCAAACCCGCGGGATGCCGGAAGCCCAGCGCGAGGCATTTCTGGCGCGTTTTACGCCCGGCGGCACAGGCATCGGTTTCGCAGTGCTGGGCGGTGCCTTCGCCGAAGGCATCGACCTGCCCGGCGACCGGCTGATCGGCGCCTTTGTCGCCACCCTGGGCCTGCCGCCGTTTAACGACTTCAACGAAGCGCTCAAGGCACGGCTCACCGCGCGGTTCGGTCAGGGTTACGACTATACCTACCGCATTCCCGGCATGATTAAAGTCGTTCAGGCCGCCGGGCGGGTGATTCGCAGTCCAGACGACGAGGGCGTTGTGGTATTAATGGATGATCGTTTTGCCCAGACCAGCGTGCGCGCGCTGCTGCCAAGCTGGTGGCAGTTGGGCAGTCATTCCTCTCGCTAAGGGACTTGCACGACCCATGATGGATCTACTCTGGTACCAGTATGCGCTGATCGGGCTGATTTTCGCCTGGAGCGGTTTCGTGCGCACCAGCCTGGGCTTTGGCGGCGCCGTGCTGGCGCTGCCTTTCCTGCTTCTGGTGGTCAACGAGCCGCTGGTGTTTTTGCCGATCATTGCCATTCACCTGCTGATTTTTTCCAGCTGGATCGCCTGGCGCGGGCATCGCCAGGTGCAGCAAGCGGGGGCGGGCACCACATCGCCGGATAGCAATATCGACTGGGGCTATCTGTCCAACGCCCTGAAGATCATGATCATTCCCAAGCTGATAGGGGTGGTGGGGCTGTTAACGCTACCCGCCCAGGTGATGACCAGCATCATTTTCGGCATCGTTATCATCTATGCCATCGGCTATGTGCTCAACAAGCCGTTCAAGAGCAATAACAAGTATCTGGATTATGTGCTGCTGGCGCTCGGCGGCTATGTCAGCGGGACGTCCCTGATCGGCGCGCCGCTGATCGTGGCGGTGTTCGCCACCCACGTGGCCAAGGAGCAGCTGCGCGACACCCTGTTTGTGCTGTGGTTTATCCTGGTGGTGATCAAGATGATCTCGTTCCTGATCGCGGGCGTGGACCTTCAGCTCATCCACCAGCTGTGGCTATTACCCTGCGCCTTTATTGGCCATTTGGCAGGCGAGAAGGCCCACCGCTATATGCTCAAAGCGGATACTGGGTTGTTCTTCCGGGTGCTGGGCGCGGTGCTGATCGTGGTCAGCGTGGTGGGGTTGGTTCATCCACCCGCATGACTGCAGGCGAGCTTATGTCTATTGAGCATAAGGGGCCAGCGGTTTTTCTAAGGGGTAGGCTGGGTAAACAGCGAATATCAAGCGAGCGGCATTGGCAGCAGATACTCAGGGTCCAGCCTGCCTGCTGCCACTGCCAGGCGTGGGCATCTCCACCGGGAAGCAGCCGGGAAAGGCGTGTCTCAAGCACATGGCCGTGCGTTGAGCCGGAGAGGCTATCGAGCTTGAATAGCGCCTCATGGAGCGTCCAGGCTTGATAGAAAGCGGCCAACGGGGCAGCTGACCTCCGTATGGCATGGCGCACATCGGTTTCCGGCAGGAGCTCGACCAGCTCGCCGACTCGCCCCTGATGCCTGGCGCGAGCATGCTCGATATCGATGCCCACGGGTACCGTGGCGAGCCCCGCGATAACGCGAAGGTCGCGATGTGCCAGGCAGGCTTTCCATGGGCTTGGCAGGGCAGGGTGTTGAGGAGCGCCTTTACCTCTGGGTGACCATTCCCCCACTGGGCAGTGGAAGCCGCGCGCCGCGGCGAGCTGAGATAGCAGCTCCCTTCCCAGCTGTGACACACAAGCCCCGCTGCTACCAGCGGGCGCTTGTGCCAAGAGCATGTCGAGGCGAGCGTTTATTGAAGGCACTGAAACAGTGCCATTAAGGCCAGCGGCGGAATATCAACGAGGTGTTGATACCGCCGAAGGCGAAATTATTGCTCATCACGTAGTCGCAATCGATGCGCCGGCCTTCGCCGCGCAGGTAGTCCAGGTCGGCGCACCGAGCATCGGGCTGCTCAAGGTTGGCGGTGGCGTGAAACCAGCCATCGCGCATCATCTCGATGGCGACCCAGGCCTCGAGCGCACCGCAGGCGCCCAGCGTATGGCCGGTAAAGCTCTTGAAGGCACTGATGGGTCGCTGCGACCCAAACACCGCATGGGTGGCATGGCTTTCGGCGATATCGCCGCGGTCGGTAGCGGTACCGTGGGCACTGACGTAGCCAATCTGCTCTGGCTGCAGTCCCGCGTCATCGAGTGCCTGGCGAATGACCCGTTCCATCATGCCGGCGTCGGGCTGAGTGACATGGCGGCCATCGCTGTTGGTGCCAAAGCCCACCAGTTCGGCGTAAATGTTAGCGCCCCGCGCCTGCGCGTGCTCGAGTTCTTCAAGAATCAGCGTGCCGGCCCCTTCGCCGATCACCAGGCCGTCGCGCTCGGCGTCGAAAGGACGCGGCGACGTGTGGGGCGCCTCATTGCGCGTACTGGTGGCAAATAGCGTGTCGAAGACCGCCGCTTCCGAGGCCGAAAGTTCCTCACACCCGCCGGCGATCATCGCCGTCTGGCGGCCGAAGCGTATGGCTTCATAGGCGTAGCCGATACCCTGGCTGCCCGAGGTGCAGGCGCTCGAGGTGGTATGGATGCGTCCGCGCACGCCGAGAAACACGCCGATATTCACCGGTGCGGTATGCGCCATCATGCGGATATAGGAATTGGCATTGAGGCCATCGGTCGATTTGTTGATCAACATGTTGCCGAAGTCAGCCACGGCGTCGGGCTCACCTGCCGAGGCGCCATAGGCAATCCCCATCTGGCCACTACCCAACAGCGGCGAGTCGAGCAGCCCGGCATCCTCGAGAGCCAGCTCGCTGGCACGGGTCGCCATCTGGGCGCCTCGTCCCATGCTGCGCAGTGCGCGACGATGGTAGTGTTCGGGGAGCGTAAAGTCGTCGACCGGCGCACCGAGCCGGGTGTTGAGGCCTTCGTAGCTTTCCCAATCATCCATATGGCGGATACCGGTTTGCAGCCGCTCCAGGCGTGCCTTGATGCTGGGCCAATCATTGCCGATCGGTGAGAAGCCCGCCATGCCGGTGACCACCACCCGGTGACCGAGCCCGACCTTGCGTAGTGCGTCATTGACCATCAGCACATCCCTCCGTTTACTGCGAACACCTGACGGGTGATGTAGCTCGCATCCGGCGAGCACAGAAAGCCCACCGTGGCAGCGACTTCCTCACTGGTGCCGGTCCGGTTCATGGGAATCAGCTTGAGCGCTTCTTCGGTCATCAGCTCATCGGTCATGTCGGTGTCGATCAGCCCCGGGGCGACGCAGTTGACCGTGATGCGCCGTTTGGCCAGCTCGACGGCTAGCGCCTTCGTCGCGCCGATCAGCCCCGCCTTGGACGCGCTGTAGTTGACCTGGCCGCGATTGCCGACCATGCCCGAGACAGACGACATCACGACGATGCGGCCTGGCGCCCGCCGGCGAACCATGGGCATCACCACGGGCTTGATCACGTTGTAGAAGCCATCGAGATTGGTGTGGATCACGCTATCCCAGTCGTCGTCGGAGAGCGCCGGGAAGGCGCCATCGGCGGTAATGCCCGCGTTGCAGACCGCTCCGTAATAGGCACCATGCGCCTCGATATCGGCTTCTAAGGCGTGGCGTGCCGCTTCGCGGTCGGCGACATCAAAACACAGTACGCGAGCACTGCGTCCGAGCGCACGTATGTCCTCGGCGACCGCGTCGGCGTCGGCTTGGCGACGACGGCAGTGCAGCACGATATCGAAGCCATCCCGCGCTAGGCGCAGGGCAATGGCGCGGCCGATACCGCGGCTCGAACCGGTAACCAGAATGGTGTCCGTCATGTAGAAGTCCCTTTTTGACTATCTTCCAGCGCCTGAGGCGTTTCGGGCTGAAAGACGTTGAGTGTGGCACTGGCGATAGGCTGGTTATCGCTATCGCGCAAACAGCCATTAAAGGCGCCCAGACCATTGTCGGCGCGAAAATTGAGTTCGACCTCAACGCGTATCGGCTGGCCGAAGCCGAACGAAGGCTGCTGGCACTGATAGTGTCGAGTGCCGAGCAGAAAACCGATTTGCGGCGCGTCGCCACCCGTGACCGCCTGGACGCCTGCCCAGGCGGCTATAGCCTGCGCGAGCCACTCAAGTCCGACCCAGCCGGGGATGCCATCAGCGGTGGCAAACAGGTCATCGCGGCGGGGCGTCACGCTGGCATGCAGGTATTCATCGCCAACCGCGACTAGCGTATCAAGCAGGCACATGCCGTGGCGGTGTGGCACGTAAGGGGCGATGTCGCAGGGTAGATCAAGCCCGTGAGAGGCGGGAAACTCAGTCATCAAACCGCTCCAGCAACAAGGCGGTGTTATTGCCACCGAAAGCGAAGGCGTTGCTGATCGCCCGGCGGCAGTCGTGTTGCGTCGCCCTGGCGTAACGCAGCGGTGGCAGTTGCGGGTCGACCTCTCCATCGTGGACCTGGGGCGGCAGCCGCCCGGCATTGAGCGTTAACCAACAGAACGCCGCCTCCAGGGCGCCGCAGGCACCCAGGGTGTGCCCCGTCAGCGCCTTCGTCGAGCTGCACGGCAGCTGATCGCCGAAGAGATGCGCGACGGCAAAGGCTTCCATGCTGTCGTTCTGGCGTGTGGCGGTGCCGTGCAGGTTGAGGTAATCAATGGCCGTGGCGGGCAGTTGGGCCATGTCCAGGGCGGCTTGAATGGCGGTGATGGCGCCCTGGCCGTCGGGGCGGGGAGCTGAAATATGGTGGGCGTCACTGCTTTCACCATAGCCGCTGAGCTGGATGCCGCCGGTTTCGGCGGTAACCAGAAACAACGCGGCGGCCTCGCCCAGGTTGATGCCGTCGCGATTGGCCGAGAAAGGCTGGCACGGATGATTGCTGAGTGCTTCAAGGGAGGCGAACCCATTGACGGTCAGACCGCAGAGGCTGTCGGCGCCACCGGCAATCACCGCATCGCAGACGCCACCGGCCAGTAACCGCTTGGCACTGGCGAGAGATCGGGCGCTCGACGTACAGGCAGTCGACAGCGTGTAGGCGGGGCCCTCTAGCCCGAGGCGCTCGGCGACAAAGCTGGCTGAAGAACCAATTTCATGGCGCTGATAATGGAAATCGCTTGGCCAGTCGCCTTCCTGTTGACGTTTGGCCAGGGCGATTTCGGTTTCGCCGATACCCGAGGTGCTGGTGCCGAGCACCACGCCGATACGCGCCTGGGGGCGGCGCTTGCGAAAGGCATCGAGCGTCGGCGCGAGCTGCTCCAGGGCGGCGGCCAGCAGCTGGTTGTTGCGTGAGCGGTGCGCCGCCGGTAAATCATCAGCATCCGGCAGGTCCGTGGTTACCCGCCCCAACGGCAGGCGGCGGCCGGGCGTGAAAATATCATCGTAGACGAGCCCGCGACGACCCGTGAACAGGGCCTCGGCGATGGTCGCCAAATCGCTGCCGATTGAGCAGACCACCGCCGGGGTCATGAGGCGACAGGGCTGTGCCTGCAGTGGGCTCACTTGGCTGGGCATGCGGCGGCCTTTTGCTGGAGGTCATCGATGGGCGCAATATACAAGCGGTAATCAGCCTCGAGGTCTTCGATCATCCGGCATTCGTCATCACCGCTGATGCGGGCAATGACACGCTTGCCATAGCGGATGGTATGGCCTTCCTCAGTGTCGGTAAGCGACCAGTCACTCGGGCCGAAGGCCTGAGCGAGCGATGTTCGGGGCCACAGGCTCCAGCTTATGCGGCTTGCCAGCCATTCAGCCGAAAAGGGCGGATCAAAAGCGGCGTCGTCAAGAAATCGGCTGCCTGACGGGTCATGAACCAGTGTCAACAAGCGTTGGCCCTGGGGGCTTAGCAGCGCGAGGCGAAGCGCGTTTTCGTCATGTCGCAAGACCCCTACCATCTCGTGCCGCTGGTCCTTATGGATAAACGTCAGGCGCTGCATGTGTGTGTCTCTCTCCGGCAGCTCGGAAAGCTCGGGAAGCGGTGCTTCGACCGGCTTGCCGGCACAGCCGACGAGGAGTGCCATGCTGATGGCAAAGACTGCCTGGCGAAAATAAGTCGCTGGTTTCATGGGAACAGGCCCTCATCGGCGGCATTGTTAGCGCTATCGGCGCAGGCGTCGGCGAGGCTGGTCAAGCGACGGCGACTAGCGTTAACAAAGGGGTTTTCTTCATCCCAGGCGTAGCCAGCAAGTACCGAACTGATCATGGCGCGGATACGCGGATTCTGTTGATCGCCGAGAATGATGCGTGGCAGGCGTCCATCGTACCAAGCGTCGACGAAGTCACGAAAGGTCGCGATGCCACGGCGTAGCGGCTGCTCGAACTGGCGATCCCAGTCGATCTTTTCACCCGCGAGCTGACGCTCGACCAAGGGCGCGGCGCGCAGCGCTGAGTCCAGGGCGATGGTGACGCCGGACGAAAAGACCGGGTCGAGGAATTCACCGGCATTGCCGAGTAAGGCGAAACCGGGGCCGTGCAGCCGCTGAACATCGGCGGAATAGCCCTCCAGACGGCCGACATCGCGTATCGCGCTGGCATTGGCCAGCAGCCTGGCGAGCCGGGGCTCGGCATGGATGAAATGCCAAAGGCGCTCGTTGTCGTCGATGCCGGCGGCATCCAGCGTTGCCCGATCGCCGACGACACCCACCGACGCCCGTCCATTCCGGAAGGGGATCAACCAGTACCAGACGCCCGCGTGTTCCGGGTGCAAGCCGATCAGTATCTTCTCGCGGTCGTACTGCGGGCAGTCGATGCGGTCCTCGATATGGGTGAACAGCGCACAGCGTGATTCGAGGGTCGAGGGCTGGGCAAGCCCCGTGAGACGCGCCAGCACGCGACCATAGCCGCTGGCGTCGAGCACGAAGCGCGCCTGCAGCGAGCGCCGTTGGCCATGGGTATCTACCAGCGTGAGGCTGGGTCCCCGCTCATCGCTGGTGAAGGCCTCGACGAGGGTATCAAACTCGACCTTGGCGCCCAGCTGACGCGCGCCCTCGATCAGACGCTGATCGAAATCGGCGCGCTCGACCTGCCACGTCGTGCCCGGGCCGGCGCTGAACTTGTCACGAAAATCGATGGCGGCGTGGCGATCTCGCCAGGTGAAGGCCGCGCCGTTCTTGGGCTGAAAATCGCCCGCCGTTGCGGCCTCTAGCAAGCCGCAGGCTTCGAGGTCGCGCATGCATTTAGGCAGCAGGCTCTCACCGATGGAAAAGCGCGGAAAACGGCTGCGCTCGATAACCCGAACATCCAGCCCCCGCTGGGCGAGCCAAGCGGCGGCGGCAGCGCCGGAAGGCCCTGCGCCGATGATGGCAACATCGCTAGTGTCATGCGTTTCCATATGCTTTGTGTCTCCTCATGCCATCATGGCTGGTTGGGTGAAGAACAAACGTGCCGGGTGCCGGCCCTGGCGAAAGGTACCAGGGCCCAGGTCGCCGCCAGCCCCACCAGGCAGGTCAGGCCCAGGTGATGCAAAGCAGGCGTGGCACTGAACGACAGCAGGCCGAAGGCCATCAGGCTCGACATGCAGGATAAGCTGATGGCCAGCCAGGCGGCAGAGCTGTCGGGGTGTTCCGTGCAGAAGATTCCCGCGTCGAGGCCGATACCCAGTACCAGCAGCAGACCCAGTAGATGAAAAAGCGAGAGGCCGACATTGAGCGCGCTAAACAGCGCCAGGGTGGCCACCAACGCCCCCAGCGGGGGCAGCAACACGCGCCATACGCGGCCACGATAGCGCCAGCTGAATACCAACGTTAACCCGGCCACCGCCACGGCTAACCACAGTGCAATCTGATCGCGTAAGCGCGCTAAATGGTTTGATAGCGTGGCCACGCGATCCTGGTAAACAATATGCGCCGGGGCGGCCAGCTGGCGTAGCGCTTGCTGGGCAACGTCATCGGCATCGCCCAATGTTACCAGGGCCGCCACGTCAGGGTTTTCTTCGGTGGTATTACCCAGCCACAGACGGCGATCGGCACGGCCTGCCGGCATTTCGAGCCATGCGTCCAGGGTCAGAAGTGGCACCTCACGTAGCGGCGCCTGCGCGCGCTCCAGCAAGTCTGAGGGCAGCTCGGCCTGGGCGATCAGTTCGGGCAGCGCGCGGCTATAGGCCTGACGCACGTGTGCCAGATTGGCTTGCTGGGTCGTCGGCGAGGGCACCGCCTGGGCAAGGTGGCGGTATTGTGCCAAATGGCCTTCGGCTTTGAGCGCGGCCAGAGAAGGCTCCAGGGCTTCCAGCCGGTCGAGTAACTCGCCTTCGTGTTCATCGGTGACGATCAGGTAGCGGCTACCGGTAGAACGCTCCAGTAGTCCCTGCACGCGCTGCTGCTCGGCAATCAGCGCGTCAGGTGAGGGGTTAAGCTGGCGCAGGTCGTCATTGGCCGTCAGGCGAGTGGCGATCAACACGACCGCCAGGAGGCCGAGCAACGCCAGCAGGCTCCAGCGAATGGGTGCCCGAGACGGTACCCGCAGCCGGTCCAACTGGGTGGCGATGCGGGCGGTTGAGGCATGGGGCCTGGGTGAAAACCAGGGGAGCCATAACCGCACCGTCAACCAGGCGCCGATAAGCCCCAGTGCGGCAAAGGTGGCCATCTGGCGCAGCCCCGGGAGTGGCGTGGCAAGCTGAGCTAGATAGGCCGCAAGGCTGGATACCAGGCCTAACAACAGGCCGGGCCAAAGGCGCGTCAGCGCTAGCCTGGGTGACAGCTGGCGGGCGCACTGCAAATGCAGGGCATAGTCGACCGAGATGCCGATCAAACTGGCACCGAATGCCAGCGTCAGCAAATTGAGCGTGCCGAACACCCACCAGGTCAACGGCAGCGCAAACAGCACACCACAGGCCACGGGAAGCAGTAAGCTGAGCAGCATCGAGCCACGCCGGAACGTGGCCCATAGCAGCAGGCCGATGCCCAGCAGCGACCCCAGGCCGATGGTGGAAATCTCCCGTTTGGCCTGGTCGGCTCCAGACGCGGCGTGAAACACCAGCCCGCTGCGCAATAACTCGGCATCGGGATGGGCGTCACGGAAGTCCGATAGTGCCGCCATCAGCGGTTGTTGCATGCCCATATCGTAGGGACTGGCCGACAGTTGACCACTGACGACAAACCAGCGGCCGTTCTCATCGTTAACGGTGGGCAGCCCGTCGGTTAATTGAATAGGGCCTTCGAAACGCTGTTCCAGCCAGGCATCGAGTAGCCCGAAGGGGTCGCGACGCGGGTTGGCGTCGCTCCCTGGGGTAAATAAGCGGTTAAGACCACGCTTGACCCAGGCGTCACTATCCGCGTTGGCGAGGCTCTCTGTCAGTAGTCGATAGCGGTATTGCCCCAGGTCGCTGCCGGGGGCTTGCGCAAGATCGTCGTCGAAAGCGTCAACGCTTGAAGCGTCCCGCAAATGGTCCTTGAGGTCGTCGACCAGTTGGCCGGGCGATTCCCCGCGCACCAGTAAGACGAAGCGATCCTCAAAGGCGCCGGTCAGGCGCTGTTCGGCGCGTTCGATCAAGGCGTTCTGCTGGGTATCGGGCAGCAGCGCGGTAATGCGCGTATCCAGCGGCGTGCCTCTGCTCAGCAAACCCGCCAGCAAAAGGGCACAGCCCAGCAACAGCCCCGCCCAGGCGAAGGCAGCAAATCGCTCCATGCGGGTTGGGGGCTGTGCATGGCTCACGTGGCAGGATCGCTGTCGTCGAGGCTGTCGCAATCGGCGGCGGTGAGGGTCAGGCTGAGCCGGTCATCGTTGGCGAAGTCGATCTCGACCTCATCTACCTGCTGGCTGCCTCGAACGTGCAGTTGGGTGAGGCGTTCGGCGATACTCGCCTCGTTTGGCGTCAGTGTCGCCTGCCAGCGTTGCTCCTCGCCGCTGAGTTCGGTGGTGAAGTATTTTTCCAGCCGTTGCCAGTCACCCGCCAGCAGGCCGCCAAGCATCGGTGCGATTACCTGAAAACCCTTCGGTAACTCGTCGTTGTCCTCGCTCAGCAGGACGCGGTCATTGATGGGCGCGGTGGTCTGCCAGACCAGACCGTCTTCTTGGTGTTCAAAGTAGCCACGGCTTTCCAGCTGGGTGTCGAGGTCGGCCATCCAGCGCGACTGCTCGAAGCGGCCGCACTGCGGGGCATTCGCCGCCAACCGCTCAGCAAGCGCCGCCTCATCCGGCGCGGCCACCGCGGATGTGCTGACCATCATGCCAACGCTTATTAACACCATCGTCCAGTGAATCGGGCGCATTACGCTTGAGCCTCCTGCCAGGCGAGAAGCCGCTCCACCAGCACAGGCGGCGACTCCAGGCGCATTTCATGGTCGTTGAGCCCGACGGCAACCTGAACGCTCCAGGCCCGGGTCAGGCGTTTGCGCGTCTGCGCATCGCGAATTGTATAGTCGATCTTGAGACGGTTTTCCCACTCGGTCAGGCGTGCTTCGATAGTGATGCGCTGAGCGAATAGCGCCGGTGCGGCATACCGTAAGCGTAGATCTATTACCGGCCAGGCAAACCCCGATGCCTGCATTTGCGGGTAGTTATAGTCGATAGCATCCAGCAGTTCGCAGCGGGCGATTTCCAGGTAGCGCACATAGTGGCCATGCCAGGCCACCTGCATCATGTCGATGTCATGGAAAGGGATCGTCAGCTCGGTTTCGCAGCTCGGCAGCGGGCGGTCGTCAGGCGTCATAAAGGCTCCAATGGCGTTGGCGAATCCTGCCACAGAGTGTGCGCAGTTCGTGTTCCAGAGCGCGGTCTTCGCCGAGGGCGGGAAACACCCGTCGACAGGCCTCGAGAAACGCTGCCAGGCGCTTGGGCAGCGGCGCAGCCCCGTCGAGTTGGCCGCGCAGCTCGACGGCCTGGCAGACCGCATGAAGGGTGGCGGCGGCGACCTGTTCGACGAGTGTCAGCACGCGCAGCGCATCCCGTGCGGCAATGGTGCCCATACTGACCTTGTCCTGATTATGGCACTCGGTGGAGCGTGAGAAGACACTGGCTGGCATGGTCAGCTTCAGCGCCTCGGCGGTCCACGCGGACGCCCCGATCTGCACCGCCTTGTAGCCATGGTTGAGGCTGGCGCGTTCAGCGCTGGCACCGCTCAGGTTACTGGGCAGGCCGTGATTGAAGCGGGTGTCGACCAGCTGCGCCAACTGGCGATCCAGCAGGTCGGCCAGATTGGCGCAGGCTTGCTTGAGGCTATCCATCACAAAAGCGACATGTCCGCCGTAAAAATGGCCGCCGTGCATGACCTTGCCGTATTCGGCGTCGATCAGCGGGTTGTCATTGGCACTGTTGAGTTCGTTCTCGAGAAACTGGCGCCACCAGGGGAGCGCGTCTTCCACCACGCCGATCACGTGGGGGGCGCAGCGCGTCGAATAGCGATCCTGGAGACGCGGCGAGTTGCGCGGCGTATCCGGCGCGTGCAGGTCATCACGCAGTCGCTCGGCCACTTTATTCTGACCCGGATGCGGCTTGGCGGCGAACAGTTGGGCATCGAAATGATAGGGGTTGCCATCCAGAGCATGCACGGAGAGTGCCGTAATGCGCGTGGTCAGCTGCGCCAAATAGGCGGTGCGAGCGAAGGCGAACACGCCCAGCGCCGTCATGACCGCAGTGCCGTTCATCAGTGCCAGGCCTTCCTTGGGCTTCAACCGGTACGGCACGAGGCCATGCTCGGCGAAGACCTCGGCGGTTGAGCGTCGCTGGCCGCCATGCAACACGTCGCGCTCGCCGCACAGCACGGCGGCCAGGTAAGACAGGGGCGTCAGGTCGCCGCTGGCACCGACGGAGCCTTCTTCGGGAATGACCGGTATGACATCGTGCTCCAGCAGCCAGACCAGGCGCTCGAGGAGTTCGACGCTGACGCCCGAGACGCCGCGGCACAGTGATACCAGGCGAACCATGATCACGGCCCGCGCGGCTTCCACCGACAGCGCCTCGCCCAGGCCGCAGCCATGGAAGGTATATAGCTGGCGGGGGAGTTGCTCCAGGTCGGCGGCGGGCACTGCACGGTTGCAGGAGTCGCCATAGCCGGTGGTGACGCCGTAGACGACGCCATCTTCTTCAAGTAAGCGCTCAAGGAAGGCGTTGCCTTTGGCAATGCGCTCACGGAAGGCCGTGGCCGTCGACAGGGCGACACGACGGCGGCCCTCAGCCACGGCCAGAACCTCCTCGAGGCTGACCGTCGATCCATCCAGGACAAGCGGTTCGCTGATGATGGAATCAGGCGTTGGGTCATGGCGTGTCATCATGCGGGTATCCAGTGTCATTGATCCAGAACGGATAGAAATTGAACCATTGCAACGGGTGGCGCCGGACGCGCTCGGCCAGGTGGTCGGCGTGGGTCTGCATCGCCGTTGCAATCCATGTGTCGCGCTGTCGGCGAGGCAGTTCCCGGGTGTCGCCGATACAGTCAAAGTCGATTCGGAAGTCGTCACCATCGCGCACGCAGGCCAGCGAATAGAGTGGGCAGCGGAGCAGCGTGGCCAGCCGGAAGGGCCCCTCGGGGAAGCGGGCACGATCGCCGAGGAAATCCAACGTCTGCGTTCGCTCCCCGGCCAGAGGCAGGCGGTCGGCAGCGATGACGACATAGCCCCCAGCCTGAATGCGCTCCGCCAATGTCTGCGCGGTGGCGGGCGTGATATCGGCGACTTCAAGCACCTGGGGGCGGGGTTTGCCGGTGGCGCGTTCGAGCAGTGAATTGAACTTGCGGGCATTGCGGGTGTGCATCATCACCGTCAAGTCGAGCGCCGCATGGCGATCGCCAAGCGCATTGACCACGTCGAGATTGCCGTGGTGCGCGACGAGAATTAACCCGCCACGGCCGTTTTCGATGGCGGCACTGAACTGCTCGAAACCGCTGCCCGTCAAGCGGTGGTCGGCGATGTTGCCACACCAGGCCTCGACTTTGTCCATCAGCGACTCGCCGAAGCTCAGGAAGTGACGGTAACTCTGCCACCACCGCGCGAAAAGGCGCTGTTCAAGCCGGGGATAGAGACGCGTCAAGAACGACTGGGAAGCGCGCCTTGCCGTGGTATGCACCAGGAAGTACCACAGGATGACCGGCCATAACGCCAGCCGGAAGGGCCAGCGCCCCAGATGGCGCTGAATCGCCACCATCAACATCATGCCGGCCACGGTGCCGCGCTCGCCGATGCGTGCCCAGTGATGACTCATGAATCTGCCTTCGGTTTTTTGCGCCAATGTCGCGCCAGTAGACGCGGCAAGCGTAACAGCATGCCAAAGAATAGACGCGTGTGCATGACCGTGATCTGGCGGTTATCGCGCCATACGGCGTAGTGGCTGACGCCGCCCACCGGGTAGTGGACGCGGACCGGGCGATTCGCTATCGCGCCGCCCGCCCAATACCAGCGTACCAGCACTTCGGTATCGAAGGTCATGCGATTGCCGCCGCTATGCTTTGCCAGCAGGCGGTTGAGCGGCGCGACCGGGTAGAGCCTGACGCCACACATCGAGTCGCGAATCTCCAGCGACAGGGTGTTGATCCACACCCAGATATGGGTCGCATAACGGCCATAGAAACGTATCCGCGGGACGCTTTCATCATAGCGCGGGTAGCCAACCACCAGGGTGTCCGGCGCGCTATCCAGCTCGGCGAGAAAGGCGGGCAAATCGCCGACGTCATGCTGGCCGTCGGCATCCACCTGAAGGGCATGGGTGTACCCCAGCCGCTGGGCTTCCACAAGGCCGGCGCGCACGGCGGCCCCCTTGCCTTGGTTGATGTCGAGGCGTACCAGGTGATGGCCCTTCGCGGCCAGGCGATCAAGCTCGCTTGCGCACTCGGCGTCGCTGCCGTCATCCACCAGCAACAGCGGCAGCCCCAGCGTAGCAAGCTCATCGCATAGCGGGCCGATCGTGGCGGGATGGTTGTAAACCGGGATCAAAATACAGGGATGTGCGTCAGCCATGTTGCCCTCCATGCGTTTGCAGGCGCACCTGCCCAGTGCAATGACGCCCCTCCTGGGAATCAATGGTGAAGGCGATTCCCTCGGCTCGGCGCGTCAGCTGAAGTGTGAAGCGCGCGCCGGGGCGCAGGACCTGCTTGAACTTCAAGCGTTCGATGCCCTTGAACGCACCCAGATCGCCAAAGCTCTTGCCGGCAAGTTCGATGGCCCATTGGACCATGACCACCCCCGGCACGACCGGATAGTCGTCGAAGTGGCCTTCCAGAAAGATCAAGCGCTCCGGCACTTCGAGGCTTATGCAGCAGTATGCGGCATCGGCGCGATATTCACCCAGCCAGCGCGGCGCCTTGTGATCATCTAGGTCGGCAAACAGGCGTTGCACCAACTCATGGTCGAGCTTGCCTTGGGCGTTGCTTGGCAGGACATCGACAAAACGCCAGTAGCGGGGCGTGGCAACGCCTTCCAGGTGGCTCGAGAGCCAGCTTCGCAGACGCCTGATCAACGCATGCCGGGTGTCGCGCTGGTGTGGGATGTACGCCTCATCGGCGACGACCACCACCCCCAAGCGGCCATCCTCACGTTCAAGATCGACGCAGCGTGCGTCACGGACTCCCTCCGTCTCGGCGAGCAGGCGCTCAATCTGATCCAGAGAGACGCGTTTTCCGGCGATTTTGGCCAGCCGGTCGGCGCGGCCCAGGAGTTCGAATCCGCCATGCCTGGGCACCACCCGGTCGGGCTGATGCCACCAGCGTTGGGGAGCCTCCAGGAAGGGCGAACGCAGCGCCAGACGCCCCTTGCTGAAAGATAGCTCAACGCCGGGCAGGGCCTGCCAGACGGTGTCCTGCGTCTGGCGCCGTTGAGCGATGCCCCCGCTTTCGGTGCTGCCATAGATCTCGATCACGGGCGCCTTAAGCAGCGTCTCGGTGTGCTGCGCATGCGCCAGCGCCAGGCGCGCGCCGGACGAGAACACGCGGCTGGGGCGTGGCGACGCATGCCATTCAAGATGGTCCGGCAGGCGCGATAGCTGGGCGGGAGAGCTCACGATCACGGGCGCAAGCTGGGCCTCGCCGGCTTCCTTGAGACGCTCGACAAGACCTTCCGGGTAACGACAGGGGTCGCCATAAAACGGGACTCCCGCACACAGCGGATGCAAGACGCCGGTAAGCAGCCCGTAGATGTGCTGGTGACTGACCTGGGAGATGACCCCGCTGTCAGCCAGGGGCCATAGTCGGGCGTGTGCCGCCAGCTCGGTGTCCAACTGGTCGAACCGCTTGGCCAGGCGCACGGGGCTGCCGGTGGAGCCTGAGGTGTATAGCACGACGGCCGTGGCCGTGGGAGCAAGTGCCTCAGGCATGGTTAAAGCAGCCGTATCAGGCTGGCGGGTGGCCGTGGCGTCAGGCGCCTCGGGTAGCGTGCCGTCCACCGTCTCGGCTAGCCGCGCCAGGGTCTCGGGGCGATTGTCTGCCGGGAGTACGGCGACTCGGCCACTTTCCCATAAGGCCGCCAGGGCGGCGCAGAATTCGGCCGGTCGGGATTGGTAGAGAAGCCAGTGGCCGCGGGGTTTATCCACTAGCCACAGGCGCCAGGCATCGATTCGAGGAGTAAGCGACGTTGCGTCGGCCCAGTGACGCGGGAGCGAGCGTCGGTCCACGTGCGCATTACGCCAGGGCAAGCGGATAAGCGGTACGAATGTCATGACAGTCTGCTCCGAAACCGGCGGCGTATCAGCCATTCGCCGGCAAACATCAAGGCGATCAGTACATAGCTGATGACGCCGTTATACAACGACCAAACGGCCAGGTCTGCGTATAGCGCTGTCCAGCAGGCGATGGCGCCGTTAGCCGTGAAGAAGCCACACCAGGCCCAGGTGACGCGTCGGGTATAGCGCACTCCCGCGGGGGGCAGGTCCGGCTCGCGTAGGCGGGCCAGACGCTCGACGATGGGCATTCCCTTGCATAGGCTGGCCATGAAGATGCTCAACATGATGGCATTGACCGTGACGGGGTAGGCGCGCATGCCAAGCTCAGCATGCCCTAGGCCGCCTAGCGTGAGTAAGCTGGCCGCCATTACCATCGCCAGATAGCGTGCCTGGGGCATTCTCCAGGCAAGCAATGCCGAGCCGGCGATCAGCAGTGGCCAGCTGCCGATGTGCTCATGTGAAACGAAAACCAGTATCGGCCAGGCCACCGCTAGCACCATGCCGAGCGACTTGATCCCTTGCTTGGGCATTGCTCAGCGTTGCATCAGGTGTTCGACAGCGTTGACCACATCATCGATGGTGCGCACCGATTTGAAGTCATCCGGCTTGATGCGCTGACCCGTGAACTGTTTGAGCTCGACCACCAGGTCGACGGCGTCGATGCTGTCGATATCCAGATCCTCGTAGAGGCGCGCCTGGGGTTGGATATCGTAGGCCTCAAGGTCAAACAGTTTCACCAGGGTCTTCTGGACATGCGTGAGTATCTCGTTGCGCTGGGGGTCGGCAATCTCAATCGACACGGCGGGCCTCCACGAGTGACTGCAGCGCTTCCAGGCTGGCGAAATGCTGGCGCGTTTCTTCCGCGTCGGCATCGAGCTTGATACCGTACTGCTTTTGCAGGGCCAGGCCGAGCTCGAGCGCGTCAATGGAGTCGAGCCCAAGACCTTCGCCGAATAAAGGGGCGCTTGGGTCGATATCGCTAGGGTCGACATCCTCAAGCTCTAAGGTGTCAATGATCAGGCGCTTGAGCTCAAGCGTCAGGTTGTCGTGTTCGCTCATGGTGAAAGTGATCCAATTCCCTGTTGAAATGTTCGCTTAGCCGTTGTGTTAGTTGTCTCGCCAGTTGCCCGGTCGGCTGTTGGCTATCTGTGTTAACGGTCAAGTCGTCGAGTACGCGTAGTTCCATCCTGACCTTGGAGGCCGGAATATGATACCAGGGCTCCCCTTTGGTCAGCGTAGTGGGCGTACAGCGTATTAGCACTGGCGTGATTGCCGTCCCTGTGCGCAATGCAATGTTCGCCCCCCCGCGGCGAAACTTGATCGGGCGCTTAGGACTGGTGCGGGTGCCTTCTGGAAAAAGGATGAGCGAATCGCCTTTGCGAAGGCTTTCCCGGGCCGCCTCCAGGACGGCTTCGGGCTCATCGTTGGTGATATAACCTGCCGCGCGAATGGGGCCCCTTGTAAAAAGGTTGCGGGCGAGCCGTCCCTTGACGATGCAATTGGCATGGGGCATGTGCGCGAGAAGGAAAACCACATCGATAAGCGAAGGATGGTTGGCGATCACCAGTAGCCCCGGGCGCATCAGCCGCTCCTGGTTCTCCAGACGGTAGTCGAGTACCCCAAGCCCGTTCATCATATTGATGAACGCCAGGAAACAGCGCTGGATAAGGCGTCGCGCCAGATAGTGGCGTCGCTCGGGGTCGCGGACGCACAGGCTCAGTAACGGGGCAATGAACAAGCCAATGAAAAGGCCACCGATGCCGAAGGCGGTGAAGGAAAGGGCCGTGCCTAGTCCGCGGTACCACCTGTGGAAATTCATGCCTGCCCCAGCTGCCAGCGATGCCTGCCGTCCAGGTAGGTGGCATCGCCGTCAAGCCAGTTCATCACCGTGACAGGCGTGGGGTGCGCGCGATGCGCCGGCTTTGTCGCCGTTAGCGGTCGCCCCTGGTGCAACGTCAATCGCATGCCCACCACACACGCCGTGCCGGGATGTTCCGTGTATCCCTCGTAAGTGGGAGGCAGCGGGCCTTCCGAGAAAACGCCGACCACCGCCGGATATCCTTCCAGAAGGTACCCGTACGCTTCGTAAAGTATAGCGTCGAACTCATCGCCACAGGCGCCTAACGCCTGCAAGGGGCGGTGATGAGCACGAGAGATGGAATGCACGCCCAGAACGGCGTTATGCACCGACATGGAAAAACGCGCGGGGGAGACAGGATCGCCGCGTTGTAGATTCTCAAGCATCGTAAGCGTATCGGCAGCGCCGCCATGTCGCGAGGCGTGCACCAGGGGCGTGTCGGCGTCGGGGTCCAGTTCTCTGAGAATATCGCAGGTGGCGCGCCCCGTCGCATCGAGACGGCGACGCAGCATAGCCGGCAGCCCCCTGCCCAATTGAGCAGAGATCTGGTGGCTTGGCTTGCTGGTGGCAATTGCCTCTTCAGGAAGCCATCCCCGCCAGTCTTCGAGATATAGGGAAAAAGACACTGATCTCACGGCTCACGCGAAAAGGCGGCTACTTTAACTTAATTGCCTGACCCATGAAAGCGAGACCCTGCACAACGCTTTTGGGAGGCGACTGATCGTCAGTATCAGTCTCAATGGTGCCTGCTGCAAGGCGAGCATCGTCGACGAGCGCCGAATAGAAAGTGACCTTGTTGAGAGGGGGGGATCGTTTGGTGGGCAAACAAAAACGGCCACTTGCTTTAAAAACTAAGTGGCCGTTTTCAAACATATCTGGTCGGAATAGCAGGATTCGAACCTACGACCTCTGCCTCCCGAAGGCAGCGCTCTACCAAGCTGAGCTATATTCCGAGGCGTTGTCAGCAGTGCTCGACAACGGAGGGAAATCATACGTAGCCGGACGGGGTTTTTCAAGCCTGCCAGGCGTCAAAAACGCAACTTTATGTTTGCCGGTCGACCGCGAGGCGGGCGAGCTTAGCCATGCTGTCGCGGTAGGGGCTTTCCGGCAGATGTTCGAGCTGCAAAAGCGCCTTGTCGGCCATTTCCTCTGCGCGGGCGCGGGTGTAGTCGAGCGCGCCGGTGGCGTGAACGATGTCGAGGACGGCGTCCAATTGCTCGAGCCCGCCGTCGCGGATTACCTGGCGGATCAGCTTGGCCTGTTCCGGTGTGCCTTGCTCCATGGCGTGGATCAGCGGCAGCGTCGGCTTGCCTTCGGCCAGGTCGTCGCCGACATTCTTGCCCATGGCCTCGGCGTCGCCCTGGTAATCCAGCAGGTCATCGATCAGTTGGAAGGCGAGGCCCAGGTAGCGGCCGTAATAGCGCAGCGCCTGTTCCTGTTCGGGGGTCGCCTCGGCGAGCACGGCACCGCTGTGGGAAGCGGCTTCGAACAGCATAGCGGTCTTGCCGAGAATGGTCTCGAAGTAGTCGTCTTCGGAAACGCTGGGATTGCCGATGTTGGTCAACTGCTGGACTTCGCCTTCGGCAATGACGCAGGTCGCCCCGGATAGAATCGCCATGATGCGCATCGAACCCACGTCGACCATCATCTGAAACGAACGCGCATAGAGAAAGTCGCCGACCAGCACGGAGGGCGCGTTGCCCCAGGCATCGTTGGCGGTTTTCTTGCCCCGGCGCATGTGCGATTCGTCGACCACGTCGTCATGCAGCAGGGTCGAGGTATGCATGAACTCGATCAGCGTAGCGAGCGGGATATGCTTGTCGCCGGTGTAGTTCAGCGCGCGCGCAGCCAGCAGCGCAAGCAGCGGGCGCAGGCGCTTGCCGCCGCTCTCGGTGATGTATTGACCGATGGTTTCGACCAGGGGCACCTTGGAATTGAGCTGGGCGACGATGGTCCGATTAACGGCATCGAAGTCATCCGCTACCACGGCGTGCAGCGGAGAGGGCAGCGAGCTGGCAGGCTGGGCTGATGAGACGTTGGCGGTCATGGAGTGTTCATCGCGGCAGATGGAGGCGGCATGTGCCGCGCTAGGTTGAGGTCATGCTATGGGGCTGTCCGTTGGGCGTCAAGACGCCACGGCTGCCGGGTGGCGCCTGAGCCTGCCGGGGCGCAATAGGTCTTGTGGCTCAGTTCAAACATCGTTATAATCCGCGACCCACTCATCATGCTCCCTGTCAGATGGCTGCCAAAAGGGGCGCCACTCGCAGCAGGTCGACAAGAGCGTCAGGCGATGAGCGGCCGTTTAAGTTATCGAAACGGCAATACCGACGTCCGGAGAGAGACATGTACGCAGTTATCAAAAGCGGTGGCAAACAGTACCGCGTTCAGGAAGGCCAGACCCTCAAGCTTGAGAAGATCGAAGTCGCTACTGGCGAAACGATCGAGTTTGACCAAGTGCTGCTGGTTGCCGACGGCGACGACGTTAACGTCGGCGCGCCGCTGGTTGGCGGCGCGAAAGTGTCTGCCGAAGTGGTTTCCCATGGCCGCGGCGATAAGGTGACGATCATCAAATTCCGTCGCCGTAAGCACAGCATGAAGCGTCAGGGTCATCGCCAGTGGTTCACTGAAGTCAAAATTACTGGAATTTCCGCGTAAGCGGCCAATTCCCTTTTAGGAGGATTTTGCAATGGCACATAAAAAGGCAGCTGGCTCCACGCGTAACGGTCGCGATTCCGAGTCCAAACGCTTAGGTGTGAAACTCTTCGGTGGCCAGGCGGCAAGCGCCGGCAGCATCATCGTTCGTCAGCGCGGCACGCGTTTCCACGCGGGCACAGGCGTTGGCCTGGGTCGCGACCACACGCTGTTCGCTCTGAACGACGGCTTTGTGAAGTTCGAGACCAAGGGTCCGCACAACCGCAAGTTCGTTAGCATCGTTTCCGAGTAAACGGCTAACGCTGCGCTCGCATTTGCGAGAAAAAAAGCCCCGCCATGGCGGGGCTTTTTTGTCTGTTAACCCCTTTTGCGGAATGCATAAAGCAAAGGTCGGGTGACTATCGGGCGGCGAAAGCGGCCGGGAGAAACCAATGCAGTTCGTCGATGAAGCCTCCATCATTGTTGAGGCGGGAAAAGGCGGCAATGGCTGTCTCAGCTTTCGCCGCGAAAAATACGTGCCCAAAGGCGGCCCTGACGGGGGTGACGGCGGGCACGGCGGCAGCGTTTACCTGATTGGTGACGATGCGCTGAATACGCTGATCGATTTCAAATACCAGCGCTTTTACAAGGCGGAAAACGGTCAGGGTGGCATGGGTCGCCAGATGAGCGGCAAAGCCGGTGATGACCTGCACGTCAAGGTGCCGGTGGGCACCACGGTGATCGACGAGGATACCCTCGAGGTCATCGCTGACGTCACCGAGATCGGGCAGGTGGTACTGGTGGCCGAAGGCGGGCGTCGTGGGCTGGGTAATATCCACTTCAAGTCGTCCACCAATCGCGCGCCACGGCGCACCACGCCGGGCACCGAAGGCGACCGCCGCAACCTGCGCTTTGAAATGAAAGTCATGGCCGACGTGGGGTTGCTGGGCATGCCCAACGCGGGCAAGTCGACGCTGATTCGTTCGGTATCGGCGGCCAAGCCCAAGGTGGCCAACTACCCGTTCACCACGCTGGTGCCCAACCTGGGCGTGGTCAAGCTCGGCATGCACGAGCACTTCGTGATGGCCGACGTACCGGGGCTGATCGAAGGCGCCTCCGACGGGGCGGGCTTGGGTCTGCGTTTCCTCAAGCACCTGACCCGCACGCGGCTGCTGTTTCACGTGGTGGACGTCGCGCCGTTTGACGAGTCCGACCCGGTCGAAGCGGCCAAGGCCATCGTCCACGAGCTGGGCCAGTTCTCGCCCGCGCTTTCCGAGCGTCCCCGCTGGCTGGTGCTGAACAAGTTCGACCTGCTGCATGAAGATGAGCGCGAGGCGCGCGCCCAGGCGATCATCGATGCGCTGAACTGGCAGGGGCCGGTGTTCCGCATTTCGGCGATCAGCAGCGACGGCACCGACAAGCTGGTGCAAGCCGCCTACCGCTGGCTCACCGAACAGCAGCGTCTGGAACACGAAGACGAAGAAGCCCAGGCCCGCGAGCAGGAAATGCGCCGGCGCATGGAGGAAGAGTCCGTGGCGCGCACCGAAGCGCGGCTGGGTCGTCGGCGTAAGCCTGACGATGAAGACGACGACGACTTTGACGATGATGATTACGACGTGGACGTCGAATACGCGCCTTAACGTCTAGCGTCGGCAGGGCTGTAACATTCAAGGGAGATGGGCGACGTGGCTAGCAACGAGTCGGTGCTGGGTAGAGCGGCGTTGAGCAGAGCTCGCCGCGTGGTGGTCAAGCTGGGCAGCGCGCTGCTGACCAATGATGGCCGTGGCCTGGATGACGCCGCCATTGGCGGCTGGGTCGACCAGGTAGCTGCTCTACACCAGCGTGGTGTCGAGGTGGTGCTGGTGTCGTCGGGCGCGGTTGCCGCCGGCATGGTGCGGCTGGGCTGGCAGGCCCGCCCCAGCGCGGTGCACGAGCTCCAGGCCGCTGCCGCCGTGGGCCAGAACGGCCTGACCCAGTGCTACGAACAGCATTTTGCGCGCCACGACATGCTGACCGCGCAGATACTGTTGACCCACGACGATCTTTCCAACCGCAAGCGCTACCTGAATGCGCTTTCCGCGCTGCGTACCCTGGTCGGCATGCGCGTGGTTCCGGTGATCAATGAAAACGACACTGTGGTCACCGATGAAATTCGCTTTGGCGATAACGACACCCTGGGCGCGCTGGTCGCCAACCTACTGGAAGCCGACGCGCTGCTGTTGCTCACCGACCAGGATGGGTTGTTCGACGCCGATCCGCGCCACAATCCTAATGCACAGCTGATCAGCGAAGGCCGCGCCGACGACCCCCGCTTGGCGGCGGTTGCCGGTAGCGGCGGGGCGCTAGGGCGGGGTGGCATGACCACCAAGGTGCGCGCCGCGCAGTTGGCGGCCCGCTCCGGCGCGTTGACGGTGATTGCCAACGGCCGGCAGCCGGACGTCATCACCCGGCTGATGGCCGGTGAGCCGCTGGGCTCGCTGCTGTATCCCGACCAGGCGCCGATCGCGGCGCGCAAGCGCTGGTTGGCCGGTCAGCTTCAGGTACGCGGCACGCTGCAGCTTGACCCCGGTGCGGTGAAAGTCCTGCGCGACAAAGGCTCCAGCCTGTTGGCGGTGGGCGTGCGGAGCGTTCAGGGCAGCTTCAAACGCGGCGATATGGTGGCGTGTGTCGATGAAAAGGGCATGACCATTGCCAAAGGGCTGGTCAACTACGGTGCCGACGAAGCACGCCTGCTGGCGGGCCAGCCTAGCCACCAGATTGAAGCCATCCTGGGCTACGTGGAAGCCCACGAGCTGATCCACCGGGATAACTTGGTGGTGGTCTAGCGCGGAGGCAGCGGTATCTGGCGGGGCCAGTTATCGGGCACAATAAACAGCCGCTCGCTGCACTGCTCGGCAGGATGGTAGATGACGACCTGCTGGGGCTGATACTGGGCTTTCGTCAGCCACCCGGCGAGCACGCCAGACGGTGGCGTGAAAGTCTCAAGCGGCGGCGGTGCCAGCCAGTGTGGCTTTTCCAGCCAGGCTATCCGGTAATCCCTGGGCAGCGTGGCAGCAAGCGCCGGCCAGTCGCTAAAGTGGCACCAGCGGCCACGTCGGTGCGCTAGGGTGGCGCCTTCCGGCGGCGGTAGCGGGGCGTGCCAGGGGTAAAACAGCATCCCCGGCATCGCCAGCCGCTGGGTTAACTGCGCCGCCAGGGCGGGCGCCGCAGGCCCCAGGTCGCGGGGCGTCAGCCAGTGGCTCAGGGTGTCGAGCGCCAGCGGCGTTGCCGAGAGCGGCAGCTGATGACGCTGCAGGTGACGACATTTGAGCGCCAGACTGTCCAGCCCGCCCGGGCCGATCCATCTCCCCTGATCGGTGGCTTCTCCCGGCCCGTCGGGCAATCCCAGATAAAACTTGATCGCCACTTCCAGATGCACCGGCGCCGGATCGTCGCGCCTGCGGTAGAGCATATCCAGCTCGCCCAGAGTGTTGCGCTTGCGGGTAATGCGCAGATTATGGCCCAGCAGGCAGGTGTTGGGCGCGCGATTCAGCAGCCAGTGCCACAGCCGCTCGTGGTAATGGCCCATGCGGCTTGCCCGATGGCCGTTGCCTGCCATGATCGGTATCGCCAGGCGCTGCAGCCAGTCGTCCAGTCCCTCGTCAAGGCCGAGTTCCCCAAGGCTCGGGCGACCCGCATGAGGAAAGGGCGGTGGCAGCTCGACCACGTCCGGGGTCACCGCCAGCCACGCAAGATCGCGCAACACCACGTCCTGGTGCGTTGACGCCACGCCTTCCAGTGGCGGCGGTTTGATGGCTAGCATGGCAACTCCTGATCAGCGGGCGGCTCGCGCCGCTTGTTAAATACGGTATCGTGTTATGGCGTTTACGGGTAGCGGCACCGGTCGAATGTGTCCACCGAGGCGCGTCGCCAACGTGGCGGTGAGTAGACAAGGAGCCAGCAATGAGTGAGCACGCCGCAGCCCTGCACGACGCTGAAAAAGCCCTTCCGAATGTCCTGGTGGGGCCGTTACTGCGTCGGGTGACCGCTTCGCGCTGGGTGATGTGGTGTGTGACGTCGCGACCGTTGACCATGACCCTGGTGCTGCAGCCGGGTCAACCGCAGGCGCAACGCTACCCGCTTGCGGAGTATCAGCAGTGCCTGCCGGTGGGGCGTCACGCCTATGTGTGCCTGATCGACGTGCCGTTGGCTAGCCCCTTGCCCTGCGACACGCGGATTGACTATGACCTCCAGGTGCAGCAGCGCGACGGCCGTTATCAATCGCTGCCCGAATGGGCGCCCTGGCTGTGTTACCACGACCAGGCCTACCCGGGCTGTGTGCTTGCCTCGCGGCATCACCGGCTAATGCACGGCTCCTGCCGCAAGCCCCATCATGATAGCCCCGACGGGCTGGTGCGCGCGGATGAGTGGCTGGGCGAGCGCCAGTCGAGCCCCGACGAGTGGCCCGCCTGGCTGTTGATGACCGGCGATCAGGTCTACGTCGACGACGTGGCGGGCCCGATGCTCAGCGCCGTGCATGCCGTGATCGCGCGGCTGGGGCTTGTGGATGAGTGCCTTGAGGGCGCAACGGTCGATGACAGCCAGGCGCTCTATCGCTCACCTGATAGCTACTACCGGCGCGCCGAGCTGCTGCCGGACGTGACCAGCAACGTGGCGCTGCGCGAGCGTTTTTTTGGCGGCGTCAAAAAGCCCGTGTTTACCTCGGCCAATGCGCACAACCACCTGATGACGCTTGCCGAGATGCTGGCCATGTACTGCCTGGTCTGGTCGCCCACCGCCTGGCGGGTTATCGAACCGGCGCAGCCGCCGCTTGGCGAGCAGGACGCCGGGCTTTACCGGAAGGAACAGGCGGTCATCGATGCGTTTGTGGCGGGTTTGCCTCAATGCGCGCGTGTCATGGCGCACGTACCCAGCCTGATGATTTTCGACGACCACGACGTCACCGACGACTGGAACCTGACCGCCGAGTGGGAGCGCAGCGCCTACGGCCACCCGTTTTCAAAGCGGATTATCGGCAACGCGCTGGTCGCCTACCTGCTGTGCCAGGGGTGGGGCAACGCGCCGGACAAGCTCAACCCGCTGGTGGGCGAGGCGGCGACCATGCTGGAGTCGCTGGATAGCACAGGCTATTTAGATAGCGATGCTCAGGATGCACTGATTGATCAAGTATTTGCCTTTCAAGGCTGGGCATTTCAGGTGCCCGGCACGCCGCCATTGATCGTACTGGACACCCGCACGCGCCGCTGGCGCAATGAGCGTCGCCCGCAGCGTCCCTCCGGGCTGATGGACTGGGAGGCGCTGATCGAGATGCAGCAGGCACTGATCGGCGCGCCGAGCGCGGTGATCATCTCGCCGGCGCCGATGTTCGGCGTCAAGCTGATCGAAGGCATCCAGAGGCTGTTCACCTGGGCGGGCAAACCGCTGATGGTGGACGCGGAAAACTGGATGGCCCACCGCGGGGCGGCCAATGTGCTGCTGCAGATCTGGCGGCATTCCAAAACGCCGGGGAACTACGTGATTCTCTCTGGCGATGTGCACTATTCGTTTGCCTACGACATCGTGGTGCGCCATCGCCAGCACGCCCCCCGGCTGTGGCAGATCACCTCCAGCGGGGTGAAGAACAGCTTCCCGAAAAACCTGCTGAACACCTTTGACCGTCTCAACCGTTGGCTCTACGCCCCCTGGTCACCGCTCAACTGGTTTACGAAGCGACGCAAGTTGAGCATTTATCCCCGCGACCCTGACCGAGCCAGCGCCGGCGAGCGGCTATGGAATGCCAGCGGCATCGGCCTGGTCACCCTCGACGAACAGGGCTGTCCGATTGATATTCGCCAGTTGGATGCGGCCGGCGGCGAGGCCAGCTTTCCGCCCCCGACGCTGCCACCGCGGGCCGGTTAATTAGCCGACCCTTAATCGCTGTCATCATGCCGTCACGTTATTGACCCACGATTGCCTTCTTGGAAAGGAGTAACCCCAGGGATATCGAGAAGTTATTTAACGTGACGCACAGACAATGACTGCCCAAGAAGCGCAATGGCTAGACCGCATCATTAGTGCGGAAGATTTACAGGTGCTGTTCCAACCCATTGTCGATGCTCGCCAGCAGGCGATTTACGGCTACGAGGCGCTGATCCGTGG
Organism: Halomonas sp. HL-48; assembly: GCF_001314875.1. Taxonomy (GTDB): domain Bacteria; phylum Pseudomonadota; class Gammaproteobacteria; order Pseudomonadales; family Halomonadaceae; genus Vreelandella. Next base: position 208,633 of record NZ_LJZS01000005.1, read on the forward strand.
CCCGCGCAGCTCACCGCTACATTCGCCGTTGCGGCTTTTCGAGGTCGCCACTCAGGCGGGGCTGCTGGTCGAGCTGGACCTGCTTTGCCGTCGCCTGGCGATTCGTCGCTTTGCCGAGCTTGGACTGCCCAACCTGCTGTTTCTCAACGTGATGCCGCTGACGATCGTCGAGCGTGATTTCCAGGAAGGCCTGACGCTGGGGTTCATTCGCGAGAGCGGCCTGCCCGCCAAGCGCGTGGTGATCGAGCTCACCGAGCACGTGCCCATTCATGATTATCAGCTGATGCGCCAGGCCGTCGCCCACTATCGCGACATGGGCTTTCAGGTTGCCCTGGACGACCTGGGCGCCGGCCATTCGAGCCTGCGTCACTGGTCGGAACTGCGCCCGGATTTCGTCAAGCTGGACCGCCACTTCATTTCGGGCATCGACCAGGAGCCTGCCAAGCGCGAGTTTCTGCGCTCGATTCTTGATGTGGCGCGCAGTCTGGACTGCCAGTTGATCGCCGAAGGCGTGGAAACCGCCGCTGAGCACCTCTGCCTGTGGGAACTTGACCGCGGGCTTGCGTTGTTTCAGGGGTTTTACTTCGCCAGGCCCAGCGCCGAACCGCCGCTTGAGCTTCACATGCGGCTGCCCGCCGCCGAGCCGCTGGCAAGCCCGGCGGGGCGCACGACCCGTTCGATCTGTCAGGCCATCGAGGCGGTGACCCCCGACTGTGCGATTCCCGCGCTGGCCGAGCGCTTTCGTCAACAGCCGGCGCTGCGCTGTGTGGCGGTGGTCGACAACGGCAAGCCCGTGGCGGTGGTGCGGCGCAGCGGTTTTCTCACCCTGTTTACCAACCCCTTCAGCCATTCGCTGTATGCCAAACGGCCGGTATTGGACGTGGCCGATCCCAAGTCGCTGATTGCCAGCGCCAGTACGCCGCTGGATGTATTGAGTCAGCAGCTCACCGACAGCCATGACATCGAGCAGGAAGATTTCGTGATCGTCAACGACGACGGCGAGTATCTGGGCATGGGCAATATTGTCGACCTGCTGCGCGAAATCACCGCCATCCAGGTTCGCCAGGCGCGCCACGCCAACCCATTGACCGGGCTGCCGGGCAACATCTTGATCAATGAAACGCTAAGCCGGTACCTGAATGTCGGGGAAGGCGTGGCCGCCGCCTATGTGGACCTGGATAATTTCAAGGCCTTCAACGACGCCTATGGCTATGCCCGGGGCGATCACATGATCATTTCGTTATCCCGCCTGCTCCAGGCACAGGTCGACAGCGTGGGTGGTTTTATCGGCCATATTGGCGGCGACGATTTCATGATGCTGCTGCCGCTGGCGCATTGGGAAAAAGTCTGCCAGGACATCCTTCAGCACATGGCGGTGATGGCACCGGGGTTTTATGAAGACGAGGACCGGAAGCGGGGTGGCATTCGTATCGAGAACCGCCAGGGCGTGGTGAGCTTCTTTCCGTTCGTCAGCGTGTCGATCGCGGTCAAGCCGATTGCCCCCGGTGCGCGTTGCAAGGCATTGGACGTGGCCGCCGAACTCTCGGAGCTGAAAAAACAGGCCAAAAAAGTGCCCGGCAACAGTCTGTTTGTTGAGCGTCGCTGCCGCAACGCGGCCAGTGCCAAGCCGTGATGTCATCCTGGGTTCTCGAAAACGTCATTCATCGGTCATCGAAATACCCTGTTGTTGTCATCTAACGGCGGCAGTCTTAACGCTGTCTTCTAACAACGCTTCAGGTGAACCATGCAGACGTTATCCCTTCCCCGGACCCTCATCAGCGCCGCCGTTGCCAGTGCCTTTGCTTTTTCGGCCGTGGCCGCGCAGGCCGATCTTTCCAGCCGCTACCAGGATGCGGATGGCGATTTGATCGCAGATGCCCCAGGCGATGAATCGGAGTGGGTCGATCCCGATACGCTGGTGTTTGCCTACACGCCGGTCGAAGATCCCGCCGTTTACGCCGACGTCTGGTCTGACTTTCTCGACCACCTGAGCGAGGAGACCGGCAAGGACGTGCAGTTCTTCCCGGTGCAGTCCAACGCCGCACAGCAGGAAGCGATGCGCGCGGGGCGTCTGCACGTGGCCGGCTTCAATACCGGCGGTGTGCCGGTAGCGGTCAACTGCGGTGGTTTCCGCCCGTTCGCCATGATGGCCGCCGAGGACGACAGCTTCGGTTACGAAATGGAGATCATTACCTACCCGGGTAGCGGCATCGAGTCCGTTGAAGACCTGGAAGGCCGCCAGCTGGCGTTCACCTCCGAGACCTCCAACTCAGGCTTCCGGGCGCCATCAGCGCTGCTGCGCTCTGAATACGGTCTGGAAGCAGACGAAGACTTTGAGACGGCGTTCTCCGGCTCCCACGACAACTCCGTGCTGGGCGTGGTCAACGAAGACTACGAAGCGGCTGCCATTGCCAATTCCGTGGCCCGCCGGATGCTGGCACGGGACGTCGTTCAGGAGGGCGATTACGAGGTGATCTACACCTCCGATACGTTCCCGACCACCGCCTATGGGCTGGCGCACAATCTCGACCCTGAGCTGGCCGAAACAATCCAGGATGCGTTCTTCAGCTACGACTGGGAAGGCACGGCGCTGGAGGAGGAGTTCTCCAACTCCGGCGAAGCACAGTTTATCCCCATCACCTATGAGGAAAACTGGGAAGTGATTCGCACCATCGCCGATGCCAACGGCGTGACCTACGACTGCGATTAATCGCTCAGGCTGACGGTTTCATGCGGCCAGAAAGGCTTTCCTTTCTGGCCGTTTGGCTATACACGTGAGGCAGGAATATGTTGACACTAAGCGGCGTAGGCAAGCGCTACCCCACCGGTGATCGGGCGCTGACGAATATCGATCTCACGCTGCCCAAGGGGCAGGTGATGGCGCTGATTGGGCCTTCCGGCGCCGGCAAGAGCACGCTGATTCGCTGTGTGAACCGGCTGGTGGAGCCGACCCAGGGCAGCATTCGGCTGGAAGATATCGAACTCACCGAACTCTCGGGGCACAAGCTGCGCCATGCGCGGCGTTCCATGGGCATGATTTTCCAGGAATACGCCCTGGTCGACCGGCTGACCGTGATGGAAAACGTGTTATCCGGGCAGTTGGGCTACGTGGGCTTCTGGCGCAGCTTCCTGCGTCGCTACCCCCAGGAGGCGGTGGTTGAAGCTTTCCGGCTGCTGGAACGGGTAGGGCTGCCCCATGCCATTGATAAGCGCGCGGATGCACTCTCCGGCGGGCAACGCCAGCGGGTGGGGATTGCCCGGGCGCTGTTGCAGAGCCCCAAGCTGCTGCTGGTGGATGAGCCGACGGCGAGCCTGGACCCCAAGACGTCGCGCCAGATCATGCGCCTGATTCGTGAGCTATGCGCCGAGCGCGAGCTGGGGGCGATCATCAACATCCACGACGTGGCACTCGCCCGGCAGTTTGCCGACCGGATTGTCGGCCTGCGGGCGGGCGAAATCGTGTTTGACGGCCAGCCCAGCGAGCTGACCGGCGAGATCCTCACCACCATCTACGGCGAAGAGGACTGGGATAACACCCCCGAGCCGATGGACGACGAACCGGGCGAGGCAAATACTGCGCAAGCGCCCCACGAGCGCGTGATACCGAGCCTGGTGGCGGGGAGCGTGCGATGAGCGAGCCTATGGACGTGCTCACCGCTCGCCAGCAAGCCGCGCAGCGTGGCCAGTGGCGGCGACTGCCGCTCATCGATAGCCCGCGGCTGCGCTGGGGTATCGTGGTCGCGGTGGTGGTGTATCTGATCCTCGCGCTGGCCTCGGTGGAGGTGGACTGGGAGCGCGTCGCGGAAGGCGCCGGCCGCGCCTTGAATTTCCTGGGCGCTTTCATGCAGCCCGATTTTATCAGCCGGTACGATGACATCCTCGAGGGCCTGCTGGAAAGCCTGACCATGACGCTCACCTCGACAGTGCTGGGCGTGTTGCTGGCGATACCCGTGGGCCTGGGTGCGGCGCGCAATATTTCCCCCCTGCCGGTTTACTTTGTCTGCCGCGCGATCATTGCCGTATCGCGCACCTTCCAGGAGGTCATCATCGCCATTCTGTTTGTGGTGATGTTCGGCTTCGGACCGCTGGCGGGGATGATCACCCTGGCGTTCGCCACGATCGGCTTCATGGCCAAGCTGCTGGCGGAAGATATCGAAGATCTGGACTGGCGCCAGGTGGAAGCGGTGCGCGCCACCGGCGCGAGCTGGGGGCAAACCATGAATCACGCCATCCAGCCCCAGGTGATGCCGCGGCTGATTGGGCTATCCATGTACCGTCTGGACATCAACTTCCGCGAGTCATCGGTGATTGGCATTGTCGGCGCGGGAGGGATCGGCGCCACGCTCGACACCTCGCTGAGCCGCTACGAATACGATACCTCCGCGGCGATTCTGCTGATCATCATCGCCATCGTGCTGCTGTGCGAGTACAGCTCCAGTCATGTTCGTCGCTGGACCCAGTAATTCATAACCCCGTTTCCCCTGGAGAATCGCTATGCCTGTATCCACCACCTCCCAGGGCCTCCCGGTCTGGCGGCGGCGCACGACCCGCGCGCAATGGCTCCAGTACCTGGCGTGGCTTATGGGTGTCAGCCTGTTTCTGATCTGCTGGAAGATGATTTCCGACAATACCATGTGGGTGTTCGTCGAAGACGCCGGCCGTCAGGGGGCCGACCTGATCAGCCGCAAGATGCCGCCGGAATGGGGCTACGCCAACGTGCTCTGGAAGCCCATGTGGGACACCCTGAACATCGCCACCCTGGGCACGCTGCTGGGGATCATCATGGCCTTTCCGATCGCGTTTTTAGCTGCCCGTAATACCACGCCGCACCCGCTGGTGCGTAGCATCGCCCTGATGGTGATCGTCTCGTCGCGTTCGATCAACTCGCTGATCTGGGCGATGCTGCTGGTGACCATTCTCGGCCCCGGCGTCCTGGCGGGGATCATCGCCATTGCGCTGCGTTCTATCGGCTTTGTCGGCAAGCTGCTTTATGAGTCCATCGAAGAGATTCATCCGACGCCGGTCGAGGCGATCAGCGCCACCGGTGCGAGCCGCCTGCAGGTCATGAACTATGGCGTATTACCCCAGATCATGCCGGCCTTCGCCGGTATCAGCGTGTATCGCTGGGATATCAATATCCGCGAATCGACAGTGCTGGGTCTGGTGGGGGCGGGCGGCATCGGCCTGCAGCTGAATGCCTCAATCAATAGCCTTGCCTGGGATCAGGTCAGCGTGATCTTCGTGATGATTTTCGTCACCGTGCTGGTCTCTGAATGGATTTCCGCCCGCGTCCGTCACGCCATCATGTAATCCCGCTGGCAGCGGCGGCGTGGTTGCGCCATGCTTAGGGCGAACGGGCCCAGGAGAGACGCCGCCATGCCGTTGACGCGCGGGTTACCCATTGCAGGTTTGCTGATGATGTTGGTGCTGGCCGGCTGTGCCAGCCGCGATACCGCGCTGAATGAGCGCCTGGACGACGACGCCCAGGGATTGTCGATGGAGCGCGCGTTGATTCTCTCCCATGCCCAGCAGTCGCTGGGTACACCCTACCGCCTGGGTGGTAATACCCCTGATGGTCTTGACTGCTCGGGGCTGGTGGAGATGGTCTATCAGGCAGTTGGGATCAGCGTGCCCCGCACCGCCGACCAGCAGTTTCGCCAGCTACCCAGCGTAGACACGCCGCGCCCCGGCGACGTGTTGTTTTTTGGCGCCAGACAAAAGGCCACCCACGTGGGTATCTATCGCGGCCAGGGACAGATGATTCACGCCCCCGGCAGCGGCCGCGAGGTGGTCAGCGTGCCGCTGGATGTCGATTACTGGCAGCAGCGCTTTCTGGGCGCCGCCAGTCCCACCCCTTGATGTTGCTCCGCATTGAACCGCTCTGCAGCAACGTTTGCGACTTGCGGTCGTCTTCTTCGCGCGTTGCACCACCATGATGCTTATCCTGCCCTAAAGATTAAGCCGGGGCGGCCGATAGTTGCTTATGGAATTATTTTCCATTAAAAAATACCCCCGCGTCAGCAAAATGGGCGTGTAGCCGCTTCGACCATGGCTTATTTCGTATAAACTATGGCTAATTTAATACTCATTCATGTGAACGCCTGTGGGCGTACAGCTTGTAGTGTGGCCACGAACTGTCGCGGCCCTAGTGATGTAATAAGTTGAATTAATGCATCTTTATGATTGAAAAGCGTTGGATGAAGAGCGTTGATTTCAAAACCGAAGTCGTGTCTTCTTGCGGGTGGTAGCGCGGCGATGACCGTTGTCATTTCATAATTAACGAGGAGAGCAAGGACGTATGAGCCAGCCTTTTACGACGCCAAAGGCGCAGTCTTTGCCTCAATTGCATGCATCGTCGTTAACGCCTAACGACCCCACGACTATGCCCGCACTGTTACCCGCTCAGGCGGCGTTCTTGCATGCCAACGAGGCGATTATCATTACCGACGCCGATAACTGCGTGATCGATGTCAATCCGGCCTTTAGCGAACTCACCGGCTGCCCGCTTGCCGTCGTGAAGGGCAAGACGCCCGAGGCGTTCAGTATCCTGCCGTTGGATGATAGTCGCACTACCCGGCTGATGCGTGAAGAGCTCCAACTGCGCGACCGCAGTAAAAGTCAGGTGAGTTACCGTAGCCACGATGGTCAGTTTTATCCCGGCATGATGTCGATTAACAGGGTGCGCGACGATAAGGGCAACGTTGACCACCATGTGATTGTCCTGGCGGATTTATCGGCGATTCCTGCCCATGCACGGCATCTGAACAGGGAAGTCTATTTTGATGCCTTGACCGGCCTGCCTAATCTCCAACTGTTAACGCAGCTCATCCAGGAGTCCATTCAGCACGCTGAAAGCAAGCAGATGCCACTGGCGGTCTGCTCGCTGGACATCGATTTTTTCAAGTCGATCAACGATCGCTTGGGCTCGAGCGTGGGCGATACGCTGCTCTCGACCTTCGGTCAGCGCATCAGTCATCTGCTGTTTGGCGACGATGTGCTGGCTCGAGTGGGCGGCGATGAGTTTGTATTATTGCTTCACCATGGCGTGGAAGAAGCCTTCTTTGAGAACTTGCTGGCCTCGATACGGCGCCCTTTATTTGTAGACGGGCACACGGTTCAGTTCACGGCGAGCCTCGGAGTGACGTTTTATCCCAATGACCCGGCTCAGGGAGATGGCTTGCTGCGTCATGCCAATCAGGCCATGTATCGGGCAAAGCAGCGCGGCCGCGATACGTTCCACGTCTTTGATCCCAATCACGACCGGCAGCTGCAAGTGCGCCACGAGAAGCGTCAACGCTTTGTGGATGCGCTGGCGAACGACGAACTGCGGCTTTATTATCAGCCCCAGGTCGATATGCGTACCGGCCAGGTGGTCGGCGTCGAAGCGCTGATTCGCTGGCAGCATCCCGAGCGGGGGCTGATGGCGCCGGGCCAGTTCCTGCCGATCATTGAGGCGACACCGCTCGAGGTCGATCTCGGGGAGTGGGTGCTGGAACAGGCGATGCGCCAGCTGGTGGCGTGGCAATCAGCGGGCATCATGCTGCCTATCAACGTCAATATCAGCCCTTCGCACCTGCTGCTGGGCAATTTTAGCCAGCGCCTGGGTGAGCTGCTGGCGCGCTATCCGCAGGTTCCTCCAGGGCTGCTCAAGCTGGAGGTGCTGGAAAGCGCCGCCATGCATGACATACAGGCTGCGCTGACCACCATGGCCAAGTGCCAGGCGTTGGGCGTCAACTTTGCCATCGATGACTTTGGCACCGGGTTTTCATCGCTGACGCATTTGCGTCAGCTGCCGGTGAACCTGATCAAGATCGACCAGAGCTTTGTCCGCGACATGCTCAGAGACCCAGATGACATGGCCATCGTCGAGAGCGTGATCTACATGGCGAACCGCTTTCAGCGGCCGATGCTGGCGGAAGGCGTGGAAACGCTGGCCCATGCCAAAGCGCTGATCGAGCGTGGGTGCGAATTAGCCCAAGGCTATGGTATTGCGCGGCCCATGCCCGCTGAAGAGCTGCCCAAATGGTTGGTGGCATGGCCCAAGCGGGACGACTGGACCGCGCTGGGTAGGACTCACTAGTCAGGCGCTAACGGGTTAGTGTTAGGCCGCGCTTCGTGTCTCCGTGCTGGGGTCGGGTACGGGGGCGTCACCACGGTCATTGCCCTCGGCACCGGCGCGTGCCTGATCCATTTCGCGGGACTGCATGCCAGCCTCCAGTTTGGCTTCAAGCAAATATTGCCTGGCCTGGGCGGCGACCTGATAATCCTTGGGCGAGGGGTCGGCAGGAGCCAGAGCGGCGGCAATCACCGTCTGCATCTTCTCGATGGTCGCCTTCGGGTCGTTGGGCACCGGGCCGTAATCAATCGATACTTCACCGGCCACGGCATAGCGCTGGCCGTCGGGTCCCACTTCGTAATCGTAGCTTGCGCCGCCGGCATAGGCGCCACCGACCGTCTGGTGGGCCATCTCGTGTTGCCGCACGGCACGGTCGGTTTGCTTGAGCTGTTCCAGCTGCTCGATCTGCTCGGGGCCCAGGGGCGTGCCATCGGCAGCCTTTGGGGCAACGCCGGACTCATCGCTTGACGAGGTCTGATCAGCGGCGTCCTGCTCGGCAGGGTCAGCGTTGGCAGCGCTGGCCGGTGAAGGGGTGAGTGTCGCCGCTCCGGCATTGAACGTTGGCGATGCCCAGGCGGAAAGCGATGCAGCACCCAACACGGCGATGGTCATGGCGCGATATCCATGCGAACAAAGGAAGAGTCTGAAGTATCGGCGAGGCGTACCGGTTGCGCAAGTGAGCATTGTATGAACGGGCCGCAGAGAGGCGGGGAACCAAGGTAATGCAAACGATTGATGTGGTCATTAACCTGTCTTACGAGGTCTGCCTCGCGCACTACGAGGGGCGGATTGCCCAGGTGTATACTTATAGCCTTGACGGTCGCCGGGTGGTGTTTCCGGCAGAAGCGCTACGCCACGTGATGACCCATGACGGCGTCTATGGGACCTATCGATTAAAGTTTTCTGAGCAAGGCCGATTTATCAGTATCCACCCGATTACCATTGGTTGACCCTTACTATGCTGCACACCACCTCCGATGTGTCGTTACATGAAGTCGTTTATGAGGTCATCCCCAACCTCAACACCGCTGAAAGGCTGGTCAATAACACCTTGGAAAGCATCATGGAGGCGGCCTCGAACCCATTGGATATCATGCGGCGCAAAGAGCAGCAGGACGCCTTCCGTCTGGAGGTCCACCGCGTACGCATGAACCTCGAGCATTTGCTGGAACGCTACCGCGATGACGTCGAGGCCCTGGTGAGCGCCGACGGCCGTGAACGAGGTCCGATGGTGACCCTTGACCGCAATGAGGCGCAGGCGGTGCGCAGCGCCGTTGAGATTTATCAGCATGTGCGCGCGTATCAGCGGGGTGAGCGTCGCCATCCGCTGGGGGGGCGTTAGGCGCGCCACGCGGGTCCGGGCCGCCAAAAAAATCCAGACTAGGCTATAATGGTGCCTTCAATGCAACGTCCCGACTTACCCGTCGGGACGTTGGCAGCCTGCCTACCCGGCGTCGGCTGCTGAGCCATCAGGAGATATACCATGTCTGCCTCACCGGTCACCTTAATGGTGGCGCGACGCGTTGCCAAAGGGCGTTATCCGCATTTTACCCGTTGGTTGAACGAAGGCCGTCAGCTGGCCGCGGACTTTCCCGGCTACCTGGGGTCCGGAGTGTTGGCGCCGCCCGCCGATGACGATGAATACCAGATTATTTTTCGCTTCAGTAGCGCCGATACGCTTGCCATGTGGGAGCACTCGGCATCCCGGCATGCTTGGCTTGCCCGCGGGCAGGGGTTGTTTGAGGCCCCGCATGAGCACCGCGCGACGGGCCTCGATGCCTGGTTTCAGTCGCATTCGCCCGCGCCGCCGCGTTGGAAGCAGGCCGTAGCGATATGGCTGGCGTTTTTCCCTGTATCGGTGCTGTTTCAGTGGCTGTTTGGCAGCACCCTGGCCGACTGGCCCATGCTGCCGCGTGTGCTGGTCAGCACGCTGATGCTCACCCCGGTCATGGTGTTTGTGTTTATTCCGCTTTCGATGCGCCTGTTGGCGCCCTGGCTGGCGGGAAAGTGGTCACCTCTGGAGGGACTCCTGCGGCGTTTTTCCGAACGCCGTACTTAAGGTGATGTTAGCGTTGGTAATGCGCGAAAAACAGGGGTTTCCTCCTTCGCGTCCAACGCTGCTATGCTGAATGGGCGCACAGTGCAAGGAAGTCTGGCGTCGACGCAATGTCGGCGAGCCCAATCGCCTATGGAGTGCCCATGATCCACGTCCACCATCTCGAAAAATCCCGCTCACACCGTATCTTATGGCTACTCGAAACCCTCGGGCTCGACTACGAGATCAGCGTCTATCAACGCGATGCTTCCACCCAGCAAGCCCCTGAGGCGCTCAGGAAAATCCATCCGCTCGGCAAGTCGCCGGTGATCACCGACGGCGAACTCACCGTCGCCGAGTCCGGGGCGATTATTGACTATCTGTTACAACGCTATGCTCAGGGGCGCTGCCAACCCGACAGCGACGATCTCAACGCCTGGGTGGATTACCGCTATTGGCTGCATTATGCCGAAGGCTCGCTGATGCCGCTGCTGGTCATGAAGCTGGTGTTCGGCCAACTGCCCAAGCGTGCCCCCTGGCTGGTGAAACCGATCGCCAAAGGCATCACCCAGACCGTCAACAGCAGCTTTCTTGATCCGCAAATCAACCGCCACCTGCGCTTCATCGATGACTACCTGGCCGCCCGCGACCAGTTTGCCGGCCCGTGGCCAAGCGGTGCCGACGTGCAGATGAGCTTCCCGCTTCAGGCGGTCGCGGCGACGGGTTCAATGGCGGAATACCCGGCGATTGCCCGCTTCGTCGAGCGCGTTGAAGACGACCCTGCCTGGCTGCGTGTCGTTGAACGTGCCGGCCCCCTGACCATGCCCGGTGCCTAACCAGTACCATGGTGGCGTTGGCGGTGAACAAGCCCGGTCGTAACGTACGCCAGGCGCGTCGCTTTTACCTTGGGCATAGCGCGCTTGTACTCGGCAGCGTGCTAATGGCGCCAGCACTGATGGCCAATGAACCGTTGCGCGTCGGGGTTTACGACAACCCGCCCAAGCTGATGCTCAACGACCGTCAGCAGCTGAGCGGCATCTTTGGCGACCTGTTCATGGCCATCGCCGAGCGTGAGGCCTGGCAGGTCGAACCCGTTGGCTGTGAATGGCAGCGCTGCCTGGAAATGCTTGAGCGCGGTGACATTGACCTGCTGCCCGGCGTGGCATGGAACGAGGCTCGCGCCGAGCGATTCGGCTTTCACAATGAGCCCGTGCTGCACAGCTGGTCCCAGCTTTATCAGCGCGAAGGTGTTTCAATCGACGCCGTGGTGGATCTTGCCCAAAAAAGCGTGGCGGTAGTGGATGGCTCGGTACAAGAACACTACCTGGTGGATATCACCCAGCGCTTTGACATCCCGGTGGACTGGGTTCGTGTGGCAAGCTTTGAGGAAGGCTTTGCCAGGGTGGCCGACGGTGACGCCGATGCCGCCGCGGCCAGCCGTCAGTTCGGCGAGTGGCGCGCGCAAAAGAGCGGCCTGGAAAGTTCTCCCGTGGTTTTTCAGCCCGTCCAGCTTTATTACGCCGCGTCCCCTTCTTTGCCCCAGTCGGTGCTTTCGGATATTGACGGGCACCTGACCCGCTGGAAAGCTGATAGCGACTCGCTGTATTTCGCCACTCTGCGCGACTGGCAGGCGGCGGGGGCTGTAGCGTCCCCCGGTCATTCCGGCTGGCTGCGCTGGGGGGTAGCAGCCCTGTTAGGCGCGTTGGCGCTGGTATTGGTGGTCAGCTTGCTGATGAGGCGGCGGATAGCGAACCAGCGGGTGCGGCTGGCGACCAATGAAGCCATGCTAGCGACCATTCTGGACAGTGTGGACGCCTACATTTACATCAAGTCGCCCGACTTGACCTACCAGTACGTCAATCGGCGCATCAGCGAGCTGTTTGGCTGCCCGGCGGAAGCGGTCATCGGCCAGCGCGACGAGGCGTTTTTCGACGCCGCCACGGCCGCCGAGATTACCCAGGTAGACCGCCGCGTGCTGGCGTCGGGTGAAAAAACCACCCTGGAAGAGCGCAGCGTCCTGAAGCATGACGACGAAGTGCGCACCTTTCTGTCGATCAAGATGCCACTGACGGTCACCCCCGGTGAGCCGCCCTCGCTGTGCGGTATCTCCACTGAGCTGACTGAATATCTGGAGATGCAGTCGCGCACGCATTATCTCGCCTTTTATGATGCGCTGACCGGGCTGCCCAATCGGCGTCTGCTGATGGAATCCCTGGCGACGACCATTGACGAAGAGGCTCATGGAGATCAGTTCGGCGCGATCCTGTTGGTGGACCTGGACAACTTTCGGCTGGTCAATGATCTTCAGGGGCACGCCAGCGGCGATCAGCTCCTGGTCAATGTCGCCGAACAGCTGCGCGAAGCGTTGGAAAGCGATGCCATGCTGGCGCGGTTCAGCAGCGACGAATTTGTCGTGATGCTCGAACAGCTCGGTGATCAGCAGCTAGAGGCCGCGGCCAGGGCCGAGCGCATCGCCCGCCAGCTGATGACCACTATTCACCAACTGCGCAACAGTCGCTCGCTGCCGATCAGCGCAAGCGTGGGGCTGGCGCTGTTCAATGGCGAATCGAGTTCGCTGGACGCTGTTCTGCAGCAGGCGGACATGGCGCTTCAGCAGGCCAAGGCTGAGGGCGGTAACGCGCTGCGCTTTTTCAATCCCGACATGCAGACGAGCGTGCTGGAACGGGCGAACCTGGAAGCCGATCTCCACCATGCCCTGGCGCGTCGTGAACTGGCGCTGCACTACCAGATACAGGTGGATCAGAAAGGCGTTACCACCGGGGTCGAGGCGCTGCTTCGCTGGTATCACCCTGCACGGGGCTGGGTCTCGCCCGCCGAGTTCATTCCCCTGGCGGAAGAGAGCGGGCTGATTATTCCGATCGGCGAGTGGGTGTTGACCCAGGCCTGTCAGCAGCTGGCCAAGTGGTCGCGGCAATCCGCCTATGCGTCACTGACCATTTCGGTCAACGTCAGCTCGGTTCAGTTCCAGCAGCCCGACTTTGTGGGCCGCGTCGAGCACCACTTGAAACAAACCCAGGCACCGCCCAACCGGCTGGTCCTGGAGGTCACCGAAAGCCTGCTGATGCGTGAGCCGACCCGCGTACGGCATATCATGCTCAAACTCCGCGAAAAGGGCATTCGCTTTGCGCTGGACGACTTTGGCACTGGCTATTCATCGCTTGGCTACCTGAAGCGGCTGCCGCTCGATGAGCTCAAGATTGATCAATCGTTTATCCGCGAGGTACTCACGGACAAGGCGGACGCCGCCATTGTCGATACGATTATTCTGCTGGCGGTGAGCCTCGGGCTGGTCGTGGTGGCCGAAGGGGTGGAGACCCAGGCCCAGTTGAACTGGCTAAAAGGTCACGGTTGCTACCGGTATCAAGGCTATTTGCTCGGCCGCCCCAGGTCCATCGACAAGCTGTTTGAATGAAAAATGCCCCGCCGGGTTAACGGCAGGGCATCTGTCAACCGACCAGCGTTCCGTCAGCCAAACAGCGCAAAGCTCTCGGCGTTAAGCCACATGTGCACCACGATGCTGGCGGCGTAGCCCAGCAGGATGACCGGCGACCACTTTAGGTGACCGATAAAGGTATAGGCGCCACGCGCCTGCCCCATGACCGCCACCCCCGCAGCAGAACCAATCGACAGCAGACTACCGCCGACGCCAGCGGTAAGTGTAATCAGCAGCCAGTGGCCTTGCGACATGTCGGGCTCCATGGTCAGCACGGCGAACATGACCGGAATGTTATCCACCACCGCTGAGATCACGCCCAGCACAATATTGGCCGCCGTGGGGTTCCAGCCGAGATATAGCGTTTCCGATAGCAGGCTGAGATAGCCCATGAAGCCCAACCCGCCCACACACATGACAACCCCGTAGAAGAACAGCAGCGTATCCCACTCGGCCCGCGCCACCCGGTTGAAGACATCGAACGGCACGACGCTACCCAGCTGTTCCAGCTTCTTGTTGTCGCCACGACGGCTGTAGCGCTCGCGTTTGCGCTCCAGCGAACGCGGCAGGCTGCGGCGCAGGTAATAACCAAAAAACTGCAGATAGCCAAGGCCGGTCATCATGCCCAGTACCGGAGGCAGGTGGAGTAACGTATGGCAAAGTACGGCGGTGGTGATTGTCAGCAAGAAAAGCACCACGATGCGCCGCGCGCCACGCTTCATCCACACGTCTTCCTGCACGCTTTCCGGTTTCTTGTTGGGAATGAAGCAGCTCATGATCACGGCGGGGATCAGGAAATTGACCAGCGCCGGGAAAAACAGAATGAAGAAGTCCTGGAACGGCACGATACCCGCCTGCCAGACCATGAGGGTGGTAATGTCGCCGAAGGGGCTGAAGGCGCCGCCGGCGTTGGCCGCAACCACGATGTTGATACACGCCAGGTTGATGAAGCGCTTGTCGCCCTCGGCCACCTTGGTGACCACCGCACACATCAGCAGGGCCGTGGTAAGGTTGTCGGCAATCGGCGACAGCACGAACGCCAGGCCGCCGGTTAGCCAGAACAGGGTCCGGTAGTTGAACCCCATGCGCAGCATCCACGAGCGCAACGCATCAAAAACCCGGCGCTCTTCCATGGCGTTGATATACGTCATGGCCACCAGCAAGAACAGCATCAGCTCGGTGAACTCCAGAAGCGTCACGCGGAAGGCTCCCTCTGAGGCCTCCGACATGCCGTTCTGAACATACACCCAGCCGATGAGGCTCCAGATAATGCCGGCGGCAACCAGCACGGGCTTTGACTTGCGCATGTGGATCTTTTCTTCGGCCATGACCAACGCATAGGCCAGCACAAAAATACCCAGCGCGAAAAAGCCGACAACCGATTGCGTCAGGTCCAGTTCACCCGTGACGGCGAGGACGGCAGGACTGAATACCAGCAGCAAGGCTGCCAACAAAAAAAGCCAGCGACGATCGAATCGTGGCTGGCTTGGAGGTCGAAAAAAAGGCATGACGATGCATTTCCTTTCGGTAGATTAATAGGAAGGATCTAAAAACCGCTTCAGTCTATCAGTCTGTATTGCGATGCAATACGTAATAATAACGAATGAACCTAGCGGTTCTTAACTGTTAAAGATCATTTTTTAGCAAATTAATCGTTTTGCTAATAGCAACTTGGCGAATCTTCCGTTTTAGATAGTGCTAATCACACTAAAACTTAAGGCTAAATACACCCCATAGCCGGCCAGTAATAAGCCGCCTTCAAGGCGCGATAGTCGCATCCCGGTGTATAGAAAGACCATCAGCACACCGGCTGCCCCGAGCATGATCCACTGGTCGAATGCGGCGACCCGGTCGGCGATCGGCAGCGGCTGTAAAAATGCCGATATCCCCAGGATGCCGAGAATGTTAAAGATATTGCTGCCCAGAATATTGCCCACGGCAACATCTGCATGCCGACGCAGGGCCGCGATCACCGACACCGCCATTTCCGGCAGTGACGTGCCGACCGCCACGATTGTCAGGCCGATGACGGCTTCTGAAATCCCCATGGCCTGGGCCAGGCCGATCGCGCCGTAAAGGAGAAGTTGCGAGCCCCCGATCAATAGGCCAAGGCCCAGGGCTAGTGCCATTACAATGCTGATCGTCGACTTGGGCAGGGCGGTCATCTCATCCGCTTCTGCAGCGTGCATTTCGGCGGCGGGGATGGTCTGCTGACGCTCGCTCAGGTAAGCCCAAACCAGATACCCCGCCAAACCGGCCAAAAATATCCCGGCATCCAGGCGGCCAAGTGCACCGCTAAACGCCAGGCCGATAAACAGCAAGCTGGCCGCCACCATGACCAAGCCATCCCGGCGCAGCGCCTGGGGCTGAACGGTCATCGGGCAGATCAGCACACACAACCCAAGGATCAATAAAATATTGCCGATATTGCTGCCTACGATATTGCCCACCGCGATATCCGGCTGCTGGTTGATGGCGGCGTCTATCGAGACCACGAGCTCGGGCGCGGATGTGCCGAACCCGACCACCACCAGCCCCGTGAGGAGAGGGGAAACCCCTGCCCGTCTGGCGCCTGCCACGGCACCCCGTATCAAGGCCTCGCCGCCCAGGGTCAGAAAGCCGATTCCCACCAGTAAACTCAGGGCATATAGCATGTTGTGCGTTCCTTACAGTGAGCGCGGCATCGTGCCCTGCTGGCGGTTAACGGTCGCGAAATGGGGCATGGCAGCAGCGGTTTCATGGTGGTCCGTCAGTGGCGGGGGGAAAGGTGGGATACAAACGCAAAAGCCCCGGTAATTCATTGCGTACAAAGCGCGGCTCAATCCACTGGTCTAGGTGCTCGTCGACGTAGTGCAAGAAGCGCTGGGCTGATTGTGGCAGCCGCTGGTCGTTGCGCACGATAAATTGCCAGTGGCTTTCGATGGGCAGCCCCTCAATGTGCAGCACCGCAAGCTCTGGATGCTCGTTGGGCAGCACGTGCTCCGATAATACGGCAACCCCCATCCTTGCTGCTACACCGACGCGAATGGCTTCGTTGCTGGCCATCTGTAGCGTCGTTTTCATGGCGAGTCCGTGTTCCTGCAGCCAGCTTTCCAGCAGCATGCGCGTGGCGGACCCCGGCTCGCGCAGCAACAGTCGCTCGTTGAGCAGTTGCTCCATGACAATCGACGCTTGCTGGGCCAGTGGGTGGTCGGCGGCCGCAATGGCGACCAGTGGATTGCGCATGAAGCGCGCGGCCACTGCATGAGAGAGTGCCGGCGGGTGGCTGAACACATATAGGTCGTCCTCATGGCGTTCGAAGCGCGCCAGCAGCTGGCGGCGGTTACCGATGTGCACGGTTACGTCCACCTCGGGAAACGCCTGGCTAAACGGGCCAAGCAAGCGTGGCAATACGTACTGGGCGGTATTCACCAGGGCAATGCTGAAACGTCCTTTGCTGCCTTGGTGAAGCGGCCCGAGCTGGTCGGCAAAGTCCTCGAAGCGACTCAGCACATCGCGGCTGGCGTTATACAGCGCCTGTCCGGTGGCGGTCATGGTCAAGCCCTGGGCGTGGTGCTCCAGCAGGGGCCCGCCGCCAACCGCTTCGCTCAGCCGCTTGAGCTGTTGCGATACCGTCGGCTGGGTCAGGTGCAGCTGTCGTGCGGCTTCGCTCACCGAGCCGCAGCGCACCACGGTGACGTAAACCTGAAGCAACCTGAAGGTCAGCTGGCGGATGTTCATGACAGGGCTCGCTTCGCGCATGAAGAGAAGAGGATTCTGGGCAGTATAGATTATTATCTATAGAATTTTTTAAATATATGATTAGTTAACTTGCTTCCGCCATCGCAAGATGCAGCCTCTTTTGACGCTGTGGAGCTAACGCGATGCCGGATATTGTGGTGATGTTTTTTCTGCTGGGGCTTGTTGCCGGAGCGGTAAAGTCGGACCTGGAAGTGCCCAAGGCCACCTACGACACCCTGAGCCTGCTGCTGATGCTGACCATCGGCTTGAAGGGCGGCATGGCGCTTTACGGCAACCTGCATTGGGGGCTGGTGCCCGAACTGTTGGGCGTGGCGCTGCTCTCGGCGCTGATTCCATTGATGCTGGCGCCCGTGCTACGGCGCCTCGTGCGCTTGTCCGCCGCCGACAGCGCCAGTATTGCCGCCCATTACGGCTCGGTTAGCGCAGGCACCTTTGCGGTGGCGCTCGCCTACGTGGAGTCGCGGGATCTGCTGGTTGGCAGCGAAGTCACGCTTTACCTGGTGGCCATGGAGCTACCTGCGATCATGGTGGCTATCGCGCTGTTTCGGCGCTATCAGGGCGCCGCGGTCAAAGAGAGCACGCGCAAGCTTTGGCATGAAACCCTGACCAATCGCGGCGTTATTCTGCTGGCGGGCGGGGTGTTGATCGGTGCGCTTTACGGGCCTTTCCAGGGCGAGGAAGTCACCACCCTGTTTACCAGTGCGTTCAAAGGCGTGTTGGCGCTGTTCCTGCTGGAAATGGGCCTGACCGCTGCGCAAACGCTCAGGCCAATGCCCTGGCACCACTGGCGCCTGGTTACCTTTGCGCTGGTGGCGCCACCGTTGCTGTCACTGCTTGGCATGCTGACGGGCGCTGCCTTGGGGCTGCCCATCGGGTCGGTGGTGATGCTGGCCGCGCTGGCCGCCAGTGCCTCCTATATTGCGGCGCCCGCGGCCATGCGTGCCGCCATTCCGGACGCCAACATCGGCTTGGCCATGCTGGCATCGCTGGGGATCACCTTCCCGCTCAACGTGATGTTGGGGATCCCCGTTTATCACGCCATTCTGGAGCGTGTGCTCGGTTAGCGGGTCGTTGTGCCCGCGCGCAGGTCATGCCCAACCAACGAAGTCTAGTTGATATATGAAATGTTATATTATATCTTATTTTCCGCGGAATGGCCTGTCACCAGCACAAGGAGCAACTGAACATGACAATACTGTCACCGAAAAGCTTGAGCGCACTTGCATTGAGCGCTTTGATTTTGGCAAGTATTCAAGGCGTTAGCGCCAACGATCATGACCATGATCACGACCATGCTAACCACGACCACGACCACGACCACGACCACGACCATGGTCATAGTCATGATGATGACCAGGACAGCGATATCTATGCCGGTTATTTTGATGATGACCAGGTCGAAGATCGCGACCTCACCGATTGGGAGGGCGACTGGCAATCCGTTTATCCGTACCTGAAAGACGGCACCCTTGACGAAGTGTTTGCGGACAAAGCAGAGGAGGGTGACAAAACCGCCGAAGAATACAAAGCCTATTACGACACCGGGTATCAAACGGATGTAGAGCGTATCGTCATTGACGGCAACAACGTCACCTTTTATGAGGACGGCGAGGAAATCTCCGGGGACTACCAGTACGATGGCTACGAGATTTTAACTTACGAGGCGGGCAACCGCGGTGTGCGGTTCATCTACGCGCTTGAAGACGCCGCTGATGACGATCTGCCCCAATATATCCAGTTTAGCGATCACAGCATCTACCCCACCGATGCGCATCACTACCATCTCTACTGGGGCGATGACCGTGAAGCGCTGCTAGAAGAAGTGACCCACTGGCCGACGTACTATCCCTCGTCAATGGACGGTGAAGACATCGTCGAAGAAATGCTTGCGCATTAAAGCAGCAGCGGTCGCGGCAGCATACCGTTTAACCTGTTCGAATGACGACAAAGCGCTGGCCAAACGGTCAGCGCTTTTTTTAGGCGACTTTAATACCTGCTCGCCTGGCTAGATCAGCCTGTGGCAACCGTAGAAACGAAAAAAGCACCCGTAGGTGCTTGATTCGAAGGGGTGTCTGGTGGAGGTGGCGGGAATGGAACCCGCGTTAATTCTCGATAAATCAATGCTTTGGCTATGCATGTAGACAAAATGTGGACTTTAGAGATTTACAGAACTGATTAGTAAATGTTAAAAATGCTCTGTGGCCTTCGGGCTGTTTTTAGACTGAGAAGGAACTTTCTCGGCACGAGGGCTTCTTGCTACGGCTTGCATCTCCTCGACATTTTGGGATTGCCTTATTAATAGGTGTTACTCATAGCGTAATGTAGAGCCCAAGGCCACATTCATGGATGTAAATATACAAAAGTTTTTAAATATCGAAAGCAAAGCCCAGCTGTCTGCCTTTTTAGGTATATCAACAGAAAAATTAAATTATTTATTATTTAAGCTTCCTCATGAAGAAAAATATAATTCGTTTGAGATATCAAAGAAAACTGGCGGAAAACGAATTATTGATGCACCTATAAAGCCTCTAAAATTGCTTCAGCGTCAAATTGCAACGATACTATTTGAAGTTTATAAACCTAAGACTGGGGTTTATGGCTATGTCAAAAATGGTGGTGTTAAGCGCAATGCAGAAGTGCATTTGAGGTCCAAGGTTCTATTCAGAGCAGACATAAAAAACTTTTTCCCATCGATCCATATTGGTAGGGTTATAGGGCTTTTTAGTTCTAAGCCATTTTCTTTTCCTAGAAATATTGCAGTCTTGTTAGCACAGATATGTTGTAAAGAAGATGTCTTGCCTCAGGGGTCTCCGGCTTCCCCTATTATTTCTAACTTCATCTGTCGAGGTTTGGACAGAGACCTTTTGGAATATGCAAGGTCTGTGAGATGCAAATATTCTCGTTATGCCGATGATATATTCATTTCCACTTATAAAAAATTTATGCCTGGTTCTATATGCAAGTTAGAACATGATGATGGAGTCGGTTTTTGTAACATAAATGATGGCTTGGAAGATATTTTTGAGACTCATGGGTTCTCTCTTAATAAAAATAAGCTCTCAGTGGCCTACAAGCATAACCGTCAGATTGCTGCTGGTATAAAGATCAATGAAAAGCTCAATGTTGATAGAGAATACGTACTTAATTTAAGGGCCATGCTCCACTCTTGGAGAAAAGATGGTTATGATGTGGCAGCAGCTAAGTATAACGAATTAAAGCCAAATCCTTCTTACGCTAGGGCTTTTAAAAATGCAGTTCGGTCAAAACTCGAATATTTAGGTTACGTGAAAGGATATGGAGACCCTGTATACCTGAAATATGCCATGTGGCTTAGTCGTTTAGATGACGGGTATACATTTAACAAGCGCAGCTATGAAATGGAGAATAACAAAAAGCTTGTTGTTTATACTGAAGGCGTGACAGATCAACTACATATACAGGCAGCAAAGAACTACTTTAGAGAAAAGGGTGAATTCATGCACCTAGATTTTAGATTTGATGATAAATCTGAAGTTAATGGCGCTCCTGATTTAGAGAAATATTTAATCCAAGATCGTAAAGAGCCAAATCAGGAATTTAAGGTTTATCTTTTTGATGACGACTTGAAAAAGGTTACCTCTAAGCTTGATATAGCGCCTGGTGAATCTTCAAGATGGTTTGGAAACAAAATATGGGCTGCTTTAACTCCGAAGCCCCAGCATAGGAAAGATGACGAGCTTTTTTGCATTGAGATGTATTATTTTGATGCTGACTTGGAAAGAAAAGATTCAAGTAACAGAAGAATATACTTGAATTCTGAATTTGATGCTAAAGGATTTCATAACACTGAGAGCGTTGTTAAGACAAAGCCCGGTAGCGGGCTTATAGTCGATAATGACGCTTATAGTATGGTAAGCAAAGAGAAGGTAAGTCTTTCAAAGATTGCTTTTGCTGAAAATATTTTGTATAAAAAGCAAGGGTTTGAAGACGTTAATTTTGAAGGCTTTCGTCCATTGTTTGAATTGTTGCAAAATATTTATAATCAAGCCTATCTGCACTAGCATAAACTTTTAAAAGGATCTTGAGTAAGCCATATCAGCAAGCATCCCAGTCTCGCTATTCGTCGACGGTATCCACCCCGCATAAATCCTGGCCGTAGTCACCACGCTAGTATGTCCCATCTGCTTCGATACCCAAGCCAGTGGCTCGCCCGCACTGACCATCATTGATGCGTAGGTGTGGCGGGTCTGGTAAGGGCGGCGGTACCGAACGCCAGCGCGCTTTAACGCATGTGCCCAAAGAGTTTTGCGAATGGCTTGGTCGCCTGTCCATGGTTCCCCGGTGCGCGGGTTGATGAAGACCCGGCCACTTGGGTGGAGGTAACTCATGGTTTTTTGTGCTTTGAGAGCTTCTAATGCCCTGGGGAGGATATCGATTGTGCGGGTGCCCGCGGTGGTTTTTGTGGTTTCCGCCTCTCCCTTTGAAGCTTGAGTGATTGCCCGGGTAATCCTGCACAGCTTCTGTCGCCGTTCGATATCGCCTCATTCCAACGCTACCCGCTCCGATACGCGCAGCCCTGTCCAGAATGAGAAGTGTCCATTCGAAGTGTGCGAGCCAGGCTCACTGCCTGTCTATTACCTCTGGATAGAATAAATTCATTTCACATGGTAAAAGCGAGACGAGTTAAAAGGTGGCTTAAAGACTGACTACACCATGTCTAGATAAGTTTTTTTTGGCCTATAGAAACGAAAAAAGCACCCGGAGGTGCTTGATTCGAAGGGGTGTCTGGTGGAGGCGGCGGGAATTGAACCCGCGTCCGCCAGCACTCGCCCATTGGCTCTACATGCTTAGATTTCGTCTTTTGCTTTAGCGCGGCTGACTCCGACGATCAGGATTCAGTCACGCGAGTCTTCTAAGGTTTAACGATTGACGAGAAGACGCCGTCAACCGCGATCCTATCATTTTTAGCTCGTATCCCCTCAGCGATGAATAGGCACATCGCCTTGGGGCCAGACAAGAAGCTAACAGGGTTTAAGCTGCTAGCGCGCCTTGAGCATAGTTTTCGTCGTTTGCGACTATTTGTCGTGATGTGGTATTTACGAGATACATCACGCTCTCGGCATGCACCGCAGGGGTTGTCACCGGCGTCGAAACCATGTCGCCCCCTTAACTACGCAAGCATTCTAACGTGCTCGCCATCCATTGACCAGCTACGCCTTGTTATGTTCCCGCATGATTCGCCCTTTTTGGCGATTCCAGTCGCGGTCCTTTTCCGTGGCGCGCTTGTCGTGAATCTTTTTACCGGTCACCAGCGCGAGCTCGCATTTGACCTTGTTGCGTTTCCAGTAAAGCTTGAGTGGCACGCAGGTGTGGCCCTTGTCCTGGGTGACCGAGAACAGCTTGGCGATCTCTTTGCGATGCAGCAGCAGCTTTCGCGTGCGCGTGGGGTCAGCGATTTCATGGGTGCTGGCGGTATTCAGCGGCATGATATGGCTGCCCAGCAGCCAGGCTTCACCATTGCGAATCAAGATATAGGTGTCGGTGAGCTGTGCTTTACCAGCGCGAAGGCTTTTGACCTCCCATCCTGCCAGCGAAAGGCCCGCTTCGAAGGTTTCGTTGATGTGGTACTCAAAGCGTGCCTTCTTGTTCTGGGCTATAACGTTGCTGGTAGGGCCTTTGCTCTTTCCTTTTTTCGTGGCCATGAAACCTCATATTCGATCTGTCTGTGACACCCCCTTCGTTATGTGGGGAGGCGTGATACCATTCAAGGTCTTAACTATGATTCCCATGATACGCCTTGGGCACTGTGAAGTCAGCGGAGAGGTCAATGCCAACCGTCAATCGTTCCGCCTTGGTGCGGCACACCCCCAAACAAATGTTCGATCTGGTCAACGACTTCGAACGCTATCCTGAGTTCTTGCCGGGTTGTCGGCGTGCGCGTTTGCTCGAGCATGACGACGATCACCTGGTCGGCGAAATGACCCTGGGGCGTGCTGGCGTCGAGCAAACGGTCACGACCCGAAACGACCTCTTCGCGCCGGAACGTATCGAGATGTCGCTGGTAAGCGGCCCCTTCAAGCGACTGACCGGGCGCTGGCAGTTCATCCCGATGGGTGATGGCGCCTGCAAGGTGAGCTTGAACATGGAATTCGAGTTTGCGAACCGCCTGTTGGGCATGGCCTTCGGCAAATTGTTCCAGCAGATTGCCGGCCAGCTTGTCGACGCATTCACCCGGCGGGCCGACGAGCTCCATGGCCGCTGACACCTACGCGGTCGAAGTGGCGTTCGGAATGCCGTATAAGCAGCACCTGATTGCGCTGGACGTACCGCCGGGCACGACAGCCCGAGAGGCCGTGGCGCTTGCGAACCTACCCACGCTGTTTCCCGAGCTGCCCCGGGAAACCTTTGATCAAGCGCCGCTGGGGATTTTCGGTCAGGCGCTGCGCGACCCGGCGCAATATACACTTGCACCGGGCGACCGGGTGGAGGTCTACCGGCCGCTGCTGATCGATCCCAAAGCCGCTCGCCGTGAGCGCGCAAAGCGCCAGGCAAGCGGCACCGCCGATTAGAGCTCGGAGCCTGCGGGTGACCGTGTGGACGTCGAGTCTTGCGCCGGTTGGTTGGGAGCGGCCTCACCTGGATTGGCGGTGTCTGTGGCCGGCCCTCCGTCGTTTTCAAAGTCGAGAGGAATATCGTCGGACATGTCGCCTTCCTGGTCGATATCGGCAAGCCTTCCCTGGTTATCAAAGGTCAGCGTGACCCGACGTTGTTCAACGTCTTCGTAGGCCTTGTCGAGCCGGAACACGTAATCCCACTGGCGTGCATCGAAGGGCGCCTCGAGCAGCGGGCGGCCCATCACGTAGGTCACCTGTTCCTGGGTCATGCCCGGTTGCAGCTGGTCGACCATTTCCTCGGTGACTAGATTGCCCTGGGGGATGTCGCGTTTGTACACGCCTACGTAGCTACAGCCGCTAATAACGGCAATGGAGACGGAAAGCGTGATGATACGAGTCAATTTTTGCATTTGAGCCTATTCTTCACTATCGTGGTTTCGGTCGATCATACCCGACCTAACCTGTTACTGCGAAGAGCAACCATGGCCGATCAGAACCATGAATTACGTAAAGCCGGGCTGAAAGTGACCCTGCCGCGTGTCAAAATCCTGCAGATTCTCGAAAATGCTTCGGGTCAGCACCACCTTAGCGCAGAAGAAGTGTATAAAACACTGATAGATGCGGGTGAAGATGTGGGGCTGGCGACCGTTTACCGTGTGCTGACTCAGTTCGAGTCAGCCGGTCTTGTGATCCGTCACAATTTCGACGGTGGTCATGCGGTATTCGAGATGACGCAAGAAGATCACCATGACCACATGGTGTGTTTGGAAAGCGGTGAGATCGTTGAGTTCGTTGACGAAATCATTGAGCGTCGTCAGCAAGAAATTGCTGAAGAGCACGGCTACGAGTTAGTTGACCATGCCTTGGTGTTGTACGTGCGCCCTCGTGGGTCGGACATCACGCGCCAAGACAGCGGGCCTACTAACAAGAAGTAGGGCGCCTGCCAGTGTTGCTGGCGTCCCAAGACTCGCCTCCAGGCTACTCGGCAAATAATGTCGGGCGGCCTGGGGGCGTTTTTATTGGCTATATGATCAAGCGCTTGATGAGTTGTGCTGCCGTCAATGGGGCTGGCGTTGGCTGGCGTTGAGCATTTCCCGGGCATGGGCGAGGGTCTGGTCAGACAGCTTGACGCCGCCCAGCATGCGGGCCAGCTCGCTTACCCGGCCACTTTCATCCAGCAGCGCCATATGCGTGAGCGTGCTATCGCGCTTGGCACGCTTTTCGATATGTAGATGCTGATGCGCCTGGGCGGCGACCTGCGGGAGGTGAGTGACGGTCATGACCTGGCCGTTTTCGCCCAGCTTGCGCAGCAGTTGGCCGACAATTTCAGCGGTGGCACCGGAGACCCCGACGTCCACTTCGTCAAACACCAGGCTGGGAATGGTGGAGTGAGACGCAGCGACCACCTGAATGGCAAGGCTGATGCGCGACAGCTCGCCGCCCGACGCCACCTTGGTGAGCGGTCGGGCAGGCTGGCCGGGGTTAGCGCTGATCAGGAACTGCACCTGGTCGAGGCCTTCCGCCGCCGGGGTATCGCGAGCGGTGACGTCGACCTCGAAGCGTGCCTTACCCATGGCCAGGAAGCTCAGCTGCTGCTGGACTTCCTTGCCCAGTCGCACGGCGGCCTTCTGGCGTCCCTCGCTCAGGCGCTTGGCGTCGCGGCGATAGCGCTCGCGCAGCTCTGCTACTTGGGCGGCCAGGGCCTCGATATCGTTATCGCCGCTCTCCAGCTCGGCGACTTCGCGGCTGAGCTCGGCATGCAGCGCACAGACATCCTCCGG
The DNA here is from genome assembly GCF_001314875.1 of Halomonas sp. HL-48. GTDB lineage: Bacteria > Pseudomonadota > Gammaproteobacteria > Pseudomonadales > Halomonadaceae > Vreelandella. The sequence continues at coordinate 234,353 of NZ_LJZS01000005.1, forward strand.
CGCAACGTGGTGTTTGCGCGCGATGCGGTGAACGTCGGCCAGGCGCTCTTCCACCCAGGCCAGCCGCTCGGGGTCGAGCTCGGTGGTGCTGGCAAAGCGGTTGAGTTCGCTGGCGGCCTCTTCGACCTGAATGCGTGCGTCGCTGAGCATGGCAAGCGTATTGGCCAGCGTGCCCTTGTCGCTGCCCGGCAGGGCGCTTAGATGCGCGTGCGCCTGATTGAGCAGTGACAGCGCACCGCCTTCGTCGCTTGCGCAACAATCAGCAGCAAACTGCGTTTCGCGCAGGGTTTCGTCGGCGTGAGCCAGGGTATGTTGCTCGTCTTCCAGGGTTTGCAGTTCGCCGTCGGCCAGGGCCAACTGATCAAGCTCTTCCACCTGATAGCGCAGCAGTTGGCGCTTGGCTTCCACTTCGCTGCCCGCTTCCTTGCGCTGTTTGAGGCGCCGATTGGCGCTGCGCCAATCGCGATACGTCTCGGCCAGCTGCTGGGTGGTGTCGCGCAGTCCTGCGTAATCATCCAGCAGCGCCAGGTGGGTTTCCTCGCGCATCAACGCCTGGTGGGCGTGCTGACCGTGAATCTGCACCAGCCGTTCACCCAGCGATTTCAGGTCGCTGATGGTGGCCGGTTGGCCATTGATCCACGCCTTGGAGCGGCCGTTGGCCGTCACCACTCGCCGCAGCAGGCATTCGTCACACGGCAGTTCGCGGCTGCTGAGCCATTCGCGGGCCGCGGGCAGGTGGTGGATATCAAAGCGCGCCGAGAGGTCGGTGCGTTCGCTGCCGTGGCGCACGCTACCGGCGTCGGCGCGCTCGCCCAGGCAAAGGCCCAGCGCGCCCAGCAAAATCGACTTACCGGCCCCGGTCTCGCCGGTAATCGCGGTCATGCCATGGGTCAGGTCGAGCTCAAGGTGCTCAACGATCGCGTAATCTCGAATAGCAAGCTGAGTCAGCATTAGGGCCTCCTGAGGCACAGCAGGGCAAGCGCCGCCAGAGCGCTTTAGTATTGTTGTTTTATACAGTAGTCGAAAACGCGCTTCAATGCCCACTTGAGATGGCTTTTATGGTCCCCATATACCGTGCATAGCCAATTTACGTTGCTACTTACTATTGGGCATTTGAACAGCCCCCCGAACGTTGCAGGAGCAAGGCATGGCAAAAGAACCGCAAACCCCGTTGGACGACGAGCTTGCCCGCCGTGAGCAAGAGGCCGAAACGCCCGAGCAGGCGTCGGAAGACCGCTTGATCGAAGGCGAGCTGGAAGGCCTGATCAACGACGATGAAACCGTTGTCGATCAAGTCGATGATGGCTCGGAAGTCGATGCCCTGGCCGCTCAGGTGCAAGACCTGGAGCAGCGCCTGGCGGAGGCCAATGATCAATCGTTGAGGGCCGCTGCTGAAACGCAGAACGTACGCCGTCGTGCTGAGCAAGAAGCCGAAAAGGCGCGCAAGTTCGCCCTGGAAAAATTTGTCAAGGATCTGCTGCCGGTGGTCGACAGCCTTGAAAAGGCGCTCGAGTCGATGCAGGAAGACGCCTCCGAGGTGCATCGCGAAGGGGTCTCGATGACGCTGAAGATGCAGCTTGATGTGTTGAACAAGTTTGGTGTCGAGCGCATCGACCCTCAGGGTGAGCCCTTTGACCCGCAGGTCCACGAGGCCATGGCGATGGTGCCGAATCCCGAGCTCGAGCCCAACACCGTGATGGAAGTCATGCAGAAGGGCTACTCGCTGAACGGGCGCCTGGTGCGTCCCGCGATGGTCGTGGTCAGTCAGAAGGCGAGTGAATCATAGGTGATCCGGCCATAAACAGGCCTTGAAAACTTTCAGGTGGCCCCCAAATAAAGGGCAACCCCGCGGGATAACCCGCAATCAGTTTGACGTATTGAAACAACCGAATCCGAGGTTCTAATTATGGGACGCATTATTGGCATTGATTTGGGCACCACAAACTCTTGTGTAGCGGTGCTCGATGGTGACAGTGCAAAAGTTATCGAAAACGCTGAGGGTGGCCGTACGACGCCCTCCATCATCGCCTATACCGAAGACGGTGAGACGCTCGTTGGTCAGGCGGCAAAACGCCAGGCGGTGACCAATCCGGAAAATACCCTCTACGCTATTAAGCGTCTGATTGGTCGTCGTTTTAAGGACGACGTCGTACAGAAAGACATCAAGATGGTGCCGTACAAGATCACCGAAGCCGACAACGGTGATGCCTGGGTGGAAGTAAAAGGCAAGAAAATGGCACCGCCGCAGGTCAGCGCGGAAGTGCTCAAGAAAATGAAAAAGACCGCGGAAGATTACCTCGGCGAAACCGTTACCGAGGCTGTCATCACCGTACCGGCCTACTTCAACGACAGCCAGCGTCAGGCCACCAAGGATGCGGGTCGCATCGCGGGTCTGGACGTCAAGCGCATCATCAACGAGCCGACTGCGGCGGCGCTTGCTTACGGCATGGACAAGTCGCGCGGTGACAAGACCATCGCGGTATACGACCTGGGCGGCGGTACCTTTGATATTTCGATCATCGAAGTGGCCGATGTCGACGGTGAAACCCAGTTCGAAGTGCTCGCTACTAACGGTGACACCTTCCTGGGCGGCGAAGACTTTGACCTTGCGCTGATCAACTACCTGGTCGACCAGTTCAAGTCTGACAGCGGTATCGACCTGTCCGGCGACAATCTGGCCATGCAGCGTCTGAAAGAAGCGGCCGAGAAAGCCAAGATCGAGCTGTCCAGCGCTCAGCAAACCGACGTTAACCTGCCGTACATCACGGCGGATAACACCGGTCCGAAGCACCTAAACGTGAAGGTGACCCGCGCCAAGCTGGAGTCGCTGGTAGACGATCTGGTGCAGCGTTCCATGGAGCCGTGCAAGATGGCCCTGAAAGATGCTGGCCTGTCGGCATCTGAAATTGACGACGTGATCCTGGTCGGCGGCCAGACGCGCATGCCGCTGGTTCAGCAGAAAGCCGCTGAATTCTTCGGTAAGGACGCACGCAAAGACGTGAACCCGGACGAAGCCGTGGCCGTCGGTGCGGCGATCCAGGGTGGCGTTTTGGGCGGCGACGTGAAAGACGTGCTGCTCCTCGACGTGACGCCGTTGACCCTGGGTATCGAAACCCTGGGTGGTGTGATGACGCCGCTGATCGAGAAGAACACCACCATCCCGACCAAGAAGACGCAAACCTTCTCCACGGCGGATGACAACCAGACGGCGGTGACCATCCACGCCGTTCAGGGTGAGCGCAAGCAAGTGTCGCAGAACAAGTCGCTGGGTCGTTTCGACCTTGCCGATATTCCGCCGGCGCCGCGCGGTGTGCCGCAGATCGAAGTGGCCTTCGATCTGGATGCCAACGGTATCCTCAACGTCTCGGCCAAGGACAAGGCGACCGGTAAAGAGCAGTCGATCGTCATCAAGGCGTCCAGCGGCTTGACCGACGAAGAGATCGAGCAAATGGTGCGCGATGCCGAAGCCCACGCCGACGAAGACAAGAAGTTCGAGGCGTTGGTGCAGCTGCGTAACCAGGCGGACGGCATGATCCACGCCACCCGCAAAACGCTGGAAGAAGCCGGTGACAAGGCGACCGATGACGAGAAACAGGCCATCGAAACCGCCATCACCGAGCTCGACGAAGCCACCAAAGGCGACGACCAGGAGCTGATTCAGCAGAAACTCGACGCGCTGACCGAAGCGTCCGGCAAACTGGCGCAGAAGATGTACGCCGAGCAGGCGGAAGCCGCCGAGCAGCCGGGCGAAGAGGGTGCCGAACAGGCCAGCAAGCCCGAGGAAGACGTGGTTGACGCCGAGTACGAAGAAGTCAACGACGAGCAGAAGAAGCAGTAAGCGCCTCTTTCTGCCAGGGTAATCGGTGACGCGGGAGGCAACTCCCGCGTTGCTGTTTCCACGTCAACGGCACACGTAGCTGGCTGTTTTAACTACCGTGTCGTCAAAACATAGTTAAATGTGCAGTTTGAATGCATAGCTAACCAAGAGGCGTAGGACCCATGTCCCAACGCGATTATTACGAAGTTCTGGGTGTCGACAAAGGGGCTGATCAGAAAGAGATCAAGAAGGCTTACCGTCGTCTGGCGCAAAAATACCACCCTGATCGCAACCCGGGCGACGACACCGCAGCGGAAAAATTCCGCGAGGTATCGGAAGCCTACGAAATCCTCACCGACAGCGAAAAACGCGCGGCCTACGACCAGTTTGGTCATGCCGGCGTCGACGGCCAGGGTGGCGGCTTTGGTGGCGGTGGTTTCGGCGGCGGTGGCGCCGGCGATTTCAGCGACATCTTCGGCGATGTGTTTGGCGATATCTTCGGTGGCGGCGGACGCCGGCGCGGTCCCAATGCGCCCGCACGCGGCTCTGATCTGCGCTATAACCTGGAGCTGGACCTGGAAAACGCGGTTGCCGGTACTACCGTCGACATTCGCGTACCGCGGCATATCGAATGCGATCGCTGTGACGGCGGCGGTGCCGAGCCGGGTTCAAGCAAGGATACCTGCCCGACGTGCCACGGCCACGGCCAGGTACGTATGCAGCAGGGCTTCTTCGCGGTTCAGCAAACCTGCCCAACGTGCCACGGCTCAGGCCAGCACATCAAGGTGCCGTGCCATAAGTGTAACGGTGAAGGGCGCGTGCGCGAGACCCGTACACTGTCGGTGAAAATTCCGCCCGGCGTGGATACCGGCGACCGTATCCGTCTCAACGCGGAAGGCGAAAGTGGCATCAATGGTGGCCCGCCTGGCGATCTGTATGTCCAGGTGGCCATCAAGCCGCACCATATCTTCCAGCGCGACGGCAAGCACCTGCAGTGCGACGTGCCGATCAACTTCGTCGATGCCGCCCTCGGTGGTGAGCTGGAAGTGCCGACGCTCGACGGCCGCGTGAAGCTGAAAATTCCGCCCGAGACCCAGACCGGCAAGCTGTTCCGGCTGCGCGGCAAAGGGGTCAAGCCCGTGCGTGGCGGCACTCCGGGCGATCTGCTGTGCAAGGTCGTGGTGGAAACGCCGGTTAATCTCAACGACGAGCAGCAAGACCTCTTGCGTCAGCTGCAGAAGAGCCTGGACGGCACCAATAGCCACAGCCACTCGCCCAAGAAAACCGGCTTCTTTGACAGCGTGAAGAAGTTCTTTGAAGAGATGAAGCCGTAAGGCTCAGCGAGAGCTATCTAGCTAAGTGTTGGGTTAAAAACCCCCGGTTCGTCCGGGGGTTTTTGCCGTTTGGGAAGAGTGATCGCCATGGATAACCGTCAGGAAAGGCCCGCCAGGGGTATCTTGCTCAGGGTGCTGTCAGGGGCGCTGTTTACCGGCATGCTGGTGTGCATCAAGGCGGTCAGTGACGCGGTGCCGGTCGGGCAGTCGGTGTTCTACCGCTCGCTGTTTGCGCTCGTGCCCATTGTGGTGTTTCTGGTGCTGCGCCGGGAGTTTCCCGGCGGGCTGGCCACGCGTCGCCCGCTAGGCCATGCGCTGCGCTCCGGCTTGGGGGCCGCCGCCATGTTTGCCTCCTTTGCGGCGGTGGCGCTGCTGCCCGTAGCGGAAACCACGCTGCTTGCTCAGCTGACGCCGGTGTTCATGGCCGTGGGCGGGGTGCTGCTGCTGGGCGAGCGCTTTTCGTTGTATCGCGCGGGCGCGCTGGGCCTGGCGCTGGCGGGGGTGGCCGTACTCGTGCTGCCGGGGCTCGAGGCGAGCCGCGCGCATGGTCAACTGGCAGGCTATGCGCTGGGCGGGCTGAGTGCGTTGCTGACCGCTGGCGCGCTGCTGACCGTCAGGCGTATTTCACGCACCGAAACGGCGGCGTCCATCGCCTTCTACTTTATTCTGGTGGCAGCGCTGGCGGGGCTGGCAACTTTGCCGCTGGGCTGGGCGGCGCTTAGCCCAGCGGAGTTTGGGTTGCTGGTGCTCTCGGGCCTGTTTGGCGGAACGGCGCATATCGCGATGACGCTGGCGTTACGCTACGCGGAGGCGTCCCGCCTGGCGCCCTTTGAGTATATTGCCCTGGTTTGGCCCGTGTTGGCGGATTGGGTGCTGTTTGGGATACCTGTCTCGAGTGCTTTTCTGCTGGCACTCCCGCTGATGCTGAGCGGGGTGGCGCTGGCCGCCATGGAAGGGCGGCGGCTTAAACGGCTTCTTCGACAATAAGCTGAGGGCGCCCCTTGGAACACGGCTCGATGCGCGCTTCCACGCGGTAGACCTGGCGTAACAGCGCCGGGGTTATCACCTCGGCGGTATCGCCGCAGGCAATCAGGCGGCCGTTTTCGAGCATCATGGCGGCATCGGCGAAACGCAGCGCGTGCCCCAAATCGTGCAGGGCGACCATGATCAGCATGTTGCGTTCGTCGGCCAGACGTCTGAGCACGCCCAGCAGATTGATCTGGCGGTTGAGGTCCAGCGCCGAGGTGGGCTCATCCAGCATCAGGATCTCGGGTTCCTGAACCAGCGCCTGGGCGGCGCTGACAAGCTGACGCTGCCCGCCGCTGAGGTCGCCGATATCGCGCTCGCCAAGCCCGGTGATGTTCAATTCCTCGAGCGCGCGATCCACCTGGGGCAGGTCGTCGGCCATGACCTTCAGGCTGCGCCCCTGCATGCGCGCCAGCAATACCGATTCATACACCGTGAGCACCGCGCTTGCGCCGGTTTCCTGTGGCATGTAAGCCACCGGGCGCTCGACGCTGGTACCGCCGATGACCACCTCGCCGTCGCCTTTCAGCAGGCCGAGAATGCGCCGGAACAGCGTCGACTTGCCGGCGGCGTTAGGCCCCAGCAGGGCGACCACCTGTCCGCCCTGAAAGCACGGCGTGGTGATGTCCTCGATGATGGTTTGACGTCCGTAGCGGGCGGAAACGCGAGTCAGCTGTAGGGTTACCATGAGGCCTTCTTGTGGTTGAGCACGAGGAACAGAAAGAAGGGAATGCCCACGAGCGAGGTAATGATGCCGATGGGGATGATGGTGCCTGGAATGATGATTTTGGAAATCACCGAGCCCACCGACAGAATCAGCGCGCCGCACAGCGCCGAGCCGGGCAGGAAGAAGCGCTGATCTTCGCCGAGCAGAATCCGTGCAATGTGCGGCCCGACCAGGCCGATAAAGCCGATGGTGCCGACGAACGCCACCGCAATCGCGGCGAGCAGTGACACCAGTATCAGCACTTCCAGGCGCAGCGAGCGCGGATTCACACCCATGCTTTCGGCCTTGGCGTCGCCCAGTCGCATGGCGGTGAGCGCCCAGCCGTGGCGGGCAAGCAGCGGTATCACCAGGGCCAAGACGCTCAGCGCGACCCAGAATTTCGGCCAGGTTGCTTTGGTCAGACTGCCCATGGTCCAAAACACGACCGCGGATACGGCCTCTTGGCTGGCAAAGAACTGAATCAGCGACATCAGCGAGTTGAAGATGAACACCATGGCGATGCCCAGCAGCACAATGGTTTCTACCGTCACGCCGCGCTTGAGGCTTAAGGCATGAATTAAGAACGCTGTGAACATGGCCATCACGAAGGCGTTGATGGGCACCACAAACTCAATGGCGGCAGGCACCAGCGCGACACCAAAAGCGAGCCCTAACGCTGCACCAAAACTTGCGCCAGCCGAAATCCCCAGGGTAAATGGGCTGGCCAGCGGGTTGCTCAGGATGGTTTGCATCTGCGCCCCCGCCACCGAGAGGCTGGCGCCCACCACCAGCGCCATCAGGGCCACCGGCATGCGGATTTCCCAGAGGATGACGCTTGCCTGCCGGCTGACGTTGTCGGGCGTGAACAGAGCGGTGATGACCTCACCCAGGCTGAAGCGTGCCGGGCCCAGGGCCAGGTCAACGCACAGGCTGAAGAACAGCGCCACCACCAGCGCCGCCAGAATCATCTGGCGGCGGAATACCTGGCTGCGATAGAAGGCGCGCCCCTGGGAGTCGGGCGCCGCTGTCATGGCGTCACTCGTCATTCAGGGAGATCCAGTAGCCGGTTTCGTAGTCGATGGGCAAAAAGCGCTCGTGCAGCTCACGCATGGTGGCTTCGGGGTCGAGGTCTTCAAACAGCTCGGGGTGCAGCCACTTGGCCAGTTGCTGAACGGCCACGAAATAGTAGGGGCTATTGTAGAACTGATGCCAGATAGCATGAACGTTGTCCGACTCCACCGCGCGAATCCCGGTCATGGCCGTGCGTTCGGTCAGGGCTTCAAGCTTTGCGCGGGCTTTATCCATGTCCGCGCCCGGGCCCATGCCCACCCAGTCGCCGCCGGGCACATAGGCATCCCAGTTGCCGCCGGTCACCACCACGTGCTCCGGGTCGGCGGCAATGATCTGTTCAGGGTTCAGGTTGCCGAAGCTGTTGGGGATAATGCCCTCGGCGATATTGCGCCCGCCCGCCAGGGTGACATATTCGCCGAAATTGGCCGGGCCGAAGCTCATGCAGCACTCGTCGGAGTAGCCGCCCGCCCGGTCGATGAAGACGCTGGGGCGCTCGGGGTCGGCTTCTTCGATGACGTCGGTGACCCGGGCCATCTGCGCTTCGGCAAAGTCGATAAACGTCTCGGCGGCGGCTTCATCACCCATCAGTTGGCCGATGATGCGCATGGAGGGAATCGTGTGCGCGATAGGGTCTTCGCGGAAGTCGACGTAGACGATGGGAATATCCAGCTCGGCCAGTTTGTCGTCGTAGCCGGCATCTTCGGTGGCCGCCTTGGCCTCGATATTCATCAGCACGACGTCGGGCGAGAGGGACGCGGCCTGCTCGACGTCAAAAGTGCCGTCCTTGAACCCGCCGAAGGTGGGCAGGTCTTCGATTTCCGGGAAGCGCTCGGCGTAGCGCGCATAGTTATCGGGGTCCGCCTGGGAAAAGTCTTCCCGCCAGCCCACCACATGCGCAAAGGGATCCTCGGGTTCCAGCAGGCCCAGCAGATAGATTTGCCGACCTTCGCCCAGAATCACCCGTTCAGCCGGGGCGTCCAGGGTAACCTCGCGTCCGGTAACATCGGTGACGGTGATATCGTCGGCGACAGCGGCGGCGCAGCTCAGGACGGACAGTGCGCTCAATAACAATTTGGAAACGTGGCTAGTCATAAATCCCTTCATAACCGGTTAAGTAACAAGTGGGTGGCGCCGCTCAAGAAGGCCCGGTGCAGGCCTGAGCCGGTAACAAAACCCGTTGTGCGTATAATTCGCATTCTCAGGGCGCGCTATTATTACCGAAACGCCGGCACCTGTCGATACGTCTCATCACCGGGATTGGTGGGTGCCCTGTCACGCCGTTGAACGCGCTGTTGCGACCAGCGACCATTCGTTGCTTGGCGCCGGGCACTGCGCGCATTACGCTAGTGGGTACTAACTCGCTATTGATGCGGAGACGCCCCATGCCTTTATCCCGTGCTGAAATCGCCACGCCCTCCGGCGAACGCCTGATGAAACGCCTGTGCAACCACTGGTCGCAGACGTTTGACGTTGAACAATCGGGGCAAGAGGCAAGGATTGCCTTTGCCACGGGCACCTGCCTGATGCGAGCCGATGCGGAGACGCTGGCGGTGGCGATCGAGACCCTTGAAGAAGCACACCTGGACGAATTGGAAGGCGTTGTGGAGCACCATCTGGTGCGGATGGCCGGCGATGAAGAACTGGTTATCGTCTGGGAGAACTAACCGCCTGCGGCGGCGCTGATTCCTGCCGCGCGTCTGCTATAATCGCCGCCACGCGATAGACCCACGTTGATGCTGAAAAAACCAAGCGCAGGAGTTTCAATGACCCGAGTTGCAATTGTAGGCGTCGCCGGCCGGATGGGCCGCACGCTGGTAAATGCTGTTGAACAAGAGGCTGACGCGACCCTGGCGGGCGGTATTGTGGAGCCGGGCAGCTCATTGGTTGGCGCCGATATCGGCGAGCTGGCGGGCATTGGCAGGCGCGGTGTGGCAGCAGTGGATGACCTGAGCGATATCGTCGACGACTTTGACGTGCTGATCGACTTCACGGCCCCGCAGGTGACGCTTGCCAACCTTGCGTTCTGCGCCGAGCACGGCAAGCGCATCGTGATAGGCACCACCGGCATGAACGATGACGAGCTGGCGCAGCTGGATGGCTTTCGCGATCGTGTTGCCATGGTGTTCGCGCCCAATATGAGCGTGGGCGTGAACCTGACGCTCAAGCTGTTGGAAACCGCCGCCAAAGCGCTGGGCGATGAGGGCTACGACATCGAGGTGATCGAGTCCCATCATCGCCACAAGGTCGATTCACCGTCCGGTACGGCGATAAAAATGGGCGAAGTGGTCGCGGCAAGCCTGGACCGCACCTTGAAAGAGCACGGTGTGTTCGAGCGGGTGGGGCAGTGTGGCCCGCGCAGCGACAAAGAGATCGGCTTCGCCACCGTGCGGGCAGGCGATATCGTCGGCGAGCACACGGTCATGTTCGCCACCGAAGGCGAGCGCATCGAAATTACCCACAAGGCCTCCAGTCGCATGACCTTTGCCAAGGGTGCCGTGCGCGCGGCGCGCTGGGTCGCGGGCAAGGCGAGCGGGCGTTACGATATGCAGGATGTATTGGGGCTGGAGTAAGCGGTTGCCATTGCGACGGGAGAATTGTTGCTGGCACGGTCCTGGGATTAAGGGGTGGTTTTCTGCCAGAATTTCCTGTAACATTTCAAAAATTTTGGCCGGGTGGCTAGGAAAGCTCAGACGGCGCGCTTGTTGCGTTGGCCAGCCCAAAGCCTGCCCCGAGTACGCTGACCTGTCTGTAGTAATTGTAGTGAGCGAGCGACTCCGAAGGGCACTGAACAACAAGCGGGATGAAACCGATTTATTTTTTATCGGCTTCGTCCCGCTTTTTTACGGCCCCAGTTTTACTAAACAGTTTTGAGAATGACCAGGTTGAATCGCGATGGTGTTACGCGTCGTGGATAACGAAGACATTGCTGAGCCTGCGCCCACAGGCTCCCACCAGCATGGGAGGATCTTGTTTTGAATAACCCCGCATTGAGCAAACCCGCAATATTGGCCCTGGAAGATGGCAGCGTGTTCCACGGCATCGCCATTGGTGCAGATGGATTAACAAGCGGCGAGGTGGTGTTCAATACGGCCATGACCGGCTACCAAGAAATCCTCACCGACCCTTCCTACACCCGCCAGATCGTCACGCTTACCTATCCCCATATCGGCAATACCGGCGTCAACGCTGAGGATGTGGAATCCGCCTCGATTGCGGCGGCGGGCCTGGTGATTCGCGACCTCCCTTTGCTGGCCAGTAGCTTCCGTTCCGAGCAAACCCTCTCCGATTATCTGAAAAGCCAGAACGTCCTGGGCATCGCCGATATCGACACCCGCCGCTTGACGCGCATTTTGCGTGATAAAGGCGCCCAGAACGGGGCCATTCTGGCGGGCGCTGAGGCTGAAGGTGACGACGCCGTGGCGCGGGCGTTGTCAGCGGCGAAGGCGTTTCCAGGGCTGAAGGGCATGGACTTGGCCAAAGAGGTGTCGTGTAAAGAAGCCTACGAATGGTCGCAAGGCGAATGGACCCTGGGTGAAGGCTACGCCGATGCGACCCAGGGCGAGCGCCCCTACCACGTGGTGGCCTACGATTACGGGGTGAAGTTCAACATCCTGCGCATGCTGGCCGCGCGCGGCTGCCGCCTGACGGTGGTGCCCGCGCAGACGCCCGCCGCTGAGGTGATGGCGCTGAACCCGGATGGCGTCTTCCTGGCCAACGGCCCCGGCGACCCCGAGCCCTGCGATTACGCGATTAAAGCCATCCAGGAAGTGCTGGAAACCGACACGCCGGTGTTCGGCATCTGCCTGGGGCACCAGCTGCTGGCGCTGGCCTCGGGGGCGAAAACCGTCAAAATGAGCCACGGCCATCACGGTGCCAACCACCCGGTGCAGGATCTGGATAGCGGCACGGTGATGATCACCAGTCAGAACCACGGTTTCGCAGCGGATGAAGCGACGCTGCCGGACAACGTTCGTGCCACGCACCGCTCGCTGTTCGACGGCACCCTGCAGGGCATTGAGCGCACCGACCGGCCGGCGTTCAGCTTCCAGGGGCACCCGGAAGCCAGCCCCGGCCCGCGCGATGTGGCGCCGCTATTCGACCGCTTTATCGCCATGATGCAGGCGCGCCGCTAACGCCGATTGCCGCATCGCCGAATGTTTCGCTCATTGTCACTTTTTCAGCGGGAACCGTTATGCCCAAGCGTACCGACATCAACAGCATTCTCATCATTGGCGCTGGCCCGATCGTGATCGGCCAGGCCTGCGAGTTCGACTACTCCGGCGCCCAGGCGTGTAAAGCGCTTCGCGAAGAGGGCTTCCGGGTCATTTTGGTCAACTCCAACCCGGCCACCATCATGACCGACCCGGCCATGGCCGATGCCACCTACATCGAGCCGATTACCTGGCAGGCGGTCGAGAAAATTATCGAAGTCGAAAAGCCCGATGCCATTCTGCCCACCATGGGCGGCCAGACCGCGCTGAACTGCGCGCTGGATCTGGAAAAGCATGGCGTGCTGGCCAAGTACGGCGTCGAGATGATCGGCGCCAACGCCGATGCCATCAATATGGCCGAAGACCGTGATCTGTTCGACCAGGCCATGAAGCGCATCGGCCTTGAGTGCCCGAAGGCCAAGGTCGCGCATACCATGGATGAAGCCTGGGAAATCCAGGCGGAACTGGGCTTCCCGACGATCATTCGGCCTTCCTATACCATGGGCGGCTCCGGCGGCGGCGTGGCGTACAACAAGGAAGAGTTCGAGGAAATCTGTACCCGCGGTTTCGAGCTTTCCAACAACCACGAGCTGCTCATCGACGAGTCGCTGCTGGGTTGGAAAGAGTACGAAATGGAAGTTGTGCGCGACAAGAACGACAACTGCATCATCGTCTGCGCAATCGAGAACTTCGACCCCATGGGCGTGCACACCGGTGACTCGATCACCGTGGCCCCGGCGCAAACGCTGACCGACAAAGAATACCAGATCATGCGTGACGCCAGCCTCGCGGTGCTGCGCGAGATCGGTGTGGAAACCGGCGGCTCCAACGTGCAGTTCGGCATGGATCCCCAGACCGGACGCCTGGTGGTGATCGAGATGAACCCGCGGGTGTCGCGTTCCTCGGCGCTGGCCTCCAAGGCCACCGGCTTCCCGATCGCCAAGATCGCCGCCAAGCTGGCGGTGGGTTATACCCTCGATGAGCTGCAGAACGATATTACCGGTGGCCGTACGCCCGCGTCGTTCGAGCCATCCATCGACTACGTAGTCACCAAGATTCCGCGTTTCACCTTCGAGAAATTCCCCCAGGCCAACGACCGCCTGACCACCCAGATGAAGTCGGTGGGCGAAGTGATGGCGATCGGCCGGACCTTCCAGGAATCGCTACAGAAAGCCCTGCGCGGCATGGAAACCGGCAACGACGGCCTCGACCCGATCATCACCGACTTCACGCCCGACAACATGGCGATTATCCAGGGCGAGCTCCAGGCCGCCGGTGCCGAGCGTATTTTCTACGTGGCTGACGCCATGCGCGCGGGCATGAGTGTCGATGACGTCTTTGCCCTGACCAATATCGACCGCTGGTTCCTGGTCCAGTTGGAAGACCTGGTATTGACCGAAGCCGCGGTGGCTAAGCGCTCGTTGAGTGAATTCTCTGCCCGTGAGCTTTTCCAGCTTAAGCGCAAAGGCTTTTCCGACGCCCGCCTCGCCCGGCTGCTCGGCGTGGCGGAAAAAGAGTTTCGTAAAACGCGCCAGGCGGCGGGTATCCGTCCGGTCTATAAGCGCGTGGATACCTGTGCGGCGGAGTTCGCCTCGGATACCGCTTACATGTACTCCACCTACGAAGAAGAGTGCGAGGCGGAGGTCTCCAATCGTCAGAAGATCATGGTGCTGGGTGGTGGCCCCAACCGGATTGGCCAGGGTATCGAGTTCGATTACTGCTGTGTGCACGCGGCGTTTGCGATGCACGACGACGGCTATGAAACCATCATGGTCAACTGCAACCCCGAGACGGTTTCCACCGACTACGACACCTCCGACCGGCTCTACTTCGAGCCGGTGACCCTGGAAGACGTGCTGGAGATCGCCGATAAAGAGAAGCCGGCGGGTGTGATCGTCCAGTTCGGCGGCCAGACGCCGCTCAAGCTGGCCCGGGAGCTCGAAGCAGCGGGCGTGCCGATTATTGGCACCACCCCCGACGCCATCGACCGCGCCGAAGACCGCGAGCGTTTCCAGCAGATGATCGACAAGCTCGGCCTCAAGCAGCCGCCCAACGCCACGGCGCGCAGCTTTGATGAAGCCTTTGCCAAGGCCGAAGTCATCGGCTACCCCTTGGTGGTACGGCCAAGCTACGTGCTCGGTGGCCGGGCCATGGAGATCGTCTACGACGCCTCCGAGCTTGAGAACTACATGACCAACGCGGTGAAGGTCTCCAACGATTCGCCGGTACTGCTGGATCACTTCCTGAGCGCGGCGGTGGAGATCGATATCGACGCGGTCTCCGACGGCCAGCAGGTGGTGATCGGCGGCATCATGCAGCACGTCGAGCAGGCAGGCGTGCACTCCGGTGACTCGGCCTGTTCGCTGCCGCCTTACTCGCTGCCCGCCGACGTCCAGGACGAGATGCGCGAGCAGGTCAAGAAGATGGCCGTGGAGCTGGGCGTCAAAGGCCTGATGAACGTGCAGCTTGCCTGGCAGGACGGCGAGATCTACGTGATCGAGGTCAACCCGCGTGCCTCGCGTACCGTGCCGTTCGTCTCCAAGTGCATCGGTACGTCGCTGGCCCAGATTGCCGCGCGCTGCATGGCGGGCAAGACCCTGGCCGAACAGGGCTTCGAGCGCGAAATCGTGCCGCACTTCTATAGCGTCAAGGAAGCGGTGTTCCCGTTCAACAAGTTCCAGGGCGTGGACCCGATCCTGTCGCCGGAAATGAAGTCCACCGGCGAAGTGATGGGCTCGGGCGACACCTTTGCCGAGGCGTTCTTCAAGGCGCAGCTCGGCGCGGGCGAGGCGATTCCTGCCTTGACCGGCGAGCGCAAAGCGTTTCTCTCGGTGCGCGAACCGGACAAGCAGGGGATTATCGAAGTGGCCCGTTCTCTGCTAACATTGGGCTTTACTCTTTGTGCAACGCGTGGCACGGCAGCGGCTCTCGAAGCGGCTGGCCTGGCAGTGGAGCACGTCAACAAAGTCTACGAAGGTCGTCCCCATATCGTCGATCTGCTCAAGAACGACGAAATTGCCTACATTGTGAACACCACCGAGGGTCGTCAGGCCATTAACGACTCCTCGGTTATTCGCCGTACTGCTCTCGCGCGCAAGGTGCCCTATGCGACCACCTTGGCGGGCGCTAATGCTGTTTGCATGGCGCTTGAGTACGGTAGGGAGATTACGGTGCGGCGCCTTCAGGATCTGCATGCAGGAGCTAGTCAATGAATAAGGTCCCGATGACGGTAGCGGGCGAAAAAAGTCTTCGCGATGAACTGAATCAGCTCAAGGGTGAAGCTCGCCCCCAGGTGATTGCGGCTATCGCTGAAGCGCGTGAGCACGGCGACCTTAAGGAAAATGCCGAATATCATGCCGCGCGTGAACAGCAGGGGTTTATCGAAGGGCGTATCCAGGAGATCGAAAGCAAGCTCTCGGGTGCCCAGGTGATCGATGTCACCAAGCTGCCCAAGACCGGTAAGGTGATCTTTGGCGTGACCGTATCGCTGCTTAATCTGGATACGGACGCTCGGGTCACTTACCGCATCGTTGGTGAAGACGAGGCGGACATCAAGTCAGGGCGTATTTCCGTCACTTCGCCCATTGCCCGCGCGATGATCGGCAAGGAAGAAGGTGATGTGGTGGGCGTCAAGACGCCGGGCGGCGACGTCGAGTACGAAATCGAGAGCGTCGAACACCTGTAGGCATCGCGGCGAAGGGCGGCTAGCCGCCTTTTGCCGGCGGCATGGCCAAAAAAAGGTTCATCGCGGGTTAGCGTGAAAAAGTAGGAGACGGTGGTAAAACCGGTTAGTTTTGAGTTCGCCAAAACAACAAACCAGACCGACTTACCACCGTCC